>CAWHAM010000016.1:0-103140 GCA_963827305.1 uncultured Chloroflexia bacterium
GCACGTTCAAAAGCAGCCGGTTCCTTGACCGACTTCTGGCTCAAACTGCCTTTCATTTGCTGGATGGAATTATATTCATGATCGACCATCCATTGTTCAATATCAGCCAGAATGGCAGGGACGCGACCAAAGCCTTTTTGTAGTAACTCGGAGGTCATCATCGCCACGCTGGCACCCGCCATCATGGTTTTGAGGACGTCTTCGGCTGTATGTATGCCGCTGGTGAGAGCCAGGTCGGCCTGGATGCGTCCATACAGAATGGCGGTCCAGCGGAGTGGCAGGCGCATGTCATTTGAATCGCTCAAAATGAGGTTCGGAACGACTTCGAGGGTTTCCAGGTCGATATCGGGCTGGTAGAAGCGATTGAAGAGTACCAGCCCTTTTGCTCCAGCATTTACCAGGCGTTTGGCGACGTTGGGAATGGCGGTCAGGAACGAGCTCAGTTTAACGGCAACCGGGATTTTGATGCTCTTACAGACATCCCCTACGAAAGTTATGTAGCTGTCCTCAAGCTCACTACCGGTGAGTACCGGATCAGTCGCCAGATAATACAGGTTGAGTTCAAGTGCATCGGCTCCCGCCTCTTCGATCTTTCGGGCGTATTTGATCCAGCCACCCGTGGAGATGCCGTTCAAGCTGCCGATGACAGGGATCTTGAGAGCCTTCTTGGTTTTATTTACGGCTTCGATATATGCTTCCGGCGCAAGTATGAAAGTGCCGGTCTGGGGATAATAACTGGACACTTCCCGTGAGAAGTCCGTACCTTTCGATAGATAATGGTTCAATTCCAGGCTTTCGTGAATAACCTGTTCCTCGAAAAGTGAATACATCACGACAGCGGCAATTCCCGCCTCTTCCAATTTTTTTACTGTTTCCACTTTCTCCGAAATCGGTTGGGCAGCCGAAGCCACGAGCGGGTTTTTTAATTTCAGCCCAAGATAGGTAGTCGTCAGGTCAACCATGATATTCTCTCCTTGTTATGGATATTATAAATAAAAAAGGAGCAAAGGGATATACCTCTGCTCCTTTTACTTATGAATTTCTTACTTCTGCTCGTTGTTATCGCTATAGTGCATAGCGGCCATCTGAGAGTAGAAATTCCAGCGAGCCTTGGCGTCTTCGCGGGATAGTTTGAGCAGGGCTTCGGCGCGTGCCTCATCACTCTGCACCAACATTCGGAAGCGGGTCTCGTTGTACATGTATTGGTCCACAGGAATGGTCGGTTCCTTGTAGTCCACCATCAGTGGATTTTTCCGGCGGCCGCCAGACGCGGGTCGAAGCGATAGAGAGGCCAGAGACCGCACTGGACGGCTAATTTCTGTTGTTCCAGACCCTTCGCCATGTCAATGCCGTGCGAGATGCAATGGCTGTAGGCGATAATGATGGATGGACCGTCGTAGGATTCTGCTTCAAGGAAGGCTTTCAATGTATGCTGGTCGTTAAAGCCCATGGCGACACGCGCGACGTAAACATAACCGTAAGCGATGGCCATAAGACCCAAGTCTTTCTTTGAGAGTCCTTTACCCTGTGCTGCAAAACGGGCAACCGCGCCACGCGGTGTAGACTTGGAAGCCTGGCCTCCGGTATTTGAATATACTTCGGTGTCCAGGACCAGCAAATTTACATTGCGTCCGGTGGATAAGACGTGGTCGAGACCGCCGTAACCAATGTCGTATGCCCAGCCATCGCCTCCAACGATCCAAACGGATTTCTTAACCAGGGCATCGGCCACCGCGGCCAGGTTCTTGGCCTGGGGGCTCTTTGAATGGGCAAGCTTCTTTTTAAGGGCATCCACCCGGTCGCGCTGCTGTTTGATGCCGAGATCGGTGGTCTGATCGGCTTTGAGGAGACCGTCGATCAGATCCTGACCGAGTTCATTGACGAAAGTTGGCAGGATATCGCGGGCATATTCCATCTGCTTATCCAGCGTCAGCCGGAAGCCCAGACCGAATTCGGCATTATCTTCGAACAACGAGTTGGACCAAGCCGGACCCCGTCCTTCCTTGTTGAACGTATAAGGGGTGGTGGGTAAATTGCCGCCGTAGATTGAGGAGCATCCGGTGGCATTGGCAATCAAGGCCCGGTCGCCGAACAGTTGCGACATGAGTTTGACATAAGGCGTCTCGCCGCAGCCTGAGCACGCTCCTGAGAACTCGAACAGGGGTTGGAGTAACTGTGAGTTCTTGATAGTACCTACACTGAATGTGGTGCGATCGGCATCCGGCAGGCCTAGGAAGAACTCCCAATTGGCGGCTTCGGATTCACGCAAAGGTGGCTGCAGGGCCATGTTGATGGACTTGCGGGCCGGGTTGGTCTTGTCTTTGGCAGGGCAGGCTTCAATGCAAAGGGCGCAGCCGGTGCAATCCTCGGGGGCCACCTGGACGGTGTAGGCCATGCCGGGGAACTCCTTGAATTTGGAGTCCATGTACTTGAAGGTCGCCGGAACTTTTTCAAGGAACTTCTTGTCGTAGACCTTGTGCCGGATGACCGCATGCGGGCAGACGAAGACGCACTTACCACACTGGATGCACAAGTCGGATTCCCAGACCGGGATCTCCAGGGCGATGTTGCGCTTTTCCCACTTGGTGGTGCCGGTGGGGAAGGTGCCATCCACGGGCATGGCAGAGACGGGGACGGTATCGCCCTCGAAAGCGATCATGGGACCGAGGACGTCGCGTACGAAGGCCGGTGCTTCGGCCGAGACCGGGGCGCGGCGGGTGAAAGTGCTGGTAACCTTACCAGGCACCTTGACTTCGTGCAGGTGGGCTAGCGATTGATCCACGGCAGCAAAGTTCTTCTGGACGACGGCTTCGCCACGCTTGCCATAGGTCTTCTGGATGGCTTTCTTGATCTGGGCAATGGCATCATCGCGCGGCAGGATGCCGGAGATGGCAAAGAAGCAGGTCTGCATGATGGTGTTCACGCGGCTGCCCATACCGGTCTTTTCGGCCACATCGTAGGCGTTGATGGTGTAGAACTTGAGTTTCTTTTCGATGATGTCTTTCTGTACTTCCTGTGGCAGCTTATTCCAGATCTCCTCCGGACCATACAGACTGTTAACCAGGAAGACTGCGCCAGGTTGGGCGTACTTGGTAAAGTCAAAGCGCTCCAGGAAGTTGAATTGGTGGCAGGCAACGAAATTGGCTGTGTTGGGTGTGATCAGGTAAGGGGCCTGAATGGGCTTGGGACCAAAGCGCAGGTGCGATACGGTCAGAGTGCCGGCTTTTTTGGAGTCATAGTAGAAGTAGCCTTGAGCGTTGTTGTTGGTGTCTTCGCCGATGATCTTGATGGAGTTTTTGTTCGCCCCGACAGTGCCATCCGAACCCAGACCAAAGAATAGGCAGCGAACGGTCTCGGGATGCTCGACCGAAAAGTTTAGGTCGTAGTCCAGGCTGGAGTGGGTCACGTCTTCATTGATACCAACCACGAAATGGTTCTTCGGCTCAGATCTTCTGAAGTTCGTCGAAGACTGCCTTGACCATGGCCGGGGTAAATTCCTTGGAAGACAGGCCATAACGTCCGCCAACAACCTTGATATCTTTCCGGTTGCCTTCGAACAAGGCATTAATCACATCTAGATAGAGCGGTTCGCCAGCTGCACCGGGTTCCTTGGTGCGGTCCATTACGGCGATGGATTTGACGTTCTTGGGCAGGGCTTTGAGGAAATGCTCCGCAGAGAATGGGCGGTACAGGCGGACACGGATTACACCGACCTTTTCACCTTTTGCCATCAGGTATCGAACGGTGGCTTCGGCAGTCTCGCCGCCGGAAGCCATGATAATCACCACGCGCTCGGCATCCGGCGCGCCGATGTAATCGAACAGGTGATAAGCACGTCCAGTGAGCTTGGCAAACTTGTCCATGGTTTTCTGGACGATCCCAGGCACGGCGGTGTAGTATGGATTGATCGTTTCACGCGCTTGGAAGAAAACATCCGGGTTCTGGGCAGAGCCCCGCAGGACAGGATGCTCGGGGGACATGGCACGCGCACGATGGGCACGCACGAGGTCATCGTTAATCATGAACCGTAGATCGTCGTCAGTGAGTTGTTCGATTTTGGCGACTTCATGCGAAGTTCGGAAGCCATCGAAGAAATGCAGGAATGGTACGCGTGCTTCTAGTGTGGCGGCCTGGGCAATCAAGGCCATGTCGTGCGCTTCCTGTACCGAACCGGAAGGCAGCATCGCCCAACCACATTGCCGGACGGCCATCACATCAGAGTGGTCGCCAAAGATGGAAAGGGCGTGAGTGGCCACTGTACGGGCTGAAACGTGAAAGACCGTGCTGGTCAGTTCCCCGGCAATCTTGAACATGTTGGGGATCATCAATAGCAAACCCTGGCTGGCCGTGAAGGTGGTGGTCAGTGAACCGGTCTGCAGTGCTCCGTGCACTGCACCGGATGCGCCGCCTTCAGATTGCATCTCGATTACCAGGGGAACCGTTCCCCAGATATTCTTACGCTTGATTGCTGACCAATCGTCAGCGAATTCTCCCATATTAGATGAAGGCGTGATGGGGTAAATGGCGCAAATTTCGTTCGTGCGATGGGCAACTGAAGCGGTCGCTTCGTTCCCGTCAATCGTGACCATTTTTCGTTCCATGAAGCTGTACTCCTTATTACTGGATTGACAGAGCTAACTCTTTGCGTGTCACACTTTCCGACCTGTAAGTGTATTCCTTCAATTCTACCAGCGATAGTTATTTTATGCACAAAATCTTCTGCGACATGTCATGAATAAATTATGATATATTTTGTCCGGAATAAAGGCAAAAAAAGGTTATTTTAGTTTTTCCAAATGTGATTGTGCCAACAATATCGCCGCGAGCGATTTCGCATCTGGAATTACACCCTGTCTGGCCATCTCCATTGCCATGCCAATCGAAATATGCTCTAGGGTAAGAAACTCATCTGCATCGGCTTCCAGGGGGTCGGGGTGCAGCTCAGTTGCTAAGTAGACGTTCATATATTCGGTGGAATAACCTGGCGCCAGGAAGAATCCGCCCAGATGTTCCAAATTTCCTGCCGCCATGCCAGTCTCCTCCCGGACTTCACGGCGGGCGCATGTTTCAGGGGCCTCGCCTTCGTCCAGGGTTCCGGCTGGCAATTCCAGGAGATTCAACCCGGCGGCATGACGGTATTGGCGGACGAAAAGCAGGTTGCCTTGATCATCCACTGGGATAATGCTAACCGATCCAGGATGTTCGACGATGTCGAATCTGGTTTCGTGACCATCCGGCTGGCGCAGGGTATCACGGCGGATGGTGAATGCGCGGCCCGGGTAGACAATTTCCGTTTTCAGGAGTTCAAAGGGCATCTCAGCTCTCCAAAATAACACCCAGGCGAAGTATCTTCGCCTGGGTGAATTGACAAGGTCTTTTTATGCTATGGGATGTTTAGGATTTGTCCGGTCGTCAGTGGAGAGGACAATGCCAGACCATTGGCGGCAGCGATGGAAGTGGGATCAACGTCGCCGAAGTAACAAGCGATGCTGTAGAGTGTGTCGTTCACATTTACCGTGTATTGAGCCGGATGGGGGTGCAGAGCCCGGTTCCCTGGAAAAGAGCCCGTTTGCGGGATGCTTAACGTCAGGCCTGGCTGCAAGACTTGCGTCGGGCCCAATCCATTCAGACTCAACAGATCGTCTGGATTAACATTAAAGCGGCGCGCGAGACAATAGGGGAATTCTCCGGTATGGATTGTATAGGTTGCCGGGCGGCCGGGTGTTGCGGTTGGCACAATAATTATTGGTGTAGTTCCAGGCATGGGCGTAACAGTAGGCAGGCCTGCAGCCGGTACTTGCGTGGATGAAGATGGAGTTGAGACCGCACCCAGCAGGGTGGGTGTCGGGCTTGCCAGAGACGTCTGTGAGGTCGGGACTGCGGTGAACGTCCCCATCGCCACCGCCGTTTGGACATAATTAGCAGTTACTGTTTCCCAGCTCTGTACCAGGAGAATGCTGGTGGACTGAGGTGTCAGATTGGAACCCTTGGCAGTTGGCGTTGCTTTCGCTTTTTGTGATACGGAACGTTCGCAAGCGCTGAATAGCAATACTGCTGCTATAGCAATTGCAAAAATAATGGTAGCCTTCTTGGACATACTCTCCTCCTTGGGAATTGCGGTGTAAGTGAATTCGGAATGATACTAGCACAACCTTTCTAAAGCGTCAAGCAAAGAGCCCGGGGTAATTGGTTCTATTTTTCAAGCCAAACCGTAACCGGGCCATCATTTTGAATCTCGACCAGCATATGCGCACCGAAAACGCCGATCTGGGTGGGGACTCCCCGGGCACGCAATAGATCCGCGAATTTTTCTACGAGCGGCGCGGCGACCTCGGGCGTGGCTGCTTCAATGAAGGAAGGCCGGCGTCCTTTGCGCGAATCAGCATAAAGAGTAAATTGGGAAACGATGATAACCGCTCCGCCTTGATCGAGTATGGATTGGTTAAACTTGCCCTGGTTGTCTTCGAAAATGCGGAGATTGGCAATTTTTTCAACTAAGAAGCGGGCCTTTGCCTCGTTATCGCCCAGACCGATCCCAAGCAGGATGACCAATCCGTGGGCGATTTCAGCTACGGTCCGGCCTTTCACGGTTACCTTCCCGGATTTGACTCGCTGGATAAGTGCGCGCATGATCAGTCTCATCAAACGAAAAACAAAAGGCTTATGCCTTTTGTTTTTCGTTTTTGTCTAGGGAAGCTGCACGGCGGCCCGGACTTCTTCCATCGTCTTTTCGGCGATAGCCCGGGCGCGACTGGCTCCGTTGGCGAGCACGGCCTGGACTTGATCCGGTTTGGAGGCAAGTTCGAGGCGCCGGGCGCGCAGTGGCTCGAGGGCCATGTTGAGGTTCGCGGCGAAGCGCTTTTTGCAATCTACGCAGCCTATGCCGGCCCGGCGGCACTCGACGTTGATCATCTCCACATCTTCCTTGGGGGTAAAGATCTTGTGCATCGAGAAGACGTTGCACACATCCGGGTTGCCGGGGTCTTCGCGCTTGATGCGTTGCGGGTCGGTGACCATCATCATCACCCGCTGACGGGTCTCATCGGCTGTAAGGGCAAGCTCGATGTGGTTGTTGAGGCTCTTGCTCATCTTCTCCTTGCCGTCGATGCCGAGTACCTTGGGAAACTCGGTGTTCTTCATACCAGGCTCAATCAACACGTTGCAGTGATAGCGATAGTTGAAAGAGCGCACCACCTCGCGGGTGAACTCGATGTGCGGAGCCTGGTCGATACCTACCGGCACCAGGTCAGATTTGTATAGGACGATATCGGCGGCCATCAGGACCGGGTAACCCACCAGCCCGTAGTTGACATTGTTCGGGTGCTGGCGGACCATGTCCTTGAAGGTTGGCAGATCGGTCAGTTTACCCAGGGGTGTAACCATCGAGAGGATGGTATGCAGCTCCATGACCTGCGGTACGTGGGACTGGACGAACAGGATGGTTTCCTCGGGGTGGATTCCGGCTGCCAGCAAATCAAGCGCCATTTCGAACGTGTTTGACCGCAGGTCAACCGTGTCCTCGACGGTCGTCAGGGCATGGATGTCCACGATGCAGTACACGCAATCGTAATCTTCCTGCAGGGTGACATAGTTCTTGATCGCTCCCAAATAATTGCCCAAATGGGCGCGTCCGGTGGGGCGAATGCCTGAGAAGACGCGGCCTTTCTTAGCCATATTTCCTCGAAGTATTATTTTGGTTTGGCCTATTCACTTGTGATGATAGAACAAGTACCATTACATTTTTTTCTTGGAGAGTGTTTGGATCAACCCTATGACTTCACCTGGCTCGGGGTGACGCCCGGTCTTGAGTTTGGAGTAAATTAATTGCCCGTTCACGCTGATTTCGTAACGGCCTCCGTTGGAAGGAACAAGAGTCATGCTTTCAATCTCCGGTTCGAAATCTTTGAGCAACTCATCTACCAGGCTCACGGCCCGGTCGGTATAGTTTCAAACAGTACAATAAACGATCTGAATTTTCATCATGCTGTGATCTCCTAATTTGATTATCTGAAAATTATACTGCGTCTTGCAATAAACCGTACAATCGTTTTATTGTTCATCGGGAATCGCTGCGAAAGGGCAGGGGATATTGGGTTTTGGGTGGTTTCAGGCTTCCCGGGAACAATCGGTTTTGTAAGTTTCCGCCCTTTGACGCATGGCGACCTTACATGTATAATCATTTCGCACATCATCCCCCCTTCGGGACATTTTTGAGGTTTAGCATGGCTCTGCGCGGCAACCTGCGCGATTTTACAATCACCCAATTGCTTAATTTGATCAACCTGGCCTGCAAAACCGGGACTCTTGTCGTTGAAGGTCCCAATGAGACAGCCAAAGTGTCTTTCCGTGAAGGAAAGCTGGCTTATGCTGAAATTGGGAACGAAGACGGCGGCCTCGCATCCGTCCTGCATCGCGCCAAGAAAATCTCCCTGGGCCAATACAAATCCATCCGGCAGGGGGTCTCCCACATTTCTGATAAGGAATTGGGCCTGCTACTTATCAATGCCGGTTATCTATCCCAGGAAGATATTCTTACCAATCTTCAGCAACATTTTTCGGATATCGTCCAGCGGTTGTTCACATGGGTGGAAGGCTTTTTTCATTTTGATAATGATATACTCCCGCCGATTGACCGCATCAGCGTCCGTCTGGACCTTGAAAACCTGATTATCGAGGGTGCGCGCCAATTGCGCGAGTGGGAGCAGTTGCAGGACGAAATCCCCAGTTTGGATATGGCTTTGAAATTCACCGATCGCCCTGGAACGAATTTGCGGAATGTGGCCCTGAGTGTTGAGGAATGGCGGGTTGTCTCTTACATAAATCCGCGCAACTCAATCCGGCAGATTGCCAGCGCCACGAAAATGAATGAATTGGAAATTCGTCGCATCGTCTATGGTCTTCTTCAAGCCGGCTTGGTTGAGGTCACCCGGCAGGCGGGTGCAATTCCTCCGGCCCAATCCGTACGGGTATTTCCGTCAGATAATAGACAAGAACAGAAGTCATTGGTAAACCGCCTTATTAATCGAATTCGGTCCCTCTGATTTCTTTTTGAGGCCTTTTTGAGGATTGGCATTATGCAGACAGTTAAAATGGTCGTCACTGGTCCATTCAGCGCTGGAAAGACTGAGTTTATTCGCTCGGTAAGTGAAATTGATGTTGTTTCGACTGAGCGCAAGATCTCTACACTCCAGGAGAAAACGGCCAAGGACGCAACCACAGTGGCAATGGATTTTGGGCGCATTACGGTGGACGAGGACCTGGTGCTGTACTTGTTTGGCACACCAGGCCAGCGACGATTTGATTTCATGTGGGAAATTCTTTCGGAAGGGATGCTGGGCTTTGTGGTAATGGTGGATAGCACTCGTCCGGAGACTTACCGCGAAGCCCGTTCAATTCTCGAGACTTTCCATGCGTATGCTCCCACTCCCTACGTGGTCGCCGCAAATAAACAGGATCTGGAGGATGCCTGGGATGTGGAGGACATGCGCCACGCCCTCCGACTTGATCCCAAGGTAAAACTTGTTCCCTGTATTGCCACCGATCGCAACTCGGTGAAAACGATTTTGTTGGAATTGCTCTACGGCATTCTAAGTGAAATGGAGAATGGAGAGAAATAGCTCTTCATTTTACTCTAGCCACTGTGTCATCCATCACTACCGATTTTCACCTGATTCTCCCATAAGTTTTGATACCGGAAGAAACTCAAAGGATTTTTAGAAGAGGAAATGACCATTTAATGTTGCCTGCTCCAGCATAATGAGTACTGAAAAATTGCCAAACCGAGGTCCAATTTTCACCATGGAAAAAAACACTGACGAGATTACAAATTCCGGCAAGAAGCAGTATTTCTATCCTAACCGCATGGGGCGGGTTATACTACAAGCGATGGAAGAAATCCTTGGGCATGATGGGGTGAATGCCGTACTTAATCTTGCAGGTCTTCTTGAATATATTAATGATCATCCTCCCTATGAACAGGATCGGAAATTTTCCTTTACGCATATCAGCCTTCTGCAGGCTGACCTCGAAGCCGCTTATGGACCCCGAGCCGGACAGCGGCCTGGCCTTGCGAGTTGGTCGTGCCTGCCTCAAGTATGGTTTGCGCGAGTTCGACCCTGAACTTGGTCTAACCGATTTGGCCTTCCGCCTCCTCCCGCTCCAGGCGAAACTTAAAAGCGGTGTTGAAGCCTTTGCGGCTTTGTTCAATAACCATACCGACCAGCAAGTCCGACTGGAAAGGGATGAGAAACACATCTTTTGGCATATCCAGCGCTGCCCATTGTGCTGGGAGAGGCATGCTGAGTGTCCATGCTGTCATCTGGCGGTAGGGTTGTTGCAGGAGGCCTTGTTTTGGGTCAGCGGGGGAAAGTACTTCGAAGTTGAAGAAGAGAAATGTATTGCTTGTGGCGATAGCGCGTGCACAATAGTAATTGGCCGGACTCCGATCGGTTAATGGCGCGCTCATAGTAATCCTTCAATCCCACCGATATATCCCTCCATTGGTAAACCCATATTACTCCAGGATGCTGAATAAACGGAAATGGCTTACAGCCGTCGCTTAGGTCAAGGAACAGGCTATAATGACTAAAGAGGCCTTTGTTGGTATGATGAGAAAAGAGATGCAGGCCAAGGGCTTTCTCCTATTTATTCCTTGAGTAACCCATTTAGGAGTCTGAACTATGACAAAAATATTAATTGCAGAGGACGAACGTGATATCCGTGATCTGATTACGTTTACGCTGGGTTTTGCTGGTTTCGATGTGGTTTCGGCTGTCGATGGAGAAGAGGCTTTGAAACTGGCACGGCAGGATGTCCCCGATTTGATCCTGATGGACGTGCGTATGCCACGCATGACTGGCTACGAGGCTTGTATGGCCATGAAAGCCGATACGAAGTTGAAAGATGTTCCTGTGGTATTCCTGTCAGCGAAAGGACAGGATTCTGAGATTGAGACCGGCCTCCAGGCGGGAGCAGTCGATTATTTGTTAAAACCATTTATGCCCGACCAGTTGACTCCGCGTATTCAGGCGGTACTAGCCAAGTATGGCAAGTAACCCTTATTGAACGTGTCATTGACCAGACGGAGCTTGTTCACTAGGTTGTCCTGGAGGACGCCGGTCATTTTCCAATATTGGATGAAAGTACTCGCTTCCGTCGCCTGTTGACGGATTTTCTTGCACTGGGTTCGGGAGAAAGCCCGTGTGGACAGTAGATGAAAGAGGATTGGAAACACAGAGTGTGCTAAGAACCATCTATTTCACTTGCCACAGAACGCAGTACATAGTAAACTACAATCCATGAGTACGCATGTTATGATGATGTCCCATCTTCATTTGCAGTTCAACGCCAGATGAACTGCGGGACGGCTCATACCACCTTGTGACGCTGCTGGCGAAAGCCGGCAGTTTTATTTGCCCTCACCCCAACCTTCTACCCTTACGGTACACGTCCCGAAGGGATAGGGGGAAGATGTGATGGAGGAGAAGCGATATGCCCGAAAACATCCTGATCGCGATTGCCTGGCCATATGCCAATGCCGAGATCCATGTCGGCAACCTTACCGGCTCATACCTGCCGGGCGACATCGTCGCCCGCTACCACCGCATGAAAGGTGATCATGTGCTGATGGTCTCAGGCACCGATTCGCACGGGACGCCTGTCACAATTGCCGCCGACAAAGAAGGCAAGTCGGTTGAAGAAGTCTACAAAAAATATCACACTGGCTTCATTGACCTGTTCCAGCAAATCGGCATTACCTACGACCTCTTTACCACCACCCATACGGAAAACCATTTCAAGGTCTCGCAGTCCATTTTCCTGGCGCTCAAGCAGAATGGTTTTCTTTACACGCAGAAATCCATGCAATGGTACTCGTCCTCCGCGAAAAAATTTCTCCCGGACCGCTATGTGGAAGGCACCTGCTACATCTGCGGATTTGAAGGAGCCCGTTCCGATCAGTGCGACAGGTGCGGTAATGTGCTGGAACCCGAGAAACTGGTCAATCCGCGCAGCAGGATTGACGGCTCCACACCTGAACTGCGCGAGACTGAGCATTTTTATCTAGACCTATCCAAGCAGGAGCCGGATGTGATCAATTTCCTGCGTGAACGTTCCACCTATATGCGTGAGACGGTCTTGGGTGAATCGCTCCATAAGATCGAAGCGGAAGGATTGAAAGCACGCCCTATCACGCGCGACCTGGACTGGGGTATCCCTGTCCCGGTGGAGGGCTGGGATGACAAGCGACTGTACGTCTGGTTCGAGGCGGTCATCGGCTATCTTTCGGCGGCGGTGGAATGGGCAAAGCTCAGCGGCAAGGCGGAGGCTTGGAAAGACTGGTGGGTCAATCCATCTGCCGCGTACCTACTACTTTATTGGCAAGGACAACATTTTCTTTCACACGGCCATGTGGCCGGCCGAACTGATGGGCGCAGGCGAACAGTTCCTGCAGATCTTTGCAGAAGAAAAAGGCACGCTGGTATTGCCCTTCGACGTTCCCGCCAACCAGTTCATGAACCTGGAAGGGCAGAAGATTTCCGGAAGCCGCAACTGGGCCGTCTGGGGCCGGGATGCCCTGACCCGTTACGACCCGGATGCACTGCGCTATTACCTGACCATTAACATGCCGGAGAACCATGATTCCGACTGGGATTGGAAGGAATTCGTCGCAAGGAATAATGGTGAACTTGTAGCTACTTGGGGCAACCTGGCGAACCGGGTTCTGTCCTTCTGTTACAAGCATTGGGATGGCCATGTCCCGGATGTGGACCCCGCCTCGTTGCGTCCGGCAGACCTGGAGTTGCAGGCCGCCATTGAGGCCGGCTTCCAGTCTGTGGGCAGGGAAATGGATGCCGTGCATTTGCGTGCCGCCTTGCAGGAAGCCTTCCGGTTGGCGAGCGAGGTCAACAAATATCTCGACACCTCCGCCCCGTGGTTTGAGATCAAGACCAATAAAGAGACCGCAGCAAAGAGCGTTTATACCGCCTTGAAGGCGATCAACTCTCTGAAAATCCTTTTTGCCCCCTTCCTGCCCTTTACCAGCGAGAAACTGAATGGGTTCTTCGGCTACGAAACCCCGCTCTTCGGTGAACAGTACACCGAGACGGTGACCAACTCGCTCGGCGAGCACACGGTATTGCGTTACCGTGCTGGACAAATTGCCAATTTATCCTGCTGGAAACCGAGTGAATTAGTGCCCGGCGCAAAACTGCGACAGCCCGGACCACTCTTCAAGAAATTGGAAGAGAGCGTGGCCGTAGATGAGCGGGCGCGACTGGGAAAATGATATCTGTGGGGGCATCCAGCCAGTCGTCCCTGTGAAAATTAGCAGGTCAAAATGAATAAACGAGCGACACACTTCGTAACTGTGTCGCTCGTTTAATTTAATGTCCACCTGGAGGCAATTGGGCAGCCTGGCGTCCAGCCCACTTGCCCGGCCAACCTGGCAGGAAAAAGGCCAGCAGGAATGCCCCGACGGAGGCATAGAAGGTCAGCCGGTATGCTGCTTCAAATCCCAGCATCGACTGGTCACAGGCTAACTTCAACCCCGAAACGATCTCGTCCTTGGCCGCGTAGGCTGCCTGGGGGGACAACGACGTCAGCGATACCGGGACCCCCGGCGGGAGATTATCCAGTGGGCTAACCCCCGGAGTTTCACAAACTCCGAACGGCGTGGTGATCGATGTTTGACCATCCTGCAATTGGGACATCTGGGTTTTTATGGAGGGGGAAAGGAATCCCACCAGAATCGTTGCCAAGGCGGCGATTGATACTGCCTGTACCACGAAGCGGGTGCTGTTCAACAAGGAGGAGCCGCGTGGAAGCAGATCGAGATGGATGCTGCTGAGGGCTGTGACGTAGGAAGTCTGCAGCGTCAATCCCACCGCCAGGCCGCGTAAAGCCAGCAGGAAAACGATGAATGGGATCGGTGTGGTAGCCTTGAGTAAGGCGAGCTGCCAGGTGTTTATACATAGGATGATGAATCCAACCACCATGATGGTACGCGGGCCGATTTTGTCGTATAGCCGGCCTGCCAGCGGAGTAGCGAAGGCCGAAGTAGCTGCCACTCCCAGTAAGATGATGCCGGCCTCCAGGGCAGTCCGGCCGCGGAAACTCTGCAGGTAGAGCGGCATCAGGAATTCCGCCCCGAACAGAGCCACCGTGGCAACGTACCCGATCAGGCTGGCAATCAGGAAAGTCCGGTTGGTAAAAAGGCGTAGATTTGTCAACGGCTCTTTGGCGCCGTTTAGTTCATACAAAGCATGTACCACCAGGACGACCATGCCAAGGATTAATACCAGGATAGTTGTCAGACCGGTCCAGCCGTAGTTTTCGGCAATGGAGGCGGCATACAGCACAGCCCCAAATCCGATAATGGCGGTCAGCAAGCCTAACGGGTCGAAGAGCGGGCGGCGGCCCGTTTTATAATCCACCAGGAAGCGGGAACCCAGGAATACTCCCACGATGCCGATCGGGACATTCACAAAGAAAATCGCCCGCCAGAGCTGTATGCCAACCAACCAGCCACCCAGGATGGGGCCGAGCGCCGGAGCGACAACCAGGGCAATGCCAAAGATACCAAGTGCTGTCCCCTGTTCCTTGGGAGGAAATGCCCGGTAGAGTTGTGCAGGGCCGAGCGGCTGTGCGATCCCGCCACCGATCCCTTGCAATGCCCGGGCTGCGATCAAAAAGCCTAGGTTGGGGGCAATGCCGCTAAAGAAGGATCCCAGGGTGAAGACAGCCAACCCGAACAAGTAGAACTCGTTTGATGTCAAAACGGTCCCCCAAAAAGCCAGAGACGGGCGTGGTGATGCCCAGTGCCAGGACGTAAATGCTGATGACCCATTGTGCATTGGCCAGACTGGCGCCAAAGGCCAGGCGCAAGGTCGGAAAGGCGATATTCACGATCGTCGAGTCCAGGATGATCATGAAAATGCCAAACATCAGGGAGATCAGGACTTTCCATTTCTGTTCCAAACCGCGCGGTTTTTCGATTACTGCTGTTTCCTTACCCATTCATTAAATTCATTTGATCATTATAGGAATATGGATATAAATTCCCAAATATATCCGAAATAGTGCCCAATGATATAGACTTTGGCTCCTCTGGTCAAAGAAAAATAATATCCCCCATCGGTAATAGAGAAAACCTTGCAGAACGTCCCAGAAGGACGAAGGGATAGGTTCCTGTGAGGAACGACAGGGACAGGTATCAGAGATGGCTTGGAAACTGCTACAAATTCCTGACTACATTCCCATCTTTATCTGTGGCAAGCAAACCCTTGCTTGTATCCAGTAACACCAATTGATTGCCCCAAGGGTCACGTACGACGGTGCAGCGGCCAATCTGGATTTCAAACGGCGGCACAACCAGCGTGCCTCCGGCCTCTATAAAGCGCTGCGCAGCCTCATCGGCCGAGTGGACGGTGATGTCGACTTCCTGCCGCTCATCTTCGGTTTGTATGACAATTTCTGCATCGGTCCCGGGCATGCGCAGGCCGGCAGCCTGCCGGGTGCGCCAGATCAATGGATGACCCAGGTGGTCCCGATAAAAAGACAGCCCGCTTTCCAGATCAGGTACGGCCAGCCGGACACAGTCTACTTTTCTAAAGAGAGGAGCTTGTGAGGAAGGATATGGGCATATATTGTCCAACCAGTCCGGCAGTTGCTCGATCAATTCTTTCATCACCGTTTTAGTTCTCGCGTGGAACAAATCCATATTACCATAGGCTTCGTCACCTTTGGTGCCGACCAGGTCCGTGACGCCGCGCAGGATCAGGCAACATATACCGTTCCTTCTTGCCACCCACGCTATTGCTCCGGACTCCCAGTCCGCCGCAACAGCCGCGTACTTTTCAAACAGGCCGGGGATGTCGCTTGCAACAATGTCGCGGTCCGCCGAGACGAGCAGGCCGCGTTGGACGGAATGGGGGTAGGGTTCGCGCAACCAGGACAGGTCGAGTTCGGTGGAGTAATGGGAAATTGCCTCATCCGGGTCGGACATCTGCTCGATGATGTCGTATACAATCGTTCTGGTAACCAGGATGATGGCTCCGTTTGCGATGCGGCCTTCGAATCCGCCGCAGGTCCCCAGGTTGACCAGCAGGCCGGGTTGAAAATGGTCAATGACAAACTGCGTCGTGGCAGCCGCGGATATCTTGCCCCAACCGCCGTGAAAGAGTGTCACATCCCACATTCCAAGAGTCGTGTTAAAGGATTCCCCCGGGGGTGTGGATTCGATTCCTCCGGGGGCGAGGATTTCTTTTACTGCCTGCCATTCCGAATTAGCGGAGATGAGGACAACGACGGGCAGGTCAACCATTTGCAGGCTTTCCGTTCAAATAATCCAGCACGAACTGCAGGGCAGCCTGCGCCGAGGACTTTTTGTTGAGTCGGCGGTCGCCCTCCCAGACGAACTTACGCGCCCAATCCCCGTCGCACGCCGAGAGACCGATCCAGGTTGTGCCGATCGGTTTATCCGGCAGCCCGCCAGCCGGTCCGGCAATGCCGCTTACACTGACCCCGATATCGGCTCGCAGGGCAGTGCGGACGCCGCGAGCCATCTCGACAACGGTTTCGCGGCTGACTGCGCCGTACAGGCGCAGGGTATCCCACGAAACGTGCACCAGAGCCACCTTGGCCTCGTAGGCGTAGGCGACCACCCCGCCGACGAAGTAATCCGACGAGCCAGGGACATCGGTGATATGGTCAGCCAGCAGTCCGCCAGTGCAGGATTCTGCCACAGCCATTTTAAGGCCGCGTTGGCGTAAAAGATCACCGATCTGGGTTTCAACGGTTTAACTCATAATCCTCCGGACGGAAGGAATTATAGCATGGCAGTAAACGCAAACTCCCGCAAAACTGCTTTGCGGGAGTCTATTGCGGCCCGAGCCGGGATTAGCCGCTGAAATTGTGAAGCATTTGCTGCCACCAGTTATTGAAAAGGATGCCCCGGAAGACCACCCGGAAGATGATCGCCAGGATCAGGCCGAGCGCGGATAGAACGATGCCAGCGATGGCCATACCTCTACTCTTGGAGTTCATGCCGAGGGCACCCAGTATGATACCGATTAGGCTAATGAGACCTCCACAAAACAAGTTCACCGAACCACACAGGGAAAGGATGCCGAGGACCAACGAAGCAATGGCGAGGCCTTTCCTGTCGGCGGAGGGAGCAGCTGCAGGGGCAGGAGCAGGTACAGGAGCGGGGGGAAACTGTTCAGACATAAGTTCTCCTTTTAAACGAATATATTTGGATATGTTACGTCCTAATATATCACATATACAGGATAATAAATTGAAATTGTATCGTCCATATTTCCTATTGCATGAACCAGTCAGTCCTCCGATTTTTACAAGAAGCAGTAAAATTGTCCCTGTGGAACCCTCCGAGCACCTCCAGGGCATTTTGACCACCCTGCCCGCCAAACCTGGTTGTTACCTGATGAAGAACGCCGAGGGGACGATCATATACGTCGGCAAAGCCATCAGCTTGAAGAATCGCGTCCGCTCGTATTTCCATGCGGATGCCGGCCACGACCAGAAGACGCGCCGCCTGGTGCGTGAGATTGCCCATATCGAATGGATCCTGGTCGGGTCCGAACTCGAGGCACTCATCCTCGAGATGAATCTGATCAAGAAGCATCGTCCCAAGTACAACATCCGGTTGAAAGACGATAAGCGATACCCGTACATTAAAATCCACTGGAACGAGCCATATCCCAAAGTCACTGTGACGCGCCTGATGCAGGATGATGGTGCACGCTATTTCGGCCCGTACACATCTGCGTGGGCCGTCTTCCAAACTCTGGATGTATTGCGAAGGGTCTTCCCATTTTTGACCTGTGACCGGGAAATCACCGGTCAGGATAAGCGCGCCTGTCTTTATTACGATATCAAACTCTGTCTGGCACCTTGTATCGGCGCGATCAATCAGGCCCAATATCGCCAGATGATTTCCGACCTGCAGGAATTCCTGAACGGCCACTCCGAGCCGATCATGCAGCGTGTCCAGCAGGAGATGGAAAAGGCTTCGCAGGAGCTCAAGTTTGAACGCGCCGCGGCTCTGCGTGACCGGTTGAAGGCCATGCAATCAATCGTTGAGAGGCAGAAAGTGGTCTTTGCGGCTGACTATAAGGATTCCGATGTCATCGCCATGGCACGTGCCGATAACGAGGCCTGTGTCCAAATTTTTTTCATTCGCGGCGGTAAACTCATCGGGCGGGAATACTTTGTCCTTGAAGGTACCGAAGACACTACAGATAAGGAAGTGATGGCCGAGTTCGTCAAGCAATTCTATACAGAGGCGGCGAATATACCGCAACAGGTGATGCTCCCACAGGCAATCGAGGAAGCCCAGATTATCGGTCAATGGCTGCGGTCACGCCGTGGCGGCGGGAAAGTGGAGATTTCCGTGCCGCGTACCGGCCAGCCACACGAACTGGTCCAGATGGCTGCCGAGAATGCCACCGAAACTCTGCAGGCCTTGCGGACGCAGTGGCAAGCGGATACGCATAAACAGGAGCAAGCCCTGGCGGAACTCCAGTCTGCCTTGCAGCTTCCGGGGCCTCCTAACCGCGTCGAGTGTTATGATATATCCCATACGCAGGGAGTGGCAACGGTGGGCAGTATGGTGGTATTCAACCGCGGCGTTCCGGATAAGAAACTTTACCGGCGTTTCAACATCGAAGGTTCGGCCGGCTCCCCGGACGATTTTTCCAGCATGGAGGAGGTATTAAAGCGGCGTTTCAAACGCTGGCAGGCGGCCCAGGAGAATAACATCGTTCCCGGCACCAAGCCGGACGAATCATTCGCATTCCTTCCCGACCTGCTTATCGTGGATGGAGGCAAGGGACAGTTATCGCGTGCGATGGATGTTCTCAGGGATTTCGAGTTATTCGATAAAGTCCCGGTGGTGGGACTGGCCAAGCAGGAAGAGGAGATATTCTTCCCGGACAAGCCTGATTCAATGCTACTGCCACGTCATTCACAAGGACTTTATCTCATGCAGCGCATCCGTGACGAGGCGCACCGTTTTGCCATAACCGCCCACCGTACCCGCCGTTCGAAGCAGGGCATGGCCTCCGCACTGGATTCCATCCCTGGCATCGGCCCCGCAAGGCGTAAATCCCTCTTGAAACATTTCGGTTCTGTGGATATGATTAGAAAGGCGACAGTGGTTGAACTGACCGCCGTGCCGGGAATTAACCCGGCGTTGGCAACGAGTGTTAAGGAACATCTGGAATGATAAAAATCTGGATTGTAGATGACGATCAGGATATGGTCGGCGCGATTCGGTTGATGGTCAAATTACTGGATTGCGAAGAACGGCATTTCCTTTCAGCACGTCCGGCCGCGCAGGCCTTGTTGGGCGGCGAGCGCCCGGATTTATTACTCCTTGACATCAATATGCCCGAAGTCAGCGGCCTGGATCTTTTGGAATTCCTGCGCCGTCGTGAGGATTTTAAGGATTTGCCGGTCGTAATGCTCTCCACCGAAGCAGCCGATGTAACGGTGGATAAGGCCATGGTCATCGGCGCAGATGCGTATCTGACGAAACCGGTCGCACTGGAGGAAATGGAAAAAGCAATTAAGAAAGCTCTCGGGGCGCATGGGAAGTTATAATCTCTAGAGGTAATATGGCAGAAAAGAAATCATCAAAAGGTAAAACGGCTTCAAAGCCAGAAAAACTTGGTCGTGATGCGCGCCGTATGCGCACGATGAATATCATCTTTCTGGTTATCTCGGCAATCCTGATTTTCTCGATGATCATGGCCGCCGTGATGAAATAATCTCAAATTCATAAAACGATATGCTTACGGATGGTATAATCCGGCGACCCGGTTAACCGCCGCGTGTCATTAAAAAATCCCAATGTTTCCCGCCGCCGTCTACGGCGGCGTTTAGTGCCAGACGAGCGCCGGGAACGGTGCTCTGAGCAGGAAAGGTTCTTATGCTCGATAAGCTTGCTGGAATAGAAAACCGCTATGAAGAAATCAACCGCCTCCTGATGGAAGTCGGAAATGATTATCAGCGCGCGGCTGAATTGAACAAGGAGCGCATCGACCTGGAAGCCATCGTTGAAAGATCGAAGGAATATCGCCGCGACATGGCGCGCTTGGATGAGGCGCACACAGTCATAGAATCTGAGCAGGACCCGGAGATGCGCCAACTGGCCGAGTCCGAGATTACCGACCTGGAACCACTTGTTGCCGATCTCGAGAAGGAACTCAAGTTGATGCTTGTCCCTAAAGACCCGCGCGATGAGAAAAATGTCTTTGTCGAAATACGGGCCGGGACGGGCGGGGAGGAAGCGGCTATCTTCGCCGCCGACTTGTATCGCATGTATACGCGCTATGCCGAGCGTCAAAACTGGAAAGTTGAAATGGTGGATTCCAATGCAATTGGCATCGGTGGGTTCAAGGAAGTCGTCTTCCAAGTCAAGGGGAAAGGCGCATATTCGAGACTCAAATACAAATCCGGCGTGCATCGTGTCCAGCGTGTTCCGGCCACCGAATCGTCCGGCCGCATTCACACCTCCACTGCCACAGTGGCGGTGATGGCCGAGGTTGAGGATGTGGATGTTGAGATCCCCGAATCGGATATGAAGATCGATGTCTTCCGCTCCTCCGGGGCGGGTGGGCAGAATGTCCAGAAAAATGCCACCGCTATCCGGATTACGCACCTGCCAACCGGCATGGTAGTGGCTGTCCAGGATGAGCGCTCACAATTGCAGAACAAGTTGCGCGCCATGTCCATCCTGCGGGCGCGTTTGTATGAGATTGAGCAGGAGAGGCGTCGTTCCGCGGAACAGGCCGACCGCCGTTCGCAGGTGGGAACCGGAGAACGGTCCGAAAAGATCCGCACTTACAATTATCCACAGAACCGCGTCACCGACCACCGCATTAATGTCTCCATATTCAACCTGCCTGCAGTCATGCAAGGCGGCATCGACGGATTTATAGAGGAACTATCCACCCGGGATGAATCGGACCGATTGTCTGCCAGCGGAGTGGATGCCGATGACGAATAAGGGCGGGGGTAAGCCGGTCGGGACGGTGCTGGAAGGTTTGATCTCCCGTATAGAGAAAAAGAGCGAAACGCCGGACCTGGATGCCCGGCTATTGCTGGGGCGTGTCATGAAGCGGTCATCCGCCTGGGTAATAGCGCACCCGGAAGCTTCCCTGAACGCCGACCGGGCCGCTTCGCTGGAAACCATGGTCGCACGCCTGGAAGGCGGTGTTCCACTCCCATACGTCCTGGGTCGTTGGGAGTTCTTTGGTCTGGAGTTCGAGGTCACACCGGATGTGCTCATTCCGAGGCCGGAAACGGAGTTGCTGGTGGAACGTGCAATCGCCTGGCTGCAGGTACATCCTGACCTGCGCCATGCAGCCGATGTAGGCACTGGTTCCGGCTGTATTGGCATTTCCCTGGCAGCCAACGTCCCCGATCTGCAGGTAATGGCAAGTGACATATCTTCCAAGGCGCTGAAAATGGCCCGGCGCAACGCCATGAATAATGGTGTGGGGCAGCGGGTGGAATTCCTGTGTTGTGACCTTTTTCCCCCCGAGGTCGAATTCGACCTGATCGTTGCAAACCTGCCTTACATTCCAACCAAAACCTTGCGCAAGCTGCCGATTTTTGGTCGCGAACCGACACTGGCACTGGACGGTGGCATAGACGGGCTGGACTTGATTCGCCACTTACTGGTTGCCGCACCTGACCGGCTTGTTCCCGGCGGGTTGTTGTTGATGGAGATCGAAGCATCCGAGGGACCGGCGGCACTTTCCCTGGCATGTGACGCCTTTGCAGAAGCCGAGATCCGCATGCATAAGGATCTGGCTGGCCGCGACAGGATATTGGAAATAAAGGTATGAAGACCGATATCCTGCCGGCACAAGATCCCGAGGCATTGGCGCGGGCACTTGTGGTTTTAGACGGCGGCGGATTGGTGGCTTTCCCGACCGATACGGTCTACGGTGTTGGTGCCCTGGCTTTCGATGTTGACGCGGTGATGAGTATTTATGCAGCCAAGGGTCGACCGGCGGAAAAGGCCATTCCGGTGTTGATCGCCGATCCGGATGACCTGGGGAAAGTCACTCCGGAAGTGCCGCAGGTGGCTGCCCGGCTGGCCAGCCGCTTTTGGCCTGGACCATTGACCCTGGTCGTGTCAAAACACATGCATCTGCCTGAAGCTGTCTCGGCCCTGCCTACAATCGGCGTGCGTATCCCAGATCACCCCGTGGCGCGTGCCCTGTTACGCGCAGCCGGTCCTATGGCGGTGACTTCGGCCAACCTTTCCGGACAGGCCAGCCCGTCCACGGCACAGGCGGTCCTTGCACAGCTAGGTGGCCGGATTGCATTGATCATCGATGGAGGTGAAACTCCCGGCGGAGTCCCGTCCACCGTGGTGGATTGTGTCGGAGACGAGCCCCGGATTTTACGGCAGGGGCCTGTTTCGCAGCGAGAAATCTGGACTTTTTTGGGGTTGAGCCTCTAATCCTGCCTTTATTTTCCCGTCATGTCCCGTTCATCTTGGTGCATATAATGTACATTGCATTCTCCTCCTAAACACAAACCCCGGCGGACCAGGGCAGTCCTAAACGGGGTTTGTGATTTAATGAGTGGGGAAACCCAGGCGTTGGCCGATTACAGTTCTAATCTATTTTTTAATATTCTGTCATCTTCCTCTTAACTCGCCGTGTATAATGGAAATTGCATTCTCCTCGTAACACGAACCCCGCCGGGACTTGGGCCAGTCCCTCAACGGGGTTTCGTGTTTAATTTGAACTGATCATCCCTTTTTTCTGGTTGCCGTCTCATGAGAGTGGCCAGGTTGGCATGACATCTATTTCCAAGCCATCCCGATGACCAAGGGCGAAACGATAATAACCTGCCGCTGCAACCATGGCGGCATTGTCAGTGCAGAGCGACAGGCGCGGGATGTTGACCGGAAACTCCGTCTGTGCCAGGAAGGCTTCCCGTAAGAGTTGGTTGGCTGAGACGCCTCCGCCTACGATGATCTCTTTGACCCCAAATTCGCGCGCTGCTAGGATGGTCTTCTGGAAGAGCACCTCCAAGACCGCTACCTGAAAACTGGCAGCCAGATCGCCCACAGGCATCGTCCTGCCATCCAGCTTTTTGACCTCTTTCAAAACGGCAGTCTTTAGCCCGCTGAAGGAGAAGTTCCACGTCCCTTCCAGCCAGGCGCGCGGGAATTTGAAGGCGCTTGGGTCACCCCGCCCGGCGGCTTCCTGGATCGACGGCCCGCCGGGATAGGGCAACCCCAGCAGCCGGGCGACCTTGTCAAAGGCCTCGCCGGCTGCGTCATCCAGTGTCGCACCCAAATGCCGGTAGGTCAAATGATCTTCCATTAAATTCAATTCGGTATGCCCTCCGGAGATCAGCAATGCCATCAGCGGGAACTGCGGCTCAGGACCGGGAATATCCCCGGCGTCGTTCACCCAGGCCGAGTAGATGTGTCCCTCGAGATGGTTCACGCCCACCAGTGGCAGGTTTGCGCCCAGGGCGATGCCCTTGGCAGCGTTCAACCCGACTACCAGCGATCCGGCCAGGCCGGGGCCGCGCGTGGCCGCGACAGCATCGATGTTTTCCAGGGTAAGATGGGCTTTGGTCAAGGTCTCTTCGATGACAGGCAGGATGGACAGGACATGCTGGCGCGAGGCCACTTCCGGAAAGACACCGCCATAGCGGGCATGGATGTCCATTTGCGAAGCGACGGTGGAAGCCAGCAGGCTGCGCCCATTTTCGAGCACAGCCGCGGCGGTCTCATCGCAGGAGGTTTCAATGGCGAGTATGCGAGCGGGGGGTAGGGAAGCCATTAGAGAGTATCCACCAGTATTATTTATCTGCAACTTGATGTGCGCTTTGCAGACGGGCGGCATAATGTAAGGATGGCCGCCCGCTGTGACGAGGCGTGGCAGCAAAATGTTCAACATCTCGTTGCAGAATTGCCCAATCGCGCCCGATTTTTTGAGCGGGTAATTTGCCATCGGCACAATAACGGCGAACCATGGCAATGCTCAAACCGAGCCGTTCGGCGGTTTCGGAGATGGTAAGCAGACGCCCTTGTGGTGTGGGGACAGATCGGCCCAGGTCGTGGGCCGTTTCCACCCACTCCTGCATGTTGGTTTCAGCATTTGCCAGGGCTTCCTGCCGCGTCCTGCCATCTGCCATGCAACCGGGTAATTCTGGGATTTCGACCAAGTAGCCATGGTCTTCCTCGCTCCAGTAGATGACCATCTGATATTTGTTTGAGTTCATTCGTTTTCCTTATCGAGCCGATAAGCCCGCAGGAGGTTCCTGACCTGCTTGACCTGGTAAGGTTTGGCCTTAGTATTGACAGGTTGAAGATTGATTATTTCAACAATGCCATCTTTGGTGAAAATGTGGTGATCGCCGCGCACACGCACCTGAAAGCCGAACCGCAGGAGCAAAGAACACAATTCGTCAAAGGCAATGTCTGTGTCTGACTGGCCACTCATGAGACGCTTTAGGAGCTTGTCGTGTCGAGTCATAAGAAATTATAGCCCATGAGCTATTATTATACAAGGAGTAAAGAAGAGGCGACTTATTGTGCAGCAAGAAGTTCACCGGAACGTTTTCTTACCGCCTCCACTTCTTCATCTTCAATACAAAATCATACGGGTATTCGGCCAGGAGTTCGATCTTCCCATCCGGGCGGACCCGGTAAGTATCCTCGATGCGCATGCCCATGCCTTTTTCAGGGTAATACAGGCCGGGTTCGGAAGTGAAGACCACACCCGGTTTCAGGATATTGTCATCGGTGGCCGTCAGACCCGACCAGGGACGTTCGTGGATGTTCAAGCCCACGCCATGCCCCAATGAGTGGACGTAGCCTTCCACCGCTGCAGGAGTATGTAGGGGGGTCTTGTGGCCGTTCTTCTCGAACAGCTCACAGGTCAGGCGCTGGTAATCACTGAACCGGGCATTCAGATCGAATTCATCCCGCAACTGGTCGTAGACCGCCTTGACCTGGTCGTACAGCTCCTGCGCTGCGGGGGTGGTATAGCCCAGGCTCCAGGTACGCGTAAAGTCGTAGAAATAGCCGCCGCCGGCCTCGCATGGATAGATGTCGAAGACGATGGTCTGGCCGAGGCGGAGCAGGTCGTCCGGGTTACCGGCAGAGTGCGGCACACCCGCGTCCCGCCCGATGGCGAAGATGGTACCTTCCGGGTTCTCCGCGCCCAGTTCGGCAATCCACAGATTGATCCTGGCCTTGACGTCGCCGATGGTCAGTGGCGTATCGTCGTCTTTCAGCAGGACTTCATCCGCCCGGACCGCCCGGCTGGTCAGGTAATGGGCTGTCCGCCGGACCACTTCAATAGTGACGGCACCCATCCTGCGGATGCGTTCCACCTCGACGGCGTCTTTGGTCTCCATGGCTTTCATCAATACCGAGTCGTTACCTGTCTCTCCGACCAGTTCGAGTTCTTGGGACAATTCCTGTAGTTTGGTGAAAACGGAGAAGGCCATGCCCAGGTCGGTTTTGCCGTAAAGCCCGACACGCCCGTGAACGCCCTGATCCTTCATCATGCGGCTAAGGCGAATGGCGGTTGCCAGGGAATGGTCGCCGTGGGCTTCTTTCAGGAGCTCTTCATAGTTATAGGTGCTGTACGAGAGAATTTTTAGCCCGGTTTTGGCTGCTTCGTCGCGCTCCATATCGTTGCAGAAGAGCACGGTCTCTCCGCTGCGCTTCCTGATGAGCGTGGCAGCGCTGATGTGCCCTCCGCCGGTCAGGTAGTACATGGGCGGGTTGTGATCAGCGTCCCCGATGACGAGCAGGGCGTCGAGATTTTTGGACTGCATGAGGGTATCAAGGTCGGATTTCATGTGTAGATTTCTCCTTGCAAAGATTTAACGCGAATGGCACGAATAATCGAATGACGCGAATAAGGAATTGAGGTTTGGAATCTGCATTTCAAGGTAATTTTCGGCTGATCGAAATTTGGTGCAATGTTTTGTTTGGCGAATTTACAATACGCCAGTACTGGACACGTGGCGTACCGAAGTTGATCACAATAGCTAGCGGTAAGCCTGTGGCCTTCAGATAAGATAATGCTTGTTGTTCGTGGATTGCGGCCAATTCAGAAACCGTTTTATATTCCAGGATGATTTATTCGTTAACAACTGTATCCAGGATATGCTCGCCTATGACATGGCTTTTGTACTTCACTGCAATCCGCTTTTGCCTTTCCACATTCATGTCTTGTGCTTTGAGTTCCAAGGTCATTGCTTCTTCGTATAGAGACTCCAGAAAGCCCGGCCCCAGTTGGTTGTGAACCTCGAAGGCCGCCTTCATAATCCTGAATGACAGTTCCTTTTCAACAATATTATCTGTCATCATGCCCTCCCAAAACCTTTAGCCATAAATCCAATAAAACGTTAGCGTTATTCGTTCATTTGTAAAATTCGCGTTTAATCCTTAAATTTGTCCAATCCATCCAGCCTAGCACCATTATACCTGACCAATAATCGAGGACGAGATTTGTTCCTCGTACCGAAAAAAACGAATAAGGGAATTGAACATTGAAAACAAAAAACGGAACAATTCATGGTAAAGAATGAATCCTAGAGTGCATGAAAAGGGGGTTTTCATTCAGTTTTAGCTCATTTTCCCGATTTTGGAAGAGTGAATTGACGTTTTTTTGACCGAAATGCTGGCAGGTATTTCCAAAGGAATTATTCCTCAGAAACAAATGAAGGCGCGAAAGAGCGCTGAAAGCTTTTTTTTATCCTTGCCTGTACAACCGGGAAAACCTGTTTCATCTTGACTCCTGCGTGAGCGTGGGCGGGGAGGCTCAAGTTGTAATTATAGAACATTTATTCTATTTTTGCAAGGGTCAAAAGGCATCTATCACAATGTTCATTAGTGACCGGGGAGGGGTGTTCCTACGACGCCAACGGCAACCCTTCGGCAGGCTCACCTATGCCTTCCGCAGAAAGCGTGCGGGACTTTCCTGAAGGACACACCAACCCTTGCGGGAGGTGCAAGGGTTGGGAGGATGTGTGGCACATAGGTACCAGCCATGCAGGTGCAGGCAGGGCAGGCCTGATATTGGAGTTGAATTCCCTACCCCTGTCCGACAATTTGCAACACCTGTGTGCGGGTAAGCTTGGACTGGCCATTCTCGAGGGCTTGCAGGGTGGCTTCTGCGAGAGCCAGGGGGATATCCACCATGGCTCTGAAGGATTGCTGGGAGATCCGGTCGATTCCTGTCTTGGCCTGCGCGATATTCTTGCGGGCGTAGACGAACATCTGCTGATCGGTCCAACCGGATGGGAAGAAGTTCACGCCGCGCTGGGTGTCTTCTGCCCGGTTGCGCAGGATATTAACGGACTGCAAGCCGCGCCCGAAATGGATGGCAGCCAGACGGTCGACCTGGGAACCGTCGAACCAGGTCCAGATGTCACAGATCAGCAGGCCAACTGCGCCGGCCACGCTGAATGTGTAGCTGTTGAGGTCGGCTTCGGTCCGGATCAGCCAGTTATTCTCCACCCAGTAAGCCATGCGATCTGCCATCGCAATGGTGGAATCCCAGACGCGCGGCGCAATGCCCGGCGGCACATGCAACAACCAGTCGCTGATCCGCAGGGTCACTTCCGGCAGGATCTTTTGGTATGGCAGGAAGAGGACCTCGAGCAGGGATCTGTTCGTAGGATCGTCAGAGGCGAGTTGGGCTTGCAAGGCCCAACTGAGACCGTGAAGGATGGAGGCTTTAGCCTGGTTATCCAGGGAAGGGTGGTCTTCGATCTCGTCTATGGCGCGGATACAAAGGTAGGCAGCCCCGATCACCTCCTGCAACTTGACCGGCAGGCGGACGATCGGGATGAAAAAGGTCCGGCTGGTTTCTTTGAGTACGCGTAGAAGGTCTGTTTGATGAGTTATAGGATCAATGTCGGAGATAAAGAGGATACCATTGATAACCCCGTTTGGTCTAACCGGTTGTCTTTTTGTCCTGTAGGACATTCATCAGGCCAACCAGTAGCGCTCCATCCTGCTCCGGCAGGACCGTGCGCGGATCGAGCAGGATACGGTCGTTTTCGGTGCGGGCGAGGATGGGCGGGTTTTGCCGGCGCAGTTTTTCCAGAACACCATCCGGCCTTTTCACGTCCAGCGCTAGCAGGAAGGTGGGCTGATCCTCCCCGGGTAAACTGCCGCCTCCGATGGTCGACTTCCCGGCAATGATCTCGCCCTGGCCCAGGTTGCGCTTCCAACCTTCGGCCTTCTTGCGAAGCTGGGCAGGCATCAGCGCGATCATCTGCCAGATCGGGATGTCCTGTTCGGCCTCGTCTTTAAGGTAATGAAGCAAAGTGGCTGTCAGCGCGGCTAGGCATAGTTTATCCGGACGCAGGGCGCGTGCAAGTGGATTTGTTTTCAACCTGGCGATCAGCCCAGCCTGGCCGACAATGATCCCGGCTTGCGGTCCGCCGAGCAATTTATCGCCGGAGAAGCAGACCAGGTCCATGCCGGCAGCCAGGCTTTCCTGGACGGTTGGTTCGTGGGCGAGACCATATCGGGCCGTGTCGAGCAGCGCGCCGGACCCGAGGTCGTCCACGCACGGAATCGCGTGGCTGTGCGCCACACTTACGATGTCCTTCAACTCCGGCTCTTCAGTGAAGCCGGTCATCCTGAAATTCGAGCGGTGGGCATGCAAGACGAGTGCGGCCGGTTCCTGCAGGGCTTCCTCGTAATCAGACAGCCGGACCTTATTGGTGGTGCCCACTTCTGCCAGTTTCGCCCCGGACCGTTTCATCACATCCGGGAGGCGGAACCCACCACCGATCTCGATCAATTGCGAACGGGAGATAACAACCCGCCTGCGGTTTGCCAGCGCAGCCAGCACCAGCAATACCGCGGCGGCATTGTTATTAACCACCATGGCAGCTTCTGCACTGGTCAGACGTTGAAGCAACCCATCGGCATGGACCAGGCGCGAGCCGCGCTTGCCGGTTCTCAGGTCGAGTTCCAGGTTCGAGTAGCCGTGCGCAACCGCCTCGATGGCCTGCAGAGCGGCGCTCGAGAGCGGCGCCCGACCCAGGTTCGTGTGCAGGATTACCCCGCTAGCATTAATGACCGGCAACAAAGGCGGGAAGGTCCAGGTTTCCAAGAGAGAAGCCGTTGCGGCGAGGATATTTTTCCGGTCAGGAAGAGTGAGACTATCACCCTTTGAAACGCGTGCCCGCACGTTATCCAATACGCTGCGGATGGCCCGGAGAGTCAAGGGGCGGCCGTAGCTCGCGATGAGTTCAGCCGCCAGTTGGGTTTGGAGAAGTTGGTCGACAGAAGGGAGTCCATGCAGGTTCATGCTTCGGAAGAGGGCTTATCCTCCACCGGCGGTTGTTCAGCGGGAACGGGTTTTGGCTGCCAGCGGGCTTTCTCGCGCATACGGACCAGATACTCGATGGCGATCAACCCGAAGGCCAGTCCGAGGCCGGTCCAGATCGTAACCAGGCGAACCTGTTGCAGCCAGGCCAGCACGACCCCGTATACGCCCACCCAGATGGCCTGCCGGACAATCACGTACGGTCCTGCAGGCGGTTCGGATGGGAAGCGCAGGTTGAGGAACCAGGTGACCGGCAATGCCAGCCCGGTCAGCCCGAGCGTTCCGCCGAAGAAGAGCAGCCAGCGCGCCCAGACGATGGGGGTCAGGGCGAAAATCGCGACGGCTGCTGCGGTAAAGCCGAGTACGATCAGGCTGATCGCCGAAGCAAGGTAGGGAAGGAAGGAAGAGTTGGGGCGGGGTTCCATTGTGGTGAATTATACTATGGTGAGTCAAGCTTATCCGGAAATTAAGCGCTGAGGGTAATTGCCGAATTGCGCTTTCGCCAATCTGTCTCCGGCGGACTAAAGTCCTGCCTCAGCACGTGTAAGTCGGCAACCCTAAAGGGTGCTTCGCGAAAACCGACTTGCTGGCAGCCCGAAGGGATTCAATCGCGAGTCAGATTATCCTGGTATTTTTCGGCAAACAACGCCGGCTGCCCGCCGGTATGCCAGAACAGGACGGTCTCGTCCTGCTTGAAAAACCCCTTGCGGATCAGGTCGATCAGCCCTGCAGCGGCCCGTCCGGTGTAGACCGGGTCGAGCAACAGGCCCTCGCACCTGGCGAAAAGTCCGATGGCGGCGCGTTCCACTCCGGTCATGACCCCGTAGCCGGGTGTGGCGTAATCGGCGTTAACCAGCACATCACTTGCCGCGAATTCAATGCGCGGCCCCAGCCGCAGGGAGGTTTCGGAGGCCAATTTTGCCACATGGATTTGCAGGTCGCGTTGGGGCTCATCCACGCTGATGCCGAGGATCTGTCCGGAAAAGCCGAAGAGACGCGCTCCCAGGACCAACCCGGCCTGTGTCCCGCCGGAGGAGGATGGGAATACGATCCAGTTGGCCTGGACGTCCTGACCGATAAACTCTTCCAGTGCGAACACGTACCCCAGCGCCCCGGTGGAATTCGACCCGCCATAGGGGACGAGAAACGGCTTTTTGCCTTGCCGCCTGGCAGAATCGAAGGCGGCCTGCAAGGTCTCGTCCCGGTGGGTCTTGTCCGTCCAGATTATTTGTGCACCGAACAGATCGTCGAGCAGCAGGTTGGCGCTGGCACGGGCAGGCGGTTCTCCGACCAGTGCCAGAGTGCAGCCGAAACCAAACCTGGCCGCAGCAGCAGCCGTCTGGCGGCAGTGATTCGACTGCAGCGCCCCGGCGGAAAGTAATGTATCCGCTCCCTGGGCCTGCGCCTCGGCGACCAGGAACTCTAGCTTGCGGGTCTTATTTCCGCCGAAGGCAAGGCCGGTCTGGTCGTCACGCTTGACAAGAAGTTGCGGACCATTCAATTCTTTTGTCAAGCGGGGAAGAGTCTCGATGGGGGTAGGGAGATGGGCGAATTGAAGGCGAGGGATCATATTTCTCCACGACCCCGCTGAAGAACGCCCCGCAAAAGAAGCGGGACAGGCGGGGCAAGCGAACACGGAAGTCTCTTTGTCCACGAAGTCACACGAAGAGACACCAAGATTAATCAGAACTAAATAAGTCTATAGAACGAAATGTTTCCAATCTAGTCGACCACGCGAGCCAAAATTGATTAGCAAACCGACCTTGAAACTGGTTGCTTTCAGATAATTAAAAATTTGACCTTCTTCCCTTGTAGTTAATGCATCCAACGCTTTGAGTTCAATAATAATACGGTTGTAATAAATTAAATCGGCAATGTACTCCTTTTTCAATAAATGTTCTTTATAATGGATTTGAAGATCTTTTTGCGCTTCGAATGGCAGTTTTCGAACTGTCGATTCGATTTCCAGCGCTTCCTGATATACAGGCTCAAGAAAACCATGTCCGAGAACCCGATGGATTTCAATTGCGGCGCCAATTATTGCAAACACATCATCCTTGAAAATCAGCGCAGGCATTTTACCCTCCATATTCGATCTAACCTATTAGTGTAACTTCGCGCATCTTCGTGGATTTAAGCACCTAAGCTATGCCTGGTTCTTGCCTTGCCCCGGATGCGCAATCCGTCCATCACCTTCGGAAGGATCTGCGTGTATAACCTGTACAGCAACGGACAGGAAGTGAAATCCCACGCCCCGAGGGTGCGTGAGACATACCCGCCCAAGCCCTCCTTGAAGCGGAACACGCCCCACAGGCCATCGTTCTCATTGAACTCATCCGGCGCGCCCCACAGGTTGTAGATCGTGCAGCCCAATGTCTTGGCCCGCCTGATGGCTTCCCATTGAAGCAGGTAATTGGGCATTTTTTCACGCTGTTCGTCGCGTGACATGCCGAAGAGAAAAATCGCCCGCCTTGCAAAATAGAATAATGAGACTGCCGCCACGGCCTGGCCACCCACTTCGGCAATTAAAGGTTCGCTGAACGGCTGAAGCCCGCCTCTGGAGGACGGGTTGCTCATGAAATTATGCCAGACCGTCTGGTAATAGCCCTCTTCCCGGATCAAAAAATTGTCCCGGACCGAAGTTTCCGCGTACATGCGGTACAGTTGGGGCAAATCATCCAGCGTCCCTACCCGCGCCGTGACGCCCTTCTTCTGCGCCAAGCGGACGTTGTAGCGGGTCTTCTGCTTCATGCGCGACAGCAGTTCGTCTTCGGACGGGGACAGGTCGATCAAAACGGTATTTCGGAACTGGATCTGGTCCTGCGAGAATTTCCAGCCCCGCCGCATCAGTTCGAGCCTGACCTCCTGCCCGCCAGCAAACTCGACCGCTGCTCCGGTTCCGGGAATGCCGGTGCCCAGTGCCACGTCCGGGTCCACCTTGATGAAGATCGCCCCGTGGCGTTTGGCGAACGCCTGCAAGTCGTCCAGGACACGCTGGCGCAGGGCAGTATCGTTCCAGTCCATCAACGGACCCTTCGGAACGTATAACACGCACATTTTTTTGGCAAAACCCCCAACCGGGAACCTGCGTTTCAATACCATGGCGGCTGCCACCGGATGACCGCTTTCTGCCGACTGCGGATGACGATCGAAGGTTTGTGGAGCGTTCCAAACGAATGGCAAGGCCTGCCAGCCGTATTTGGCCTTCCCATGCGACCATTCCCAGGTCTGCAGGAGATGGGCGATGGGCAGGGAGGCGATCAGTTCGTTCCAGGCCTGGGGAGTGCCAGTAAACGGGATCATGCTTTCAGTCCGAACCGGAACCGGAGAAACGCCACAGGTAGAGTTTGTAGAGCAGGGGATTGTAGACCCGGTCTAGGGTCTGCTGCGCCCGCTTGATCGAGCCGCCAAAACCCCGCTTGAAACGGTAGACTCCCCACAACCCGTCTTCGCGCGCCTCGGCCTCGTCGTCGTCAACATCCATGGCTTCGTCGGGAATCCCCCACATATCGTATTCGGAACAACCTTTTCCAAGTGCCCAGCGGATGGCTTCCCATTGCAGCGGGTAAGTTGGTTTACGGTTGCGTTCCACGTCGGACGAGGCGCCATAAAAATAGTAGGCGCTTTTTCCAAATGCGAAAACCATCACGGCGGCGAGGCTCTGGCCCTCGAAATTAGCCACGAAGAGCTCGCACATGCCCTTTGGGTAGAAAAGCTCATAGGCGCGCCGGTAATATTCCAGCGAATGGACATGAAAAGCTTCCCTTTGGCTGGTTACACCCATGACACGGTAGAAGTTCTCAATGTCATTCGAGGGTTGGACAACCACTTCCTTGCGCCCGGCCAGACGGATGTTGTAGCGTGTCTTCGGTTTCATGCGGTTGAAAATATCCTCTTCGCTACCTTGCAGGGCCACAACCAATGTGTTGTGTGGCTGGATATGTTGTGGGCTTGAGAGGAAGTGTGAAGGCGGGACAATTGAAGATGGATCACCTTCCCATCCATCCTGTTCCATTTTCAGGAAGACGGCATGTTTTTTCTGGCAGAGTGCATCCACTTCCACCCAAAATCGTTGTGTGCTGCCCTTTAGCGGAGTCCCAACCGGCCCTTTTGGTATGTAAGCGAAGGTCAGCCCGATTGGCAGCCGCCGGAAAAGGATTTGTGCACCGAGGCCGCCTTCTGTCAATCGCAGGGCGTCCCAGCCAAACGCGGATTTTAGCTTCCCCCATTCACCCGATTGCAGGATATGAGCATCCGGATGATCTGCGAGAAACTCATTCCAATTGGAGCAACTTATTTCAGGCATGCGGGTGGTTTATTCCGGGGAAGTCAGGTCCACCGGTGAGACGGCCTGTATTTTCCCATCGGGGATGGTTTCGTCCAGCAAATGAAGGATTGCGGAAGCCTCGCTTTCGCTTGCGAGCTGATTAAATTCCTCAACGAGCTTGTCAAGGTCCGGCGGGAGGATGGCCTCCTCGATTTCGGCACGGAAGATTTCAGGGTGGGTGGTTTTCTTGTAATCCATGCCATCCCCCCACAGATCTTCACTGAGCTTTTCTCCCGGGCGGATTCCAGTGAAAACAATTTCCACATCCTTGCCGGGTTCCAGGCCGGAAAGCCGGATGAGGTCTTCCGCCAGGTCAAGAATGCGCACCTGCTGGCCCATATTCAGCATGAAGACTTCGCCACCCTGGCCCATCGCGGCGGCTTGCAGGACCAGGTGGACAGACTTCCGGGATGGTCATGAAGTAGCGTTTCATCTCCGGGTGGGTTACCGTCACCGGACCTCCATGGGCGATCTGCCGTTTAAACAGCGGAACCACGCTGCCACGGCTGCCCAATACATTCCCAAAACGGACAACCGAGTAGGCATGCCCGGTGCGATGAGCGGCATCCAGCACGACCATTTCGGCGATGCGCTTGGTGGCCCCCATCACGCTCGAAGGGCGGACAGCTTTGTCAGTGGAGATCATCACCAGCCGTTCGGTGGCGACTGCACTGGCTGCATCGACGACATTTTTAGTCCCAATGATGTTATTGGTGATTGCTTCTTCTACATTAATTTCCATCAACGGGACGTGTTTGTGGGCCGCAGCATGGAAGACCACCTGCGGACGGAAATCCGTGAAAACACTTTGGATTCTTTTCTTATCACGGATATCCGCGATGACCAATTGAACCGGGAGGATGGGGAAATCCTCGCGCAATTCGAGTATGGCTTCGAAAATACTATTCTCGCCGTGACCGAGCATGATCAGCACTTGAGGGCTCCAGCGGGCAATCTGACGGCAGATCTCACGGCCGATAGAACCGCCTGCGCCGGTGACGAGCACCCGCTTGCCGGACAGCGCCGCGCCGACCAGTTCATCCTGGATGCGTGCCGGTTCACGCCGCAGAAGGTCGGCTATATCCACTTCACGCAGCCGGTTGACACTGACTTTCCCATTAATAAGTTCGAACAGGCCTGGCATGGTGCGGAATGGAATGCCCTTCAACCGGCAGATGTCCGTCACCAGGCGGACAACTGTTCCACCTGCGCTGGGGATAGCAATGATGACCTCATCCACACGGCGGTGATCCAGAACGCGGCCGAGGTCGGCGAGTTTTCCTATTACCGATATCCCATGGATTTGACGCTTTTGCTTGGTAAGGTCATCATCCAGGTAACCGACCGGGCGCAGGCCAAGTTGCTGGTTTTTTTGCAATTCGCGCACCACCAATGCACCGGCATCACCCGCACCAATGATCAATACATTTCTGGCTTTCCTCAGCATGGGTTTTTTACTAGCCGCGCGCCCTTCCGCCAGCAGCCGGATGGAAAAGCGCAATCCGCCGATGCCAGCCAGGGAGAGTAACCAGTCAATTGGCAGGATTGCGCGTGGAAAATTCAGGATCCGGGTCGAGCCTACCCGGGAAATGTAAAGTATCAGCGTAATGGCAGAGAAGACTGCCGAGGCAACGGTCACTGCCGTACTGATGAGCGTTAATTCCTTTACACTGGCATAAGCCCACAGGCGCCGATAAAGACCAAAGAAGTAGTAAATGACAGGCTTTAGCAAAACGCTGATGAGAACCATCCAATAAAGGGACCCAATGTATTCAGTCACACGGTCGCCTTCCAGTCGGAGTGCAAAAGCAGCTACGATGGCGATCACGGTGACTGCAATATCCGCCAATAGGACATAAGCATTGGGGAGATGAGAACGTAATTTCGCTTTCATTTGCTTGTCATCCATTCCATGGTTTGTGCCAGGCCATTCGCCAGGGACGTCCCGGCGCGAAAGCCCAAGATCGCTGCCGCTTTATCGGGATCACCTTTCGAACGATAAATGTCACCCGGGCGCGGTGCTTCGAACCGCACTTCAGGCTGGTGAAGGCTCAGCTCGCTCAGTTCCTCCAGCAAATCGAGCAGAGTCGTCTCGCGTCCGGTGCAGATATTGAAGACCTCCCCGGCTCCCGATTCGGCAGCCAGAAGGTTGGCACGGACCACATCCTTGACGAAGATAAAATCACGGCTTTGTTTGCCATCACCGAAGATCGTAATTGGTTCCTTGTTCGCGAGCTGCCGGGTAAAAATGGAAATGGCAGCCGCATAGTCGGAATCGGGACGCTGGCGCGGTCCGTAGACGTTGAAATAGCGTAAAGCGGTTACCGGCAGGTTGAAGGTTTGCATGTACAGGCGGGCATACAGCTCGTTCACTTGTTTGGACAAAGCATAAGGGGATAATGGCCGGAGTGGAGCTTCTTCGTCTGTCGGGAATTTGTCCGGATTTCCATAAACTGCCGTGCTGGAAGATAATACGACTTTACGGACACCGGAACGGCAGGCGGCTTCAAGCAATCTAACCGTCCCGGCCACATTGATTTCGAAACAGGCCTCCGGCTCAACCATGGACTGCGGGACGGAGACGAAGGCTGCCAGGTGGAAGACCAGGTCCACATCCCGGGTGGCGGCCTTAATTGCCTGGGCGTCACGCAGGTCCCCCTCCAGGATTTCCAGATCGCCCTGAAATGTTTCCAGGTTTTCGCGTTTCCCGGAAGAAAAATTATCCAGCACACGCACGGAAGCGCCGCCCCTTAGGAGTTCTTCCACAATGTGAGAACCGATAAATCCGGCTCCGCCGGTGACTAGGGCGCGCATCCGGCTATCTTCCCCGAAACCCAATGACCTGGGTCATGGTACGGAGGATGATGAGAATATCCATGAATAAATTGCGATGCTTGATGTAATAAAGGTCGTATTCAAGTTTAACGATGGTTTGGGCAATTGTGGCAGAATAACCATAATTGACCTGCGCCCAGCCAGTGATGCCAGGCTTGACGAGCAAACGTGCCCGGTATAAGGGGATTTCCTTCTGATATTCGGTGATCAATTCTGGGCGTTCGGCGCGTGGGCCGACAATGCTCATTTCCCCGCGCAGGACGTTCCAAAATTGCGGCAATTCATCGATGTGAGTGCGACGCAGCAAGCCTCCCACACGCGTGATGCGTTCGTCATTTTCGTGAGTGACTTGCGCTTTGCCATCCCTTTCGGCATCCTGGACCATGGTACGGAACTTGTAGATGGAATAGACCTTTCCCCCTTTGCCAGATCGAATCTGCCTGTAAAGGATGGGAAAGCCGCTATCCGCCAGGATTATGATGGCAGTAATTGGAGTAAGGATGATGCAAATAATCAAACCAGCCAACGCAACAAGGATGTCAAGCAATCGCTTCGTCAACTCGTAAAACCCGCCGACGCGTGCATCGTTCACGAAGGAACGGATCAGCCACTCGGACTCCAGGTGATGGATGGGAACGCGCCCCAGCAACTCCTCGTACAAGCTGGGCATCGGGATAACATCCACTCCGCTTTCCTGCGCATCCAAGAGTACCTGAAAGGTACTGCCCTGAACTTCGCCGGTGATGGCAATAACGATCTCCGTAATCGCCATCGTCTCGATGATTTCGAGCAACCGGTCGTTCCCGGCCAAAATGGGAAATCCCTCCAGGTTGTCCCCAATTTTCTTCGGATCGTCATCCATGAAACCAACCAGGAAAAACGGCTGTGGACGCAGCTTGTTGTAAACGCGCGCAAGCGTCTCACCGGCTTTGCCTGCACCGATCACCAGTACCCGGCGCAAGGAAGCCTGAGTGGTGACAATCTGGATATACACAAGCCGCCAGAGCAGTGTCAGGACGGAGGCGAAAATCAGGAAAATGCCAATGCCAAGGCGCGGCAGAGAGCCTTTGGGCGAAATGAGGTAGACCAGCGCATATAATAAGAGCCCGGCCAAAGCAGCCAGGGAAATGCCTGTAACAGTCTGGCGAAGGTCTCTGGCGCGATGCGTATCATACAATTCGACCAGGAATACCATCCAGATCAGCGGAAGGAGATAATACCAGAATTCAACGCGCTGCTTGAGGAAATTCAACGAAAACTTTAGCCAGGCATCCTTCTGTCCCCAGAAATACAGGCCGCCTAAGAGTGCCAGTATAGAGGCAAACGCGTCACCTATCAACAGGATGGTACGTTGCTCGCGTGAACGGACGCGCCAGCCGATAGGCTTGGGTCGTGCAGTTGGTTGCATTACTTCCTCTCCGGGTTTCGTTCGGTGAAAATCCCCTTAATCATACTCCATAAAAAGCCCCCACCCCAGGCAATGTGCATGGTCGCGATCGCGAGTGGTAAACCCACCACCAAATGGGCTTTTTTCTGGCGTACTGCCACCTGGACTCCTGCGGCCACCACAGCGATAAGGTAAATGGAAATTTCCACTGCCAGCAGGACCCGGAAAACAGGTAGAAATAAAGCCAGGGCTATTCCGACGATAAGACTCAGTACGAAAAAAGGCGGGAGTCCCTGCCGCCAGCGTAACGTCTCAGGGTAACGGCGCAGCATGCGCCATTTCCAGAACCCATAACGCGAGTATTGTTTGGCCAGTTTCGCGAGTGTGGGCCGGGCAAAATAAATCGAACGGATGGAAGGGTCGAGCCAGACCTTGCCACCTGATTTGCGAACGCGCGCATTGAACTCGTAATCCTCGTTGGTCAACAACGATTCGTCAAAGAAGCCGACCAACGCCAGAAGTTCGCGTTTGAAAGCTCCAAAGGGGACGGTATCCACCTGTGCGGCCGTGGCGGAGTGGCGGTAAAGTGCATCACCCACACCCAATGGATGGGATGCAGCCGCGGCGATGGATTGCGCCACCCACGTCTGGGCACCGGGATGGATCTCCCAAATGCCGCCGACATTTTCACCGAGACCCGCCTCCAGGTCTGCGACGCAGCGCTCGACGTAGTCAGGGTATGGCATCGAGTGCGCATCCAGGCGAACGAAGATTTCGCCCTGAGCTTCTTTCAGCGCACAGTTCAATGAAGCAGGAATGTTACGAGTGGGGTTATCCGCCACTGCAATATGCAGGTCCGGATGAGAATCGGAAAAAGCCGCAATTTGTTTGCGTGTCCCATCCGAGGACATGCCATCTGCGATTACCACCTCCAGGTCGGGGCGCGGAAAAGCCTGTGCGTAGATGGCCTCAAGCAGTTTACCGATGGTGTCTTGTTCGTTGTAACAGGGAATGATTATGGAAACAGAAGGCATGATGACCTATTTATTGTGCCGGGTCACGCTGGAAACATCCGGCATTGTCAGCGGCAGACTGACAGTAAAGGTACTGCCGGCATCAGGGCTGCTGCGAACGCTTATTTTACCACCGTGCGCCCACACAATTTCATTTACAATTGCCAGACCCAGGCCGGTGCCGTGTTTCTCGCCCCCCGGCCGCGCCGGATCAGCCTGGTAGAACCGCTCGAAGATGTGGGGCAGAGCTTGCGATGGAATGCCTACCCCGGTATCCACCACATCCACCTGGATCCCGGTGCCTGTCCCGGGACCAGTCGAAGGGCCGGTCAACCTGGCACGCATAGTGATACTGCCCCCGGCAGGTGTGTGCTTCAGGGCGTTATCGACCAGATTGGAGAAGACCTGTGCCAGCCGGTCGCCGTCACCCGTGACGGCTGGCAGATCGGGGGATTCCACCCTTATCGATACGCCTGCGGCACGGACCTGGGGGGTGAACTTTTCGGCTATATTCCTGAGCAGGCCGGGCAAATCCACGGGAGCGCGTCTCAAATCGAGCGTACCGGCATCCAGGCGGGCCAAGTCCAGCAGATCGAGCACCAAACGGTGCATCTGCCCGGCTTCATCATATATCACCTGGGCGGCCTGCTTGAGCGTTTCAGGGGTGTTCGCCGTGCCATCCAGGATAGCCTGGGAGAATCCCTGGACGGAGGTGAGCGGGGTTTTAAGTTCGTGGGAAACATTGGCAACAAACTCACGCTGGGACCTTTGTGTAGCCAATACACGGCTGTTCATGTCATTGAACGCCAGCGCCAATTCCTGGACCTCCTGTGGGCCGCGCGGTTCTATCGGCGCAGCATTCAGCGCTGGCATCCGCCGGGAGGCGACCACCACTTGCTGAAGCGGATTACCGATCCAGCGGGCCAGCCAGAATGCCACGAAAAGGGAAATAATCAAAGCCGCAATTGCAGCGCCTAAAATTGGCAATAACAATTCGTCACTCAGGACGGTCAACAAGGGAACGGCCGGACGGGGAACGGCCACCAGAAGCCAGTTTCCATTGTTCAGGTGCTGGATGACATAAAGCCAGTATTGACCGTTCTGGTCGCGCAATACTGACGAGACTCGCAAACGGGGGAAAAGCGGCATACGGAGGGAACCCTGCCCCGTGGATTGTGAATCAGCCAGCTCCTGCCGTTTCTTATTGAAGATGACAATCCGGACATTGGATGTTTGACCGACCTGCTCAATACGTGCCTGGAGTTCCGGAGCACCCAGATTGACCAGGTCTGTTTCATTCTTGCGCAAAATCGCCGCGACGACAGTCATTCTTGCATCGGCCTGCCGGTAGGTGGAGGGGTTTTGGATGATATAAATCAAAAGCACCACTGCCACAATGCCAAGTGCTGACAATGTGACCAGTATATAACTCCACCACAGACGGGAACGCAAAGAGGAAGACATCATGCCACCAGTTTATACCCAATCCCGGTGACGGTTTCGATAGTCACAGAACTCCCGATTAGTTTCTTGCGGAGGTGGGCGATATGAACATCCACAGTGCGGGTTTGGCCGTAAAAATTGAAACCCCAGGCCTGTTGGAGTAGCTGCTCACGTGTGAAAACTCGTCCGGGTTGCCTGGCGAGTGTGAGCAGCACTTCAAACTCCTGGGTGCGCAGTTCGAGGATCTGACCGGCGACACACGCCTCGCGGCGTAAGGCGTCAACGGTCAGGTTTGCCAGGGTGATGGGGGCGGCATCCGCTTGTGTGGCGCGTTCAGCCCGCCGTAAAATAGCCTTGATGCGCGCCACCAGTTCGTGCGGGTTGAAAGGCTTGGTCAGGTAATCATCCGCGCCTAGTTCCAGGCCGAGGATTTTATCGATATCCTCATCGCGGGCGGTCACCATGATGATGGCAACCGGATTATTCTCCGCCCGCAGGCGGCGGCAGACTTCGAACCCGTCCAGCTTGGGGAGCATCACATCCAACACAACCAGGTGTGGGTTCAAACGCTTTACAGCCTCCAGCGCGGCTTCTCCGTCCCTGACAGCTTCCACCCGGAAGTTCTCGCGCTCCAGGTACATGCGGGCGAGCTGGACGATGGAGGGCTCGTCGTCAACCAGCAGGACGAGTTCGGAGCTCATTTTAGGATGGCTACTGCTTCTATCTCAACACTGCCGCCCTTGGGCAGGGCCGCCACCTGAACGGTGCTGCGGGCAGGCGGGTTCTCCGGAAAGAATTCGGCATAAACGGCATTCATTTTGGGAAAGTCGGCCATATCCTTCAGGAAGACGGTGGTCTTGACGACCGCCTGCATGCCGGACCCGGAATCTTCCAGGACATGGCGGATGTTGGTAAGGGCCTGGCAAGTCTCGCCTTCGATCCCGCCCGGCACAAGGTTCCCGATTTGCGGGTCCAGGCCAAGCTGCCCGGAGGTGAAGACCAGGTTGCCGGTCCGGATTGCGACGGAATACGGTCCGATCGCCTTGGGTGCTTTTTCGCTAAGAATGACTTTCTTATCCATGTCTGCCTCGTGTTTTTGGTTTTCTGGTTCTTCAGTTTTACTGGGAAGATTTACCACCAAGGCACGAAAACACGAACTTTGAGGATAAAGAACCTTGGAATTCGTGACTTAGCGACTTTGTGGTAAGGAATTCTTGATTGTACTGCAAAAAAGAGAGACACGGCGGGAGGCCGTGTCTCTGGGTGGGAGGAAAGCATTTCTAGGAGACAGGTGCGGCGGTTGGGCGCGGATGGGCATCCCGGAAGGCCCTGATCGCAGCGAGTAAAGCCATGCCGGTGCCGTTCATCGCACTGCGGGTGCCTTTGAGAACCTGGGCGAGGGACTCTGCCGTGGCAATGGCGGTGATGCGGTCGGTGACTATGCCATTGGCATTGAAACCGGCATGGCTGGCGAGGATCGCGGCTCCCGGATTATGGGCAGCCTGGACAGCCGGGATGACGGCACTGAGGGCATTGAGGGCGGCCTGGACGGAGGACGTGTCCCAGCCTTTCTGGTCAGCCTTGTCGATCAGGGCTTGCGCTCTGGCAATGAAATTGCCGGCGTTCGCCAGCCCTGTGCCTTCACGCAGGTAAATCACCTGCTCGTGTGCCCAGATTCTTTCCAGGCGGGAGTTATCCGGCTGGACATTGGCCTGGCTATTCAGGCCGGTAGGCGATGCGCCGGCGATGGGGAATGCAGCCAACCCGATTACCATTACCAGAGCTGCCAGGGCGATCTTTTTGATCAAAGACTTCATTTTGAACATCGTGTCATCTCCTTTTTGATTTCGGTTTTTTACCTGCATTGTAAATTCTTCAAGTAACCAGCAGATGAACCGGATGTAAAATCCCTGTAAAAAGATTTTTACCCTTTGCTTGACAATCTTCCTCTCTGCGTGTAAAATCCTTCCGCTTCAAAAACAGTTCGTGTCCAGGCCGAGATAGCTCAGTTGGTAGAGCACGCGACTGAAAATTGCGGTGTCGCCAGTCCGATCCTGGCTCTCGGCACTCGGCCTGAAAGTGGGGCCTCCTGCGGGCGTGGTGAAGGGATAGAACGTCTCCTTGCCAAGGAGAAGGTCGTGGGTTCCGGGTTTGTGCCCCCCACCTGTATCAAAATAACCCTAAAACAAACCGCTCACCCCCATGATTGGGGGTGTTCTCTTAAATGGTCTTGTATATTGAACGTCTCATAATTTTACAGCAGGAGCCGTTCTACCACTGCACCACTCATCAGCGGGGCGACCTATTTGGAGCTTCAAAACCATCATTATCCGAGGCCAAGACGTCCATGAACTGCTTCACCGCGAGAGCAATGGTGGGGTCAACCTCGTCCTCACCGGCTACGATAGCCAGCAGATCCAAGTCTCCGTCCGAGCGTTTCAAATAGGTTCCGGTATAATCCCTTTGTCCTTGTATATGCCAAGCGCGCATTGATTGAAGCCAAAGAGGGAGCAGAGAAAGTCGACCGGTAGAAGAAATAATTTTATGATAAAGCACGGACAGTCGGCACCCGTCCTGCCTGCACATTGCCGCAGTCACAGGTGTACAACCCTACCGTCCACATGATGTATAATCCCTTTACCGGGATCGCGCCCCTTCTTTTTTAAGAGAAAAGAAAAAACCTATGAAGAAAAAATACTTGATAGGTCTGGGGGGAATAATTGTGGTCATTGCTACGCTGGTGTTAGCAATGACGCAAATACGCTCTGTCCGTTCAGGATCGCCAACACCGACCGCAACACCACAATATCATTCCCAATTTGCTCCCAACGGGACGAATGTTCTTCTTACAATGCCATCGGCAGTGCCACCAAAAGTAACCGATCTATCGCCTGACGTAGCGCTTGAAGACAAGGGCATTGTCCTTATTCGGCATGCAGATGGAAGTCGTGAAGAGTTTCTTATAGTACCTGAGGATATTGATGCGTTCATAAAACAGCTGCCTGCCGGTGATAAATTACTTGGTACATATCCAAATCCATCATGGGTGGGGCAAGGTATAGCACCACCAATTACCCCTGGGCCCTAGCCGAAGTAGATTTTGAGATTCTCAACAGAAGGTGCATTAAATCACCACCTGCCGTTCACTTGATTGATAATTCCCTTACCAGCATTGCTTCCTCTGTCACTGGACAGCATGATTGGATTCAGTGGACGACTTCACCGGAATACGCACATATACGGCGTCATGCTTGTGCTTTCCTGCCGGCCTGCAGACTTCGCACAGGCGCGGCGCTCACTATCGGGCAGGCACACTTCGAGTGAGAAGGGTAGACGCTCGCCCACAGCTCATGGCATCCTTGCAGCCGACTACGGAACAAGGAAAGAGACATAGTTCGTCATGAGTTGGCATGATGGTTTCTGGCGTCTGAAACTTCATCATTCTCTCTAGCCACCGGATTGTCGGCGCTCCACCCGCACTCGCTGCACTCGGTATCATACTCGTGGGTTTCGATGGTGTCGCTACTACAGCACTCCGGACAATCCATGTCGTCGCCGGCTAGGCGGCACTTTTCGTACCAGGGGATATTATCGTCAGAGAGCGGATCCTTTGTTTTGGCTTCGCTGTACTTCTCGATTGTTGTTTCCGGGGCAAGCTTGTCGAAGACCGATAAGTCACCATAGTACATCCCATCATAGAAAATCAGGTCGTTCTGGCCAACCACCAGGCTGTCCTGGTGGCATTGACCATCGAACGGGCGGGCGTCAATATACATCTTGACGTGGAAGCCGTAGGTGACCTGAATGCTGTCATACGGGCCAAGCACCGGACCAAATGTTCCCCAATCTTCCAGCACTTCCTTGGGGGTCTTACGGACGTTGTAGAGATGCAGATATACCATCGCGCCTGTCCTCCGAAATTCTTGGTAATGTTGGATGCTGAATTCGATCCCACTGGACCATCAGCAATTGATGTACGTGGGCCATTACTTCTACGGCGTGCTTGCCAGTCCATACCCATCTCTCAACGGTTCCACCGAACGGGTTCAGGAAGTACGTCTTCCACAACTCCTGGACATCGGCGACATTGATGGCGACGCCAATGACTGGCTTGGTGAACGTGTCCAGATGGAACTGGTGGATGTCCAGGATGTGCACCCTAGTGTAGTCCTGGAAAAGGATATAGAACTAGTACAGAAAGCGGCGATTATCCTGAACGTAATGAAGGTATTCAAGGATCAGGTTCATGGTTCACCACCTTATTGAGACGGGTTGCTGCATATACTTGATAAAGCCGGAAATGGCATCCAATTGAGTTTCAACGTCGGTGTATCCATTGGCCGTGAGAAGGTCGGCGGCGGCTATCCCGGGTGCAAAAAGCCCTGTGAATTTTGCATTCAAAAGAATAGCGGTGTATACTTATTACGATGAACTTAAAAACGTTCTCCGAATTGCTTGGATCTCATCAGGCCGACTTACGCCAGCGCGGTGTAAAAAGACTGGCAGTATTCGGTTCCGTGGCGCGCGGCGAGGCAAGCTCTTCCAGCGATATTGATGTGCTGGTGGAATTCGACCGCCCGGTGGGACTGTTCGAGTTCATCCGCTTGAAGCTTTACCTGGAGGATTTGTCCGGCTGCCCGGTGGACCTGGTAACGCCGGATGCCATCCGCCCGGCTATGCGCGCCAGCATTCTCAGTGAGGCCGTTTATGTCGCCTGACCGCGATTGGAGAATGCGCATCGAAGATATTCTGGCGTGTATCGCCAAGATCGAGGAATACAAGCAGGGCCTCACCTACGAGCAGTTCAGCGTCGATAACAGGACCGTGGATGCGGTCATCCGTAACCTTGAAATCATCGGCGAAGCAGCCGGGCATATTCCGCTGGAGATCCAGGAGAAATACCCTGACCTGGCCTGGCTGGAAATGCGCGGTATGCGCAACATCGTGGCACACGAATACTTCGGCATCAGTTTGCCGATCATCTGGCGCGCCATCAATCAGGATCTGCCGCCGCTAGCCACAGGGCTGTCAAAATTGCTCCAATAACAGCGCGTTACTCATTGGGGGAGATACCACTCCACCCGCCTCCGCAGCTCCACCGCTACATAGGACACATGGGAAGACAAAGGAAATAACCATGTATTGCTTTCTTGTCATTATTGAAAAAGCAAATGAAAATTATTCTGCATATTCTCCGGATTTACCCGGTTGTATTGCAACCGGTAAGACGCGCGAAGAGACGGAACGTAACATGTATGAAGCAGTGGAATTGCATGTGCAAGGTATGTTGGAAGATAAAGTTCCTGTCCCCGAGAGTGCCTCGCTTGCAGAATATATTGCGGTACCAATGTAATCCGCCACCCACCGCGCCACTCCATCGTTTCCAGAACCACCCGATATCACTCTACCCTCCTCCGCAGGTCTGCCGCGTTTAGCATCCTGGCGTCCGACGAACGAAACTTGACAGATGCAGGTACTTCGGGTATCCTTTGGGGCGCTCTGGAGCAAATCTCCTTTGCTACGCGGGCGTGGTTCAGTGGTAGAACGTCTCCTTGCCAAGGAGAAGGTCGTGGGTTCGAATCCCATCGCCCGCTCTGACGATTGCGGATTGCAGATTGATGGTCGCAGATTGTCAATCAGCAATCCGTAATTTTCAATCAGCAATAAGTAAATGGCGTCGTGGCCAAGTGGCTAAGGCAAGGGTCTGCAAAACCCTCATCATGGGTTCAAATCCCATCGACGCCTCTTAAAAAAGCGAGTTTGTAAGGACTCGTTTTTTTTCAAGGGGTGTCCCGCCTTCATGGGTTTCCCGCTGCGCGGGACTTTCCCACTGCGTGGGACTACGCAAATCCCATCGACGCCTCTATAAATAAACGTGACTCATCCCAAAATTAATTCTTGGGTGAAAATTGCCGTAAATGATCCTTCCCTATCCCCCCACCCCTACTCCTTCCCCATGGGGCAAGCCCATGGGGAAGGGGTAGGGGTGGGGGATTTTCTTCAGAGAATCACCTGAAATTATTAAATTCAGGGTGAGCCAAGTTTGGGGTCTTTATGGCTCAGAAGCAATACTCCACCTGTTATGATCCCAGCGGCAATGACCTGCATGCCGCACAAGAGGATTTTTGTCTGAAAGGGTGCAGCCGGCAGGTTGATGGGTCCTCCGAAAGAGAGAATGAGGGCAGCCACGGCCACGGACAGGAAAACGGTTGCCGGTTTGCGGTTGAAGCGGATAAGCAACCCAAAGAATACAGTCGCCAGGAGGCCCGGGATCAGGATGACTATAACAGGCATTACGACTGGCATTGGGCCGAGATGGGAACTGTCCCCGTCAAGTGGCAGGATATATCGCTCACCGAGGGCTTTTGTAAAAGCATAATACAAGAGGACTACCAGAATTGCGGCAACCGTCGCAATGGGGCCACCCCACAACAATCGACGAAGGGAGTAGGGTGGCATCTACGTTAAATACTCCTGTTTATGATGTACCCCGTCAAGTCTTCCAGGGATTGCCGCTCCTCCCCTGCCGGCACCGTCCGGAGGATTTCCAGCGCCTTTTGTATAAAAGCTTGCGCTTCTTTCATGGATTGCGCGGTCGCATCGCTTTCACGGATGGATTGTACCAACCGTTCCATACGTTCGTGCTCTGTGTAGCAACCACCCGTGAGACATAGCACATCCGGGTCGTAGGGATGAGCCTCTGCATAATGGATGGCCGGGAGCGTCACGAGACCTTGCAACAGGTCCGAGCCGACCGGTTTGCCAACTGTTTCCTGTTCCCCGGTGAAATCCAGGATGTCATCCACAATCTGGAAAGCCATCCCCAAGTGGTAGCCGTATTGCCGCATGGTTTCCACCATTGCCTCATCGACTGGACTGATGATTGCAGCGGCCTGCGTGGTCATTTCAAAAAGCGAGGCGGTCTTGGCGTAAATGCGTTTGTTGTAATTCGCGCGGCTGATCACCCCGCGGGCGGCGAACAACTGGGTCAGTTCACCGTTGACGATGGTCGCCAGCGTATCAGCGAAGAGTTTCATCAAAAGCAAGTTATCCGACTCGGCTGCCAGTTTGGCGGCACGCGGCAAACATATAGTCCCCGGTCAGGATGGTGGCGGCTGGTGACCAGTGTGCGTTCAGGGTCGGCATACCCCGGCGAAGCAACGCCCCATCGATTAAATCATCATGGACAAGGGTGGCGGTGTGCAGCATCTCCACCGAGGTCGCCAGGGTCAGGAGTTTATCATGGGGCGCCCCAAGCATTTGGCCGGTCAATAGGCCGACCGCCGGGCGGATGCGCTTCCCGCCGGAATAGAGCAAGTGCTCCAGCGCGGTACGCATGTCCGGATGTGCATCATCGGCCTGGGAGTGCAGGAGCGTTTCGACTTCCTGCAGACTGACCTGTACAGGTGCAAAAAAAGGGGCGATGTTCAAGCTGTCTCTTTCCAAGCAAAAAGCCTGCGGGCATTCTCGTTTGTGACTGCGGAAATCTGCTCAAGGCTGCATGAGTGAAGTAAGGCAATTTTATCAGCAATCAGGCGTGCATAGGCCGGTTCGTTACGTTTTCCGCGATGTGGATGGGGAGTCTGAAAGGGGGCGTCCGTTTCAATTAAGACACGATCCAGCGGCAACGCCGCGACGATTTCCTGTCGTCTGGCAGCATTCTCGAAGGTGACGGGACCGCTCACGCCGATGCAGAATCCGAGACTCAGCGCGGCACGCGCCGTTTCCAGAGTCCCGGAGAAGGAGTGCATTACACCCGGTCGCTCTGCCAGCGGACTCATCCCGGCGCGCAGTCCTGCGCACCATTCCTCCAGGATTTTCAGTAGATCCCCGGCACAGCCCTCGTTTGGTTCATCCCTGGATTCACGCATGTGCAGAATGGCAGGCAAACCGGCTTCGGCTGCCAGGGTCAGCTGCATCTGTAGGACCTTTCTCTGGACATCGTGAGGCGCGGAATCCCAGTAATAATCCAGCCCGATTTCGCCGATGGCGACAATTCTGGATGAATCGGAGGTTTCTTCCGATCCAAAGGGCTCGAAGAGGTTTCTGAGTTCATTGCTGGTTTCTTTTACCCAGGTGCCTGCCTCGGTGGGATGGACGCCGACCGCTGCGTAGAGCATTGGATGGCTTTCAGCCAGTTTGACGACGGCCCGGCTGGAGGCGAGGTTGAGCCCTGGGATCAAAATACGGATCACACCGGCTTGGGCAGCACGTTCCAGCACGGCTTCCCGGTCGGAGTCGAATTTGTCCATGTCCAAATGGCAATGGGTGTCTGTAAGTGTCACGTATCTCGTTGCCCCGTGTCACGTGCGCCAGTGTTTGTTGACACCTGACCGGAACACTTGACACTGAACTATTGAAGGCCCGCAATCTTCAAACCATCCTGCAGGATGGCCTGTACTTTATCGGCGTGCATCGTCTCACAATATACGCGCATGATAGGTTCGGTACCGGAGAAACGGATGAGCATCCAGCCGCCATCTTCGAGTTTGAACTGGAAGCCGTCCACAGTGACGAGTTGGATCACTTTCAGGCCGCCGATGGTCTGCGGGTTGGCGTCCATGATCAATTTTTTACGGTCGGCGTGGCTGCCGCTGAATGGGCGATCGATGCGGTCGTAGAAGTACTCGCCGCCTACCTTGGCGAAGAGCAACTTGAGTAGTTCTGTCGGGCGCTTGCCGAGCCGCACCATCAGGTCGAGTATATACAAGCCGGCCAGGATGCCATCGCGTTCAGGCACATTGCCGCGGAAGGCGTAGCCGCCGCTTTCCTCGCCGCCGATCAGTGCATCCGTCTCGAGCATCTTGGGAGCCACGTATTTAAAGCCCACTCCGGTCTCGTAGACCGGGACCTCATAGATCTGGCCGAGCTTGTTGAGCATGCCGGTGGTGGAGAGGGTCTTGACAATGGCACCACGCAGCCCGCGTACTTCCAGCAGGTAGTATGCCAGCAAACCGTAGACGCGCAGCTGGTTGACAAATTGCCCATTCTCATCGCCCACACCCACCCGGTCGGCATCGCCATCGGTGATGAGAAGCACATCGGCATGGTTGTCCAGGGTGGCTTGCAGGCCAACATTGATATTGGGTGGGATGGGCTCAGGACGGATCATTTCGGGGAAGATCGGGTTGCGCTGGTTGTGGATCTCGAGTACTTTGGTCTTGCCACCAGCCAGCAGGCGCGGGAAGTAGCCTGCACCATTGCCCCACATACAATCCACCATGACGGTCAGCCCGGCCTGCTTGATGGGCTGCAGGTCAATTAGTTTTTTGATATGGGCTTCGTAGGATGTGACCGGGTCGAACAGGATTATCTTACCGGCTGCCCGGGCCTCCTGGTAGGTTTTGCGTTTTACCGTTTCCATGGATGTGGAGATAAGCGCCTCGATCTTCCGCAGCCCGTCCGGATCGATGGCACCGCCGAACTCATTGCGGACCTTAAAACCGTTGTCCGTGCCCGGGTTGTGTGAGGCGGTGATGTTGACCGCACCGCAAGCCTTTTTATCCACCACCGAGAAGGCGATGACCGGGGTGGGGGTGGCACCATTCGTCAGGTACACTTTCAACCCGTTTCCGGCCAATACTTCGGCCACGGCCGCGGCGAAATGTTCACTGTCGAAGCGTTTATCATGTCCCACAACCACCCATTGGCCCTGTTTGCCTTTTTCGAGCAGGTAGGAGGCGAAGCCCTGGGCACAGCGGCGGACGTTATCAAAGGTGTAGTCCTCGGCAATGACGCCACGCCAGCCATCGGTACCAAAGGTGATTTTGAAGGCCATAGGGTAACTCCTGAAATAGGATAATGATGGGGGTATTATATCAGCGAACGTGTGATGACATTAAATAGAATGTCCGGGCAGGAGACCCGGCGGCACCCGGAGACACCTTCTTACCGCTGCTTCCTTTCGGACCTGACGGGATTCGCAGGGCTCCGCCGCGCCGGACCCACCCGGACGGCGGTGAGGATACTCGATGTATCGGGGGATGTCAACGTTATATTATTTCCAGGATAGATCCCGTTCATCTGCACTAAAAAATCTCCCACAGACGCCTGTGGGAGATTGGTTTACGGAAGGGAATTCATTAATCCGGTAATCAACTGCTGTTTCTCCGCACTGGTCAGTTGGGCCGACGGATGCATTGGCAAGTAGATAGAAGCATTCTACCATTCTGGATGGCCCTGACCATTTCACCTGATCCACGCGGTCGAATGTTCTCCAAAAAAAGTTTCTGAATAGTTTATTGCGATGAGGATTACCTATATGCTATACTTATAAGAAAGATCCTGCCTTTGGCAGTGAAAATTACCTGCAAACGACCTGCCAGCATCTGATCACAGGAGTCATGATATAGGAAGAAACCATGTCGGAGATCTACCGTGCCAATGCGTTCATAACCTCAGACCCGCGTCTGGTGAAGTTGAAGGAGTACCTGGTCAACGCGGTCACGCCTGAAATGCAGGCTCAATCCACTTTAAAACCGACCGACCGGGACTCGTTGCACACCCTGCTGCTCGGGGTGTACACAAACACCAAGGCGGGACTCAAGCCCGAGCTGCGCGACCAAATTATTAATTCCGCGCTGGCTGATTTGATCGGTTACGGTCCCCTTGATTTGCTCCTGCCTGATCCTGAAATCAGTGAAATCATGGTAAATGGCGCCAAGCATGTTTTCGTGGAACGCAACGGGGAATTGCTCGAGACAGACGTTCAATTCGACGATGACGAGCACCTACTACGCATTATTGACCGGATTGTGAGCCCGCTAGGGCGCCGGGTGGACTCGGACAACCCGACTGCCGATGCCCGCCTGCCAGACGGCTCGCGTGTCAATGTGGTCATACCGCCCGTAGCCGTGGACGGGCCGCACGTTACCATCCGAAAGTTCCTGCAGACCAAGATGACCATGGATGATCTGGTCGCCATGGATGCATTGACTCCATACATGGCGAAATTTCTGGAAGCCTGTGTAGTGACGCGTTTGAATATCCTCGTGACAGGCAATACGAGTTCCGGCAAGACCACCGTCCTGAATGCCCTTTCGGGCTTTATCCCTGATAATGAACGCATCGTGACGATTGAGGATGCCGTCGAAATGAAGCTCAAACAGCGGCATGTGGTACGTTTGGAGACGAAACTTCCCAATGTGGACGGAACTGGTGCCGTCGGTGTGCGCGAACTGGTCCGGAATGCCCTGCGTATGCGCCCCGACCGCATTGTGGTCGGCGAGGTGCGCGGCGGCGAGGCGATGGATATGCTTCAAGCCATGAACACCGGACATACCGGGTCACTGACAACCCTGCATGCCAATTCACCGCGCGATGGTACCTCACGCCTCGAAACGATGTCGATGATGGCCGGGCTGGAGATGCCTCTGCTGGCCATCCGCAAGCAGATTGCCGCAGCCATAAACCTGATTGTTCATCTTGCGCGCTTTCCAGATGGCTCCCGCAAGATGACCCACATCACCGAACTATCCGGGATGGAGGGCGATGTGATCACATTGACAGATATCTTCAAGTTTGAGCAGACTGGTGTTACTCCGGAAGGCAAAATCATTGGCCTGTTGCGTCCAACCAAAATGCGCCCGCTCTTCACGCCCCGCCTGGAAGCGGCCGGGTACAAACTCGGCGGAGAAATCTTCGGTGCAGGGTTGTAATCTCTCGTGATATAATTTCTGACCACCAACCAGAACGGAGGCAAAATGGAAATCACGACGAAACATTATAAACATTGTGACTTGCTCAGTATAAAGGGCAAGGTAGACAGTTACACTGCCCCCGACCTGACCAAGGCCATCGAGATGCTTAACCACGATGGCCAGTTCAAAATCGTCCTTGATATGGGTGAATTGGAATATATGTCCAGCGCCGGGTTCCGGGCTTTGCTCATCGGGCAGCGGAATTGCAAGCGCTATAACCGTGGCGAGATGATACTGGCTGCGGTACCCAAAAGGATCACGGAAGCCTTGGAATTGACCGGCTTTACACCACTTTTTAGAATATTTGACGACGTTACCGCGGCGGTTGGTAGCTTCTAACCTGTCCGAAAGTCCATTCTATGTTCGGGCCGCCTCGACTTTCGGGCCGTGAGGCGGCCTCGTTATTCCCATGCGCACGGCTATTTTTCCTGCCAAGTTTGACCAGTTGGATAAAATTCGCGGGTTTGCTACCCAGGCAGCCCATGATGCCGGCATGGATGATTCCGAGTCCTATGCGGTCGAACTGGCTGTTGATGAGGCGTGTACCAATATTATCGAACATGCCTATCAGGGAGAAAGCCTGGAGGAGATTGAATGCACCTGCGAATCCAACGGTGCTTGCCTGACGGTCATATTGCGCGACCACGGAAAACCTTTTGATCCCTCCAATGTGCGTACACCCGACCTGAATGCAAATATTAATGACCGGACTATCGGTGGACTGGGTGTATTCCTGATGAAGCAGCTCATGGATGAGGTCCACTTCGAACCGCTGGGGGAATCAGGCAATGTTCTCACAATGGTAAAACGCCTGAAACCGCGCAAGCTAAATTCCCAATTCGAACCGGTCGATACCACATGGCGACAGATCATCCAATTGGGGGAAGAGCTGATGCAGAAGGGATCCCTTGCCGCCTGGCGTGACCTCATTCTGGAGACTGCTGATCGCCTCCTGAATGGCCAGGCAGAGCTGTGGTTGGACGAAAACCTGTTTCGACTTCCCGGTCTGAACCAGACGCCTTTATTCCCGGCACAACCACCTGATGGGCCGATGTCCGAGACATATAAAATGGGGATTGCCTTTCCTGCAAAGGGACATAGGATATTGCTTGCATTTCCGCTGAAGAATGGCAATGTCTGTATGGGCGTACTCCAGGTGAGCCGGCCTGCCAAGCCGTTCCAAAAGAAGGAAATCGAGATCCTGGAAGGGTTTGCCGGTCATGTTTCGCTGGCGCTGGTGGCTGCGCACCGTTCTGCCGTGGACCAGTGGCGGGTTGAGCAGTTGACCCTTGTCCGCCGGGTGAGCGCCCAGATAGCCAATGTACTCGACCTGGACGTATTTACCAGGCGGATCACCAAACTTATCCAGCGCACTTTTAATTACTATTATGTGGCTCTTTTCACCCACGTGAAAGGCCAGGAATTCTTGAATTTCCGTTCGAGCGCCGGGCAGGCGCGCGGTCGCGGCAAGCCACTCAAAATCCGTTTTGGGGATGGTTTGATAGGATCCGTCGCCCGAACCGGTGAGGAGGCCATCACGAATGATGTTCAAACTGAGCCGCGTTTCCGGTTTCTCGATCTGCTGCCGGAGACTCAGTCAGAAGCCGTCCTTCCTCTGAAAATTGAGGGCCAGATCCTGGGGGTGTTGGATGTGCAATCTGATCGTCTGGGGGCCTTCCACCCGAATGACCTGCTGGTCTTACGAGCTTTGGCCGATACGATTGCAATTGCCATCAATGGTGTACGCTTGTATGGCGAGTTGCGCACCCGTGCTGAACATCTCGAGATGGTGGCTGAGGTCAGCAATGACATAACCTCCATTCTCGATCTGGAAGAGTTGCTCAACAAAGTAGCTGTTCTCATCCAGGAGCGTCTGCATTTCCCATACGTTCATCTCTTTAGCGTACATCCCAACCGGCGTCAGGTGATATATGAAGCCGGTAGTGGGGCCCGCAGTGCTTCCCTTGAAGGGTCTGTACTTGACTTGGACAATGATCAAGGTATCATCGCCTGGGTGGCACGCGCAGGGCAGACCATCCTGGCCAATGACGTAACGAAGGAACCACGTTACCAGCCTTCTCCATTTCCGCCTGAAGATACCCGCTCTGAACTGACCATCCCGTTGGTCTTCGATAACCGGGTTGTAGGTGTGCTCGACCTGCAGAGTGACCATACCGATGCCTTTGATAAGGAAGACCAATTCATATGCGAAGCCCTGGCCGATAGTGTCGCTTCGGCCATCCATAATGCTGACCTGTACCAAACTGAACGCTGGAGGCGGCAGGTGGCAGACAGCCTGCGCGAAGTGACCGGTTCCATCTCGGCCGAGGTAGGCCTGGATGACGTGCTGGATAGTGTTCTGCACGAATTGGAGCACAATTTGCCTTGCGAGGTGGCGGCGGTATGGTTGTTGGAAGGCGGGGAGCTCTTTTTGGCCCACATTCATGGAGCCGAAAGGCTGGATGTGGAGGAGGCACTTCATCGCTGGCCGGAATCGAATGATTTACTGGCCTCCACGCTCATTTCTGAACAACCGGTCATTCGCAAGCCGGAAGATCCAATCGACCCGACCGGTGCGGCACGTGGTTTCTCTGCTGATTATTCTTCAATTTCCACAGCCCTGCGCGCGGGCAACCGTCCTCTGGGCATACTGACACTTACACATCATTCACCGGGTCGTTATGGCCACGAGGCCCAGGCCATTACCTCCACGTTTGGAAATTATGCTTCTGTCGCCATTGAGAACGTCCGTCTGTACGATGCGGCTCAGGAGCAGGCTTATGCCTCGGCGGCCCTGTTGCAGGTGGCCCAGGCAGTCGCCAACTCGAACAGTCTGGAAGAGACGATCGGGAGTGTTGTCCGCATCACGCCCATCCTGGTCGGAGTCAAGGCGTGTGTCATCTTCCTATGGGAGGCAGGCCATTTTCACCCGGCTCAAGCCTACGGATTGACGGAGGACGTTCACTCCAGCCTGTTGGACCGGGACTTCCTCCCCGGTGATTTCCCCCTGTTGGACGCTGTGCGTGAGGGAGCAAAGATGACCGTCGGCCTGCTGGCACCCTCCGTCCCCGTGGACTGGCTGGACCCGGTACTGGCAAGTACTGAGCAGGAAACCATGTATACCTTGCAGACCGGGGAACATTTACTGATTGGTTTCCCACTGGTAATCCGGAATGATTTTTTCGGTGTCATGCTCGTCGAAGAAGATGCGAATGCCCGCCGCTTCCGCCCGAAACGGGTGGAGATTGTAAACAGCATTGCCCAGCAGGTAGTGTTGAGCATCCAGAACGAGCATCTTCAACTCGAAATGGTGGTTCGTGAACGCCTCGAACATGAAGTCGAGCTTGCCAGGCAGATCCAGAAAACCTTCCTGCCAGAGCACCTGCCCGAATTCCCTGGCTGGGAACTGGCCGCCACCTGGTTGACCGCGCGGCAAGTGGGCGGAGATTTTTACGATGTGATTGAACTGCCGGACGCAAGGCTGGGTTTGTTAATAGCCGACGTCTCCGATAAAGGCATGCCGGCTGCCTTATTCATGGCCCTTACGCGCACCCTGGTACGCGCAGTCGTTAACGATTCCCCTCTCCGGCCGAGGTCTTGCGCCGCGTCAATGCCCTGATCATCCCGGATAATCGTCAGGAGATGTTCGTGACAGTGGTATATGGCGTTCTCTCATTGGAAAGTGGCGAGTTCACATATGCCAATGCCGGGCATAATCCTCCCGTTTGGATAAGCAGGGCAGGGAAGACCCTCGAGAGTTTGCGCCGGACGGGAGCAGCGTTAGGTATCATCGAGGACTTTTCGATTACCGAACGTACCATCTCGCTTGCTCTCGACGATCTTCTTTTATTGTATACCGACGGCCTGACGGAAGCATTTTCGCCTGAAGATGAAATTTACGGGGAGGTGCGCCTTCTGGAGGTGTTGAATATGACAGAAACATCCCCGGCGCGTGGGGTGCTAGATGCGCTTGAGGCTTCAGTGAACCAATTCATGGGTCCGCTCAGCGCTACGGACGATCTGACCATGCTGGCATTGAAGCGAATCGCATAGTGCCGCATGTTCTCCTATGGCCTTGATCTTGTCCCGTTAAGCCTTAAAAACATCCGTAAATCGTCATTTTAAGCCGCATGGTATAATTAAAAAGCTGGAAATTCCACGTAGGAGCATCCCACTTTGGCTTTTAACCCACTCAATTGGCTTCTGGGCCTTTTTTCCCTGGATATTGGTATCGATTTGGGTACCGCAAATACACTTGTTCATGTCCGGGGAAAGGGTATCGTAATAAACGAGCCTTCCTGGGTGGCCATAGATAAGCGTTCCCGCCAGCCGATGGCCATTGGTCTGGATGCCAAGGAGATGGTCGGGCGTACTTCAGGCAACATTATTGTGGTACGTCCGGTACGAGACGGGGTCATCTCCGAATTTGAAATTACAGAGGCAATGTTGGAATATTTTATTGGCAAAGTCCACGAGCAAAGTGTAGTGCCATTACCCCGCCCGCGCGTGGTGATTGGCATTCCATCTGGTGTGACCGAGGTCGAGAAGCGCGCTGTTTACGATGCTTGCATGTCTGCCGGTGCACGCGAGGCCTATCTTATCGAAGAGCCGACTTCTGCGGCACTGGGAGCCGGTCTGCCGGTATCCGAAATACGCGGCTCCATGGTCGTTGATATCGGCGGCGGGACGACCGAAGTGGCGGTCTTGTCCATGGGTGGAGTGGTCGTTTCCAGGTCCTTGCGCGTTGCGGGCGATGAAATGGATCAGGATATCGTCCAGTACGTCCGAAATAAATATAATGTTCTAATCGGTGAACGGATTGCCGAGCAGGTTAAATGGAACATTGGTTCGGCTTTTCCTCTTCCGGTCGAGAAGACGGTAGAGGTGCGCGGCCGTAACCTGGTCACGGGCCTGCCTGAATCCATTGAGATTTCATCCATAGAAGTACGTGATGCACTTACACAATCAGTAGGAGTGATTGTTGACACGATCAAAGATGCCCTGGACGAAGTTCCGCCCGAAATTGTGGCCGATCTGATGGACAACGGTATTTGCCTGGCAGGAGGTGGATCGTTGCTGCATGGGCTGGCCGAACGTATCTCGGATGAATTGAATTTACGCGCCTGGGTCGCTGAAGATCCACTAACCTGCGTGGTACGCGGAACCGGTATTGTATTGGATGATTTTTCCTCTTACCGCCGTTTTTTGGTCGGTCTCGAGCGCGGCAGTACGCGGCACTCCTAACCGCGTGGCCGCGTCTCTCTGGCGCGGTTTTGCCGGTTGCATATGAAATCCAATTTTCCTCGTTCCCTTCAAACAATTGTGATCGTCTTGGTGGCAATTGGCCTGGTGGCTCTGGCCCTTGGAGGCTATTTTAATCCCGTCACCAACTGGCTTACCCGCATAACGGTAAGCGCTCAGACCTGGGTTTCCGGGCGCTATATGACACTGGTGGACTTTCTAACAGTGCCGCGTGACGTGGCCTCTTTAAGGGACCGCAATGCGCAATTGGAGGGGGATGTGGCCCGCCTTCAAACGCAGGTGATCGACCTCCAGCAACAGGTGACCGAGACGAACATCCTTTCCGCCTTGGTGGACTTTGCCCGTGCAAATCCCGAATATTCCTATAAAGCCGCTGCTGTCATCGGGAGGGACCCGAGCCCATTCCTCCGCTATGTCATCATCAATGTTGGCTCGAATGAGGGCATTTTGCCAGGGATGCCAGTAGTTACCAATAAAGGCCTGGTAGGACGGGTGGATGCAGTCATTGCCGAGGCAGCCCGCGTCCAGTTGGTGACTGATGCCGCCTCGGCCATTAACGTCCGCATGCAGGCCTCCAACACCGAGGCTATGCTGGTAGGTTCGATTACCGGTGATCTGTCTCTGGATATGATCCCTCAAGATGCAAACGTTCAGGTTGGCGATGTAGTGCTGACCTCCGGTTTGGGTGGCGACTACCCGGCCAACTTGCTGGTGGGGCAGGTGGTCAGCGTCAGAAAACTGCAATCCGAATTATTTCAGCAGGCTTCCATCCAACCGAATGTGGATTACAACCAGCTTCAGTTCATCCTTGTTATTTCAAACTTCAAGCCGGTGGATATTACGCCCCTGATCGGGACACCAGGTCCGTAATGCGTCGCGCCATTCTGACCGCAATTCCTGTTTTGGTATTGACGGTCATCCTCCAAACCTCCATCGCCAGTCGGATCATGCTGCTTAGCGGTAATGCGGATTTGGTATTACTTGTGGTGGTGGCCTGGGGGTTGCAGGAGCGTGCCAGTGGTGCTTGGTTCTGGGGTGTTGCGGCCGGACTGTTGGTTGGGCTGGTCTCGGGTGTCCCATGGTATATTTATCTTATCGGATATCTATCCGCGGTAGGCGTCGCACGTTTATTGGTGCATCGCATCTGGCAGGCACCGCTTCTGGTGATGTTTGCCGTCACACTTATTGGTACGCTGGAGTTGCTTATGCTCATGTTCATCCGTCGCACACTTTTTGAAATTCCACTCTCCCTGAGTGAAGTATTCCTTCAAATATTCCTGCCGACTATTCTGCTGAACCTGCTGCTCGCCATACCCGTTCACGCTCTTATCCGCGATCTGGCAAACTGGCTCTATCCGGAGAAGGAAACAGTATGACAACTTCTCCGCGTTCGGTTCATTTCCAGGCTTGGCGATTCCTAATCGTGTATGTTTTACTTGGTACGGTGGCGGTCATCTTTGCCGGGCGTTTGTTCAAGCTGCAAATCCTGGACGGCAAAAAATACAGCCTTCAAGCAGATAGCAATCGTACGGACATAATCAGCGTCCCACCGTCACGCGGCATCATTTATGACCGGAATGGGATTATCCTGGCGCGAAACATTGCTTCTTACAATATCATCATCACGCCTGCCTACCTGCCGGATGATGATGGCGATATCCAGCGAATTTACCGCGACCTGTCCGCTTTGACGGGTATTCCGGTCAGCCATGGGACCGTCGATGATGCCAAATTGCTCGCTCCCTGTGTACCTGGCCCAGGCATCCTCCAGTTTGTTGAACTGGGTCTCTCCAATGCCCCGTATGAGCCTGTTAAGATCCAATGCAATGTCGATGAAAAATTAGCCATGATTGTACGAGAACACGCAGTGGATTGGCCGGGCGTGGGTGTGGATATTCAACCGGTTCGCGATTATCCGACCGGCTCGTTGACTGCGAATATTGTCGGCTTTTTAGGCCCTATCCCGGCGGCGCTGGAGCAGGTCTACCGCGCCCAAAATTTTTTGCCCAACCGTGATAAGGTGGGGTATGCCGGTGTGGAATTGACCCTGAATGATACACTGATTGGGAAACCAGGCCAACGCACGGTGGAAGTGGATGTGGCCGGGCAGGAATTACGTAACTTGCAACCACCGGTCGATCCGACTCCCGGGGATAATGTCGTTCTGACAATCGATACCCGTCTTCAGCAGGCGGCCGAATCGATCCTGAAACGCGACATCGATTACTGGAACAACGTTTACAACCTCTATTATCGTATTTCCAGCGGTGTTGTCATTGCCATGAATCCCAAGACGGGTGAAATCCTGGCGATGGCGCAATATCCGACGTTTGAGAATAACCGGATGGCGAGAATCATCCCTTCCTATTACTACAACCAGTTGTCGAAAGACCCCACACACCCCCTGCTTAATTATGCCATTTCCACAGAATATGCACCTGGTTCCACCTTCAAACTTTCCACCGCCCTGGGTGCTTTGAATGAGGGTGTCGTTACTCCCAAAACAGTTATCGACGCTCCAGCCATGATTGGTCTGAAGGATACGTTCTCTCCCACCGATCCTGGCACCGTGGAATATTATTACGACTGGACCTACACTTTTTATGGCCAAACGGCCGGCCTTGGAAAAATACCTTTCCTGGAGTGCATTGCGCGCTCCAGCGACGTGTGCTTTTATAAAGTGGGCGGCGGTTACCCTGGTGAGGTCGATCAGGGGCTGGGTATCTTGCGTCTTCAACAATATGCACAGGCTTTGGGTTACAACCAGCCTTCCGGCATCGAGCTGCCTGGTGAAGCTTCCGGCCTTATTCCTGATCCAACCTGGAAACGCATTTATCAGGGCGAAAACTGGTCTACTGGTGATACCTACCTTGCCAGCGTAGGCCAGGGGTATGTGGTGGCAACACCGTTGCAGGTGCTTATGTCGGCTGCTACGATTGCCAATAATGGTCGTCAGATGCAGCCGACCATCATTCGTGACATAGTGGATAGTGCAGGGAATATCGTCCAGCCTTTTAATCCGCGCTTGCGCTGGGATATCACAACTGACCCGATCATAAAAGATTTTATTTGTGTAAACGGGGAGTGCACAGCGACTGGCTTGATGAAGGCAGTTTCAGCGGATGCGGTCCAGAATCTACAGGCGGGTTTGCGCCTGGCCGCGACCGATCCAGCCGGTACGCTGAACCATGATTTCTCTTTCCTGAATTACCCCATCGCAATAGCCGGGAAGACTGGTACGGCTGAGTTCTGTGATGATGTTGCCATGGCAAAAAACCAATGTACGCGCGGTAACTGGCCGGCTCATGGCTGGACAGTTGCATATGCGCCTTTTGACAACCCGGAAATAGTTATTTTGGCCTTCATGTACAACGCCGGCGAAGGTGGTAGGGTGGTTGCGCCGACGGTGCGGGATGTCATGAGCGCTTATTTTCAACTTAAGGCGGTTGACATTGCCAATGGCTTGGCTGGCAATCCATAATCCGGGCTGCACTCGCAGCATCAATTCTTTCGGTTGTGATTCTTATAAAGGCAGATATGACTCACCCCGAATTTAATCGTTCCGAGTGATTTCCTGAAGAATTACCCCTTCCCCGAATTCGGTGGAGGGGAATTTAATCGAAGAAAAGGGTGCGAGCAGGCGCTTTGCGCCGCTCGCACCCTTTTCTTCGAAATCTACCACCCCCTTCCTGTACTCGGGAAGGGGGACGGGGGGAAAGGTAAAGAAGCCTTGCGATAATTTTTGTCCCAAAGCCTGGATTCGGGGTTAATCATGTATACTCACCTGGTTTTTCGGTATGGATTTTCGTCAGGATAACAGCATAGAAGTGTGTCCAGATACTCCACCCCAAAAAAATATGGGCAGATGGATATGTTCTTGACGGCACAGCGGTGAGAATTGGTACCTTCCTGGGCATTCCATGGACATGCACTCTGGTGCCAGGATATTTGGCTGGCAGGTGTGGCCAGATCAATATCCATGTTTGCTCCCGTCAGCTTGTTCATTGCACCCTCAATAATACTTTTCCGTCTTTCCATAATTCTTCCAATTTATAATAATGTCGCAAATCTTCGTCGAATAGATGGACAACAATATCGCCGTAATCCAAGACCAGCCAGCCGGCGTCGGGTTTCCCTTCAATTCTGCCTTTCCGTTTGTGCTCTTCGAGTGTTTTTTCGATCACCCCATCCGCCAATGCATTCAACATGCGGTTGCTCGTGGCGGTGCATATGACAAAATAATCCGTGAAGGAAACGATTTCTTTAATATCCAATAGGAGAATATCCTCGCCTTTTTTATCTTCCAGGGCATTGACAATGGTATGTGCCAGTTCTAGTGTTTCCAGACGTCACCTCGTGATATTTGGAATATCAGCCTATGCTAGATTGATTTCATAGGCAAAGTATATAAATGTGTATAAACTGACCCACCGGGTTGAAGGTCGCTCTTGAAAATGGAAATTGCCTCTACTCGGAGTGTGCCCAATGCACCAACTTTGGTAGTTTCGAGTAAGCTGCGAATGTGCTGTAAATCCGAGGCAGAGACATTCTGCCCAACGCGGCCGATCGTCAGGTGAGGAGAAAACGGGCGTTCTTCCGAGGCGTAACCCATTTGCGCTGAGGCTGCTTCCACCCCGCGTCTCAGGGCTTCCAGGAATGGCGGGGCTTCGAGGCCGACCCAGATCACGCGTGCCCGTTGCGCGGTCGGGAACGCTCCAAGTCCACTCACGGACATGGAGAACATTTCGTGCGAGACGGCTTCCACTTTGAGTTTCTCGGCTAGGAGTTCTAGGTTGGTGGAAGATACGTCCCCCAGGAACTTGAGGGTCAGATGGACATTCTGCGGAGCAACCCAGCGCACCAGCGTTTTGGGCAGGGCATTCTTGAGAGAAGCCGTGCTGTACGCGATGGCATTCTGGATCCCGGCAGGGATCTCTAGAGCGATGAAGGCCCTCAGCATCATGCGTCAGGCACCTTCTCTTTTGCCCTTTTTAGGTCAGGATGGCTGACCAGGTTGAGGAGGTCGATACCATTTTTCTGCCCGGTAGACATCAATTGGTTCCTTGAAGTCAAAAATAGCACATGATGGATGAATTGGCAAGGGCCTATGGCCGCTGGCGGTGGTAGTCTTCCGGCGTATCCAGATCTTTCAGGGCGTTCTCGTCTGCCGCTACGTATTCGATCTGACTGGTATGAGCACTGAGGAACTGGCGCGGCGTGGTCGAGGTAGTAAGCGTCAGAATTTCCGGCCAGAGCGACCGTGCTGCCAGCCAGGGATGGCCGCGGCGACCCTGAAAACTCGGGATGACCAGGGGGCGTTCTGTCCGGAAAAAGGCGTCGCAAATACGCCTGACCGTTTCTTCCCGGACCTGAGGCTGGTCGCCGAGCCCGATCAGGGCGGCGATTGCCTCGGCGCTCAGCCCCCCCAGCCCGGCTTGGATGGAGCTCAACATTTCTCCACGCTCATGGTTCGGGTTGTAGATTGCCCGGACGGGATACGTTTTTGCCAACTGTGCGAGCAATTCTTCGGTCTGGTTGCGTGCTCCGCCCGTCACCACCAGGATGTCTTCAATCCCCACTGCCGCGAAGCTGGCCACCACCTGCCCAAGGACGGTCGTATCCCCCCAAGGCAGGACCAGCTTGGGTTGGCCCATGCGCCGGGATTGCCCGGCGGCCAGCAAAATGGCGGAAATTCCTCTGGTCACGCTTCCTCGTCCCTTAACCTCTGCAAATCTTCGGGCGTATCCACATCCAGAAATAGATCCTCAGCATGCCATGGCAGGTAGGCAATCTGATAGTTGCTAAATATGGCCCGCCCGCCCACATCGCCGGTAAGCGCCATCAAATCGGGGAAAGTTTGGCGGTCGAATAAGACCGGATTGGCGCGTTGACCGGCGACCAGCGGTGCCAGGATGGGTGCGAGTGTACGGGCGTATTCCCCCGTCAGAGCATGGATGACGGTCGGCGTGACCTGCGGCTGGTCGGCCAGCAAAAAAATCGCTGCGCCGCACTGTCCGGGCAGGGCACACAAGCCCGCCTGGATGGAGCTACTTTGCCCGTTCTGCCAGTCTTCATTGCGGGTGATGGTTATTGGTAAACCCTGCACTGCGGCCTCCACCGCTTGCGCGTTTGCCCCGGTGACGACCACCACCGGCGAAAGCCCGCTTGCCAGGGCAGTCTTTGCGACTGCTCGCACAAAAAGGTCCCCATGATAATCCAGGAGCTGTTTCAGCCGGCCGAAGCGTTTGGCTTCGCCTGCCGCCAGGATAATCCCCGCGACAGGTTGGTAAACGGCGTGAATTTGATATTGCCCCAATGAAGCAATCATTACCGACTGGTAGGCTGTCAGGAGCTTCTCAACCAGGCTTCGTGCCTGTGCCTGTAACTCAGCTGAGTCGGCTTGATTTAGCAAAACCAGCCGGCGCGCCTGCAATGGGATGTTTTTCAATCCGCCGGCCGGATGGGTGAGGACACGCAACAACGCTTCCGGTGTAATGGTTTCACCGGGTGCCAGGTTGCTTAACTGTGCGAAGATTTCCGCTCGATGGACGAATTCCTCGGTGAGTGGCCTGCCAAGACCGGAGAGTCCGGCCACAACCATTACCGTCTCGACGAAGTCCGGGATGGGTGGTTCGTGCTTTGCCGGAGCCTTGAGCGGATGTTGCCTGGAGCCATCGGCTTCGATCAACATGGGCAGGGAATGGCGCCCACAGACTGCGCGTAGCCGAGTAATTGTGGGTTTGTCCAGCCCGCTGGTCCGGTCCCCGTTCACCGGGCCGGTGACGAGCATCACTCCGCGCAGGCTCTTTTCAAGACCCACCAGGTCGGCAGGTTCCACAACGGTCCAGTGCGAATCGGCCAGTTTAATCTGGTCGATATGCAAGTGTGTTGTGGCAGTTACAATGACCACCTGCCCGCCGGTTCCATGTTTCGAAGAACCCGGCCCGTCGCTCAGGTTGCGTGCCAGTTGGAAGAGTGCGGTGGTCTTTCCTCCGGAGCCGGAAAGTGCCAGGCAAGCTGTATCCGAGAGACGAATGGCTTCTTTGAGTTGCATTATCAATTGTAATTCTGGCTAAGTCCATAATTGTGCGTGCAATTCCGAATGGTGCAAAATGGCTTCCAGAATCCCGCCGCCAACCGACAGGGACTTGTCCGAGACGAACTGGCACACACGCGGGTCATCCCTTGGGTCGATGTCGCCTATCTTCAAGCCTTCTGTCACCATCAACCCGGGATGCAACAAGCCACGCAGGACGCCCGGGAATGGTGCCGTGACCAATTGCCCGGCGACTTCTGCAATGACTTGTCCCACTACAAGATGGTTGCCAATTTCGGTATGAGCGATAAATTCACCATCGGCCGGGGCGCGCAAGACACGCTGCGGGTCGCCATCCGGGTGACCGGTATCCGGCTCTGGACCCCCCCGCCAGTACACCCGTCCGAGCAATGGACCGCGCCGGGTCTCGATGACGGCCTGGCAGTTCACGCCAGCCTCGAACCCTGGGCCCAATCCGATGTAAAGGACGGGTGAATACCCGATCGCCTCAGGCGCACGCTTGGACATGCGCGCATCCACAATAACCGAGGGATGCAGGGTTTTTGCCGCAGAGCAGTTTGGGTCCACCAGGACTGGAACTTGCTGTTTTCCGAGCACCATCAGGATGCTGAAGCTGTCATTCGGATCAGGGATGCAGTGCGCAGTCATGCCTTCGACGGTGGTTTCCCCTGCAAAGATTGCCTCGGCGAAGGCGACGGTACGCCGCACGGCTAGCGGCTGGGCGATCTCGGTCACCACCACGCGCAGACCGGAACGGATGAGACGGAGGGCGACTCCGGTGGCCAAGTCGCCGCCGCCGCGAATCAGGACAAGCATAGGTCACTCCAGTGGCAGGAGTAGCGCCTGCCTTCGCTCGAACTGCGTGATATGGTTGATCCCGGATGCCCGGACGGCTTCGAGGCCTTTGTCCAGATGCAGGCCTACTTCGGGGAGGCGATGTGCGTCTGAGCCGAGGGTGAGGCGCTGCCCGCCCATTTCAGCGTACCATTTCAGGATGATTGGATCGGGCATGATGTTCTGGGCGGGCTTCCGTAACCCGGAAACATTAACATCCAAGGCCAGACTGCGTTCGATACAGGTCTTCAATATGGAATGGATCTTTTCTTCATAACGGAGCGGGTCGTAACCGAAAATGGGAATGCCGGTACGCGCCGGTATATCGAAATGGGCGACAATATCTAGGTCGGCGGTACGGACCATCCGGTCCAGTTCATCGAAATAACTGTCAAAGACTTCGTCGGCGCTGTGATTCTGGAAATATTTTCCCTGGAACATGAAATTCCTGCCAACAAAATGGACCGAGCCGATCACATAATCGAACGGAACCCGCTGAAGCACTTCGGCAGTTTCCTGCGGATACAGATGCGGCTCGGCAATTTCGACCCCGGCACGTAAAACCAGTTTCCCGACGAATAGGCCGCGCAAACGTTCCAGCTCAGCGTACCAGGGTTCTGGCTTGAAATAGCGCGGCTTGGGCTCGTACGGACCGACGTCCCAGTGTTCGGAAAAACCGATTTCCGGGATTTCGAGAGCGATGGCCCGCCAGCACATGGCTTCCAGGGTATCGTCGCCATCTTCGGAGAAACTGGTATGGATGTGATAGTCCATTGGGATCATTAAGCAGCCCTTTACCCGGCTTTATCCTGGGGTTGTCTTTCCTGCATGACCCGACCGAAGGCGTGAATGGCGAGATAGACAAATAGAAATAGGATGGTAAAGAGCAGTGTAAACCCATAGACGCGCAGGTTCGCGAAGGGATGGCGCAACCATCCCCAAATGTCATTGGCAATAGGCATCGGGTCACCCAAAATGTCCCAACTGTTCCAGCGATAGAACCGTCCCAGGAAGATCCCGACGCTGCTCAAGGCGGTAACTATGATGGTGAACAGCCAGCCATAGATCCTTCCAAAAGCACGCGTGACGATGTCCTGCATGAAATGCAGGGATACCAACCCTAGGAGCAGCCCAGTCCACGCGAACCAGATCAACATGAGAACATCATACCAGAGCGGAGCGTTATTGGGATTGGTAGTGAGGTGTTGAAAATCCGTCAGGATGTAGGGAGCATTGGGGAAGAATATCAGCCATATGAAGGCGCATACAGGCACAACCAGGTAAAGCAGTCTTCGAGACCAGGAAACCACATAGGCGATGGATGCGAACACGAAAGGGATCCAGGCAAGGCCCAGATTCCAGATCAGGGCTGAATAATCATTTGTGTTGCTGTAGGCCATGCGGGCCTTTGTCAGCGCGACGGAAACGGCCGAAGCGGTTGCCAGAAGCCCGAAAACGAACAGTTTATATCTGTGTCGGGAGAGAATCTGAAGCATTAGTGGATTATTCCCAACCCGCGCAGCACCCGTTCCGGAGTCAGGGGAAACTCATTGAACCAAACACCGGTGGCGTCATGGACCGCCGCGGCAATGGCGGGAGTCAGCGGCAGAAAGGGCAGTTCCCCCAGACCGCGTGCCCCAAAGGGTCCGTTCGGCTCAGCCACTTCCAGGATGACCAATTCAACTGCATCCGGAATATCCAGAATGGTTGGGATGAGATATGTACTGAGCTGGTCGGTCAGTATGTGGCCGTTCTTGGTGATGAAGTTTTCGGTCAGGGCGTATCCCTCGGCCTGCACCACCGCGCCTTCGATCTGTCCCTGGACAAGTGCCGGGTTGATGGCCTGTCCGACATCGTTGGCCGAGACCACGCGCAGGATCTTGATAAACCCGGTTTCCAGGTCCACTTCAACCTCGACCGCCTGGGCGGCGTAAGCGTAAGAGAGGTTGGGTACTGAATAGCCGGTCTCCTTGTCGAAGGGTGTCGTTTTGGGGGCCAGGTAGGTGTACTCGGCCACCGCCGGGCGTTCCTCGGCATTCCATTTGGATAGCGCCGCTTCGGCCGCGCCCTTGATGGCGCTGCCCGCCATGAAGGTCATGCGCGATGCGGATGCGCTGCCGGGGTTGCCCATTGTGGCCGAGTCGGAAGTGACCATGGTCACCTTCTCGAATGAGACACCCAGTGCGCCGGCAGCCATCTGAGCCATGACGGTATGTGCGCCCTGCCCGACCTCCGCACCGGCGTGCCAGACGACGGCTTGCTCGATCTCGGTCTTGCCGTGAAGTTCGACGCGCGCCCAGGAGTTTTCCTGGTAGCCAAACGAAAAACCGACGTTCTTGAATCCACAGGCGAAACCTCGACCTCTCGACAAGGACTTCGCCTCTCCCACCGGGACGTGCGCCCGCCTGGCCGCGTTCTTTGGGGGTGTGGGCAGACCAGCCAAACTTATCGCGTGCCGCTTCAATGCACTCAACGATGCTGACGGGTCCCGGGGCCGGAGTTCCTACATTGAGAGTATCGCCATTCCGCAGGGCATTGCTATGACGGAACGCCACCGGGTCTAGGCCGAGTTTTTCGGCCAGTTTGTCCATCTGGAGTTCGGCCATCCAGAGAGCCTGGGGTGCGCCGAACCCTCGGAAGGCTGCCGTCGGTACATTATTCGTGTAAACCCCAATTACGTCCTCTTTGACGTGGGGGATTGAATAAGGGCCGGTGGCGGTGATGGTGCAGTTGCCGAGCACCTTGTTGGTGGTGTACATGTAAGCGCCGGCGTCTGCTATGACGGTGGTCTCGGCCGCCAACAGCTTGCCAGCTTTGGTGGCAGCCCATTTGGTTTTGAGAGTCATCGGATGGCGTTTGCCATGACCAACTATGGATTCTTTACGACTCCAGACGATCTTGACCGGGCGCTTGAGTTTCATGACCGCCAAAGCCAGCAGGATTTGGACGGACATATCTTCCCGTCCGCCGAATGCGCCGCCGATAGCCGGGTAGATCACACGCACCTGCTCATTGGGCAGGCCAAGGGCGTGGGCGATCTGCTCCTGGTCGGTGTGTGTCCATTGACCACCGCACACCACGGTGATGCGGTCTTCCTCGTCCAGATAGGCCAGCCCGGCCTCCGGTTGGAGATAGGCGTGCTCCTGGTATGGCGTATGATATTCGTCCTCAACAATCACATCCGCCCGGTCGAAGGCGGATTCCACATCGCCTTTGCGGATCTTGTCCCAGACGCAGATATTGGAATCGCCCCTCTCCGGGTGCAGGCGCGGTGCATTCGGTTGCATGGCCTCGGCTGCATCATAAACGGCGGGTAAGTCCATATAATCCACGCGAACAAGGTTGCGGGCTTTGTCGGCAATGGCTTCCGTTTCGGCGATGATAACCGCCACCCGGTCGCCTTCACAGCGTACGATGTCTGCCCTCACCCCCATTCTAGGGGCTTCCCCTGGCCCATCTCCAGATGGGAGAGCGGAAGGGGTGAGGGGTCCACAGAGCACAGGCTGGTCTTTCCACTGCAGCCCAAACTCGTTGACCGGGACATCCGCGGCGGTGAATATGGCGATTACACCAGGCAGTCTCAACGCCTGGGCAATGTCGATGCTGATTATGCGGGCATGCGCTCGACCTGCGAAAAGGGTTTTCATATACAGCATATCCGAGCGGGTGAGATCGCCGGAATATGCGGCTGCGCCGGTGACTTTGTCACGGGCATCGATGCGAGGGACGGATTGACCGATGGAATTTTCCATATGTTGATGGGGGTAGAACGGATAAAGGAATATCTATGCAGGAGAATTTCTGCCGTCTACCTTTTATATACCTTCACTTTATGCTTTGAAGGAACCGCATCTGTCTCGGTGTAACGTGGCGGTCCGATGACCTGGAGGATCGCCACGTAGATCAGGGAGAAAACTCCTGTGAGCAAGATCAAGATGATAATGAACACGAGGATACCCAAACCCAGGTTGTTGAATCCCCAGATGAAGTGAGCAATGTCACGTAGAACAGGTACGCGGGAAACCCATACAGGGAAATTGATATGTCCGACTAGTTGAATGGGAACATATCCTGTCGCTACCAGGGGCGGAACGGCCATGGTAGTCAGGGCAAAAGCCATCAGCGGGACAACAATCAGGAGGATGAAGCCGATGCCGCGCCAGATGGGATTCATCTCAGACTTTTTCTTCGTAATATCATGGAATTTGACATTCATTCCCATATCATCACCTCTTGGGCGGATCTCGTTTATCAATATCGTCTGGAGGCATCTTCAATTGCCTGGACGATTTTGTAATAGCCCGTGCACCGGCACAGGTTACCGGTGATCGATTGCATGATCTCCTCACGCCCCGGCTGCGGGCGTTCTTCCAGCAGCTTCGCGGCCGACATGATAAATCCCGGAGTGCAATATCCACACTGTACTGCGCCATCCTCAACAAACGCACGTTGGACAGCGTGCAATTCATCCTTTGTCGAAAGCCCTTCCACTGTGATAATTTCCGCCCCGTCTGCGCGCGGTGCAGGGACGAGGCAGGCCATGACAGCTTTCCCATCCAGGAACACCGTGCAGGCTCCACATTCGCCCTCCGCGCAACCTTCCTTCGTACCGGTCAGTTCGGCTTCTTCGCGCAGCAACCTCAGCAGGGACTTCTCGTGTCCACTGGTGAAGGTGTATTCCTTGCCGTTGATGGTCGTATGGATAGAACCCGGATATCTGGCCGAGCGTGGATTCTCGGCTGCAGGCAACTTTCCCCATAACAGCACCGGCGCTTCCGGGACCTGGGCCCGCTCCTGTCCATCCCGCAGGGATCGCAGCCCGCGCTTCACCAGGACATTCACCATCGCCTTGCGATAGGCTGCCGAGCCGCGAATATCGTCAATCGGTCGGGCAGGCCGCGCAGGCCAGTTCGGCAGTCTGCGCGATGACCTTATCAGTCAATGTCTTGCCGGCCAGATATGCCTCGGCTTCGAGGGCGTGGACGACGGTCGGTGCGACAGCTCCCAGCGTGATGACCACCGATTTGACGCTATCCGGTTGCAGGTCCAGGATGATCGCCGTATTGACCAGCGAAATGGCCTGGGCGCGCCGCAGGCCCAATTTCAGGAACGTCCCTCGCTGGCTGTCCTGTAATGCCGGGAAGGCGATATCAACCAGCATTTCATCCGGCTGCAGCACCGTTTTACGCACGCCGGTATAAAAATCCTGCAGGGGCACACGTCGTGTGCCCTTGGTCGAAGCCAGTGAAACCCAGGCTCCCAATGCCATCAGAGGGGGGATGGTATCGTTGGCCGGGCTGGCGGTGACAAGGTTCCCTGCCACGGTGGCCCGGTTGCGGATCTGCGGTGCGCCCACCTGCCAGGCTGCACTGACAAGAGGAAAGCCGCGCTCGCGCAGAAGTTTGGAGGCTGCCACACTGTTGTGAGTCACCAGCGGGCCGAGATGGATGATTTGGTTTTCGTCGAGGCTGATCCGGTCGAGATCCGGAAGGCGCGTCACATCAATGACCGTTTCGATGCCTCTGCGGATGCCACGCTCGAGTTCGAGCATTAAGTCGGTCGCACCGGCCACTAGGCGGGCTTTTTCGCCTCTTTCGGCCAGCTGGCGCAGGGTCTCGTCGAGGGTTGCAGGGATGAAATAATCGTTCCACATGCTGTTATTAAACCACAAAGTAGCGCAAGATGCCAATTTGCGCTACTTTACTTAATGACAGTTCTGTTATTGCTGTTCGCCGCTGCCCGTGATGACCTGATATCGGCGGTCGTACGTTTCGCCAACCTGGCGGGCCAGATCATCGACGGCGCGGATGGCAGCCTTCAGGCCGTCCCCTCCGATGCCGGCTTCCACATTGTCCAGTCCGTTGGAAATCTGGTTGGCCAGGTCGAAGAAGGCCGCATCGAAAGTGTAGATCTGGGCAAGTTCCTTCTCGTTGATCTTAACGGCATCGAAGAAGCCGGAATAACCATAGGAGGCATTCTTGATGCGGTCAGTGAAAGTACGCAGTTTCCGGCCAATCGAGTCAACATCGTCGAGGAAATCAAGCTGACCGGCGTCGGCGACATCCTTCTGCATGCGGCTTGTGCGGGAAACCAGTTCGCTGTACTTCAGCGCCACCTGGTCGCGCAGAAGCTTGTCGGCTGCGCGCCGGTTCGTCCGTTCCACGTAACCGTTAAAGCCGGGTACGTAGGACAGGAGTTTTTTGAAGATGTCCTGTCCGCCTTTGACGGTTTCATAAAGATCACTCATGGTTCCTCCTTGGAGAAATGACGGCAGTTGATCAACTCTTGCGATTATACTGCCATTTGCATCAGATTGTCTGTCCTGCTCATTGGAATCATCTGGTTATTGCGGAAGAAATTGGGATACACCCCAAATCTCTCCCTTGACCCGATAATCCCCAGAATATCATCTATCCTTCACATAGAAATACGAAGATTGGATGAGAAAGTTGTATTGTATCTGGCGGACTTGGTATAATGGGACGCGGTGTCCCCAGGACTGATTTAATATATTCAATATCAAGGAGAGAGAAATGATTGTCACCACCAAGCAACTGTTTGCTGCCGCGTATGGCAAGTATGCCATCGGTGCCTATAATATCAATAATCTGGAACAGACCATGGGATTGTTCCGTGGCAACATGGATAGCCAGGCGCCTTTCATCATCCAGATCAGCAAAGGCGCCCGTTCATTCACGCACAAGACCATGCTTGAAGGCCTGATTCGTGCCGCCGACGAAGTCTTCCCGGATGCCATCTTTGCCGTCCACCTGGACCACGGCGATGAGCCTACCTGCTACGACTGCATCCAGAGCGGTTTTTATTCTTCGGTTATGATTGATGCCAGTAGCGAACCCTTCGAGGGAAATGTTGCCACCACCCGGCGTGTCGTGGACGCCGCGCATGCCAAAGGGATCGTTGTGGAGGCCGAACTTGGCCAGTTGGGTGGCGTCGAGGAACATGTCAAAGTGGATGAAGCCAATGCCAAATTGACGGATCCGAACCAGGCCAGGGAATTTGTCGAAAGGTCTGGCTGCGATTCGCTAGCTTGCGCAATTGGTACGAGCCACGGGGCGTTCAAATTCTCCGGTTCCCAGGGCCTGCACTTCGAAGTGCTGGAACAGATCCAGAAGCGCCTGCCGGGCTTTCCGCTGGTCATGCACGGTTCCAGCTCCGTCCCGCAGGACGAAGTGGCCCGCATCAATGCCGCCGGCGGCAACCTGAAGGGTGCCAAGGGCGTCAACGAAGATGAGTTCAAGCGCGCCGCCCAGCTTGGTGTGACTAAGGTCAACATCGATACCGATGGCCGCCTGGTCTGGACGCGTGTCCATCGCGAATTCTTCCGCGATTTCCCCGAGAAATTCGACCTGCGTGACCCCGGCAAGATCTTCATGGCCGAGTATGCCAAGTTCATCGCCCACAAGAACGAGAAACTGGGCAGCGCCGGGCACCTCGAAGAAGTGCGCAAACTCGTCAAATAATTTTGTAGGGGCACAGCGACGCTCTGCCCCTGCAGGTTTGGAATTATGCCCGCATCTGACCAGGGCGTTTCCCTCGACCGTTATATGCTTATCCCGCGCGTGCTGATCTTCCTCACCCACGCGAATTCCGTCTTATTACTCAAGGGCGCACGCACCAAGCGCCTGTGGGCGGACAAATACAATGGCATTGGCGGACATGTCGAGCCTGGCGAGGACGTCCTGTCCGCGGCGCGGCGTGAATTGCTGGAAGAAACCGGTCTGGCAGTTGGGCTGTTCTTGTGCGGGACGGTCATTGTTGACTCGGGTGAAAATCCCGGTGTCGGAATTTATATCTTTACCGGTGAGTGCCCGGAAGGGCAGGCGCGACCGTCTGCCGAAGGGACGCTGGAATGGGTTCCTTTTTCAGAAATCTCGCGGCTGGACGTGGTCGAAGATTTGCCGATACTCCTGGAGCACATCCTGAAAATAAAGCCTGGCGTCCCATCGTTCTCGGCACGCTCATTTTATGATGACAGGGGAAAATTGATCGTAAAATTCGCCAGTTAGAAAAGTCCCGGCGCCAAACGTCATCGGGACTTTTCCTGAATAAATGATCACACTGCCGGCTTTTACGCTGTTCGGTCACCTGCGTTGTGCTTCCAATCTAAAACTGAGTCTTTCCCAGGGTCGTCGGTGAATTATCCGATTTTGTAGCCGATTTTCCGGAGGAACTCCTTCCGCCAGGCGATATCTGCCTCCTCTTCGATGCCTTTCGGCATGGAGCCATCCACCACGCCCAGGATGCCACGCCCCAGCCCGGTCTCTCCGACCAGCACCTCGGTCGGGTTGGCGGTTGCGCAGAAGATCCGGCAGACTTCCGCCACGTTCTTGACGGCATTCAACACATTGACCGGGTAATACCCATCCGACAGGAAAATGATGAAAGAGTGCCCCGCCCCGATGGCCATGGCGTTTTTCCTGGCCAGTTCTATCATCGCCTCGTCCGTCCCTGACCAGCGGATAAGACATTTGCCGGAGGCTTCGCAGAACGCCAGGCCAAACTTGATTCCTGGCACGGTACTGACGAGAACTTCATGGATATCCTCGACCGTTTTTATAAAATGGGATTGCCCGAGGATGAAATTGACTTCTTCGGGTTTTTCGATGTTTATAGTTTTCAGATTCATGGGTACCTCCGCGGTAAAATTCCTTATCTCTTCTCGTAGAAGACCAGCAAGGTGTTGCCGTACTTGCGCTGTTCGAACTCTTCCAGCGCTTTTAATTCCAGCTTGCGATACTCGCGGGTGGATTTGCACGATCACCCAGGCGCCTTCATCATATAACCAGCCGGGGTTGCCATCCAAGATCAGAAGGGCTTTCGAAGCCATCTCCTTGTATTGCGGTGGGGCTATATAGACGTAGTCGAAGGGCCGGGTGGGCGAGGCTTCCAGCATCTTGAAGGCATCTCCGCGGCGCACTTCGGCCTGGGCGCTGAAGCCGGTGATCCCCAGGTTGGCTTGGATGGTCTCGATCGGCGCCCGGTTCAGGTCTGAGAAACGCACGAACGCCGCTCCCCGGCTGAGGGCTTCGATGCCGATCGCACCCGTCCCACCGAACAGGTCCCACCAGGTGGAATCAAGCACGTCCCCCGCCAGGATGTTGAACAGTGCTTCCTTGACAATATCGGTCACCGGGCGGGTGGTGTCGCCTGGGACATCCTTTAATTTTCTACCTTTGGCTTTTCCAGAGATGACGCGCAGGCCCATTTTTCCTCCGCAGCGACTTAAGTCGTACCTGCTTCTTTGATTGCCTGGATATTTCCGAGCGGGGCGATGACAGGGACCACGCAGCCGGTGCCGAGTAGCAACCTGCGGCTCTTGGTTTGCCGGATGGCATCGGCCGCTTCCTGCCGGACCTGGGAAACATCTCCGAAAACGATGGTCTTCTGGCTCACGCCACCACAGACGACACCCGGGAAGCGTTTCTGTGCCTCTTCCAGCGATGGGGGCGTCTCACGGTCGTGCCAGTTGACGATCGGGAACAAAGCGGAGAAATGCGACACGAGATCGAAGTAAACATGCAGGCCATGCAAATGCAGCAGGTTGCACCACAAGCCTGAGGCAGGGCTTGTGGTTTGCAAATCGAATGGCAGGCCAAAGGCCTTGTATTCTTCCAGTGTCAACAACTCAGCCTGGGCATGCTGGACGGCGTAGAAGATGCCGTCAATCCCCGTTCCCACAGCCGCTTTCACGAAGAGACGAGTAGTCTCGGCGAGGGTTTGTAATCCCTTCAACACGGCTTCCGGATACAGGCGCAGATGGGCGATCAGCACGTCACCTCCGGCCAGATTCTTGGCCTGGGACAGCGGGTTGAAGATTGTCTGGAGCAGGGGTACCTCCGGGCCCAGGGCCGAACGGATCTGCCTGAGACAGCCTATTTGTCCGGAAAGATGCGGAGCTTTGGCTGGGTCGAGCACGTCCAGGCTTTCCCAATCCTGTGGCTTCTGGATGATGCGCTTGGTGTAGCGGCGCGTCCCTTCGGTGGAACCCTCCCAGACATCTTCCGCCCCCCAGTCCTTGATGGAAAACGAAGAAGCCGGGGTGACCTTAACGAGGTCGAAGTCGTAGTGCCGCTGGAAGTCCAATGTGGCGGCAGCCAGTGTTCCGGGGTTCTGGTCGTCCATCGGGAAGTGCCGCCAGAGCGCCACGGGCGGGTGGTCGATCAGGTTGCCTGACAGGCAGGCTCGCATGCGTTCTGCGTGGGTTACCATATTCCAGGGATCAGGCGATAGCGGGTATGGGTGGTGAATTCTTGGTAGCCATTCAGTTCGGCTTGCAAGGTTTTATCTTCCAGTGCAGTGCGGGTGACAACCATTGCAACATACAAGGCCCAGGCGATGAGCGCCCAGACCGAGTTTAGCAGCAGCACGGATCCCAGCGCCGAAATCATCATACCGACATAACCCGGATGGCGGACAAGGCGGTATGGCCCATCCGTTATGGCCTGGTGGCCGCGTTCCTTTTGAATGCGTACAACCGACGAGAAGAACTTATTCGTGTACATGGACCAGATGACCAGCATGTAACCCAGAATATATAGCACCACACCCAAAACCTGTGCAGTCAAACCTGCCTCGGGCTTCCAGCCGAAGTGGTGGCCCAATCCAGCCACAACCAGTATCCCGAGGCTGGGGATGGCGATCAGGCGGGTCAGAAGCAGGTCCCAGGGTTTGCCTCCCTCGCCTCCTTTGCTGCGTTCAGCCACCACCTCCAACCGTCTGGGCAGCATGACAAGCGAAGAGGCTGCGATCAGGAACAGGTAAATCCCGACGTACAGCCAGCCCTCCAGCCAGGTGAGACTCCAGGCGCTCAGGCATAGAATGGCGGCTTGCAGGGCCGTCAGCGCCAGCAACTGAAGAATACGTTTGACGACCGGGTTCATTTCTTTCACCTGTTCTGAGACACAACCATTTTCGCTAACGCCATTTGAATTCCTGAAAAACCTGCAGCCAGCCCTCAGCGATCAGCTTTGCTCCATAACTGCCAGGGTGGACGATATCCATGTACATATTATCAGTATTTGGATGATCCTTGTAGATCTGCCAGGCGTCCACCAGGAAAACCGTCTTTTGCTCAGCCGCATAGCCGTCCACCAGCTTGCGCTGGGCTTCCACCAACTTCTCCAGACCGGTATTGAAATCGCAGCGATAGTCATTTTCCCAGACAAGCACATTATCCGGGTCGAAATGACTCCAAGGGAGCGTTCCGAGGATGGGTATGGGTGTGAGGGTGATGACCGGAATATTTCTTTCAAGTAAAGCATCGATCTGCAGCATCATGTACTTCAGATACAAGCCCAGCATTGCATCCAGTTTGTATTGTAGAAGCTTATTGGTATCCCGGTCGAAAATACCCGGACAGCCGCCCAGATCATTCAAGCCCCACCAGAGCGTGACAATGTCGGGGTTGTAGATCAGAATATTCTTATCCAGGTTTTCATATCCCCATTGTGCCTTGCGTCCGCCATGGTTCGAAGTGATGATTTGATCGGCAAGGTTGAGATCGGCGCTCAGTACGTCTACGATCGAGAAACCAACTTCGCCCTGCCGGCTGACGTCACCTACCTTTAGGACACTATCCCCATAGAATGCCAGGGTGAGGGGTCTTTCAGTGGAGGTGAGAGTGGCTGTAGGTGCTCCACGTGGAGTGGGGAGCAGAGTCGGTGTTGGTGTTCCGGTTGGGGTGGGCAGGAAAGTCTGTGAGGCGGTATTGACAGGAGCAACTGTCGGTATTTTGGAAGGAGAACCCGCGCAACTGACCAGGAAAATCATTAAGATCAAAGCGCTTTTGTTTTGAGGGATTCTCATGGCTTCACGGCCTGGAGGCTGGTTTGTTTGGTTCGCGCAAGCTCTCACGCAGAGCTTCTTGAAGCTCTTGTGATAGTCCCGGCAGGATGCGGCGGAATATGCGCAGCATCATCGGCTTGGGGTTTTCGCGGATGATCTCGCGCAGGAAGGTTATCGTTTCAATCAGGGCGTGGCGTTCCAAGGCTGCCAGGCAGGCTGTGAAATCCAATTGTGTCGTCGGACCTAACGCTTTGATGGCCGGGCGCAGGATGCGGAATACTGCCGGCAGGTTTTCGAAATGAGGATCCTGCAGCAGCGGAATAAGAGCCTGAAAGCCCCACACTTGCTGCGCTGTTTGCGGGCTTCCCAGCCAGCCCTCCAGGATGATAAAAAAGGCTTCCGGTTCTTCCTGGAGCAGACGTTCCAGCGCATTGGTCAGGAGTGCCGAGCGAATTTCCTTGTCGGTAGACTGGTTGAGCCAATCCGGCAGGAGTGCCAGGACGGGCATGGCCTGGTCTGGCGGAATGCGACCCAGCAGGTAGGCGGCCAACAGGCGGGCTTCGAGCGAATCAGCCTTCCAAAGCACCTTGACCAGAACAACGGCTTCACGCGGGGCTTTTTCTGCGAGCATGTCCAATTCGCTTTCGATCTGTCGGAGCACCGGACGCGGGGTATGGTATGTGGGTGCGGATAATCGCCGGACAACCTGTGTTGTGCGGATGGTGCGGTTGGTGTAAAAATCCAGCATTTCATTCAAATCGCGCAGGAAGGATTCCGGTTCAGAGAATTTATCGGCGAGTCTGGCAGCCTGGGTTTTAAGTCGGGCAAGGTCAATCGCGGGCATGTCTCATTCAGGGATCAATATTTAACCATTGTACTGCACCGGAGTGACCTTGGCGGCAATCCCGATTTCCAGAGCGGTGAGTTCGCCTCGGATCCGGACTGCAGTTTCAGCCAGCGGGATGATGACCTTTTCCGTTTTGCTGCGCAGTTTCATTTCCACCCCGCCCTGGGCAAGGGCGCGTTCGCTGACCGTCAGCCGGACTGGCAGCCCAATCAGGTCCGCATCTTTAAATTTGACGCCCGGACTTTCGTCGCGATCGTCGTAAAGCACTTCCACCCCCGCGGCTCGCAGTTCCACATAGAGTTTGTTTGCAGTCTTCTCAGCCTGGGGCGTGTTCTTCCCGCGTAAAAGCACCAGATGCACCTGGTACGGGGCGACCGTCACGGGCCAGATCAAGCCGTGTTCATCGTGGTGCTCCTCGGCCACGCAGGCCAACAGACGACCCACACCGATGCCGTAGGAACCCATGATGACCGGCTTTGGTTGCCCGTCCTTGTCAAGAAATGTACAGCCGAGTGCATCTGAGTAACGCGTGCCGAGTTTGAAGATATTGCCCACTTCCACGCCGCGTTCTGTTCTCAGCGGACTTCCGCAATCAGGGCATGTGTGACCCTCGTTGGCTGCGGCAATGTCGGCGACACTGTCGGCGGCATAGTCACGCGGATAGTTCGTGTTGAGCAGGTGGGTATCCATCTCGTTGGCTCCCGCCACCAGGTTGGGGGACGTGGGGATGCTGTCATCCATCACTATCAGACAATCCGACGATTTGACTTTCAGACTTACCGGTGAGGCGAACCCGGGCACGGTGCCTATCGCTTTGATTTCCTCTTCTGTAGCCGGTCGCAACTCGCTTGCGCCGACGGCATTGGCAAGTTTGGTCTCGTTCAGTTCCATGTCGCCGCGGATGACAGCAAAGATGAATTGCTCCTTTGATCCCTCTTTTACTTCTGATATCATTGGGTTCTGTGAAATTCTTGCCATGAAGAACACCGCCTTGGCAGTCCTGGATTTTGGCACACCCAGGAAGTTCGCCAGATCCTCAATTGATTTACAGGCCGGAGTATGGACTTTTTCCAACGGCATTAACTCTTCCGGTGCCGCGGGCGCTTTCTGGAAGCGCGCCACCTGGCGGTTGGCGCGGTAGCCGCACCTGTCGCACAGGATGAGCGTGTCTTCTCCGATGGGACTGAGATACATGTACTCGTGGGCCAGTTTTCCACCCATCATGCCGGTATCCGACTTGACCGCGATCACATCCAGGCCGCAGCGATGATAGATGTTGAAATAAGCCTGGTAATGCAGGCGATATTGTTTATCAAGACCATCCCAGTCGCTATCCAGGCTGTAGCTATCCTTCATGGTGAATTCCCGCACCCGTATCAGCCCGGCGCGTGGGCGCGGCTCGTCACGGAACTTGGTCTGGATGTGGTAGATGAGCCGCGGCAGGTGTTTGTAGGACTGGATCTCGCGCCGTACCAGGTCGGCGACCACTTCCTCATGCGTCATGGCCAGGACCATATCGTGGGCGTTCCTGTCACTGAACCTGCCCATCTCAGAGCCGATCTGGTACCAGCGCCCGGTTTCCTTCCACAGGTCCGCCGGCTGGACAATCGGCATGCTGATCTCCTGCCCGCCGATCTTGTCCATCTCATCCCGCAGGATGACCTCGATTTTCTGCATCGCGCGTTTGGCCAGGTGCAGGTACGCGAAGATGCCCGCCCCGAGCGGCCGGATGAATCCGGCCCGCATGAGCAATTTGTAGCTTTCGACTTCCGCTTCCGCTGGTGGGTCGCGCAAGGTTTGGCCGAAGAGTTGGCTGATCTTCATATTTGCCGCCTGAAGAAGTGATTCGGTGTCAAGTTTCACTTGACACTGGAGCACGTGACACGCTAGTATGCTTTTGCAAAGTACACTTTGTGTTTGGCATCCTTACCGCACACGATGCACTTGCCTGGGCTTTCCTCCTGGTTGGGAGGAATGCAGCGGGTGGTGGCCTTGGTGTCTTCCTTCACCTTTGCCTCGCACTCGACGGACTCGCACCAGTACGAGTAGGCCCAGCCGTTCTCGACGACTTTGGTCAATTCGACGTAATCCTTCGGTTCGAAAATGTGATTGTCGCGGAAGACGGTCGCGCGCTCAAGCAGGGACTTCTGGATGTCATTCAGCAGGTCCGTGACCGTCCCAACCAGGCCGCCTTGCGGGACAAATGACTTGCCTTCTCGCCCTGGGAGATCGCGCCGAGCCAGGGCGACGTTGCCTTTCTTCACGTCCTTGGGACCGATCTCGATCCGCAGCGGCACACCGCGCATTTCCCAATCGTTGAATTTGTAGCCGGGTGTGACCTCAGTCCGGTCATCCACCTTGACACGGATACCGGCGGCCTTGAGTTCGGCCTGGACCCGTTTGACTGCCTCTATGACCGCGCTATTTTCGGAATCCGATTTGAAGATTGGCACAATGATTGCCTGAATGGGTGCCAGACGCGGAGGCAGGATCAACCCCTGGTCATCACCATGTGTCATGATGAGCGCGCCGATGAAGCGGGTGGATAGGCCCCAGGAGGTCGTCCAGGCATATTGCAGCATGTTGCTCTCATCCAGGAACTGGATGTTGAAGGCTTTGGCGAAATTTTGGCCGAGGAAGTGCGAAGTGCCGGATTGCAGGGCACGTGTATCCTGCATCATGGCTTCAATGGTTGTGGACATACTGGCACCGGCAAACTTCTCGGCTTGAGACTTGATGCCCTGGATGACCGGCACGGCCCCTTCGTTGATGGCGAAATCGGCATACACGCCCAGCATGCGCATGGTTTCCTCACGCGCTTCTTGTTCGCTGGCGTGGGCGGTGTGACCCTCCTGCCAGTAGAACTCCAGCGTGCGTAGGAACAGGCGCGTGCGCAGTTCCCAGCGCACCACGTTGCCCCACTGGTTGATCAGTACCGGCAGGTCGCGGTAGCTCTTGATCCATTTCGAATACATGTAGCCGATGATAGTCTCGGAGGTTGGGCGCACCACCAGCGGCTCTTCGAGTTTCTCGCCGCCGCCGATGGTGACCACGGCCAGTTCAGGCGAGAAACCCTCCACATGCTCCTTCTCCTTTTCGAGGAACGACATCGGGATGAAGAGCGGAAAGGCGGCGTTGACGTGACCGGTCTCCTTGAAGCGTTTGTCGAGGGCGGCCTGGATGTTTTCCCAGAGTGCCCAACCATACGGCCGCACGACCATGCAGCCGCGTACCGGAGCGTAGTCGGCCATTTCGGCGCGCTGGACGATCTGGTTGTACCATTCAGAGAAGTCAACATTGCGGGGGGTGAGTTTTTCGTCTGACATGAGAACCTCGGTAATATGTGATTAGAAAATTTTTCCGCGATTGCACACGAAGGAGCACGAAGGTTTAAAGGTTTCCTTTGTGGACCTTTGTGCCCTTGGTGGATGAATTTATTAAGAGCATTACTGCGGATTGTACATCCGGTGCAAACTGGAGCAGGCTGCGCTGGTTCTGTGGGATATAAGCTTCGAATGAACGATAAAACAATTCCATCACGCTCTTCCAGCCCGCCCCGATTAAAATGAGTGGCTTGGGTGGGATGGAGGCAACGATCATCAGGTTCCAGGTCAGGGCAATCTCGGTCATCGTGCCGGGGCCGCCCGGCAGGGCAATAGCCGCATCGCAGGCCAGGACGAGTTCGTTCAGGCGCTCCTGCAGGGTGGTAAAGCGCCGTTCCTCCTGCACCCAGGCGTTGGCCTTGACTTTGCGCCATTTCTCGATCTCGTCGCATGTCACACCGACGACGTATCCGCCAGCCTCATTCGCACCCCTGGATACCGCTTCCATCGTGCCGATATACGCGCCGGTCAGGACGGTATGCCCGGCTGACGCCAGCAGCTTGCCAAGTTCATAGGCTTCCGTGTAGGCGACCTCGCCTTCCTTGGGATGGGAGCCACCGAATACTGTGATGTTCAAGGGAATTGCCTTTTTTTATCTCGAAAGAATATTCAGGGAAAAGGAGGAGATAATTTCGAAATCTTCAGGTTAAGAATCCCATTCCCGTTCCGCATTTGTTTCGAGCTTCTTCAAAACTGCCTGTTCCAGGTCAATTCCAGAGACCGAGGCTAATTGTAATAGATATAAAGTCACGTCGGCCAGTTCGCTGGCGAGTTCATCCTTGTCTTTCAGGTCGTCCCGCCACTGGAAGTGCTCCAGTACTTCATTGGCTTCCAGCGAGAGCGAAATGGCCAGGTTGCGTGGCGTCTGCGGACGTTTGCTGCCCGGTTCGTACCAACCCTTCGAGTGGACAAAGGAGTGCATGCGTTCGGTTAGTTCTTTAATATTCATTTTATCTTCCACTTATTTCAGAGAATGTCATTTATTTTCGCCAATCCTCGCCAATTCACTCCGTGAAGATAGGTGTGGCTTGGTGGATAATAAAAAGCGGCTCTCCAAGTCTGGGAGCCGCCGGTGTCCATGCGGAACTTAACCTAACCAGACCTGGATGGGTTTCGAATGGCAGGGGCCGGGAGTGGGTTCAGTTTCATTGGCGCAAATTATACCTGATTATGTCAGCCCGGGAAGCAGTTTCACAGCGATGGGTTTCAGGCAGGTCTCAGGATGACCACCTGCCGTTTGCCGAGTTGGAATTTTTCCAACCGTTCATACTTATCGTGAGTGGCTTTTTGAAGTTTATCAGATGCTATTGCTACAAAACTCATAGGAGACAGGAACTCGAACAATGCTTCCAGCAATGCCCAGGCTGGGTCGGGTGTTTGGTTTTCCTTCCATTGGGAGTGCTGGCCGTAAGGGATATCGGAAAAAACCACGTCGATCTCAACACCCTGCAGGCCTGCCCGCAGGCTGGTGGCTTCGAGTGCATTGGCGCGGAAAACGCGGGTCTGAATGGGGCGCACCGCCGTCAGCCGGTTGATCTGTTCCTGCATGCGGGTGATGCTCTCCAGCGCTCCTTTGTGGGATTCTTTGTCGTACAGGCGCACCATCGCTGAAATTTCCCGGCTCCTTCTCTTCATCCCACCCGGTGTGAGCAGTCCCAGGTTTCGTTTGGCCAGGCTGACGGCTTTTTCGTCAATGTCCGAGCAGATCACCCGGCAGATCGACTCCCAGTGCAGGTAAGCGATCACACTTAGATGATAGGCTGCCCCGCAGCATGGATCGTAGATCGTACATGGAGAGATCCCCCGCCCCCGCAGTGCCAGACAGCGCTGGTAGATCTCGCTGGCCAGGCGCACCGGGAAAGCTGGGAAATCTGGCAGGCTATAGAAAACATTCCCACTGGCCAGGTCTGCATAATTACTGCGTTCGGTGGCGAATTTATATTCCATGCTACGTAAAAGTATAGCATAACTAAAGTAAAATATAACCCTGTTCATAAAAACACCATGCCGCCATTTCTGCAGTTCCTCCTCCGCCGTATTATCGCGATCCCCATTTCGCTCCTCATTATTACGATGCTGCTCTATGCGGGCGTGATGATGACGCCTCCCGAAGCCCGCGCCGCCATCTATTATCCGAATCCCAATGCCCATCTCACAGAAGCAGAAATTACTCATATAAACGATATGAATATCCAAAAGCATCATTTACGTGACCCATACCTGGTCCAGTATGCCTATTGGATAAAATCTATCCTGCAAGGCACTTGGGGATATAGTCCAACCATCCATGAGGATGTGCTGCCAGCTTTAATTCGACGGACACCTGCAACCGCAGAACTGACCCTCTTCTCGGTCCTGTTATTTATTCCCCTTGGATTGGTGAGTGGTGTAACGGCAGGCTGGTTGCAGCGGCGTGCATTTGATAATATCTTCCGTTTTACGGCCTTTGTAGCCACTTCTTTTCCCCCGTTTATCCTTGCGTTGATCTTTCTATCCCTATTTTATATAAACATGCATTGGTTTGCACCGGGGCGTATTGCGCAGATGTACAGTTTTCAAATCAGCGACCCTGCTTTCCGATCTTTTACGGGATTGTACACGATTGACTCATTGCTGAATGGACGCTTCGACATTTTCGTGGATGCATTGCGGCATCTGGCTATGCCAGTCTTTACGCTAAGTATTTATCATTGGGCCACGCTTGGTCGCATCACGCGTTCAACCATCATTACCGAACGGCATAAAGAATACCTTGTGGCTGCACAGGCACGCGGACTGAGTGATCAGCGCGTGATGTGGAGGCATGCTTTCTGGAATACACTGGCCCCGTCCTTCACCAGTATGGCCCTCTCGGCGGCTTCCCTTGTGACAGGTGTATTTGTCGTGGAGATTATTTATCAATTCAATGGAGTCTCGGATATCATCGTCCGTGCCATGCAAGGATCGCCGGATGCTCCAGCCGCATTGGGTTTCAGCATATATAGCATCGTATTGGTATTGTTGCTTATGTTTGTTCTGGATATCCTGCAGGCGATCTTCGACCCGCGCATCCGAGAGGATTTGCTCAATTCATGATACATTCCAATCGCTTTTGGTCGCGTTGGCAAAATTGGATTGCAGCCATCCTGGCACTTACCTTTGTATTTATTGCTGTTGCTGCCCCGCTCCTTTCCCCAGATAACCCAAAGAAACCAGGACCCTATATGGTTGTCGGGGATATGACCGTTTCCGAGCCAAAACCTCCCAGCGACCGTGCCCCCCTGGGAACTTTGCCATTCCAAATTGATGTTTATCATCTGCTCGTTTGGGGCACCCGCGATGCCATGCAATTTAGTTTCCTGGTCGCCCTCAGTACGGCGTTGATCGGGATTATTATTGGAGCAGTGGCTGGGTATGCCGGGGGAGCGGTCAACCGCGTTCTGATGCGTGTGGCAGATGCTTTCCTAACCTTCCCGATTATCGCCGCAGTCGTTTTATTGCAACAATTATGGTTGACTACCATTGATTCCATTGGCGGATCATATTTGTTGTCGTGGGCCAGGATGCCCGGATTCGAGATCCCAATTCAGTCCTTAATTCAAGCGCTATTGCAGCGAATTGACCCTCTGACTCTAAGCCTGATCCTGTTTTCTTGGATGCCGTTTGCCCGTTTGGTGAATACTCTGGTGATTGAATTAAAGCAAACGGATTTCATCCTGGCCGCGCATTCCATTGGGGCGAGACCGGCGCGCATCGTTTTCAGGCACCTGCTCCCGAATGCGGTCACGCCTGCCTTTGTACTGGTTGCACGGGATGTGGGTAGTTTCGTAATATTACAGGCTACTTTCACATTCATCAATATCGGCGGTAATTCGTTGTGGGGAGGCATGCTCGCGAGCGGACGGAACTGGATCATCGGTCCCGGTGGAAATGTTCTGGCGTACTGGTGGGTATACATCCCTGCTACGCTGGCTGTCATCCTGTTTGGTGTTGCCTGGAATCTTTTCGGTGATGGTTTGGGCGAATTATTGGATCCTTATACTCGCTATCATTGATCAGTACTATTGCTAGTCTACCAGCGATCTGACGAATGGCATCTCATTTACTTTATAATTAGAGTACAAGCCATGGCGAATATCCTTAATTACAGGCGATCGGATTTGAGAAAGGCATTGCATCCTGACCAGGCCGTGTTACTTCGTCTTGTTTCAGATGCTGCCTCCTTACGCGGCACGCCTCTCTATCTGGTGGGTGGCTTCGTACGTGACCTGCTGCTGGGCAGCCCGGCAACGGACTTCGACCTGGTTGTCGAGGGGGATGCCATTTCCCTCGCCAAGGCGTTGGCTGCCCAATACGGCGGCAAGGTGACGGCCCACCTCCGCTTCGGGACCGCCCGGTGGTTTCCACCTGACACCGGCCATCATGCGCTTGACTTCATCTCCACCCGTTCTGAGACGTACAAGCACACCGCCGCATTGCCAACCGTGAAACCAGGTACGCTGAAGGATGACTTGGCCCGCCGCGATTTCACAATCAATACCCTGGCCCTGCGTCTGGATGGGGATCATTGGGGCGAGCTGAGAGATGAGCTGGGTGGCCTGGATGACCTGAAACTTGGGCTGTTGCGTGTCCTTCATCCCGAATCCTTCCAGGACGACCCGACTCGTCTTTTTCGGGCAGTCCGTTATGAGCAACGATACGGCTTCCAGATCGTCCCGGAGACGTTGTCCCTGATGCCGCAGGCGCACCCGCTGATTGATTTACTCTCGGCCCAGCGCCTCCGGCATGAATTGGATTTGATGCTGGAAGAAGAGCAAGTTGTCGGCATGCTAAGGCGCTTGGCGGATTTGGATTTACTACAGCCCGTCCATCCGTCGCTGACATGGAATGGCACAACCCGGCAGCGTTTTTTGAATGGCTTGCGCCTCCTGCCGGAATATCCGCTTAAGGCCAATCCGCTTTCTGCAGGGAAAAGCTTTCTTGGCTGGCATCTTTGGCTGATGGAAGTTGCTCCGAATAACCTGGAAAGCCTCGAACGGCGTTTGCACTTCCATGCGAATTTGTTCACTTCATTGTTGGCTGCATCCGCCCTGTTTAGCGATTTACCATCCTTGATTGAATTGAAACCAAGCCGGTGGGTCAGACGGCTGCAGGATTTGCCATTGACGGCGGTTTATGCCGTATCGTTGGCCACCCCGGAAGGTAAGGCGCAGCAGAATCTACATAAATACCTGGAAACTTGGCGATACGTCAAACCGAAAACGAACGGACACGATCTGATGAAGCGCGGGTTGCCGCCTAGTCCGCGCTACCAGCAGGTTTTACAGCGCTTGCGGGATGCCTGGTTGGATGAAGAAGTGAAAACAGAGAATGAAGAGATGAGATTACTGGATAAACTGACATAGTCGATATAGAACGCTGATTCTCAATCTTCCCCTGAAAATATACTCTTGCAAAGCGAGATTTATCTTATTTTTCGGTAGGTTGGTTATTCTGAATCTGACCGCCAGTTTTCCATTTCATGAAAAAGAATTTATATGAAAAAAGTCATTCCAAACAGCCAGGCAATGGTGGAGAGGAATACCAGCCATTCCAGGCTGGCTAAAGCGTCAACCCGCGGGCGTTCGGGCGTCTGTTCCGGGTCGAGAATGTCCGCAGGCTTGTCCTCTTTATCCTTGTGCCTTGGCAGGGTCAGAAAGACTCCATAAGCCAGGAAAGCCAGCAGGCTGAGCAGGTTGGCTGCCTGCGGTACCACAATCTTCCCGCTGGCCTGGAAGAGGATGGCCAACCCGAAGAAAAAGACCATCACCAGGCCGGCGCGAAAATAGGTCATGGCGGCAATTGCATGAAGGTTGAAATTGTTAATCGGGAAGATACCTACCCCCGCCACGCCCAGGACCGCAATGATCCCCGCCGCAGTCCCCAGCCAGCCTAAAAAGCTTCCAAATGAAATTCCCAAACCGATGATATACGGCAGGAGTACCAGCCCACCCAGCGGCAGACCGGCGTTAAAAAACCACGCCGCGTGTGAAACACCCACTTCGCCGAGTTCGGAGATGAAATGGTTGACCAAAGAAAAACGCTCGTTGCTCTTGCCGCGGTACACCACTGCAGGATAAAAAACAGCCAGGATGACCAGACCTGTCCCGGCGAAGCCGAAAATACGGAGAATGTTGAATGCCATGGGGGATATTATACTGGCGCTATTACTTGTTCTGCAATTCACCTAACAACGCTGCGCCATGGTATCCGCTTGCACGCGCAGACTTCCCTGCCGTGACGATGAACTTTATATTCAATTCATCACTTCCATCGCGGAAAGAAATGTTAATGTACCCCGGCTGTGGTCCGGGAGTTTTGCCGGTCGGGTAGGTGTCCAGAACGCCCAGGATCTTTTCGAGCAAATTCCCCAAATCATCTTTATCGGTGAGATCAGTTACCTTCGCCGTAATATGGAAATCCGTCTCCATGGCCGCGAAGTGGTCCACCTTGCCTGCCGTGGTGATGCAATTTTCACCGTAGGCCTCGGCTCTGACCGTCACATCCTTCAACCTGTTGGCCTGCATGTCCGCTTCCACCTTGGCACTCAGGTCTGGCAGGGGTTGTGTGGCCCAATTCCAGGCGCACTGTTCATTGGGAAGGGCGGAGACCGCGGGTTCCGGCGTGGGTGTTGAACGTCGCATGCCACAGCTGGATAGCAGGAAAATGAACAGGAGCAGGGAAGTGATTTTTCGCATGGTTTTCCGTCAAGGGAATTCCCATCGTTCTAAAAAACAGCCACCGCAGATTGTCTGCGATGGCCGGAATTCGGGCGGTGGTTAAAATTTACTGATGTCTGAGAAGAAAGCCTTTGCTTTGGGATAGCGCTCACGGGTGGAGATGTACCAGGCCCGGATGATCTGGCCGTACATGCGCAGTTTCCAAAGCGCCCCGCCCCAGAAACCGCGTTCGCTGCGGAATTCGCTCGGCGGGTGCCAGACCCCTCTGAGTGCGACAGCGCGACTGCGGTAATTATATTGGCTCGCCGCCACGGTCAACGCGACCTCGAAGCCGTATCCCTCCGCTGCTTCGCGGGAAATGAATTTGAGCAATTCAGCGCGCAGGCCGCGCTGGCCAGTCAGGAAGGGGGTAAGCCAGTGCGATAGATCCGTGCCGCGATGTCCGCCCCGGAACAGTCCGAGGGTCATATCGGCACGATGGTCGATCACAGGTGCCAACAGGGCCTGGATGTGCTCGGGAGTCAGGTTTTTGAGATCGGCGTCTAGGAGCATGAGGATTGGTGCAGTGGTGGCAGCCCAGCCGTTGAAAATGGCCTGCCCCTTCCCTCGATTCTTGTCATGTCGGATGACCTGGATCCGCTCGTCAATCGCGCCTGCCTGGTAAAGGATTTCTGCAGTCTTGTCCGAAGAGCCATCGTCCACGAGAATGATCTCATCGAGCATGCTGGTGGCGTGTAAAACCTCCAGAACGCCGGATACATTCAGCTCTTCGTTATAAACTGGGAGAATGGCTGCGATGAGAGGTTTGCGGGATTGACGGTGGTTATCGGGCATCAATTGCTCCTTCACTGACCCGAGTATACCACCCGGAAGATAAAAAGAATACCATGCCGGTAGACGCCCGGTCAGGCGCCTCGTTTACGCCCCGCCAGTTCTCCCAGGACGATTACGAATAATGTCGCGGCCCAGATGACCAGCATGGCCAATCCACTGATTTTCTCAGTATTGTCTTCCCGGATTTCCACCTCCCTCAGGGACCGTCCTGCGAGGACGAAACCTTTATCATAGCGCACAACCACCGTTGCCATGCGTACGCCATTCTCCGGTTGCCAGGTGACGCGGTCCTCACCATTTTGCCGGGTGTAATCCAATACTCCAGCCGGGTAGACCGGGACTGCCCCATGCAGAGTTGCCGAGGCCGCCAGCACTTTTCCAGAATCATCGAACACAATAATGAATGGAGCCAGGCTGGTTGCAAGTTCCACCTTGGTAGCTGGAACGATCGAATCTACACTTGCGCCGCCATTCAGGGCACTGGCGCCATCCTCCGCCATCTGGATCTGCGGGTCGTTGGCGCCCATCCGCAGGGATTGCTGAACGGTCAGGTAGACCAGCCCGCACAGACCGGCAGTGGCGATGGCGAGCGGCAGCCATCCTTTGAATATCTGGAAAATGGTTTTCATGATCATCTCCTTGCCAAAATCCTGATGACGACAATACTATACCACTTCCAACTGGTTGTCCTGCCACAAACTTGCAAATCCTATCAAGCCTGGATGTGGACTTGCCCCGCGACCTGTCCGCAAATTAATTTCAAACAGGTTTTACCGACCACAACCGATACATCTCTTATTTCAGCCTTTCCAATCGCCTAATACACATACCCGGCAACGTTTTTAGGTATAATCCATCCATTCCTTGGCTTTTTGGAGATTGAATGACCCATAAACCCACCGGTGCGGAAATCCGCCAGACCTTTATTGACTTCTTTGTCGAGCATAACCATACTTCCGTCCCATCCACATCGCTGGTACCGGGCGGAGATGCCACCCTGCTTTTCACCAACGCCGGAATGGTCCAGTTCAAGGATGTTTTCCTTGGTACAGACAAACGCCCTTACACGCGTGCGGTTGACTCGCAGAAGGTCCTGCGCGTGGCCGGAAAACATAATGATCTGGACGAGGTCGGCCGGGACGACAGCCACCACACCTTCTTCGAAATGCTCGGCAACTGGTCCTTTGGCGATTACTACAAGAAGGAAGCCATCGCCTGGGCCTGGCAGCTCCTGACGGATGTCTGGGGTCTTCCAAGGGATAGTCTATACGCCACCTGCTTCAAGGACGACCAGGGCAATATCCCCACCGACGATGAGGCCGCCGGGTTCTGGAAACAGCAGCCGGGCATGCATCCGGATCACGTCCTGTTCTTCGGGCGCAAGGAGAATTTCTGGGAGATGGCCGAGACCGGCCCGTGCGGGCCGTGTTCTGAGATCCATCTGGACCGGGGCGAGCAATTCGACAACCTGCGCGACAAACCGCACCGGTGCGGAGTCAACGGAGAATGTACCCGCTATCTTGAACTTTGGAACAACGTTTTTATCCAGTACAACCGTACCGGCCCCAATTCCTTGGAGCCTTTGCCTGCGAAGCATGTAGATACAGGAATGAGTTTTGAGCGAATTGCATCTGTGCTCCAGGGCGTGGACTCGAACTACAAAATCGACCTTTTTCAGGGTGCTCTCGAGGCGGTGCGTGCTCTGACCGGTGACTTTCCTGAAAAGATGTACGCCAACTTCACACCCTATCGCGTCATCGCGGACCATGCCCGTGCCGCGGCATTTCTGATCGCGGATGCTATCGTCCCGGGTAATGTGGGGCGCAACTATGTTTGCCGCATGATCATCCGCAGGGCCGCCCAATTCGGGACTAAACTTGGCCTGCATGAACCTTTCCTGGCGAAGGCCGCAGATGCCATCATCACCGCTTACGGCGATTTCTACCCCGAACTGGTCAGGAGCCGCGCAGCCATCCTCGATAACCTGACACGTGAGGAGCTCCGTTTTGCGCGCACGGTCGAGTCGGGCACGGCTTATTTGCAGGGCATGTTGGATGAACTCAAGCAATCCGGCCGGAAGACCCTGGATGGGCGCAAAGCCTTTGACCTTTATGCCACCTATGGCCTGCCGTTCGAGATCGCCCGTGATATCGCCCGCGAGCAGGTCCTGGATGTCGATGAAGCCGGTTTCCACTCCGCCATGGACGAGCACCGTCTTGCTTCAGGCGGCGGCAAGGCCATGGGCAAAATGGGTGGCGCGGATGCCAAGTTCTATAGCGGTATTATCAAGGAACTCCAGAAGGCCGGTAAGTTGGGCAAGAGTGGGGTGGAGTACAACCTCTACGAGTGGCTGCAAACTGAGGGCCCTGTGCTGGCGCTGGTTGCTGATGGGCATTTACTCACCCAGGCCGGGGCGGGTGACCCGGTTGAGATCCTGCTGCCGAAGACCGGCTTCTATGTTGAATCCGGCGGGCAGGTCTCTGATATGGGCTTGGTTAGGGCTGTGGATGGTTCCTGGGAGATCGAAGTGAACGAGATGCGCAAGCCCTGCGCGGGTGCGGTCGTTCACGTTGGAGAGGTGGTCTTCGGGCACCCTAAGGCCGGAGACCTGGCAGTCGCAATGGTGGATGGGGCTCGTCGTCATGATATTCGCCGTAATCATACTGCCACTCATTTATTACATGCTGCGCTTCATCAGGTGTTGGGAGGGAGTGCCCGCCAGGCCGGTTCGCTGGTTGCGCCGGATCATTTCCGCTTTGACTTCAACCATCCCGAAGCGATGACACCCGAGCAGGTGGAACGCGTCGAGAAACTGGTCAACGAAGCCGTCGCGGCCGATTATCCGGTCACGCCAGTTAGCAAATCGCGTGAAGAGGCCGTCGCCGGGGGGGCTATGGCACTCTTCGGTGAGAAGTACGGCGAAGTAGTGCGGACCATCACCATCGGTGACCCGGATCATAGATATTCCTACGAACTCTGCGGCGGCACCCACCTTGACCGCACTTCGGATGTCGGCGCCTTCCTGATCGTCTCCGAGAGCTCGGCGGCTGCTGGCGTGCGCCGTATCGAAGCGCTTACCGGGCGCGGCGCGTATGAACTGGTGGCCCGGCGCTTCAAAATGCTTAAACAGGCCGCCGCAGCGCTCAAGTCTGCGGTGGAGGAAGTGCCTCAGAAGGCCGAATTGGTCCAGGATGAACTGTCTGCAGCCCGCAAACAGGTCGCCGAACTGAAAACAAATCTTGCGCTTTCCTCGTTCAATGTGCAACTTACCAACGTGCCAACCGTCAGTGGTAACCATTTGCTTGTGATGGAACTGCCCGGAGCGGATAAAGAGACCCTCAGCCAGTTGGCTGATACATTTCGAGAGAAATATCCTCAGAAGGGTATTTGTGTGATTGCCACCGTTTCAGGCGAGCAGGTCATCGTCATGGCAGCCGTGACCCACGATCTGATCAAGCAGGGCATCAAAGCCGGGGAGTTGGTCGGGTACGTTTCACACCAGCTCGGGGCGGGTGGGGGCGGCGCGCCCCATCTGGCCTTCGGAGGTGGTCGCGATGCCACCAAATTGCCCGAAGCACTGGCTGGCATCCGGGCATGGGTAAAAGGAAAAGTGAGATGATCTTGTAAGGGTGGACCGTCCTGTACCATGGAGCAGCATGGTTCTACTTTTTTTGAACCGGTTTTTTTCAAAATTGAAAAATCCTCAGTCCTGACTCAACCTGTCAGGACTATTTTCCTATTCACGGGTCAATTTAATCTGTGTATTATGATTAGAATTGTCCGAAAGGAGACCAACCGTGCTCTCTCGCAAGTACTTGCTGGGTTTATTTGTTTTAATTACAATGGCATGCGGCGTGTTCTCGCAGGCGCAGCCTTCCGCTCCAACCAAGGTAGCCCAGCCGGCCGCCTCAACCGCTTTGCTGGCTTCCGCCACACCGCTCCCAACCGCGACGGAAACAATAACACTCACGCCAGCGCCCAGCGAAACTCCAACCCCGCCGCAAGCCACGATCCCTTCGTTTCTGACCTCAACCCCCGGGATTGCTGCAACATTGACGGCGGCATTTTCCACCCCCGGAGCCCAGGAAACGCTCGTGGCCCAGCAGACCATGATGGCTGCCACTGTGGGGGTTCAGATGCAGGGGCTTTCCAGTTCATTGTTGTCTCAATGCCCAAACCCTTCCAATCCCCCAAAGCAAAATTGGGTGGATATCCCTGTGATGCCGCAAGCGACCGCCGGGCAGGTGGTACAAACTTTGATCGGTTCCTACTATTGTTTCCGAGCCTCGGTGACTGTTGATCAGATGGAAACCTTCTATAAAGATAAGCTATCTTCCCCAGGTTGGGTATTGCAAAGCGATGCTAATGGACAAATGGTATTTGTCGGCCTCGGTCCGGCCGGATATCAGATCCTGTTTTTGAATTCCGGCCCTGGAAATAAGAACGATCTGATTGTAGCTCTCAACGTGACCAACCCTATGGTCATCCCAACTCCGAAGAAATAGGGTTGCCTGAAAGCCTTGTGTAAATCAATCAACACAATTACCTAGGCCACTTTATAGTGATAATTTCCTAAGCTTCATCGTGCGCTAACAAAACCTTGAACCATTGAACGGCCTTGCATGCGTGCGCTGGTTATAATTTCAATGTGCGACGTACTTTAGAAGTGCGTCGCACATGCCCTACGTTATAATGGGGGGCGATGAAGACACAGGTCATCCCGCTTGACCCCCATGATGATGGTACCTCTGTCCGCGACAGGATGTCATGGGCTAAAACAACACGCATCCTGCTGGTTTACCCGCGCCGTTCCCGCATCCTGGCTCGCACCCTGGACCTGCGCCTGCTCCAACGGCATGCAGTCGCGCTGGGGGGACAGCTCGCCATCGTGACCAAACTCGAAGATATCCGCTTGGCGGCGCAGGAATTGGGTATCCCGGTTTTTAAATCGGCTGCTATCGCCCAGCGTCGGACCTGGGAAGCGAAATCCTCCCTAGAAACGCCCGTTCGACGCGCGCCGCGCCCCGACTTGCGGGAGATGCGCCGCGTAGTATTCCCTGAAGAAGCCCGCTGGCGGAATTTGCTGGGTGTCCGCCTGCTCCTATTTTCGCTGGCCGTTCTGGCAGTCATTGTCCTGCTGCTTCTTTTTTTCCCTGCCGCGACAGTCAAGTTGACCCCCGCAACGAAGATGCAAAGCTTGGCAATCTCTGCCAGCGCCAGTCCCACCGTTTCCCAGGTCAGCCTGACAGGCAGCCTCCCGGCCCGCCTGACCTTTACCGTCATCAAACAAAGCAAGACAGCCCCGGTTACCGGTTCCCTGATTTCCCCGGATACCCCGGCTGCGGGCCTGGTCCGCTTCAGTAACCTGACGACCGCTGTGGCTGGTATTCCATCCGGGACAGTCATCCGCACGACCGGCAGCCCGCCGGTCCGGTTTGCCACAACCATGGATGCAGTCGTAACTGCCGGTGTAGGCAAGACCATGGATGTTCCCGTCCAGGCGGTTGAGGCGGGTTCTGCCGGAAACCTGCCTGCCGATACCTTGGTCGCCATCGAGGGGGATCTGGGTACCAGCCTGGCAGTCACCAATCCCAGCCACACAACGGGCGGCTCGGATCGTTCAGCACCCGTCCAGACTGCGGGAGACCGCACCCGCTTGCGTGCTGCATTGGTATCAGAAATCCTGGGGCAATGTAAAATCTCTCTCCCGAAATCCATCGGTCAGGGGGATACCTATTTCCCCGATACTCTGGCGGTGGGGCAGGTCCTCTCCGAGACGTATTTTCCTGCGGCTGGGCAGACCGGGCAGACCCTCTCATTGACATTGAATTTGCAATGCCAGGCACAATATGCCTCGTCGGCAGATGTGAACAGCCTGGCCAGACAGGTGCTGGATGCGAACCTTCTAGCCGGATTCTGGCCCGTCTCTGCCGCGCTGACCACATTGAAATCCAGTACTCCGGCAACGGACGCAGGCGGGATCACGCGCTGGAAATTCCAGGCCCAGCGACTCCTGTACGCCCGGCTCGACCCGTGGAAGGCCACCCAATTGATCCAGGGTCGCAGCCCTGCAGTGGCCGGGCGGCGGCTGGCTGAATCTATGCGGCTGGCCAAGACGCCCTCATTTCGAATGGTACCTGCGTGGTGGCCCTGGCTGCCGGTGGTACCGTTCCGGATCGTGGTCTCGACGGGTGAGTGACCGCCAGGACCTGGTCGATGAAACCAGCCATGCGAATCCTTGCAGTAGACCCCGGTTCCAAACGGATCGGCCTCGCTATTAGCGATCCGACTGGCACCATTGCCAATCCGCTGACAGTGATGCCACACGTTGCGCGCCTGGTCGACGCGGCCACCGTGGCCGAATTGGCCACTTCCCACGCAGCCGGTCTCATTGTGGTTGGACAATCCTTTGACGACGATGGCACTCCGTCCTTTGAGGGTCGTCGCTCGGGGCGTTTTGCCGAGGCCTTGAAAACACAAACAACCATTTCGGTGGTCCTGTGGGAGGAATCGTTCACCACCCAGGATGCCCGCCTCGCCCGCCTCAAGATGGGCGCTTCACGCAAGCACCGCTCCGGTCACCTTGACGACCTGGCTGCCACCGTCCTCCTGCAATCCTACCTGGATGCCAATCCTCGCTCATGAAACGCAGCCGTTCCTGCCTTCTATGGATTCTCCTCCTTTTGATACTGGTTGGCATTGGGTTGGTCGCAGGGATTGTGTTGGTTCCAAGGATCGCCGGGCAGTCTTTTGGCCCGCCTGGGCCCTCCTTGAATGCCTGGCAGCGTTTCACTTATGCCCTTGACCTGGTTTGGAACGCCGGAGATTTGATCCAGCCGCGTGACCCGGATGGAGCTGAACAATCTTTTGTGATCCGGACCGGAGATAGCGTCCCTTCGATTTCTAAACGCCTGGAAGAGGCTGGCCTGATTCGCAATGCGCAAACGTTTCGTACGTACCTGCTCTGGACCGGCCTCGATACCGTCATCCAGACTGGCACGTACCGGCTTAGTCCGGCGCAGACCGGCCGCGCCATTGCACAAACGTTTAGATCCACCTCGTTGACGGAGGTGACGTTTACCGTGCTGCCCGGCTGGCGCTTGGAGGAAGTTGCCGCCTCGCTCCCCACCTCGGGTCTGGAGTTTACGCCCGGGGCATTTCTGGCAGCTGCCTCAACTCCCGCCACTCCACCAGACTTTCTACCTGCCGGTTCCTCTGCCGAAGGTTTCATTCCTCCGGGCCAATACCTCCTGCCGCGCAGCACCTCTGCCGAACAGCTCATCTTCCTTTTGTTGCAGGAGTTTTCTTCCAGGCTGACTCCTGAACTACGTGGTGGTTTTTCCAATCATGGCCTGACGGTTTACCAGGCGGTAACGTTGGCCTCCATCCTCCAGCGGGAAGCCGTGGTGGACGATGAAATGCCCATGATCGCTTCGGTATTTTATAACCGGCTGGCGATTGGCATGCCCTTGCAGACTGATCCGACTGTTCAGTATGCGCTCGGCTATAGCGCCACCCAGGCTACCTGGTGGACCAATACGCTCAGTCTGGATGATCTGAAGGTTGTTTCACCTTACAACACCTATGTCCATCCGGGCCTGCCGCCAGGACCAATCTCAGAACCTGGCCTGGCAGCCTTGCAGGCGGTCGCATTTCCTGCAAAGAGCAGCTACTATTACTTCCAGGCGCGTTGTGACAAATCCGGTCTGCACAACTTCGCCGAAACGCTAGAGCAGCACCGGAAGAACAATTGTCCGTGAGATGAAGAGAAGAGTGAATAGAATATAGATAACAGTAGGTCACGCTTCAAGCGTGACCTACTTACCTTAAATTGGATTTTCTCCCGTGGCGGGCGGTTTGGCCTTGCGCTGGAAGAATGTCAGTAGGCCGGCGCCGATGGCTGTGCAAAGCAGGGCGGGCGTGAAAATGTACCAGCCGACGTAGGGGGTTAGACATGCCAATATCAATAAAAGCCCGCCGCGCAGATCCTGTGCGAGAGGCGAGGCGGTGGCGTCCCAGCGCGCACCGGTCAAGCCTGCCAAGGCAACCAGCCCCGGGAAGCCAGGGAGGATCAATCCGATCAACAGCAGAACCACCAATGCACTGCCTATCAGGTAACCCATCACATCTGGGCCGCCGTTATGTTGGGTCCATACGAACCAGATGACCAATACCACGAACCAGAATACCACGTTGACGATCCCTACCAAGAAGCTCCTCTTCGGAGCAGTCTCCAATTTCTGGCGCGCCCGTTCGACGGGTTTCGGCAGAAACAGGCCGAAGGTCCCCAATAAGGCAAGGAAGGTCATGCCCCCGAATAGAATGTACGGGATTGTAATGGTGTCCTTCATATTTGGTTCTCCTTTTCTTCCCTGTTGGGGGAGGAAAATCTATTCAAGGGTTCTCGGAGTCGCTTTGCGCTGGAAAAAGGTCTGGGCGGTTGAACCAAAACTGAGGCAGAGAGCAACCGGAGCAAAGACGAACCAACCCAGGAAGGGTGCCAGCCCCGACAGGATCACGAGCGTAGCCCCGCTCAGGTTGGGATTCAGGGACTTCTTGGCTTTCTTGATGCGTTGACCGAGGCTGTTGGCCAGGGCAGCCAGTCCAATTGTGCTGATGGCGATGGTGCAGATGGTGATCACAATAAACAGCAGGATTAAAATCCCCGGTAAGAGCAATTGTTCAAAAACAATAATATTAGTGATAGGTCTTCTTTGACCTGCTATGAATTCATTTAGAGGAAGATTGAAAATATAGTACAGCAATAATAGGATTGCGAAAGAAAGACCCAGCCCAATCAAGCCAATTACAAAGGAACGCATATAATGGCCCTCTAGCTTTTTTTGGATGCGTTCCACTTTGCCGGGCAGGAGCAGATTCAGGACGATCAGAAGCGCGATGGAGCCGATCCCACTGAAGAACATGTACAAGAAAGACTCGAACATTGTCATGGCATTCTCCTTTTATTGTTTCTGATCTCGGAAGAGCTGTGAAAGATTAAGCTGAAGTTCCCAACTGCAAAGAGAAGTACGGCAGCGATTCCCATGATAATCCAGGCGGCTGAATTGGCGCACGTGATCGCAATGGGAAGCCCCAGAACGGGCGGATGAGGCAGCCGGAGGGCAGGCAGGCTGAAATGAAGAACGTGCGGGATGGGTAACTTCACTTCAGGTGCGTCGATCTGGCCAGCCAATCCATGTACGATCCAGGTCAAGCGGCTCGTCACAACGGGGGCAAACAGGAGCAGGAGGCCGAGACTTAGCCCGGCCTGGACGGCGAATGCCAGACGCCAGGCAAGCCCGGAGAAGCTGTCGCGGGAGGGCTTGCAGCACAGAAGGGGTCAGGTCACGCCCTGGCGTTTCTTCCGGCAGGGCGGCCAGGGCTTGGAAGACGGTTTGCAAAGAAACCAACCTGGCCCGGCAATCCGCACAGCCGGAGAGATGCAGGGCCATGCGGGCCTGGACGGGGGCTTCCACAGCGTTGTCGAGATATTCATTAAGTTGATCTTCCGTCAAGTGTTTCATTAAGTTTGTCTCAATATTCCTGCCAGCATTTTTCTGGCGCGGAAAAGGTCGGATTTGATATCGCTGAGTGGTCGGTTCAACGTTTCGGCCATTTCAGCGTAACTTAATTCCTGGAAGTGTCGAAGTTCGATGGCAGCCCGGTAACGCGGCAGTAGGGAAAGCAATGCGGCACGGATCTGTCGGTTTTGCTCCCGTTCGATGGTCTGTGACTCAGGTCCCGGGTCAAGGCCGGGTATGGCAGTCTCATCTTCAAGAGTTAAGGTATCCCGGCGTTCCAGCCGGTTCAGGCAAACATTGACCGCGATCTTTTTCAACCAAGGACCGGGCGGCCGCTGGGGATCAAGCGTCCGGATGGCATGGTAAGCCCGCAGGAAAGTTTCCTGTGTGGCGTCTTCCGCCTCCCGGCATTCCCCAATCATCCGGTAAGCAACATTGTACACTCCGGCCTGGTGACTGCTTACCAATCTGCCGAAGGCTTCGCGGTCACCTTGTGCAGCGCGTTGGGCCAGGTCGCGTTCATCCATATTCTTTATTCTATCTATCTATACAGGGAAGAGCCGGGAAATGTTGCACTTAAACCACATGACCGTCGTTTTTGACGACGGTCATGTTTCTTTGTTATTTTTCTTCCGCCAACTCGACATAATCCTTGGTGACGGTTTTTTTCAACGATCCACCCAGCAATGTGATCAGCTCGGTGGTCCATTGGGCTTTATCTTCGGCATCCAGGCAACTCCAGGTGCGGCTCTTGATTTCCAGATAGGTACCCAGGTCTGGCGTATCGACCCGGTCCAGGTTGATGAAGAAATCCTCATCCTTATACCTAACCAGCCATCGTAGGCGATCCTTGTCGATCAGCGTCTCGTTACTGGGTTTGAAATATTCACGATAGAAGCGAAGGCTGTTGGTCGCCGGAGCGAAGTAGCGTATGCGTGATAGCAGTACATTGTGGGCAAAATCGCCTTCCCGGGAAGGACCGATCAGCGTCAACCGGCCGCGTACGCCGATGATTTGTTCCTTGTTGTCTATGATCTCATCTTCACGATAGCGTAGCCAACCTTGAACCGGATCGGCAAACGTGAAGTAAGCGTCGTGCTGGTGGTAGTGTTTCTTGCGCAGGACCTCAATCTCCGGTTTCTTTAGCGCTTCAAGAACGCTGGCTGGGTCAGCCAGTTTGACTTTGACCTGCACTTCGAAGGACTCTTCCTCGGCTGAGCCGCCCAGGGCTACCAGCTTCGAGAATACCGATTGTTCCCGCTGGATCAGGAAGATATCGATCTTCCGAGCATACTCGTTGGCAGCCGCCACCAGTTCGCTTTCGTTGAATGTCAGCAGGTTCCGGTCCCTCATCAGCCATTGGCCGTTGACCATCACGTCGCAGACGTCGGTGCCCTTGGCGGCATATACCAATTGTGCATAGGGGTTTTCTCGGTCACGCCGGAAGCGTGGGCTGTTGTGCAGCGGCGAGATATCCACCAGGATCAGATCGGCGCGCTTTCCAGGTTCGAGCGACCCGGTGATGGATCCGAGATGCAACGCGCCGGCACCCAACCGGGTGGCCATGGTCAGGGCGGTTGCTGCCGGGACGGAAGTGGGGTCGTTGCTGACGGCTTTTGCGACAAAGGCCGCCAGGCGCACTTCCTCGAACATGTCCAGGTCGTTGTTTGAAGCCGCTCCATCCGTCCCGATGCCGACGTTCAAGCCCAGATCCAGCATCCTCTGGACCGGGGCAAAGCCGCTGGCCAGTTTCAGGTTGGAGGACGGGTTGTGGGCCACTCCTGCTCCGGCGTGCATCAAGGTGCGCATTTCGCCCTCATCGACATGTACACAGTGCGCCGCCAGCACTTTGGCGTCGAACAGGCCCTGTTTCTTGACGTACGGGACGACCGGCATCCCGTTCTCGCGGCGCATATTTTCCACTTCTAGGGCGGTCTCCGCAATGTGAGTGTGCAGCGGCACGTCGTACTCGGCCGCCAGTTGGGCTGTGGCACGCAGGATTTCAGCCGTGCAGGTGTAGGGAGCGTGCGGAGCAACTGACGGAGTGATTAGAGCATGCCCTTTCCAGCGCTGGATGAACTCCCGAGCGGCTCCCAGTGAATCCTCATACGAGGCGGCGTCCGGACTGGGGAATTTGAGCACGGTCTGTGCACAGACGGCTCGTAAACCCGCCTCTGCGGTGGCTTTGGCTACTTCTTCCTCGAAATAGTACATATCCGCGAAACAGGTCACGCCGGTCCGGATCAGCTCGGCACAGGCCAGTTGCGAGCCCAACCGGACGAATTCGGGCGAGACAAACTCGCGTTCGACCGGCATCATGTAACCCATCAGCCAGACGTCCAGGCGCAGGTCGTCCGCCAGGCCGCGCAGCAATGTCATTGGGACGTGGGTGTGGGCGTTGACCAGTCCGGGCATCAGCACTTTGCCGCCGCAATCGATGATTTGTTTCCCGGTAAACTCTTTTCGAATATCCGCCTCGCTTCCTGCGGCGAGAATGCTGTCCCCACTGATGGCAACGGCACCGGGTTCGTATTGGTGCATTTCCTCGTCCATTGTCAGGACGAGGGCGTTGACGAGTAGTAGATTGGCGGGTTTGGTCATTGGCTCTCCTTTACACGGTTGATTCTACCCTTAAAGCTTGTGGACATGCTACAAGATACCTTTACTGCCGTCATCGTTTCCAATTCAGGAAGACGTTCAGGATCCGCAGGTTCATATCGAAGTCGGTGTCTGTGTGATTGGTCAATTCTATATCCACTGATGCGATGTTGTTGTCATTGGTCCAGTCGGTGAAGGCGCCTGTGTAATCGCAACCGGTATCGATTGGCGGGTAGGGATACGTGCTTACCGCCGCGATCGCTTTGGCCAGCCGGATCGAGTAATCGTCGGGAGGCAGGCCGCCGGGGAAAATCCCCAGCGCCGCACTATGGTAGTTGATCAGGGCATCGAAGGAGTGGCTTTGAATGAATGTCATCAACGCTTTGGTTTCCGGTTCCGAGGCGGGACCTTTTCCCCCCGTGACGTACGTGGTTGTCCAACAGCCGGCGCGTGGCCAGTCCTTCTGCCAGTTCGCCGGCCAGTTGCGATTCAGATCCACGCCGTTGGCGTTGGCCCGTCCCAGGTAATTAAGTGCCCGTGCCACACCATCTGGGTTCAGATCGTGCAGGATATATAGTGTCACGTCCGCCGGGACAACTTCGGGATGCTTGCCAAGATACGCCATCAATTCTTCCACCAATTGGACGGTATTAAATTCGTCACCGCCATGCATCCCGGCCACGATCAGCCGTTCGGTTGGCCCTGTTCCAAAGCGATATACCTGCAGGGGCAGACCCTTCACCGACAGGCCAATCGTCATCGAACCTTCACTGAAGGGGACAGGCGTATTTGTTTCAGTGGAGATCTGTGTTGGTCTAGGCGTCTCAGTGGGTGATTGGGTTTCAGTTGGTGGTAGAGTCTTTGTAGAGGTGAAGATTAGCTTGGCAGGCCGGGTGGGAGTTTCACTAGCGGTCGGTGGTTGGCTGATGAAGGTGGCCTTGGCAGAGGAATTCATCCGGAACCAGGCCGCCGCCACCAGCAGGCCGCCAATCAGATTAACCAGCCAGAAACCGACCACCAGGCGGCGCAGATTCTTGGTGGAACCTGACGGCATGGTTCTACTCAGCCTCCTGGGCGATGCGGCGCAATCCATCTAGGGCGGAATTAACGGCCCAGCGTGCGGCATTTTTGGGATGACCTCCGTAGCTAAGCTGCCGCTCTTCCTGTCCGAACGGAGTGATGCTGACGATGGCAATATTCTGTTGCCCCCCAGAGCTGGTAAGGGCTACTCCCAGGACGGCAGTGGCATTCATTTCCTGGATGAATGCTGTGCAGGCGGTTGCCAGCGCCTCTGGCTGGATCTCCCGGCTGGTACCGCCTCGATATGCTGGGTGTCCGAAGGGATGAGTCTTTTCATCAGGGCCTCGCCCAGGCCGCTTTCAATTGTCGCCAATTTCCAGCCGCGCCGGGTGATCGCGTTGAGCACGGTGCTCTCCAGCGTATCGTCGTCGGCGCCGAAGATATTATTCCCCAGCCGCCCGCGCAGCTCCCGCTCCGTTTCGGCAATCATACTTTCGACTTCCGCGAGCGTGGAAGCTTTGGCAGCGATGCGGATGTCCACAATGCCGGAGTGGGCGGTCAATCCGACGGTCGGGTTGGGCTGCGTTTCCATGTCGCCTATCTGTTCATCCAGTACGCCTTCGCCGATTCCGCCGACGTGCAGCATACGGATTTTGATAACCTCGTCCAGCTTGAAACGTTTTTGTAGATAAGGTACAACCGCCTCGACCAGCAGGGTTTCCATTTCACGTGGTACGCCGGGAAGCGTGATGATAACCTTATTCCCCTCCCCCTCGGGGGAGAGGTTTGGGGTGAGGGCGTTTCCACGATAAAAGCCGGGGCGGTGCCGACCGGGTTTTCAATCACAATCGCCCCCTTGGGGATGTAAGCCTGACGTTTCTGGTTTTCAGTGGGCGTGCGCCCATATCGGGCGATGCGGGCAACGATCTGGTCCCATAGGTCCGGATGGAATTCGAGCGGTACCTCGCAGGCATCCGCGATGGCCTGCCGGGTTGGGTCATCGACTGTGGGACCCAGGCCGCCGGTGGTTATGACTATGTCGGCGCGCTGCTGTGCTTCGCCCACGGCTTTGGCGATGCGACCGGCATTGTCCCCGACTGTCTGGGTGCGGTATAGATCCACACCCAGCTCGCGCAAGGTTCGCGCGATAAACCGTGTATTGGTGTCGACGGTCTCTCCGAGCAGGAGTTCGGTACCGATGGAGATGATCT
>CAWHAM010000017.1:0-12676 GCA_963827305.1 uncultured Chloroflexia bacterium
CCCCATTTTGGGTTCAATTTTGGGAATTAGAGGGGTTTGACGTTCGCTGCCTGTAGGCCCTTGGGTCCCTGTTCGATTTCGAACTCGACCTGCTGGCCTTCCTGGAGGGTGCGGAAGCCCTCGGATACGATCGCGCTATAATGCACGAAAACGTCCGGGCCGCCTTCGCGTGCGAGGAAGCCGAAGCCCTTCGACGCATTGAACCATTTGACCGTACCGGTCACACGCTCTGCCATTTTATTGCATCTCCTTACGTGAACGAAAAAAGAATAGGATGAAGGGGGTTGGTATTCAGTGCGGACCAGGTGCTGCGGCAGCGTTGCCTTAAAAAACGCCGACCCTCGTGGATTGCTCTTGGGCCGGCTTCCTGCGAATTCCAGCACGAACACGTACCACCAACGCACACATTTTATCGGACGGGTGAAATTCCGTCAAGACTTTGGAGGCAGATTAAAGGGCACCTGTCATTGCATTAAATGCTCCGTTGACCAGGCCCGGGCGCCCTTACCGCGCCTCCTCAAGCGCTCCCCTCGCTGGTTCGTCCCTGCCCGCCATGGTTCCGCCGGGTCCAATCGCTCCAGGCGTCCGCCTCGCTGGCGCGCGCCTCCAGCATGCCTCTCGCCTTGCGTTTCGCTTGCTCGCTGACGAAATATCCATCCAGGTCTTTGTCAAGCGCTTCCAGATAGAGGGGCGGATCCACGCCTTTTCGGATGGTATCCTGCCAGAAGTCCGCATGCGTGAATGACCACAGGTGGTCGACGTCGCAGACGATCGTGATCGCCGGTGGCAGGTCGCCCATGGCTGCCAGGTCCTCCGGCCTGTCGTGGTAGAGGATGGCCTCATAGATCGTCTCTTTCTGTTCTTTTGTGAGCGGCGGCTCTAATTCATGTTCTTCCAGGATGCGCTCCGCTAGATCCCGTCCGAGTTGGGCGTGCCGCCTCTTGGGACTGGCTGCAGCCGCTGACAATGCCAGTCCTTTCACCTCGAGACTGTCGGCGATCTCCTCCGCGGTCATTTGGCTCCAACCCGCATCGTGCAGGATGAAAGCGATATGCACCACCCGTTCGTCCACCTCCCCCGGATGGGATTGGATCAGCTCGTCAGCAAAGGGCAGACAGGTCGCCACATGGACATCCGTGGAGCGTACATGCAGATACGGCAGCACCCGGCAAAAGAAATACCGGTAGGACGGATCGACCAGCCTCATGTACCGCTTGTCCCATGGGATGGTTATGAGATAGTGGACAAGCTCCGGAGCAATGGTAGTCGTTTCAGGCAGCCTTAAGTGCACATCCGCCGGGAGCCATGCATACTCCCCGAAAGGTAGGTCGAATTTTTTGAAAGGCTTGGGCGGTTGAATGGACATCCGGTCTCCAAAGTGAGATTATAGAGGTTGACAATCTTCGACACCTGGCTTTAAACTTCTCTTTCTTTTCGGGTAGCCAGGCGGGTTTTCATTTCACCCGCATTAGGATGATCACCGGGATGAGGCGCGTTGTTCTCCGCTGGTACTCGCCAAAGGCAGGCATCATTTCGACCATTTTGGCATACAAGCGAGTTCGTTCCGGTTCCTCCGCTATCACGACCCGGGCTTGAAACTCTTCGGTGCCGACTTCCACTGTGACGAGTGGATGAGCAACGATGTTGTGGTACCAGCCGGGATTGGTCGGGGAGCCCCCTTTGGAGGCAATGATCACAGAGTCGCTCACCATCGTGGATATACGCGACAGGATTGATGCGGCTTTGCCCGCTCTTTGCCCCCATGGTATGCAAAAGCAGCAGCGTCCTGCCGGCGAACGGACCGCCGACCTTGCCCCCGTTGGTCCGAAACTCCTCGATGATCGCCCTGTTTCGTTCGTTTTGAATGTTCACTGTTTCCTCCAGGCCACTGCCTGCGTCAGTTATTTCGGCCCGTTTATCTTTTTAGACCTTGGCGCTGAGGTTGATCGGTGGGCAGCGCTTTAATTTGGCTGCTCGATCTATCTACTAAAGCCTCACTCGTGGGTTGATTTATTGGGGGGTCTGTTCAGCCTGATCGACCAACCCCACGGTCCGCCGTAATCCTCGAGCGTGTCCAATAGGCCAAGCAGGAGTTCAGTCTTGCGCTGGCTTTTATAGGCACTCGATTTACCCAGGAACCTGCTGTAAGGTTTCCGCTTGTTGAAATCGGCACTGCATTTATTGAGAAACTTGCAGTACTGAAGTTTTCTTCATTACAATCGGGACAGAAGATCACGCTCATGATTTTCCACATACTGTGGTTGAATATTTTTTATCTGTCGTCCAACGGCTCGACTTCGCGCCATTATCCCCACCCACACCCTGCTTGGGCGCTAGGGATCAAGGTTACTGTCATATTTCATCAACTAGCAGGAAGGCGTCTCCCAAATCGATATAGCCGCACTCCGACTAAAATGAACCACAAAGCGCAGGCGGGGACAACTGTTAACTGACAGAGCCCTAGGATAATTGAGGATGGGAACATGGGAGCCACCGACCCTAATAATCCTACTATACACATGATTGCGCCGAAGATTGCAGTCCCACGACTGAAGATGCTCTTGAACATGGGCACACACCACAAGAGATACCCGAAGGTGCCGGTGGAGAAACTAAGGACCGTCTGGAGACGTAGGGCATGATAGCCATATGCAGCCGCTGCAACGAAAGAAGCCCTCATGGCATCGGTGGTGGCGCTGGCGTATCCATGTGACAAGCTGACGAGTATCAAGGAGTTCAGCTCGGTCGCGCATACATCGTATATGTTAAAGAACATAGCAAACAAGCTGCCGAGCAAAGCCAGGGTCCGGTTATACCGCTGCAGGACTATGAACAGCGCGATGGTGGGTGCCATGAGCAGGAAGTCTGAGACAATCCACAGGCTCCAGGTGACCGAGGCTAGCGCCTGATGTTGAGAGACCAGCTGCAGGTAAGAGGTGGGATCGCCCGGGTAGCCCTATGAGTAAAGAATACTGGCGGTCCTGGACACAACAGTCCACACGACTGCTGTAATAATCAGAAGGATCCCACTGACACGGTACAATCCTCTCCAACTTCGATCGGCTTCATCAATTGTTCTCTTGCTCTTGTTTTCAGTCGGTTCGTTCATATGCGTATTTTCACTCCTTTATTAGGTGAATGACTTCCCGGACATTCGTGCTTAGGCCTTCAGCAACGAACGTTTCATTACAATAACAACGTTATCCCTGTTTCCATACCTTTTCGGAGGCCGTTTCTCTGCCACCTCAAAACCACGGCTCTGCCAGCAGTTATACCGCGCTGGTTCTGCTCGACCACTCCCAGCCCGATTTGGATTGCCCCTTGCCGGGTTATCCACTGCTCAAAAGCTTCATATACTTTGCGCCCCAGTCCTTGCTGCCTGAAGGCGGGATCGATCAGCAGCAAACCCAGGAACCACTCGCTTTGTGAAGGATAACCTTTGATCGAATCCAACACCCCGATCAGTTTTTGTTCAGTGTCCCACAACCCGATGACAATTTTGTCTTTCAGGGTTTTCGTGGGTGGTTTATCCTCGAATAATACCTGTGCTTCGGACTCTGCTGGGGGGCAGCCATGGACCAGCTCAAAATAATCCGCACAATTCTCCAATAATCCCTGCAGGAGGGCTCCGTCTTCTGGATTAAGATACGTCGCCAGGATGCCTTGGACCTTAAAAAGGATTTTGCGGTTCATGATTATGGTTTTAATCCAACATGGAAAAATTATTAATCATCGATCCCTCCCACCTCTCGCATCCTTTGCCCGGCTGGACAGTCTGCTCCCTTTTTCGATAGCAAAAAATCTTTTGTATATAGTATAGCACGCCTGTCAATCCCCCCGGCCTATGTATTGTGACTGTCACCTTCTTTTTACGGTGACAGTCACATCTTACATAATAAATATGCCCCTACCCAATTTATTCAAGATGTCCGCCCGATCCCGTATAATCAGGTGACAGTCACACGTGTTTGAAGACGACCGCAGTATCATATACAATAAAAATGACCGTCCAATTACTATTCTATTTTCTATGTGACAGTCACCTTACAGGTACTGTCACATCCCCAACTGGAGGATAAGATGCCTCTCGCTCGTAAAGACATCCTGGATTGGCTGCCCGGAGGGTTTTACCATATATACAACCGCGCAGCGCGGCAAGGTAGTATTTTTCGAGAGCCGGCGAATTATCTATTTGTAGTCGCACGCCTGCAGCAATATGCCAGGAACTTTGATATCAACGTGATCTCTTATTGTCTCATGCCCAACCATTACCATTTCCTGCTCCGGCAGGACGGGGAAACAGAGGCAGGTCTTTTACCCCAACGCGTCTTCAACAGCTATACGAAGGCCTACAACAAGCGCTACGAGCAGAGTGGTACACTATTCGAGCACCGCTTTCAGGCGAAGCCGATCAAGGGCAGCAATTACCTGATGCAGCTCTGCCGTTATATTCACGCCAACCCGGTCAAAGATGGGCTTGTCGCCGATCCTGCCGACTGGCCTTATTCGAATTACCTCGATTGGATCGGTGAACGCGATGGTCCGCTACTGGATCGAAGCTTCGTTCGTGCGCAGTTTTCAAATGGTGAGGATTATAAAGCCTTTGTTCTCGACTATCTCCGTAACCGCACGTTACCGGAAGATGTTCAGCGGTATCTAAATAGCCTTTCATGATGGATGTGACAGTCACCTTTAAGGTGACTGTCACATCTGGAAATTCGTTATTTCTTTAGGTTTTCTGCCACCCTGGACTTTACGATTTTGCGGATCAATTCATAGGGGATGGGTTTATCCAACGGAAATTGCACCGCCCCTTTTGACGTCTTGTATGCCGATAGTTCCTCTTTGAACGCCTCGATTCCGGATCCCGTTGGATAAAATCCGATATGGTGCGCATGAATACCGAACCAGACCAGGTAGCCGGAGTAATAAAAACCTGGCATTTGGTAGCTTATTTTTTCCACAGCTCCCGGCGCGGCTTCTCTGATCACCGCCCTGATTCTGGCCAGGATGGGCTGCACGTCTTCCGGGCATTGCGAAATATATTCATCGATCGTGGTTGGAGCTGTTTTATTCCCTTCCATATTTATCCTCTATGGACGCATCATGGTTGTGGGGCTACGGTTTGGTCTTGCCACACGCTCGAGCCTGTAATCGTTGTAACGCGCCTTCGGCTTCTTCTACGCTAATGCCAAGCCACATACATGCGGTATGCAGATCGTTGAATACGATCACTGAAGGAATATATTTAAATACGTAGCGTTCGAAAGCAACGGCTTTGTTGAATTCATCCTGTGCCACGATGGCCGCTTTCATGTCCGCAATTTTCTTCGTTTGCTTGCCGAAGAGGTCTGCCGCCGTTTCGAGGGTTGACTTATCTATGGAAGAGTCCGTGGATGTGTTCCGCAGGTCTGAAAGCTGTAACCGCTTTTCGGGAGGCCAGTTTGCATCCGAGGTTAGACGATGTACGTGTGCCAGGAACTCATCCGCCGTGACCATTCCGTCCCATCGGACGAAGGTGATCCCTTTTTCCTTATCGATGGAATAAACAATGCTCATAATTCAACCTGATCAAACCATGTTAAGGCATGCTGTCTGCCACCCAACGATTTGGCCTTGCGTAGTATCCCCGAAGGGGGCGTCGGTACCAGCGGAAAAGGCGGCTAGCCAAGGTGGCATCCAGCCACCGTCGGCTGTTTCGGCGACACATCGTCCCCTTGCGGGATGAGTCGCCGAAGATTCCTTTGCATCTTCTGATAATATTTTTCTCCCTGAGATAACTATACAACGAATCCATTGTGCAGGCAAGCGTTGCCTGCCGGCCCACACCTCGGCTATCGCACGCTCTCGTCGTGGCAGACATATTCCAACGAATTCCCCTCCGCCTCGGGGAAGGTTGGTAGGCGGATATCCACCCACTCGTGTATTGTCTTAACCACCTTATTTATTAAAGCCGGTTGGATTCAACAGCACATGCTGTTGGACTGCGACGGTTTCACCTTCTAGCTTGAGATTGCAATCAGGAACTTGACCAGTGGCTATTTCATCGGCTCGTAGACTTCCAGGGTGCGTATGCTTAGCGTTCCCTTGCCCCCGGCCGTATCTACGGCTGAAGTCAAAAGCGGGTAGATTACCGGATAGGTCGCATCCGCGGCTTGTTTCGATGCCCATAGGACCACGAACCCATATTCGCCTGCCGCCTCATCGAGAAAGAATTCCACGCGTTCGCACCCGGGTTGCTTTCGGATGGAAGGTATGACTACGTCGGCTACGGCCTCTGCAGCGGAACGCTTTCCGCTGCCCAGGTGAAATTGGACTAATCTTAAGTACATATCTCTCCTTTTCATAACTGGAAGCTTATACAGGATAATAAGTATCAATTATATCATAATAAATATCGCCCTGCCAATAGTATAAATGGGTCACACTTCATAAATGCGGTTGCCCCATCTTCATCCCATCTTATACCTTGACAAATTAGAATACATGTTCTATTATTACCGCATGCGTAATCAGCCTCTCACACCCTGCCGTGCCCGGCTCTTGGAACGTGGCACGTGGTATGTGACACATGACACTGATGCCTGACACCCTCTCCGCCCGTCTCGATCCCTCCTGGTTCAGAAAAACGGCCCTGCGAAAGGTGATTATTTTTATTATCTGGGCAGGGCGCGTTGCATCTGTCTCTCCGCTGTCTGGTCCGCTAGAGGACATTCATTTTTCTCAGTTCCACAAAAACGTACATAAAAATCCCAAATCACGAGCTATTCGTTTTTTTTTCGATACGAGGAACGACTAGCCGAGGCGGCCTCACCTGTGCCTGCGCCGCAGGTGCAGGCAAGTCGCCATCGGCTGTTTCGACGACACATCGTCCCCTTGCGGGATGAGTCGCCGAAGCCTATCCCCGCCAAGGTATGTCACCTTCGTAATATCAGTATATACATGGTTCATCTCATGATAATATTGAGTCCACTGCGAAAAGCATTACACTCGACCCTGCTGAAGAACGTAGGGCAGGCGGACACGCAGGCTTCAAAGAGTAATTCATAAATCTTTTACCGTTGTGTTCGTAGTATCTGCCTGCTCTCGCCTACCCTCACCTGCCCCCGCCTGCCCCTGCCTGCCCCCGCCTGCCCCCGTACTTTGGAGGTACTTTGGAGGTACTTTGGGGGTCGTGTTAGGAAGGTTTTTATGCCCTGGAATTTGAATACCACCCACTCCCAGCCCGGTGACCTGGCCCTACTTGTTGGCCTGCGCCACAAACATTTTATTTTCCCGCTCGTACCCGGCGGGTCTTTTCACACCCACCGCGGCATCCTGTATCACGATGAGCTGATCGGCCGGCCCTGGGGCAGCCAGGTCTTCAGCCACCAGGGCAGCCCGTTCTTCATGCTCCAGCCTTCCCTGGCGGATCTGTTGGTGGACCTCAAGCGAAGCACGCAGATCATGTATCCCAAGGATATCGGCTTCATCCTGACCAGTATGTCGGTCGGCCCGGGACAGACGATTTTGGAAGCCGGTACCGGTTCCGGCTCCATGACCGTTGCGCTGGCCTACGCGGTCGGACCGCACGGCCGGGTGGTCACCTATGAACGTCGTCCGGAGTTCCAGCAATTGGCCCACGCGAACCTCGAGCGCTTGGGCCTGGATGTGCGTGTCGATTTCAAGGAAGGCGACATCGCCGGCGGTTTTACCGAGACGAACGTGGATGCCGCCTTTCTGGACGTGCCCAACCCGTGGGATTACATCCGGCAGGTCCGCCTCGCCCTCAAGCCGGGTGGCTTCTTCTGCAACCTCGTGCCCACTTTCAACCAGGTCGAAAAACTGCTTTATTCCCTGCGGCGTGAGCATTTTGCCTTCATCGAGGTCTGCGAGCTCCTGATGCGTTATTACAAGCCCGAGCCGACCCGCCTGCGTCCAACCGACCGGATGATCGCGCATACCGGCTTTCTCATCTTTGCCCGCCGCATCGAGCCGAGTGAGGATATTCGCGCAAAAGGCTTGTTGGAGGAGCAGGACGGGGCAGTAGGAGGTGAAAATACCGCCACCAATATTGGTGACGTCTAATGGAAATTCGAATCGCAAAGCAACTTCGAGTTCACACTGCCTCGAACGCCTTCAAAAATGCCCGTCCTTGCTCCGGCGTCAGCGCCTCGTTGACGATGTTCAGCAGGTACCCCCTGCCTCCCAACTCTCTCTTGATATCCAGCGCGCCCTGCGCCGTGACAAAGACCTGCACCAGTTTGCCTCCCGAGCGGATTTTCTGTAATACCTCCGGCCAATCCTCCGCCATCGGCTGTCCATCCCCCGGCTGCCATTGGATGCCGCGCAGTCGCTCGATCCTCAACATCTGGTCCAGGTGGGGCAGTTCGCCTTTGCCGTCCATGTGATAAAAGCCATAGTCAAGCTGCGCGCAGCAAGCCTCCAGGTCCGGCAGCACGAAACGCTTGAACATGCGCGGTGAGATCATGTACGAGAAATCACATTGCAGCATGTATCCTTTGCCCGGCGACCAGACCGGCCCCCAGCATGCGTTGCCGCGCCCGGGCATGGATGTAATGGCGAACAGTTCATCGTAGTATCGCAGCCAAAGTGCGGTGATCTCCTTGACCAGCCGGTCCACCTCTTCGGGCTTGTCGCTCAAGTCGAAGAGCAGTTTTTCGGAGCCGCGCAGGCTTGCCAGGATGTCCAGGTTGCCGCCCAGGTCGGTGGTGCCTACCAGCACCTGATCGCCCCAGCGTTCCACCGCCTGGCGGGTTGTTTCCCGCACGCGCACCCACCAGGGAGCATCGGCTTCGTAGTGCGGCTGGATTTCCTCCAGGGAAGTCACTCTTTCCAGCGGCCAGAACCAGGTGGTATCGGGCCTCCAGGTCAGCTTTGAGCCCAGGAAGGCCGCCATCACGCCTGCCCCAAAGTTCACCCACCACTTGGGATAGGCGTCTCCCATCCACCAGGTGGTTTCCAGGAACCGCTGGGAATCGTCCAGGATTTGCTCGATGGGAGTCTCCAGGCCGTAGCGGGTGAGATGCGACCAGCAATCGCTGGCCTGTGGCTCGGTCACCTCCAGCGTAAGCAGCGGTCGGTCTAGTTCGCCCGCCCACCAGGCCTTCCAATCACGCTCGATCCTCTGCCAGTCTTCTTCGGTGAAATGCATTGTGATCGGCATATTTATTTCTCGATCAGGAATAGATCTGCCAACCCTTGGGATAATGGTTTTTGAGGATGCCCTGCACACGCTTGCCCCAGCCCAGCGGCCAACCATCCACATTGACCAGCGTCCAACCCGCCGGTCCTTCCGAGGGGAGGCTTTCGCCGCGCAGGTAGGCCACTATTTCACGGCTGTCTGTCGTCAGATCCAGCATATTCCGGGCCTGCCCACGTTGCAGGAATAATGCCAAAGGATGGGCGGGCTCGAAACGCTCCTTCTTGAATGTTCCCAGCCAGACGCCGGGATGCACCACGCGTAAATTCCCAAAATCGGTCAACTTCTCCGGGACGAAGTAAAGCCGCTCGCCCCGCACCCGCAGCCTGTCCGCCGCGTAATCGACCTTCAGCATTTCCCCGGCGAAGGCCTGCCACAACCGTTCCTGCGCCATGGATGGCCCTGCCAGTCGGTCGGGACTACCATCCGCTTTGGCGTCCGCCGCGCCTGATCGCTTCAACAGGCAGGCGAAATGCCCTTCACCGGTCACCCGGTGCGGGAACAGGCGCACCGCGCCTTCCAAGCCCTTTCCCTTTGCATCGGAAAACAGCCATTCCGGCCGGCCTGGCATGAATCCCGGAAATTGTGGCAGTGCCACCACCTCGAATTGCACCGATCCATTCTCGTCTGTGAATCCACCTGCCCCCGACCGCCGGGCGTCCAGCAAGCCGTTGATGACCTCTTCATCTTCTTCGGGTGCGAAAGTGCAGGTGGAATAGAGCAAGTACCCGCCCGGTCTCACCAGCCTGGCAGCCACACGCAGGATGTTGCGCTGCCGCACGGCGCAGCCTTCCACCATCTCCGGTGACCAGTCCATGCGCGCGCTCGCCTCCTTTCGGAACATGCCCTCGCCGGAGCAGGGCGCGTCCACCAGCACGCGGTCGAAATAAGCCCCGAAATGATCCGCCAGGCGTTCCGGCGTTTCGTTGGTGATGACTACATTTCCCGCCCCCCAGCGTTCCACGTTGACCGCCAAATGCCCGAGGCGTTTGTCCTTGATCTCGTTGGCCACCAGCAGGCCGTCTCCTCGCATGAGCGCGGCCAGGTGGGTGGTTTTCCCGCCCGGAGCGGCTGCCAGGTCTAGGACGCGTTCCCCTGGATGCGGGTCCAACAGCGGCGCGGCGGACATGGCCGAGGGGTCCTGCAGGTAGTACAGTCCTGCCAGGTGGTATGGATGCTTCCCGACCCCCTGTCCCGAAGTGAGAGGGGCAGGGGTGAGGGTGAATGCGGAAGGGCACCATGGAATGGTTTCGCACAGGCTGACCGGTGATATGCCGCGAAACGCCTCCGCCGATAGTTTCAGCGTGTTGACCCTTAAGCCACTGACCGGTCTTTCCTCCAACGCAACCGCAAAAGCCGCATATTCGTCACCGAGAAGGCGCTTCATGCGTTCGAGGAATAGGGCCGGGATGGGAGGCATCGGGTTGGGTGGCATCACAGGTATTATACGCTCTTCACATTCTTGTGGTCTGGGGTATTGGCTGGCCGCAGAGCTGCCAACCAATATCCCAGAAATATCTTTCCACCTTTACTTATTCTGAGGGGGCAGCCTTGGGGCAACGGGTAGAGGGGAAGTCTCCAGACATGGAGGTGAGTATTCAAGAATTATCAACCTTGCGAAAGTCCTGGCAGGTATTATTAGGCAGCTTCTTGGGAAAGGTATAATTGGGTCGATGGAAATGCCTCTTCTGGCAGGCAAAAACTCGAAAAGCTGGTATGACCGGGTTCCCAAGGTGGAATTGCATTTACACCTGGAAGGCGCCATCCCCTATGATACTTTATGGGAATTGATTCAGAAATATGGCGGTGACCCGGCTGTACCGGATCTGAAGTCCTTGCAGCGCAAATTTGAGTATAAGGATTTTCCCCATTTTATTGAAACCTGGATCTGGAAGAACGCGTTCCTGCGTGAATATGAGGATTTCACCATTTTTGCTGAAGCGGTGGCGCGTGACCTTGCCAGTCAGAACATCCGTTATGTGGAGGCTTTCTATTCGCCGCCGGATTTCGCCCAGCGCGGCCTGCACCTCCAGCGTTTGACCGAAGCCATTCGCACCGGCCTGGGAAATGTTCCGGAGATCGAGATAGCCTTGATCGCAGATGTGGTTCGCGATAATGGGCCGGAAAAAGCTTCTGCAACGCTGGCGCAGGTCAACGAGGTGCGAAACTTGGGTGTCATCGGGATTGGCCTGGGCGGATCGGAACAGACCTTTCCCCGGAGCCCTTCAAGCCGGTGTATGCTGAGGCCCGGCGGCTTGGCCTTCACACCACGGCACATGCCGGGGAGGCTGCTGGGTCGGAAAGCATCTGGGGTGCCATCCGTGCCTTGCATGTCGAAAGGATCGGTCACGGAGTCCGTGCCGGCGAGGATGAAAAACTGCTGGATTACCTGGCCGAAAAACAGATTCCACTGGAATTGTGCCCGCTATCGAATGTCTGTACCGGAGTGGTAAAGTCCATGGACGAACACCCGGCACAAAAATTATTCCAGCGTGGTCTTTGCATTACCATTAATACTGATGATCCGAAGATGTTTGGGAACTCACTTGCGGACGAATACCGGTTGCTCGAGCAACGCCTTGGATTTTCTCGTCAGGACCTTCGCACCCTGATTCTGAATGGCATTTCCGCCTCCTGGATGCCGGCGGGAAGGAAAGCGGAAATCGCCGCGGCTTTTTGTGCCAACCCGGACTGGCAGGACGACTTGATGGAGGCATTGATGCGTATCGAGGATCTGAACTGGATGGATGTGGAAGAGATATCTCAAGCAGGATGACCGGTTGATTCTGGTGATCGGAGCCTGCGAGCAGCATGGTTATCTGTCCCTGCTCTCAGATGTCAAGATCCCCCTGGCGCTGGCGGATGCGGCCTCGAAACAAACCGGCGTGCTGGTGGCGCCGCCCTTGAACTTTGGCGCCAGTCCCTATTTCATCGCCTATCCCGGCACACTCAGCCTGCGCCTCTCCACCTTGCTGGACGCCGTGGAGGATGTCGTCCGTTCGGCCTATATCCAGGGCTTCCGGCGCATCCTGGTCTTGAACGGGCATGGCGGCAATAACGGCGTAAAAATGCGCCTGGGTGAACTTGCCAACCAGCTCAGCGAGCTGAAAATCCAATGGTATGCCTGGTGGATGGCCCGCAGCGTGGAAGAAGTCGCCATCCGGCACGAAATCAAACCCAACCATGCCAACTGGCTGGAAGCCTTCCCGTTCACCATCGTGGGCGACCTTCCAGAGGAGCAGAAAGTCCCGCCGGTTGTGCCCTCTGACATCATGGATGCCCAAACCGCCCGGCAGGTCTACGGCGACGGGTCTTTCGGCGGCAGGTACAGGGTCTCGGAAGAAACGATGCGGGAGATATTCGAAGCGGCGTTGGCAGATATCCTGCAGCTATTAAAAATTCGGATTAAGAACAGATATTGATCGCCCATTGTCTATTGACGTAATATGGCCAAACACGTATAATTCGCCCCAT
>CAWHAM010000018.1:0-13469 GCA_963827305.1 uncultured Chloroflexia bacterium
GACCAGCCGGTCCACCTCTTCGGGCTTGTCGCTCAAGTCGAAGAGCAGTTTTTCGGAGCCGCGCAGGCTTGCCAGGATGTCCAGGTTGCCGCCCAGGTCGGTGGTGCCTACCAGCACCTGATCGCCCAGCGTTCCACCGCCTGGCGGGTTGTTTCCCGCACGCGCACCCACCAGGGAGCATCGGCTTCGTAGTGCGGCTGGATTTCCTCCAGGGAAGTCACTCTTTCCAGCGGCCAGAACCAGGTGGTATCGGGCCTCCAGGTCAGCTTTGAGCCCAGGAAGGCCGCCATCACGCCTGCCCCAAAGTTCACCCACCACTTGGGATAGGCGTCTCCCATCCACCAGGTGGTTTCCAGGAACCGCTGGGAATCGTCCAGGATTTGCTCGATGGGAGTCTCCAGGCCGTAGCGGGTGAGATGCGACCAGCAATCGCTGGCCTGTGGCTCGGTCACCTCCAGCGTAAGCAGCGGTCGGTCTAGTTCGCCCGCCCACCAGGCCTTCCAATCACGCTCGATCCTCTGCCAGTCTTCTTCGGTGAAATGCATTGTGATCGGCATATTTATTTCTCGATCAGGAATAGATCTGCCAACCCTTGGGATAATGGTTTTTGAGGATGCCCTGCACACGTTTGCCCCAGCCCAGCGGCCAACCATCCACATTGACCAGCGTCCAACCCGCCGGTCCTTCCGAGGGGAGGCTTTCGCCGCGCAGGTAGGCCACTATTTCACGGCTGTCTGTCGTCAGATCCAGCATATTCCGGGCCTGCCCACGTTGCAGGAATAATGCCAAAGGATGGGCGGGCTCGAAACGCTCCTTCTTGAATGTTCCCAGCCAGACGCCGGGATGCACCACGCGTAAATTCCCAAAATCGGTCAACTTCTCCGGGACGAAGTAAAGCCGCTCGCCCCGCACCCGCAGCCTGTCCGCCGCGTAATCGACCTTCAGCATTTCCCCGGCGAAGGCCTGCCACAACCGTTCCTGCGCCATGGATGGCCCTGCCAGTCGGTCGGGACTACCATCCGCTTTGGCATCCGCCGCGCCTGATCGCTTCAACAGGCAGGCGAAATGCCCTTCACCGGTCACCCGGTGCGGGAACAGGCGCACCGCGCCTTCCAAGCCCTTTCCCTTTGCATCGGAAAACAGCCATTCCGGCCGGCCTGGCATGAATCCCGGAAATTGTGGCAGTGCCACCACCTCGAATTGCACCGATCCATAATCGTCTGTGAATCCACCTGCCCCCGACCGCCGGGCGTCCAGCAAGCCGTTGATGACCTCTTCATCTTCTTCGGGTGCGAAAGTGCAGGTGGAATAGAGCAAGTACCCGCCCGGTCTCACCAGCCTGGCAGCCACACGCAGGATGTTGCGCTGCCGCACGGCGCAGCCTTCCACCATCTCCGGTGACCAGTCCAGGCGCGCGCTCGCCTCCTTGCGGAACATGCCCTCGCCGGAGCAGGGCGCGTCCACCAGCACGCGGTCGAAATAAGCCCCGAAATGATCCGCCAGGCGTTCCGGCGTTTCGTTGGTGATGACTACATTTCCCGCGCCCCAGCGTTCCACGTTGACCGCCAAATGCCCGAGGCGTTTGTCCTTGATCTCGTTGGCCACCAGCAGGCCGTCTCCTTGCATGAGCGCGGCCAGATGCGTGGTTTTCCCGCCCGGAGCGGCTGCCAGGTCCAGGACGCGTTCCCCTGGATGCGGGTCCAACAGCGGCGCGGCGGACATGGCCGAGGGGTCCTGCAGGTAGTACAGTCCTGCCAGGTGGTATGGATGCTTCCCGACCCCCTCTCCCGAAGTGAGAGGGGCAGGGGTGAGGGTGAATGCGGAAGGGCACCATGGAATGGTTTCGCACAGGCTGACCGGTGATATGCCGCGAAACGCCTCCGCCGATAGTTTCAGCGTGTTGACCCTTAAGCCACTGACCGGTCTTTCCTCCAACGCAACCGCAAAAGCCGCATATTCGTCACCGAGAAGGCGCTTCATGCGTTCGAGGAATAGGGCCGGGATGGGAGGCATCGGGTTGGGTGGCATCACAGGTATTATACGCTCTTCACATTCTAGGGGTCTGGGGTATTGGCTGGCCGCGTAGCCGCCAACCAATACCCCAGAAATATCTTTCCACCTTTACTTATTCTGAGGGGGCAGCCTTGGGGCAACGGGTAGAGGGGAAGTCTCCAGACATGGAGGTGAGTATTCAAGAATTATCAACCTTGCGAAAGTCCTGGCAGGTATTATTAGGCAGCTTCTTGGGAAAGGTATAATTGGGTCGATGGAAATGCCTCTTCTGGCAGGCAAAAACTCGAAAAGCTGGTATGTCCGGGTTCCCAAGGTGGAATTGCATTTACACCTGGAAGGCGCCATCCCCTATGATACTTTATGGGAATTGATCCAGAAATATGGCGGTGACCCGGCTGTACCGGATCTGAAGTCCTTGCAGCGCAAATTTGAGTATAAGGATTTTCCCCATTTTATTGAAACCTGGATCTGGAAGAACGCGTTCCTGCGTGAATATGAGGATTTCACCCTTTTTGCTGAAGCGGTGGCGCGTGACCTTGCCAGTCAGAACATCCGTTATGTGGAGGCTTTCTATTCGCCGCCGGATTTCGCCCAGCGCGGCCTGCACCTCCAGCGTTTGACCGAAGCCATTCGCACCGGCCTGGGAAATGTTCCGGAGATCGAGATAGCCTTGATCGCAGATGTGGTTCGCGATAATGGGCCGGAAAAAGCTTCTGCAACGCTGGCGCAGGTCAACGAGGTGCGAAACTTGGGTGTCATCGGGATTGGCCTGGGCGGATCGGAACAGACCTTTCCCCCGGAGCCCTTCAAGCCGGTGTATGCTGAGGCCCGGCGGCTTGGCCTTCACACCACGGCACATGCCGGGGAGGCTGCTGGGTCGGAAAGCATTTGGGGTGCCATCCGTGCCTTGCATGTCGAAAGGATCGGTCACGGAGTCCGTGCCGGCGAGGATGAGAAACTGCTGGATTACCTGGCCGAAAAACAGATTCCACTGGAATTGTGCCCGCTATCGAATGTCTGTACCGGAGTGGTAAAGTCCATGGACGAACACCCGGCACAAAAATTATTCCAGCGTGGTCTTTGCATTACCATTAATACTGATGATCCGAAGATGTTTGGGAACTCACTTGCGGACGAATACCGGTTGCTCGAGCAACGCCTTGGTTTTTCTCGTCAGGACCTTCGCACCCTGATTCTGAATGGCATTTCCGCCTCCTGGATGCCGGCGGGAAGGAAAGCGGAAATCGCCGCGGCTTTTTGTGCCAGCCCGGACTGGCAGACGACTTGATGGAGGCATTGATGCGTATCGAGGATTTGAATTGGATGGATGTGGAGAGATATCTCAAGCAGGATGACCGGTTGATTCTGGTGACCGGAGCCTGCGAGCAGCATGGTTATCTGTCCCTGCTCTCAGATGCGAAGATCCCCCTGGCGCTGGCGGATGCGGCCTCGAAGCAAACCGGCGTTCTGGTCGCGCCGCCCTTGAACTTTGGCGCCAGTCCCTATTTCATTGCCTATCCCGGCACACTAAGCCTGCGCCTCTCCACGCTTTTGGACGCCGTGGAGGATGTGATCCGTTCGGCCTATATCCAGGGCTTCCGGCGCATCCTGGTCTTGAACGGGCATGGCGGCAATAACGGCGTAAAAATGCGCCTGGGTGAACTTGCCAACCAGCTCAGCGAGCTGAAAATCCAGTGGTATGCCTGGTGGATGTCCCGCAGCGTCGAAGCCGTTGCCCTCCGCCATGAAATCAAACCTGACCATGCCAACTGGCTGGAAGCCTTCCCGTTCACCATCGTGGGAGACCTTCCAACGGAGCCGAAAGTCCCGCCGGTTGTGCCCTCTGATATTATGGATGCCCAAACCGCCCGCCAGGTCTACGGCGACGGCTCCTTCGGCGGCCCCTACCGTGTCTCCCCGGAGATCATGCAGGAACTATTTGAAGCATGCCTTGCAGACATTTTGCAAATACTGAAATTCGAATAACTACATCACTCGAAATATCCCCAACACTGTAGAGGCAGGTCTCAGACCTGCCCCTCTTCCGTTCCAATCCGCTCCTCCCTGTGACCGCGACATGCTCCTTCGTAGGTGCGGTATATCCCACCAATCTTTATTCCCTGGTTTTTAGAATGTAATGACTTTATCGGAATCAACTGACCACGAAGCCAACTGGCTCATTGTGCTGATTTCAACGCCTTCGATCAAAGTCAGCCCCTTCGCACCGCGCGCTTCCGAGCAAGTGCCGCAAGCTTTTATTTGTCCGCCTCTGCTGATTATAGACTTGATCATCCGCTCAATGTTGTAATATCCTTGTGGTGTTGTTTGATTGGGCAAGGCACAGGTTACTGCGTCTGCCATCAGAAAAATCCGAACAACAACTGTCTCGGCATGTTCTTTTTGGTACATCATCGCCATTCGTAAGGCGTTATAGGCTTTTTCAGTACCATAGGGAGCGTCGTTGATGATAAGCAAAATTTTCATGGGTCAATCTCGATTATGAGTATTTTTAACATGGGTCAAAGGCTGGAGATACGCCATTTTCTTGGTACAAAAAACAAATGATCACTGGTGCCGAATTTGTGAAATGGGTTGCTAAATATTATGTAAAATGGAGGAAATTGTGCTAAAGTTAAATGAGTTCCGCCACAACCATCATCCCTCTGGGGTGAAAATGTTGGCAAAATTTATTCGACGTGGATTTTCGGTAATAGTTAGTTTGACCTCGCACAAAAGACTTTGTAATATTATAATTTTCATCATGCTGAAAATATTTAAAAAGCAGCTCAGGGGCGATAACACAAGTATCCCAAAAGAATTTCGATTCTCCAGTGATTTTATAGCTCCACGAGAGATTTGGGGTATATATGAGTGGATAATACGTCCGGATCTTCCAAAAAAGCTAACCAAAGCCATGAGTTATTTTTGGGAAATATCCGGCCAAAGAATCAGGAAAAAATATAAGGTTGATAAATTTCCCTCGACTGTTGAAGATATTAGAGAAAAGAAAGATAAAGAAGGACGAATTCCTATTTTTGTTCCACACGAAATAAATTTAATTGATTTGGGAAGAATATTTGCGTTTCTGGGGAGCAGGTATGCCGGAAGTAAGGGTGTTGCTGACTATGGAAGCAAGTATATTGCTGAGGGTAGTCCGGTTGTCGATACTGTTAACAATTTTGGCTGGCTTTGGGTCGAAGGGTCTAATCTTGCCCCAAATAGAGGTGCTAGCCCAAAAGAGCTAGAAGATATGTTTAGACTGCAGGGAAGGCAGGGGCAATCATTGAGAACTTATATAGTTGGAGGACTAATAACAAAATTTTTTATGGGTAATTTTTTTGATACACAACCTATTTTTGAAGAAAGAGGTTCTCGGAAAACTTCATCAATACTTTTGGGTTCTAGTATTGAAGGTTCCTTTATACATGCTGAATTTAGTACGTTTAGTATAGATAGAGCACTAATTGCGTCTCCTATAGGAAGTCTTTATTCGAATCGGGATGTTGGTGGTCGTTCCGAGGAAGTAATTACTCGCTTAAAGAATAAATAAATTGTTTTTGATAGTAAGGATTTACAGAAATCCTTTTTCGAACATTCAATGGTAAAAGAAATAACCTTGCCCTCCGCATCCTGGGATTCTTGGTTTGAATAAGAATTCAAATGGCAGCCATTTCCGAATTCTCCAGGCAAGACACCTCTTAATCAAGGTGTACAAGCTTGTGGTTTATCAATCGGAAGAATGAGGGAGGTTAAACATCCATCATCCTGGTTTAGTGATATATATAACGGTCTTCATGGAAATAACGTAGATATTGCGTATTACATTTTCAAATACCGCCTGGAAAAGGATGATGATCTGTTTCTGTAGAACATATTTAATATCTTTACCATAGATGTGGCATCGCGAACAGCGTAATTGGTGACGTAGAAATCCCCTAGTAATAACTTGAAGCCGCAAAAATGTTTGAAAATCGCGTAGAATCCCCAGCGTCCAGCCTGCCCCGTTGAGCATAGCGAGAACGGGGTGCACGCTATGTTGGGCGTACTCACGGAATGCAAAACTCGCAGCCTGAAAAAAGACGCCACCGCTGTACAAATATTTCAGCCGATGGATTAAAAATATGCTCTGCAGTTAGTGATAGAAAACCTTTCCCTGTCACTTGCAATTTGTTGCAGGAATTATTTCTTAAACAAATCCCTCCACAACAAAATCCCGCCGATGCCCATCACCACAATCGCCAGCGAGTAAGCGATCAGCAATCCGACCACGATCGCCCATTTCAAACTGCCCGGCACTACATCTCCGAATGCATTCAGGACGGCGATCGATACAGCCGCGATGCCGAGCCCCCAGGCGATGATCCCCCGCCGTGACTTGGCGCGGATCGCTGCCCAGAGCAGCAAGGCTCCGCCGACGAAGACTAAGATCCCCAGTTCCGCTGGCATGAGATAGTCAAAGCGATAGATGCCGTCCATGCCCAGGGAAACAAACCCAAGGACAACCGGCGCGAGGATCGGAATCCACACCAGCACTGTCCCGACGATGGCGAGAATTTTCGAGAGCGTATCTTTCTTTTCCATCGCGAACCTCCTTTGATCTCGATATCATTATGACACAAAATGCCTGGATGGGCACGGTGGAATCAAAACGGGATGGTTCGTCGCCATCCCGTTTTGATTATTGTTAATGTGTGGAATTAGCGCCACGCTCCCTGAATTACGCCCATCTTGCGTAAATGCAGATCGTAAAACAGCTTATGGGCGAGCTTCCTAAAGAGAAACTCCAAACAATTTAGGTTTTTCCCTCCACCACCTTGATCTCCCTGCCCCCGCAGTTCTCGCCCCACGTAATTTGTGGGGTCGGGGGGTCCTCCGTTATCATCCCCGCACCAACTCCCAAGAGAACAGGAAGTATCTCCCATATGTCTATTCCTTCCCTTCAACGATATTAATTTCTTCAGGGGTCAGTCCATACAACCTGTACACCCTCGCATCGATCTCCCCATCCAACGCCTCTATCCGCTTCTGCAGCGCGAAGCGCGCATCCTCCTTGCCCGTCTCCGCCTGCTGGTGCCGCTTCTGCAGATCCAGCATCTGCTCTACCAGTTTGACGATCTCATCGTGGGCGGGCATGGACTCTGTTTGGGAGTAGGAAAATCTCGAAGCCAGCCTGTCCTGGCCGATAGACCAGGGAAAAATGCTCGAAAATGCCGCAGACTCCCACCAGTCGGGTGCACGCTGTGTTAGATTTTTAATTCTGATTGCTCCCTTTCAAAACCAAACATAGCCCTTGTAATCGGGCCACCATACATTAATACTCATTTTTCTCCTTCACCAATCATGCTCAAGGGTTGGCTTAGCTCAGGCCTTATGAACGATAATCGTTCTTTAGTTATTATTACTGCTTTATCATTTTCTACCCACAAGCCCTTTACTCTTACCAACCCTGGTCTTAGCACTTCAAGGTCAAGAGCAGTGATACTGCCATCTGCTCCATAGTCCTTTTCTTGAATTTGCATTTTTCTAAGAATATCTAGTGGAATAAATTGCTCATTAGCAGGCACATTTACTTGGATATGCCCGGGGACTTGCAGGAATTTAATATCGGGAGATGGCGTTGATCTCACATGATTATCAACCACCCTTAACACCTCTTTGCCATTTGTGTCAGCCATTTTTAGGTTAAGCATCATTATGTCGTCGTCTAACACTCTGAACTTCAACGAATTATTTTGCGACAACTGAAACACTATGACCTCTTGATTTCTCGTTGATATTGCAATTGTTCCGGTAAGTAACTTTATTTCCTTGTCAGGTTCCACATATAAATGAGATATTTCTGGGATTTTTGTTCTTTTGATATTTTTCCACTCATATAGAATTCTATCTGTTATCCTGAGCCTGCCATGATGAATTGCATCATGACATGTTGGACAAACTGCTAAAAGAATTTTTTTGTCATTAGATTCTGTAAATAGCCCAATGCTCAATGTGGTGCAAATGAACCCTCCAATTTGTACACCCAGGGTTAGCACATTTGTTTCCAGCTTCCTCAATTATTTGTCTTTGGATTACCGGCTTGATTTTTTGACGCTTTTTAGCCATAGTAAATAATCCTTAAGATCACTAATCACCACAAAAATCTAACGGCTGGCGTTACCCGCTGGTGGGCGGGACGAGACAACGCCATTTTGACGGAACCAACTTCAAGCCACGCAAACTGCCTGAAAACGCGCAGACTCCCACCAGTCGGGTGCACGCTGTGTTAGGTGCCCGATTGATAACTAGACAGAGGTGGCAAGTCTAAATTGGTGGAGCAATTCAAAGAACTTATCTTCAGTTGGGAAAGTTCCAGCGCCTGCTTGCGCACTCACTGCCAAAATCTCATTCGCAGCCGTTATTGCTGCGCGATTGAATACAAGTTTGGTGTCCGCTTCAACAATTAGATCAGCTGTGCTTGTGCCTTCGGGTTCGATGTCTTTCCTATCGAACGCGAAGCTGTAATGTCCAATCGAGAGCAGCGACCAAGCTCGATATGCCATCACTTTGTTTATGTGCCCGATAATGCTTTTCAGCCGACTCATAGAGTAGTCGAAGTTTCTCCATATCCTCAATGTGCGCAAGTTTTTCGCTCGCCAAAAGCGCATCTGGCGTGTAATCGAGTAAACGCAATGCGAACTCGTCAGCAAGGAACCTTGCAAAGAACGCCATTGTGTTATCGACATGAAATCGTGTCGTGCTTGCGTCCGGTGACGCAAAAAGGTGCTGGATCTGATTTCGCTGTTCATGAAGCAGGTCCAGATTAGCACGTTCGAGAATTGGGACTCCCAATTCTTCCAGCTGTTTGTAAGAGTCAAGGAGACTAATCAATTCTTTGCCCCCAGGTTTCATGATTGGCCGACCGCCGGTTCAACTCGCTCCTTCAAAGCAAGCTCCACTGCTTGGTCTAGATGCAATATGGTGAGTCGATAATCGAGCGGGTCACCGTTAATGAAATGCTGCAAACCATGCACCAGCAAATCTAAACCCATTTGAAGCATTGGCGATGGCATGCAAACTCCAGAGTTATGTCGCTGTATGCGTTCCTAAAACTTCTTCGATTGTCCTCACTCCAGTTCGAGTTAACACGTACTTTGTTGCGCCCTCCCTTCGATTGGCGGACTGGCTTTCGTTGATGAGACAACTCTTGACCAAGAGCGTGAGGTATTGTGCTGTATTACTCTTGGTTTCTTTGACTTCTTCGTAGCAATCGTTTATCTCCTTTGCGCCAAAACTCTGGATGCCACGGTTCTTTTCCATGAAATAACCGAAGGCGAGAATTTTATCCTGGTGGGTCTTGTTAGGGAGGCGCTCTAGAAACTCGCCAAGAAATTCATCTTTGCCCAAAGGTTCGCCTGTCGGGCTGCTTGATGGCCGGATACTATCGCTCTGGTCGCCGCTTGATTCTCGATCTGGTATTATCGCACCAATCGTTCGTGTACGGGCCAACCCCGATGTTACGAGTTGCTCAGCATAGGATCGCAACTCGCGAACAAATTCCTCTGGGCCGGATGCCTCGACTTCGATATCGCCGACGCGGATTTTGAAATGGAAGGGAATTTCGCCACTCATATTGCTAACCTCCGATCACTCTGTAATTCTAATCCAATATTCTAAAATTGGTAGCCGTGCAGGCACCTAACTATTGTATAAGCGGATCGCATAACAGCTTATAGGCGATCCGTATAAAACCCCAATTCTATTGGGACTTTATACGGCATTAGATTAAAATCGGCCTTACCATTTATCTTTATTGCTTCCACTTCTCATATCTTACAAGAAATCCACCTTTTCGCCATTCATTATAGGATTTTAGATGCAATAGTCAAGCATCTGTTCCTAATTTAAAACTGGAGAGAGGTCATGTTTCAAGAGATCAGCAAAAAAGGCTGAGGATGTCGTTTTTTTCTCACGTCAGGCTACCCCTTCCCTTCAACGATATTAATTTCCTCAGGGGACAACCCATACAACCTGTAAACACGTGCATCGATCTCCTCATCCACCGCCTGGATTCGCTTCTGCAGCGCGAAGCGCGCATCCTCCTCACCCGCCTCCGCCTGCTGGTTCTGCTTCTGCACCTCCAGCATCTCCTCCACCAGCCTGACGATTTCATCGTGTTTGGATTTCTCGGTCGGGTCGGCGAAGTCGATCCGGAGAGTGGCGTTCTCGTTCATCGCCCTGCGTTCTGCGGCGGACAAGGATTTGAAACGCCGGATGAGGCTTTCGATTTGTGTGTGGGCGGCTTCCTGGTTGTTCATGGACGAGCTCCCCAATTCAGTCGATACCTGATTGTACAACGAAATTCGCCTCCCCGCACGGTTGCAGCCGCGCAGCAGCCTCCCCTCTCTAAATGCGGTTTATTTGGGGATGGGTCAGGGGAAGCCCCCATCTATGGGGGTGGTGCTGGATGGGGCTGGCTGGGGCCACTGTTGGTGCACCCCCCATTGGGGGGGTGAAAAAACCCCCCACAGTGCATGCTTGACAAACCAGAAAATATGTTCTACTATATAACCAAGCACGGACAGGCCCAGCCGCTGTCCGCGCTTTTCTTTTAGAGCCTGTCCGTGCCTCGGCTGAGGCGGCGTCATCTGTGCCTGCGGCACCCTGGACTGTCCGTCCAGGACAGGCTGGTGCAGGCAAGCCGCCACTGGTACCCGCTCTTGCTCTTAGGGTATCAGCCACATCGACGCCATCGCGAAGCGCGAAGCTACGGCAGGGTATCCCTGTGGGATGAGGCGTCGATGAAAACCTCTAGACACTTCGATACATGACACTTTGATCAACTATTAGACTATCAGACTATCAGACTATCAGACTATAAAACTACAAAACTTCCCTTCTCCTTGGAACCTGACCCATGACACAACCTTCCTCCCACCTCACCCAATGTCTTCGAGACACCATCCGCCGTTCCCCCATCGCCTGGGCGCTCGCTTGCGGCATCCATCTCTATCCGTATCAGATCCAGATCGCCCGCGCCATAAAGGACTCGATCATCAACAAGCGCGGCCTCACCTTCGTCGTCATTCTGCCGCGCCAGTCCGGCAAGAACGAGCTCCAGGCCCACCTCTTCTCCTGGCTGCTTTACCGCTACGCCGGCATCGGCGGCCGCATCGTCTCCGTCTCCCCCACCTTCAAACCTCAGACCCAGATTAACATGTCGCACGTCAAATCCTCCCTGCAAGCCTGTGTTGGCTCGCGCCATCTCTGGAAATCCTCCAAGGGCTACCTGTACACGCTTGGCAAGGCCGAGCTCCAGTTCTTTTCCGGTGAAGCCCGTGCCAACGTTCTTGGCGCCACCGCCGACTTGCTCCTCTCCGTCGATGAGGCCCAGTCCATCTCCGTCCTCAAGTTCGACAAGGACTTCGACCCCATGACCGCCAGCACCAATGCCTCGCGTGTCATCTGGGGTACCGCCTGGACCTTGAACACCCTGCTCGAACGTGAGCGCCGCATCGCCCTGCAGGCCCAGCAAAAGGACGGCATTCAGCGCCTCTTCTACTTCACCGCCGACGATGTCCGCCGCCTCGTCCCTCCCTACGGCGTGCATGTCGACCGTGTCATCGCCCAGCATGGCCGTAACAACCCGCGTGTCCGTTCCCAGTACTTCTGCGAGACCATCGACGCCCAGTCCGGCATGTTCACCCCCGCCCGCCTCGCCCTCATTCACGCAGACCAAATGCCTTCTTCGCCCCTCTCCGTTTTGCACCCCTCCCCAAATGCGTCTTTCATTTGGGGAGGGGTTGGGGGTAGGGCCTTCCTCCTCGACGTCGCCGGCATGGACGAGTGCGCAGGGCAGCTTCTTGCTGCCACTGTGCCTGCCGGTGACATGAGTCACCGGCAATCCATATCATCACTCACCGGTCTCGGCAACCCCGGCCGCGACTCCACCGCCCTCTCCATCGTCGGGATCGACCTCTCCACCCTCGAGACCCTCGGCCATCCCACCTATCATGTCGTGGCCCGTCACAGTTGGATTGGCGAAAATCACCTGGCCGTTTTCGGCAAAATCAAAGAGTCTCGGCCGAAACCTGGCATCCTCAGCACATCGTCATCGATGCCACCGGCGTCGGCGAAGGTCTCTGGGCGCTGCTCGATCATGCCTTCCCTGCCCGGGTTATCCCGGTCAAATTCACCCAACAGGAAAAATCCGAGCTTGGCTGGCGCTTCATTTCCATCATTGAGTCCGGTCGCTTCCGTGACCATGTCCATACCGACGAGGTCCGTCTCCAGTACAGCCGTTGCATCAGCGAGATCCTCCCCGGTCCCGCCAAGACCCTCCGCTGGGGTGTTCCCGACGGCACGCGCGGCCCGGATGGCGAACTCATCCACGACGACTTCATCCTGGCTGATGCCCTCACTGCCAAACTCGACGGGCTTGAATGGTACCTGTCCACCACTCCCCTCATCGTCCCTGGCCGTGACCCTCTCCTGGATATGGATCACTACGCCGGAGATAGTGATTATGATCATTTTTTCGGAGACTAAGAAAATGTCCGTTATTCCTATTGATCCTTTTCCCTTCACACTTGATCACCTGATCGCCTGATTACCTGATCGACTACCCAACTACCCAACCACCCAACTACCTTACCGAAAGGAATTCCTTGTGTCCGAAACCACTTCTCCAGAACTTCCCAAACGCCGCCGCGGCGGTCAGCCTGGCAATCAGAACGCCCGCCGTTTCGGCATCTATGGTTCCTCCTTCACCTCCTCCGAAGGCGATAACCTCGATGCAAATGTCAAAGGCGAATTTCTCGACGAGATTGCCCTTGCCCGCATCCAGGTTGGCCGCCTGGCCGAAATTGTAAAAGACTATAAGCATATCCCTTTTGAGAAATTCATCGCCGCCTCCAATGCCCTCTGCAATTACCTGGACCGCATCCAGCGCCTCAGCCGCTCCCAGCATTTCATGTACCGCAATCAGACCACCCTCGAACAGGCCCTCGAAGAACTCTCCAAAATCCCTCCCGAGGTTGATTAACATGTCCTCAATTTCTTACTCCCCTCTCCAAATGTGTCGTTCATTTGGAGAGGGGTCGGGGGTGAGGCGGGGAGGGGCCGGGGGAAGCCCCCAGATATGGGGGAAGCCCCTAGCCTGCACCCCGAAGGGGCGATATGGGGGTGAGGTCATTCGTTTTCCAAAATCGAATCCCTCTTTTTCCCCCACATCTATGCCTCATTCTCCAAAAACCTCCCTTCATCCCCCAGATATGGGGGCAATCCCATTCGTTCCCATTCGTTTTTTTAACGAATAACGAATCCAGCTTTCCTGATCACCTATTTCCCTAATCACTTAATTACCTGATCCCTACCTGGCTACCTGCCTACCCAACTAATAAACTAATCTACTATTAATCTCCCCAAACCAGGAATTCCTTGACGTAATCCGACCAAACATGTATAATTCGGCCCAG
>CAWHAM010000019.1:0-121197 GCA_963827305.1 uncultured Chloroflexia bacterium
GATTGCGATTGGACTGACGTATTGGCATAACCGGAAAAAGGTTGTTCAGGTGGAAAGCTAGCCAAAGGACAATTTTTCCCCTGGACTTACCGGCACAATGGTTCGATCATTATTTCAGGCACAGCAAAGGCTCATACTTTGCCGTGTTTCTTTATTAAGCCTTGCCGTGCCGCAGCCGGCCTTCGGCTTGCTATTTCCCGCGCACGTCGGGAAAATCGTAAAATAGAGGCCGGGCGAGCAACAGCAAAAATATTGCATTCGCACCGTATTCCAGGTACGAGGTAAGAGCCCCCTCGAACCTTCTCCCGGAAGTTGAAACAACCAGGCTTTTATCGATTTTGATTCTGCCAACCCGTCTTAATTTCAGCCATAACCAAAAATCCGCGCTCAAATTGACATTTGGATCAATTCCTCCTGCTCGATCCAATGCTTCCCGCTTGATGGCCATATTATTGCCGGGCAAACCATTGGAGAAGAATAGGAACAACTTCGCAGTTTGGACGAAGATTGGATTCGTGTCGAAAAAATCCAACTTCCCCCCAATGGCAACGATATCCGGTGATTCTTCAAAATTCTTGAGAATTTTTGAAACCCAGGTTGTCGGTGCGCGGCAATCTGCGTCTATAAATGCGAGGATATTCCCCTCACTTACCTCCACCCCCTTTCGAATTGCATGCACATACCCTTTTTTAGGTTCGATTTCCACCCTTACTCCCTTGTTCCTGGCGATCGCCGCCGTTCGATCGGTTGAATTATTGTCGATCACCACAACTTCATATAGTGCCGGATCGGTCGTTTGATTCAGAACGGAATCCAGGCAACCTGATATTAGATTCTGTTCATTGTAGGCGGGAATGATGATCGAGATGTTTTTCTGCATGGCAACTCCATTGATGAAGATCCGCATGCCTTGTCGGTGGCACTACCAGCCGTGGAAAAAGGTGAAAGGGAAAACCCCCGCTGCCCATGGAATGATGAATTGGAGCAGCAGGGCAAAGGCGGCTGCGATCTCGATCGGCTTATGGAAGGATTCTTGCATGGCGATGCGCGAGGAATGCTGCCGGAGGCGTACCAGCTGTGGGATGACTAGGATGGCGGTAAGAGCCACCCAGAACAGGATTGCCCACGCCGGGATCAGGTGGATGATGAAAATGGTCACCACTCCCGAACCGATCCCGATCATCAGCAGTCCGGTCATCAGCCAGTAGGCCGCCCGTTGGCCGATCAGGTTGGCCGTATGAGTGATGCCGGCTTTCCGGTCTCCTTTCAGATCGCGTAATTCATTGATCAACTCTCCATACAGGCTGATCCCCACGACGAACATGAGAGGATACACCCAGCGTGATAATGGGACCGGCTCGAAAGAAAAATAGGCGGACAGGTATTGCAGACCGGCCAGCATCAAACCATGGGAGACCAGGTCGGCGAATGGCTTGGATTTCAGGCGGACCCGCCGCCAGGAATAAAGGTAGGCGATCATCAGGCAGCCTAGGCCGGTGATCAAAGGCCAGATGCCGAGAAAAGCGTACACCGATCCGGCGGCCAGCGCTACTCCAAACGACGCCAGCCGGCCGGTTCTGGCTGAGAGGTCGGCTGCCGAGACCGGGTTCCGGCCTACTTTGGCCGGGTCGAGCGCATCGTCGGGAGCGTCCTCCACGTCGTTGATCATGAATGCAAAAGCGACTGCCAGGAGATTGGCGGTCAATACCCCCATCAATTTCCACCCGAGGAAGCCATGCGCCGCCGCCGCGCCCAACAATGAGGTGATGATCACAAAGAATGGATATTCCTTGTAACGCGTCAATCGAACTAAACCATTCAACCGCCTTTTCACGATGGACCTTCCTTTATTGCTGCATACGCCCATCCCGGAGGATTTTGGGATGGTCGATGTCAATATTACCATCGCTTCGATTGCGTAGCGCCGGACGTTTTACCTCAAACGCAGCGGCGAACCATCCGGATGCAATCCTCCGTACAGACTGCCAGACACAGCCCACAGCCATAACAGAGTTCATTTTCCACCTTTAACTCATTCCCATCCATGCTGCGCGCTTTGAAGTAACAAACCTCCGCACAAGCTCCGCAATGGTTGCAAATGTCGAAATCGGTTTCGGCGAGCAGCTCGCCTTGATCGCATCTCTCGCTTGGGTCCAAAAAGTACGCGCAGCAGTCATCACAACAAAAGCAAATGCCGTCCGTACCCGTTCTTGCTTGGTTGCGGTAAGGGCGTGCCACCAGGTGCTTCGTTTCAGCTTCCTGCAATATTCCCAGCACCTCGGCCATGGGGACTTCCTTCTTCCCCGAACCGCTTCCGGGATCATCCGGATTGAATATCAAGCAGACGTCCATGCGTGAGCGTGAGCATTGTTTTCGGCTTTCACGACAACCACAGTTTGAGACCCAGAACTGGTTGTGCGTCATGATTAGCGCTCGCGCGCCTTCGTGCGTACTAACATAGTGCATGGCTGGTTCAGCCTGGCTCATGCTGGGTTTCCTTTACAAATTCCTGAATTGCCTGCACGATTTGATTCAATGCCGCCAGCGATTTTGAAATATCCTCAGGGATTTCCAACCCATGATTTGCACCTTCGATTACAAGGGACCGTCCATGCGTGCAGTCTTCAAGGTGTTTCAGGATATCCGGCCGGTAGTATTGATCGGCGGTTCCAATGATAAAAAGGGAGCGTGGATGGACTTGTTCGATGCGGCTCCGTAGCCATTCGACGGTTAGCACCGGCGTCAACCAGATGCAGTTTGCTCCTTGAAAGCGACCGTCCGCCAAAAGGTGTCCCATGGCAAGCGTTCCGAGCGATTTTCCGACCAATGTGATTTGATTGTAGGAACGATAAGAAAGCCCAGCGTTGCACGCTGCCAGAACGTCCCCTGAAAGCCAATCGGCCTGCTCGCTCTCGGAGTGCTCCATGAAATCGGTCCGGAAATAAGCATACTCCACCCGTAGCAGATCTGCTCCTTTGGTGAGCAGGACACGCCCGGCATAATACAAGTCCGCCATCTCTGCCGGGTGACGGTAACCCGGCAGGATGATTGCCAGGTGCCTGGTTGGAGCAGGCTGGATGATGAAGGTATTTGGAACCGGTCGATTTTTGTACCCGCTGACTTTTAGCGAACTCAACTCCATAATGACCTTCCTTTCACCATTTTCTGACAAAGTGCCTCGCTGCAGTGGTGGGACTGGCAAGACTCGTTTTTGATTATCGCATCATTTCTAAAAAAGCTTCGCTATCAAGTAGGTTGGCATCCATGACGGAGTTGGGAGGAAGAGTGGAGGTAGTAGGAAGATGGGATATTATTGGTATCCGCTGTCTCGGATGTAGGCGGCTACCAGGGCTCAAAGGGAGAAAGGGAGAGTTGTCACATTATTCCCTTTGAGTTGTTAATTATTGTTGTTGTTGAAGTATAGGAAAAGAAATTGGCACTTTCATTTGGATTGGATTCATCCCCATTTGGCCAGTTATGATTCTTATTATTTGGACTCCATATACCCAAAGCATATGCAGTGCTTTTTCGGAAACAAATTCTTTATTTAACTCTTTATCATATTCAGGACTTTCTCCAATATAGTCAAAAAGACCTACCAGCTCGATATTGAATGTTATAGCCCCTTCTTGTGCCGTACTAATTCTCATATTGATCTGCAATCGTGGAAATCCGGATTCAATCAGTTTTATTTCCGAAGAGATGGGCAATTCAACCGGAGTTGGTATCTCATTCTGTCGGTGAAATTCAAGAGAAATTGTAAATATCTCTTTCAGTTCATAAGGATAATTATTTGCATTGGTCATATTGTCCTTCCGTTACCGACACAGGTTGATAATCATCTCCATCAGCATAATATTTAGTAGGTACGATATCATTGGATAATTGTGTTTTAATGCCGAAGAGTTTAAGATATGGCTCGTCCGATTTTGTATAAATCGATTTCGTGAAGGGGACGAAACTTATTATTGTTTGGCATTCTAATGCTTCAGCTATTTCGATAAGTGTGCTGAGCCGAATATCGATTTCGTTGGATTTTATCTTCGATATCCTGGTTTGATGCGTTCCAGCGCGTGCCGCTAGTTCCCTTTGAGTCAACCCCAGTTCGTTTCTACGTTTAATAATATCGATTGCAATCCGATAGAAGGGTCTGATTAATCTTTGTTGCTTGCGAAATTCATTGCTTCGTTGGAGGTCTTCCAGTAATTCTTCTTGGGTTGTTACTTTTCTGGAATACATAATTTATTTTCCTTCATATTGTTGCAAATTGAGTTTTGCTCTGTGAAGATCCTCGGGCTTGGCTTTCCTTGACACCTTCCGGCACACATGGCAAACAATCATCATTCCATTTATGATTTTAAAATAGAGACGGAAGTTGCCTTGTGTCACTTGATAAATGTCATCAAAATGCTCTAACCACTTAAAATGCCAATGACTTGTACCTAACTCGCGAAGCATTTCAAGCTTTTCGGTGAAATGGACTTTTCCGCGAACATCACAAAGGGTTTTAAAAAGATCTACCGGGGAATATTTATCGCCCTCGGCGGGAAAGTATATGATGTTTGTGATTGCCATCTGATCTCTCTAATAATATAACTAATAAGTTATATTGTCAACTGACATTCATCCTGTTAACCGCCCATCCAAAGCGCTCACAATAATTTGAAAGCCCGTGAGAACCAAATCAACAGGACAAGGTTAATCAAGACAGCACCACCAAAAAAAGCCTTATTGGAATGCTTCCCCCGCTTTATAAAACCTGAAACAATCGCGGATAATCCGATAATTATAAAGAGAATTGGTAACCAATTGGGAACTGTAATCATATTTTTCCTTCAATAAACGAAATAGGAGTTTCTATTCAGATAAGTCCCTCCTGTGTTGCATCTTTCTTCTTGATTTTCTCTGCTTGCTTGAACGTCCCATACGCGGACGGTGGCATCTCGATGCCTTTCCCTGCGAGTAATTCTTCAATGGTCAGGATCTGGATTCGTGGGATATCCTTTTCCCACAACTGGCCTGCCTGTAAGCTGCCCTTCTGTCCTTGCTGATAGTAACCGGCTGAGACCGCCTCGGTGTTCATATCGCTCGTCGGGGGATCGAGGGTAATGAACACACCCATGGCAGCCCCTTCCCGCTGGACTGTGCCAACCAGGTCACGCATCATCGCCGAATTGACGTGCCCGCTCTTGACCTGGATGAGCACCCGTTGCAGCTTGCCCTTGCTGTCTAGGAAATTGAGCACGCCATCGATGCCTTTGTCGCTGCCTTTCTTGCCTTCCCGACCGCCCTCGCCACCCAGCGGTTTGGCCTGGACCAGCGAAAGCGCCCACCATTGGAATTGGTAGCGATCCTCATGCGCCAATTGGCGCGCATCCGCCAGGTCTTCCGGCTCGCCGATCACCGCATAATCCTTTTTCTCGATCAGGTAGAAATTATCCTTCAAGCGGTACTTCATCAACGTGATCGAGAGGTGCATGATGTCAATCCCGATCCAGCGTCGATTGAGCTTTTGGGCAGCCGCGATGGCCGTGCCACAACCGCAGAAGGGATCCAGCACAAGGTCGCCTTCGTTACTGGATGCTTGGATAATGCGCTCCAATAGAGCCAATGGCTTCTGGGTGGGGTAACCGAGACGTTCATTAGCCTGAGCGCCTATTGGGCCAATATCATCCTAAATATTGGAGATACGAACCCCTGGCGAAGTATCTAAATATTGCTTATACATCAAGGCACCTTCTGGTTTGGATGGATATACCAGAAGACCTTCTTCGTCTGCTTTTCGCATTCTTTCTTCAGTCCACACCCAACCATTAGGATGATGTTTATAAGTAATCCCATTCAGGGCCTTGTAAAGATAGCGTAAATTTGGCCTTGGGCTTGGGTTGCGTAGCGATACAGTTCTATAAACTCTACCATCAGTATCAGTATGACGGTAGTAATTGGTTATATATTTTTCATCCAACGGTTCAAATGGCTGATTCCAGGCATAGTCAGTAGTTTTTGTATACCAAAAAATAATATCTGTAATATTCCCGTAGTTACGGCCTGTATTTCCATGAGCAAATGTTCTTTTCCAGATAATCTCGTTACGGTATTGTTGTGGTCCAAATATAGTATCCATCACGATCTTGAGATAATGGCTGGCGGTCGGGTCGCAATGCAAATACAGGCTGCCAGTCGGTTTTAGCACTCGGTGAAGTTCTACCAGGCGTGCCGCCATCATCACCAGGTACGCCATCATCTGGTTGGTACCTACAAAATCCCGCAGCGCGCCCAACATGACAGCCACATTCGCGGGTGCATTCTGGATCAGTTCGTGGAAGGTTCTCTCGGCTGTTGCGTTCCAGTGCCAGCTGTCGTCGAAGGCAGCGATCTGGGCTTCGGCCTCAACGCCGCTTTCGTCTTTGAACAGCACATTGTATGACCGGTTCGAGTTGAAAGGTGGGTCTAGATAGATCAGGTCCACACTCTCATCCGGGATGTGCTCCCGCAGGATCGGCAAGTTATCGCCGTAGAATAAGGTATTCTGAGTAATGGGTTTGGGGTTCATGATTGCTCTTATATTTTCCGTATTTTAAGTACATTTATTCCCACATTTAACTGAAATACTCTTCCCTGGTTACATCTAATAAATAGTATAGGTCAAAAATCAGTCACTTGCAAGTGGTTTTCAGAAGGGCGGCCTGCCCATCTGGAAACCGTCATTTTCCCTCTTGACAAACCAGAACTAATGTTCTATTATCATAGCAGGCACGGTCAGGCTCAGCACTTGACCGTGCTCCCTTTATGCCCTCGCAAGAGGGAAGCCCTCGTAAGAGGGATGGGGAGCCTGACCGTACCCACGTGCACTGCGACCTTTGCGCAGCACCCCTGTGGGGCAAGTCGCAGTGCACAATATCGAAGGCATGGGCCTACGATACACCCCTTCTCGATCCCCTGTTCTTGGCTCAGGCGGCCTCACCTGTGCCTGCACCACAGGTGCAGGCAAGCCGTCACCAGCCGAGGCGGTCTCAAGCCGCCATCGGCTGGTTCACCGACATGAGTTGGCGAACACAGCCATTTCGACGCCACGAGGCTTCGCTCTCCCCTTTCCTGAGGTCGTCCCCTGCCTGCCTGTCCCGCGCTTGTTGCGTGGCCCTTGGTGTTCTTCCAAGGGGACCGGGCCGGTGCTGGCGCAGGGGGCGGTTTGCAGGTATTAAGATATGTATGACTCGGTTTTGCCAGGGGACAGGCAAGTTAATTATCTGAGACAAGGCTTTCATTATCTTCAAGGATTTCTTATATTGGTACGATCCCTTCACCCAAACACATTTTTGCAATAATCCCAAGTCAATTGTCCTGGTCGCCAAAATAATGATATGATTACTCTTTGTCAAGGATGGTCTTTGGGGGTTTCTATGAAATTACGAAAAAATAATGTTCTTAGGATATAAATTGGAAAACCGTTTATTGCTTGAGTTGGAAGAAGAATATTCCCCTATCGCCTGGCTGATCGAGTTGGGGCGGCAGAAGAAATATGTCACCATTGACGATATTTTGCACGTCTTCCCTGAAGCCGAAAAAGATATTGAGCAATTGGAGGAGGCTTTTTCGGCGCTCTTGAGCGCGGGAATTGCTTTCGTTGAAGACACCCCTGCCAGTGAATCTCCAGAGTATGAATTAATTGCTGTGGAAGAAACCGGGGCCGGGCCTGAACCAGACCTTTCGCCGGACGACCATCTCGCCAACATTGATACCTTCGACACCATCGGGCTATATCTCAAAGAAGTCGGCCAGGTCCCGCTGCTGACCGCGGCAGAAGAAGTCAAGCTCGCCAGGCGCATCGAGCGCGGATGGACGGCTCGTGAAGAACTGGCGAGCGGCAAAGTCAGCCCCCGCCGCCGGATCGAATTGTGTAAATTCATCGAAGATGGTTGGTCCGCCCGCGCGCACCTTATTACAGCCAACTCTCGCCTGGTGGTCAGTATCGCCAAAAAATATATGGGGCGCGGCGTACCATTCCTTGACTTGATCCAGGAAGGCAATATTGGTCTCATTCGTGCCACCAAGAAGTTTGACTACCACCGTGGCTTCAAATTCGGCACCTACGCCTCATGGTGGATCCGCCAGGCCGTGACACGCGCCATTGCTGATCAGGCACGTACTATCCGTGTACCGGTTCACAAGTTTGATCAGATCAATAAGCTCTTTCGCCTCCAGTACAAGTTGACTCAGGCCCTGGGCCGCGAACCAACCGTCGAGGAGATGGCCGAAGCGCTGGAAGTGTCACCCCAAATAGTCGAGAACATAATCAAGGTTGCGCGCTGGCCACTCTCGTTGGAAACGCCAACCAATGCTGAAGAAGACTCGGTGCTTGGCGACTTTATCGAAGATGACGAAGCCGCCCCGCCCGATGAAACCGCGGCATATAATCTAATGCGTGAGAATTTGCTCGAAGTCTTGAATGGATTGCCACTTCGCGAAGTGCGCATCCTGCAACTTCGCTACGGATTGCTCGATGGGCAGGCTTACACTCTGGAACAAGTTGGGCGCAAGATGGGCCTGACACGTGAGCGCATCCGTCAGATCGAGGCCCAAGCCTTGAACCGCCTGCGTCACCCGTCCATCAGCCGCAATTTGCACGACTATCTGGGCTGATACTGCTATCTATATCTTATAGTTAATTTATTTATTTTTCCCTCTTGACAAATTAGCACAATTGTTCTATTATTATACCAGGCACGGTCAGGCTCAGCACTGACCGTGCTCCCATTAAGGGGAGCCTGACCGTGTCCACATGCACTGCGACATTCGCGACATCGTCCCCGAAGGGGAAGCATCCCTCTGGGACCGGTCGCAGTGCACAATATCGAAGGCATCGCGAAGCATCCCTGCATGCACCCTGTAAGGGCATGGTATGAGCCTTCGATGTCCCCCTCTCGATCCCCTCTCCAGATAAAAGGCTATGGGCTTGCCCCCGCAATGGGTAGGGCCGGTTTCTCCCCTCTCCAATTGTGTACTTCCAATTGGGGAGGGGCTGGGGGAAGCCCCCAGCATGGGGGTGGGGCAGGGGGAAGCCCTCAGCTATGGGGAGAGGCATTCGTTTTTTTTCGATACGAGGAACGACTAGCCGGGCCGGCCTCACCTGTGCCTGCCTGTCCTGCGCATTAGCAGGGCGCCACAGGTGCACCTGTACCTGCCCCTGTCCCGTCCCGGGTCAGGGACGGGGCGGTACTGGCGCAGGCAGGCAAGCCGGCATCGGCTGTTTCGGCGATCGCGTAGCATCCTGTAGGACACGAGTTGCCGAAGACGCCCAACATGAACCCAGCATTAGAAAAAGGCCTCAGAACCGCCTAAAAATGCTATACTTCGCCTTTACTTGTCTCGATAATGGTAGATTAAGGTTTTTCATTACAACGGTGACAAGGACATCCAATGAATTTATTTTCTCTCTCCTTCGTGTACCTTCGTGTTACTTAGTGGAAAAAGTTATTTAACCAAAATGGTAAGGTGTCGATTTAACTATCTAAAGGGCTCCATGACAAGATTTCGTTTCCCCGTTTTCATCCTTCTTATCCTCCTGCTCGTCAGCCTGGCCACGCCTGTGCGCGCCCAGGCGGACGTCCAGGTCGTCCACGACGCCGCCAGCCTGACCTTCCCGGAAAGCATTAACTTCCAGGCCGAGTTCAAGTCCGGCGTTCAGATCACCTCCGTGGTGCTCGAGTATGGCAGCAACCAGTTGACCTGCGGCACCGTCGAGGCCAAGGCCTTCCCGACCCTTACCCCCGGCACGGATGTGAAGGTGGATTGGGTCTGGGAGATGCGCCAGTCCGGTTCGCTGCCGCCCGGCACCTCGCTTTGGTGGCGCTGGCAGGTCAGCGTGGCCGGTGGCGCCCAGTTCACCAGTCCCACCAAGACCATCCTGTGGCTTGACAATATTCATTCCTGGCAGGTCATCTCGGGTGGGAGCATTAATCTGCATTACTACAATGGCGGCGCTTCTTTTGGCCAGCAACTCCACGATGCGGCTACCGCGGCCCTCGTACGCCTTTCCAGGGATGTCGGCGTGATGGCGGATAGCCCTGTGGATATCTATATCTATGCCGACACCAACGATTTGCAGGATGCCGTCCTCTATGAGCCCTCCTGGATCGGCGGCCAGGCTTTCCCCAAGAGCAACATCGTCATCATCGCCGTCTCGCCCGACCAGTTGGACTTTGGTAAAAGTACCGAAGCGCATGAATTGACCCATGTACTGGTCGGCCACCTGACCTTCTCCTGTTTGGGGTTTATTCCACAGTGGCTCAATGAAGGGCTGGCTGCCTATGGCGAGGGCGGGCGGGCGGATTACCAGGCCGCTTTGGATCAGGCGGTTGCTGGCAATAAGCTCATATCGTTGCGCTCGCTTATCGGAAATTTCCCTGATACTTCTCAGGTCAGTCTGGCATATGGTGAGTTTTATAGCGTGGTCAATTTCATGCTCAAAACTTCTGGGCGCGACAAAATGACCGCCCTGCTGTTGGACCTGCGCGATGGCCAGACCATCGATCAGGCCCTGCAGGCGGTTTATCGTTTCGAAACCATTGGGCTGGAAGACGCCTGGCGCGCCTCCATTGGAGCCATGCCGCTCCCCGGCGGCTTGCAAGCCACCCCGCTTCCCACGCCGACCGAAGTCCCGACCTTTGTCCCGATCGGCGCCGCCCCGCTTGCCGCGGCCGTTTCCACACCGCTCCCGGCCCTGGCGCAGCCTTCCGCCACCCCGACGGCGGCAGGACCGGCTGCCTCCCCGACCGCCTTCGCAGTCACCCCGGCCAAAGCGCCCGGCTCGACTCTGGGTGGTCTCACCACCTTCCTGGAAATTGGGCTGGCTTGCCTGGTCATCCTTTTGGTACTGGCCGGCCTGGCGATCTTCCTTATTGTCCGGCATCAAAAAAGGGCTTCAAGGAGCGCAAAATGAAACTGACCGGGAAATGGTTCTCCTTCCTTCTGGTCATGGCCTCCCTCCTGCTGGCCTGTCAGGTGTCCGCTACTGCCACGCCGGCTGTCTTGAATGGTTCCACCGCTGCCCCCTCTGGATCGAAAGCTCCCACCGCCACGCCCGGGGCCGGGCCTTCCACCTACATCAGCCAGGAAAACGGCCTGCGCGTTCATTACCCGCAAGGCTGGACGACCCAGGCCCCCGCCCAGGGCAGCCAGTCCCTGGTCGTCTTTGTCAGCCCGGACCAGAGCGTCCAGGCCGAACTGTTCGTCTTTCCGCTCCAATCGGGCGATACGGCCGAGTTCTGTCACCGGCCAGCTGGCCGGCAGCGCCTTGCAGGGGCTGACGAATATCTCCGTCGTTAGTGACGCCGCTCTTCCACGTAACGATTTCAGCTCCGCCTGGAGCCGGGTCGTGACGGCTACCAGCAATGGCACCCAGCTGAAGATCAGCCTGACGGCGCTCATCTTCGGGGCACATGAATATTTCCTGCTGACCTACGCCGACGTATCCTTTTACGATGCCAGCGCTAAGGATATCAACAGCCTGGTCAGCGGGATCAGTTTTGAGGCCCCCGTCATCAACGGGGTCAACCGTAACCAGGCCCTCTTCCTCTCGGGCGGGGAAAGCACCAATCCGCGCGATTACGACCCGGCCGCCGAACACGATTCCGGCGATAAACGCATTTACAGCGGGCTGGTCGCCTTCGATTCCAGCCTGAACCTGACCCCTGACCTGGCCGGATCCTGGGATATCTCGCCGGACGGAACGGTCTACACCTTCCACCTGCGCACGAACGCCAAATTCCACGATGGCCGCCCCGTGGTGGCCCGGGATGTGATCTACTCCTGGGAACGCGCCGCCGCCCCGGCCACCAAGTCTGATACCGTCCTGACATACCTGGGTGACATCCTGGGTGTGGCGGAGATGCACAGTGGCGCAGCCAGCCACATCTCCGGCTTGAAAGCCCTCGACGATCACACCCTGCAGGTCACCATCGATGCGGCCAAGCCATACTTCCTGTTCAAATTGACCATGCCGGTTGCTTTTGTATTGGATCAGAAGAACGTCGAATCCGGCCCGAACTGGTACCGGGCACCCAACGGCACCGGTCCCTACAAACTGACCCGCTGGGACAGCTTTAAGCTGATGGTGTACGACGCCAACCCGGATTATTACCTGGGTGCTCCCTCCATCCCGCAGATCGTCGTGCCGTTGTATACGGGGGTGGGCATCAATCTGTACGAATCGGGCGAGATCGACATGACCGGCATCTCTTCTTCGGACGTGGCGCGCGTGCTTGATCCGGCCGACCCGCTGCATGCCAACCTGCACAGCGGCGTAAGCCTGTGCACCGATTACGTGGTCTTCGATGTGACCCAGCCGCCCTTCGACGATGTCAAAGTCCGCCAGGCTTTCAGCATGGCCTTCGACCGGCAGAAATATATTGACGTGGTGGATAACGGGGTTGGCCTTCCGGCTAAAGGTCCCTACCCGCCCGCCCTGCCCGGTTACGACCTGAACCTGAGAGGCCTGCCGTATGACCCCGGACAGGCCCGCAGCCTGCTGGCCCAGTCCAAATACGGCGGTCCGCAGGGGCTGCCGCCCATCCTCTACACTGACGCGGGGATCGGCAATACCGCCGGGGCGGATGTGGCGGCCATGGCCCAAATGTGGGAACAGAACCTGGGTGTGAAGATTACCATCGAGAACATCGAGCCGGATAAATACTATGACCGGCTCTACACCGGTCAGCACGGACAGCTTTTCTCAGGCGGCTGGTGCGCCGATTACCCCGACCCTGAGAACTTTGCCGATGTCCTCTTCCATACCGGCGCGCAGCAAAATACCGGCAAGTACAGCAACCCGGCCCTGGATGCCGTTCTCGACCAGGCCCGCACCGACCAGGATGTCACCAAACGCATCGCCCTCTACCAGCAGGCCGAGCAGATCATCGTCCAGGACGCTCCGGCGTTGTTCATCTCGCACGGAGTCTCCTACATGCTGGTCAAACCCTACGTGAAAGGCTTCGTCCTGACCCCGATCGGCATTCCGCTCGAACGCTACCTGTCTCTTCAACATTAATAATCAAAAAAAGGGTGATTGGCGCTTTACGCCAATCACCCTTTTTTTGAATTAAACCCCCTTCCCGCATACGGGAAGGGGGCAGAGGGGAAAGTGCCCCGAAGGGGTATGGGTTAGGATTACTTGCGGAATGTTCTGATCCCGGGCTTTGATTCAGCTCAATAACTGGGTTAAGGACGAGCCTCAGCGAGGAAATCCACCCTCGCGATCCCCGGCCCCACACTCGATACCTGAAAATCGAAGGAGACCGGCGCATCCGCCGTCAGCGCCGAGGCAGATTCCCAGCGCCGCACCCCCACCACGTTCCCATCTGCCGCGTAAGCGCTTGCCAGCACCCACAACGTGGTCGCAGTGCTGGTGCCGGTCAGCACGACCCGCCCGGAACCCTCTGCCGTCCACCCGGAGGCGTCCACTCGGACCAGCGTATTATCCAGGCTGACCGGCAGGTAACGCGTATCCCCCGGCAGGAGCCGGATGGCCGTCAGCACCTGGACGCGCAGGCTGGCATCCGCCTGTACCGGCGGGGTGAAATGGGCTGCCAGTGGCATGGCTGCGCCTGGCGGAAGAATATCGAGCAGTCCATACACAACCTGGCTGGCGAGTTCCTGCCCGCTCGAATCCAACAGGGTGAACTGCGCTGAAAGATTTTCGAGGGTCTCTGCGAAGCCATTCTGCACCAGGGCCAGGCACCAGAGTCCTCCGGTCGTCTCCGGCCAGCAGTGCGCCTGCGTAATCGGGAGCGGGGCGGGTGTGGGCGCCGGCTCGCTCGGGACCAGGTTGCCTGCTGGAATAACCAGCTTGGCCCCAACCGAAAGCGCCGTCGGTGAAACGCCAGGGTTGGCCGCCAGCAGGGCTTCCAGTGAGACCCCGAAGCGCTGGGCAATGCTGCTTAAGGTGTCACCCCTTACCACCGTATATGTGAAAACGGTCGGGGTGGGCAGGCTGATCTCGGTCAGCCCGGGCAGCAGGGTGGGCGTCTGGGTGGAGGTGGCGGTCTGGAAGGGCACGGCTTCTCCCGGCGTTGGAGTGGCTTCGGCCTTCTGGCCACAGGCAGCCAACATCAAGAGAAGAGATAGACATGCCAGGCGTCTTCGCATGGGGAGATTATACCCGTTCCACTTCACGCCTTTCACAAAGTATGGGTCTGGGGGATTGGGTGGCGGCTTCACCGCCACCCAATCCCCCAGGAATCTTTTTTTTCCCGTCTCAGGCTGGGGAGGAGGGGGGAAGCTCCCAGACATGGGGGTGGGGACTGGCGTTTTCATACTTTGTGAAAACCCTGCGTTCCACTTGCCCCATCTCCCAGGCTGTGCTAAACTCCATTCATGTCCGATGATGAGAAACAACCCGACTCCGAAACCGGTGTTGACATCATGCTGCAGCAAGCCATCGAGGCTCTCCGCACAGGCGACCGCTCGCGCGCCCGCGATATACTGAGGCGCCTGCTCAAGGCGGACCAGAAGAATGCCAGCTATTGGGTCTGGCTCAGCGCAGCAGTGGATAACCAGAAGGAACGCCTGTATTGTCTACAGACCGCCATCCAGATCGATCCAAAGAACGCCGCCGCCAAACGCGGCCTGATCATGCTTGGGGCGCTCCCCCCGGACGATTCCATTCCGCCCTTCCCGGTCAACCGGCCGCGCCTGTGGGAGCAGAAGCTGACCATCCTCAAACAACCTCAGGAAAAGTCACGCGGCTGGGCAAATCCGGTTACGCGCGTGTTCATTGTGCTGGGCATCGCAGTCTGTGTACTGGGCCTGTCCGTCGGCGGTTATATGCTGGTGCCGAGGCCTGCAAAACCGACCATGACCCACACCCCCACCCGCTATCCGACTGCAACCAGTTCGCACACTCCCACCAATACGCCGATTGCCAGCCTGCGTACCCCAACGCCGACCTTCCTTGGACCGACGCCGCTCTGGATGTTCCTGGACAAGACCTACACACCCACGCCGCTTTACGTGGTCACCCAACATCCCATCACCAGCCGCAGTGCTTATGAAGCAGGGCTGCGTTTCCTGGGTGCTAAAGATTACAAAAACGCACTGGCCTTGTTCCAACAGGCACAAGGCCTGGAGCCGGCTGCTCCGGACATAGATTATTACATCGGTGAGGTCTATCGTGGACAGGGCAGTTTTCGCCCGGCCCGGGACGAGTACCAGAAAGCCATTAATAAAGATCACAATTTCGCACCGGCATTCCTTGGGCGCGCCCGGGCCAACCTGGACCTGAACCCGACCGCAGATGTGAGCAAGGATCTGGATGAAGCCATCATTCTCGACCCGCACTTTGCCGAGGCTTACATCGAACGCGGCAAGTACCTGCTCCCGGCCAACCCGAGCGCGGCCGAGGCGGACTTCCAGGCTGCCTTGGAGCTCACCCCGGATTCTGCACTGGTCTACTACTACCTGGCAGAGGCACAGCTGGGCCTGGGTGAGAACGCGGCCGCGCTCGAATCGGCGCAACGTGCCAACCAGATGGATATCACGCTTATCCCAGTCTATCTGGCACTGGCGCAGGCATATATCGCCACGGGCCAGAGCGAGCAAGCTGTCAGTGTGCTGCAGACTTACAACGTCTATGAGCCGGATGATACCAGCGCTTTTCTCTCATTGGGGACGGCCTACAATGCTGCCGGACAGTCTCAGGACGCAATAAATATCCTCAACAAAGCCATTGCGGCCGACCGGAAAAATGCCGAAGCCTATTACCAGCGCGGCTACGCTTACTTTACCCTTCAAAAAGCCAATCTGGCCGAAGCAGACTTCCGGCTGGCTGTCACCTACGATCCGCGTGATTTTAATTCACAGCTTGACCTTGGGCGCGTCTTTGAGATGGAGAAGAAACCGGGTGATGCTTATATGCAAATCGACCAGAAAGCTCTCCCACTGGCGAAAACAAACCTGACGAAGGCGCAAGTCTACTACTGGGAAGCTCTCTATCTCGAGGAAATTGATGATCCATTATCCGTTGTAGGAGCCAGGAATGCCTGGTACCAACTGATTGCCCTTCCTGCAATGGCAATGCCGGCAGAGTGGCGCTCCCAGGCTTACGAGCATCTCAGAATTACCCCAACCTACACCCCGACGTTAACCCCGACGATCACCCCCACGTTTACCCCCACGCAAAGCCCAACGAAAACGTATACACCCACGGTAAGTCCCACAAAAACGTTACCACCCACGGCAACCATCGGGAGTTGATTGCTTCTCTAGGGAATAATTACTGCCTGCATTCCCCACACGGACACAATGCCCGCAGATAGCGCCATTGATAAATCCCGGCATCGTGCCCATCCTCCCAGACCGGTGTAATGGCATAGGAACCAACCGGGACAAGCGTAGTCAGGCGGGTGGAGGGTGAATCGGAGATGGGGTAAGCAAACACAACCGGATCGGGGGCATCCCCCATATGATCATGCCCGCCTCGGCATTCCGCACACGGGCAGCCCGCCCGCAGAAGGGAAAACGGATACCGGCTGGCATGCCCGTCATCCCAAAGAACGGTCAATTCCTTCCTGGCGCGACTGGCTGTGATGGAAGCAGGTTTCATAGACTTATTGAGAAGGAATGGCCTTGAGATAATCCTGGACAGCCCAGCCGGCCCTGGAAGTGTCATAGGTAGCAGTCAAATACCACCAGGTATAACCATCGGCCTGCTCCGGCCCTTTTGTGACCAGGAAAGCCTCCGAATCAAAGGCTGAAAAGAAGGCGGCATTCAGCGCAGGTTGCGTATGCACCCGCAGGCCCACACCACCAGTGGCGGGCTGCACATACACGCCAATGGCAATCTGACCAGGCGCAGGGGTGGAGGAGGGTGCCGGGGTGGGCGGGATTGGCGTCAGGGTGGGGGGCAAGGGGAGCGGCGTGGAAGATGGGGCTGGAATAATGGTCAAAACAGAGGTGGCCGATGTCAGATTTGGGACTGAAGCAGCGGCAGGGCGCATTACCAGGATATAAACCAGACTGCCGCAAAGAAGCAGCGAGGCAAGAACCACCATCGCAATAAGGACTTTGCCATTTAGAATATTTTTCATCCTGCACCCGTAAATTGACCCTTTTCGATCTGCAATAAATACCTGGCTTGTGGTGGCATCAGGATAAGCAGTTTTTGCGGGAGGACTTCGAGAACAGCCGCCTGTGCACCAAGCAATGGTTCGCCGTCAATCTGGACCGGGAACGGCGTCTCTGACTCGATGCTAACCTTGCGGAATGGAATACAGCGCGCCAACTCCGATGACAGGTGACGCCCGGACTGCATATCGAAGAAATGTCGGAAGGCATCCGCCAGGGTCGAGCCGGAAAGCAGCCAAAGGTCCATCCTGCCATCGTCCAGATAGGCAGCCGGAGAAATTTGAAGCAGCCCTCCATAATGGCGGATGTTACTGGCAACTGCCAGCAAGTAGTGGCCTTCGACCTGTTTACCATCTGCGGTCACATGCAAATTCATCCCGTGCCAGATGGTTGCATTCCAAACGGTGGCGGCAAAATATTCGGGTATGTTGAGATATTTTTCGAAACGCTTGCGAGGGTCAAGTTTCTTAACGGTCATGGCATCCAGACCGATGCCAGCCCACATCAGGAAGGGCTGGCCATTACACAGGCCCACATCCACCGCACAGGGCGGAGCTTCGACCAGCAGGCGGGTATTCTGGCGTAATGCCCGGATATGCGGCCAGACAAAGGCATTAATGCCCATTTCGAGCGCCCACACGTTGGTCGTTCCGGCGGGGAGCACTCCCAAGGCAGTCTGCGATCCGAGCAACCCACTGGCCGCCTGCCCGGCCGTGCCATCCCCGCCGATGGTAAAGACCGCGCGGAAGTTCTCCCGGGCGGCCATGCGTGCCAATTGGGTGGTATGGCGGCCGTTGACGGATTCAGCCACTTCCACACGCCAGCCATGATCATTCAGTACCCGGATGACACCGCCGATGAAAGGACGGACTGAAATGCGTCCGGCAGCAGGATTGTAGATAAGCAATGCATCAGCCATGCCTTTATTATACTTTGGCAGAGGCAGAATGAAGCATAAAAGCGCCGTGTTATAATCCCGGCAGGCCTTTTATATGGAAGAACCTCGCCTGCTCAACTACCGCTATCAAATCCTTGAACAAATTGGAAAAGGCGGCATGGCCATTGTGTATCGAGCCATCGATACCATGCTGGAACGATTGGTGGCCGTAAAAGTCCTGCGCGAAGACTACTCACGCGACCAGGCCTTTTTGAATCGTTTCCGTCAGGAAGCCAAGGCAGCCGCCAATCTGTCTCATCCGAACATTGTCACCGTCCATGACTTTGGGCTGGATAATGGACAACTCTTTATCATCATGGAATACATCCCGGGAACGGATTTGAAAACACTCATAAATCAGCGCGGCCGGATTAACCCCGAGGAGGCCGTGCCATTGCTCATCCAGGCCTGTGCAGGCATAGGATATGCACACCGCGCCGGGTTGGTGCATTGCGATGTAAAACCGCAAAATATGCTGGTCACACCGGATATGCGTTTAAAGGTCACCGACTTCGGTATTGCGCGTGCACTTTCCACCATTAAGAACGACGAGAAGAGCGAGGTGGTCTGGGGTAGCCCGCAATATTTCTCTCCTGAGCAAGCCTCCGGTGCGGCTCCATCGCCTGCCTCAGACGTGTATTCGTTGGGCATCATCATGTATGAAATGCTCTCCGGTTCGCTGCCCTTCCATGCGGATACCGCGACCGAACTGGCCCACCTGCACCTCGATGCCGAGCCGATATTGATCTCTGAGATGCTCCCGGAGATCCCGCCGGTTCTTGAGAAGATCCAGAAGAAGGTGCTATCGAAGGAACCTTCCCAGCGCTACCGGACAGCAGACCAACTCGGACGCGTCCTGATGAACTTTGGCAACTCACGAGCCTCTCCGTCATTGAGCTTGACCCCCGAAGCGGTCACCGCAGCGACCAACACTCCAGCAGCCAGTGACACCCGCTCACCTACTTTGGCACCCGAAATAGATTGGGTTTCGGTTGGCCTAGGGTTGGTTGCGCTCGTGGCTGCGCTGGGACTGGTTCCTTTCTGGCTTTGGGTTTATTTCGTGTATAATCCGCCCATTCGGTGAGACGGTAACAGAAGCCGGCCCTGGTGTTTGGAGAAAATGACAAAACGTTTCCTGATTGCCCCATCCATTCTTTCGGCAGATTTTACCCGCCTGGGCGAGCAAATTTCAGAAGCTGAAGCGGCTGGAGCAGACTGGATCCATGTCGACGTCATGGATGGGCATTTCGTGCCAAACCTGACGATGGGACCGTTCATCGTCGAAGCATGCCGCCGGGCCACGAAATTGCCGCTGAATGTGCACCTGATGGTTGAACATCCCGAGAACTTGCTGGAGGCTTTTGCAAACGCTGGAGCCAGCCACCTGATCGTCCATGTTGAAACCTGTCCAGAGATCGCCAGCACCTTGAAATTGATCAAGCAGTTGGGTTGCAAGGCAGGCGTAACGCTCATCCCGTCCACGCCTGCCAACAGCCTGGAAGCTGCCCTCCCGTTAGCTGACCTTGTCTTGGTTTTGACCGTCCATCCCGGTTATTCAGGCCAGGAATTCATGACCGAGGAAGTGCTGAAGATTGCTGCATTACGCCGGAAATTGGACGAAATTGGCTCATCTGCCTGGTTGGAGGTGGATGGCGGCATCTCGGTCCAGACCATTTCCCAGGTCCGGGAAGCTGGTGCTGATGCCTTCGTCGCGGCGAAGGCGGTCTTCGAACATCCGAACGGTATCGCTGCAGGCATCCAAGCGTTGCAGAGTATGTTAAATCCTTGATCGTATCGATTAAACAAAAATCACGGCGAAAGCCGTGACCTTATCTCAGAAGGTTAATAATTGACTATGCCGTCTTCGCCAGCGTACGGATGCATTTGGCGCACAGCGTCTTTTGTACTTTCCGACCGTTCTCAATGATCGTCACCTTCTGCAGGTTCGGATGGAACGGGCGATTGGTAGCCCGCTTGGAGAACGAAACATTGTGACCGAAGGTAGTGGACTTACCACAATGAGCACATTTTGCCATTTCTTGAATTTCCTTTCCAAACAGATAAGACCTGCCTGTTTTGAACAAGCGGCGTATTCTACCACGAAACGCACCCTTGTACAAGTCGAGTGTTATTTATAGACAAAGGATAAAGCTATGGGCGAAGAAACGACCACTTTGGGCACCATCCACATTTCGCCAAGTGCCCTGGCAACAATCGCTTACCATGCCACAATGACCTCCTACGGTGTGGTAGGGTTGGCTCCCAGGAACCTGGCTGAAGGTCTGGCGATGACCATCACCCACGAACCAGCACGCGGTGTTTCAGTGAACTACAATGGCGAAGAAATAGATATTGATGTTCACATCATCATCGAATATGGCACCCGGATTACATCAGTGGCCGAAAGTGTGGCCAACGCGGTGCGCTATCAGGTGGAAAAGGCACTAGGGATGCCGATCCATCATGTAAACGTACATATTCAGGGCCTGCGCGTCAGCAATCCCGATTAATGTAAGGAGATTTTAGAAGTATGAATCCGGATGTTCAAGCGCGGCTGGAGCGTTTTAAGTCGACGCCGATCGACGGGCAGGTGCTAAAGAAACTGGTCGAGGCAGGGTTGACCTGGTTGCGGGCCAATCAGCAGTTGGTAAACCTACTCAACGTCTTTCCCGTCCCTGATGGTGATACTGGCACGAACATGGTCCTGACCATGCAATCGGCCTACCATGAGATTGACAGCCTCGGCCATCACGGAGTCGGCCAGATGGCTGCGGCTGTATCACAAGGGGCATTAATGGGGGCTCGCGGCAACTCAGGAGTGATCCTTTCCCAATTGTGGCGTGGTTTTGCGCGCGCTCTGCATAACCAGGAGATCCTGGATAGCCAGGGCCTGGTCCGAGCTTTGGCTGAGGGGCGTGATACTGCTTATAAAGGCGTCGTCCGGCCGGTGGAAGGTACCATTCTGACCGTTGCCAAGGATGCTGCAAATGCCGCGGCAGAAGCCCTGCTCGAGACAGATAACCCAATCGAAATTCTGGCACGGGTTGTCACGGCAGCAGACGCTTCAGTGGAACATACCCCCGACCTCCTCCCAGTTCTCAAGCAGGCGGGTGTGGTCGACGCGGGAGGCAAGGGCTTATTCTTTATCCTGGAAGGAATGCTACGCTACATCAATGGCGAGCCGCTGGATACGCCAACTGCAACAGTCCAGCCACTGTCGGCTATGAATTTGGAGAATGCAATGGAAGACATCGAGCCAGGTCAGGATTTTGAAGTCGTGGTTGATTTTGTTCCCAACCAAGAACTTAATTTGCATAACTTCTATGCTGAATTGGAAACGATGGGAACATCCATCCAGGTGGGCGAAGGGGAGGGCATGTACCGGATGCACATCCACGTTCCAAATGAGAATCGCAACAAACCGGTAGATTACATCATGAGTTTGGGAACAATCTCCAAGATTGCGATGGAAAACCTGGTGGCCCAGATGGAAAATATTAACAAAAAATCCACTACGAACCGCATCGAACCGGCCAATATTGAGCCGGGGCAGATCGCAGTGGTGTCCGTCTCGCCGGGCCAAGGTATTTCGCGCGTCTTTGCCAGCCTGGGCGTTGCAGCCATTGTTGAAGGTGGGCAGACGATGAATCCATCCACGAAGGACATTTTGGATGCCTTTGAGAACCTGCCGACTGACAAAGTCATCATCCTGCCCAATAACAAGAATATCATCCTGGCGGCGCAACAAGCCAAGGAAGTAACAGTCAAGAAAGTCTATATTATTCCCACCCACAACATCCCGCAGGGCCTGGCAGCCATGATGCATCTTAATCCAGACGGGGAAGTGGAAGCAGTCGCCGCCAGGATGAACAAGTCCATCGAGGATGTTGTCGCAATAGAAATAACGACCGCGACAAGAACGGTGGAGATAGATGGTGTCTCGGTGGAACAAGGGCAGGTTATTGCGTTAGTGAATGGTACACTGGCCGTCGCAACTGGCTCTGTGGAAAAATCATGCCTGGGCGCGCTGGAGAAAGCCGGAACGGCCGAACACGAACTGATCACGCTCTTCTATGGCGAGGATTTGTCGTCAAATGAGGCCAACCGGATCGTAGACGTAGTCCGCGCAGCCTTTCCTGCGCAGGAAATCGAATTACAGGACGGCAGCCAACCGCATTACCAATTCATCATTTCAGTAGAATGATCCCGTGTTTGCCGGATGTAGCCGGAATCCCCGCTAAGCAGAAATACTATGCCGAACGTCTGCATCCTCACTGATAGTACTGTACAGTTCACGCAGTCCAATTTTCCCGGGCTTGATCGTGTATATGTTATTCCATTCAAACTCCAAGACGCCGTCCCTAAGGAAGGCAAATCCCTGCCAGGTGGTATCGGGCTCCACAGGCAGTTAATTTCCCCATCTCCGCAGGAATTCATCCGATTCTATACCAGGTTGAGCCGTGATTACGACTCGATCCTAGTGCTTTCGCTATCCTCATTTTTAATCCAATGATGAGGAATGCCCTTTCGGCTTCAGAACAACACCGTAACGGGGCAACTGTAGAAGTGATCGATTCGCAAACGACCGCACTTGGGCTGGGGATGCTGGTCCAGCTTGCGGCAGGCGAAGCCTTTGATGGGGCATCCCTTAGGGAGATCGATCGGCAGCTGCGAGCCAACATCCCGCATGTCTACGCACTGATTTGTGTACCCGAACTTATCTATCTGGCGTATTCTGGCCTGATGGACTATGCCCAGGCAGTGGTCGGTGAGATGATGGGGATGTTACCCGTATTTGCCTTTGAGGAAGGACGTCTTGTCCCCATGGAAAAGGTACGCACCCCGCGCCACTTATTCGAGGCATTTCAGGATTTTCTGGGTGAGTTCGAAACCCCTTCTCAGATTGCGTTGCTGCGAAGTGCGGGTCGCGGCAGCCTGCGTACCGGCCCACTACGCCAGTTCGTAAAGGATACTTTTCCCGGGACATTGTTTAGCGAACACCCTGTTCAGCCACACCTGGCTGCGTTGCTAGGACCACACAGTATCGGTCTGTTTGTAATAGAGCCGGCTGATTAGAGGAGGGAATGAAAACAGGTTTTGTCACTGACAGCACCTCTGATATTCCCACTGCCCTGGCCGAACAATTAGGGATCGAGATCGTTCCGGCACTTATCAACATTAAAGGGAAGAGCTTTGTAGATGGAGTGGATATCAGCCGTGAAGATTTCTATATACGCCTGCCAGGTCTGAAACCCTTGCCAACAACTTCAACGCCCTCGGTTGGTGCATTCCAGGAACGCTACGAAAAGTTGCTGGAAGCCGGTATTGACTATGTCATCTCACTTCATCCTCCGAATGAATTAAGCGGCATCTTCAATGCCGCCCGGCTGGCAGCGCAGGCATTTGGAGAACGCATCAAGGTGGTGGATAGTGGACAAGTCAGCCTGGGACTTGGTTTTCAGGTTATTCTGGCAGCAGAAGCAGCAGCACAAGGGACCATTCATGATGAGGTGTTGACCTTGGTGGAAAGTTTACGCAAACGTGTGCGGCTGACTGCACTTCTGGATAGCATCGATTACGTTCGTCGCAGTGGGCGCGTCTCCTGGGCAGCTGCAATGATTGGAGGGGCACTGCGCCTCCACCCTATGATTGAACTGCGTTATGGCATTGTTCACCGACTGGGGCAAGCGCGTACACGCTTGCAGGGCGTCGAGCGGATGATCGAAACACTCAATTCCTGGGGAACGCTCGAGCGATTGGCTGTGCTGCATACCAATGCTGAATCGACTGCACGTCAGTTATTGGAGGAAGTCAAACTAAAAGTGGCTGTTCCGCCTTTGCTGGTCAATGTCACCACAGCCATCGGGACGCACGTCGGACCGAATGCGTTGGGGTTCGCAGTCGTCCCGGATTCCTGATGCTTAAAGGGAGATTCCTATACGCCGGCAAGCGAGGTTCCAGCCGATGCAGTATAGGAGAATAAGAAAGCGGAGGCCGCCAAAGAGGGATCTCCGCTTGTTTGATAAAATTGGTAAAAATATGACAGATCTCAGTCCAGGTAATACGTCATCCTTTGCAGACCAATGGACGGGTCAAGGTACTGTACCCGCACTCCGGCCGGAACACTCAGGCTGATGGGCGCATAATTCAAGATGGCTTTAACCCCTGCCTCTACCAGTTGGTTAGTGACTTCCTGAGCCACCGCCGCAGGAACACAGACCATGGCAACCTTAATCCCGGCTTCCTGAATAACCTTTCCCAGTTCGCGTGCATCCCGGACGATATATGCACCGACCTGCTTGCCGATTTTCTGAGGATCATTATCGAAAACCAGCGCCACGCGGAAACCGCGGTCACTAAATCCCTGATAGCGCGCCAGGGCGTGACCCATATCACCCATGCCAACCAACGCAACATCCCAAGCACGTTCCACTTGAAGGATTTCGCGCAGTTTGTCGACAAGAAAGGCAATGTTGTAACCAGTGCCCTGCTTGCCGAACTCTCCGAACTGAGATAGGTCCTTGCGGATTTGAGCTGCCGAAATGCCCACCTGCTCGCCCAATTCCTGAGAAGATGTAGTCTGTTGGGCCTGCGCCTGCATCCGACGAAGTGCACGCAGGTAAACCGGGAGTCGACTGATGATGATATCGGGAATTTCTCTCTTTTTCATAGCCTGCTCCCAAACTTGGTTTTCTTAACAAACTTTACCATAAACAGTGCGATTGTGCAATTCATCATTTTAGGATTATCTCTGCGCTAAATGCTCCGTCACTTTGAATGGTAACCACAGACAGCGGGAACGGGAGATAATTTCCCTTCGGATACTCCAGATTGGGGTCTTCAGGCAAGGAAAGAAACGGAATTGCGGAGGTAAACCCGTCTGCGGAAAGGATCGCATCCGTATGGACCTCAACACTGCTCCCGCCTGAGAGACTCCAGGTCAAAAGATGAGGGGAGAGAATAGCCTGATAATCCGTTGGACCGGAATAAAATGCCTGAGGATCCAAGGCAAGCGGGATATGGGTGCTGACAGGATTGTGGGATTGATAAAGCACCTGGATACCAATCTTCGTCAGTCGGTATGTTTTTACCCGGTTGCCATCCGGGGTGGTGAAGGCAATCCCATCAGTGGTAATGGTTGGGGTGTAGTCTGCCCAGGTGCCAGTGCTATCAGAGAATGCACCGGGGATTACGCTCGGATCGGCTGCCTCGCCGTTCTCTGGTTGCCATTCAGACGGATCACTCAAGCCGACAGCAAACTGCGAGGATGGTCCAACGACCTGATGAGGACCATTGGCATTGATATAGAAGAAATGAGTCAAACGCGCACCAGCAGGTTCCAACACTGCGAAGTAATTCTGGTTTGCCAGAATACATTCGGCATGCCCATCACCGTTCAAATCCTCCGTACAATCCCCCCGAGGAGCCTTGTTCTCGGCCCATTTGGCGGCCGCCAGTAATTCACCGACCTGTCCAAGATAGGCGTTGCGCAGGGCCTGCAATTGTATGTCTGTCGTGGGTGCAGTGAGAGTCAGGAAGGTCTGCCAAGCGGATTGAGTGACAGAATTCTTGGGGGCGGTTTGCAGATCTGCCAGCCAGGCAGGTTTAATCGCCGCAGGTAAGGATACAGCAGGCTGCGCCTGGGCAGGGAAGGTCAATAAATCCTGGCCTGTCAGCGATTGTATCCACGGGTGGGCGGCAATCCATTCGAAGGTGGGATAGGCCATATCCGAATCACCCCAGGTGGAATGAGGCAAACTCCCGCCCAACGCCACCAGATCGGCCGGATCAGGAGAAATGGCGGTTCTGAACATGGCACGGCGTACATCCAACGAGGGGCCATCTTCAGTCGCCTGGATTGTATCTGCGGGTGGGAGGGGAATAAGCCGAGTCACGCCAGAGCTTGCCAGATGGGTGGCATCTGCAAGAGACAGGAAACGGGCGCGATAGCCTGGCAACGAGGTAGGCAGGATCGAAGGGTCCGCGGAAACTGCGTAAACGAACTGGCTGGCCGGTAGATCAAACCCGGCTGAGGCGCGGCGGCTGAGGTCCAAGGCCACGGCAGCCGATTCGCCAGAAGCCACGTCCGGCAGGATGAGCAAACCGCGTCCGTATAAATCTTTCAAGATGGGAATATTGCCCATGAAATCAAGGGCAGCCAGGCTGGCAGGATTCTTAAGATCGAGCAGTGCCACTGGAACACCGAACTGTCCGGCTCCGTTCAGGATATGCAAAAGGCCATGACGATCGCCGAGCGGACCGGTGTGCGCCCCGTCCCAGCGTCGTAGGGCCTGGGCCGGAGTAGTAGCAGGGAATGCATCCCAGAATGCCACAAGGATGGGAGCGCGATTCACGGGCGGCTGGGCATCCGAACGAACATTGCGGACTTCGTCTGCCAGCGTCACCGGATCAGTTGTGTACGTTGAGACATCCACCCGATACCTTTGGCCAATTAATGACCGGTTCAGGTTCACCGTGACATTATCCAGCTGGTAGTTCTGGACGACGCGTGGCCAGATGGCTGGCTTCCCCTCTCAAATCCCACTGGTCTGGACATAGCCTGTGGATGAAATATCGATCATTAAAGGGTTTTGAGAGAAATCCCGGTTATCCCATAGGGCAAGTTTGAGGGAGTACTTATCTCCAGCATTAATATCCAACAGGTCAACACGGATGTCCACGCTCAGGTCAGTGGTACGGGTGTAGACCGCCAGGATGTCGGTGGCAGGGCTGGGGGCATCCAATGAGCCGAGAGCCCGCAGGTCAGCGTAAACCCAGGGACGGTTAACCGGTGACAAGGCGCAGGAGGTGGTCGCCAGCAGTAGAAAGACTGTACCAAATAGGTACCAGAAAGGCAGGGACCATCGATGGGTTGAGTTCTTTTTCACTTCCCTATTGTATATTAAAACGCGCTGTATATCCGGAAACTCGGAGGTTGAACCAGTGTATAATTAAAGCTGACTGTTCAGGACAACCTTGCCTGCCGCAGTGCCGTAAGCACATGTGCACCAACGCAGGAAGGTGTACCACCCCGTCCTGGCCCGTCTGTGCCTGCGCCACACCTGTACTTGCAGTACTGGCGCAGGCAGGCGCAGGCGGACGGGACAGGGCAGGTATAGGTGCGAAGGTTCTTTTTCTGGCAACAATGCGGATAAAGTTAAAAATATGGATCCAATTTCATTCCATGATTCGACCAAACCTTCGCAAGGGTGGTAATTTCATTAAAAAATGCACCTTTTATTTAAAAAGGATTGGTAAGGCTGCTACGATGTTTCTAACCGGTAAAGCAGTATTGTATTACAGCGATATGTGCAGTGCCAATTATGAAACCATAGTCCTGTGTAAGAACTCTTCTTAATGGCTGTCCAAATATCCATCTGATGAGCAGGCCAAGCAAAACTGACCGTAAAAAGCCTGAATACACCGAGACCTTTGCAGAGCGGATCGATCTGCTCTTCGAAGAGGTTTCATTTGCAATCCAGTGGCAACGGCCTTCCATACTCCTGGTTTTTTATGAATCGGAATTCGTACGAGACAAGGCAGAACGCGCCCTGGAAGAACGCCTGGCCAAAATCGAGCAACATTTGGTGCAAATCAAGGTGGATAAAAGACACTTCGATGTCCCCATATTACTCTCCAAGCGCCTGGACCGGGATAGGGCGATTTACTCTGTTAGTGGACTTTCCGCAGGTGGCGGTAAAGAAGGTGCAAATGCTTACCGAGCCCTCAATATGCGACGGGAGTATTTCGTAGACTATTCCATCCGAGCCTTATTCTGGCTGATTGGAGATGAAGCAATCGAACTATCCCGGCATGCACCAGATTTTTGGGCCTTCCGTCACCGAGTGTTGGAATTCAATGACTCTTCAGAACGGGGAAATCTGGCGATCTCAGCCAATGAATTGCCATTACTCGTGCAGGACATTCCTGGTCACCCTGAAAACCTTGACGAACAGATCGAAACGTACGAAACATCGATACGTGAACTTCCAAAACAAGTGGATTTCAATTTGAAGCGGCTGGGCCTCCTTTCGGAGTTGGCCGCGCTGTACCAAGCAAAACAGGCATATGATCAATCCATTCAACGATTGAAGCAAGCCATCGTAATTGCTAAACTATTGAACGATAATATAGTGTTGGCTAAATTCTGGGGGAATTTGGGATCCGTCTATCTGGAATTGGATCTGCTACCCAGAACCATACGGGCCTACCGGAAAGCCATCCGGCTTAATCCTCAGGATGTCAAAATCTGGATCAATCTTGGGCATGCCTACCACATAGAGAAGCGCTTATCCAATGCTATAATTGCATACAAGCAAGCCATCCTCCTAGAGCCGCAAAATTTCCCGGCGAATTCATCTTTGGTGGCCTGTTACCATTTGTTGGGGAAGACTAACCTGGCCGATGAGCGAAGGAAATTTGCGCTTCCATTTGTGGAGCAAGAGACAGAATATAACCGGGCCGTCTTTGAATCTGTTTGCGGAAATACCGGTAAAGCCATTGAACTACTGGCAACGGCCCTAGAGAAGAGGCAAGTTAGAGCGAATGTGGTGGGTCGCGACCCCAATCTCGATTTCGTCCGAGATGATCCACGTTTTAAACAGTTACCGGGCTTAGCTGCTCCAAATTTAAAGGATGAATCCTTTGGAACCTGAGGCTGAGTGATGATCCTGGATAGCGCGATTCACCAGGAAAGCCCTTACTGGTGATGCAATAATGTTCCATCGGGCAATCTTTTTCAGAAGGTGACCTGTACATGGCAATTGGAATTGCTATTTCTGTCATAGGAATTGCCGTAACCATCGCCATATTGGTCCTACGCAAGCGAAAAGTCCGTGGGGCCACAAGCCTGATTGTCTTTTCATTTGCACTGACCATCTGGTCATGTGCGTATGGTTTTCTATTAGAAACGCGGTCAAGTGGGTCATTATGGCTTGCTTTGGTCTATCTAAGCGCAACCGCCACTGCTACCGCTTTATTGACATTCATACTTGCTTACACCAATCATGCAGAGTGGTTGGGCAAGTGGGGTATCTTCCTTTTGTGTTTGGAACCTCTGACGACGCAGATATTGTTCTGGACGAATCGATGGCAAGGGTATTTCTCCACAGGTCATAAATTAACCACCATGGGAATAGTCCTGACCTCAAGTCCCTGGTATTGGATCAACGCCTCGTATTCAGATGGTCTAGTTATTCTTGCATTAATCCTGTTAACCCAGACTTTTCTCCACAAATCAAAGCAGTACATACTCCAGTCCATGACGATCGTCATTGGAGTATTCATCCCGATCCTGACCAAGATTCTCAGCCTGGTCGTATTTGCGCTTGTCCTTAATTTGGAACCACCCCTGGTCTCATTTGCGATTACGGGAGTGTTGCTCGTTTATAGCATCTATCATTTCAAGTTGTTGGATATTATCCCCATCGCACGTGATGATGTGATTGAAAGTATGAGCGATGGCTGGATGGTGCTGGATTTAAATAACCGGATTGTGGATCTGAACCCAGCTGCAGAGGCACTCGTTAATGTCTCGCGTGAACAAGCCTTCGGCAAGCCGGCAGAAGATATCTTACAGAATTGGCCCAAGCTGGACCAGGAACCTTCCGTTCGAGAAGCGGAAATTAAAGGAAGCGTGAGATTGCAAGGGGAATTGCGCTATCTGAGTGTGCGCATCCTGCCTCTAATCCGCCTACCGGAACAATTGATGGGCAAGGTTGTTCTTTGGCGCGATATTACTGAACGTAGAATGTCTGATAATGCCCGACAACGCGCCAGAGATGAAATGTTCGTGCTTTTACATTCCATCTCCGGCTCGGCGTTTCGAACCTTGAGCCTGGACGATTTTTTCGCGGAGACCAGCTCTCAAATCATGTATTCATTTCAAAGCCAGGCCAGCCTGATTTTCCTGCTGGAAGAAAGCAGCTCGAAAGCCGGTACGCCCGGGTATTATCTGGCGGCTCACCAAGGGATCCCCCAGAATAGACTTGATCATCTCTCTTCCTCGCCACGGGTGGCCAAGATTGTGGCACAAGTCCTTGAAAGCAAGGAACCGTTCTTCGTTCCGGACGTCTTCACAGATCCACGCTTACCAGCATCCATGCAACAATCAGGCAACAAATCCCTGTTATTGCTCCCCTTAATCACTGGAGAGCAGGTTTTGGGTGTGATCGGTCTGATCCGAAAAAGTGGTCTGCCTTTTGGAATGGACGAGATTACCCGCTTAACGATTGTTGCCGAGGAGTTGGCTTCTTTCATTCGTAGTGACCGTCAGCGCCAACTTGCCATTGCCCTGGAGGAACGCCAGAGATTATTCCACGATTTACACGATTCGATATCCCAGAAGCTATATGGCCTGGTGACGTTAACGGAAGCCGCCCAGGCTCATTTGGAGACCGGGTCGAGCGTTCAGGCGGCTGAGCTATCCCGCATTGGCGAGAATGCCCGGCAAGCACTGAAGGAGATGCGCCTGTTTCTCTTCCAAATGAAACCCGTGGATCTGGAGCATGCTGGTCTGGTGGCAGCCCTGCACGATCGTCTGGCTGCCGTGGAGGGGCGGGCTGATATCAAAGCCCGGCTGCTGGCAGATGACGATATCGATTTATCTTTGGAAAAAGAAACCATGTTGTATTATATTGCACAGGAAGCATTAAACAATATAATGAAACATGCCGATGCGAGATCTGTGACGATTTTCCTCAAAAGTCGGAAAACATCTGTTACACTTGAAGTGATGGATGACGGTCGCGGGTTCGATCCAAAGGCCACAGGTAAAGGCGGGATGGGATTGCGGATTATGCAGGAAAGAGTCGCCAAGGCAGATGGAACATTAACCATCAAGTCAGCCCCCGGAAAAGGGACAAAAGTAACCGTAAAGATTGGCACGAACAAAAATCCTCGTACTAGTAAAAGAGAGAAAAACAATGAATAAAATTCGTTTGCTCGTCGTGGATGATCAGACTGTTGTCAGGGAAGGATTGGTGGCAATCCTTGCCAACTATCCGGAAGTCGAAGTGGTCGGTCAGGCATCCGATGGGAACCAAGCCCTGGAAATTGTCAAACAGGCCAAGCCGAATGTTGTCCTGCTCGACCTGGTCATGCCCGGCCTGGATGGACTCGCCACCATCCCAAAGATAAGGGAAATCGCACCGGGTGCGCGCATCCTGGTGGTAACCAGTTTCGCTGAGTCTGATCGGGTGTATCAGGCTATCAAGGCGGGAGCATTGGGTTACATCCTTAAAGATGCCACACGCGAGCAATTGATACAGGCCATCCGGGATGTAGCGCAAGGGCGGGCATCCCTGCAACCTTCCATTGCGGTCAAACTGATCCAGGAGATCAACCATCCTTCCGAGCTACTCTATACCGCGGACCCCCTCACTCGGCGCGAATTGGAAACGATACGTCTGATTGCGCGCGGCCTCAGTAATCAGGAAATCGCTGCGGAACTTGTTGTCAACGAACGGACCATTGCGAAATATGTCAGCAGCATTCTAGATAAACTCCATCTTGCCAACCGTACTCAGGCCGCGCTGTATGCCCTAAGGGAAGGAATCACCGACTTGACCGACGAGTAGGACTTTCCTCTGGGGAGAAAGATGAGTGAAATATAAGCGGGGCGGCTGACCGGCCGCCCCGTTGCATTAACCAGTGACCATTTCTAAATCAAGGGCAAAGATAAATTATTCCGTCCGGGTAGGTCCCATAGACTTTCAACCCTTCGAACAGTTTCTTCACCTGGTCGCTGGATATCTTGCCCAGCTTGCCCGGGAACTGGGAGGAAAAATCATTCAATATCACCAGCGCGGCTCCCTGTGAACAAAAAACAACCTGAGCGCGGTCGCTCTGGAGAGTGCCATAAGGGGTCGTTTGAATTGGTGAAGTGGTCGGAAACGAAACCCATGTCCCGTAGATCGGGCGACCGGTCCAGAGCAGGAGGAGCTGCCAGTCGTTGGAAATAACCGGTTGATTATCCGGGAGAGCGCTCACGGCCTGGATGATCTTCGAATGCCCCCAGTGGTAAGCCGTTAATCCATCCCCTTTATGATAAAAAGTCAGCATATCCTGCGCTTTTGGAATGTACCAGACCAGGCAGGCGGCAGCCACCAGCCAGGCCAGGCTCTGAAAGAAAATCTTCCAGCCGTTGGACCAGGCCGCCTTCCTTAAAACGGATTTCCAGCCTGTGGACCAGGTTATCTTTAAAAGAGCGAGATTCCCGTCCCTGGACCAGGCTACCTGCCACAAGTTAAAAGCGCTATAAAGGGTCATCACACAACAGACGAACAGGGGCAGGAGCATGCGATTGTCGATATCAATTTTCGGGCGTGTAAATAGATAAGTAACAAGCAACACGGCAACAAAAAAGAACGCTGACATGCCAAAGTAGGCAAAGATTGACAGATCTGAACGATTTTCAGCCGAGCTGGCTTTCTTTCGCAATCGCAGAATGGCCCAGGTGGAAAGCGCCAGAATGCCCGCCAGTCCGGCTCCCGCTAGGAGGAACCGGAAACGATAGGTCAGGGCCAGCTTGGTACTTTGGAATGGAACCCACCTACCCACGGTATCAATAAACAACCCCCGGAAGGTTCTGAATTGGTCAGCCAACCCATTCCAATTCAGGCCTAAACTTCGGCCTCCCAGGCTGTGGGCGCTGGAAAAATATATCCAGATCAACCAAGCCAGGACCGGCAGGCTGGCCAGGAAACCGAACAGGAGCGCTTTCCTGAAGCGAACCCCGGCTTTTCCCGAGGAAAGCAGGAGGATGGTTATGGCACCCGAGGCAACCATTGCAGTTCCGGCATAACGGGTGGCTGGGATCAAGCCAATCAATACGGCGCTGGTGATAAACAGGGATGAGCGTTCCCTGTGCAAATATGTAACCAGACATAAGCCCCCTGACACGATTAAGAATATAAAGAGGGGCTCTGAATAGGCCGAACTGAACATCCAGATCATGTTAGGGAATGCAAGCAGGAGCGCGCTTGTCAAGATCCCCATTGCCGGGGCGTGGCTGTACCGGTAGAAAATCCATCCGGCCATGAATATACAGGCCATAAAGGCGATGATATTCAGCCAACGGGATGCAACAATCAAGTTTGCCTTAAAGAACCCAAAGACAGCCAGCACCAATGAGTAAAAGGGCGGGTGAATTTTGATTGGTGAAAATCTTGCATTCCCCTGGACATAGCCCAATCCCTGTCCGGCATCCAGGCTGCGGGCGGTGGCGATATATTCCACAGGATCGTTGTACCCCCAAGGGCCTTTGGCTGTAGCATATATATCAAGGATGCCTCCCAGGAGGCATAGAAGAATAATGACTGCCAGGATCAGGTGTCTGGCGGAATTTTTTTTCATTAAAATAGATAATTCCTCGAAGAAGGTATTATTTGTGCAATGGTGTCAATGCAGCGACCTCGCTGCCGGCTTTGTGCTCCACTTGCAGGTACATCGCCCGGACAGTGCTTTCCAGCAGCTCCTTCAACCGATGCCGTTCGAGTCCCACCGTATTAAGTGGATTAAATATCACCGGTTTCCCGATCGTCACGTAGCCGGCCGAGTGGACTGCCACCGGATAGAAATCCAGCCGTTCCCCGGTCTCCTCGAAATACATTTCACCCAGACGGGCAAAACTGCGCTGGAATGGTTTCATGTGCGTCTCCGGATCCTCAAGGAGTAGGTTGTCCTCCGGAAAGACCAACAGGAATTTGCCCTGTCGCAGCACATCCATGCTTAACCGCAGGGTATCGACCATCCGGTCATAGTCACCCTTATATACCGGTATGCAGCCCAACGACCGCAGGAAAGGTACGGTAATTTTGGAAAGCCACTTTGCCACCCAGGCACTGGCTGGTGGTTTCAGATGCAACGTGCGTTCGACAAAGTCCCATTTCAACCAGGCAGCTGCTTTTCCCTCGTCCACCATATCCGCCACGGACCAGGCATACATACGTAACGGGATTGAGCAGGCAACTGCAATCGGACCAGTAGCATCCAGGTGGTTGGCAATAAAGACTGCCGGTCCACGTCGGGGCATGTTTTCCTCCCCGACCAGTTCCCCACCCCATAGGAACAAATCCAGCACTCCCACGATGAAGTGATACAGTTCATCTTTCATAGCTCAACTCCAGCATGTTCAAACATGGCCGGTATTACAGCGGTTTTGAAAATATCAGGACTTAATGACGGGTTCTGATTGACTATTGTAACTGATTCATAGCCGACTTCAACAGGGTTTTAACGATCTCATCCGGGGAAAAACCTTGTCTGCGCCACCGAATCCATATTTGAGCATTTTATAGTTAACTATAACACCATGATGGCCTAAAGTGGTTTCGCCCGGAGACGACCAGTTGCCGCCTGCCAATCCATAGCCACATTCAGCCAAACCTGTGGATATGGACACAACGCGATTTGGTCCTCACCATTCAAATCGTATCTTGCCAGGTAATGACCCCAAGTTAATTCATTCACATATTTCCAGGAGTAGACGTAAACAGGCTGATCCCCTCCAGATGGAAATGCCCATCGCACCCCTTGTTCGCAGAAAACCATCACCTTGCTTGAAAATAAAATGATTTATTTGGGGTTTATAGAATTATCCTCTTTAGAGGTCTCCTTCTTTTCGGTGGGTTCTTCTTTCTTCTCACCTTGAAGTCCATCTTTGAATGACTTTACTCCTTTGCCCAACTCACCGGCAATCTTGCTGATCCTGCCCACTCCAAAGAGCAGAATAACGATCACGAGGATAATCACCAATTCTGGAAGTCCAAAGGATCTAAACAACATGTTTTTTTCTCCTTTTCAAAAAAAACATCATCCGTCCGGTGACCAAGCTTTGACCAGGCTAGGCTTACTTTGCTTCCTGAGCCCTTTTCCTGCGGCCGATCAAGGCCAGATATCCCAAACCGATGCTGGTAAAGTACAATAGAATCATTGGCCCCATGACCAGGGACATGTTGACAGGATCGGTGGTGGGCGTGACGGCAGCTGCAATGATGGCGATAATAACAACGGCTATCCTCCAATACTTCAGGAGAGACTTGGGCTGGACAATACCCATCAATGTCAGTACATATATAACCAAGGGAAACTCAAAAGTGACACCGATCCAGAACAAGATCCCGGTCACGAAAGAAATATAGGAAGATGGGCGCGGAATCACCTGAACGCCCATAAAATGGAGCAGGAACTGCAGGGCAGGTGGAAGAAGAATGAAGTAGGCAAAAACCATCCCTCCGGCAAAGAACACCATTACCAGGGGAATACTGACCAGGCCGAGTATACGGGAACGGGGTCTCAGTCCTGGAGCGGCGAACAGCCACAACTCAAAGGCTAAATATGGGGAAGCGAGCGCCACACCGCCCAGCAGCGCCACGCGCATGAACACACCGATTGATTCGGTTACTTCGATTGCCCGCAGGGCGGATATGCCCCCAATAGGTTTGGCCAGGAGGTCGACCAAGCGCGGCGTAAAGGCAAACAGGATGGCAACACAAATCATCAGACCAATCAACATACGGGTCAGGTGCTTGCGCAGGGCCTCGAAATGCTCGAGCAGACCAGCAGGCCGTTGAAAAGTATCCGCCAGTGCCTCGCCAAGGGGACGTTCTTCCGGTTCAGTGAGAAGGAAAGCGTTAACTTTCCGGAAACCTTTGACCGGCAGCGTGATCAGCCACCAGAGACCCCGGAACGGAAAGGTGATGATGCGCCAGAAGCGTTGAAAGAATTTCCGCATGATTTCTACTCAGTGGAATCTTTTTTAGGCGGTTCGATAGTGGGATCGGTATTCGATGGACCGGCAGGTTTTTGGACGACTCCCGGGGGGGTATCAGGCGATGAGGCTGGCTTAATCGACTCGTGGATGGCTGTGTCGACCCTCGCCATTTCCTCTTTGGTAGATTTTTCCAATTCATCCAAGCCTGTGTCCCGCATTAATCGGGCAGGCAGGTTTTTTAGTTCGCGTGAGGTCTGGTTTATGGTTTTCCAGGTGTCGGAGCGGATAAATTTATTCAGATTTTTACCAACGGTTTTACTGGCATTCACAATATCTTTTGGACCAAAAATGATAATGACCAGTAGGATGATGAATACCATTTCCAGAGGCCCGATGCCGAATAGTTCCATAAATATTAATCGACCTTTCAGACCCATTATAGCAGACTGCTCAAGTAACTTTACCAGTCGGCGTTCTTGTGACTCAAGACGATGTACACGAGTGGGTCACTAATAATCCAGGTCACCGGATTGATTGACGGGAACTTGGTGGAGTGGTGGTGGATCTCAGTGAAAATTTCATTAAGAAGCATGGAGGATTGAACGCGAATCCGCCATGCTTAATCGTGAAGCCGCTTATTTGTGAAGAACCAAACGTGATTTTCGAGAATGTAACTCAATTGAGACCAATTGTTCCCCTTTTTCGTTCTCAGGCAACCATCATCGAAAGATCACTTGGCGTTACTTCGGTTCTATGGTCTTCTTCTCTTCAACTTGCTCATCTTTCTTCTCCCCCTGTAAGCCATCTTTGAAGGATTTTATTCCTTTGCCTAACTCACCGGCTACTTTACCGATCCTACCCACTCCAAAGAGCAGAATGACAATCACGAGAATAATAAGCAGTTCAGGAACTCCTAATTGAGACACTTTACCTTCTCCTTTTAATAAGAATATAACCGATTTTGGGCTTGCTCGACCAAAATACCATTTCTTCCAGGACTCTTTCCTGGTGAACGATTACAGCCAGGGATCCTACTCCAAAACAAACAAAGGTTGTGCATACACAGGTTTCCGCATCCTCCCATTATCATATTGCTTCTTCTACAAGGCGGGAAAAAACGAAGACGCTGTAGGGCGCGAGCGTAAATGTTTCTTCAAGGTTCTCACCACTCAAGTGGTCATATGTCTTCCAGGGAAGGTGAATAGATCGGTTTGTGCGTTCATGGTTGATCAGGAAATAAATATCCTGTCCAGCGGGCCGCACACGGCTACGCAATTCGACGCCAGGAGGTGTTTCAACGCCGCGTTGGTTGGCGTTATTCAGGATATGGCTGATCAATATTTGCTGGGAGGCCTCATCCAGCCAGGCGCCAATATAATAAACCAGCCCGTTTCCTTCTGCCCGGACGGTGATGGCTGGCTGGTCGTCCAACCAGCCATTGGAGGGCTGGTATTCGCTGATCACCGCGATGGCTTGTTCATCCAGAATCTTCAATCGTTCTGCCCATATTTTGGCGAAACCAGTGAATATCGTTCCTTTGACAGGTACATTTTCATCCAGGGCAAAATATTCTTCCACTTCCACGCCGGCCAAAGCCGACAGTGGGCCTGGTTGCCTCTCGGGCAGGAACGCATTGCTGCGATCTTTCATTCCACAGCGGGCGGTCAAGACAAGGTGACCGCCCAGACGGACGAACTCTTTCAAGTTTTGGACACGTTTATCATCCAATAGGATCAGCGCCGGGGCAAACACAAGCCGGTAATCGCTAAGCGGTTCGTCAGCGGAAATCACATCCAGAGGAATACCATGGGCCGCCAGTGGACGGGCAAAATGGTTGAAGAACGCAACGTAGTCAAATTCCTTGTGGTGGCGCTGGAAATCGATGGACCAGCGACTTTCGTAGTCGTTCAGCAGGGCAACCTTTGTTCTGACCGTAGAACCGGCCAGCAGATCTGAGACTTTGGCAAACTCCTGCCCGATCATCTGGACCTCAGCATAAATAGGGCGAGGCCGCCCGGCTGGATCCACCAGCGTGCCGTGATATTGTTCCTGGCCTCCCAGGGCAGACCGCCACTGCCAGTAGAGCACCCCATCCGCACCATGGGCGACTGCCTGCCAGGCCATCGTCCGGGCTTCCCCTTTGTACAAGGAGTTGTTCACGCCCGACCAATTCACTGTGCCCGGTTGGGTTTCCATCACCCAGAAATTTTTCCGTTTGAAGCCGCGTGTCAAATCGTGGATTACACCATGTCCGAGGATTTCGTGATGATCTGTGCCGATATAGTCATCCCATGAAGCCATATCCAGGTCAGCAGACATTTTATAATGGTCAAAGCCGCCATACCAGCCCATGAAGTTATGTGTTATCCAGACTTCAGGCTTCAGGATGGGTCGCAGGGCTTTCAGTTGAAGTTGCTGGAATTTGCGGTAGGAGGCTGTGATGAAGTTCTTGAATTCCAGCATCAATCCCGGGTTATGCATGCCCACAGGGAAGGGGATCTGCTCCCAGGCTGAATAGGTTTGACTCCAGTAGGCTGTCGACCAGTGCTGGTTAAGCGATTCCAGCGAACCATATTTACCGGCCAGGAACTCCTGGAATTGGGACCGGCAGGTCTCGCAATAGCAGACGCGGTTGTATTCGTTGTCGATTTGCCAGCCGATCACGTTCGGGTTCGAACCGAAATGATCCCCCATCGCTCGAACAATGCGTAATGCCGCGCTGTGAAAATCGGGAGAATTGACGCAGTAGTGGCAGCGGTTGCCGAATTGGACACGCCGGCCACTTTCATCCACTGCTAATATATTGGGATATTTCTCGACCAGCCAGGCGGGTGGTGCAGCCGTAGGGGTGCCCAACACGGTGACGATCCCGACCGCGGCGAGTTTGTCGATGGCCCTGTCCAGCCAGTCGAAGGTGAACTTCCCGGCAGAAGATTCCATTGTTGACCAGGCAAATTCCGCCATGCGCACTACCGTTAAACCGGCTGCCTGCATCAGGAGGATATCTTCCGCCCAGCGTTCTTCCGGCCAATGCTCCGGATACCAGGCTGCACCAAGATGGATTTTTTGTCGAGTAAGGGTGGCATTCATGGCTCCAACTCCAAGGTCGGGATCGAATTGAATATTGGTCAGTTCCATAAGTTGTCCTGATAAAAAAATACCGCTATCGCTCCCGAAAACGTTATCGGTAATTTTCACTGATACTTTACCCAAGAAGAGCCTACATGTCAATATTCCCTATCATTCTCCTCACCCCACATCCATTGGGAGAAGGTTGAGGGAGCATTTTAGAATTATTGTAAAAGGGTTGCGGGGGTAGGTGGGTTACTGTATGATTGTGGTATGCTTGCGGTCAATTGGATCGATAAAGACGCGGATGTCAACCATCATAAAACAACACTTTGTCAGCTCTAGCCTGAAGACCCCAAGCGCTTGGTACGCCCCCCCGTAGAGAGAATGTCAGGGTAAGAGAGCACCCGTCAAGATGGAATGGATCCCACTTTACGCCGTAACACGCCTCTACTTCCTGAAAAGGAAAGGATCATTATCATATGGATAAGACTGTTTTTACATTGTTCTTTGGTAACCGCGGCTTTTTCCCTGCCTCATTGATCGCGGACGCCCGCACCGAACTCAAGCGCACCTTGAATGCCTTAGGCCATGAGGTTTTACTGCTTGAGGAAGACGCAACGCGTTATGGTGCGGTGGAAACTCCTCAAGAGGGGGAAGTTTACGCCAACTTCCTGCGGGCCAACCGCGGCAAATTTGGAGGAGTGATCGTCTGTCTGCCGAACTTTGGCGATGAGACCGGCGCAGTGGCGGCGTTGCAGGAAGCCGGCGTACCAATCTGGATTCAGGCTTACCCCGATGAATACGACAAAATGAGCCCGGCCTTGCGGCGCGATGCCTTTTGCGGAAAGATTTCTATTATGGATGTCTTCCGGCAATATAGCGTAAAATTCACCGCTTTAAAGCCGCATACTGTAATGCCGGGGTCGGAGCAGTTCAAAGCGAATGTAGACCAGTTCGATCGAATTTGCCGGGTTGCAAACGGTATCAAGGGCATGGTCGTTGGTGCAATTGGGGCGCGTACCACGCCCTTTAAGACTATTCGGATCGACGAAGTAACTCTTCAGCGACATGGCATCACGGTGGAAACCTTCGATATGTCGGATGTATTCCTGCGGATGAAGGTAGTTAAACCCAAAGAGCCAATCTATGCTGAAAAGGCAGAAGCGTTGCGGCTTGCCTCCTCGTGGGAAGGCGTCCCAGAGAAAGCTTTCGACAATCTCGTCCGTTTGAGCGTCACCCTCGATAAACTCGCGGGGGAAGCCAAGCTCAATGCCATGGCAATCCGATGTTGGACCGAAATGCAGCAGCAGATGGGCATCTCACCCTGTGTGGCGATGGGCGTCCTGAATGATACCGGCCTGGCTACTGCTTGTGAAGTGGATTTAGGCAATGCCGTGGTGATGAGGGCACTGCACTTGGCCTCGAATAAACCGTCCGGTGTGCTCGATTGGAATAACAACTATGGCGACGAAGAAGACAAATGCATCCTGTTCCATTGCGGTCCGATGCCTGCCAGTCTGATGGACGGCAAGGGACATGTAACCGATCATTCAATTTTGATGAACTCGGTGGGCGCGGGCAATAGCTATGGCTGCAATGTGGGTCGCAAAAAACCGATGGAATTTACCTTTGGCAGCTTGATGACTGAAGAAGGCAAAGTTAAGATGTACCTGGGTGAAGGAAATTTCACGCGTGATCCCATTCCAGCCAATTACTTTGGTGTGGCGGGTGTGGCGCAGATTCGCAATCTGCAGGATGTGCTCCTGTATATAGGCACCACAGGACATCGTCATCATGTCAGCGTCACGCCCGGCAAGGTCAAATCTCCCCTGGTTGAGGCGCTGGGACATTACCTCAATTTCGATGTGGCTTTACCGCAGGAACGCCTGAGTTGAGCGGAACAAGTCCAATCCAAGGATATTTCAAGGTATCGTGAATATGAGTTTGCTTGGAATTGATATTGGTACGAGTGGTTGCAAGGCGGGTGTTTTCGCGGATGATGGGCATCTGGTTGCTCTGGCCTATGAGGAATATGATTATCAGCGCACCAGCCCCGGTCAAGCGGAATTGGACACGCTGAAAGTCTGGCAACTGATAAAACAGACCATCCGCAAGGCAGCTGCAACATCTGCCGCAGAACCTATCCAAGCCTTGTGTGTTTCGTCGCTTGGAGAGGCCGTTGTTCCGGTGACTGCTGACCGGAGAATCCTTGGCCCGTCTCTTTTGAATTTTGATATGCGTGGGACGGAATATGTATCGCGGTTAAAAAACGCAATCCCTGTTGAAAGGGCTTACCGTATCAATGGTAACCCGCTCGGTAGTCAGTATACATTCGCCAAGTTGATGTGGATAAAAGAACACCAGCCAGAACTGTATCGCAAAACCAGTTTCTTTCTACATTGGAGTGGATTTGTCTCATTCATGCTGGGTGCAGAGGCCCGGGTCGATTATTCGCTGGCTAACCGGGCACTATTGTTCGATATCGGACAATGCGACTGGTCCAACGAATTATTGGAACAAACGCGCCTCGACCGGGAAAAACTGCCTGCCACAGTCCCATCCGGGAGGGTCATTGGGACGGTCGGGGGGTCCATCGCCTCGGAGCTAGGTCTTCCGGCAGGAATCCCGATTGTCAGCGGCGGGCATGACCAATGTTGCAATGGCGTCGGTTGTGGTGTGATCACCCCCGGTCAGGCTATGTACGGCATGGGAACATATCTGTGCATGATGCCGGTCTTCGCACACCGTCCCAAAGAGAGCATGATGTTGGAACGCGGCCTGAACACAGAACATCACGCCGTACCAGGGCTGTATGTCAGTTTCATTTATAACCAGGGCGGCGCACTGGTAAAGTGGTACCGGGATACCTTTGCCCGCCTCGAACGGCAACAGGCGAACGCCAGCAATCAGGATATTTACAGCCTGCTACTGGCTGAAATGCCTGAAAGGCCGAGCCAGGTGCTGGTGCTGCCACATTTTACTGCCACTGGTCCGCCACAGTTTATCGACAATTCGTGTGGTGTCATAACTGGTTTGAAACTGGAAACAACCCGCGGCGAGATACTCAAAGGGCTGATCGAAGCCACAACCTTCTACCTGCGGGAATGTTTTGAAAACCTTCCGGAAACTGGCATCGAAATTACGAATTTCCGCGCCGTGGGTGGTGGTAGTAAATCCGACGCGTGGGTTCAGATTTGTGCTAATATTTTGGGCCGGCCTATCATGCGCCCAAGGATCACCGAAGCCGGCGTTCTGGGTGCTGCCATCCTCGCCGGGACAGGCTCTGGCGTTTTTCGCTCCCTGGAAGAAGGGGTAAAAGCAATGGTGCATTCCGACCGGACCTTTCTCCCTGACCCGCTCAAACAGCGCCAATATGATGATCGGTTTATTCAATATCAGCGTTTGTGGCCGCTCATGGCTGATTACCTGCGGGCATTGGCGACCTGACCATTCCGGAGGTAGATTCAACGAGAAAGGATTTACTTATGGCCTATCTATTCGACAGGAAATGGACACGCACCGAACTATTGAATCAACTAGGCGACCTGTCACAACTTGCGGGGGTTAAATTGGGCGAATGGTCGGACGGCAGCGAGCGCGGACTGCGCGTAGCCGACTTTCGAAGTGGATCGGGATTGGCATTTACCGTCCTGTGTGACCGCGGCATGGACATCGGACCGGCTTCCTACAAAGGCCTACCGCTGGCCTGGGTCTCTCCGACTGGTTTCAGCCATCCGATGTACTATGATCCGCAAGCCACCAACTGGCTGCGAACATTTGGCGGAGGCCTGTTGACCGGGTGTGGGCTGACCTCTGTTGGCTCGCCGGGAAAAGATGAGGGTGAATCACTAGGCTTGCATGGTCGTCTTTCACATCTGCCTGTCCAGCGCCTCGGGGTGGACGAAGTCTGGCAGGATGATGATTGTTATTTTACGGTGGCAGGAGAGATGAGGCAGGCGCGTGTATTTGGCGAAAATCTTCGCTTGAAACGCCGCATCACGGTCAGATTAGGCAGCAATACCATTGCGATCCACGATGTGGTTGAAAATCTTGGAACTACCACAATCCCCTTGATGCTTCTGTATCATATCAACCTGGGTTTCCCTCTACTGGATGAAAGCACCGAACTGGTCTCCAAACCGCATCCCATTGAACCACGCGATGCCATCGCCGAGCCAGGATTAACCGAATGGATGCACTTCCAACCACCCACGCCTGATTATCAGGAGCAAGTCTATTACCACGATTTACCCGCAGATGAAAATGGTTGGGCCTGTCTGGCATTGCTGAACCGGGCACGCCATCTAGAATTGGGCGTGCGTTTCCAGAAAACAACCTTGCCCAATCTGGTCGAGTGGAAAATGATGGGACAGGGCACCTATGTGCTTGGCCTTGAACCAGCCAATTGTCACGTCACCGGACGAAGCCAGGAACGTGCCCGAGGCACCCTGCAATTCCTGCAGGCTGGTGAAAAAAGTGAATTCCGGGTGGAAATAACAGTGAATGAAAGTACTGAAAGGAACGGATCATGACGCTCACCTCGATCAAGTCCGAATTGGGTAAAGCCCGCAGTGAGGCTTATGCAATTCCGCTATTCGATGTATTCGAGATACTGGGCGTTGAGGGGATAATGGATGCGCTTATCGAAAACCGTGCCCCGGCCATTATGGGGATTTATTCACCCTGTGCTGCCCAGCCCAACTGCCGCGCTTTTACTGCCTATATCCGTTGCAGGGCGGAAGACACGGACGTTCCGATATCCATCATGCTAGACCATGGTGCGAGTGTGGAACAATGCCTGGAAGTACTTGAATACGGCTTCACGGATGTGATGTATGACGGTTCTACACTTCCCATCGAAGAAAACATCGCCAACACCCGTAGGGTGGTCGAGGCTGCCCATGCGGTCGGGGTGGGGGTGGAGGCCGAGTTGGGACATGTCGGCATGGGAGATGAATACAGCTCGTTTGGAAGCCGGAAGATCGGCTTTACCGATCCAGACACAGTAGAAACCTTTGTAAAAGAAACCGGGGTAGATTTTCTGGCAATCGCCTTTGGGAATGCTCACGGCCTTTACCAAGGCGAACCAGCTCTGGATTTGACACTGGTGGCCGAGATCCGCAAGCGGGTGGATATCCCCCTGGTCATGCACGGAGGCACGGGGATTTCCGATGCACAGTTCAAGGAAACCATCAGAGCCGGCATCAGCAAGGTTAATTATTTCACTAACATTTCGATAACCGCTGTTGAGAATATGCGTGAGGCTTCTTCAAGGCCCCAGGCAACCATGTTGGAGGTTCATCAAGGTACCCGGACTGCTTATTATCGGTGGGGAAAACGGTTATATGATGTGTTTCGGAATAGCGGAAAGGTGTAACGTCCTTTTTTCTTAGGAACATCGAAGAGAATGGGTATTGACAACGAAAAAGGCGATTAAAAATCTTCGCCGCTTTCCAACTTTCCAAAAGATCAGAGACTCATTTCAATCCAATCTAGGATGGACGAGAGTGTGGTTGAAGATTGCCGCTACCAGCGGGGCAATTCGGGAAGGACCAACTGTTCATTCTGCTTGAATGTGGGAGCAACAGCTTGCCATTCACCAGATGCCGGGGATTAACCGGTAGCGTACACGGCTGGTGTATTCAAAGTAGCCTGGTAATTCTTGCACAAGCGTGCGATCTTCCAGTGCCGTCCGGATGGTGAACAAAATACCAATCAACGCTCCAGGGATCAATGCCCAAAATGAGCCAAGCAACAGGGGGATTGAAACCATCAATACAATCACCCCCAGGTACATCGGGTGGCGTATACAACCATAAGGGCCGGTATCAATCACCCGTTGACCACGGTCGTCCTGGATACGCACGGTACGGGAGAGAAAAGTGTTCACTGAAACGGTCCAAAAGACCAGAAAACCGGAGAAAGCAGCACCAAGCCAACCCAGAATCTGCAAAGCCAGCGGAGTTGACGTCCACCTAAATCGACCGACATCCAGGCCTGCCAAAATCAACATGCCAACCAGAAGAATGGTATAAGCGGCGAGGATGACCTTATCCCAGCTCTTGGTATTTTGTCCAACCTGACTACGCTCGTTCAACTGTCCAGGATCGTTATGAAACACCCACAGGCCGTAGAAAGTCAGAAAACAGCCAAAGGCCAGCACGAAGGCCCAAGACTGGATCCAATCTAGCCGCCCGGCCGAAATGAACAGGATGGCTGCCAAACCTAGAATTACCGCCAGAAGATTAGGCAGCAAGGAAATCATTGAGGATTTCCTAGGAGAGTGTTTTGCCTGTTCCGATGTAGACCTAGGCATGGATCGGCTCCATTTAACAATCCAAGTCATTATCCAAGCACATCATTTGAATTGATCGTCACCTGCCCTAGCGTACCATCCACAGTGATGGATTGTCCGCTGCGGATGCGGCGGGTGGCCACTCCGGTACCGAGAACGGCCGGGAGGCCGTATTCACGCGCCACGATGGAGCTGTGGCTCAAGGGACCCCCGATATCCGTGACGATGGCGGAGGCCATCGCAAAGAGGGGCGTCCAGGCAGGTGTGGTGATCGGCGACACCAGCACTTCCCCCGGGAGCATCTGGTCAAAGTCCTGTGGACCAAGCAGGACCCGCGCTGGGGCGGTCACCCTGCCCTGGCTGGAGCCGAAGCCTTTGATCACCTGCCCGTCATCGCTCAAGCCTCCGCTGGTGAGCTTTTCAACATCCATCCCCATGTATTTTGAACCGACCGGCAGGACCACAGGCGGAGTACGCCGTTGTTCGGCTTTCCAAACTGCCCGGCGATCCCGGACGACTGCCTTCATGGAGGCCAAGGGTTGTTGTCCCCGGTCCACCGTACCCGCTGCCTGGTTGACCTCCCGCTCGTTCAGCCAGAACACGTCCTCCGGTTGCTCGAGCGCGCCTGACCGGACCAGTCTGATTCCAAGCTCGCGCAGCATCTTTCGGAGCAGCGGATACCCCAGCCCCAGGTCCGACAGCCCATCTTCCCGCAGTGGAGCATATTTTTGCGCGCTTTGCACCTGGCTGCGGAAGATCCATAACTTTGGGCCATGCAGCCTCTTCAGCATCGCCTGGACAGTCTGCTCCCGCTTCCCGGCGAGGGCCTGAACGCGCACATACGGGCTGCCGGCTTTGCCCAGCAGGTACATGCGACATGTCACCAGCAGCGGAGCAGGATCGTCCGCGGCCACCGACTTCGAGAAGTCCAGGTCGTAGGTGAAGTGCCCATACATTGCCAGATGTTCCCGGAAGCGGCGCTGCCATTCGTTCCATTCCTCCGGATTCAAGCCGATCGGAGAATTGGTGCTTTCCAGTTCGGAGGCCAGTTGAGCCACCGGGGTTGAGGTAAGGTGAGCCGCCAACACAGCGCGATTGCGCGCCCATTCCGCCAGGTCGTAGAGCGCCAGTTCGGCCCGGATGGGCATGGATTCGAAACCCATCACAAAGATCGGCGCATCCGGATCACCCTTTTTCTTGATCAGGTGATTGTAGAGCTGGGTGAACAAGGTTTCGCTGCCCAACGCAGTGGCGATTGGTCCGGTTTGCAGCACCGTGTACATCTGCACCGTCTCGCTGATCAGGGCGCGTACTCCGTTGAGCAGCTTGATCGCGGTGTACTCCTCCAACTGTTTCACCTGCCATTGCCGGATCACCTCGACATAATGGTCGTGCGCCTGCCGCCAGCGCGGTTCGGATTGCCTAAATATCCAATTTATTTTTAAAAGCTGGGCCACTCCCATAAGCACTGTATTCCAGCGGCCGAAATTTATATTCATGTACCCAAAACCGTTGATCGTTTCGAAAAGCCTGATCTCCCGCTTCAATTCCTTGCCGCCCGCCATCCAGGCAAACAGGCGGCGCGTGGCTTCGTCGATAATCGGCCCTGCCAGCGTGGAAAACAAAGGAGTGAGTGGCTCGGGAAGCTGCTCGATGATGCTGGCGCGGAAGTAAATTCCCTTTGGATCAGGCAGCTTCCATTCCGCAGGGAGTTCTTCCTGCCCTTCGGGAAGTGCGGTGACCGGGCGCGCCTGGAGGATGGCGAACTTTCCACCGGCCAGCGCCCACTCAATATCCATCGGCGCTTCATATAGAGTCTCGATCTGCACGCCGTAACGGGTCAACTCAGCCACCTGATCGTCGCTCAGAACGGGTTTATCTTTCCTGGAATCGGGAACAGCCCGCTCGGCCGTGCCTGTTTCGTTGCAGACCGTCATGACCTGCTTCGAGGCGGTCTCGCGCCGCAATGTAAGCCTTGTAGCTTTATCGACTGCCATTATGTCTGGGGTAACCGCCCCGGAGACGACCGCTTCCCCCAGTCCCCAGGCGGCATTGATGACGACCTCGTTCCGCCGGCCGTTGACCGGGTTGGCTGTGAACATGACCCCGGCCGCCTCGGCCGGAACCAGTTCCTGGATTACGACCGCCAGCGCGACACTCGTCTGGTCAATTTCATTTTTGAGGCGATAACCGATGGCACGCCCGGTCCACAAGGAGGCCCAGCAGCGTTTGACGGCCTCCAGTACGGCATCCTTCCCTCGAATGTTCAGGTAAGTTTCCTGCTGTCCTGCGAAGGAGGCTCCCGGCAGGTCCTCCGCAGTGGCGGAAGAGCGTACCGCCACGGGCGCATCCTTCAAGTCCGCGTACGCGGTACTGATGGCCTCGGCAATCTCTACCTGGATCTGCGCGGCGGCGAAGAGTTTCCCGATCCGTTGGGAGGCTCGTTTTAAGGCTGACCAGTTGCGTGGCATTTGTTCCGGCGAGTGCCTCCAAGATTTGAGTCTGGAGGTCATTATCCGAAACGAAACGACGATAGGCCTCGGTCGTCACATGGAAACCGTCCGGAACAGGTAACCCTGCCCGGGAAAGTCTCGCCAGCGACATGCCCTTGCCTCCCACGTTTTCCAGGGTCGCCTGGGGATCTGAAAGTTGAAGAATGAATGAGGACATGGTAGTCTCCATATTATTCACATGTTTCAATCACTCCCCCAAGAACCGCTGTAAAAGGACCGGAACCTAAGATAGTATAATCAATTATCGGATATCCATTCTGCTAAATATCAATTATATTTCGTTATGGCCACAATCCTGAAAACTCACCAGATTCTCATTCCTAAATTAGTTTCATTTCTGTCAAATATGGGATTAGCATTTACAAGAAGCCGCTGTCAAGCAAATAAAAGCACTGACATATTTTGACCCCACTCAAACACTTTTAGATGCAGTGGATTTAACTATATCGGAAAAAGAAAACGAAGCGAAATTACAAGAAATAATAGAACAAAGGCGAAAGAGATAAATAACTATGGTCAATAGGTAAGGGGTAATATATGTCACAAGAAACTATAAATTTCCTATTAGGCGCTTCTATTAGCCTGGCAGCATCTATCCTTACTATTGTTGTAACTAGTGTTTTTCAGTTCATTCGAGACTCGACCACTAGAAAATGGCAACGTAAAGATCATGAGGATGAATTAGCAAGACAACTAATGGCACATAGAATTGATGAATTGGAGGCGTTTACCAATGAAATAGTAAACGCAATAAGTTCAATAAACTCTGAAATTATGAGAATATTGGAAAATAAGAATAAAGAAGAAATCTTTACTTACTGTGAGAAGATCCATAATGATATAATTTTACCTGCATCTAAAAAGGCAGAACACTACTTAGCCATCTCATTATATTTTCAAAATGGGGTACTATTTGAAAGATTTAGAAAAATAATGCATACAATTACAGATTTGTCTGAAATTACTACGGGTATTTTGGTTGAATTGAAGAACAATAATAAACTTGATTTGGAAAATATCAAAACTCAACTTGAGAAGATTAGTGTTCTTGATTCATACGGTATATTGCTTCTTACTTTTGATCTAGTGCGATCAAACCCTGATAAACTCTTTACAACATTAAAAACAACTAAAAGCAGTAATTCCAAACGAAATAATAAACAAACTGAAGAAAAACCCCTGATTCAATAAAAATAGGCAATAAAAGATACCTACGCTTTTAATAAATTCGCTTAGCAAAAACAAATCAAGCTATAATTATTCCAGGAGATAATAAATCTATGGCCGAATAAAACTCTAGCCATTTAGGATTTTATACGGATCACCTAAAAGTTGTTACACGATTTCACATACGCGAGTTAAGTGTCAGTATTAAATACTATTCGCATGATTGATAATCCACTGTTCCACGTTTATTTCTTCGAGCTTTGGGGTCTGGCCGATTCTGTTGGTCAGAAGTGCTCACAGGTGTTCAAGGAATGTCCTGTTCCCGAAAGAGATGGATACATTAAAAGTTAATCCAGCCATTCATAGCACGATCGCTTCATTACTTTCGGAGGCGGCCGACTAAAGAAGCTGCTTATCATTCCAACAAAACGAGGGTTCAAGGAGACAAAAGAAGAGTTTCTTTTCAGACTCGAACGGACAAAGCTTATTAACGAAGCTCTACATGAGCCAATTTTCCAAGAACTGTCAAATGTCGAAGCCCGTAATTCTGTTGAGCATTTTGATCAATACCTCGATAGAGCGAGTTTGAAGCTATCAGCGGCGAACAAACCCGAAACAGGATTTGCCCTCTACAACATGGTTCTTTCCAGCTGGAAAGTGTTCGACAAGAAAGCTTTCCCATTAAAACTATACGTGGCAGATGAACGCAAGTATTACAATCTCGAATGGATGGCTGATTTGAACGCAATACATAAAGAAGCGTCTGATCTGATTGCTCGCATTCGGGTAATCCCAGCGTTTGCGAAGTTAGATGGTCCAGGCGGGTTAATGTTCCGTATACGAGGTACCACCTAAATCATTCAGAAAAATATATATATTTGGGATTTGAACTTATAACCGCTAAGTTAACGGTTCATTTCCAATTCATTTATTTTTCCCCACGTTCTAGTTATCTCTAAACTTCCATAGTCAAAAACTGCATGTTCACGGGTTCATTGCGGCCACCAATTGGAAACTGGCCGGGAAGGTCAGCGAGCCCTGCGCCCGGCTGATGGTCACCACTTTATCTTCGAGCGGTTGGCGCAGCACTTCCAGCACGCGCATACCGAATTCGGGCAGTTCATTCAGGAATAGCACCCCGTGATGGGCCAGCGAGATCTCACCCGGATGCGGCCAGTTGCCGCCGCCCACCAGGCTTTAAACTTTCATCCAGTTTTTCCAATAGACGCGGCCTAATGACCAGGTTTCTTACTGGGGGAGGAAAGAACAATTTTGTGACCAGGAGGGGAGCAGACATCGAACCCTAGGCTGAATGGCAGATTGATTGTATCTCGATTTTCGACTCTTGTATCCGTTTTTTCGATACGTATGATGAGCTTTCTCATAATGGAAATTTAAAATCCCCGATAGGGGATCTATGAAAACCTGCGTCCGGTTGGAGGTATGTCCCGATCTTGGTGACCGATTTTACCCCAGCATCAACCTCGGCCTATACTGCAACGCCTCCGCTAGATGCGCCGGTTGGATGCTCTCACTCCCTGCCAGATCGGCGATCGTGCGCGCTAGCTTCAGCACCCGGTGATAGGCCCTGGCGGATAGCTGCAGCTGGCTCATGGCTGTTTGCATCAGGGTCTTGCCGGTATCATCAAGGATACAAAACTTGCGTACCTCGGCTGGACGCATATCCGCGTTGGCGGCGATGCCATCCTTCCCTGCGAAGCGGACCCGCTGCTTCTCGCGTGCGGCCTCCACCCTGGCCCGCACCGCCGAGCTGGACTCCCCGAAGCGGGAATCTGACAGTTTTTCATACTCCACACGTGGCACCTCCACATGGATGTCGATGCGGTCCAACAGCGGACCGGAGATACGTTTTTGGTATTTGGTCACGACCATATTCGAGCAGGTACAGGGTTTGACCGGGTCGCCGAAGTAGCCGCACGGGCACGGGTTCATTGCGGCCACCAGTTGGAAACTGGCCGGGAAGGTCAGCGAGCCCTGCGCCCGGCTGATGGTCACCACTTTATCTTCGAGCGGTTGGCGCAGCACTTCCAGCACGCGCATACCGAATTCGGGCAGTTCATCCAGGAAGAGCACCCCGTGATGGGCCAGAGAGATCTCACCCGGATGCGGCCAGTTGCCACCGCCCACCAGGCCGGCGTGGCTGATGGTGTGATGAGGGGATCGGAAAGGCCGGTTACGGAGCAGGGGCGTTTCAGGAGGCAGCTGATCCGCAACTGAATAGATGCGGGTGACATCGAGCGACTCGTCGATGGACATCTTTGGCAGAATGCCCGGCAGGGCGCGTGCCAGCAGGGTCTTGCCGGCGCCAGGAGGTCCAATCATCAATACATTATGCCCGCCGGAGGCCGCCACTTCGAGGGCGCGCTTGACATGCTCCTGGCCTTTGACTTCACCGAAATCCGTCGGCGGGAAAAGCGGGGCATCTTCCACTTCGAGACGGGTATAGGCCGGGATGGGTTTGCGTCCAGCCAGGTGATTGTACAACGCAGCCAGGGAATCAACCGGGATGACTTCGAGATCGGGAATCAGGGCGGCTTCGGCGGCATCCGTTTCCGGCACAACGATCCGCTTGAAACCAGCCTGGCGGGCCGTGGCGGCCATCGGCAGCACTCCACGTGCATGCCGGACAGTCCCATCCAATGAGAGTTCGCCCACCACCAGCATCCCTTCGGCAGCTCCGGCGGGTAACATGCCGGTGTAGATCAGCACGCCCAGGGCGATCGGCAAGTCGTAGGCCGGGCCCTCCTTCCGGACTGAGGCCGGGGCCAGGTTGACGACCAGGCGCTTGCGAGGGTAAGGTACCCCGGCATTGCGTACAGCTGCCTGGACGCGTTCGCGGCTCTCCTGGATGGCGGCATCCGGCAGACCGACGATGGTCATGCCCGGGAAGCCTGAGGTGTAGTCCACTTCCACTTCGACCACCACTCCATCCAGCCCGATGACGGCACACGAATAGACACGCGCTAGCATGGATAAAGTATAGATAAGAATGGAACGAAAGTCAACCGGAAATCGTTCTATAATTTGGGCAGATCTATTATTAATTCCCCTATCTCCCAGCCTGGATTGCCTTGCCGGGGGGGGTGCCGTAGATCGATCCGGCTAAACCAGTTTGTAAAGAATAGAATCGTTAATCAAACGGGATAGAGAAATATCCGGCTTTTTGTCCAATACGTAAACACAATATGTGGTTCAACAGTGGCCAATTCAAGGGCGTTCTTCTGGCAGTTGGTTACTACCATTGAGGAGCGAATTCAGGTTTTGACGAAACTGGTAACCATCAGACGGTCAGCATTACGATTCCGGCGATGGTCAGCAGGGCACCAATGCCGGTCTTCCAGGTCAGAGGCTCGGCACCGAAGATGACTCCCATCAGCACGCCGAATAACGGGGAGGTGAAGGCAATGGGCATGACCTTGCTGAGCGGGGCGCCGTTTATAGCGGCATAGTAGCATAACATGCCAATCGACCCGGCGACAATTCCACCACCAATGACTATCATCAGGATGGCTTTCGTCCCGGCCTGTGGCAGGCTCTTCCAATGCGGGAAGGAGACCGCCCCTAGGATGATGAGTGCCACCACCGTGCGGACAAAGATACCCATTTGCGGCGAAAGCCCTCCCAGATGCAGGCCTTTCTTTTCAAAGTAACCGCCGATGCCCCAGGCCATGGCGGTGAGCAGGGCAAGGATTTGAGGATTCATATATGTCCCATGCAATGAAAAGCAGGTGAGTTTTTATTAAATTCTTACTAGACTATCCCAGGAGAATTTTGGGAGCCTACCAGGGGAAAACAGGATAAAAAACATTGGCGAAGTAGCGAGCAGATTTTCGTTTATAAAGACTCCATTTCCTTTTGTAATGATCTCTAAGATTAATATTTATTCATCTATTGCAAGTGATAAGGAAAATGCTGGTGTCTGTAGTCTAAAACATGAATACAATATGTACTATAACAACAACCACCTTCTATGTTTTATAGACCATCTATTTACCGCTAGTCTACAGGCATGCCATAAATTTCCACAATGCGTTGAAATATTTTTTGCGCGTTCTCTGAAATGCTGACAATCCGAAAGCCTTCAAAATATTCATTCGGGGTGATTGTGTCGGGTTGGACCCACACAGCCCTTGCAACCAAATTAATATAGGGAGAATCTGAAATTTCAGAAATCTGATTAAGGCATATGCGGTAATCTTTATTGACCGTGAGCGCCTTCTCGCTTTCAAGTCTGAAGCCTCGCGGGCTGATATCGGATATATACCCAAGAATTGTTTGTGAGTTGTTGTCTATGACAGGCATGTAATATCCAACTTTATGTCGTTTGTCAATTCTTTGTTCAATTATCATAGCCCATCCTTTCAGATAAGATAAACGGGATCGAGAAGTACCCGGCTTTTTGTACTTGGGTTATTCATCAGAAATGACCAGGATTGCCCCCGCTTTCACAGGGTCAAAACCAATGGGCCATTTTGTATGTTTGGAATATTTAGCCTCGAGGAGTTTAGCCCCGCTTAAGTCAGTTCCGGTCAGGTTAGTCCCGTTTAGGTTAGCCTTTTTCAGGTTAGCATCGACCAGGACAGCCCCGGTCAGGTCAGCCCCGGTCAGATCAGCAAGGATCAGGTTAGCATCGACCAGGATAGCCGAGGTCAGGTCAGCCCCGGTCAGGTTAGCACCTACTAGGGTAGCCATAAATAGGATAGCCTTTGTCAGCCTTATGGTGATCGCTTCAGCCGCGGTCAGGTTAGCATAACTCAATTCAGCCCCAGTTAGGTTAGCCCCGGTCAGCCTGGCCGTAGTCAGGTCAGCCCTACTTAAGTCAGCTCCGGTCAGGTTAGTCCCGTTTAGGTTAGCCTTTTTCAGGTTAGCATCTGGGAGGATAGCTCCAGCTAGGTTAGCCCTGCGAAAACTGGATTCGCTCAAGTCAGCACTTTCCAGATATAAAGGGCCAGGTCGGTTTATCAGGTTATATAGTTCATACTTTGTGAATTCCATTCCTTATACCTCCTGAGCTTGGGGTATAGTTAGCGTAAACGGGATCGAGAAGTACCCGGCTTTTCGTCCACAACGTGAATACATTATGCCCGCCGGAGGCCGCCACTTCGAGGGCGCGCTTGACATGCTCCTGGCCTTTGACTTCACCGAAATCCGTCGGCGGGAAAAGCAGGGCATCTTCCACTTCGAGACGGGTATAGGCCGGGATGGGTTTGCGTCCAGCCAGGTGATTGTACAACGCAGCCAGGGAATCAACCGGGATGACTTCGAGATCGGGAATCAGGGCGGCTTCGGCGGCATCCGTTTCCGGCACAACGATCCGCTTGAAACCAGCCTGGCGGGCCGTGGCGGCCATAGGCAGCACTCCACGTGCATGCCGGACTGTCCCATCCAATGAGAGTTCGCCCACCACCAGCATCCCTTCGGCAACTCCGGCGGGTAACATGCCGGTGTAGATCAGCACGCCCAGGGCGATCGGCAAGTCGTAGGCCGGGCCCTCCTTCCGGACTGAGGCCGGGGCCAGGTTGACGACCAGGCGCTTGCGAGGGTAAGGTACCCCGGCATTGCGTACAGCTGCCTGGACGCGTTCGCGGCTCTCCTGGATGGCGGCATCCGGCAGACCGACGATGGTCATGCCCGGGAAGCCTGAGGTGTAGTCCACTTCCACTTCGACCACCACTCCATCCAGCCCGATGACGGCACACGAATAGACACGCGCTAGCATGGATAAAGTATAGATAAGAATGGAACGAAAGTCAACCGGAAATCGTTCTATAATTTGGGCAGATCTATTATTAATTCCCCTATTCCCCAGCCTGGATTGCCTTGCAGGGGGGGTGCTGTAGATCGATCCGGCTAAACCAGTTTGTAAAGAATAGAATGGTTAATCAAACGGGATCGAGAAATATCCGGCTTTTTGTACTTGGGCTATTCATTAGAAATGACCAGGATTGCCCCGGCTGCCTCAGGGTTAAAACTATCCGGCCATATTGTATTCTTGTTGTATTTCGCCCCCTTGAAGTCAGGCTCGCTCGTGTATGCAAGCGCACCCAGGTTGGCCCCGACCAGGCTAGCCCCGCATAGGTTAGCCTCTTTCAGATCGGCTCCAGTCAGGTCGGCATGGTCCAGGTTAGCTTGGTCCAGGTCAGCCCCGCGCAGGTTAGCTGCGCCCAAGTCAGCCCTCCTGAGATTGGCTCCACGCAGATTAGCCCCGATCAGTTTAGCAGCCCCCAACAAAGCCTCACGCAGGTCAGCTGCGTTCAGGTTTGCCGCGTTCAGGGTAGCATCCTCCAGGATAGCCCATCGCAAGTCAGCACCGCTTAGGTTAGAGTTGTACAGGTTGGCCCTTTTCAGGGAAGCCCCGCTTAAGTTCGCCTCTTTCAGGTCTGCCCCAACCAACCATAATGGGCCTGGTCGGTTAATTAGGTCGTATAGTTCTTTCTTTGTAAATTCCATTTCCTATACCTCCTGTCTCTGGGTTACGGTAAGCGTAAAGCGGATCGAGAAGTCCCCGGCTTTTTGTCCGATACGTTAATACATTATGCCCGCTCCGAATGCATGGCGGCATTCACTTTTTTTTTAGGGGCTTGGTTTTACTTTCGTGATACATCTCAAGCATGTATTTATCATGAATATATTTCACTGCATCTTCTGTCAGACTATCCTTCGGGTTTCCAATGGATGTAATTAATTCCTCTATATATTCAAGTTTCAAGTTTAATATCCTTTTGGAGAGACTCATTCTCTTTTTGGAGTTTCTTGATTTCCCTTTGAAGCTTGGCAACCAGCGCTTTATAATCTTCTTCGTCATGGGGATTGTTTTGGGTTTCGTCGGGCATAATTCACCTCAAGCTAAATGCAGGTCCAATGGGATAGAAAATGTCTGTGTCAATTGTCTCAAACATGAATAGGTTATACCCACAAGAGGCAACCACCTCGAGGGCCCACTTGCCGTAGTCCTGGCCCTTGACTTCGCCGAAATCCGTCGGCGGGGAAAGTTCCAGAATAGTTACCTGCCAAGTGATTGTTCCATCATACCAACTGCTGGCAACCCTCCTGCCGGTTTGGCGGCTTTCACAGCCCTCACGATCGCCTGCGCCAATGCCTCGGCCACGTAAGCCCCCACCGAGCTTACATCCGCTTTCTTCTGGCCGGTAGCGAGCGCAAAGACCGTATCGCCGTCCAGCATGGTGTGTGCCGGGCGTATCGTGCGCGCCAGCCCATCCTGGGCCATCTGGGCCACTTTGGTGGCCTGGGCTTTGTCGAATCTGGCGTTGGTTGCCACCACCGCGATGACAGTGTTGCTACCGGTGGCCAGGCTTAAGATCGTCCGTCCGGTGAAGGATTTCATCACTTCCAATGTGTCGGCGAATGGTCCCGCGCCGCCCACTTTCACCGGGCCAAGTTTCGCGGGCCGCGCCCCTGCAATGATCTGCCCAGTCGCCGGGTCCAGTACATCACCGAATGCGTTGACTGCCACGATGGCTCCGACGATCACGCCCCCGCTGATCTCGATACTGGCCGTACCGAGGCCGGATTTCATCGCCCCGGTCATGCCGAAGATCTTGCCCACCGTTGCCCCGGTGCCCGCTCCGGCGTTGCCCTCGCTGACCGGCCCTGAGTTTGCGGAGGAGACGGCCGCATAGCCCATCTCCGGATCCGGATGGCGGGTGGATTTGCCCAGGTCAAGATCAAAAAGGATCGCCGCCGGGACGATTGGGACTCGGTTCACCCCCAATCCATAGCCGATCTTCTGCTCGGCCAGATATTTCATCACACCAGATGCCGCGTCCAGGCCGAAGGCCGAGCCGCCCGCCAGTACCACGGCGTGGACTTTGTTCACGAGGTTGATTGGGTTCAGCAGGTCGGTCTCACGCGTACCGGGGGCGCTGCCACGCACGTCCACCCCGCCGACCGCCCCCTTGCGACAGAGAATAACCGTGCAACCGGTGAGGGCTTCCTCATCCTGAGCCTGGCCGACTTCAACTCCTGTGACATCGGTAATGGCGTTATCGCGTTTCATGGCATATTATAAACTCTGTTAAGACTGTGGACCAGTTCAAGGAACTCATCCCACTCTTCTTTAAAAAAGTGCATGGTGACGTTATTGAGCTCCAAGTGATAAGTGGTCTCGCCATCCGGTTCTTCGGCCTTCCAAGCCAAGTAGTTTTCGGTTTCAGCCAGAGTCTCGGTCTTGGGTTCAGGAACAGTTTTGGGCATGGCGTATCTCCTTTTCGATAATCTCATTATAAGGACTTTTTGTTTGATAGATATGGTAAAGAATAAAACTGTTGGTCTTGGTGATCTCTACTACATACACTCAACCGTCAAGCTCCGACGGATCCTACTCTTCAATCTTGTTCTCGTGCGGTATCTTCTCTTTTTTCGACTTGACGCCTGTCCGCTTAGCAAACCATGTGTGCAGCCTGTGCAATGGACGTGTCATCGGCAGTGCCGGCAGGACCTCTTCAGAGGTCGGCCAAGGGTCTTCGTCAAGCATCTTACGTATGGTATATCGGCCTAACAGCTGCATCGTGGCCAGCAGCGGTGCAGCAATAACAATACCCAGGATTCCGAGCAGGTTGGCAGCAATAATGGCAGCGATCAGGACAAAAGCCGGGTGGACTTTCAGAGTCTGTGCCATCAGGCGCGGTGAAACCAGGTTATCGAAAACTTGATCGATCAATAACGCCACTGCGATGGCTAGAATGGTGTAGTACAGGGGGGCCAGGCCGAACATATTTCCGCCCTGAAAATAGGTGACCAGGCCGAGTACGGTCCAATTAATGGCTGGACCAATGTAGGGAAGGAACCCAGCGAACCCGGCGATCAAGGCTACCGGGATGGCATATCGGACTCCCAGGATGGTCATTAAAATTGTATAAGCGAGTACCTTGGAAAAGAAAATGATGATCTGGCCACGCAAAAAGGCATTCCAGATGCGTCCCAGGCGTTTGGTGATCCTGTTGATATCCTCCGTATAGCCCGGGATATCAAAATGCAGGATGCCATGGCGTAGTCCGCCACTTTCCAACAGAAAAAAGTACGAAACCACTACCACGAATGCCGTCCAACCAAGCGTGGAAGCAGTGCCACTGGCCAAGGCTCCCACCAATCCCCCTAATTTTCCGAGAGCCGGTTGAACGTAGGATAGGATCTGCTGGCTGATGGTTGGCCAATCATAAGTCGAGAAGTCAAACCGGTAGGGTCCCAGCATGAAAACCTTATGGGACAAGCTTGCAATGAAGGCAGGCAGTCCATTGATATAGACCTGAATGGCGGTGATCAGGTTCTGGATCTGCCCGATAAGCCCCACGCCGCCCCAGGTTATCAGAGCCAGCAGGATTAAAATAAAAACAAGGTAAAAAAGATTAACCGCCAGCCCCCACGAGAAATGCACTGTCTTATGCAGGAATGAGATCAGCGGGTGCAGAAGATATGCGACTACAAACGCCATCAATATCGGGCCAATAATGGTGTGAAAACGTGCCAGCAAGGCGCCCAGGATGAAAATGATGGTCAGAGCAATGACCAGCTTGGTCATTGATCCCCAGCTCGGTGAGGCAGGAGGCTCAGTCTTATCCATGATTTTCTCCTTTATCGTGTCATTGTAGCGTCAGGGCGTAACCGGCACGAGGTAGAGTATCGAGTGGTTGATTATATTCTATCCTCATGGCAAGGAATATTCAACCAGGGTTTTATCTTGAGGGTGTTGAATGATAATAACATGCGGAGGCGGTTAACCCTCAACAATTCTTAGCAGTGCATCTTTGAATAGTACCACCTCTTCAAGTGTATTGTAGTGTGTGGCACCCACGCGGATCATCCCACCATTGTTTTCCACTCCCAGCCGTTCGGTCACGTTTATGGCATAGTAGTTCCCGTCCCAAGTATATATACCCTCCCGGGCCAATTTCTCGGACACAACTCGCGGGTGCAACCCATCTACCCGGAAGGAAAACGTAGGAACGCGCTCATCCAAGCGGAGAATATCAGTGAGGCCAAAGATTCTTATGCCTGGGATGGACTGTAGAGCAATGAGCAACGCCCGGCTGAGTTCGAACTCGTAAGCGCGAATGGCAAGCAGCGCCTTCTTGAGTTCCATTCGACGATCCTTGTAACCTGCCTCCATCAACCCCTCGTTTTGTTCGCTCCCATATTCTTTACCGACCCATTCTAAATATTCAACCGCTCCAAGCACTCCTGCAATGCCTTCGTGATTTTGTGTGCCCGTTTCAAACTTGCCCGGTAAGTGGTCAGTGGCTGGACGGACTTTGTAGGCGAACAGTTGCTCCAATATTCCACGCTTTCCGTACAGGATGCCTGAATGAGTACCGAAGAATTTATAGGCGGACGTAACTAGAAAATCACAATTTAGTTTTTGCACGTCGATGGGTCCATGTGGAGCATATTGAACAGCATCAACATAAACCAACGTTCCCGCTTCATGCGCCATTTGGGTGATTTTCGCAACCGGGTTAATTGTTCCCAGTGCGTTTGAGGCATACCCCACTGCTAAAAGGCGCGGCTTGCGCTCAAGCGCTTTATGCAATTCATCCAATTTAAGCGTCCCGTCTTCCACATCAAAGTCCACCCAGGTAACCTTGCAGCCTCGGTCCTGAGCCGCCAGTACCCAGGGCGTCACGTTGGCATCGTGGTCAAGCCGGGTCACCGCGATTTCATCGCCTTCCTTCCAGTTGCGTGAAATCGAGCGACTGATATGAAACGTGAGTGTTGTCATGTTGTTTCCGAAAACGATCTCTTCCGGATTGGTGGCATTATAGAAATCCGCCATGGCTAGATGGGCTTCATGCAATATTTCATCTGAAGCGATACTGGTGGCGAAAGCGCCCTCATGGTTGGCATTACATTCCAACAAGTACTTGTTGAGGCGTTCCAAGGACTGTTTGGCAATTTGCGTACCGCCAGGATTGTCAAAAAAAATAGCCGGTCGATTAAGGGAGGGAAACTGGCTGCGGATGACGGTTAGGTCAAGAGTCATAAATCAGCCTCCAGAAACGAAACAGAACATGGGTAAATTCAATTATAGTCCATGGCATGTTTTCATATTTACCTGTGCAGGTAGCCCTACAGCTTGCACAAAGTCGGGGTCTGGGGGATTGGCTGGCGGCTAAGCCGCCAGCCAATCCCCCAGGTATCTTTTTCCCCGCCCCAAGGCGGTGGAAGGGGGTGGGGAGCCTAGCGTTTTCATTCTTTTTGAAAACCGTGCAGTCACCTCGTTTTTCAGGATGGAACTATCGGTTTTTATTGGGTAAATTCGACCAATTCGATCAAATTTCCTGCCGGATCTTGGAACATCACCCATCGCCCGGTGGCATTTGTTTCAACTCCCCACGGCATATCAACAGCAAGGGAGTGAAGTTTTTTCAAGGCTGCATTCAGGTCTGGGGTGGCAAAGGCAACCACGGGGAAACGTGTCTCCGGGTCTGGGGGCACGGCAGGCCGACCGCGTAGGATGGTTAGGTAAGTACCGCCCAGGTCGAAGTGTGGGTGTCCCCCGGATGAGATAGCCTGGAAAGGCAAGCCGACCACATCCCGGTAGAAGTGTATGGCGGCAGAAACATCTTCGGCCCATAAGCTGATAACGGCTATGTGGATGTCCATGGGGGTCTCCTTACGAGAATCAGAACTCCCACCACATGGCGGGAGCAGGTTATTTAAGCACGAACGGCTGGGTGAGGGGGGCACCCAACCGTTCGTAAAATAATATTACATGATTTATAAGAAAAAAGCAAGTACCAATTTGTTAGAATATGATTAATTTACTATTCAGGTGCCCCAGGCAGAATCTGTTCCGAACAACACTCTTCCCTAAACTCAGGGGAAAATATAAAAAGAAAAGTATGACCAATTTCAAGAATATATTAGAGACTAAAGGTTTTGTCAAGGATTAACAGTGTCTCCGATTTCAAATTTCTTGATTGGCTTACCAACCTCCTATTGGTCATTTCTATATACTATTGGTTTTCTTGATAGGCGACATCCAGTTTTTAGTAATCTCAAACATATTAAAATTGATAACCACATCGTATCGGACGCCGGAGACCGACAAGGAACGAGGCGAGGCGGAGGCGGACAGGCGGGAGAGAGAGGTTAGGTTCGGGAGGGGGGAGGGCTGCACTGTGCGTTTATCCGTGCGCCGGTTGGCGTACATTCCTGGCAACAACCGCCAGGACACATGCGCATCATTAGACCGGAGGGAGAAGAGCGCCAAGAGTGCGGCTCTTGCTTGTCAACGGACCCTGGAAGGGCCGGCAGCATACAAGCAAGTGCCGCTGAACTTTGTCTCTGCCCGTTCTTAGGCGTGGCGAGGCATTGCTTGCAGGAGGCATGGCCGGTCTGCCTTGCGTAACTGGCGAGAGCAGCCGGATAGGATACGCAACACAACGCGAAAATGATTAAAAAAACATTTAAGGTGAAATATTTCCAAAAAATGAAGAAAAGCTTTGGGTGGAGAAATTGGTTATTGACAAGGCAAACGTTTGCCTTTACAATGTAATCAATGGAGAACGTTTGCCATATCAATAATAACAAATTGGTCTTTGAAATAGTTCATCCATATCCCCATTTTTTATGACAAAGTCGAATTACTTATAGAGAGAAACGTCTTTATCCAAAAGAGGAATAATCTATGAGTTCTCTATCAGCTAAAAAGCTCGTATATAGAACTAAAAAATCCCTCTTTCGCGATAAATTGACCCCTTATTTCTTTATTCTCCCTTCTATTTTGTTCCTGGGTGCGATCCTGGGCTTTCCAATTTTATACAGCATCATAATCTCGTTTCAAAAGTACAATCTTGAAACTCTGGTCTCTGGGAAGGCACAATTTATCGGGATTCAAAATTATATTGCCGTATTGGGCAACCCCCAGCTTAAAAGCGCACTAGTACATTCATTGGTTTTTACCTTTTTCTCCATTCTTTTTCAATTTACGATCGGGCTGGGATTATCGATCCTGCTTAATAAATCTTTTCCCTTGAACAATGTGATGAGAGGCGTCTTGCTTTCGGGTTGGCAAGTCCCATCTGTGGTCACCGGAACAATTTTCCTGTGGTTGTTCAACCTGGATTATGGTTTGGTAAATTTCCTATTGACCTCATTGAGGATCGTTAATGAACCCATAGCCTGGTTCTTCCAAACCAATACAGCTATGGTCGCTGTCATTATTGCAAATATCTGGCTTGGAATACCCTTCAACGTTATTCTACTCAGTGCAGGTATCGCAGGACTTCCAGAAGATGTATATGAAGCAGCCACAGTTGATGGGGCAAACGGATGGCAGAAAGTGTTTTACATTACGCTTCCCCTGCTCAAATCAACCATCATGGCAGTCTTGATGTTAGGGTTTATTTACACATTACGCGTATTTGACATTATTTGGATCATGACCAAAGGAGGCCCAGGAACCGCGACTGAAGTCTTGCCTACTCTTGCTTACCGACTATCTTTTATTAATTTCAACTTTGGACAGAGCGCGGCTGTATCAGTAATCATTCTGGCCATACTTCTCATTGCTGCGGTACTATATCTTAAATCCACTTTTCGTGAGGAGAAATTATGAGCCGAAAACGAGTAGAAACCTATGCAAGGTTTGCCTTGGGGTTATTCGCATGCGTGGTTTACGTCATTCCGCTGTTTTGGATGGTTTCAACATCGTTAAAACCCGTGGAGCAAATTTTCCAAAAGCCACCAGTACTATTTCCATCCTCCCCGCAAGTGGATAGTTATCGATCCATTCTAGGCTTGCCTACCAACCGGCCTGATCTTTATATCAACACTGTGGTTTATTTCAAAAACTCTTTGCTCATTGCCATATGGACTACCCTTCTGGTGTTCATCTTGGCTGTCCCCTCTGCCTATGCACTCTCTCGTTTCAAATTTCGCGGACGGAGTGCCTACCTACTCTTCTTGCTAGTCGCACAAATGTTGCCCAGTGTTCTGCTTGTCATTCCTCTGTTCGTGCTTTTCAAAAGGTTAGGTCTATACAGTACGTATTTAGGTGTAATTCTTGCGGACACGGCACTTGCCTTACCATTTGCAATTATTATCCTGCGAACCAGTTTTATACAAATTCCGGACGCCCTAGAAGAAGCAGCGTGGATCGATGGCGGTTCGCGGATCCAAGTGTTGTGGTTTATCATCCTTCCCCTGGTAAGAGCAGGCTTGGTTGCCGTTGGCGTTTTCTCTTTCCTGACAGCCTGGGGTGAGTTCGTCTTCGCCCTATCTTTCTTGCCAAAAACCGAGATGCAACCTGTTTCATTAGGCGTTTTCCAATTTATAGGCATGTACAAATCCAATTTCGATACCATGATGGCATTTTCAACTCTTGTGGCAATTCCAGCAGTAGTTGCATTCATGTTTTTGCAACGCCAGTTTGTCAGTGGTCTGACATCTGGATCTGTGAAATGAAGACTTTTCTTTGAGAAGGAGGTGATGTTTGGACGTGTGTTTTTCACTGTTCTTGATCATTCCAACCATAATCTACTGAAAGGAGAAAAGAACATGTTCAAGCAATTCAATTCGAAAAACCTGATCCTGGCGGCATTGGTGCTCGTACTCATCGCGACAGGTTGTGCATCACCTACAGCAACTCCAAAACCTGCCACTGCAGCTCCTGCCACTTCTGCCCCCGCCACTGCTGCTCCCGCCACTGTGGCTCCAGCCACCGCCGCTCCGGCTGCCGCTGAAGTCAACATGTGGACCTACTATGGTGACACTGGGCCTGCTGCAGCTTGTGTAAAAACTGCCGGCGAAGACTTCAATGCGGCGCAGTCAAAGTACGTTCTTAAAATCCGGAACCTTGCTTTCACGGACTTCAACCAACAGGTTACCACTGCGATCGCTGGTGGAGTTACACCGGACTTGATGATTGTCGACAACCCCGATAATGCGAAATATGCTGCCGCGGGCGCACTGGCCGATCTCACCGACTATGTAAAAGCTTGGGGTCAAGGTGACCAATTCCTCCCTGGACCCTGGAACTCCACATTGTGGCAGGGGAAGAATTTTGGTATTCCGCTGGGCAGCAACACCGTAGTTTTGTGGATCAATACAGACATGGCCACCGCCGCCGGCTTGGATATCAAGAATCCTCCCAAGACGTGGGACGAATTTGAAACCTGGGCTGCAAAGATGACCGACAAAGCCAAGGGTATCTATGGCACCGCCTTGCTCGGTAAGAAAGATGAGACCGGCACCTTCTTGTTCCTGCCGTGGGTACTCCAGAATGGCGGCACTCTTGCAACCCTCGATTCCCCCGAATCCATTGCCGCGCTCGCTTTCTGGAAGGATTTAATCGACAAGGGTTATGCTCCTAAAACTGCCATCACGGACGGTTTTGCCGAAATCTACACCCAATTTACCACTGGCAAAGCAGGAATGATGATCAGTGGTACCTGGAATGTTAACTCCATTCCGAAAGATGCCCCGAACTTGAAATGGGAGGTCGCGGTTCTCCCTTATACCAAGCAGCCCGCTTCTTCCCTCGGTGGTGAAAACTGGGCCATGTTTGCTGCCAGCAAACAGAAGGATGGCGCGTGGGCATTCCTGAAGTATGTCACGGATGTTTCATACGGTACCAAGCTGACCGACTGCATGGGTTATATCCCCAGTCGGAAGGATGTACTTGCCCAGGTAGCTGCAAAGTCGGCAAATGATCCCACCATGTTGGTATTCCTGAAGCAAATGGAATCTGCTGCTGCACGTGGACCATTACCTAACTGGTCTGATGTTTCAGCATTCATCCAGGAAGCCATGCAAGAAGGAATGACCGGGCAGAAGTCCCCCGCAGATGCCATGAAAGCCGCCGCGGCAGCAATAGACCCGCTCCTTCCGAAATAAAGTAATTGGAAACGCTATCGGAAGAGACCCGTCTCAGAAGCACAATCGGTGTTTGCCGCACTATCTGAAGACATTTCAAAGAACCGCATCTGGAAAAACGGCATGCTTCCGTAGCTCATAAGGACAAGGAGGTGGATGGAAAACTTCCATCAACCTCTCAAAAACATAGCTGCTATCAGAGAAATAGACTGCGAAGCTTTGGAACCTGTTTCTAGTTAGGCCTCCTCTTGATCTCCCTTCTCCTGGTCACCCGGCCAGGAGAAGGGAAGAAATGGAAATCGAAATGAAAAAGAGAGCCGTCTCGGAAGCACAATCGGTGTTTGCCGCACTCAATGACCGCACTTCGATCAACGACTCTCATAGGCATTATACTTGGTTGAATAGATTATCAGAAGAATAAGCATTGATGCTGTAAATAAATCTTCAAAATTTTAGGATATTGGATAAATATTATGCCAGTCACTCTACATGAGTTAGCCAAAGCTGCGGGTTATTCCGTTTCAACCGTTTCAAGGGCACTTACGAATAGTGACCATAGAGTCAATCAGGTTACCAAGGAACGTATTTTAGCCCTGGCAAACCAACTTGGCTATCGTCCCAATATGACCGCACGCGGCCTCAAAACGGATCGGACCTTCACCATAGGTCTTGTTGTTTACAACATTGCAAGTCCTTTTACCCCGATCCTGATTCTGTGGTATTCAGGAATATCTTAGGCAGCACAATTATTTTAGTGTCATTATCAGCACGGATTGGGATCCAGAACTGGAAAGCGAAGCAGTTCACCAACTTATCAGCCGGTCCATTGATGGGATCATTTTTGTGGAACCGTGGAGAGATGAATCCAACAAAACTCTTGATCTTGCCGATAAACCTTATGTTTTTGTTTACCGACTCTTTAATGGGTCTTACGCTAACTCGGTAGTTTTAGACGATCATTATGGCGCTCGCCTGGCAGTTGAACATCTGGTCAAGCTAGGACATCACCGGATTGCCTTAATTAATGGGCCGCATGAATGGAATTCATCTATAGAACGCCTAGCGGGGTATCAAGATGTCTTGGCACAATATGGGATTCCCTTTGATCCGTACCTGATCGAGGAAGGTACTTGGGAAGTTCAAAGCAGCTATCCTGCCATAAAGAAATACCTTGCTATGCAAGAAAGGCCAACGGCAATCTTTGCTGCAAATGATTTGATGGCGTTAGGGGCCATCTATGCCATTCAAGATGCAGGTCTGAGCGTGCCTAAAGATATAGCCATAGTCGGGTATGATGACCGCGATATTGCCAGTTTTTCCAAACCAACGATTACGACTGTTTGCCCCCCAAGCTTTGAGATGGGGAAGTTGGCAGCTCAGTTGATAGTAGACCGTCTTGAAAACCAAATTGAAATACAAGACCCCATTCGAATCCGGGGCACATTAATAGTACGCGAATCCTGTGGGGCTAAGCAGATTATGATTCCGCCTGAACACTATGTCAGTCACACTAATCCTCCAGAGCCTTTAATCCGGAGATGGAGAGGAAAGAATCCATAGGAATCAATCGTTTATGCTTACTCATGTTAAGAATACAGGATTTGGTCCTGTGGATACATCGCAAAGCCCTGTCGCACGTTGGAAAACCATGGAATTAAAGAACGTTTCATTAAATGAAGGTTTCTGGACTAAAAAACAAGTAGTTAATAGAAAAATCAGCCTGTATTTTGGTTTTGAAATGCTTATAAAGTCTGGCAACTTTGACAACTTGCGTATTGCTGCGGGTTCAATTAAAGGTAATTACCGCGGATATGTTTTTCAAGATTCAGATATTTATAAATGGTTGGAAGCTGTGGCATGGGAGATGGGAAAGGAACCGGACAAGGAATTGTCTTCAATGACAGATCAGGCCATTTCACTGGTAGCGGCTGCACAGCGTCCCAATGGTTATATAAATAGTTATGTTCAGACAAGGGAATCCCCTGAACCCTGGATAGACCTGGATAATGGGCATGAGCTTTATTGCGCCGGACATCTGTTTCAGGCAGCAATTGCTTTTCAACGTGCATTAGGTGATCATCGTTTATTAGATATTGCCTGTCATTTTGCTGACTATATTTGTTCAGTTTTCGGACCGGAAAAAAGACATGGGGCCTGCGGCCATCCGGAGGTTGAGATGGCGCTGGTTGAGTTGTTCCGGATATCGGGTGAGCCTCGATATCTGGATTTAGCAGAATTTTTTATTGACCAGCGAGGCCAAAATATGATGAAAGGCCATCGATCTTATGGCCCGGAATATCATCAGGACCATGTACCGGTGCGCCAGGTTAAGGAGGCTGCCGGCCATGCAGTGCGCCAGTTGTACCTAGCTTCAGGGGTAACAGATCTATATCTGGAAACTGGGGAGCAGGCCTTAATAGATGCCATGTTGCACCTCTCGAAAGATATTACAGAAACAAAACTATATATTACAGGGGGATTAGGGTCACGTTTTGATGGTGAAGCATTTGGCGATCCTTATGAACTCCCTACCGATCAGTGTTATTGTGAAACATGTGCAGCCATCGCCAGCTTGATGTGGAATTGGAGAATGCTGCTTGCTTCCGGTGAAGGACGCTATGCAGACCAGATGGAACGGGCACTTTATAACAATATCTTAGCCAGTCCTGATCTGGACGGGCGTCATTACTTTTATATTAACCCTTTGATGCTGCGTGAGGCCAAAGATCTGCGCTTATCTACTGACCTGCCTCCAAGCGAGGTTTTCATTCCTAAAAAACGTCCCGAATGGCATGATTGTGCCTGCTGTCCCCCTAATGTGATGCGGCTCTTTTCCTCTTTTGCCCACTATCTGTCCACACACGATGCAAAAGGCATTCAAATCCATCATTATGCATCTGCGGATATTAGATGTGATCTAACCTCAGAGCAGCGCGTTAAACTGAATATGATGACCGAATACCCCTGGCAAGGACTTACCAGGCTGAAGGTTATGGAATCAGGTGATTCCCCATGGGTATTGTCTCTGCGGATACCTGAATGGAGCCAAAACCCAACTTTATCAATCAATGGGAAGATAGTAAAGGAACTGAGTCTTGAGAAAGGATATCTTGTCCTAGAACGGGCATGGCTAGTTGAAGATATCATTGAACTCGAATTAGGGATGGAACCAAGGTTTGTGACTTCCAATCCACGCATTGATGCAACGCGTAGTTGCTTAGCCATTCAACGTGGCCCGATTGTTTATTGCCTGGAGGATAAGGATCAAGAAATTAAGGGCCGGTTACTTGATGTTGAGATTGACAAGGATCAGCCTCTATTGACCAGATGGGATGGTTACCTGTTGGATGGGGTAATGGTTATTGAAGCGAGCGGCCAATTTATTGATTCTGAATCGTCGCATGAACATCTTTACCAACAAGCTACATCACCAATTCTAGCAATTCCCCGCCCAACTCGTCTGGTTGCCATACCTTACTACGCTTGGGGCAATCGAGTAATCGGTGGAATGCGAGTTTGGATTCCGGAAAAATTGTCGTAGGATGGGAGCAGACTATATCATGGTTGAATGTGTTAAAAAAACCAACAGCATATTTTGTTCTCTGGATAATGAAATTATAGAAATTGAACCCTGGGGGCGTAATAGTTTACGCGTTCGCTGTACACAGTCCAGCGAAATTAAGCGGGATTGGATAAATGCCCTTATTAACCAGGGTGATTATCAGGCTGATATAGAAATTCACTTAAATGGGGCAAGTATTCAGAATGGGGAGATAAAAGCCAATATTAGTTCCAAAGGTGAATTATCCTTTATTAATGTTAATGACGGAAAAGAATTACTAAAAGAAAAACCAATTCATTTGATATCGATCCCAGCTAGAGCCTACAAGGACCTCAAAGGGGATTTATTTCACATCGATTGTTGTTTTGAAGCCTATGATGATGAACATATCTATGGACTGGGACAACATCAACATGGTCGATTGGATCAAAAGGGCTGCGTGATTGAGCTCATCCAGCGTAATACCGAAGTCAGCATTCCTTTTTTACTTTCCAGCAGAGGCTACGGATTTCTTTGGAATAACCCTGCTGTTGGGCGGGTAGAGCTTGGCGCTACTGCAACCCGGTGGGTCGCCGATGCCACGCCTCAAATCGATTATTGGATTACTACAGGTAGAGATCCTGCAGAGATCTTATCTAATTATGCTGATGTCACCGGACATGCCCCCGCGTTCCCTGATTGGGCGTCTGGATTTTGGCAAAGTAAATTACGTTATGCGAGCCAAGAGGAATTGGAGTCGGTTGCCAGGGAATATAACAAACGTAATTTACCCTTGTCAGTGATCGTTATAGACTTTTTTCATTGGACTCGGCATGGGGAATGGCAGTTCGACCCGCAATACTGGCCTGATCCAGCGGGGATGGTAAAAAGATTGGAAGAACTAGGAATTAAAAGTGATGGTGTCGGTCTGGCCTACCGTTAGCCGTTTATCCAAGAATTTCCCAGAGATGTGGAACAATAAATTTATTATACGTAACAAATTGGGTTCTGCTGCCCAGATGTATTTTGTGGATAATTATGCTGAAGACGGGATTTATCTTCATTACTACGACCCCACGCACCCAGGTGCAAGAAAATTTATTTGGGAAAAGGTCAAAGAAGGATATTACCAATATGGGATAAAGTTGTTCTGGTTGGATGCCTGCGAACCAGAAATGCTCCCTTTTATGCCAGAAAATCTGCGTTTTTATGCGGGGGATGGGGAGGCCGTAGCTAACAGTTATCCACTCGATCATGTCCGGGGGTTCTACGAAGGTATGCTGGCAGAAGGCGAAAAGACGCCTTTGTTTTTATGCCGCTCGGCATGGGCGGGCAGCCAGCGTTATGGCGCTGCAGTCTGGTCTGGAGATATAATGTCGACTTTTTCAGCATTGCGTGCCCAGGTTAAGGCAGGTTTGAATATGGGCTTGAGCGGGATTCCTTGGTGGACTGCCGATATTGGTGGTTTCCGCGGAGGAGATCCTACATCGCCATATTTCCAGCAGTTAATAATCCGCTGGTTCCAATTTGGAGCTTTCTGCCCCATTTTTCGCTTACATGGTCACCGAATGCCCAATAAGGATGATTTTAATGGTGCACCGAACGAGGTTTGGTCTTTTGGTGATCTTGCTTACGAAATCATCCAAAAATATATGGCTCTTCGTGAACGATTGCGGCCTTATATTATCGAGCAGATGGCGAAAACATCCAAAACGGGTGTTTCGCCCATGCATCCCCTTTTTGTTGATTTTCCCTCCGACCCCGTTTGTTATCAGGTTGATGATGAATATATGTTTGGAGCGGACTTGTTGGTAGCACCTATTTTGGATGCCGATATCAGTATGAGACAAGTATATTTGCCTGCCAATAGCACTTGGAAAGATGCCTGGACAAATCAGGTTTTCGAAGGGGGACAATGGCTTTCTATCGAAGCGCCCTTAGACAGGATTCCTTTATTTTTGAATGGTGATGCAAAGCTTCCAATCAAGGAAGAATAAATGAGGCGCGAACGCTTTGTCGCAACGATGGATGACGCAGGCTGAATGAATGCATTTAATGCCGTTTATCGGAAGGAGGCTGCCTGCATAGTGGATTCTAGATCTATAACGCGGTTGAATATCCACCGTCAGGCGGGTAAAGTTTTGAAAGATAATGATAGTAGTATAGAAGAGGTCAACTTTAAAATCAACAGACTATTCACACAAAACTCATTCCCATGCAAAACATGATCGAATGCACCAATACGCCAACCTCGGCTGCATTGCGTTCCAGGAACTTGAAGTTGGTTAGAGTTGTGTTGACCTCCTCAAAGCGCTCTGACAGGGTATAGTGATAGGTCAGTTCGCTCAGACTATGCTTGGTATGATCATAAGGTGATTGGTAACTAAACAAGTTTTCCCCTCTGCTCAAAACGTAAACCAGCCAGGAACTCCTCTATGTTACAGGAATTCTGACTGGTTTTGTCTGATTTATATGCCCCAGGCGGGAATTGAACCCACAACCTTAGCCTTAGGAGTGCTCTGCTCTGTCCATTTGAGCTACTGGGGCATTGAGGAAATTATACCAAATTCTTGCGTTTCCTCTTAACAATTGCTATACTACATGGTATCACGTGAATAAGTGAACCAAAATTCTATCAGATGAGAGTCATCCGACACAGATAAGTTTACAAATACGCGCAAGGAGCAAAGAGCAATGGAGCCAATGGAGCCCAAAAAATTTGGACGTTACGAAATCAAAGCTGAGATTGGTCGCGGTGGCATGGCCACTGTCTACCATGCCTACGACCCACGCTTCGAGCGTGAGGTGGCGCTCAAGGTTCTGCCGCGTGAGATGTTGCACGACGTACAGTTCCGTACCCGCTTCGAGCGCGAGGCCAAGACCATTGCCATGCTCGAACATCCGGCGATTGTGCCGGTCTACGACTTCGGAGAGGAAGATGGACAGCCTTATTTCGTCATGCGCTACATGACAGGTGGCTCGCTCTCTGACAGGATGAAAAAAGGGCCGATGACTGTCCAAGAAGCCGCCCACCTCATGACATTAATCGCCCCTGCCCTTGACGAAGCCCATGCCAAGGGTATCATCCACCGCGACCTGAAGCCGGGTAACATCCTCTACGATCAATTTGACGAGCCATACATCTCCGACTTCGGCATTGCCAAACTATCCGCATCGCAGGCCAACGTCACTGGCAGCGCCATTGTCGGCACGCCGGCATATATGAGTCCGGAACAGGCGCAAGGAGAGGCCATTGACGGTCGTAGTGATATCTATGGGTTGGGTGTCATCCTGTTTGAAATGCTGACCGGGCAACAACCCTACCATGGGGATACCCCCATGAGCGTGGTCGTCAAACACATCACCGACCCAGTACCGCACATCCTGGACGTCAGAGCAGACTTGCCGCCAGACATCGAAATCATTATCGAAAAGGCCATGGCCAAGGATCGCAACGAACGTTTTCAGGATGTGAAGTCTCTGGCAAATACGCTGAACGCAGTTGCTCGTGGTGAAAGTCTGAGCCTTGGGTCTTCTGACTCGACAATTGTGGCATCTTCCAAGACAGTCGCAGCTACCAAACTCCCCTCCCAGCCTCCTACTGGAACGGTGGTCGCCAAACGGGCGCAAGTGCCCCAGGTTGTTGAGCCTGTTCAAGTTCAGGCTGCACCCCGAAAAAAGATTGGCCTATGGATTGGCCTAGGCGCGGTCGTCCTGGTCCTGTGCCTCGGAGGGGTTTTCGGAATATTTGCCTTTCGAAATAAGATCCCGTTCCTGGCTGCTTCCTCCCCAACACAAACGCAATCCGTCATTCAACCTTCCGAGACGTTGCCGGTCACTATTCCCACAGCGACCACTGCAGTGGTTAGTCTGCCAGTTGCCACTGATACTCCTTCTCCCAGCCCCAGCCCCACTCCGACCGTCGCCAAGCAACCTGTTATAGGAGGGGCAGACTTGATTGCTTTCCTGAGCAGCAAGGACGTCTGGGTGGTAAACGTGGACGGCACGAATTTGCTCCAACTCACCAAAGATGGAGCGGAGAAACATGACCTGCAGTGGGCGCCGGATGGCAAGAGCCTGTTTTACATCAGCGGCAAATGCATCCAGAACGTTACGTTTCCGGATGGTTCTATGGGCAAGATTACCTGTTTCAACGCCGCAGAATACCTGGATACTTTCGAGATATCGCCGGACGGTTCGCTGGTGGCCATCAGCCTCAATCGCTACCTTTATATTGTGCCTTTTGACATTGCCGCGCTAAAGGCTTCCACGAATTGGAACCAGTTAATGAATATGAAGGGTACCATCTTTACTTACGACCCAAAGCTGGGCGGTCAGGTTGCCATAAAGGGCGTACGCTGGTCGCGTGACGGCAAGAAAATCGCGGCTGTCGTACTTACTCCCAATAACGGCCAATTCCTGGATGTGATTGTAATATACGATATTTCCGGTTGCAAAAGCGCAGCACCCTGCAACAGCACCATGTATTATAAGGATAACTTCCCGGCCAGCCGTTTTACTATGCAGGGTTATGGGATCGGGGGTGGCAAAAGTTCGATCATCCCATCCTTCAGTTGGGATGGGGAGTCGCTCTTCCTGCTTAATAGCATCATCCGAAATGGATATTACGGTTACCTGTATTCCTATAACGCTTCCAATCAGCACGGACAACTGCTCGATCCACTCGGAAGCCAATGTTGCTACACCGACGCACGCTGGACGCCGGACGGTTCCAATTTCCTGATCGCTTATCAGGATATCAGCAAGGGAAATCTCTCCAGGACGCAATTGTATTTCATCTCCTATGGGAGCTTGGGGACAGGCGCAAAATATACCCCGCTGCCTCTTCCGGATAACGTTCTCACCAGCGCAGCCGACCGTCCGGACCCGGTCCTGCGTCCGGCCAAGTAAACAGTTTCCGGGCGGTCAAACCGCCCGGATGATTTTTTGCACCAGCGCCGGCCCGGCATAGACCAGACCGGTATAGACTTGCACCAGCGCCGCCCCCATTTCCAGGCGGCGTTTGGCATCTTCAGGAACCATGATTCCGCCAGCACTGATGACCGGAATTCTGCCATCCAGTCTTTTCAGCACCTGCCTCAGTACTGTTTCACTGCGGACCCGCAATGGGCTGCCACTCAACCCACCTGTTTCACTCTGTTGGTGAGAGTGCAAGCCCTCGCGCCCAAGGGTGGTATTGGTGGCAATGATCCCGTCCATGCCGGTTTGCAGGATGACATCGATGGCATCGTCGAGTTCATCGTCCGACAGATCGGGCGCAAGTTTGACAAGTATGGGCGTATGTACACCACTATTAATGGAAATCGTCTGACGCTTGTTTGCAATGGCACCGAGCAGGTTTTCCAGCAGCTCCCGCCCCTGCAAGCGGCGTAGTCCAACGGTATTGGGTGAGGAGATGTTGATGGCAAGATAATCTGCCAACGCAGAAAACATTTCCACCAGAGAAACATAATCATTTGCTGCTTCTTTGAGCGGCGTATCTTTATTCATCCCCAGATTCAGACCGATGATTGCAGACTGGGGATGATGAGCCAAGGAATACAAACGGCGTTCAACCTTTGTTGCACCTGCGCCTGGAAATCCCATGCGATTTATGACGGCCTGGTCTTCGACCAGCCGAAAAACACGCGGCTTGGGGTTGCCCGGCTGTGGACGCGGTGTGACTGTCCCGATTTCGAGATGCCCAAAGCCCAGCCCTGCCAAGCCTCTTATGGCTATTCCGTCCTTATCGTAGCCTGCCGCCAGTCCAATAGGATTCTTGAATTTCAATCCAAACACTTCAACTGGTTTCTCTGGAGAGGCGTATATCGCCTGCAATAGCCAGCGCGCCGGCGAGAGGATGCCAGCCAGCCGGACCATTTGCAGGGTCAGATGGTGGGCGGTCTCGGGGTCAAGCCTGAAAAGAAGTGGGCGGAAAAGGGAGTACATCGAAGGTCAGGATTTATGGATGGAAAGATAACGCTGACATTCCAAGTCATATTTTCTGGCACGCGCCTGCAATTTCGGCAAAATTAAAAAATTACCTTTTAATAGGTCCGAACCAAAATCCAATAGCTGCTGGCCCATTTTTTTCAGGATGGGTTCAAGCGTCCCTTCGCTCAACGTGGTCGGACGGAATGCCTGTTCCGGTTTCGGGGCTTTGTCTACACCCATCTCGACCAGCAGCCACCCAAGCGTGGTCTTCTTCTCGGCGTTGTGAACATCAGAAATTTCCAGCCAGGGCGTATTACCAAGTTCATAATTCAAGATGATTTCGGTGGTCGCATTCGTAAATTGGACGGTGCAGGTGCGATCCACATAATTGGTTGCGGTTCTTTTGAACCCGTATTTGGCTTCCAGGCCCCAAAATGCCTTGTCTACCATATTCTCAAACTCAGTCTTTTTCATTTCGTTCTCCTTGGACGCGAAAAACCTTAACAATGGTTGTACCACAAAATTGCTTTTCCCGTCCTGAAAAACTCCTCGCAAAGAATCCTTCTCTCCGACTAACTCTCGAGGACTGGTAAAGTCTGGCTAGTGTGTCTTTTTTTCTTTCTCCAACATCTCAATTGTCTTCATGATACGGCTCTGCCGAGTCGCCTCCCGCTTTGAATCTTCAATCCACCTTACATATTCCTTTTGGTGGGTATAGGATAGATGGCGGAAAACTGCCTCGGCTCGCGGATGCTGTTTTAACGCTCGTTCTAGGTCTGGCGGTGCGCTGATCAGCCGCGGTTCGTCATCCTCCTCGATGGTCACATCGACCTCATCCCCGAAGGACTTGCCGATCTTTACCCGGATTTCTTTTAGCACGATCAGGATGTGGAAAGGATCGCCCATGCGCACGAGCGTACCGCGATAGGGTTCACCATTGATCCACGCCTTGACCTTAACCCGCTTCTTGCCGAAAACCTGCTCCACGTCAAAGGGAATCGGAACAAATGCACCTCCATCCCCGGAGTTTTTTATGATGGCTTGAAAACTATGCTTATCACTCATATTCTTTCCTGTGGATCGTAATCGAAGGTTTCGATATTATTTTCATCTGTATGGACCTGATATTGGAAGCCCCTATTCCTGGCAGCATTGTCACCGTTTTGTTTCAAGGCATAAAGGATACTGCGGGCAAATAAAGGCCCGCCCGAAATTGGTTTTCAAGTCGGGCAGGCTGTCCTGTAAATGCGGGTCCATCTGCGAATCGGGATTGTGGTAAGGGAAAGCGATGGCAGGCAGCATTGAAAACCTTATGCGCGCAAAACTGGTGCTATTCGCTCTCTTTTAGGAACACGCGCGTGGCTGAGATCTTTTTTTCATCCACCTTGCCTGTCTTTTCCCAATAACCAAGCAGTTCGTTGATGGTCAGCACTGCGTGGAGGCGGAAACCCGCCTTGGCCAAAGCTTCCTTCGCCCCGGACTGCCGGTCTATCAACACGACGACATCCTTTACCTTCAAGCCGGCACCGGTCAACTTTTCGATGCCCTCAAACTTGCTCCCACCGGTGGTGGTCACGTCATCTACCACTACGGCGGTTTCTCCGGCCTGATAATCCCCCTCAATTTCTGCCCGTGTTCCGTAGGTTTTGATTTCCTTGCGTGGGTAAATGACTGGATACCCGGCCTGCAGACTGATGGCTGTCACAATGGGGATGGCGGCATAAGGCAGGCCCGCCAGACGGTCGAATTCCAGTTTTTCCAATACTGGTAGATAGGCAGTAGCCACCTGGGTCAATAAACGGGGGTAGGTGACCAGGCGGCGCAGGTCAAGATAGATGGGGGATTTCAGTCCGGATTTAAGCGTGAATTCGCCGAACTTGACACAGCCTGCTTCGAGTAGACCGTCGGCGAGAGTGGAAAGCAGAGAAGAGTGCAGAGCTGTTTTCCTGCTCACTGTTTTCTTTTCTTTACTCATCTGGTATTGTATACTGATCATCTCATCCCGCAATTCCACCGCGGCTTTTGCAGGATCACTCGCACGCGCGATGCTGCGTGAAACGTTGATCAACATGCCTCGTCCATCGGTTCGCAGGCCGGTCTTAAGTGCGGACTCCAGGTCGCCGCCCTGGGTCCCCACGCCCGGCGCGAGGAACCACAGGTCGGGCGCGGCGGCCCGGGCGCGTCTCAGCGCATCCAGTTGTGTGGCGCCGACCACCAGACCGATGTTGTTGCCGGTGTTCCAGATCTGGGCGATTTGGGCAATTTGTTCGTATAATGCCCGCACCTCGACCCCTTTATCCTCACGGGCACTCGTCCCAACGGGATGTGTGCCCACCTGCCCCTGTACTTTGGGGGTCAGGGTGGAGCGGTAGAGGCTGATGGGCAAATCCTGTAAATCTGCTGCTCCCGGATTCGAGGTTTTACAAAGCAGGAAAACGCCTTTCTCCTTATAAGCCAGGAACGGCTCGATCAAGTCTTTGCCGAGATATGGGCTGAGCGTGATGGCGTGGACGCCGAGATTCTCGAAGGCTGATTTCGCATAGGCTTCGGCGGTGGAGGCGATGTCGCCGCGTTTGGCATCCAGGATGACCGGAATCATCGAACCCAACCGGTCGGACTCGGCCTGTACGGCGTCGATGACATCCTTCAATGCAGCCCAGCCGTCTGGTCCGTAGAGCTCGAAGAAGGCTGCGTTGGGCTTGAAGGCCGCCGCGTAGGGAGCGGTCGCTCTAATCAGACGCAGGCAGAAATCCCGCGCCGCTTCGGCTGTGGGAGCGGATAGATCGGATGGATGCGGGTCTAGCCCCATGCAAAGCAGCGAGCTACAGTCGTCCACGCGTTTAGCGAGAAAAGAAAAGAAGGTTTCCATGGATTCCGTTTCTCAAACTCAAGTGTCAGGGATTCCGATGTCACGTGATCGCCCAGCTTCCCAAGGGACACTGGGAGACGTGACACCGGGCAACTTCTATTCTATCAGGGCATTAAGCTTTTCCAAGCACCATCGCCAGCAGCGCCATTCTCACGTATAGGCCATATTCCATCTGCCTGAAATATGCGGCGCGCGGATCGTCATCCACTTCCATGGAAATCTCGCCCACACGTGGCAGCGGGTGCATGACGATCATGCGTTCCTTGGCTGATTTTAAAACCTTGGGGTCGATCACGTAGGCGCTCTTGACAGACTTATACACGGCTTCGTCAGTGAAACGTTCCTTCTGGACGCGCGTGACATACAATACATCGGTCTCGGGCAGACAGGCGTCGAGATTGCTGTACTCAACCTGTTCGATCTTTTTGGCCTTGAGTTCGTCGATTAGTTCGGCGGGCATGCGCAGGATATCGGGTGCGACATAGTTCAATTTTACCTTGTAGAGGGAGAGCAGGCGCGCCAGCGAATGCACGGTACGGCCGTGCTTCAAGTCGCCCAGCAGTGTGACGGTCAGGCCGTCCAAGCGGCCGAGTTCCTCCCGGATTGTGAAGGCATCAAGCAGAGCCTGGGTGGGATGTTCACCAATCCCATCACCGGCGTTGATGACCGGCTTGCGGGCGGCCTTGGCGGCGATGGCCGCCGAACCGACCTCCGGGTGGCGGAGCACGATCACATCTGCATAGCACTCCAGGGTGCGCACAGTGTCCGCCAGGTTTTCACCCTTCGCCACGGACGAGTACTTCACATCGTTGATCGGGATGACCGATCCGCCCAGCCGTTCCATCGCTGCAGTGAACGACGAGGAGGTACGGGTGGATGGCTCGTAGAACAGGTTGGCCAGGATCTTGCCTTTGAGCAGGTCAAAGGTGCCAATGTGGTCAACCATGTCGTGCATCTCATGCGACACGGCGAAGATGTACTCCAGGTCTTCGCGTTCGAACTGCTTGACCGAGAGGATATCCTTGCCATACCAGGGCGCGGTCTTGTGATCGCCGAAGGGCAGGTGGGACATGTTATGTTTGGTGGGCATATTTACTCCTTGGTTTTGTTTTTTGTTTAAATTATTTATATGTCATTACCTGAGCTAGACTGTCCTGCCCGCACCGTGCCGCACCGTTCGTACCGCCCTGGCCTGACCGCCACGTGTGCCTGCTGCACAGTGCAGGCAGGACAGGCGAACTCCGGCGGCAGGCCGGTGCGAGACGGCAGGCACAGGTGAACAGGGACTTTAGTCCCGGTGGGGCTTGCGTACATTTCTTCCGTATCCCGGCTTGACCAGCATCTTGCCATCCTCGAAGACAGTTTTACCGCGCAGCACCACTTTCCGCACGCGCCCATGCACCTTCCAGCCTTCGAAGGGTGTCCAACCACATCGTGAGTGCATTTCATCCGCATGAATTTCATAGGGTACGTTCTCATCGATTTCAACCCAGGTCTCAGGTTGTTCCGGCAGGTGGAAGATACGCCGCGGGTTGGTGACCATGCGGGAGAGGAGGTCGTCAATGGTTAATCGTCTTTCATGGACAGCGTTAAGCATCAGCGGGAGGATGGTCTCCAAGCCGGGGAAGCCGGGTGGCGGGTTCTCGCCATCCTTTTCGACCAGCGTATGCGGGGCATGGTCGGTGGCGAAGCAGTCGATCACATCCAGATTGGCCCACAGAGCATCGACATCTCCCATGGCAGCCAATCTGGGTCTTACTTCACCGCGTCCGGGATGTCCCTGGCTGATGGCAGGGATGTCGTCCTTGGTCAGGAACAGATGGTGTGGGCAGACCTCACAAGTGACCTTGATCCCGTGCTCCTTGGCTGCCTTGATCAGCAGAACTTCCTCCTTCAGTGAAATGTGGGCGATGTGGACCGGCCGGTCGTAGATGGCTGCCATCAGGATGACGGCTGCCATGCTGCGGCTCTCGGAATGCACCACGATGGGTAGTTCCTCCGGCCAGTTTTGGAAATGTTCCTGCCAGAGGGTCATATCATCCAGGCGTAATTTGCCAAAGGTGCTGTCGAGATACATCTTCAATCCTGCGGCACTTCCCGGCAGCGTTGCATAGTTGTTCCAATCCGTATTATCCGGACCAGCGCCGAGGAACTGGGCGTAGTCACAGCGCGCCTTGGAATGCGCAGCGTCTAGTGCCAGATCGAGGGTCCCGGCGTCGAAGATGGGCGGCTTCGTGTTCGGCATGGCTAGAACCAGGCTTATACCGCCCGCCAGCGCAGCGGCGGTGCCGGTATCCCAGTCCTCCTTGTGGGTTTGGCCGGGTTCGCGCAAGTGAACGTGAGGATCAATCAATCCGGGAAATCTCATAGGCAGAATGCCGTTTTTTCAAAACGCGGACAAAAAAAGAGAGCCGATAACGGCTCTCTCATGGGAAAAAGAAACAAGAAACTCAACGGGTTCGAAGAGAAAATCTCTGAAGTGAAGGAATCTCTCCATATCGGGCGGAATTATAGGCGGCCCGTGATTTTTGTCAAGGGTTTTGGAGCATGAGATCTGTCACGGATAAACCGGCCTGCAACAGGCATTGCGGATGCAGTTATAATTCCCCCGATGATCCTGCTCACCGGAGGGACCGGCTTCATCGGCCGGTCCCTCACCCGCCAACTGGTCGAGGATGGCCAACAGGTTCGCATATTGCTGCGGCCTTCTCCGCATACACCCCGCCTGCCAGTCGGAGTACCGGTCGAAGTGGCTGTCTCCAGCCTGAACGATATACGCGGACTGCGCGCTGCCGTGAAAGACGTGCAGGCAGTCTATCATCTCGCGGGGGGGGAAGGTGAAGGCGGGCGCGCCAACCTGCAAGCTGTGGATATTGAAGGTACCCGCAACCTGTGTCAGGCTGTCACAGACGCCCGTGTCGGACGTCTCTTCTACTTGAGCCATCTGGGTGCGGATCGGGCGGCTGGTTTCCCGGTGCTCAAAGCCAAGGGTATCGCCGAGGAATATATCCGCAAATCCGGGGTCCCTTACACGATCCTGCGCGGCTCGATCCTGTTCGGGCCGGGGGATGAATTCACCACCGGCCTGGCCATGTTACTGGCGGCTGCTCCGGGCTTTTTGCCTTTGCCGTCGAGAGGTCAGACCCTGGTCCAGCCGCTGTGGGTTGAAGACGCGGTCACTTGTCTCATCTGGGCGTTGGATAATCCCGAAACACTCAACCGGACCTATGAAATCGGCGGGAGCGAATATCTCAGCCTGCGCCAGGTGGTCGGATTGATCATGGCTATCACCCACCAGCCGCGCCTGCTGATCAACTGGCCGACACAATCCATGCGCGCTTTGACGATCCTCATGGAATTCATATACCCACGCTTCCCCGCTTCAATCTTCTGGATGGACTACCTGGCTGTAAATCGTACCTGCCCGGTGGACACCATCCCGCGGATATTCGGTTTGATGCCGGCCCGTTTTGCCTCCCGCCTGGACTACCTGCGCGGCGGTCACTGGACCCGGCAAATGTTCCGCACCTTGCTTACCCGCCATGCCTGAGTGGACTGTCCACATTCTCGAGACGCCCCGGGAAATGACCGCCGTGGAGGACTTGCAACGGTTGGTCTGGCGAAGCCCCGATATCGAGATCGTGCCGAAAGATCTTCTTCTGGCGGTTGTTCATAATGGCGGGTTGGCGGTCGGCGCATTCGTGGGGACTGATTTGGTGGGAGTAACTTTCGGCTTTCCCGGTTTCTACACCACTCCAGACGGCCCACGCCTGAAACACCACTCACACCTCCTGGCTGTCCATCCGGATTGGCGCTCGAAAGGGATTGGCTTTGCCCTTAAACGCGCCCAATGGCAGATTGTCCGTAAACAAGGTCTGGATCGTATTTCCTGGACGTACGACCCTCTGCTCAGCCTTAATGCCCATCTCAATATTGCCCGACTGGGCGCGGTCTGCAACACATACCTGCATTCTGAATACGGTGAAATGCATGATGGCCTGAACGCCGGCCTGCCTTCTGACCGCTTCCAGGTGGACTGGTGGCTGAATACGAAACGTGTGGAACGGCGCCTCAGCCGCCGCGCACGGCCGACTTTGACCCTGGCTCATTACCGCCTCGCCGAAGCGACGCTGCTCGAAGCGCGCCAGGGTGACGAACCAGTGGCCCGCCCACCGAAAGAGTTCCCCTCATTGACTGGTACCTTGTTGCTTGTCGAAATCCCATCCGATTTCCTGGCTCTGAAAGCCATCGATTTGTCCCTGGCGCGTGACTGGCGCTTTTATTCCCGTGAGGTTTTTGAAAAGGCCTTTGCAACGGGCTATCTGGTTACCGATTTCGTGCATGACAAAGGTCGCAGTTTCTATGTACTGGCATATGGCGAAACAACGTTGTAGGATAAACAATTATGGAAAACGCTCTCAGCCTGAAAACGCTGGCAAAAATGATTGACCATTCCCTGCTGCATCCGACCATGACAGACCAGGCAATTGCCTCCGGCTGTGAACTGGCGCGCTCATACAATGTAGCCACAGCCTGTATCAAGCCATATGCCATCCCCTTGGCCAAAAGCATTTTGGACGGTTCAGGTGTGGGCGTGTGCGCCGTAATTGCCTTCCCGCATGGCAACAGCACGACCACCATCAAGGTACGGGAAGCGGAAGAGGCTGTTGCAGCCGGGGCGGTGGAGATCGATATGGTGGTCAACATTGGCAAAGTCCTCGGCGGGGATTGGGCTTACGTCTCGGATGAGATCAAGGCGACCAACGCGGCGGTTACGCACGCCGGAGCCATCCTGAAAGTCATCTTCGAGAATGATTACCTGGAGGATGACCAGATCATCCGGTTGTGCGAAATCTGCTCGGAACATGCGGTCGCTTTTGTGAAAACATCCACCGGATACGGGTTCGTGAAACAACCCAACGGGTTTTATTCCTATGCCGGAGCGACTGACCACGCCTTGCGCTTGATGCGTGCACATTCTGCTCCTGGTGTACAGGTCAAAGCTGCCGGGGGCGTCCGCACCCTGGATGATCTGCTGCGGGTTCGGAAATGGGGAGTGACCCGTATTGGAGCCACCGCCACCCGGGATATCCTGGAAGAAGCCAAAAAGCGCGGCTACGTTTAGGAGGAGATGGATTCTCTCGTCTTACGAGAACCTGGTTATAATATGGTCATGAAGTTTCAGTGGGATTCCAGAAAATCGGCAAGTAATTTGCGCATGCATGGTGTCAGTTTTTCAGAAGCCATTACCGTTTTCAAAGATCCACTGGCGCTTATATTCGACGATATAATCCATTCCGAGCAGGAACATCGCGAGATCATCATCGGATATTCCGTTCTCAGGCACGTAATTCTAGTCTGCTTTACTGAGCGTCCCGAAAACGCGATCCGGATCTTCAGTGCACGAAAAGCGACCAGACTTGAGCAAAATGAATATGAAGAAAACATTAAAACCCAATTCAAAAAAAATATCTGAAGAAATGGCTCCTGAATACCATTTCGACTATCACGCCGCGCGCCCCAACCGATTTGCTAAACAGCAGGACGGCAGCCCCACTGTTGTTGTTTTGGATGAAGACGTGGCCAGAATATTCACCACACCGGAAGCGGTGAACAAAGCCCTGCGCGCCCTGATCGATGCCATGCCTGCTATAACAAAACCCGGAGCCATTCTCAGGGAGAAATGACCTCTTTATGCGGGGGAAATCTGCTCCTCGATGATTTTACAAACCTGTGGTTATAATGTCTCCATGTGAGATCACCGTGATCCGTCTATCCGCCCTTTGCCTGCTTTTCATCCTCTTGTGCGCCTGCGCCGCCGTATTGCCGGCGACACCGGCTACTCCCACAGTGGTGCCAACAACACCGGGAACGCCCGAACCGGCAAAGCCGTCCGCCACCCCAACGGCAGTAAAACCCACAAATACACCAGAACCGACGGTAACAAATACCCCGGAGGCGCCGAAAGTGGTATTTGCCGGTGCCACCAAGCCTAATACGACGATAGGTTCAGTGGATGCTATTGATTCAAGCATCCATTTTCAAATTCCGGCAGATTGGATGACACCGCTACCTTCAGATAAGCAGGATAAGAACCCATATGTAACGTCTGGCGACTTAGGTGGTAACTCATATGCGGTGTCTGGAGACGCATCTGGAGATTATAAGGTAACCAATGAAAGCTTTGGTGTGGATTTCCGGGGCATCGTCCTGGCGGAGCTAGCCGGTGATGGGCATACACACGCAGATAGATACGTTGCAGGTTTTTCGTTTGTTAACCCTCAGCATCCGGACAAACTCTATGTCATTACTATGCCGATTCTAAGTGTGGAAGCGTTTTATATAGACTTAGACGTCATGCCTGATGGTACGTTCATTTGGGATTCAAATACACCGTGGCCGTCGGATGTAAAACACCTTATGGAACCGGATGTGATAAAAATTCTCAAAGATCCATCAGCAATCGGTCGCCGGATGGTTATTACAATAAGAAAAGCATTACTGAACGCTCAAAATATCCAAGTGTCAGACGACATGGTAAGTCCGGGGTATAAAGCGTTTGCCGCCGCAGTTGCCAATGGTTTGTCGCTTCCGGACGGTCTGGATATTCGTGTTGGTATAGCCAACCTTCATATCCCTCACGACTTAGATAAGTAAGGAATAACGATACCTTACGGAGACAACAAAACACCTTGCAATAGCCCCAATAGATGGTATGCTAAAAAGAGATATGATCGTTCGTCTCAACGCATTTTTTATCAATGCATTCAAGATTGTACTAATTGTCTGCGCCATGTTGTTCTTATCAAGCCACACGGTTCATGCGGCTGATATGTGTTATCCGTCCCGAGTAATCGAACAGTGGGGATGTGTGCCATCGGGTTGTGTTATGGATCTTAATGCTTCAAACACCTGCTGTGACCAAATTAAATATAAATGTACCTCAGACCCTAGTGTAGGCTGCTCTGCAGGCGGGACAGAGTGTGATGCTGTTGGCGGTCTATATCCTCACGCTGATATCGGACCTTGTGCAAGATTCTGTGATAGGTGGTTATCTGGAGATACATGTGCAAGAATTCCGGACACGTTATGCTCGTGTAGCAGTTACGCTAACGGTTGTACATGCAGTAATACTGTAGTAAAAACATGTTCTCAGCAGTCACAGTATGGAAGTTGTTCTGAAGACACAAGTTACAAAACCTACGGCTGTATGGGTCCGGGGCCAGGAACACCCATGCCGACAGCGAATCCCGCAAGTTGTGGAGATGGAATATGTCAGGCGAATGAAGACTGTCATTGCAGTGATTGTGCCCCTTGTCCGACAAGTTATGTAACTGCGACACCGACACCAATAGCTACACCAACGCCACCACCATGCACCATAGTTTCCACACCGGTATGTAACGCCGCAGGGAACCAGATTACTCAAACCTGGACTGTTACTTCAAAAAACTTTACTATTAATCAGATTGAGGGCAGGTTTAACGAAACACCTATGGGTGACTGGCCAAGTGGTCCGGGGGATCAATCATTGAATTGGGGAACAGGGACGTCGGGTGTCAATTCGGCAGCAGTCGTCGTTAATACAGATTACAGTACAAGTGTTGCGGTATATAAAGATCCGCCCAATGCCGCGAGAGATAACTATGTATGTAAAAGTACCAGTGTAGTATTAAATTGTCATCCTGGGGCCGTTACTCCCCCTTCCTGCGCTTTTACACAAGGTCCCATCACTGTGGTAATGGGAGAAGCCCCCCCGACCTATGCCATGAATGTGAGTGGCGGCAGCAGTAATGTCATTCAATCGCAGATCTGGTGGTCTCCAACTGGCAATAAAAGTTGGACTTAGGTGGGATCAAATTGCGGAACAGCTAGCTCCTGCTCCGGCACCGCCACATTTCCTGCTCCCGGAACCTATTATGTCGTTGGAGATGTTTGGAATGATTATTTACCCACTAATACAATAAACTCCCAATGCTCCAGCGGTATTTGGCGCGACCAATCTAACTATTCATATTGCGGAGATGATTGTACAAAGACAGTGACGGTCGTTACTCCGACACCGACAATCATACCGGGTTTTACACCGACCTGGCCACCAACACCGACCGTGACAATACCATCGACACCGACTATTACACCGTCACCAACTATTACACCAACACTAACTCCCCTACCGGGAGATGTCAAAGCACGCTCAGTCGTGTTTTCCGGTTTACCCATGTGCCCTATCCCCGCACCTACAAGCACATTACCAAGTCAGGATACACTCACCCTGCGGTCAGCCGGTAATCCTGTAAACCCTTCTCGGGGGTCCAACGGAAATTATGTGACGTGGTTTAACCTTCCTACAGATAATGCATCTCAACAATATTCAATGGAAGGGGTTGGCGTAAGCGGATATGCCCAAAAGATTAAATGCTACTCGGACGACGGGTCACTTCCTTCGATCCCCGGGTTTATGGCAACGCTTCCTCCCGGCGGGTTGTTAACATTCGATTTCGGATATTCTCTCGTCGGTCCGTGGTTACAGTCGGGGGGCGGCGGGGATGTATACGCGAGCGCATCTATTCGGTCAATGATTTCTGATACCGCTACACCCCGCGTGTTATCCCTTAACGGAGTTGACGGATCCCACGGTACACCGGGGATTGTGACCTACGGGACAACGTATACTCTGGATCCAAATTACGGTGACAGCAGACCATATATCTCTTCCGACGGCACCGGCACCGGCCTCGGCCATTACGATTGGCTTGTCAACGGAACGTATGCATCAACGGATTTTTACGACCTCATGTATCATAAGTTCAGTTCGCCGAGCCCGACGGATACCGGAGCCGATATTCACCTTCCGGGCCGGCTTGCCGGAAGCACATCACCGGGTCAGGCAACTGTGTATTACTATGACGGGAACGTGACCATAGATCCTGTTGCCGGCGGATGGGTTATTCCCGGTAACCAGCGGGTCGTCGTCTTTGTCAGCGGAAATTTGACCATTAAGACGCCCATAACGATAACACCCGGAGGGTTTATCGCATTTATCGTTAACCGTAATGCGAAATTAATTTCGTATTACGCTTGACTGCCAGATAGGCGGGTGCATCCCGGCAATTCCCACAAAAAAGTATTTGACACGGCTGGTATAATTATCACTTGCGCCTTTCCGGGTAAAAATAAAACATTTGTGCTATAATAGCCCCATCTCACCAAAAGGGAAGCATGTCATCTAACGTTATCCGCGTCGTTGGGGCACGCGAACACAACCTGAAGAACATCACCGTCGAGATTCCGCGTGACAAGCTGGTGGTTATCACCGGGCTCTCCGGTTCCGGAAAATCCTCCCTGGCTTTCGATACCATCTTTGCCGAGGGTCAGCGCCGTTACGTTGAGTCGCTTTCGGCCTATGCCCGCCAGTTCCTCGGTCAGATGCAGAAACCGGATGTGGACTATATCGAAGGGCTTTCCCCGGCAGTCTCGATCGATCAAAAAGGCACCTCCCACAACCCGCGCTCGACCGTCGGCACGGTCACCGAAATATATGATTACCTGAGGCTGCTGTTCGCACGAGTTGGCATTCCGCATTGCCCCATTTGCGGAAGGGAGGTGGTCAAGCAATCCGCCCAGGAAATCGTGGATGCCGTCTCGGCATTGCCGGACGGGACCCGCATCCTGGTGCTTGCCCCGGTGGTACGCGGCCGCAAAGGCACCTACCAGGCTGTTTTCGAGGAGATCCGCAAGGCGGGTTTTGTGCGCGCCCGCGTGGATGGGACCATTTTCAACCTGGATGAGGAGATCACCCTTGACCGCTATAAGATCCACACCATCGAAGCGGTTGTGGATCGCTTGGTGGTATCCGTCGCCGGGTCCGACCAGGAGCAGCAATCCAATCTTTCACGGTTGACGGATTCGGTCGAGACCGCCCTCAAGTTTGGGGATGGCTATCTTACAACCCAGGTAATGGCGGAAAAACCTGCAGAGAATCATGATTTACATTTTTCCGAGCACCTGGCTTGCCCGGAACACGGTATCAGCATCCCGGAGATCGAGCCGCGCACCTTTTCCTTCAACACCCCGCATGGTGCCTGCCCGGACTGTCAGGGGTTGGGCAATAAACTTGAAATTGATCCCGATCGCGTGATTGACCCGGAGAAATCCCTGTGTGACGGCGCATTGATTGCCATGGAATGGAACAATGTCCGCGACGATGGGAATCCCGGCTATTACTGGCAGATGCTGGAAGCCATGGCGCAGCATTACCATATTGACATGAACACCCCCTTCAAGGATTTGTCTGCCGAACATCAGGAACTTGTCCTGCACGGTACTCAGGGTGAAAAAGTCCGCCTGCACTACCACAACCGCGATGGACGCCAGGCGACTTTCGATACTGCTTTCGAGGGAGTGATTGGCAACCTGGAGCGCCGTTATCGCGAGACGAATTCGGAATATATCCGTGAAAAAATTTCGGAATACATGAGTGACCGGCCCTGTCCGACCTGCCAGGGCAAACGCCTGCGGCCCGAAGCGCTGGCGGTGACGGTCGATGGGGTCAATATTTTGCAGATCACCGAATGGCCGGTGCTCCGCTCGCTCGAATGGGCCAGGCAGTTGGCTGGAACGAAAACCCCTCTCACTTCACGCCAGCAGGCCATTTCTGATCGCATCCTGAAAGAGATCGTCTCGCGCCTGGGCTTTCTGGTGAATGTAGGCCTTGAGTACCTCACGCTGCACCGCTCGGCCGGGTCGCTCTCGGGCGGCGAGGCCCAGCGTATCCGCTTGGCCACGCAGGTCGGCTCACGCCTGGTGGGTGTGCTGTATGTGCTGGACGAACCCTCCATCGGATTGCATCCGCGCGACAACACCCGCCTGCTCAACACACTTAAAGGCCTGCGCGATATTGGCAACACGGTCCTGGTGGTGGAGCATGACGATGACACCATCCGTACTGCTGATTGGGTGATCGACCTGGGACCGGGTGCCGGCGAACATGGTGGCAAGATCATCGCCGAAGGCACTCCAGACCAGATCATCGCCCACCCGAGATCCTTGACCGGCGCGTACCTTTCGGGCCGCAAGCATATCCCGGTGCCGAAGAAACGCCGCGCAGGCAACGGAAAGATACTGACCGTTGTCGGGGCGCGCGCCAACAACCTGAAGGACATCACTGTCAATATCCCGCTCGGTATGTTTGTTTGTATTACCGGTGTTTCCGGCTCGGGGAAATCCTCCCTGATGAGCGATGTGCTTTACAACGCACTGGCTGCGAAATTGAACGGAGCACACACCCAGCCGGGTGAGTACACGCGCATTGATGGCCTCGAGCATCTCGATAAGATCGTCAATATTGACCAGTCTCCCATCGGACGCACACCCCGTTCCAACCCCGGTACCTACACCAGTCTGTTCGAGGAAATCCGTAAACTATTCGCCGAACTACCCGAGAGTAAAGTGCGTGGATATAAACCCGGTCGTTTCTCGTTCAACGTTCACGGCGGGCGTTGCGAAGCCTGCCAGGGCCAGGGCGAACTGCGCATAGAAATGCAGTTTCTGCCGGATATTTACGTCCAGTGTGATGTGTGTCACGGCAGCCGTTTCAACCGTGAGACCCTGCAGGTCCACTTCAAGGGGCACAGCATCGCGGACGTGCTTGATATGACTGTGGACCAGGCCCTGGAGAAGTTCTCCGCTTTTCCCCACATGCTGAACAAACTCACCCTTCTCCAGGAAGTCGGCCTGGGGTACATCAAGATTGGACAGCCCGGCAATACGCTTTCGGGCGGCGAAGCCCAGCGTGTCAAACTGGCCAAGGAACTCTCCCGCCGTGCCACTGGCCGGACCCTGTATGTGCTCGACGAACCCTCGGTGGGATTGCACGCCGCGGATGTGCACAAACTGATCGAGGTCCTGCAACGTCTGGTGGAGGCGGGTAACAGCGTGCTTATCATCGAACATAACCTGGAGATCATCAAAGTTTCCGACTGGATCATCGATCTGGGCCCCGAAGGCGGTGACCGGGGAGGGGAACTTGTCGCCGAGGGAACTCCGGAGCAGATCCTGACAGCCCCAGGATCTTATACCGGTGCGTTCCTCAAAGGGCATATTAAAAATTAACCGCCGTATCGGTCACTCTTCTCTGGATCTATAGGGGAGAATTGTGCACTTGTGCCACTTTCTTCTTTCCCCTAGGAGGAAGGGGAAAGGGACCGGGGTATTCGATTTTGGGAATACCTATACGCAGGTTCTTGCACTCGCAGAATCCCATAAGTTCAGGTAGAATAAGATTGGCGACTCGCATCGAGGCGGTTTTTTGATGTGGTCGCTAAAGAAACGGATGGATAAAACGATGACGATTAATGAAACTATCACGTCATATCGCAAGCGCCGCAACCAACTCACGCCATTGATCCTTGGCGGTCTGGCGATTCTACTGGTAATTGTCGGGATCATTATTGTTGTGACATCCCTGCGTGGAGGTGGCCTTGCAAAACTCGTTGTCACCAAGACTCCTACGCCGACCATTACGCCCCTGCCGACCGATACCCCCACGTCGACCGAAACACCGACCATTACCTTCACTTCTACGATAACCCCGACCGCCACGCCCTCCAGTATCTATGATTATGTGGTGCAGGAAGGTGACACCCTTACTTCGATTGTTAAGGCCAAGAATCTGGGTGATAATGGCTTGATCCTGATCTATATCCTCAACCCGACCATTAATCCAGTCACAGGCGCTATCACCGTCGGACAGACCATCAAGCTGCCTCCACCCAATTATCCAATACCCTCACCCACCCCTATCCCCACCGGTCTGGCCCCCGGGACACGCATTTCTTATCTTGTCATGCCGGGTGACAGCCTGGGTAGTATTGCCAATAAATTCCTCAGCACTCCGGATCAGATCGTACTTGCCAACAAGACCCTTCTGGCAAAAGGCACGAGTACAGTAATCCAGCCTGGATGGATACTCCTGGTACCGATCAATCTGGTCACAGCGGTGCCGACGAAAGCATCAACAAACACACCAACTCCAACCGCAAAGGCAACACCTTAGCTGGTAATGCAAAAGTCCGGTCTCCAGGAAACCGGACTTTTTCTTGTCGCTTCGATGATTTTCCATGCCACGGCATTTTTGCGTTGAGCTCTCCTGATAAACCTGGGCGTCGAATTGGTGTTTCGTGGTTTACAGATTCACAACAACGGCAGTAAAATGAATTGCAAAGAGTATTTCAAGGAATTTGAGGAGTAACCGTGAACAATTGGCCTGGGAAATACGTGATTGGCCTGACCGGCAATATCGCCACCGGGAAAAGTGTTGTCCGAAAGATGCTCGAACACCTGGGGGCTTACAGTATTGACGCGGACTCCCTCTCGCATCGGGCCATAGCCAGAGGTGCACCTGGTTACCAGAAGGTGATAGATACCTTCGGCAGGTGGATTGTGGATGGTATTGGCGAGATAGACCGGGCTAAACTCGGACGTCTTGTTTTCAATGACCCAGAAGCCCTCCAGCAATTAGAATTCATCGTCCATCCGTTGGTCGAACAAGCCGTGAATTTGATGATCCAGCGCGCCAGTCAGCGGGTTGTCGTGGTTGAGGCCGTGAAATTACTCGAAAGCAACCTGGTCGGAGCCTGTGATGCGGTCTGGACCACGTACGCTCCGGAACCCGTTCAGAAAGCCCGCCTGATGCAGAAGCGTGGTATGAACGAACAGGATGCACTTCAACGTATCCACGCCCAACCGCCTCAGGAAGTGAAAACCGCCGCCGCGAACGTGGTTATTCAAAATATTGGTTCTTTTGAGGATACCTGGAAACAGGTGGTTGCCGCCTGGAAGGTCATCTCGCCGATTTCTGATACCAAGCCGGTTGTCATGCACAAAGCCGCCGACGGCGAGTTGTCGGTCCAACGTGGTCGCCCGCACGATTCTCTCGATATCGCGGCTTTGATCACCCGCCTCAGCGGTGGAAATCATCCGCAGTCTCAGGAAGACATCATGGCTGCTTTTGGCGAAAAAGCGTTTCTCTTGCTCATGGCCGAAAAAAGACTGGTCGGGCTGATCGGCTGGCAGGTGGAGAACCTCGTTGCCCGCATCACCGACTTTTTTATTGACTCCGCTATCCCTATCCAGAAAGCATTGATAATCCTGGCTACCGAGGTTGAACGCGCCTCGCAGGACCTGCAATGTGAGGCATGCCTGTTCTTCCTGCCAGCACAGATAACCGGGCAGGAGCCAGTCTGGCAGGGATTAGGATACTCACGCCGCACCCTGCAGACTCTGGGAGTTCAAGCCTGGCGGGACGCTGCCATTAAATCGCAGCCACCCAATACCATTCTGCTCTTCAAGCAACTTCGTCAAGAACGCATCCTGCGTCCGATTTAGCCGGGCAGGCGGGTATTGTGGTGATTAGGTCACCTAAGTCCGGGTACCCTGATTCTTGGCTGCCTGATTGCTCCAACGATTGCCGTGACAGAATTTCTAAACAACGCCCTTTTTATCTTTCAACGCCTTAACTGGCTGGGGATAATTGATATCCTGCTGGTCACGTTGGTTTTATTTGGCGTGCTCTACCTCATACGGGATACGCAGGCCATGATCTTGCTGCGCGGCATTATCTTGATCGTGGTTCTTTTTGCGCTCTTGACCAGCCTGCTTAATTTACCGGCGCTCTCCTGGCTTTTCCGAACCGTATTGCCTGCCATGGTGTTTGCCATCCCGGTCATTTTTGCGCCTGAAATTCGTCGCGCCCTCGAGAGAATTGGACGGGCCGGAACTTTCTTCCGCGTATCCGGAAAAAGTGCCAGCCAGGAGATCCAACAGACCATCCAGTCCGTAGTGGCCGCAGCTGCGCGCCTCTCTGCCCGCCAGCATGGAGCATTGATCATCCTCGAACGTTTCGACCACCTTGACGAATATATCAGAACCGGAGCATTGGTTAAGAGTGATGTTACACCCGAAATGCTGATGCAGATTTTCTATCCCAATACACCTCTCCATGATGGTGCAGTGATTATTTCTGGCAAGAAGATTGCCGCTGCGGCTTGTGTCATGCCTTTATCTTCCAGCGGCATCCTGGCACGCTCCCCAGAACGGAAAATGGGACTTCGTCACCGCGCGGCAGTGGGTATAACTGAAGTGTCCGATTCAATTGCAGTGGTTGTCTCAGAGGAGACGGGCGCTATCTCCATCGCACATGCCGGCCGAATGATCCGCCGCCTGGATGTGGAGCGTCTGGAAAACATCCTGACGGCCTTCTACAATCCAGATAAGTCCCGCCAGGAAAGTTTTTTCCAGCGGCATTTTCCATACCTTTTTCCCCATAAGGACGAGTGATATGCTTCGCTGGTTATCGACCAACCTGCGCACCTTCTTACTGGCGTTTGCCCTGGCTGTGGTTGTTTGGGTGACTGCGGTTACAGCCTCCAACCCGGACGTAACTCAAGCCTACTCCAATCCTATTCCTATAGAATTCATAGGTCAGGATCCTGGCCTGGTGATGACCGGAACAGTCCCGCGGCAAGTTCAGGTGACTCTCCGGGCTCCGCGCTCAATCTGGGACAAGCTGCTCACTGGTGATGCCCCGATCCGTGCTGTGGTTGACTTGACGGGACTCACGGCAGGAACCCGAGCGGTTGAGGTACAGCTCCAGATATCAACCCGCCCTGTGCGCCTGATTTCCATTACGCCACAGAGATTTGACTTGTCACTCGAACGACTGGTGACGATTACCCTGCCAGTCGAATTGACCATTAGCGGTGGACCAGCCATAGGTTACAAAGCCGGTGACGTGGTATTGGATCCTGCGGAGGCGGTCGTCTCCGGTCCGGAATCGTTCGTAGCTCAGGTTAAACATGTCCTAGCCAATCTGGATTTGACCAATGCCCGCCAAAGTGTTGAGACGCCACTTCCCATTGGTGCTGTAAATGACACTGGCTCGATAGTGGATGGAGTTTCGGTCCTGCCTGATAAAGTCCAGGTGAGCCTGCCAATCGTCCAACAAGGCGGTTACCGTGACTTGGCGGTCAAGGTCATGATCACCGGTAAACTTGCCAGCGGTTACCGTCTGAAAAATATAACCGCCGCACCGCTTATCGTAACTGTGTATTCCGAGAACCTCCCATTGATTGAAAGCCTGCCTGGTTACGTGGAGACTACACCGCTTGATCTTTCGGGTGCATCCAATAACATCGAGACCCACCTATCCCTGGACCTGCCTGGCGGGATCTTGTTGATCGGAGACCAGACGGTTGCCGTACTGATCGAAATTGTACCGATCGAAGATAGTCGCCAGGTGTCTTTTCGCCAGGTGGAAGTGATCGGCTTGAGTCCCGGCCTTAGTGCCCAACTCTCACCCACTACCATGGATGTGATCCTCGCTGGCCCATTGCCTGTTCTAAACTCGCTCCAGCCTTCCGACGTTCACGTGCGGATCGACCTGACCGGCCTGTCTGTCGGGACATACCAGTTGATCCCTGTCGTCATGGTCACGCAGCCGGGGGTGACCGTTCAGTCCATTCTACCCGGGACGGTGGAAGTGACCATCTCCAAAGAGTCGGCCACTCCACCGACCTCCACATCCACCCCAACTCTGACCTTAACGCCAACTCCAAGACCGACACCGGTGCCTACGCTGGTGCCGACCCCAACGTCAGCCCCATAACATTTACTTGCAGGGGAGGTGGATTCGGATTCGTATGCCTAAACCTGTTGTTGCCTTAGTCGGTCGTCCCAATGTAGGAAAAAGTACGCTCTTTAATCGCCTGGCAGGGGAACGCCTCGCCATTGTGGATGATATCCCCGGTACCACGCGCGACCGCCTAGTGGCCGAAGCTGAGTGGAATGATGTGGTTTTCAATATCATCGATACGGGAGGTATCGACCCCACATATGGTAGCAAGACGCCACTTTCGGTTGGTTCATCAGATTTCATCCATGAAATCCGTGAGCAGGCTTTGATGGCCGTCAATGAAGCCGACGCGGTCCTGTTTATTACGGATGGCAGTGCCGGGGTTACCCCACCTGACCGCGAAGTGGCCGAGATCCTGCGGCGTTATCAGAAAACGGCAAATGGTCAGCTCTGGCCTCCCATATTTGTCGTCGTGAACAAATGCGAGAATGAGAGGTCGCGCACCAATGCGACCGAATTCTACGAATTGGGCCTGGGCGCCCCGTATCCTGTCTCGGCCATTCACGGCACCGGGACCGGCGATCTTCTGGATGGGCTGGTGACTGCGTTCCCGTCTCAGGTGGAAGCCGTGGAGGACAATTCAGTCAAGATCGCCATTGTGGGCAAGCCGAATGCTGGGAAATCCTCCTTGCTCAACAGGCTGGTTGGTAGAGAACGCGCCATCGTTAGCCCCATCCCGGGTACCACACGCGACGCGGTGGATACCAGGATCGAAGTCGCCGGTCTGCCTGTCACATTGATAGACACCGCCGGTATTCGGCGGCGCGGCAAGATCGAGCAGGGTGTTGAGAAATACAGTGTGCTGCGTTCATTCAAAGCCATCGAACGGGCGGACGTTGCCCTGTTGATTGTGGATGCTGAAGCCGGGATCACTGCCCAGGATACCCACATCGCCGGCTTCATCCTGGATGCCTGGAAAAGCACCGTTGTATTGGTCAATAAATGGGATGCCATTGAAAAAGACACGTATACAATGGATGGTTACACCCGCCATGTGCGCCAGGAACTAAATTTTATGGATTACGTTCCCCTCTTGTTCATCTCGGCCAAGACCGGCCAGCGTGTGGACCAGGTGCTGCCCATGGCCTTGCGCGTCCAGGAGGAACGCATGGCTCGCATTACTACCGCTATGCTGAATCGGGTTTTACGGGAGGCCCAGGATGCCCACCCCGCTCCATCCCATGCCGGACGCCAGTTGAAGATCTACTATGGTTCCCAGGTCAGGGTGGATCCGCCGACTTTTGTCCTGCATGTCAACGATCCGAAGCTGTTCCATTTTTCCTATATGCGCTTTCTGGAAAATCAATTCCGCGCAACGTATGGTTTCATCGGGACTCCCATCAAGATCATTGCCCACGGGCACAAGGAAGAATAGATTAACAAAGCTGATATCTTCTATAATAAATAAAATAAACCGGACTGCCGATGTTTGGCAGTCCGGTTTATTATTTATAAGGTCGGGATATCAGCTAACGTCATGCAGCTCGGTATCCACGCTGTGCAGATAGTTTCCATCCCCGTTGTATGTGGCAGTGATTGTATAGCTGCCGGCAGTGGTGATAACCACACTGCAGCTGCCGGTTCCGCCAACGAGGGTGATGGTGCATGAGGATGGCACGCCGCTGATGCTAATGCCTACCGACCCCGTTGGTACAACAACTCCGGGGGCGACCGGCGCCACCGTAACCGTCACAAGGATCGACGCATTGGGCAGAGATGGATCGGGCGCGTCGCCAGTGATGGTCGTTAGTGTGGCTCCCTTACTGACGGTATGGGTTGCGGTGCCCACACTTCCAGCATAGTTTGGATCTTCGCCGTTGTAAGTAGCCGTGATGATCTTGGTACCGGCTGTATTGAATTGTACAGTAGCGCAAGTACCGGTTCCGCCCGCAAGCGTTATGGTGCAATTGACATCCGCGCCGGTGATGGTTACCGTACCGGTCGGCGCAGCGCCTGCCCCACCCACTGTAACGGTCACTGTGAGTGTCTCACCGGGAACGGATGGATCTGGGTTGTCGACGGTGATGGTGGTTGTGGTGGCATTTTTGACGGTATGGTCCACCGAGGGAGACGTGCTTGGCAGATAATTTGCATCGCCGCTGTACGAAGCAGTAACGGGCTTGATGCCAATGGTATTGAAGATCACTTTACAACTGCCAGCTGCGCCGGAGAGCGTGATGCTGCAATTGACATCCGCGCCGGTGACAGAGACCGTGCCGGTCGGTGTAGACCCACCTCCAGTCACGGTAAATTCCACCTCAACTGCTTGACCGGGCATGGACGGTTCGGGTGTTATGGCAGTGATAGTAGTGGTACTGGAGGCCTGGATAACGGTATGGCCGGCGGTCCCCGAACTGCCCGCATATTTCCCATCCCCGCCATAGGTAGCCGTCAGGGTCTTGTGGCCCGTGGTGTTGAAGACCACACTACAACTGCCGCTTCCGCCTGCGAGCAGAATGCTGCAATTGGTATGCGCACCGGTGATATCCACCGTGCCGGTCGGCACAGGCAGACCAGCTCCGCTCACAGTAACGCTCACTACGACCGCCTGCCCGGGTATGGATGGATCAGGTACGCTGCTGGTGATGGTCGTCGCGCTGGCGGTCGATCCCGCCGACACGGTGTGGCTCTCGGTATCCGTACTAATTCCATAGTTCGAGTTACCGTTGTACGTAGCTTTGAGAGTCTTGGCGCCGCTGGTATTGAAGATCACACTACAACTGCCGGTCGCATCTGCTGAGAGCGTGATTGTGCAGTTGGTGTCTGCGCCGGTGATATCGACCGTACCGGTTGGGTAAGTGCCTCCTCCGGTCACGGCGACGTCCACATCAACCACTGCGCCGGGTGTGGACGGATCAGGTGTGTCGGCTGTGATTTTTGTGGTGGAAGAATTGAGGCTCGTCACTGTGTGGCTCTCTGTGTCCGAACTGCCTGTATAGTTCGCATCACCACTATATGTGGCTGTGAGAGTCTTTGCGCCAGAAGAGGTGAAGATGACATTACAGCTACCGGTTCCACCTGAGAGTGTAAGGGTGCAATTGGTGTTTGCGCCGGTGATCGCAACTGTTCCGGTCGGGGTTGCATAGGCACCGCTCACAGTGACGCTCACTGCAACCGATTGGCCAAGGTTGGATGAGTCAGGCGAATCCGAAGTGATGCTCGTCGTAGTGGAGGAAACCGAGGCAGATGATACGGTATGGCTCTCGGTGTCCGAGCTGCTGGCATTGTATGAATCGCCGCTGTAGGTGGCTGATAGGGTCTTGCTGCCGGCGGAATTGAAGACCACATTACAACTGCCGCTTCCACCGGAGAGTGTGATAGTGCAATTGCTATCCGCTCCGATGATGGACACTGATCCAGTGGGGGTGTAACTACCTCCAGCCACGACCGCGCTGACTGAAACGGATTGGCCGGGCGAGGAGGGATCAGGTGTATCAGCCGTGATGGTCGTGGTGGTTGAACTTCCACCTGAAGTGCTGACCCAGATGTCCGCGAAGAAGGTGATCATGCCACTTCCCACGCCGAATTGCGCACCCGAGGCATTCCGGAACCGCCAGTAGCTGCGATAATGACCAGGCGTGCTCGGCGCGACCATATTGACCGAGAAATCGGCTGTCGCGCCCGGAACTACAGGGGCCACGCTGGAAGGCAGATTGGTTGGTGAAGCAGCCCCCAATTGATAGCCAAAGACATACACCAGGGCATAGTCGGTCGTCCAGGTGCAGGAACCGACATTTCTGATCCGCCAGGTCTTGGTGAAAGCCGTTCCGGGAGCCAGGACGGTTCCATCCGGGATGGTCACATCCTGTACGAAAGAGCCTCTATCGCAGACGGACGAGGGAGGGATCGGAGAAATTGGTGTTGAGCTGGAACCGGTAATTCTCGGTCCCACCCAGACAGCCCGGTCACCGGACGGGGTGCCGTGCCCGCTGACATCTGCCACATATAAGATGAAGTTGACGCTTTGTCCAACCAGGCTGCTCAGGTCAAGGTTGACGGGGTAATAAAGACCTTCGTAGCGTTCATTGAATGTCCAGAAGGTTTGTACCGAGCCCCCGCCGATCTGGTAATCCAACCGGAAATTAACGTAACAGCTGGAAGCTCCATATGCGCAGTTAATGATGCTTTGGAAATGGTCGCCTGCGTGGACCGTGTAAGCCGGGTAGTATCCCTTGATATAGCCTCCGGTCACTTGCTGCGGGTTTACCACCAGTCCGGGTGTTGAAGCAGTACTACCGGTCTCCAGTTGTGGGGCAGCCGACTGTAACACAAAGCCGCTGGCATTCCCATCTGTACCAGGACAGGCCAATCCACCCGCCCCGCTTGCCCATAGAGCCAGGCAGTAATTGGAGACAAAATCATAGGTGGTGCCGGAGGTATAAGAAGAATTAACATAGATATCCACCCAGAACACATAGCTGCCTGAACCGCCAACGCCAAAAAGACCTCCAGATGCGTTGCGCAGTTTCCAGTTGCCGCGGTAGTGTCCAAGTCCGGTGGGGGCGGTCATATTGACAGAGATGTCCACAGTCGCGCCGGGAGTCACGCTATACGGCAGGTAGACCACAGACGGGGCGCCCATCAGGTCGCCGCCTGTGAACACAGCTGCATAGGAGGTAGTCCAGGTGCAGCTGCCGATATTCTTCAGCCGCCACGTCTTAACAAACGTTGTTCCTGGACCAATGTTGGTTCCATCCGGTATGGTTACATCGGAGACGAACTGTGCTACATTACAGGACGCTGCAGCCACCGGGCGGGGGCTGAGGGCCGTCCCTGGTAAGAATTGCAGCAACAGGGTCAGAACCAAAGCAATTGGGATTGAAACTCGTCGTAAGAACATCTTATCCTCCTTCAGTCTAGACGGACGGCACAGATCGACATACCCATAGGCATGGCCTGCGCCTGCGATTAAATACAGACGAATAATGCCTCAGGATTGTTCCTCCCTATATCATAGCGCAAAATCGAAAAATGTGCATACCGTATTTTCATGGTAAAGGCACGGATAAAACCTTCTTGAGATTCCCATTCCGGAGTTGTACAATATATACGGGAAAATATGCTGCGAAAATTCATGCCTCTGGCCGCTTTAACTCTTGGTCTGCTCCTGCAGACTACGCCAGCCTCCCTGCGCGTCTGGGAACTGGACCCGGCCGGCCTTGTTCCGGCAACTCTCCCCACCGGGGCCGTCCCATTAAAACCACCGGCACAGGCCGATTTCAACCGTAATGGGCTATCAGAGCGACTGGTGCTCGCAAACGATCGCTTGACGATTGTCTCCGGTGGCGGGACTGTCTGGCAGAGCCCTACAGGCTGGCTGGTCGTCCAGGCGGAGATCACTGACCTGAATCAAGATGGCATCCCTGAGGCAGCCCTGCTCGTCTGGAGACTCTTCCGCCCCTGGCCGGTGGACCAGTGGTTGCCACATGGCGGCCGCATCGCCAGTTTCCACGATGGCGAAGGTTATTCCTGCCAAATCATTCTGGTTGGCTGGCGTGGCAGTCAGTACGGTGAATTATGGGCCGGCTCCGCCCTGGCTGAACCGTTACGCTCCTTTGCAGCGGCAGACTTGAATGGGGATAATCTCCAGGATTTGGTGACGCTCGATGGCAGTTACGCCGATTCCCACTCCGCGCCTGCCCGTGCCTTGAAGGTCTGGGAATGGAACGGATTCGGGTTCTCCGTCGTCTCTAGTATGGAAGGGACATTCGATAAACTGGCCCTGGTCCGGGTCGGGAAAGGTCCTGTTCTGATTCTTGTCCCATGAGGAGGCAATATGAAAAGTAATTTTCGTAAGGTTTTATTGGCATTTCTGGCTCTCGTCCTGGCACAGACCGCCTGTCTCTGCGGGTTGCCTGCATTGCTTGGCACGCCTACACCCACGATGGCATCTCCAGCTACACCGAATTCCACTACAACCGCCGCAGCCACCCCGGTCGGGCCTCCTCCGGCCGGAATATATCCGGCGCCTTTCGCCGCTTATAGCGAGGCGGCCGTCAGCCTGCCGCAGACCTTCGGAGGTGGGGGCTATACCCTGCCGCTCGACTTGAGCAAGGTCAAGGGTCTCGATTTGACCCAATTGACCGGCCCTCAGCGTAGCATGCTTTCCAAGAACGGCTTCGTGGTCACCCCACCGGTGGCGGGGGAATTCCGCGAGTTCTACCAGATCTATGAAGGCGGCCGGTACAACGAAATGCCGATGTTCATCACCACCGACTCGGTCTACCACGTCTACCACCTGATCTTTGACAAGATGCTGCGTGATTTGGAGACGGGTTACTTCATCGCCGATCTCAAGTCGCTGACGACGACCATGCTGGCAGCCAGTGCGGCCCAATACCAGTCCCTGAAAGGCACTCCGCTGGAAGACCCGGCCTTACGCAACGCCGCCTATTTTGCGGTCGCCGACAAGCTTTTGGGACTTACTGATCCCGTCCCGGCCGAAGCCAACGAAATGCTCAACGCCGAACTGGCCCTGATCAATGCCGGCAACGCCGCCACCTTCTCTCCCATCTGGGACCGGCCTGACTTGTCGCAGGATATGCGCCTGATCGAAGATTACAGCCAGTATATCCCGCGCGGCCACTATACCCGCAGCGAAGACCTGAAAATGTATTTCAAGGCCATGATGTGGTATGGCCGGCTGACCTTCCGCCAGGTGGATGATTTCGAAACCCGACGGGCCCTGCTCCTGGTTCAAGCGCTGCGCTCAGCCACCGCTTCGGACGGGACTTCCGCTGTCAGCCTCTGGCAAAACATTTACGAACCCACCGTCTTCATCGTCGGCAAAGCCGATGACCTGGGATATATCGAATACGGCGCCCTCTCGGACCAGGTCTTTGGGACCAACCCCGAGCTGGGCAAGTTCGCAGACCCGACCCTCTTTGGGCAGTTCCAGGAGCTTGCCAAAACCCTCCCGCCGCCCCAGGTCAACTCGATGTGGGTCTGGATCGAGCAGGATAAACAGAAGGTCACCAAGGGTTTCCGCTTCATGGGCCAGCGCTTCACCCTCGACGAATATGTCTTCGGACAGGTCATCTGGCGCAATGTGGGCACCCTCGAAAACCCGCGCGGCCTGCCCAAGGGGCTGGATTTCTTCGCCGCCATGGGTTCCGATGAAGCCTCTGCCATCCTCAAGGACATGGGCGAAAATAAATATGCCAATTTCGACACACAATCGGCCAAGGTAAAAAGCCAGGTGGCTGCTCTGGGAACTGACTCCTGGACCCAGAACCTGTACTGGTCCTGGCTGTATTCCTTTCAACCCATCATTGTCCCCAAGGGCAGTGCTTACCCGTCCTTCATGCAGACCCAGGCCTGGACTCGCAAGGACCTGCAGACCGCCCTGGGCTCCTGGACCGAACTGAAGCATGACACAATCCTGTATGCCAAGCAGGTCATGGCCGAGATGGGCGGCGGCGGGCCGGATCAGCCGCCTCACGGTTATGTGGAGCCCAACCCGGAAGCCTATGCCCGCCTGCTGGCCCTTGTGCAGATGACCGAGACAGGGTTGCAGTCCCGCAACCTGCTCAGTGACCTGACGCGCGGCAACCTCGACAACCTCGTCTCCCAGCTTAAGTTCCTGCTGGACATTTCGCAGCGTGAATTGACCGGCGGGACCCTTACCGACGATGAGTACTGGCACATCCAATACTGGGGTGGCACGCTCGAGCAGTTCACCTTGAAGGCTGCCGATACCACCGGCGATAATGCGCGTGACCTGTCCGACCAGAAGGCTGCCCTGGTGGCGGATGTGGCCACGGGCACCAACGACCTTCAAACGTTGGTGGTGCTGGAGGAGGCCGTCGGACAGCCGACCCGCATCTACGTGGTTCTGCCCGATTCGCCCTGGAGGGTGGCCCTCGGCGCAGTCTACTCGTACTACGAGTTCAGCGTCCCCGCCGCCGGTCGCCTGACCGACGAGGCCTGGCAGGCCCAGGTGCAGGCCGGCACCAACCCCGCCCAGCCCGACTGGACCAAGCTGTTCATCACACCGTGATAAAAATCGGGATAATTAGACGGAAAATGGGCTGCGGGGGCGCTTTGCGTCACCCGCAGCCCATTTTCCGCACTATCTTCCTCATTCTGTTGGTCTCTTGTAATACCTCGAGCAGGCCCGTCACCTTGGCCGTGCTCGGAGACCTCATGCTCGGCCGAGGGGTGAATCCGACCCCGGCCTCACTCTCCTACCTTGTCCCCGCACTGCAGACTGCCGACCTGCGCCTGGCTAATTTAGAAAGCCCATTGGCAATTCTTCCTCCTGCCGCTACGTCGGGACCAGGCTACAACTTGTGCGACACGGCCGGGAACGTTCATTTACTCTCGGCTTGGGGCCTGGACCTGCTTTCCCTCGCCAACAACCATCAAAACGACTGCGGTCCGGATGGATCAAATGAAACCATCAGCATCCTCACCCATACCGGACTCACAGCCGTCGGTCCCGGCCCGGAACCCGTCTACAGGGAGATGCACGGCCTAAGACTGGCCTTCCTCGCCTTCGACGACATCCTCGCTCCCATTGACATGGCTGCCGCCGCTCAGGCCATCCGCTCTGCCCGGGCGCAGGGAGCGGAGGTAGTCGTCTCGGTCCACTGGGGGGTCGAATACCAGTCCGGCGCCAGCGACCGGCAGAAAGCCCTGGCGCAACAGTTTGCCGAGGCCGGCGCGGCGCTGGTCCTTGGGACGCACCCGCACGTGCTCCAGCCGGCGGATTGGATCCCGACCGCCCGGGGCAAGACCCTGGTGCTCTATAGCCTGGGCAACGCCCTGTTCGACCAGCCCGGTCTGCCGGATACGCGCCAGTCCGCCCTAGTGCTGGTAACGCTGGATTCGCAGGGTGTGCGATCCGCCCGGGCTGTCCCGTTCGAGATCGATGTGGGCCGGAGCCTCATCATCCAGCCCGATGCGCAGACGGCGCAGCAGATCCAGGCACGGCTCGCTCTCCCACCTGCACCGTGAAAGGGCGTAAATGCAAGACCTCGGAGGTCCGAATGCGCGGATTTCAGGCTTGCGATCGACCGTCAGGTGAAAACAACGAGGAACAATCCTGGGGATACACAACCGGCAAGGAGCAAAAAGGGGAAATGGGTTCGCGGGAAAGGATGAAATCCCGGTGGATTTTAAGAATATCTTAAGAGCCGGTTACCGATTGGTTGACGACCAATTGCCGGCATGATACGATAAAGATGCAGATAGTTTTTGATAAAAGCAAGCAGGTGGAGGATGAGGAATAGAAACCTGTTTTATAAGCTTATCGGAAGCTGCCTAGTGGCGGCCTTCATCCTGGCGGCGTGCAACGGCGCGGCGATCACGGCAATACCTGCCAGCGCGACAGCCACCTGGACCCTGATCGCGCCCAGCGCGACGTTTACGGCCGTGCCGTCCAGTGACGGAAACAGCCACACCGATCCCCACAGCCAGCTCCAGCCCAACAGCCACCGAACCGCCCACTCCGACCGAGGAGCTGACCCCACAGGTGAACCCGGGAATGAACGCCAATTGCCGGAAAGGCCCAGGGATGAACTACTTCGCGATCACTTTCCTGACGGCAGGGACTCCGTACATTGTCATCGGGCAGAACGGCCTGAACACATGGTGGCTGGTCCAGGCCCCGGGCAAGCTGACCTGCTGGATAGGCGACCCGACATCCGTCCTGCTGGGACCCGTCTGGCAGGTCTCGATCGTGACGGCCCCGCCGCTACCGCTGAGACCGTCGCCATTTGTGGCCACACGGACATGTGATGCCAAGGCGCACATCCTGTATATAGCCTTCACGTGGGCAACGCAGGATGCCCTGGTGGGGTACCACCTGTACCGGAATGGCGACCTGTTGAAAGACTTTGGCCCACAGGCCTCAGACTATCAGGATAATTCCGCGCCGTTCGGCGTGGAGCTGGTGTATAAGCTGGAAGCGTTCAACGAATATGGCGTGGCATACCCCGCGACGGCCAGTCTGCCCCCCTGTGGTTAGTCCATTCGATTACTAACCGGGAGCATGCCCGGGCCGGACGCATGAAAGGGGACTGGAATTGTCACGGCATCAGATGGACGAAGCGCCAGGTCTGGCCGGCCTGTGTGAGCGTGGATTGCAAGCCGATCACCTCGAAAAGGTGGTGCCGGGCTTGAAGGGGAAGGGGCTGCCATCCGGGACGTCAGCGAGACCACGTCGGTGGCGCCGCGCTGCCATTTGACCTGGTAAGCCTGACCATCCCGGAAAGCCACCGCATCCCCCGAGCCGCTCAATTGAATGTCGTAGATGATCCGGGGCTGTGGTGGAATACACTTTGTGATTCACGTACAGGACGACGACATTGTCGAAAGCCACCGGCTGGCCGGTCAGGCGGTCGGTCAACGGTGCGAACTGCTCGGTCTGGCCGAGGGCGACGACATCGGCGGTATCGGAGAAGCGCAGGTATCTGCCGCTGGCCGGATCGTAGTCCCAGCGGTTGTAGGTGGCGCCCGAGTAATGCACAACCAGTTGCGGGACAGGCTGGCCTGCGGCGGGCGCAGCGGAGTTAAAGAGCATGTTATTCAACTTCTGGACCCCATTGATACCCCGCCTGGTGGCGTAGACAGTCAAATCAGCGGTATTGGCCACCAGATAGTTGAAACCGTACGGATCGTAGCGTTTCAGCGGCGTAAAGGGTGCCTCGGTCACCATGCGGTTGGCAAAATCCGACCGGTTGAAAATATCCATCTCGGCCGCATAGGCGCCACCAAAGGCAAAGACAGCCTTATAGCCGTCCACCAGGTAGGCGTCGATGAAGCGCCCCGAGCGGATGGGGCCGACCATTTTGGCGTCATTGCCGTAGAAAATCGCGGCAAAACGGGTGCCGCCTTCCTCGGTGTAATATTCGAAAACGAGATCGGCCAGGGAAAGCCCCCACTGCGGGCGGACACTGCGCGGCAGGTTCGAAACCTTGACGAGCAGGGGGCGGCGTTTCAGCAAAGCCGGGTCGGCGACCTTCAGGCCGGTGAGGGGGTCCACATCGGCCGGATAGTCCGACGGGCCAACGCTTTCCGGCGTATAAGCCAGCTCCTGCATCAAGGTGGGGGTGGCGGATCGGAAGCGGCGTGGACGTTCCGGTAACGGAAGCAGTTGCGGTGGTGGCAGGCGTCGCGGTCTGCGTGACAGTGGGAGTGAGGCTGGGAGCCGGGGGGAGCGTCCGGCGAGCGTCCACAGGCCGGAAGCAGCAGCACGGACAGGATCACGAAGGGGTTGCAAAGATTCTTCATAAAAGGGGTTAAACGGTATCATACCGCGTTTGCCCCGGTTGGGAAGGCGTACAGGCAGCCGTCTAAAGAGATATTAATAAATGGACATGGCTGAAGGTCCTTTTTATTCAGAAGAAGAACGGTGGGGGGAACCCAAAAACAGGACAGGGCGTTTTGCGGCGATTGGCAATAAATCCCGCGCCGGGCCCTGCCGCTTGCGCAGAACAGAAGAAACAGGAATCCAACAACCCTATTGCATTGTGTGCCCATTGCGTCATATAATGAAATCGGATTTCCGTCCTTTCCCGGACAAGGAGGTTGAGACAATGGCACCAAAACGTTTTCTCCAAATCATTCTGATCATGGTTGTGCTGGCGGCATGCCTGACAATCCCGCGCAGCGCCTCGGCTGCGAGCCCGTGCGGAAGCACCTATATTGTGCAGAGTGGTGACTGGCTGATCAAGATCGCCAACCGCTGCGGCGTCACGCTGGCGGCGCTGTACGCCGCCAATCCCGGCCTGGCTTACCAGCGCTATATCTACCCCGGGCAGGTGCTGAACATCCCCGGCGGATACGGAACTGTCGTCCCGCAGCCATACGGAACTACCTATCCACCGCCGATCTATCAAACTCCTTCGAACTTCTATTATCCAAGCCTGATCGCAATACCCCATGTTGGCGGCAACTACTACTCGTCAAGGTCCTCTGTCGGCACACAACTCGCTTACCAGATCACTGTCTTCAATAACGGCGACGTATCTTTACAAATCCTCGCCAACCTGAATCCTCCCTCCGATTGGCATGTGGACGCCACCTATGACGATTGCCCGGATGCCCTGGGTGCCGGGAGCCATTGCACGCTTACCTGGCTAATTACCCCACAGGACAGCGGGTATGCCTATCTGAGAGTGTATGTGCGCGGGTATTACACGGATTCTTACGGCGATAGCCAACGCGTGACCGGATCTCCAGCTTTTCTGTTCGTCGTGGACCCGTAACCAGGGAAAGATTTCGTTTTTGTCTGGTTGGCAAGTCTCAGGAGGCACGATCTTCGTGCCTCTTTTTGCCTATCTTCGGGTAAGGTCGGAAGGTCGCCCCTGGCGGGGACGAGGTTGCGGACTTTCAGGAGCCCAAAACCAATAATTGTTCCTCCAGAAAAGGGGACAAAACAATCTGATTTTTCATGATTAAAGCCAATTAATTCAAGTTTTGAAATGGTCGTGCCCGGGTAATTTTAAAGGGTTGGGTGGAAAGAAGCTTTCTTACAGGGTTCGGAATGCGCGCGGTTTGATCGAATGGTAACAGACCTGCCACCTGGTACGCAGCCATTGTATTTTCCAGACACGTTGAAAGATAGTACAAGAATGCTCGAAGAATGCCACATTCTCCTGCAGGAAATGCTACAAGCGAATATGGTGTTTGGCTACCAGATGGGATATTCAATTGTGAAAGGATGGCCGTTGGATTAAAGACAGTAAGCCTCTTAGAGTATAACGAGCAGGGCGGAAATTTGAACAATGAGAGTGAACTCAATGAACTGGCGACAGTGGTTCACTGTCGCCAGTTAACGTCGCTCCCATAGATGAATGGTTTCCGACCTGAACCATCTATATTGACGAGCGCGGAGCGCCACTGCTGGTTTTGCTGATCGAGGGTTAAGAGAGAAAGATCTGTCTGCCATCCGGTGACCACCAAAACCAATTGTCGTTCTCATTATTGTTCGATAGGTTCTTCTGGCCGGAACCATCGGCGTTCATGATGTAAAGCTGGTAATGACCATCCCGGTCGGAGCGGAAGGCGATGTGCGAGCCATCCGGCGAGAAGGCAGGCGCCGTATCGAAGGCCGGGTTGTTTATCAGGTTGCGGGGTGAGGAACCATCGGCATTCATGATGTAGATCTCAAAGTTGCCGTCCCGGCTGGAGGCAAAGAGGATCTGCCGGCCGTCCGGGCTCCAACCCGCAGGTATATCCGGGGCCGGGTTATTCGTCAGGCGGGTCGTCCCAGAGTCATCGGAATTCATGGTGTAGATCTCAGGATTGCCATCCCGGTCTGAAGCGAACAGGATCCGCCTGGCGTCCGGAGACCAGTAGAACATGCCGTTATTGGAGGAACTTTCCGTCAGGGGAATCAGGTTACTGCCGTCGGGATGGACGACGAAGATGCGGGCCTTGCCGCCTTCGAGGGCGGTGAATGTAATCCATTTCCCATCGGGAGACCAGGCCAGGTAGGGCGAGTATTGAAAGTTATCCTTTACGTTGCCGTCATGGGTTAATTCAGTCTGCCCACTTCCATCCGCGTTCATTACGTAGAGTTGGGTCTGGCTATCCCGGTCTGATGTGAAGGCGATCTTGCGCTTATCTGGCGACCAAGCCGGCTGACGGTCACGCCCGGCAGAGTTGGTCAGCTGGGTCAGGCCAGTGCCATCGGCATATAACCGGTAGATATGGAAAACACTGGAAAATTCCATTTCCCCACCGCCACAAAGCACGATCTCTCCGCCGGGGTGGGTGGGGGGATTTGGGATCGGTTGGGGTTGAGGCGAGGGACCGGCGGGGTTTGCTGAGGGGCCAGGGTTGCTACAGGACGACAACAAGAGAGCAAGCAGGATTAATGCACACCTAATTTCTGAGGACCCTTTTGGTTTAGGCAGCATAACTCACTCCTTTTCCACATTGCTTATAACTCATTTCGAAAATCCACGTCGAATAAAATTTGCCAACATTTTCACCCCAGAAGGGTGATGGTTGTGGCTGAACAGCCTTAATTTTAGCATCATTTCTGTACCGTTAAGCGATCTGCTTATTGGTATATCCCAGGCATGTCAGCGCGGTGATCTGTTGTTCACGGCGTGAAAGTCTTTCTCAATTTAGAGATAACCAATCCTCGTTCTCAATTCGTTTCAAACCCGTCAATACCAATTCCGCTACGAGATTGGCAGCCCTTCGCTTCTCAATTCCGGCTCGTTCCAACACGGCATCGTGCAGCTGCTCATTCAGCGCAAAAGAGCGCCTTTCCCTGGCGCGCTTCAATCCCAATAGTTCAAGTAATTCCCTGAAAGCCTGCATTATGAAGGGAGATTATATAGAACAATTGTTCTCCAGTCAAGAGGATTCTTTCAAAATTGATCCAAAACTCTAATGTAAAATCAACCAATTTTGTCTTACAATTTTGTCTTATAATATTGTCAAGACGCCATCAAGCCCGAAAACCGTGATGATGTCACGGAAACCTCTCGCAGGTAGCCCGCAAGGGCGTAGGACTTGAGGCGTTTTGATTAACCCCGGTTCCGGAAGTGAAAGTGCCAGATCGAGAAATGCCTCGAGCTGCGCGGGGTGGGTTGTTGAAGATTAAGTAATCCGGCTTTTCTGGCGATCGTCTCCGCCAGGGCGACCTTGGCTTTCTTGGCGCTGGTGCGTGTGTGCGCCCCGTTCATTTCATAGCCGATGGCGCCCATGAGGATATCCGCCACCTGGACGAAATCGTTTTTCTTGGAATCTATCGCCTGGATGTTCCGCACTGGCTTTCCGTCCAGCTTCCAATTGGTGGCCGCAATGAACCCATGAACGTGCAGTATTTGACTACGGAGGATTAGCGCTTACTAGAAGGTGGGGAAAATAATTAGGATGCTTGACCTGCAAATTCAACAATGCTATAGTATTAACAAGGTTGAGTTGTTCCCAGCCACAAGGAGGTTGCCAATATGCCGCAAAATCGGATTAGGGTTGCGCCCAATACAGTCGCGTATGCTGATGAGGAGAACCTCAAGCTGGTAGTGGAGTTCGCCATCCCAGGAGCGCCAACGGATACCATCGATCTGAAGATCCTGTCAGACAGCGTCCACATGACAGCGCCAGCAAGGGACATCGAGTATGTTGCAGCACTGGCTCTAGCTTGGCCAGTGAAACCTGACAAAGCCGAAGCGATCTACGAGAACGGCCTGCTCCGAATCGAGGTGCCCTTCAAAGATCCCATGGAAGATGCTGTGAAGGTCCCCATTAAAGCAGTGATCGCGGACACCCCGGTCAAAGCGGTAATCGCGGACACCCCGGTCAAGAAACTCAAAGCCGGATGACCCAGTAACTCGAAAGGGTCTCTTCTCGTCCTACGAGTGGCTGACCTTCGATTCATCAGGTCGGAAACTACCTCCGCAGGTGCCACCCATGTTCGAACGGTGAGTAGCGTCCCAACGAAAGATTACGACCGTCCACCAATGCTGATACCGTCGCCCCTCCCGCCAATCTGCCCGCAGGGATTCAACATGGTGCGGACTAAAGTAGGGCAGTTTGGAAAGACCAACCGCCTATCGCATCTGCAATCTCGGATGGTGGCTGATCTCTATCGAATACTTACTTGATTTACAGTGAGCATGAGGAGGTTTCCATGGTGGCTGAAGAAGTAATCCAGATACAAAATTTTCGGAAAACCTACGGCGAGTTTGTAGCCGTGGATGATATCAGTCTTGAAGTTTACCGCGGGGAAATCGTCGGATTGTTGGGGCCAAACGGTGCGGGTAAGACCAGCACCCTGGAGAGTCTGGAAGGCCTGCGCCAGCCGGATGGCGGCACCCTGCGAATCCTGGGCATTGACCCGACCCGGCAACTCGGACGTCTACGGGATCTGATCGGTGTCCAGTTGCAGGCGTCTGCATTGCCAGGCAATATGACCACAGGGGAGGCGATCCAATTCTTTTGTGCCTATCATGGAGTGAAACCCCGATTTGACCTTCTGGAACAATTTGGGTTAGGCGATAAGAAGAAAACACAGTTCCACATGCTATCCACAGGACAGCAGCGCCGGTTGGCGTTAGCCCTAGCGATCGCCCACAACCCTCCAGTTATCCTGCTTGACGAGCCCACCGCGGGTCTGGATGTCCCTGCCCGGGTTGAGTTACATGAAATGATGCGACAGTTACAAAAAGCCGGAACGACCATCATTCTGGCGACTCACGATATGGCGGAGGCTGAAAAATTGTCGGACCGCGTGGCTATTCTTTTGAAAGGAAAGCTCGCCGCGATCGGCAGCCCAACTCAACTGACTGCTGCAGGGGATGGGCTGGTTAAGGTCTCGGTCGCTTCTGAATCTTCCAGCCTGGTCCAGAACGGCGCCAATTTTCCAGGGGTACGCCGACATTTCTTTGAGGAAGGGTATGCCTTTTATTTCAGCGACGACCCTGGTCCAACGGTCTCTTCCATCTTGGATTACCTGAAGGTCAACCAAGATCGGTTAATTGACCTGCGAGTGGAGCGCCCTTCGCTCGAAGAGCGATTTCTGGAAATCACCCAGCATGGTCATTAAGGGAAAATAAATAAGGAGTTGCTATGACTGCCTTTGTCTATCACCTGAAATACGATTTTTTCAATGGCTTGCGCGATAAGTCGCTGCTCTTGATGAATTACCTATTCCCCCTGGCTCTGTTTTTTATGATGGGAGCTTTTATGGGCGCGATAAGCCCGACCTTTCTGGAGACGATGATCCCGGCGATGATCATCATCGCAGTGATGACCAGTACATTACTCGGGATGCCCAATCCGATCGTAGCCGCACGCGAGGCTGGTGTTTACCGGAGTTACAAAATCAACGGTGTCCCAGCTACATCTATCCTCATCATTCCAGTATTGAGCAGCTTGCTGCACATGGTGGCAGTCTCTGCCATCATCAGCCTTATCGCCCCATCGCTATTCAAGGCACGTATGCCGGATCATTGGGGATCTTTCGTCCTGATTGGCCTGCTTGCCATCTTTACCATGGCCGGTCTCGGCATGTTGATCGGGGTGATTGCCTCCAATGGCCGCGCAACTGTCCTGATCAGCCAACTGTTCTTTGTGCCATCCATGATCTTGTCCGGTATGTTGATGCCGCTCAACTCGCTGCCTAGTGGTATACGCCAGATCGCCTTAATTCTACCTGCAACCCATGCCATGAACGCCTGGCGCGCTCTGGCTTTTGGGCTGTCGGTGGAGATTGATCCAGTCTGGTCAATACTCGTCCTCCTGGCAGGTGGGCTGGTCGCTTTCAGTCTGGCCGCGTTGCTCTTCCAATGGGATAGTCATAACCAACGGCGTGGCCGATCCCCAGCATTGGCTATCTTGGCCTTAGTTCCTTACCTCTTAGCGGTCATTTTCCTTCGATAACGCTATCAAGAGCATATTACTGATTTGACGACGTGATTGGAAAAATTAAAAGCAGCCTTAACCACTGACCATTAGAGTGTAGTGCGTATAATGTAGCGGTGTGACGCAACACCACCTCCAACGGACAACGGTTCCCCCGCTCATGATCATAGCTTTTATTGCATCTCGCTAATTCATCTTCTAAGCTGGTGAGCACAAAAAAGTTGAGCGTTTTACGTACTAATTTGAGGAATGCCTGAGCGTGCAGTATTTGACTATGGAAGATTAGAGATAATTAGAAAGTGGGGAAAATTAAATGAATTGGAGATGAGCCTTTAACCTAACGGTTATGGGTTCAATTCTTATAAAAATACACTTTGAAGTTTGGATTATATCTTGGTAACGGCAAGCATTACCGCTAAGGGCGGGACTTGGCTTTTTTACCGGTCTTTAACCAAAATAAAAGTACTTGTGCGTCACCGGGACTAACTATGTGAAAATATAGTTCGCTATTATCGTAATTTTGCATGACATGATTAAGAATTTGGGCTGCTGAGTTCAGAATGATGTCAATTTTCTCTCTAGGAATTCCGGGCAATGGGTTTTCTAGGGGTCTAATAGTGGTGTTTCAAGTCTCTGTGGCCTACTCTTTTATTCCTACGTTGTCTTACTGGTTTACAATTCTCTTGAAATTCAATCATTAATTTATCCAATCCTTCAATATCTTTAAATTTCTTAACCAAAGTAGCCATAGAAAGGTTTTTTTGCCCCATAGACTTTGGTGGGTCGCTCAATCTACAAATTGCCATTGTTATATCATTTTGAAGGATTTCAAAGATTATGTTAAACGATGCTACTGCGAGTTCTGATAATAGTTGAGTATTTTCGTCTTTACCAAATAATTCCAAATAAAAATCCCATTTATGCTGTAATGAAGCAACATCTTGACACAGCCACATAAAAATATCTCGAATGCCTTCTGGCAACTTCTCGCTATATCCAAAAGGTGTGTTTGACATTATTTATTCCTTATTATCAAACTGTAATCGCCTAACTTGTGAATAAGCGGATTGTATAATATCTTATAGACGATCATTTTAAAATCCTAAATGGTTAGGGTTTTATGCGGCTATAAATTAATTATCTTCTCGAACAATTATTATTTGATTTGTTATTACTAAACGTTGATATATTGAACGTGCAGTTTTTGACTATGGAAGATTAGAGATAACTAGAAAGTGGGGGAAAAAGAACGAATTGGATACGAATCTTTAACCTAGCGGTTCTAGGTTGAATTTCTGAAGAAGGACTTTCAGTTATTTTTTGATAAAGATTCCAAAAAAGGCATTGCGACGGTTATTCTTTCATGTTCTTGTAAATCACGGAAGGTTTTTTGTTGTACTTCGTCCCAATGCGCCGACAGTATATCACCGCTATGTATGAAATCCAAATAATTCACCAATTCATCTTTACCAGGAAATCCCATTGCAATTTTCGCATAACGTACTAGGCTGCTAAGAGCTAAGCCTATGGCCTTCAAAGGTATCTCTATTTCTTCGATTTCTTGTCCCTGATGAACGTATAAATGTCGTGATTGAAGTACAGTTTCAACATCGTGTTGAATAAGAGATTCAGTTCCAAGCAATGCTGATAAACGATTAGTTAATGATTTCGTATTTTTCAGATTGGCTGGCAAGCAAAATCTCCATAGCTGTAACGGCTCCCAAGAGTTGAGAAGAAGGTGTGGCGCTATGAATTGCATCCGATAATCTAATTGCTGCTTGAGTTATTGCACGCGTCAGCGATTTTGGTAAGACTGAACGTTGTGGAAGTAATGCGTTTGTTAAATATTTGTATTGATCTATAAACAACATTTGTTTGAGTTCATTTAGTGACATAATAATTGCATTTTGCAAAGGCTGGATTCCCGTACGATAGAGTCCACCAGTTCGGAACATAAATCCCCCATTGTCAACGTCAAGCACCACAGTAGTTTGGGTTCTTTGATGTAATTGTTCTACCAACCCGCAAGTCTCCTTAGATGAACTTTCTGCAAGGAATACCAAAGTGAATAGTGATGCAATTTGATAGGCGCGAGCCCTGGCATCTTCGACCCATTTTGGCATTGGGTATTCGATGGAGATAAAACCTCTACGCCGAACAGCGATAAATGAATGGAAATCCTCTCGAAAAGTTGCGTTTTCCAACATGTAAATGGTATTCTGTTTATTTTCTTCGCCATGAATGGGGTCGTCGCCGAAATTTATCAGTGAAATGATTTGTTGAATATGCTTCTTTGAAACGACAGTAAAATCACCAAAGACAGGGCGAAATAAATCGTGCTGCTCGTCTGTAATATCTAGCCCTCTAAAGGGGAAAAGAACCCACCATGCATTATTTTCGTTTGTCATGGTTATCAATAGTTAGAATTATAGAACGTATAAGCGGCCCAACACGCGTTGAAGCGGATCTTATAACATCTAATAGACCCTCCATATAAATCCCCAAACACTTTGGGGTTTTATATGGCCGTAGAATTATTAACTCCTCGCATAATTATAGCTTGATTTGTTTATGCTAAGTGTATTATCGTAACTATATGGCTGAGCGTGCAGTTTTTGACTATGGAAGATAAGAGATAACTAGAAAGTGGGGGAAAAATGGATTAGAGATGAACCTTTAACCTAGCGGTTCAAGGTTCAAATCGTATACACATATATTTTTAAGATAACTTTTATAAAAAAGGTTTGGCAAGTATGATAAAGAGCAATAGAAATGGACGTCCATTTTTGGGGAAGATCCGCTTTTGCTTGTGTTGCGAGGGGCCAAATCGAGCATCGTTACAATTTTGATTTCAAGTAGTTTATGAAAGATGTGCATGACATAAGAAAAAACTTTGCGTCCGACGGCGCAAGGTTTGGTTCCTCCAACATGGCATGTCTGATACCATCTTCATCGCTTGTGTAGCCATAAAGATTAGAGAAAGCCTCTAATAATGATTTATGAATTTTGCCTTCACGTTCTATGATACTCAAGGCTTGTCCTAAGGTAGCTTTTGGTTTGCCTGTGATTGTCTTTGCGAAACTTTCCACAGCTGAAATGGATTTTTTGATAGAATTTCTATAATCGGGTTTTTCACGATCACTAAGCAGTTCTAATGCACGTCGTAAATGGTTTGCGACTACAGGAAAATCTTTGTCTACTAATGCTTCCTCGATCATTTGAATTTCTTGTTCATCAGTTATATCTGTAAAAATATTATCGATAAAACGGTAAGCTGATAGCTCTCGTTCAAGTATGGTGTTTATTGCTTGATTAAGATTATCATCCTTAATATAATTCAGAGTAAATTCGATGAAGTCATATACTTCATACCAGGGACATTCAAAGAAATAGTCCCGAATTGTCTTTAGGTTATCATGAGATGAACTGTAGCGGGAATCAACCGGCTTTTTAAAATAATTGAACCAAAGTGCTGCACTATATTCCTCCATTAAAGGTGTATCTAGCGAAGAAATGAAATTCCTTCTTTGCCAGAGAAAAAGATCAAGAACATTCCAAAGGGAGATACGAAGTACCTCGTTCATTTCATCCAGTTGAATAATGTCTGATACGGGTTTGTACTTTTTGCGTTGACTAAATAGCATCTTTTTTTCTCCTTGTCAAGAAAAACCTATTAATACTAGTTTCAAAGGCGGTTCTAGATTTTAATTCTAGTGAGGTATGTTTTCTATAAGCGAATTTATTATAAGCGTAGTTATCTTGAACGTGCAGTCTTTGTCTATGGAGGATTAGAGATAACTAAAAAGTAGGGAAAATGTATGAATTGGAGATGAACCTTAAACCTAGCAGTTAAAGGTTCAAGTCCTACAGATATACATTTATCTAAATAGATTTATAGAATAAAATAACAAGACCATATTTGCTTTATGATTTTCTAATCTTCCTCTCATTCTAAATCTAAATTAATTCTTAAGTTTACTGGATAAAAATATGGAAAAGATGAAGAACCCAAAAGAATTGCTTGTTGATTATTCTAGACGTATGAGTGATCCCCACGAAATATATTATATGTGCAAAGAGATCGATGGCTACCCTGGGGAAGGAACTTCAATAATGATTGCAGCGAGAGTATATAAGTTCCATATGGTATTTGACCGACAATTTTTCTACGAACCCGTTAGTACATACGACACGCTCCTGGAAATTATTAGGACGAAAAATATACTTAACGACCAACATGTGCCACGAAGATTTTTTGATGGAATCCAAGTTAGTTTTAATATTTTTGAGTTGGCATATACTGCACCATTAGGAAGATTGTCGCTGCCAAATACTAAAGAGGTAAGTAAAGGTATACACGCTGTGGCATTAACAGGTGGTTATGAAAATTCTGGTGAATCACTTCAATTCATTAAACTCATGGGGTAGGAAATGGGGTAACAACGGTTATGGTTTTCTCTCAAGAGAGTATCTTGATCTTTACATGAATGATGCATGGCTTTATAGAAGAGCACGTTTCGGGCCATCAAGGTCTAAAATTGCCCGTTTAACACATAAGATGGATGATAAAGAATTTGCTCAATTTTGGATGCTTGAGAATTCAAGATGGCGAATTAAAATTTTTTCATCACGATCACGGTCACCAACTAGTGAATTATGAAACATGGTCTATTTCTGAAGAATGTTGTGTAGATATTATTGAAATTCGAAATGGAAATGGTTTTCCTATAGGTTGGACACACGTGTTTCACCTTGGAAGAGAACAAAGAGGAATAAGCATGATAAAAGAGCTTTTCGTATGGCCATGCTATAGAAGGCAAGGGTATGGAGGAATATTAGAAAGTCAAGCATGTGAACGAGCTTTAATGGTGCACTCTAAGGAAATTAATATTTTATTTCATGATTGGGATGCACAACCTCGAGTTCGAGCTGCAGGGCGTCTCTTTGCTGAAAAAAAAGGTTATAAATGGCGTTGGCGTAAAAATAAACGACCAAATATAGTAGCAATTGGTGAAAAATCACTTTGATTTACTTAAGATTTAATAAATCACTTGATCAAATTATTATATTCTTATGATAAGCGAATTTATTGTAAGCGTAGTTATCTTGCCCGTGCAGTTAACAATCCTAACACGCTAGAGATAACCAAAAGATGGTTACGCCTATCATGAAGGTTGGGTAGATCGCCAGGGGGTGAAAAGGTGGCCCAGTAATACAATGATAATGTAGATTGTTCGGATATTTTGACTCTGGGGTATTGACACGAGTGCTATACTTAAATTAGCATTTTTTATTGGCCTTCTAAACGCCGAAAGGGTTCGATGAAATGGGCCGCCTATAAGCTGGTAGTCAGCCTATATGACCACATGGCGGGCGGCCATGCCCACCAGAAGGGAGCGCAAGCCATGAAACCCACCTCGATTGCATGCCTGCTTATCCTTGTATTTCTTGCATCTTGTGTACATCCGACGGCAACACCTGCACCCTCTCCACCACGTTGCCGCCTAGCACTTCATCGCCAACCGTCATCCCCAACCCAGCTCATGACACGGAACCGCAATGGAACGATGGATACTACTTTCCGCGCTTCCCCCAACCGCAACAAATCTACGCTATCCGCGTGGAGAAGTGGCTGGGAGATTGGTACAACAATCCCAACCAGTCGAATTGGCGTATCAACCAATCTGAGGATGCGATGGCAGCGCTGACCCTGGTCAGCATGCAGGGCATCATCAACCGCAGCGACCCTGCCGTTTATCTAGACTGGCAAGATGGGGGCGGACTCGGCAACGCGGCCCATTTCTGGTTAACCCCTCTCGTCAATTATGTTGAGGTAGTTCCGCTGGATCTGAAGGCTTGAGCGCGGTGGAATTCCTGTGGCAGCATTTTTACCCGCGCTTCCATGGCGCGGTCGTCTACGATCCGGATGTGCCCGATACCATCAACCTGGCCACCATGCTGGCCGGCCTGGAGGACCGCCTGATGCTCGCCCCGCAGCAGCTCGACCTGCCGGTCATCCAAACCATCCTGCATACCCTGGAGGCCGGCTGCCCGGCTGATTCCAACCCGCTCAATCTGCCCAGCCTGCCTGGATATGTCTGCACCACGGACCTGCGCCTGCTCGCAGGACAACAAAGCTGGAGTGAACCAGTCGAAGATTGGAATGCTCTACAGCAAAACCGCTATCATATATACCAGTGGGTGTACGACCATCTCTGGCCACGGCTGGAAAAGCGCCTCATTGGCATGGTCAGCCCAGGACCCCTGCCTCGCGATGGCTTGAGGGTACCCAGCCATATTATGACCCTCTCGGCCTGGCCTGGCGCGACTATCTCATCGCCCTGCGTCTGCCAGCCCTGTGGCTCTCGACCTTCGAGGAGCCCGAATCAACGCTCCTCGAGCAGTTTCTCAACGATGCACCCTCGCCCATACCGCTATTTTCCTTCTACGACCATGACGAAGAGGGGTCGGTAGCATTGGCCTCCCGTCACGGCGACTGGATTCCCGTGATTTCCAACTCCAACACACCCATCTCCACGGGTAACCTGACTGTCCTTTCCGCGATTGACGTGACTGTGAGACCCTTCCAGCCTCGTCTCGACGATGACCAGCTCTTCGCCGCGCTGGGCAATCAGCCGCTGGTCACCCTGTGGACTTCAGATGGCGACTCGCTCCAATATATTATGGATCGCGGCTTTTATAACTCAGGTAACTTCCATTGGGAAAGCGTAAGGGGCAATGATTTTGGCTGGACCATCAACCCCACACTGGCGAACCTCTCGCCGCTGGCATGGAATTATTATGTTGAAACCGCCGGCAGGACAAGTTTGGTCGGCGGACTCTCCGGGGCTGGGTACATGTATCCAGCCCTGATGAGCGATTCCCAACTCAATATATATTTGGACTATACCGCTCGTTACCTGAATTTAACAGGGATACGCACCCTGTTCGTTGACGAGCGTAAAGGAGCGTTCGATCAACGCCTGGGAAAGACGTATTACCAACACCTTAAACCTGCCGGCTACCTAGGAACGTTTGGTGTTATGGGGCCACAAACCGATGTAACTTATTCTTATCCAGGCATTCCTGCGCCGGTTGTCCGACCAGTCTATAATCTGAATTATGGTAGCGGGAATCAAATCCTGCAAAATCTGTTCGGTGGAGAGCCAGGGTCCGTTTATTTCGATTTTCCAACCACTTACAGTGAAGGAAAAGCCGTCTCCGATCCCTCCGCTGAGGGTGGCCAGGCCGTGCGTTTCAGTCGTCCCGATCTGGCAAATTGTTGCCTGGTTTTTGGAGGCCCGCGAATGACCCTGGCACCCGGCAACTATACCGCCACCTATCGTTTGAAAGTCGCCGAAAACCAGTCCGGCCTGCCGTTTGCCCACCTCATGCTCCTGCAGCAGGTCGGTTCAGGGCGAAACCTGGTTGATCGCAGCATTGCTCCATCTGATTTCACTCAGATCGGAGAATGGCAGGATTTCAGCATTTCATTGACTCTAAATGAGTTCGTCAGTGACGTGCAACTCTGGCTGGATTATATGGGCGGGACACCCGGTTATGCCAATGTCGACCTGTACGCAGACACTATTACCCTCAGCCGGGCAGGTGGCCCTGCCCTGCCTATCGTTGCGCCCATTTTCATTGGCCTGGTTGGACCAACTGGCCCCTCAACGAAGACCTGCGGCTGGTCACCGAAGAGTTCGAGCAGCGCGGCGGTGTTCTGCTCTCGCCTGACGAACTCATGGCTGCCCTCAATCCCGAGTATATGATCGGATGGGCGGCTCCCATGCTGGGTTCCGAAGATCCAGCCCTGGCAGAAGCCCAGAGCCTGCTGGATGATGGAAAATTCCTGCAAAGCCTGTATGCCGTGCGGGAGGCCTTGCGCGCCTTCCCGGAGCGCTTATACTCATTCAATGACAGCAGCTCCGTGGAGACAAATGCGTGGGTCACTGGCATGCGAGCAGACCCGCAGGCTGGCAGTCTCGCGTTCCAGACACACGCCTCGCCGACCTCCGAAATCCACCTTAGCCTGCGGCTCCCGCTGGCCCAGTACGGGGAAAACCCGACCATCACCGCTGACGGCGCACCTGTCACCGCCACGATGTCAACAGATGGCGGGATCTGGGTAGTTGAATTCACGCTTCCAGGCGGCCCGCACGCGATTCAGGTGGTGAGCCACTGATTGTTTCGCAGCCGTTTGTGTTTCATCCCTCCTGTCAATCAGCCCACAAGCTGTTTAGCCGCCAATAAGGCGAGCGTTTTATGTTGTAATATGAGGAATGCCTGCCCGTGCAGATAACAATCAAAACGCGCTTGAGATAACCAAAAGATGGTTACGGCCAACGCGTGAGTTTGGCGGATAGACAGGGATGTTCATAGAGATCGCCCATCGGAACGGGGATTTTGCAAATTGTCCAAACATTTTTCTTCTGGGGTATTGACTGCCGTCACGTTATGTACAAAAAGCCGGGTACTTGTCAATCCCCTTTGTCTTAGCCGATAAAACCAATCTTGAACTTGTTTAGGTACCCGCCTTTAATCTACCCGTGTCCTTAACAAGGTGGGGTCTCATTTTGGGTATCGCCCACGTGTCCTAAATGCGCGATAATAAATTGGACATATTGCCGACTAGCCACTGATGCTAGATATACTATTGGGCATATCGAAGAATTGGTATGAAGTGCTGCCCTGCTCTTAAACCACCAACTGGCCGATGGACGTTTCTTAGTGCGTGAAAGGAATTAGTATGAATAACATGGTTCCTGCCAAAACCAATCCAGCAACAGCCTTACAAGCCACGCTGGGAGTATTGCCTTTTTTGGCCTACGGTTTGGTCAGCATATGGATGCATTTTGGAAGCTCTTTACCCAGGCTGCCGATCTGGCTGCATCCTTTCCTGGTGTTCGATGCACTCGTACTAATCGGATTGGGAGCTGGCATTCTGGCCGGCTTTCCCCGCTGGGCATATTCTTATCTGTGGTGGGCGTTGATCTTGGCCTGGTGGCTTTCGGGTATGGGCATTTACGGGGTGTACCGGCTCGATAATCGCATGTGGCTGCTACCCCTGGGTATCCTTGTGCTGACCCTGCTTGTGCGGCGTTCCATTGCACCGTTACGGGCCCTGTTTGCCGGCTTATGGAACGACTGGACGCTGCTCTGGTTGGGATTTTACGTCTTCTTTGCTTGGATAAGTATCATGATGGATGAAAACCACAATCCCTACTTGCTGGTCTTTATCATTGCGTCCACGCTGGCGGTAAGCGCCGGGGCCTGGTTCTACTTCCAGCAGACCACGGCCATCCGGCGGATCCTGAGCATGATCGCTGGTTTGATCGTCCTGATGGCAATTGGCGGATCAACGACGCCACCTGGGATTGGCGGGCTTACTACCACCTTCCGGAAAACGTGGGAATATCAGCCCGGCTGGGGTGATCTCGGTTACCGTGATACTCGCGCCGATGTACCTGACCGGATACTTTTCTCAAAAACGTCAAAATTCACGAAATAAACCCAAAGGATTGGAGCTTGAAAATGGACCATTCAGCCCTACCTAAACCTCGCAAGCATTTTCCCAATTGGCTGTTATGGTTCAGCTGGGTGGCAGCCAGCACAGCCGCCATCCTGCTTGGTGCTGGTCTGTTGTACGCTCTTATCTTCATTGCTCAAGCTGTTAATCCCGGCCTCAACGAAGACAGGTTCGCCGGCTGGATCATGTTCCCGCTCGTGGCAACGTTGCTCGGATTAGCGCAGTGGCTGGTTCTCCGGCAACGCATACCCAGGTTCGGGTGGTGGGTCCTGGCCACGGGGGCCGGCATGCCCGCCGGGGTGGCACTGGCAAGCGGTGTCGTTCAAGCCATCAATCATTTCACGGGTCTATCATGGCTCGGGTACTCCTCCCAACCCAGATTTCTTTTCCTGGTTGGCCTGGTAGGTTTTGTCCTGGGCCTGGCACAAATACCAATCCTATGGCGCCATATTCGGGGCCTTGCACTCTGGCTACTGGCCAGCATGGTTGGCTGGCTCGTTCTCGGCCTTATCGTAGGCGTGTCAATCGACAAAATGTCTGATATATTGGCCTTCGGGGCAGTTCCCGCGGCGTTCACAGGTTTTGGTTTGATCTGGCTCATGCGAACTCCACGCAGCCAAACCAACCAGCCTA
>CAWHAM010000020.1:0-22460 GCA_963827305.1 uncultured Chloroflexia bacterium
AAATTTACCTTCATCAGTGAAATTCCGACAGGAGCTTATCACAGGCAGGCCCAATTTCGCCGAAAGCCGGCTGGCGATATCTGTGCCGATGGAAGTATGACCGAAGATCACCACGCGTGGCGACTGCGCTTGGATCAACCCGGAGAGACCGGCTTGATAAGCATCTGATGTAAACTCGGCCAGGGCGGCATGATCCATGTAAAGCACTTTATCAGCTGCAGATTCCCTGCCAGCCCGTGTGCATTCTGACCAAAGAGAACGGCTGTCACGCCCCCACCAAGCCTTTGGGAGAGTTGCCTGGCCCCTGCCAACATGATATAGGAAATTTCCAGAACTTGCCCTTGCAGATGCTCAATGATGACAAAGATATCCTGACTCATAAGCTCCTCCTTAAAGAGTGCCCAGTTCTTTAAAGAGGGCAACCAATTTGTCGGCAACCTCGTCAACCCCGCCCTCGAGCATCGTTGCCCTCTCCGCCACTTCGGGTTGGTACATGCGGCTGATAGATGTACCTCCGCTGAGGTCTAGGCTGACAACAGGCCGTTCCTCAATCTTGACCGTGCCCATTACCTGGCGGATCTTGCTGTAGGCCACATAACGGGGCGGCTGCTCGGAGGCTTGTATGCCCACCACCGCCGGGAGTTTGACATCATACTCTCCAATCAATCCGCCGGTAAATTCCTTGCGCACCGTGACATGATCTCCGGCAACCGTGACACCCGCCACATAGCCAACGTAAGCTAAACCCAGATATTCCGCCAGGAGCGGACCGATGGGACCGTCTACATCGTTATTGGCTTGGACGCCCGTCAGCATCAGATCGGGTTGCAGCCCTTTTAGCACATCCGCATAGGCGCGTGCCAGAGCATGGTTGTTGACCTTGCTGAAGTCGCCCGTGAGTTTGATCAGGTTATCAGCGCCCTTGGCAGCAGTAGTGAACAGAAAATCATCCACCCCCTCAGATTCGATGCCCAGGACGGTCACAGACCCTCCGCTGTGTTCTTTCAAGAGGATGGCCTGCTCGACGGCATGATCATCGAACTCGTTGATGATGAGACGCAACCAGGTGGTATCCAGAGCCGCACCGCCCGGATCAATGGCAAGTTCTTCAACCAGGTCGGGAACAAATTTGACAGGGACTGCAATTTTCATGGCTCTCCTCCTACAAGTTCATGGATTCGGCCAGTAATTCAGCTATTTCCCTGATTTTTAGATGGATGGCAGTTTGAATGGTCTTGATGGCATCCTCAAAACGCGGTGGTTCGTAAGGGCAGGCCACGGCGAGGATATCTGCACTCGCCGCCACAGCCTCACGCACACGCCACTCAGATAAACGCGTGTGGGCCTTCTCCCATTGGAAACCATCCAACCACATCCCACCTCCGCCGCCCCCACAACAGAGACTGTTGAGGCGCTGGTGAGACATTTCCACCAATTCCACGCCAGGGATGGCGTTCAGCAAGGCGCGTGGTTCATCGAAGATGCCATTGACGCGGCCCAGATAGCATGGATCATGGTAGGATATCTTCGCTTTAACTTCATTTTTCAAAAGGGGACGGAGTTGCTCTAGCTTATCGAAGAGGAATTGCGTGTAATGCCGTACTGGGTACGATATCCCTAGTGCGGGATACTCATTCTTGAGAGCGTTGTAGGCATGTGGATCGGTTGTAATAATTTCGTTGAATTTGTAGCGCCGTAATATTTGCCCATTCTTCTGGGCCATCATTTCGAAGAGGCCGCGTTCCCCAGCCAGACGCTGGGAATCCCCATCGCTGAACTCTTCCGGTCCCAGGATCCCGAATTTTATACCTAGCGCATCTAATATCCTGGCCAACGCCTTTACGGCCGATTGCATACGTGGGTGATAGGAGGCATAATCGCCGACGAACCAGAGCACTTCCACAGGTTGTCGGGTCTTGGCCAGGATGCCTACCTCGGGCTGTAGACCCAGAGTCCAGTCGGCTCGCTTGCGTGGGCTTTCCCCTAGCGGGTTCCCATAACGCTGGGTATTTTCAAGCGCTGTCTGTAATTCTGCAGGAATATTCCCAGCCAGCAGCATTTCCTCTTTTACGCGGGTCATCAAGGCCGCCGTGATGGGAATGTTCGACGGGCAAAATGCCGTGCAGGCATTACAGGAAACGCACATCCATACACTATCAGCCTTCATCACCTGGTCAAAAATATCGGCGCGTAACGCGCCGACCATTTTCCCTGGGGGGAATTTCATAATATAGCCAAACGGGCAAATACCACTGCATATGCCGCATTGCAGACAAGTCTTCACTCGCTCGCCATCTATCATTTCGTAAAGGCTGTTAGCAAAAGTCTTCCCTATAGATGGGCTTAATGGGGATAGTGTCAGCTCCAAGGAACACCTCCAAGGGTATCGTTTTTATCGCAATGGGTACACCAGATACGGTAGTATGTGGTTTTCAGGTTGAATACGCCAGTATTGTAAATCACGGCTTTATTGTGATGAACATCACTAGAGCTTCTATAGGTGTTTTCCTCTATATTAATCCGGCCTTAAGGATTTGGGCTGGAGGATTCTTGTTAGCTTGGTTGGTAACAGCTCAGTCGGGAATGTTTGATGATTGTAACGTATCAGGCTGGTATAATGGCGCCATTCTGATCTGGCCATTGGGAAGAGCCATGAGGATGACGGGGCCGGAACCTCTGTCTCACTCTTTTCCAACGAAACTCCCGTGGTACTTCGAAATTAAACATGGAGTTTGAAATGAATTTCGCAATGTGGAAGAAAGCCCTTACTGTTATTCCTAACGTTTCAAAAGAAGAATGGGATAAACTGGATCTTATTTCGAAATGGTTGATTGCCACGCGCGCCGCGGTATTATTAATGACCTTCCTTTCGGCGCTCCTGGCCGGCCTTTTTGCCTGGCATGACCACTATCATGTGAACCTTCTTGCCTGGTTCATCCTGGCCCTTGGTTTGGTCCTGGCGCACGCCTCCAACAATATTTTCAATGACTACACTGATTACACGCGCGGCGTCGATAAGGACAACTACTTTCGCACCATGTATGGACCGCAGCCGGTCGCGGATGGTTTGATGACCAGGCGCCTGCACCTGACCTATTTCGCAGTCACCGCCTTCCTGGCCTTGCTGTGTGGACTATACCTCATCTACATCCGAGGGTACAACCCGGTCATTTGGATTTTACTAGGCCTGGGTGCTTTCTTTGTCCTGTTTTATACCTGGCCTTTGAAATATATCGCCATGGGCGAGATCGCCGTATTGATCGTTTGGGGGCCACTGATGATCGGCGGAGGTTACTATGTGCTGACCGGCGTCTGGAACTGGACCGTGGTGTGGGCCAGCCTGCCCTATGTTCTGGGTGTGACGACAGTCATCTTCGGCAAGCATATTGACAAAATGCCGGTTGACAAGGCCAAGAGGATTTTCACGGTACCAGTGTTGATCGGTGAAAAAGTCGCCCGTTACGCCGTGCTGGCGATGATGATCCTGCCTTATGGACTGGTACTTTATTTGATCCTGACCGGTTACTTCACACCGGTAATGCTGCTGGTTGCCTTGGCCATCCCCACTTTCCTGAAACTATTTCCACAATTCTTAAAACCCAAGCCGGAGGCACGACCCGAAAACTTCCCGGACGGACAGGGAGGCTGGCCGCTCTACTTTGCACCGCAAGCCTTCATTAATAACCGGGCGTTTGGAATGTGGTTCATGCTGGGTCTGATCCTGGATGTGATCCTTCGTCTTGTATTTCCAGCTTTCCGTTTATAAATTTCCCCCTGGTAGTCATATCCCCTTCCAATACGAAGCGCAGGGGATATTTTGAAAAATGGTATATAATCCGCGCAAGTCGCTGAAAATTTCGGAGGAGAACCATGCGCCCTGACTGGGATTCCTATTTCATGAAAATCGCCTATGCTGTTTCCGAGCGCTCCACTTGTGACCGGGCTTTCGTTGGCTGTGTGTTGGTGTTGGAGAAACGCATCCTGACAACCGGCTTCAATGGCTCACCTACTGGCCAGCCGCATTGTGATGAAGCAGGTCATTTAATGGCGGATGGACATTGCATCCGCACCATCCATGCCGAGACGAACGCCATCATCCAGGCGGCCCTGCATGGCGTATCCACCCGGGGTGCCACCTGCTATGTGACCCACCTGCCTTGCATCAATTGCACCAAGGCCCTGATCAATGCCGGCATAGTGCGCTTGGTCTACAGCGTGGCTTACCGGACCGACGAGAACGCCATGAATTTCCTGAATGCTGCGAAAATCGAAATCTGCCAGAATGAGTTTGTCCCCAATGTGCCGGCAGCTGTTCAGTAATCGCTAAAAAAATCCCCGCATAATAAATGCGGGGATTTTTCTATTTTAAGATCAGTTCTTTTTGTCCGCCGCTCAGCATCTCCGCCCCCGTTTCCGTCACAAGCACATCCTCTTCCAATCCTACATACCCGTAACCCGGAACGGGAACCCCCGGTTCTACTGTGTAAACCTGCCCCGCCTCGAGCGCTTGGTCCGGAAGATTGCCGTATTTTTCCCAATGTGGGCCAAGCAGCGTGCCGCCATCGTGGGCAGCACGCCCCAATCCGTGACCGGTCCCGTACATGTATTCCGGATACCCAGCTCTTGTGATCGAGCTGCGGGCGATCTGGTCGATCTCAGCCCCGATCACGCCAGGCCGCATGGCTTTGACAGCTTCACGGATGGCTTGCACCACCGTTTGGAAGGCGCGCTGGACCGGCTCTGGCGCGGTCGTTTCACCTGGCTTGAGCAAATAGACCATGCGCTGGATGTCGGCACAGTAATCATCCTGCTTCACCCCGAAATCGAAATGCACCAGGTGACCTCGCTCCAGGACAATCTCGGTCGGTCCGGCGTGTCCAACAACAGACACCGGCCCGGAGTTCACGGCAGGACAGTCTTCGTAGTCCCAGGCTTCGGTTACCTTCTCTTCAAGGATGCGATTGTGCATGTACCGGCTTACTTCTATTTCGGTCATGCCAGGCTGGAGGGCATCGAACGTTTGGCGGTAGATTGCCTCGGTGGTGCCAATCGCTTTACGGATACGCGCTAATTCCGTGGGGGTTTTTCGCCCGCGCAGAGCCGAGATGATGGTTTCAGCAGAGATCAGCCGCTCGATGAATGGCGTTGGAGTGAGGTAGTTCACAAGCTGCTTGTACATGCCATAGGTCAGACCGTCAGCAGTTGGATCGTTGAGCGAAGTGTTCACGGCGATCTGCTTTGGATTGAGCTGTTGCATGATGCGAACAAGCTCCGGCCGGATGGATTTATCGTACCCGATCACTTCCTGGTAAGCCCCGGTACGGCGGGCGGCTTCGGCTTCCAGGTTGCCAAGAATGGCGATCGTCTCACCGCTACGGGTGATTATCAGTGCCGAATACCAGGTCAGCGATGCCCCGTAGATCAGCGGCAAAACTGGATCCTGCATGACACTGGTCTCACTGACGAATGTCATCCACAGGTCGATATCCTTTTCTTTGAGAATTGAAACCGCCTGCTGGACTTTTTCCTGAACGATCGTAGTCATACTGTCCTCCTGATGAATCTACCGGAAAGACACCTACTTTCCCGGCGCCCAGGGAATATCTTCTGGGGTGGTATAACCGTGCTTTTCGACGGTATAGATTTTTCCTCCCGAAGGCTGCGAGCAACTCGCCTGGTCAGTGAATGTTACCGAGGTCTGGTATTGGTCCGGCAGACTGGTTGGCATCCAGACATAATTTCCGTCTTGGCAGACCCAAACGTCCAGAAAATAGCCACGGTCATCGTCCTGTGTCATATAGACCTCGTCCCAGCTGACCGTGACTTGATCTCCCTTCCTTCTAGTCCTGACATTCTTTGGCGCAGAATAGAGGGCATCCGTGATCCATAGGTGCACTTGTGCCACGGTAACTGTCTTAACGTCACCCTCCACATCCACGACATATGGGGAAAGCCAACAGCCATCGTTCCAGCGGTCCATTTTTACGTAAAGCCAGTTGCCGACGGGAGCCCGCCCCCACACGACCCCAGTATCTCCTTGCTTCAGGTCAAACTTCCACAAATATGCCTTCGCCGGACCGAACAGGCAGGCTGCCAGGGCTTTGTTCACGGTGACTTTTGGGAAGGCGAAGGTGGGCGAGGGAGAAATGGTAGGTGTGTAGGTGACGGTTGGAGTGGGTGTGATCGTGGGTGTGAACGTGGAAGTGGGTGTGTACGTTGACGTGAAGGTGACTATGTCAGTGGCAGTGGGTGTCTTTGTCCAGATGGAAGCAGTGGCAGTTTGAACAGGCACAAAAACCGTGGCTAGAGCCTCGGGCGATGGGCCGCAAGCGGAGATAAAGATGAGGGCCAGCAGGAGGATGGTTGCATTACGCTTCATTAATAATCAGAGGAATGGCAGTTAAGAGAATTGGGTAAGATCAAGTCGATCTAAGCTGGGAAGCCGCGTTCCAAATTAATTATACGGCGAATTTACCTATCTCCAGTTTATCCAGAGCACTTTGCAAATCTGTAGGGCTCAGGATGAGCGCCACTCCACGTACACCGGAACCGATGGAGACTTCGTCATGGACAAAGACGGACTTGTCGGCCAGGATGCGCAACGGGCGCGGCAGCCCGAGCGGCGTCACTGCCCCGCGCCTGAACCCGGTGACAGCCAGGACTTCAGCCTCACTGGCCATGGAAATGCGTGAAACTCCCAGGGCGGCACGTATTCGCTTCCACGCAATCTGCCCCGGTCCGGCCATCAGCACCATGACGAATTGTCCCTTTGACAGCCGGAAAACGATACTGCGCACAATTTGCCCCGGGGATTGTCCTCGCTGGCAGGCGGCCTCTTCGAGCGATTCGGGTGGCTGCGGGTGCTCGAAAAGCCGGTAGGGAATTCCAAGCAGGTCCAGGGTCCGGGCGGCAGGAGGGAGATTGGTCATAATACGAGTATCCTTAAGAGCAATTGTAATTCTGTTGTGGGTGTATTGGGCGGGTGAAGCCCGCTCAATACACCCTGTTTATTACCTCATCTCCGCTAAATCCCAAAGGAGCCACGAATTTCTTACTTAAATTTGATAATTACTGGATATAATCAATCTGATATCATAATTAATAATTGTGCCCACCAAGGGAGTTGGAATGGACAAGCAAACATACCTTGATATGTATTACCAGATGGTTCTCATCCGGCACATGGAAGAACGCGGGGCCGAGTTGTACCAGGCTGGGAAGATTGGCGGGTTCATGCACCTGTATATCGGACAGGAAGCCGTCAGCACCGGATTGATCGCAGCCCGCCAGCCGCAGGACAGAGTCATCACCGCCTATCGTGACCACGGCGTCGCCATCAATTGTGGGATTTCGGTCAACCAGGTCATGGCGGAACTGCTCGGCAAAGCCAGCGGCATATCGAAGGGCCGCGGCGGCTCCATGCACATGGCGGACGTGACAAAGAACTTCTGGGGCGGGCATGCCATTGTTGGTGCACAACTGCCGATCGCTGCCGGTCTGGCCCTGGGTGACAAGTATGCCGGCCGGGATGGCGTGACCATCTGTATGTTCGGCGAAGGGGCCACCAATATAGGCTTTTTCCACGAAGCCTTGAATCTGTCCAAGGTCTGGACGCTGCCCGTGCTGTGGGTATGTGAGAATAATATATACGGCATGGGCACGGCGGTCGGGCGTGCCTCGGCAGTTTCCGAGATCCAGCAAAAGGCCGAAGGCTACGGCATGCCGCATGCCCGCGTCGACGGCATGGATGTGCTGGCGGTCTATGCGGCCGCCAAAAAAGCCATCGAGGCTGTCCGCAGCGGCTCCGGACCGAGCATGTTAGAGATCATGACCTACCGCTTCCGCGGCCACTCGATGGGCGACCCGGAGCGTTACCGCAAGCAGGAAGAGGTCAAAAAGTGGGAAAAGCAGGATCCGATCGGTGTTTTTCATGCCTATCTGACCACAAGTAAAAAGGCCACTGCCAAAGCACTCGATGAGATCGATGAGCGTGCCAAAGCGGACGTTCAGAAAGCGGTCGAGTTTGCCGAAGCCAGCCCCGAACCGGCCCTCGCAACCCTCTTCAACGATATCTATGCGGAGGAGGTGTAGCCATGGCCCGTATCACGATGCGCGAAGCCATCTCCCAGGCCATGTGGGAGGAAATGGAACGGGATCCGAATGTCTTCATCCTGGGCGAGGAAGTGGGTGTATGGGGCGGCTCTTATGCCGTGACCAAGGGTTTTTACGACCATTTCGGGGCGGAACGCGTGCGCGATACCCCGATTGCTGAGTTTGCCATCATCGGGGCAGCCATCGGTTCGGCCTTGACCGGTCTGCGTCCCATCGCCGAGTTGATGACCATCAATTTTGCCTTCGCCGCCATGGACCATATTGTCAACGAGGCTGCCAAGCTGCATTATATGTTCGGCGGACAGTTCATGCTCCCGCTGGTCATCCGGGCGGTTACCGGTGGTGGACGCCAGTTGGGCGCCACGCATTCCCAGACCCCGGATGCGGTCTTCGCCCACTTCCCCGGGCTTAAGGTGGTCTCACCCGGTACGCCGGAAGATGCCAAGGGTCTTTTGAAGGCTGCCATACGGTCGAATGACCCGGTCCTGTTCCTCGAGCATGCCACCCTCTACCAGGTGCGCGGCGAAGTCCCCGACGGCGATTATGTCATCCCGATCGGTAAATCAAAAGTCCAACGTCCAGGAAAGGATGTCACCATTGTCACATATTCCAAAGGTCTGGAGATATCCTTGAAGGCCGCCGAGGAACTTGCCAAGGAAGGCGTCGAGGCCGAGATCGTCGACCTGCGCAGCCTGCGCCCGCTTGATATTGATCCGGTGATTGAGTTGTTCAAAAAAACCAACCGGGCCGTGATCGTTGAGGAAGGCTGGAAATCTTTCGGAGTGGGTGCAGAGATCTCCAGCCGCATCTACGAACAGGCTTTCGATTATGTGGATGCACCGGTGCAGCGTGTGGCCCAGAAAGAAGTTCCGCTGCCATACAACCGTACACTCGAACAATCCGCACTGCCGCAAGTGGCGGACGTGGTGGCCGCGGTCAAGGAGGTGCTGTAATGGCTGAAACCATCAACATGCCCAAGCTGGGCTTCGACATGGCCGAGGGGACCTCGTTCGCTGGGTGAAGAAGGTCGGGGAGAAGATCAACAAGGGTGACGTGCTGGCCGAGATCGAAACCGACAAAGCCACCGTGGAAGTCGAGAGTTCTGCCGGTGGGGTGGTCCGCAAGCTGCTGGTGGATGAAGGCGTAGTGGTGCCGGTCAACTCTCCGATTGCAGTGGTCGGGACAGCCGATGAAAAATTGGAAGAGCTTGCCCCGGTGCCTGTTGCCAAACCATCCGCCACCGGCGGGCCCGCGAAAGCCGGGGCAATGCCGGACCTGAAGTCTGCTTCCACTAAACCTTTAAAGGTCGATTCCCAACCAGCGCCAGCCTCCCCCCTGCAGCCCATAGGGGCGTTGGGGATGCCCAAGGCAACGCCGTTGGCTAAGAAGATTGCCCGTGACCGCCGCGTTGACCTGAGCCAGGTGCGCGGCAGTGGTCCCGGTGGACGCATCGTACGGCGTGACATTGAAGCTGCCCTGGCGGGTCAAGCGTCGTCAGGGACCGGTCAAATAGCCGGCGGTCCTCTGATTTCAGACTTTTCGGCCATAGGACTGGCTGACCAGGTCTTGCCCTTGAGCAAATTGCGCGTGGCCATTGCCCGCCGCATGGCTGAATCCAAAACCAGCATCCCGCATTTCTACGTGATGCACGAATATAAAGTGGATTCCCTGCTCGAAATCCGGCGACAATTGAACAACGTGCAGTCAGAGAACGAAAAGGTTTCGGTCAACGATTTCATTGTCAAAGCCGTGGCGATGACCTTGCGCCGGTTCCCCAACCTGAATGCCTCGTTGAATGGCACTTCGGTGACCCGGCATGCTTCCATCAACATCGGCATCGCTGTTTCCGTCGAGGGCGGCCTGCTTACCATTGTCTGTCGGGATGCCGATCGGAAACCCCTGCGCCAGATTTCCGGCGAAGTCAAGGTGATGACAGCCCACGTGCGCGCGGGCAAGGTCCGCCCGGAGGAGATCGAAGGTTCGACTTTTTCCATCTCCAACATGGGCATGTACGAAGTGGAGAATTTTTCAGCCATCATAAACCCGCCGGAAGCAGCCATATTGGCGGTTGGCTCTGCGCACGAAGAACCGGTGGTTGATAATGGGACTGTCAGGCCCGGCTGGCGGATGAAAGCCACCATTTCAGTTGATCACCGTATCAGTGACGGGGTCGAGGCCGCAAAATTCTTGCAGGCGTTGGCAGTGTACGTGGAAGAGCCATTGAGGTTGTTAATGTAACTTACATATAAACACGGTTTTCGTTCCAACAATGAGAACTTTTCTTGCCACTCAACCAATTCCTTTCGAAGGCATTGATATGGGCAATCAACCAAGTGACCGTCACTTGCAAGCTGACGGTCACTTGGTTTTCTGTCGCTTCTCGCAACAAACTTATTGGCAAACCAGTCTTCAGTCTTCCACCCAGGTATTCAAAATGGCGCGCACCGACCGGCTCATTTCCTTTGAAAAAGCGGCGTTGAATTTGCGTGTATAGATCAGTTGACCAACGTTGTGGGCACCAGCCACCTCCTCCCGCCCGTGGAAGGTCTGTTCTTGGGTTTCATGGAACATCTCGATAAATTCCTCCTCAGTGAGTTGCCGGTACTGGTTTTCGAAGAGGATGAATTTTTCCTCGAAGCGGGTTGCCTGACCCCGCTCCTTTTGCTGGCGGGTGGGATAGCCGAAACACAGCAGGCAGATCGGGAAGACATATTTCGGCAGGTTGAACAGGTCACGCTGGACCTCGTAATTTTCCATGATGTCGCCGATATAGCAGGAACCCAAGCCCAGTGACTCGGCCGCAATGACAGCTGTCTGTGCCGCGATCAGGGCGTCGCAGCACGCCAGGAACAGGTCCCCTTCCTCCGGTTTTCGCATTGTTTTTTTCTGCTGCTTGCAGAGGTTTTCCACACCTGCTGCGATGAAATAGTCGAACCAGCGCTGGTAATCTGCCAGGAACAGCCAGACCAGCGGGGCACGCGCGATGAAGGGTTGGTTGTCGCAACTTTTAACCAATTCGTCTTTGATGTGTTGGTCTGTCACCTCGACGATCGAATACAACATCAGATTCCCGGCAGTCGGGGCGCGTAACGTGGCGCGCAGCAGGTTCTCCCGCACTTCTATCGGGATGGGTCTTTTCTCATAGGCGCGCATGGATTTTCGCTTGAGGACGGTTTCGATAACCGGATTTATTTCTGTTTGCCTCCTGGAAAGTCAATTGGGAATCCCATAAAAGAGGAAAAGCTGTGAGGGTAATGGGCGTACGTAGCTGGCACAAATCTCATTTCCCATCATTGTTAATGAAATCTCTGCCGAGCCAATTTCATTGCCATGATCATCCGATCAATTGATGATAAATTTCATGTGAAAGCGCTGCCACCAGACAGGGCGCTTCGCTGGTTTCAGACAATCCGCTTGTCATGATCACCACCACATAAGGTGTGTGTCGCGGTGGGTATACGATCGCCGCATCATGGAAGAGCTTGTCGTTCCAGCCGGTTTTATGGGCCACACTGACATCTTCTGGCAGGCTTGCAGGAATGCCTTCGTTATATTGTTGCTCTCGCAGGATGGTGATCATTTCATCCGAGGCGGCTGGGCTGACCACGCTGCGCTTTGCCAGGCGCACAAGCACCTGCATGAGACTGCGCGCCGTGGCCGAGTTGTTCAACCCGAGCGCATAGGCCTTGTTGTCTTCCGACCCGCGCCGGATGATTAGGTCATTGGTTCCCATTTCCTGCATGAAACGGGTGGTACGTTCCGCCCCGACCTTTTCGATCAGTAGGTTCGTCGCCAGGTTACTGCTTTGAACGATCATGCGCCGGGTCAGTTCGCGCAGCGCCATCTGCTCTCCTATGTGCTGGTACAAGTCTGTTTCCGAATCATCCTCCGGTGAAAGCGAAAAATCGCTTTGGTCGGCAATGCTGATGAAAGCATTCTTGAGCGGCAATAGGTCATCCATGGAAAATGTCCCTTGAGCGGCCTGGTGGAAGACTTCCATCATTACAGCCAGCTTGAAGGTGCTGGCAGGATGGAAGGGTGCGTCCGGGTGGGCCAGGAGTTGGTAGCCGCTTGCCAGGTCGCAGATGGCCAAGCTGACCTTGGCATTGGGTTCAGACTTGAGCAGGCGTTTCAACTCATTTCCTTTTTCGGGCGCCATTACGCAGTCTCCATCCGTAACCCTAGGAATTCCCTATCCCCCGCCTTGGGGCGCCTGTCCCCGTTCTTTGGGGAGGGGTAGGGGCGGGGTTCAACGTTTTCAAGACTTGTAAAAGCCATGAAAGCACCAAGCAATTCTATCTGACCAGCGTAATTGCTCCAAATGTCGTTGGATCTGCGTACGTGCGCGTCGTGGAGGTCGACAACATGGCCTTCTGGCCCAGGATCGCGTCATCCGCGTCGCTTAGGCTTACATTCATTCCGAAGATGGCTTTCTCTACCAGAGTGATCCCCTTTAGCAATTCCTTGGGGATGAAAATCTCAAGGATATATCCATCCGGTGTCTGGACCTGAGCCTGCTGGATATTGAGCGTCCCTGCTGCATCCGGCCCGTTGAACCAGGCATACGCCAGCGGGGCCACCGAGGCAAAGTCATCGGCAGAGACGCCGATCTGGTAATCGTCGCTGTTCATGTTCTTCCGGTCGCGGTCCTTCTCGAGCTGTGTGTCGAATTGCCATTCCACGTAGTCGCCGTGCCACAGATTTTCATCTGCGGACTTCTGGACATGAATATCGTCGACCACTTTGACGGCGAAGTACAACCCGTCCGCCGTCCAGCCGGCCCAGACCTGGCCCGATAGATCCTTCGGACCGGCCCAACTGCTCGTGGATAGTTTATAAGCCAGTTGGGATTTGGCGTTCAAGGTGAAGGTTGGATCGCCGGACCAGTCGTCCAGGTTGCCATCCACCTTGATCCCGCTGATCGAGTGAATTTGGGCCGAGAATGGCCGCGGGACGATGACGGCATTCGGGTCACGTGTCGGGGCGGTATGGGGCGTTCCGCCTTTCTGAAAGCCTGTCTGGATCGCCTCCAGCATATTCCCGTCCCCCTGGCTCAATTCCCAGATCATGACACCGTCCAGGTGCTTGTCGCTGGCGTAACCGGCCTTCGCTGCGATCGATTGAGGGTCGTCATAGCTGACGAATACAGCGGTGTTGATATTGTACAGATACGGCACCTGCGATTCGACATTCCATAAGCGTTTGTAAGTGGGCAGGTAATCGGTCAGAATTTCTGTGTATTTGAGAGACTTTCCCCACGTGGGGTACACGCAATCCTGGTACAGTCCGTCGTTGGTATAGCCGACACCTGTCCAGGCGTAGCCGTAGAACGGCACACCCATCACCAGCTTGTCCGCCGGAATACCGGCATCCAGGTAGTCCTGCACCACCGCGTCCACATTCAGAGAGGAGTCGCCCGGATCATTGGTATCCTGGTAGAGCGGTGCGTTGAAATTAGTCACATTGTCCCAGGTGCCGTGCAGGTCATATGTCATCAGGTTGACCCATTCGAGGTATTGGGCAATTTGGTCGCGTTCATAGCGCGCGTCCATGCCCGGCCCGCCTCCGGTGGCAATTGTCAGCAGGTAATGCGTCCTATTTGCGGTACCCAGTTCGTCCAATTGACGGCGAAATTCAGCCAACAGCAGCGTGAAGTTGTGCTTGTCTTCCGGACGGCCTTTGGTCAGGCCGCCGCTGACTGGGGATTCCCAGTCGATATCGATGCCATCGAAAACGCCCTTGTACGTCTTGAAATAAAGATCGATGCACGACTTCACGAATGTTTGGCGGGTCTGGTCCGTCAGCGCCGCGTTGGAGAAATTCCCCGACCACGCGTAACCGCCCACTGAAATGAGCACCTTAAGGTAAGGATACTTTGCCTTCAGTTCTAGTAATTGGTTGAAGTTCCCGTTGAAATGAATAGTCGCAGGATCGGTTGAATTGGCAACCCCGCTGACACTTTCAGCCGCAGTATACACTCGCTCGACGTCCGCCGCCGGATCGCCAAGTTTGCATTCCCCGTTTTCTGAAATGTTGGAAAAGGCATAATCGATATGTGTGATCTTGCTGGCTAAAATATCCGAGACAAAATATCCCCCTGCCGGAGCCCATTCTGCAAAGTAGCCCACCACATGCTTGTCCGGCGCCAGATTGGACGGCAGCGTTGCCTCGGCTGCCGGGCCGCAACTGCTCAGGGCAAACGCTAATACCAGCACGCAAGAGAAAAAGCCATTCTTAACCATTTCGATTCCTTTCAAGGGAAGTACCAGGATTTTCGCTCCTGGGAATGGGCTGGTACCAAAACATGGATACATGTAGTATATCTTGCTTACAGACATTTTTCAACGCAAGTGAGGCGAATTGGCAAAATGGTATAAAAAACAAAGAAAATTCAGGGAATTATTCCTTCGTATTACAGCGTGCTCGCCTGTGCTCCCACAAGGGCGGAAGGTATTCATGTTGAGAATCACCTGCTCGTATTAAATTGTCCCCTGGAGATCAGCATACTCCTGAAGGTCAAGTCATACTCTCGTCTTTTCGGATGGCGCCAGTCAGGCTCCAGCCTCAGCCCGGTATACGCGCCCCACTTGGTGAAATAAGGGTGCGAAAGTTTCCTGGTAAACCAGCTCTTTCCCGCCTCGAGCAGGCCCTCCAGTCTGTGCACCTGTCGCATGAGTTCCGGGATCAATTCGATCACGCCCAAACGGGCCAGGCACTCTGTGCGATGGAACCATATCATCCATCCGGCATCATCGAGTGACTCCATATCCGGATTGAAATCGTGCATGCAGAAGGATGCCGGCGCAATCCACTGCGACTTGTTTCGGACGTAAATGTCGGGAATGGGAGAAAGTCTTACCAGCCGGTTGATCGCCGCCGCCAAGAGGACCTGATTCTTCTCTATCCGCCATCTCCGGGTAAAAGCCAGCAATCGTAGGTGATAAATGCCAGGCCAGCACACCTCCGGTTTGAAAACCAGCCTGCCCTTGTACTCCTCGGCGATCTCACTAACAGAATCAATTTCCAGGACAGCCTTGAAGCCCCTCAGCGCTTCGTTTACCTGCTCCTTCACGAAAAGACTATCTTCCTGCCCGGCATACGCGCAAACCATCGCACGGATCATCTGGCTACCTCGAAGCCCAGCTCATCCAGGATCCTGCCAGCTTTCCCGATCCCACGCTCCAGCCGCTCGGGATGATCCTCCAGCGCCTCTAGTGCCCGCACCAACGCTGGATGCTGGCGGCTGACGCCCTTTTCGCATAGGATTCGAATGCCAGTCTCGCTGCTTTTTGTCCCATGAAAATCCCAGGCCAGCCAGCCATCCGGCTGCTGCCAGCTCAGGACCTCCTTCACGCCGTGATCGCGCAGAATCTCAGCATGGAGTACAACCATTTCTTTGCTTGCCGTGGATTGACCCATTATCTCCGAGCGGATCCTATACTTGATGGAAGGACAGGCCGACTTAAGCATTTCTTCGATGACGGATTCAGTGCGCATGCTCTATCGCTCTTTCACCATCGATTGCCTCCACCGGTTGTTTCTTTTTCGGCAACAGAAAGAGCAGGAAGCCAATCAGGCGCAACCCGGCGCTCACCCAGAGCGCCCCACCCAGGCCGATGTAATTTGCCAGGCTGGTTCTAATCAGTGGGGAGGCAACTGCTGAAAGGTACTGGATGCTCTGCTCCAGCGATACCAAAATGGCGCTGTACTCGTCCGGGATAGTCTTCATATATTCATCGAAGAATACCAGGTCCAGGCCGCCCTGGAACAGACCGGCGATGCCAGTATAGAGCAGGATGGGTCGCACCTGGTGGGTGGTGGCGGTCAGGAGAGGGTAAAGTACCATGGCCAGCGTGGTCGCCAGGAGCACGAAGCGTCCGCCGCGCCGGCGGCTGACCCACGGCCAGAGCAGATAACCCCCCAGCAGGGCGAAGGTAAAGGTCATGTTGATTGTGCCGATGGCGCCATCCGAAGCTCTTACGACACGCACGAAATAGAGTGGCATGATCGGTGCGGCCAGAGCCACGGCAGACAGGTATACAAACCGTTTGATCGAGATCGATATGAAATCCGGGTGCTGGCGCAGCAGGGTCAGCGTATTCCCGAGCGCCTCGCCGGCGGTTTTACCAGTTGCGAGCGGTAGAGGGATTTCTCCAGGCAGGCTGATTCGATTGGAAAAATAGAAGCTGACCAGCCCACCCAGCGACAGCCCGAGGAACATGATTTCGTAGCTGAGCGGAAATGGGACCCGGCTGACCAGCTCGGTGACGAGGAAAGTGGCGGCGAAGTTGGTCAGGCCTAGGATGGCCCAGCGGCGGCTTAGCAGGGAATAACGGCCATCCCGGCCAGCTACGGCGTTCATCACTACGGTGAAGCACACCGAAAGCGCCGTCTGGGGCAGGGTGGCGAAGGCCCAGATGACCAGGGTGGAGACGACCGCATGGCTGAGCGGAATGATGAAAATCACCAGGCCGGTCAGGGCGTAGCTCGAAAGCACCATCAGGCGCGACAGGCTGAACCACGGGACGATCTTGCGGCGGGTCTGCAGGAAGCGGCCGACGAAGAATGCCAGTACCAGGCCGGTAATCCCGGGCATCGAGTGCGCAGTCCAACTTGAAAGTTGCTTGCTCCCAAACGTGCCAGGAAGACCGGCAGGAACGGTCCGGCCGCAGACGCTAGTCCCACTCCGACGGCGTCGATCTGGACGTTGCGGAAGTTGCGTTTACGGACAGCCAGGGGTTTATCGGCAGGTACGGTAGCCATCAAGCCTGAATTTTACCTCACCCCCTTGTTGACCGAATACCCGGCTTCCGGGTTTTAAATTCCCGCTAGTCCCTAACATCTGGCAGACTGAGAACGAGTAACAAAACTGCTCCGGCCACTGTGTCCGACAGGTCTTTCTCTCGGCGATGGTTGTTCCGGTCTCTACACATGCAGATACTTCAGCACCTCGTAGACCAGCATCGCAGGCCAGACGATGGCTTTGAAAACCCCCAGCACGCCAAGCAAGAATGTCGCAGAGTTGGTGATGTAATATATCAATGCCCCGATAAGACCCAATCCATAGACGGCTTCTGATGCGCCGCCTTGGCAAATCACTTTTGTTTTCTGGGGTGCTTGTTCGGTTGGTTTCGGTTCAGCGACCATTTTATTCTCCTTTTGTAATATTTTTTGCCATGGACATATACGTTATTCAATCAACCGGGGTTTCGCACGCGGCTGTTATCGCCATCTTTTAGAGAAATCTATTGCTAATCAAGAAATCTAGGCATCAGACGCTTAATTCGCCTTGAGCCACCTTTTTTCGCCGGGATTAGTGTTGGATTTTGCAGCGGATTTAGTTCGGTGAGTTGTTGGGAAAGTTGGCATTAATCATTGGCATGTTTTTCGAATGAGGCGTCTATAAAGATTTGTGGGCGGGTTACCGTCTGGTAGGTGGTGCGGCGGAACTCACTGAGGGAAAGCGATGGTAGGTTCTAGGAATCCCTGATTTCTAACATCCTTCTTATTGACGCCCAACTCATGGGCATGGTATCATTATTACCGTCCGTTTAGCACTCTCGCCTTGAGAGTGCTAAAAGAATGGAAACTTGGATGTTTTCGTGCTTCTTTGTGTCCTTTGCGATGAGTCTTTTCCAATATGAATGACCTCACCGAACGCCAGCGCATCCTCCTGACCCTGGTGGTCCGCGATTACATCGAGACCGCCCAACCGGTGGGCTCGAAAACGATCGTCGAGCGCTACAAACTCGACATGAGTACTGCCACCGTGCGCAACGAGATGTCCACGCTGACCGAGCTGGGCTACCTGCGCCAGCCGCACACCTCGGCGGGACGCGTGCCCACCGAGGAAGGCTACCGCTATTTCGTCACCCACGTGGTCTACCAGGCCGACCTGCCCGGCGGCACGCGATACCATCTCGCACCAGTTCTACCAGGCCCGCCAGGACGTGGAGCAATGGATGCCGCTGGCGGCCTCCATCCTGGCGCACCACAGCGGGCAGCCTCCATCGTCACCGCACCGCACTCCGAGCGTTCGCATTACAAACACGTGGAACTGATTGCCACCCAGGGCCGGCAGGTGCTGATGGTGCTGGTCATGACCGGCGGCGAGGTCAGCCAGCAAATCCTGACCCTGGCCGAGCCGGTCGGGCAGGAACGCCTGTCCGCCGCGGCTGACCGCTTGAACCAGGTCTGCCTGGGCAAGACCACCGAGGAAATTGCCGCCCTGCCGCCGCGCACCGATACCCTTGACAAGGATATCTTGACGCTCGTCCTGCAGGACATGAGCCGTGGCGAGCAGCGCGTTTCCGGCGAGATTTACCTCGATGGCCTGACGAACGTCCTGTCGGAACCGGAATTCCTCGAATCCAACGATGCCCGCCGGGCCGTGCGCCTGTTCGAGGAGCGCTCGCTTTTGCAGGACCTGCTGGCCCGCACTACCAATAATGCCACGGTGGGGGGTGTCCAGGTGTTGATCGGCGGCGAAGGCAAATGGGAAGAACTCAAGCAGTGCTCAGTCGTCCTGTCCCGCTATGGCATCCCCGGCCTTGCCACCGGCACGCTGGGCGTGTTCGGCCCGATGCGCATGCCCTATGCCCGCACCATCCCCACCGTCCGCTTTATGGCCGATCTGTTGAGCGGCCTGGTATCTGAAACAATGGTAGGAGAAGAAAATGAGCAATAAGAAAATGCGCAAACCGAACCCAGGCGGAGCAAATGCCCGAGGAAAATACCGAACGGGCTGCGGGTCGCACCCGAAGCGGCGCCGGAGGAAACCTCCCCGCCCTGGCCGAATTGCAAAAACAACTGGCTGAAGCCCAGTCCCAGGCCGCCGAATACAAGGACGGCTGGCAGCGCGCCGTGGCCGAGTTCCAGAACTACCGCGGCGCGTCGAGGCCGAGAAAGCTGAAACCTACCAGATCGCCGTCGGCAGCATCATCAAGCGCTACCTGCCCGTCCTGGACGACCTGGAGCGGCCCTGGCGGCCCGTCCCGCCGATCTGGCCTGGGCGGAAGGGATCGAATTGATTTGCCGTAAATTGCAATCCATCCTGGAAGCGAGGGCCTCAAGCGCATCGAAGCCGAGGGCAGATGTTCGACCCCAATTTCCACGAGGCCATCTCGCAGGAACCCACCGAAGATCACGCAAGCGGACAGATCTCGCCGTGGTACGGAACGGGTATATGCTGGGCGATAAAGTCGTTCGCCCGGCGAAGGTGCGCGTGGCGCAATAATTTGAGTAAGGGCAAATGCCCCTACACAAATTATTTTAGGAGAATTATCATGTCTAAAATCATCGGAATTGATCTGGGCACCACCAACTCCGTCGGGGCGGTCATGCAGGGCGCCGAACCGGTCGTCATCTCGTCCGCGGAAGGGGAGCGGCTGGTGCCGTCGGTGGTGGCGATCAACAAAAACCACGAGCGGCTGGTGGGACGGGTGGCCCGTAACCAGGCCATCGTCAACGCCCAGAACACCATCTTTTCCATCAAGCGTTTCATGGGCCGCAAGTACGAGGACCCGGAAGTCCAACGTACCCTGCCGCGCGTGCCCTATACCGCCTTGCCGGCCGAAAACGGCGACGTGCGAGTCAAGATGGACGACAAGGAATATTCCCCGCCCGAAATCTCGGCCATGATCCTGGCCAAGATCAAGCGGGATGCCGAAGCCTATCTCGGCGAGACGGTCACGCAGGCGGTCATCACCGTCCCGGCTTATTTCAACGATGCCCAACGCAACGCCACCAAGGATGCCGGCAAGATCGCCGGTCTGGACGTGCTGCGCATCATCAACGAACCGACCGCTTCTTCGCTGGCCTATGGCCTGGACAAGAAAACCAATGAAATCATCGCCGTCTACGACCTGGGCGGCGGCACGTTCGATATTTCCATCCTGGACGTGGGCGAAGGCGTTTTCCAGGTGCGTTCCACCAACGGCAATACCTTCCTGGGCGGCGACGACTTCGACCAGCGCATCATGGATTACTTCATCCAGGAATTCCAGAAGGAGAACGGCATTGACCTGCGCAAGGACCGCCAGGCCCTCCAGCGTCTGCGTGAAGCCGCCGAGAAGGCCAAGATCGAACTCTCGACCATGATGCAGACCGAGATCAACCTGCCTTATCTCACCGCCGACGCCTCCGGCCCGAAGCATCTGGTCATGACCATGACGCGCGCCAAACTGGAGCAACTTACCGCCGACCTGGTGGAGGGCACGCTTGGCCCGCTCAAGCAGGCCTTGGCTGACGCGGGTTTGAATCCTGCGGACATCAACGAAGTCGTCATGGTGGGCGGCATGACCCGTATGCCCGCCGTGCAGGAAGCCGTGCGGAATTTCTTCGGCAAGGAACCGCACAAGGGCGTCAATCCCGATGAAGTGGTGGCGATCGGCGCGGCCATCCAGGCCGGCGTGCTGGGCGGCGAAGTGAAGGATATTCTCCTGCTGGATGTCACCCCGCTGACGCTTTCCATCGAAACCCTGGGCGGCGTTGCCACGCCGCAGATCGAGCGCAACACCACCATCCCGACCCGCAAAAGCCAGGTCTTCTCCACTGCCAGCGATAGCCAGACGCAGGTCGAAATCCACGTCCTGCAGGGCGAACGCCCGATGGCGGTGGATAACAAGTCGCTCGGCAAGTTCATCCTGGATGGCATCCCGCCGGCCCCGCGCGGCATCCCGCAGATCGAAGTGACCTTCGACATCGACGCCAACGGCATCCTGAAAGTCACTGCGGCAGACAAGGCCACGGGCCGCAGCCAGCACATCACCATCACGGCCTCGTCCGGGCTGGCGAAGGAAGAAGTGGAGAGGATGCGCAAGGAAGCCGAAGCGCACGCCGCTGAGGACAAGCAGCGCCGCGATTTGATCGAAGCCAAGAATACTGCCGATAATTCCATCTATGGCGCAGAGAAAGTCCTGAGCGAACTCGGCGACAAGGTTCCGGGGAGATTAAGGCCGAGGTCCATGCGGCCGTGGACGAGGTCAAGAAAGTGAAAGACGGCGAGGACGAACCCGCCATCCGTAAAGCGGTGGATGCCCTCAGCCAGGTTGTCCAGAAGATCGGCGCGGCCGCCTACCAGGCACAGCCCAACGCGCTCCGGAACCCGAAGCCGGTTCCGCCGAACCCGGTCCGGATGTGGTGGATGGAGAAGTGAAAGAGTGAAGAGAGAGAGAGGAGAGATAGTGAATAGACGACTGCTTACTTATTATACTATTCTCCACATTCTGGCAATAAACTATGACCAATCGTGATTATTACGAAATCCTAGGCGTTCCCCGCAATGCCTCCACAGACGATATCAAGACTGCCTTCCGCAAGCTGGCGCGCCAGTATCACCCCGACGTGAGCAAGGAAGCCGGACGCCGAGGAAAAGTTCAAGGAAATCAACGAAGCCTACGGCGTGCTCTCGGACCCGCAGAAGCGCGCCCGTTACGACCAGTTCGGCCGCGCCGGGCTGGGCGAGATGGGCGGCATGCCCGATTACGCCACCATGGATTTCAACGACATCTTCGAGGAAATCCTGGGCGGCTTTGGTTTTGGTTTTGGCGGAGGCGGCGCCGCTCGCGCCGTCCGCACCGGGGGCGCGACCTGCAAGTGCGCGTGGATTTGACCTTCGAGGAAGCCATCTTTGGGGTCGAGAAGACGATGGAAGTGACGCGCAACGAGACCTGCGGCACCTGCCACGGGTCCGGCGCCGAACCGGGCACCAGTCCGCAGCGCTGCGCCACCTGCGGCGGGCGCGGCGAGGTCCGCCAGGTGCGCCAGACCATTTTCGGCTCCATGATGCAGTCCGGGCCCTGCCCGACCTGCGGTGGGCGCGGCGAGGTCATCGCCACACCCTGCCACACCTGCCGCGGCCAGGGGCTGGAGCGGAAGACGGTCAAGAAGGTGGTGCCCATCCCGGCCGGCGTGGATAACGGCAACCAGATCCGCCTGGCGGGGGAGGGCGAGCCCGGCATCAACGGCGGGCCGCAGGGCAACCTGTATCTGGTGGTCGGTGTCCAACCGCACAAGTTCTTCAAACGGCGTGAGAACGACATCTTGCTCAACCTGGATATCAACGTGGCCCAGGCGGTGCTTGGCGCGGAGATCGAAGTCCCGACCGTGGATGGCAAAGAAAAACTGAAAATCCCCGCCGGGACGCAGCCGGGCAAGGTCTTCACGCTCGAAGGCGCGCGGCGTGCCGTACATCCGCAAGTCCGGCCGCGGCGACCAATTGGTGATCGTCAATGTGGAAATCCCGTCCAAGCTGACGAAGGAACAGCGCGAACTCTTCGAGAAACTGGCTGCCACACTGGGGACGACGGTCAAGCCGAAGGAGAAGGGATTTCTGGATTGGCTGAACG
>CAWHAM010000021.1:0-115267 GCA_963827305.1 uncultured Chloroflexia bacterium
CAGCCAGATTTGCGGTGGAAAAATCATGGCCGAGGGGGAACTGCCCGGCCCGACTGTCCTGATCACCATGGTACCTGGAGGCTACAAGGCCGAGCAGGGTCAAGCCACCCACGCGCCGGTCGTGACCAGCATCCCTTCCCCGGCGCTAGAAGGCCTGCGTGTGATGCTGAAACAGTACATCCAGCCCGATACCACCGACGTGGATATCACAAAAGAGAAAATGTTGGTTTCGGTTGGGCGTGGCATCCAAAACAAGGATAATATCGAACTGGCAAACGAATTGGCCGCCGCCTTGGGTTGTGCGGTCAGTTCCTCCCGTCCGGTGGTGGACCAGGGCTGGATGCCAACTACGCGGCTGGTGGGCAAATCCGGCAAACATGTCAAACCGAAAATCTATCTGGCGCTGGGCATCAGCGGTGCGCCGGAACACGTCGAAGGCATGGGCGATAGCGAGGTGATCATTGCCGTTAATACTGATCCCAACGCACCCATCTTCAACATTGCCAAATACGGGACAACCACCGACCTCTTCGACCTGGTGCCCGTATTAACCGAAAAAGTCAAACAGGCAAAGTAGTTAGATAATAGGAAACGCGAGACCATGCCCATTCGAGTGACTTTCTGGAACATCCCTTCCTGGGCCAAATCAACGCAATATGTGCTGGCATTTCTTACGGTTGCGGTCTTTCTGTACGGGGTGACCCGGCGCGTTCTTCGTTGGAGGAAGGGACGGCCGGAAAAACGGTTCGACCATATCGGAAAACGTTTGTGGTCGCTGATCGTCCAAGTATTCGCCCAACGTCGGACCCTCGACGAGGTATATCCGGGCATCATGCATTTCTGTATTTTCTGGGGTATGCTTACCCTCGCGATAGGCACGGTTTTGGCAACCGTGGATTGGGATGTTACCCATCTCCTTTTCGGTTTCCAGTTCCTTAAAGACGGAATCTATGTTGTTTACGAAGTTGTGCTAGATATCCTTGGCTTATTCGTCATCCTCGGTTTGGGTATGGCAATCTATCGCCGATACATCACCCGACCTGCACGCCTGCAGGATCTACCAATGAAATCCCTGGCAGGTGACGACATATATGTGCTCGTCATGTTATCATTTATTGTCCTCAGTGGCTACCTGATCGAGGGTTTACGCATTGCGGTAATACAGCCATCTTGGGCGAGTTGGTCACCAATAGGCAAGCTCATCGCCGCGGCCTTCAGCGCCACCGGAGATCCAACCAATCGTACGCTACACCTGACCATTTGGATTTTTCACATGCTGACGGCCTTTGGCTTCATAGCCAGCGTGCCATTCACCAAACTATTCCACATCTTTTCGCTGCCGGTAAACATCTTCTTCCAATCCACTCAGCCGGCCGGGGTACTGCCCGCGGCAAACATGGATGCGGGGATGGGCGTCAAGGAATGGAAGCAATTCACCTGGAAACAACTGCTGGATTTTGAAGCTTGCATCCGCTGTGGGCGCTGCCAAGAAGTCTGCCCGGCCTATGCCAGCGCACAGATCCTTTCGCCGCGCAATATGATGATCAAACTCGAAGCCCATCTGTGGGATAAGGCTGCGGGAAGAGCCTTGATCGGGGATGTCATCAGCGCTGATGAACTGTGGGCCTGTACTACCTGCCGGGCCTGCATGCAAGTCTGCCCGGCCTTTATAGAACACGTTCCTGCCATTGTGGACATGCGTCGTTATATGGTGGATCAGGGAAGTATGGATAAGATGCTCCAGGACGCCCTTGCCAATCTTGGCCGGTATGGCAATTCATTTGGTCAATCAGAACGGATGCGCGCAAAGTGGACGATGGGCTTGCAACCAACCGTGAAGGACGCTCGCCGCGAGCCGGTGGAATACTTATGGTTCGTTGGCGATTACGCCTCGTACAACGCAACGCTTACCGACACGACGCGCAAAACCGCTGAAATCTTCCAGAAAGTCGGATTGAACTTTGGCATCCTTTTCGACAGCGAGCGCAATGCAGGTAACGACGTACGCCGTGTGGGGGAGGAAGGCCTGTTTGAGATGCTGGTGGATAAAAATATGCAGGTGCTTTCGAAGGTCAAGTTCCGGACAATTATCACCACAGATCCGCACTCCTATAACACCTTGAAGAACGAATACCCGGCTAACGGCGGCCGCCCGCCGGTATTGCACTACGCCGAATTGCTCGACCAAATGATCGCTTCCGGGCAGATTAAGTTCAGCAAGAAGTTGGGATACAAAGTGACCTACCACGATCCTTGCTACTTGGGACGCTACAACGGTGTTTATGAAGCGCCGCGGCGGGTGATCAAAGCCACTGGCTGTGAACTGGTCGAAATGCCACGCCATGGTGATCGTTCCTTTTGCTGCGGCGCGGGTGGCGGCCGTATTTGGATGGAGGAGAAGAATATCAAGGAGCGCCCTAGTGAAGCGCGCATTCGCGAGGCGGTCACCCTCGAAGGCGTCCAAACCTTCGTTGTGGCCTGCCCAAAGGATTTGACGATGTTCCGGGATGCATTGAAAACGACTGGGTACGAAAAGAGCCTGGTTGTAAAAGATCTGATCGAACTTGTCTACGCGGCTTTATAGCATTATCGAGGCCGCCAAGAGGAGAAACCACAGGAATGTAATCTCCCACGCATGAATGGCTGCCAATAAAAAGGATGAAAAGAATTTCTGAGGCCTTCAGCATGCAACGTCACCGCCTTGCTGAAGTAATAAATAAATTCCGTCATACGCCCATTGCCACCAAGCTGGCAATAAACTTCGTATTGATCATTGTGGTAATCAGTATCATTTTCACAATTGTCGGCATTCAACTGATCAGTAACCGGATCGTGGCCGAAACTCAGGAGAAAGTGGATCAGGATCTCAATTCCGCCCGTGTCATTTATCAGAGTAAATTGGATCACATATATGATGTAGTTCGGTTGACTGCCAACAGGTTTTTTCTCCAAACCGCCATGATAAGCGGAGACATGTCAGGAGCCGAAGGTGAACTAATCAAAGTAAAAAAAGATGAAAAACTTGACATCCTGACCATCACCGATGCTAGTGGCAAGGTAATATTTCGTGCTAATAACCTACAGGCTCTAGGAGATAGTCAAACGCATAATGAACTTGTGGCCGCAGTACTTAGCAAAAAGGTTCCAGTTTCAACGACAATGATCATATCAGCGGAAGACTTGCGCTTGGAGTTGCCCCTCCTGGCCAAACAAGCAGATATATTACTGGTTAATACTCCCAAAGCCAGAGTCACGAATGAAACGGAAGAAACCTCCGCGATGGCCATTGGATCAGCAGCACCGATCTTTGACGCAAACAATCATATGATTGGAGTTATGTATGGAGAAGTCCTTTTAAATAGGAACTATGAAATAGTAGACCTGGTGAAGCAGACTGTTTTTCAAAACATGAAATATGAAAACAGCGACATTGGAACGGCAACGATTTTTCAGGATGATATCAGGGTTTCAACAAATGTCAGGAACCTGGATGGTTCAAGAGCAATTGGAACACGGGTGTCTGAAGAGGTATACAATCAGGTTGTCCTCAAAGGAAGCCCTTATATAGGAAGAGCCTATGTAGTAAATAATTGGTATATAACCGCTTATGAACCAATAAGAGATTTAAATCAAACTATCATCGGCATCAGGTATGTAGGCGTATTGGAACAAAAGTATGTCGATATTAAAAGACAAATCGTTCTTGTTTTCATGACGATCACCATCCTCGGTGCGATTGTTTCGACGATACTGGCCTACCTGAACTCATTACGCCTTTCCAACCCAATCAAGAAGCTGGCCTCGGCTTCCAAGGAAGTAGCGCAAGGCAATTTGAAAGCAAAAGTGAATATCACATCAAAGGATGAACTGGGCGAATTAGCAAATACGTTCAACTTTATGGCCACTGCTTTGCAAGATCGAGATGAAAAATTGAAGGAATACACGAAAAATAAGATTATGGAGTCAGAAAGACTGGCATTGATCGGACAATTATCTGCAAACGTGGCCCATGAGTTGAATAACCCTCTTCAAGGAATTGTTACGTATTCGCACCTGCTTCTCGAAGAGGAAACGTGCAGCGAAGATGCAAAACCGAACCTTCAAAAAATCGTTGTCCAGGCCAACCGGTGTCGGGATATCATCCGAGGTTTATTGGATTTTTCCCGCCAGAAGAAACCCGACAAAACACTGTGCAATGTAAATACATTGCTCAAAGGTTGCATCAGCCTGATTGAGAAACAGGCGCTTTTCCATAATATCAAAGTGCTGATGAACTTTGAAGAAAACCTTCCCATGGTCATTCTGGACCCGTCGCAGGTCGAACGGGTTTTCCTGAACCTGGTCATTAATGCGGCCGAAGCAATGGATGGTAATGGAACATTAACCTTGACGACAAATCACAACCAGGAAGAGAGAATCCTTGAAATCAAGGTGCAGGATACGGGTCACGGCATCTCGAAGGAAAATATCAGCAAAGTATTTGACCCGTTTTTTACAACAAAAGAGACCGGCCATGGGGTAGGTCTCGGCCTGGCAATCAGTTATGGTATCGTGAAGGAGCATGACGGCGATCTATCAGTAGAAAGTGAGCTGGAGAAAGGCACAACTTTCACCATAATCTTCCCTTTGAAGAGTCCTGAGCATGGCACAACAGACTGAAACCAGACCTAAGATATTGATCATTGATGACGAGGAAGTCGTCCTGGATTCCTGCACCCAGATCCTGAAGGGCAGCAGTTATAAAATCGCGACTGCTCCAGATGGGACCAAGGGGTTGAGCCTGCTGCAGGAATTTCTACCAGACTTGGTGTTTGTGGATCTGAAGATGCCAGGCCTGTCAGGCTTCGAGGTGCTCGACCGGATACACGAGTTTGATTCAACCATCGTGATAGTCGTGATCACGGGGTACGCCACGGTAAGTTCAGCCGTGGATGCGATGAAGAAAGGCGCCTACGATTTCCTCCCCAAGCCTTTCACGCCAGACGAGTTTCGCTTAATCACCCGTAGGAGCATCGAACGACGAAGATTGGTCCTGGAGGCCATCTCTTTACGTAGAGAAAAGGAATTGCTGAGAGAGCAGTTTGCATCCATCGTTTCACATGAATTGAAAGCCCCCTTGAGCGCAGTTCAGCAAAACGTATTTGCCTTGGAGTTTGAACTTTCCGCGCTGGTTAACGAGAGCCAGAAGGAGAAGTTCGAGCGGATAAAAGCCAGGATTGACGAACTGTTGAAGCTTATCAACTCTTGGCTTCGTGTGATTTCCGTGGATATTGAAAAATTAAAAGAAGGTTTTACCCGGATGGATATAACCGTCCCGATACGGGATGCTCTGGAAAGTGTCGAGACACTCGCGGCGCGCAAGGATATTGAGGTGATGACATCTTTTGACACGCAATTGCCACAGATCATCGGTGACGCGTTGAGCCTTTCGGAGGTATTTGTAAATATCATTGGTAATGCAATCAAATATTCACCCGATGGGAGCAAAGTTCATGTGGAGACTGGACAGCAAGGGGATGTGATCCTGGTTTCAATAAAAGATAGCGGCATCGGCGTCTCGCCGGAAGATCTGCCGCACATTTTCGAAGGTTTCTATCGCGGCCAGTCTGGTAAGGGGATAGCCGGCCACGGGATCGGACTGGCCGTCAGCCGGCAAATTGTGGATGCCCATGGCGGTTCCATCACAGTGGATAGTGAATTAGGCAAAGGTACAACCTTTGTGGTTGGCCTGCCCGTTTCGAATACTTAACCGGCCTGTTGAGGGCCAATATCTCGCAAACTTTGAACGGAGGTGTAGTATGGCCAAGAAAGTTCTCATGATCGACGATGATCCTGATTTCGTCTCGGGTATCAGATCCATCCTCACGGCTGCGAACTTCGAGGTGGATGTTGCTTACACCCCGAAGGATGGCCTGCAATTCCTGCAAACCAAGAAATATGATATCCTTCTGCTCGATATCATGATGGGCCGGGGGGCGGAGGGGATCATGATCGCCCGGAAACTCCGCAAGGATCCCAAGCTGCGCGAACTGCCCGTATTGATCATCACCGGTATGCGCGAACAGATCGCTTTCCTCTTCCCTGGCGAACCGGTCCATCCCCGTTTCGTGGAGATAGATGAATTGGTCGAAAAGCCGGTCGAGCCGAAGCTGTTGTTGGAAAAAGTCAATGGCCTGATCCAAGCCGCCGAAGCCAAAAAGGCTGGTAAATAAAACCCACGCCCATAGCTTACCGAACCATTGTCAGATAATCATTCCATCCGGTAAGCCATTGAGACAAAACCTATGACAAATTCAATTACTTTTCGCCAGGAAGTTGAAAATCTTCTGCAAACTGCAGAAGGGGAGCCTCTGAGAACCTGTATTCAATGCGGCACCTGCTCAGGTACTTGCCCGGTGGCTGGCTACATGGACTACACACCGCGGCAGTTGATCGCCATGATCAATCTGGGAAAGAAAGAGGAGGTTCTGGAAAGCAATACCTTCTGGTACTGTGCTTCCTGTTATCACTGCACGGTGCGCTGCCCGCAGGATATCAACATTACTGAGTTGATGTATGCATTAAAGCGCTACTCCATCTGGAATCACAAGTACAAGGAAGGCTTGATCGGTCCAACCTTCTCCGAGGCTTTCGTAAAAATGATCGTGCGCGGCGGGCGTTCTTTTGAACCAATTCTGGCGCCTGCCTACATATTTAGTTTCCGGCCGCGTGAATTCCTCCAGGAAGTCCAAGGCGCAACCGAGTTGCTGCTGAAAGGCAGACTCCCCGTACTGCCCGCCAAGATCAAGCGTCTGGATAGCTTCAAACGGATGCTTGGCAGAATCATACCGATGGGAGGTCTTGAATGAAAGAATACGCATTCTTCCCCGGATGCTCACTTGAAAAAATGGCGATCAGTTACCACTCCTCAGCGATTGAGACTACGAAGATGCTGGGGGTGCAGTTGAAGGAATTGGAGGACTGGAATTGCTGTGGTTCAACCACTTATTTCTATATCGATGAATTACTGGCCTATACCCTGTGCGCCCGCAATCTTGCCATCGCCGAGAAGACAGGCCTGGATGTGGTTGTTCCCTGCAGCGCCTGTTACAAGAACATGTATTTTACCGCGGCGCATTTAAAGAAAGACGCCGACCTGGCCGAGCATGTCAACTTTGCCCTGGAAGAGGACAATCTGCATTTCAATGGAAATATCGGCATCAAGCACCTCATTGAGGTGTTCGCGCAGGATATTGGTCTGGAGGCGCTAAAGAGCAAAGTGACCAGACCATTGGAAGGTGTGAAAGTAGCGCCATATTATGGCTGCCAGATCCTCCGGCCCCAAAAGGACAATGAAAATGTAGAAAACCCGCTGTACTTTGAAGAATTGATGGCGGCAATTGGTGCAACACCTGTCAACTACCCGCTTAAAATGCGCTGCTGCGGCGGATCATTGATCATTTCGAGCCGTACGGCAGCCCTGAGCTTGGTACGCAATCTGCTGCAGTGCGCCTTGGACTCTGGAGCAAATGTCATCGCCACCGCCTGTCCCATGTGCCAGAACAACCTAGAGTGCTACCAGCAGCAGGTGAACCTTGAATTCGGCACGAAATATGAGCTACCGATCCTTTATTTTACCCAGTTGGTCGGTTTGGCCATGGGCATCCCGACGAAGAAACTGGGCATCGGCAAGGAATTCATTTCGTTAGCACCATCATTACTCCAAGCCGGACAGGCTTAAGGTTGCTGATCCGGCCTACGAGAATAAAGGAGTGATACGTATGGAAAAGAAAGAAAAGATCGGAGTATACGTCTGTCATTGTGGTACAAACATTGCGGGTATTGTGAATGTGGGTGAAGTCAGCGCATGGGCTGCTGAAAAACTTAAGGATCAGGGCGTGGTCGTCGCACGTGACTATAAGTTCATGTGCTCCAGCCTGGGCCAGGAACTCATCCAAAAAGATATAAAGGAACAGGGTCTGACACGCGTGGTAGTGGCCGCCTGCTCACCGCACCTGCATGAGAGAACCTTCCGCAATGCCACTAAAGCCGGCGGCTTGAACCCCTACCTGTGCGAGTTGGTCTCCATCCGCGAGCAGGACTCGTGGGTGCACACCGACAAAGTCGCCGCCACCGAAAAAGCGAAAGCAATTATTTCAGGAGGCGTGTCGAGAGTTATCCATCAAGTACCACTCGAGCCGCTGCATGTCCCCATCCACCCTGCCAGCCTGGTCGTCGGCGGCGGCATCGCCGGTATTCAGGCCGCTCTCGAAATTGCGGATGCAGGTTTCCATGTTTATCTGGTGGAACGGGAACCCACCATCGGCGGGCACATGGCCCAGTTCGATAAGACCTTCCCCACCCTGGACTGCTCGGCCTGCATCCTGACCCCTAAAATGGTGGACGCCGGCAACCACCCCAATATCACCCTGCTGACCTATTCCGAGGTCGAAAAAGTGGATGGATATGTCGGCAATTTCGCCGTAACCATCCGCAAGCGCGCCCGCGGCATCAAGGAAGCAGACTGCACCGGCTGTGGCATTTGCTGGGAGAAATGCCCCAAGAAGGTGGTGGACAATGTCTTCGAGGCCGGCATGGGCAACCGCAAGGCGGTCTATGTCCCATTCCCGCAGGCCGTTCCCAAGTACCCGGTCATCGACCGCATCAACTGCACCTATTACATCAAGGGCACCTGCAAGGCCTGCGAGAAGTTTTGCCCGACCAACGCGATTGACTTTGCCCAGGAAGACGAGATTATGAATGTTCAAGTAGGCAATGTCATCCTGGCAACCGGTTACGATGCGTTCGATGCACACCGGATTACTCAATATGGCTACGGCAGGTTGGCAAATGTATTTACCAGTCTCGAGTTTGAGCGCCTGTGCAACGCGGCCGGCCCAACGGGCGGCAACATCGTCATGCGGGATGGAAAGACTGCTCCGAAAGTTGTGGGCATCGTCCATTGCGTAGGCAGCCGCGACAAGAATTACAACGAATATTGTTCATCGATATGCTGTATGCAAAGTCTGAAATTCGCTCATCTCGTCCGAGAACGGACAGGGGCAGAGGTTTATAACTTCTATATCGATATCCGGGCTGCGGCCAAAGGGTATGAAGAGTTTTATCATCGCCTGCTCGAAGAAGGGACGCACTTCATCCGCGGCAAAGTGGCTGAGATCAGCGATGCCGTGCGCCTGCCCGGAGAAGAAGGCAAGTTGATCATCCAGGTTGAGGATACGCTGACCGGTAATCAATTGCGCGTCCCGGTTGATATGGCCATCCTGTCTACCGGTCTCGAACCCCGGCATGACTCGAAGGCGGTGGCGAAACTGTTCGGCATTTCCTGCAGTGCAGATGGCTGGCTGATCGAACGGCACCCCAAACTGGACCCGGTTGCCACTGTGACCGAGGGTATCTACATTGCTGGCTGCGTTCAGGGCCCCAAGGATATCCCGGCCAGCGTCGCGCAGGGTGCAGCCGCCGCGGCCCGCATCCTCGGCAAGATCCAGCAGAAAGAGGTCGCTCTGGAGCCGATACGCGCAACTGTTCACGAAGAACAATGTTCCGGCTGCCGCATCTGTAACAACGTCTGCCCCTTCAACGCCATCCTCTTCCATGAAGACAAGATGGTCAGCGAAGTCAACCCGGCGCTCTGCCAGGGCTGTGGCACCTGCGTGGCCGCTTGTCCGGCTGGCGCCATCTCTGGCACCGGCTTCTCCAACGAACAAATCCTGTCGCAGATCGAAGGATTGCTGTTTTTGAACATTCCAAGAAAGGAAGCCGTAGCGGCGTAAGGAGAGATGACAATGACCGATACACCTGAAACCAAACCCTTGGAAAATACCAAGGACAAGCCCTTTGAGCCCGTCATCATCGGCTTCACCTGCAACTGGTGCTCCTACCGCGCCGCCGATATGGCTGGTACTGCCCGCATGAAGTATGCCCCAAATGTGCGCCTGATTCGCCTGATGTGTTCCGGTCGCTTGGATCCAACCTTCGTCTTCAAAGCCTTTGCCGGCGGTGCAGACGCAGTGCTTGTTTCCGGCTGCCATCCCGGCGATTGCCATTACATCAGCCAGAACTACAAAGCCATGCGACGCTTTCAATTAATGCAGCGTGTCCTGGCTCAATTGGGCATCGAACCGGGACGCCTGAAATTGCTATGGGCCAGCGCCGCCGAAGGTGCCATCTTTGCTAGGGAAATAACCAAGTTCACCGAAGAGGTCCGTGCGCTGGGTCCATTGAATTGGAACATGGTTGCAGCCGAAATTCCGGCTGAAGTCCAGACTGAGGAGGTACAGGCATGAGCAAGCCCAAATTCGCCATGTACTGGGCCGCCTCCTGCGGCGGCTGCGAGATTGCCGTCCTGAACATCCACGAGAAGATCCTGGATGTGGACGCCAACTTCGACGTGGTCTTCTGGCCGGTTGCAATGGACGCCAAGTACAAGGATGTGGAGGCCATGGAAGATGATTCCATCTTGCTGACTTTGTTCAATGGCGGCATTCGCAACGATGAGAACGAGCACATGGCTCAATCTGCTGCGCAAGAAGTCGAAGATTCTGGTCTCGTTCGGTTCATGCGCTTGTGAAGGCTGCATCCCCGGTCTGGCCAATTTCTCGCCGATCAAAGAAATGGTGGATACGGCCTTCTCGACCATCTCGACCGATAACCCGGACAATATCCGCCCACAGACCGCACTATCGAATGCCCGAAGGCGAGATTACCATCCCAACCATTTACCCGGTGCTGCAGGACACTTGATCAGGTGGTGGATGTGGACTACTACATGCCCGGCTGCCCGCCTGAATAGTCATCAGATCGCAGCAGTAATTGATTTGGTGATTCAGGTACTGCAGGGCAAGGCCGAACTCCCGCCCAAGGGTGCCACCATCGGCGCCGGCAACTCCACCGTCTGCGACGAATGCGCACGCAAGCGTAATGTCAAGGTCATCAAGGAATTCGGACGCATCCAATTGACCCATGCCGACCCCGAACTGTGCCTGCTCGAGCAGGGCATCCCTTGCAACGGTCCCGCCACCCGCAGCGGCTGCAATGCCCGCTGCCCTTCGGCCGGAGCCCAATGCATTGGCTGTTACGGTCCTGCCGAGGGCGTGGTCGATTATGGTGCTCGCCTGATCGCGGCTTTCGCATCTGTGATCGACAGCGAAAAGCCCGAAGAGATCGACCGCATCCTGGATGGTCTGGTGGATCCTGCCGGACAGTTTTATCGGTTCAACCTGGCTGGCTCCCTGCTCCATGCCAGCAAATACGCCAAGACGAATAGCCGCTAACTGGAGGTAACCATGGCACAACGAATCACGATTGATCCTATCACCCGGCTGGAAGGCCACGGCAAGATTGAAATCTTCCTGAATGACGAGGGCGACGTTGCCAACACTTACTTCCAGATTCCCGAGCTGCGCGGCTTCGAGCGTTTCTGCGTCGGCCGCCCGGTCGAGGAGCTGCCTCTGTTGACCAACCGAATCTGCGGCGTCTGCCCCGAAGCCCATCACATGGCCGGAGCCAAGGCAGCCGATGCCGTTTATCACGTCGACCCGCCCCGCACGGCCAAGATGCTGCGCGAGCTGCTCTATATGGCTTTCTACTGCACCGACCATACCACCCACTTTTATGCCCTGGCGGGTCCCGACTTCGTCATGGGACCGGATGCCCCGGTTGCCGAACGCAACATCCTCGGCGTCATCCACAAGGTCGGGTTGGAGATCGGCGGCAAGGTCATCCAGATGCGCAAGTACGGCCATGAAGTGGTCGAAATGATCGGCGGGCGCAAGGTACACCCATGCACCTCCATCCCTGGCGGTCTCACCAAGGGCATCACCGAAGAACAGCGCAAACAAATCCTGGAGATGGGAAAATGGGCGGTCGAGTTTGGGCAGTTCTCGCTCAAACTCTTTAGCGACATCGTACTGGGCAATAAAGCCTACGTGGACCTGATCCTTGGCGACATCTACACCCACCATACTTACTACATGGGCACTGGTGGATGCGACCAACAAAGTCAATTTCTACGACGGCACGGTGCGCGTGGTCGGCCCTGATGGCAAGGAATACGTCAAGTATGAGCCCAAGGACTACGCCGCAGCAACATTGCCGAACACGTCGAACCCTGGACCTACCTGAAGTTCCCCTACCTGAAGAACGTCGGCTGGAAGGGTTTCGTGGACGGTCCCGATTCCGGCGTCTACATGGCCACCCCGCTCTCCCGCCTGAACGCCGCCGACGGCATGGCCACCCCGCTGGCCCAGGAAGAATACGATAAGATGTACGAAACCCTGGGCGGCAAGCCGGTGCACCAGCGCCTGGCCATACACTGGGCGCGCCTGATCGAGCTGCTCTATGCGGCCGAACATTGGGTGGAACTCGCCACCGACCCGGAGATCACGTCCCCGAACTTCCACACCATCCCGACCGAGAAACCAACCGAGGGCGTGGGCATCGTCGAAGCGCCGCGCGGCACCCTGACGCACCACTACTGGACCGATGAGCGCGGTGTGGTCACCAAGGTCAACCTGATCGTCGGCACCACCAATAACTACGCCCCCATCACCATGTCGATCAAGAAAGCCGCCGACAGCCTGATCAAGAAAGGCAATGTCAACGAGGGCCTACTCAACATGGTCGAGATGGCCTTCCGGGCCTATGACCCGTGCTTCGGCTGCGCCACCCACTCTCTGCCCGGCCAGATGCCGCTCGAAGTGACGGTCCGACAACGCGGACGGGCGAACCCGTCCAAGTGCTGAAGCAATTTGTTGGATTAAACCCGTAGGGGCGACCAGCCGGTCGCCCCTGCTATTAACATGAAAACCTTGATCATCGGTCTCGGTAATCCCATCCTTGGTGACGATGGAGTTGGCTGGCGTGTGGCGGAGGCGGTTGCTCAAAGAATAACCGGCAATGCGGAGGTCGAAGTGGATTGCGCCTCGCTGGGCGGGTTGAGCCTGATGGAGCGTTTGACCGGTGCGGAACGCGTCATTTTGATCGAACTCGATCTTCACCGGCAAGAAGAAGATCGGGACCGTCAGCCAGTTCGGCTTGAGTGACCTGCCTGACCTGAGTGCCGGCCACTCCGCCTCGGCGCACGACACGTCCCTGCATAACGCCCTGAACCTCGGTCGCAGCATGCAGATCGACCTGCCGGAAGACGGGAACGTGATCATCGTTGCCATCGAAGCCGAAAACGTGTATGATTTCAGCCAGGAATTATCCCCGGCTGTGGCCGAAGCCGTTCCCCAGGCTGTCAGGACCGTCCTGGATTTGCTGGATAGTCAGAAATAATAAGGAGAGAGATATGGTATCCCCCGAACTTTTACGGCGTTATCCATTTTTCGCGTCGCTGGATGAGAAACAGCTCGAAGCGATAGCCGAGATCACCCAGGAGAAGAGCTATCCAAAAGGCACCCTGCTGGTCAAAGAGAACACCAATGCCACCATTTTGGCGTTGCTAATCGAAGGAGATATCGATCTGATCTTCAGCGGCGGCGGGGAGGGCGCCATTTCGAATGCCCTGGTTGGATCGATCGCCGCGGGGGAAGTCTACGGTGTCTCCTCATTGATCGAACCCTACCGCTACACGGCCACAGCCAAGGCCACCCTGCCCGTCAAAGTAATCGAAATCGACGGCCTGGCCTTGCGGGCCCTGGTGGAAAAGGATTGTAAAATGGGCTGCGTCGTGATGCGCAGCGTGGCCATCGCGGTACTCGAACGCCTGCGCTATACCCAGGTGGAACTGGCTGCCGCCAGAGCATAACAAATTGACCGGGTCTTCCAAGACCCGGTTTTTTCTATTTCTCCTGTCCTTGCGAGCCGCGTTCTTTGTGGCAAATCAATCTCCTGTTCTACAAGGCGCGCCACCACCAGGGATACCAAGGAGTACAAAGAAAACCTTAAAAGCCTTTATTCGGGTTCCTGCGTGCTCTTGGTGGTCAAAGGTTTTCCGCGCCTGCATGCTACCTGCTTTGCTTCGCAAGCGTATAATTATTGAGTATGGTTCATCCGAATTATTCAGGAGGCCCAAATGAACGAAATACCCAATCCCCCCGCTCCGCAACAAGGGCGTGACCATTCCCGGTCTGTGATCATCGCGACCACTATCGTGGCATTGACCTGCATCCTGTCATGTGCGGCCGTCTTGATCGTGCTGATCTTGCGCATACCGCAATAAATCCAGTAAATCATGAATGACAAGCAGCCCATCCAGATTCCATTGTCCTTTGCTTCCGATTCGGAGCTTGAGTCAATCGGTGACAAATACGGGACGCCCTTGTACATTCACCACGAGAACTCCTACCGGCGCTATGGCAAAGAGGCTCTGGAAGCGCCGAACGCGTTTGGATTGTTCGTCCGCTATGCCATGAAGGCGAACCCGCATCGGGCTGTTCTGCATATCTTTGACAGCCTGGGCATTGGGATCGATGCCTCCTCCTATTATGAAGTCCGGCGATCATTGGCGGCGGGGGTTGTGCCACAGAAGATTCTGCTCAGCAGTCAGGAAATGCAGACCCCTGCTCGTCTCAAGGAGTTGGTGGAACTCGGCGTGGTTTACAACAGCACCTCACTAGCCCAATTACAGCTTTTTGCTGATCTGTTTCCCTGCAGCGCCTATCCGCTTTCCGTGCGCATCAATCCTGGTCTCGGCTCCGGATACAACAACCGTACCAACACCGCCGGGACTGGTGCGTCGTTCGGCATCTGGCGGGATTATGTTCCCCAAGTGCTCGAGATTGCAGCCCGGCACTCATTGAAAATCTCGCGTCTCCATTCGCATGTAGGATCAGGCAGTGATTGGAGAGTCTGGCAAAAGACGGCGAGTTTGACTCTCGCAGTTGCCAGGGACCTGCCGGATGTGGAAATCGTCAACCTTGGAGGCGGGTATAGGATAGACCGCATGGCGCCGGAGAAGTCCATGAGTTTCCAATCGGCCTTCCCACCTGTGAAGGAAGCATTTGAAGAATTTGCCGCGGAAACTGGCCGGAGGCTACGGCTGGAAATCGAGCCCGGCACTTTTTTAGCCGCCAATGCCTGTCTTCTCCTCTCGCGCATCGGCGATATCGTGGACACTGGCACGAATGGATATCGGTTCCTGAAATTGGATGCTTCCATGACCGAGCTTTTACGCCCAATGATCTATGGCGATAGGCACCCGATCCGGTTGCTGGGTAAGGCGGGCGAGGCGACAACGCCCTACGTTGTTGTAGGGACATGTTGCGAGAGCGGCGACATCTTCACGCCCAGGCAGGGCAATCCTGAAGAAATCGACACCGTCCTTTTACCCAAGGCAGAAAAGGGGGATTATGTGGCTGTGATGGGCGCCGGAGCGTATGGCTCGGCCATGTGTGCGAGGAATTACAACTCACGCCCCGGCTGCGCGGAAGTGATGATACTCTCTGATGGCTCTCATCGTCTCATAACACGTGCCGAAGAGCCTGAAGATGTCTGGGACAGAGAATTGAAATGATTGGGGAGCCCAACAACAAATTCAAGCACGCCGCGGAAAGCAGGGACAGGAAAGGAAGGAGGCAGTCAGCGGAGGCGGAAAGGCTAAAAAAGCGCTGCCGCACGACCGGTAGTACAAAACAACGAGGAACAATTCTGAGGAGAAAGTCGAAAGTGGGAGACTTATTATTGAATAGGGCATATCAAGGAAGGTTTTCCCGTTTTTTAGGATATTTGGGAGTGTTAGTGGGATGAAGTAGAGATCTCGACAGTTAGGCGAGTAATTTCGGTGGAATTGATCTCCGGAATCGCTAAAAAACATGGGAATTTATCGTTTTTTGGCCAAATAAACTCAAAATATTCTTTAGGCAACGTCCTCACCGCCGAGGACGGCGGAGGGAGCAGTTTTGAGACACCCGGCTTTCGAAAAAACCGGGTGTCTCGTTATTGCTTAGCCTTCGCTGGTCATGATGAACATGGGCTTCATTTCGAAGCTTTCGTACTTTGGGCGGTAACGCTCCGTGTTGTAGAACTGCTCGACATTGACCATTTTCTTCGAGCCGGTCACCACGTCCAGCGGGACATTGTCATAGCGGCCATTCTTGAGCACCACCAGGCGCCCGTGGATACCCTTCAGGAGCAGGTCCAGGGCCAGGTTGCCAAAGGCCATCGGGACAATCGAGTCGACCGCATCCGGGTCGCCTCCGCGCACCATGTAGCCGAGGTTCTGGTTGATGATATTGATCGTGACACCCTTATTATATTGGGCGGTCCTTTTCAGCATTTCCGCAGCGACCGTGTCGCCAATGCCGCCCAGCTTGGCATGTCCAAAGGCGTCCGTGGCGCCATCCTTGAACATCATATCTCCGCCTTCCATCTTTGCTCCTTCGGATACCAGCACGATGGCGTATTTACTTGGGTTGAGGTTGCGATCCGACACCAGCAGTTCGGTCAGGAGGTCGATGTTGAACATCCATTCGGGGATCACACAGCGATGGGCCGCCCCGGCCATGGTCGGCAGCATGGCAGTGAAACCGGCATAGCGACCAAAGACTTCCAGCACCATCAGGCGCTCGTGCGAGCCGGCAATGGTGCGCAGGTTATTGATCAGGGAGATGGTCCGGGTGACGCAGGTGCTGAAGCCGATGCAGTAGTCCGTGCCGGGCACGTCATTGTCCATGGTCTTGGGGATGGCGATGACCTTAAAACCTTCCTTATAGAGCCGGACGGCATAACTGAGGGTATCATCCCCGCCGATAGGGATAAGATAATCGATGCCGAGAAATTCCAGGTTCTTGAGGATTTCAGGGGTCAGGTCGTTGCGTTCTTCCTTATACTTGTCCTTCAAGTGAGGTGGGACATTTTCGCTCTTGACCCTGGCGGCGTTGGTGCGGGAGGTGTGCAGGAAGGTACCGCCGGTGCGACCAGCCCGGTTGACCACTTCCTCAGTCAGGACCTGGTAGTTGTCGCTGTTATCAGCATCCTTTTCGCGGACAAGATCCACCAACCCTCCCCAGCCGCGCTTCAAACCAACGACCTGGTAGCCCTCGCGAATGGCACGGACCGTCACGGCCCGGATGGCCGGATTGAGCCCCGGAACATCACCGCCGCCGGTCAGGATCCCGATGACCCCAGGTTTCTTCTTTACTGACATACTACTGCCTCCTTGGTATAAAAATAATAAATCTCATCTCAATAATCTGAGGGCTGGGGTGCGCGAGCGACTAGGCCCATATATCCCCAACCCTGCTCCACTTATTGAGAAGGTACAATAATCATGGCAATCAGGCGGCAATTATACTGCTTCTTGTAAGAATCACTTAAATCTTTAATCCAAAACGCCCGTGGATTGTGAACACAAGCAGGACTTTCACAAAATCTGAAAATGCTGGAATCCCCACCCCCATAACCGGGGGCTTTCCCCCATAGGCGCTAACTTAACGCTTTTATCGTTCCCCCACCTCACCCCCCTAATCTCCCTCTCCGAATCGGAGAAAGGGAAGAGGTCAGGGATAGGAGAGGGGATTCAAAGAATCCCTTAAGTTAGCGCATATGGGGCTTCCCTCTACCCGCCCTGGGGCGGGGAAAAGAAATTTCTGGGGTACCAATTTTTGCGCAGCGATCTGTAATGCTCGCGGGTATAATTACCCCGAACTTCTGCGAGTGAATGTGAGGGAGCCATGCCTCTGGATAACGCCGGTCCATATCTAACCGATCCAAACGGCCACGAACACCACCTGAGCAGCCAGACCGCCACCATCGGTCGGGCGGTTGAGTGTGACATCGTCATCGCCAGTAAAAGCGTTTCGCGCGAACACACCCGCATCCGCCGGGACGGACGGCGCTGGTTCGTGGACGATCTAGGCTCGACGAACGGGACGTATCTCAACGACGAACGGGTCATCAGCAGTATGACGTTGATGGATGGGGATTGTCTCAAGGTCGGTGACGTGGCGTTCATCTTCCATGACCCCGACACGACCACGCGTGAAAGCCCCATCCCGGACCTGGAGATCGATACCAGCGCCGGAGTGGTGAGGGTCAATCGCAAGGCAGTGGCACTCTCGCCCAAGGAATACCTGTTGATGGCGTATCTCCATGAACGGCGCGGCCAGGTCTGCTCGAAGGAGGATATCGGCCAGGCAGTCTGGCCGGAATACAGTGCAGGCGTTATCTTCGATTACCAGATCGAAAACCTGGTGCGGCGTTTGCGGACGCGCATCGAAGTAGATCCTGCCAACCCGCAACTCCTGTTCACCGTGCGCGGGCTGGGATATAAATTGATGGTGGCTTAATTCATATTCAGCCAATAGCCTAATGTTAGCCAGCCGATAGGTTGATTCCGGGCTCTTCAGGTATCATCTGGAGCGGAAGAAACCCATGGCTACAAAGACCGTTACACCCTCCAGGAAAAACACCGAAATGGCACCGCTTTCGCTCGAAGGAAAATCCCTCGGTAAATACCGCATCCTCGAACCGCTCGGACGCGGCGGGATGGCACAAGTCTTCAAGGCCTATCATCCGCAGCTGGACCGGTATGTGGCCGTCAAGATCCTGCGCTCCGACCTGGTGGAAGAGGCTGAATTCCTGGCGCGCTTCCGCCGGGAGGCGCGCGCAGTGGCAGCCCTGCGACACCCCAACATTGTCCAGATCTTCGACTTCGATGTACAGGACGACCTTTACTACATGGTGATGGAACTGCTGGAAGGCGACACGCTCAAAGCGTATCTAAGTGCACTGCGCGTACAAGGTGGGCGCCTGCCGCTGGGTGAAATGGTGCTCATCTTCAACGACGCGCTGGCCGGGCTGGCCTACGCCCACGCGGAAGGCATCATCCACCGTGATTTGAAGCCGGCCAATATCATGTTGACCAGGCAAGGCCAGGCCGTGCTGACCGATTTCGGCATCGCCCAGATCGTCGGCGGAACGCAGTACACCGTCTCCGGCGCACTGATGGGGACCCTGAGCTATATGGCTCCCGAGCAAGGCCTGGATGGCCACTGCGATGTCCGCAGCGACATCTATTCACTCGGCATCGCCTACTATGAAGCCCTGACCGGCAAAGTACCTTTCGACGCAGATACACCGCTGGCCATCCTGATGAAACACATCAACGACCCGTTGCCGCTACCGCGCAAGCTGGACCCATCCATCCCTGAAAGTTTCGAACGGATCGCCCTCAAGGCGCTGGCCAAACGTCCCGAGGACCGCTTCCAGAGCGCCGGCGAAATGGCTGAGAGGCTTTCGGCTGCCGCAAAAGAGACCGGCATCGATATCCCAGAGACCATTAATGTCCCGCAGGTAAGTTCCACACCTTCCACCGGGACCGGACCCGTGGCCGTCTTCTCAGGCCCGGCACGCCAACAGATCCCGGATGCAGGTTTTGCCTCTGGCGACACCGATATTACGCATGGGAAAGAGATCCGAACGAACGTTTCCAAAATTACCGACCAGGTTAAAGACCTATTCACTCCTCCGGTCAAGTATGACCCGGTGGTACCCAAACATATCACTGCCGCAACGCTTTACTCGGTCGGAGGGATCGTTTTCGTCAATATGGTCCTGTTATGGTTGAGCGGGATGTTCGGCTGGAAGGTTTTTGGACATGCCTGGGCGCTGGAAATAATTGCCGTGGGCGTATTACTTTCCGCTCTGATGGCCGCCCTAGCGACACCCTGGCTGCTAATCCCGGCCGGGATATTGATAGGAAATGGTCTGCTCTTTTCCTTTTTCGCCCTGACTGGCTGGTGGAAAGCCTGGACCTTCCTTTGGCCATTGGAGCCCCTGCTGGTTGGCATGTCGATCGTTGCACCCTTTATGTTGGTCCGCCAGGGAAGGCGCGGCGACTGGCTGGCCCGGCGGATTGGCCTGGCCCTGATCGCGGTTGCCGTCATCGTCTTTTTCATCTCGGTTATCTTCGGGATCGTTCTTCCATAGACCAGTAACCGAAGCAATTCCGGCTTTACCACTGCACTGGCAGCGTCAAAAGCAATTAAATCAATGGCCGCCAGATGTATTCAACGCGGCCAAAATGATGAACTAACAATAAATGGGAGAGGATGGGGGTGTGCGAGCGGCGAAGCCGCTCGCACACCCCTGCCTCCCCGAATATTGAATAGTTACACCATATTCATCCTAAAGAACCAAAGGAGGTTCAAATGCAAAAGAAAGCTTCTCTACTGATTGGTCTGACCCTGATCCTGTTGGGTGTACTGGCACTGGCCGGAAACCTGCTGATCCGGGCGGCCGGCAATGGCATCCTGCTGGGTTTCCGCGCCTGGCCGATCTTCGTGGTGGGCGCCGGGTTATTGTTCTGCCTGCCCCCCTTCATGTTCCCCGGGCAGCGCGGCCTGAGCGGGTTGTTCGTTCCCGGCATACCTACCCTGACCACGGGTGTCCTGCTGTTCATTGCCAGCGTGAGCGGATACTGGTCCATCTGGGCAATTTTGTGGCCGCTGGAAGTGCTCAGCGTGGCGGCGGCTTTTGTTCTGATGGCGGTCTTCCTGAAAGTGCCCTGGTTGATGATACCGGCTTCCATCCTTGGATTTACCGGGCTGGTGCTGCAATTCTGCGCGGCGACCGGCTGGTGGAGTGCGTGGGCAGTGTTGTGGACGGTGGAACCATTCGCCGTGGGTCTGCCGCTGCTCCTGATCGGCCTGGCAAAGAAGATCGAAGGCGTGAAATTGGCCGGCATCATCCTGTGCGGTCTCGCCGGGGTGGCTTTCGCCGCCATGTCCACCTTCCTGGTCACCTCCCTGTGGATCACCCGCCTGATCGGTCCGGCGCTGGTGCTGGCCATGGGTATCCTGCTGGTCCTTTCGGCCGTCGCCCGGCGCTCAGCCGAAAAGCCAGAGCAGCCGGCTGAAGAACAGGCCGCCTGAGGTCATGTGACCTGCTCCGGCAAGAAAAGTGCTACGCACCTGGCAGGTGCGTAGCACTTGCGTTGCCTGAAACCCTTTGGCCTGGTTCTACTCAGCCGCAAGAACTTTCAGCCTGCTTCTGCCCGCCAAAAAACCTTCCCCCCAGTACAGGATCAGCGCCAGCCAGACGATGCAGAAACCGATCAGGTGGGATTGGGTAAATGGCTCATGGTAAACCAATACCCCCAGCAGGAATGTCATGGTCGGGGTCATATATTGCAGGACACCCAGCGTGGAAAGCGGAATGAGTTGCGCGGCCGAAGAAAATAGCAGCAGCGGCACGGTCGTTACCACTCCCGCGCCGGCCATCAACAGGTCCGGGATCGGGCCGCTGCGGAGAAATGCCCCCTGTCCCAGCCTCTCCATAAAAACCAGGAACCCGACCGCCGGAAGGAAGAGCAAGCCCGTCTCAAGCGTCAGCCCAAAAAGCGAACCAAGCGGGGCAATCTTTTTGATCAGCCCATAAGTCCCAAAGGAACAGGCCAGCGTCAGCGCGATCCAGGGAAACTGTCCGTAAGAAAAGGCCACATACACAACTCCGATGGCTGCCAGCCCGATCGTGACCCACTGCCACAGGCGCAGGCGCTCGCGCAGGAAGATCACTCCCAGCAGGACGCTGATGCAGCGGGTTGATGAAATAGCCCAGGCTGGTCTCGATCACAAATCCGGCATTGATCGCCCAGACATACGTCAGCCAGTTGATGCTGAGCAGGATCGCCGAAGCCAGGTAGATCAGCAGCACCCGCCGGCTGAGCGCCGCGGACCGAAAAGCCTGCCACTGGCGGGTGACAAACAGGATCAGCGCCAGCAAAATGAAGGACCAGATGATGCGGTGCGAGATCAATTGGATGGCCGCGACGGATTGCAGCCACTTCCAATAGATCGGGAAGACACCCCATGCCAGATATGCACCAATCCCGTATAAAATGCCTTTTTTCATGCGATGAAGTCTCCTTTGCGATGGGCAAGTATACCCCATGCACCAAGGCAAAGGGGAATAAATCCTGTAGGTATAACAGAATCTGTTGCAAGTAATTCAAACCGAGCGGATGTTTGTCCATCAATGGTTGGGTCAAAAATGAAGGCGTACGCCCCTTCAGCCAGTCCGGAATATTTCCTTATGAAAAATTATTCTTCCTCCACGTCTACCCCCAACTGCCGGGCCGCGGCTGCGCAGCACGATGTGATTTCATGTTTGATTTCGGACATGGTTCAGGTTACACCAGCGGCCAGGCATAGGGGAATAAACTCTGAATGGCACATTTTGGGTATCTCTAGTCCCAACCCCACCCTGTCTCACCAACCCCCACCAAGCCTCCCCGAATCCTCCGGATTTGGGAGGTGCCCGTTTGCCTGTCCCTGTGTTTTCCCAGGGGCAACCCGCTTGCACCCCGCTTGCACACCGCTTGCACCCCGAATGGGCGAAAGGGCGCAGGGCAGAGGGGGTTGATTTGGGGGATCGTGTAGCAGTCCCAAGGATGGATGGGGTTTCTTGCGTGACCACTCCTGCCAGGCCGCGGCCGCGCAGCACAGGCTGAAGGGCTGAAGGGAAGGGACGGGAAGGCTAGTTGAAATATTGCATCTGTTCAGATATCAACGCAATATTTGTAAAGAATTTGATGATATAGATTTTAAAAAAGCAATGTATACTTAATAAGACGAATTCATAAACAAAGAAATTTGTGGTTGCTTAGCGAGTTGGCTGGTAAAAGTAATATTTGTGGGTCACAGAACAATCCTGATTTATCATCTCATTTGTTCGGGTAAAGATGGATAAGGATATAAAATTTTTGCGATATCCTGGCAGTAAACGGAGGATGGTGACGTTTTTGTTGGATCACCTTCCGCAGAGTAAAGATATTAAAGGGAGGTATGTGGAACCGTTCGTTGGGAGCGGGGCGATATATTTTTCAATTAGCCCGACTAAGGCAATTTTATCGGATGTGAATGTGGATCTGATTGATTTGTTTAGAGGGGTAAGGTTATATCCAACGAGGGTTTGGGAAATGTATAGTGGTTTTGGGGATACGAAACGGGATTATAACCAGATACGAGCAAGAAATATGCAATTGACTCTTGCAGAGAAAGCTGCGAGGGTGTTTTATCTGAATCGGACGTCGTTTTAAGGGGATGTGGAGGACGAATGGGAAGGGGGAGTTCAATGTAGGGTATGGAGGGCAAGAGAGGCGGTGGGTGATATGCGAAGAGAATCTGCATCAGGTAGCGGTGGTGTTGAGAAGGGCTAAGATAATGTGTGCGGATTTCAATGCGGTGATCTATTCGTTGGAAACAGGAGATTTTATTTTTGCCGACCCGCCATATCGGCCGGGGGAGAAAGATCAGATTTAACGAGCATTATTATGGGAAGACTTTCCAGTTTGCAGACCAGGTAAGATTGGCAAAGGCACTTAATTGGGCATCGAAGAAGAAGATCAGGTGGGCGATGACGAACTCATCACACCCGGAGATACTTGCGTTGTACAAGGGGGATTATAGGTTGGAGTTCACAAAAGGAACAGGAAGAAGCCCGGGCTTACCGGGGATAAACCTAGGCGAAGCTCTTATTACCAATTATCCAATCGAGGGAGGCACGAAAATATGAATAACTTCTTTGCAGAAGCAGCACAACAACATCATCCGCTGAGGAAGTTAAAGGATTTCTTGGATGCGGAGACAGCGAACGAAAACGCCAAGAAATATGGGGCACTGCGGTTCGTGGGATATGTCCTGGATATCTCATACAATTCGGTCGTCATCATTACTTCGGACCCATTCAAGATCGCAGTTGGGGGAGTACCCAGAAATTCACTGTTGATCATGACCCCGGCTTCAGATGCAGCAATCATGACACCGCATTTCACGTTGTTGAGGGTATTGGATGCGGCTCCGACGCCTTTGACAAAAGAGACACAGCAGACATTCTTTGAATTGCAGAAAAAGTCGATGCCGGAATTGGATGTTTTTACGCAGGCCGAACTGCAATGGGGAGCGTTGAACACGGAAGTGCTGGGGATGTTCTATCCGAATCCGGAAAAGGCAGATACGGTGGAATTCTCTGGGGATATGAACAACTTTGTGAGCGCGCACAAATATCGGGTGTATTCACCGGATAATGCATTATTGGACTTGGTAATCAATTCTCTGGTGCCAATGGAAAATCGATTTTCGTTGGGGAGGTTACGATTGACGGAATGCAGATTGCCACTGCCGGATAAAAAACAACCGGAAGTGGATGTATTTGTGTCCCCACGGGATTTTATGGCTTCCAGAACGGCGATGTTCGGGAAGACACGGCTGGGGAAGAGTAACGTGATCAAGTTAATCGCACAGAGCTTGATCGAGACCACCCAGAAGACGAAGAATGTTGGCCAGCTTATTTTTGATATCAATGGGGAATATGCGAATGATAACCCGCAGGATGGGAATTTATCCTTGCGGGGGGCGTATGAGAAGGATTGTGTGGTGTATGCACTATCGCCGAAACCAAATACACCATCGAAGCCACTAAAACTTGATTTTTATGAGCATCCGGACCGGTCACATCGGGTGCTATCGAATTTGCTGGTGAATGAAGGAAGGACAGCAATTTATGTAAATTCATTTAGGAGTGTAACATTGCCCACATTCGAGGATCTAGGCGGTTTAGAGGTCAACGAAAAGATTCGGTCTCAGAGAAAAATATTGATGTATTGGGCAATCCTACATGAAGCTGGATTCTCAGCGGACGAGAAGAAGTTGAAATCGCTCATGTCGCTGGATCCGGGGTTCAACGTAACTGTTCGAAGTAGTTTGTATTCAACAACGCCACCGCAAATCAATGATCTGGATTCGCTCACGCAAGAGTTCAAGCTTCTGATAGAACTTAAATCGCCAGACACCATTGTTATCTTCAAGCGGTAAAGCCTTATTGGATGCGGACGATCTGGCACTGCTTGGGTTTTTAAAACCAACCTCAGGTGCAGGAACGAGGATGATACAGCGGTTTAGGATCTATCATGACCCGAAAGCGGGAAACTTCGTTATCGATGTTATCAATGAAATGGATTCGGGGAAGACGGTCATCCTGGACCTGGGGAATGCGGACGAAGAAGTGATGCGTTATTTCTCGGAGGATCTTGCTTCGGCTGTACTTTCCCACCAGGTTGATAAATTTACGGATAATAAATTGGGGGATAATTTTATGCAGTTATATTTTGAAGAGGCGCACAACCTATTCCCGGCGAGAGAGCAGGATACGATGGATATCTACCGCCGGTTGGCGAAGGAAGGGGCGAAATATCATATTGGGATGGTGTATTCAACACAATCGGTAACCAGCATCAACCGGGACCTGCTGGCGCAGACGGAGAACTTCTTTGTTGCGCATATGTCGTCGCAGGATGAGACCAATACGCTGGCAAAGGTGAATGTAGCATTTGAGAACATGAAGGATGATATTCTGAGAGCAAAAACGCCAGGGTATATGAGAATGTTGACGAGATCAAACCGGTTCGTGGTTCCGGTCCAGGCGTATAAGTTTGATCCGACCATCGTAAAGAAGGGATAGGAGGCGGGTATGCCCTATTCACCGGGAACCAAGTTACCTGCCGAAAGAGCCAGTAAGTTGGGCCATTTGGACGTGTTGAAATCGCCGCTGGTCCAGCAGCTAGTACATAGTTTTGAGCAGGAGCCACCCACAAAACTAAAAAATGGGGATGATTGGCAACCATTTCCTGCCCTTGGGAAACCATTAGATTTGATCTTCGCGGTGGATGGGTCGATACAGTTTATTGTGGATGAGTTGCCTCCACATAAAGCGCTGGCGTTTGTGAAGACGGCATTGTTACGGTTGGATCAGGTGGCACTGTCGAAAATAGATAAAGAGACTCCCCATCCATTTGCATTACGAGATTTAATGGGGGAATCGGCGCTTTATCATGCGACAGTGTTTCCGCTGCGGCATGTACAGATTTCGAGCATGTCAGTTTATGACGCGGTGAGGGAGACGATCTTTCAATCGATGAAGGACGCTTCGTTGGATGGCCGAACCGATGGAGACACTGAAATGGCTGGCTTATGAGAAGTGGTCTGGTGGTACGAAGTCGCTGCCGGGTTTCCAATGCCCACATTGTACTAATGATAAAGCTACACTTCCATATGATGCGGAGATTGGAACGTGCAGTCAGTGTGGGAACAAATTGTTTATCACAGATATGCTTGGGTTCCACCTTGAGATGGTTGAAGAGGCGGCGTCAGATAGCGTTGCCACGGCTTATATGAGTATTCATGAAACACTGCTGCTGTTCACGGGCATTCGATATTATTGGGAACATGATCAGAATCGCTCAAGAGGTGCCTGTTTATAAAAGATGGGCCGTTACAGATACGGGCGCAATATTCAAAGTTGGTGGCTCCGATCAGGAGGTTTTTATTGACGGCGGATAGCAAGGGGATACCGATCTGTATAATCGGACAAGAGAAGACAGGGGCATTTGTGGAACATCTGGATATGATCAGCCGGGATGTGAAACCGAACCACTTATATATTCCGGACCATAAGTATATCTGCGAGCAAATACAGCATCGGCCTGCGAACGGGGCTCCATATGGAAAGGACACAAATTATGGGGCGAAAGTCTTTATCACGGTTGGAGAGAGGTATCGGTTTGTGATCAACATACCCATCAATGAGTCGATGGAAGCCTTTATTATCAAACCCGAGATTGATTCACTGATTGGGATTGAACGGATATTGGCTACTCTGCCTAACATACTTAGCAGCAGATTTGAGAATGGATTAATGCCGATTGAGCTGGCGAATTCGGTTGCATCATTATCTACATACCCATCTGCACAGGTACTGAAATTGTTTTCAAATGAAACTATTTCTAAGCATAAAGTGATATGAAAGAAACTTCTATGTAATATCCCTGAAAGATATTTCGAAAGCGAGTATAAGAATGCTTACAAGAATCACAATTACTATTCTGGGGTTTATTTTTGCAATCGGATTAGCCTTTCTCCCGGAATTTCTAAAAAAACCTTTCCAAAAATGGACAAAAAATATATCTGATCGAAATCGGAAAATAATTTCGGGAATATTCCTTTTCTTATTATTGGTAGTTGATATTGTCATTGTCCTACAATCAAGTAATGTAAGCGCTACTCAAAACCAAGTGAATAACTTTAAAGTACAACTTATTCCTACAACTCTTGGTGGAGCTTTAATTAGTGCCGGGATTTTATTATTGTCCTCAGGATATTCTTTTGGGGAAATCCTTTGACCAAACAAGAAAAATTTTCTCGATGGGCCTTAATTGGAATTGGGATAATAATTCTCATATTCGGGAATCAAAAAAGTAAAAGTTGCCCACTTTGCCCTTTTTTACCGCCAACATCGACTCCTACTCAAACAAGCTCTTCCACTTTTACTCCCACATTTACTCAAACTTTTACTCCCACATTTACTCAAACTTTTACCCCCACATTTACTCAAACATTTACCCCCACATTTACTCAAACATTTACCCCCACTCCTACATCTACATATATTCCAACACAAATAGTACTCAAAATTGCTGATTTTTACGATTGTATAAACACTCATTCTGGCCCGGATCTTAAAGCTTGTTGGAATTTATTATCGAATAGGCCTGAGGAATATCAAGATAAACTGATTGCAAACTTTGGAGGATTAGAGAGCTTTCTTTCGAACTGGAACAAATATAAAGTGGGATATAGAACTCTATTACTGCTATGATGACACTGTTTTGGCTGAGTATTCTCTTTATGATCGGAATGATATAAAAAAAAGAGAAGATTATGGAATACCAGGCTTCAAACGATATAGATTGGCTTTGGATTCAGAAGGTTGGCGAATCGTCTATGGATATACTCAACATGAGTTAATTGCACTTAATGACTGGAGGGCTCAATCTGGTTTGAATAGGATTACAGAAATAAACACATATTGTGATTCATATGTTCCTAGGATTGAAAAAACTCCGTCGCCTTGATACTTGCTAATTAATAAATCATGGTTGATACGCATCATACTTCCAGAATGAATAAGGACCAATTAAACGCAGTCCAAACGACTGAAGGTCCTTTACTAATTATTGCTGGCCCGGGGTCGGGGAAGACGTTTACGCTTGTGGAGCGGATCGTTTATCTCATCACGGAAAAGAAGGTGGCGCCAGAGAGCATGTTCGTGGTGACATTCACTGAGAAGGCGGCGCAGGAACTGACCACGCGTGTATCAAATCGGTTGAATGAGATTGGGATAAAGTACAACCTGAATGAGATGTATATGGGGACGTTTCATTCGATCTGCTTGCGGTGGTTGGAAGAGAATAGGGAGTTCACCCGACTGAAGCGCAACTATACCATGATGGATGAGTTCGACCAGAAATATTTTATTTATCAGCATATGGGTGAGTTCGAGGAGATACCGGATATTGGACTGATCATTGGGGAGCCAGATCAGAGCGTATGGCTGAAGACAGAAGCGTTGGTCAAGTGGATCAATACGGTCAGTGAAGAAGCGCTGGATTATAAGAAATTGTTGCTGGCGGTCGATCCAGAAGTGCGGGTACTGGGGATGTGCGCAGAGAGATATCAGCAGGAGCTGGAAGAGACGAATGCACTGGATTTTTCAACGATTCAGTACGAGACATTGAAACTGCTGAGGGATAATCCCAAGGTTCTCGAAGAATTACGGAAGAAGATCAAGTATCTAATGGTGGATGAATACCAGGATACGAACACGATACAGGAGATCATTCTGTTCCTGCTGGCGGGAAAGAGGAAACCGAACTTGTGTGTGGTGGGGGATGATGACCAGGGATTATATCGGTTCCGGGGAGCGACGATCCGGAATATTTTGGAATTCAAGGAGCGGTTCCCGAAGGGGGTGTGTAAAGAAGTCAAATTGACTGTGAATTATCGATCCCACCCGGATATTATCAAGTTTTATGGGGAGTGGATGGAGGGACAGGATTGGGAGGTGGGTGGGGAAAATTTCCGGTTCCCGAAAGAGATCCTACCGACGGAGGGTGAGTTCCCCAAAATACCGACAGTGGTGAAGATCGCGGATACTGTGGAAGATAAATATCATCAGCAGGTGCTGGATTTTCTGCACACCTTACAGGATAAAGGGCACTTGACGGACTGGAATCAGGTGGCTTTTTTGTTTCGGTCGGTGAAGAATCCAAAGGCGGTGGGGTTGTCGCGATTCTTGGAGAGGAACGGAGTGGCGGTATATTCCCCGAGATCCAATCAATTCTTTGAACGGGAGGAGATAAGGCTAATGATTGGGGCGCTGATCTTCCTATTTCCTCAATTTCCCGAGGTGAGAGAATGGAAGACAGGTGCACATTTAAATATTTGGGATTATTACGATAATGAATGCTTCCACTTCTTTACTGAGCGATTGAGGATGCCTGAGAACGCAGATCTGTTGAAGTGGACCAGAAGGGTGGCAAAAATCATATGGTTCTGGCGAAGAACACGGATTATGGGTTCAGCGGACTTTTTTATCAGTTACTGCGGTTCCCGTTGTTCAGCGGGAACTTGCATGAAGATTTACTTCACGGTGGGATCAATGACAGTCGGGCGATGCGCAATCTGGCCATTTTCTCACAGTTACTGGGGAAGTTTGAGTATCTTCACAACATCAACGTGATCTCACCGGATTATTTGACCAACAACTTACGGAGTTTATTCAATCAGTTCTTTCGCTTTCTAAAAGAGGGCGGAATTGATGAGTATGAAGATCGGCAGGAGTATGCGCCGAGCGGGTGCGTATCGTTCTTTACGATCCACCAGTCAAAGGGGTTGGAATTCCCGGTGGTGATCGTGGGATCGTTGGAAGCGACGCCGCGCAAACAGTTCAGCCATTTGGATGAGGTATTGGAGAGCGGGTATTTGACCAGGCCGCCGTATGAGCCATTGGAGATGACGAAATACTTTGACTTCCGGCGGTTGTATTACACGGCCTTTTCAAGGGCACAGAATTTACTGGTGTTGGCCTGCATGGAGAAGCAGGGACATGGACAGGCACCATCCAAGTATTTTACAGAATATTTTCGAAGATTGCCTTCGTGGCGGGACCGCTCGTTCCGGACGGAGAAAGTACCGCTGGCGGACATCCATGAAGTGAATCTCAAACAAGAGTATTCCTTCACGAGCCATTTGACGGTGTATGAGAACTGCGCGGAGCAGTATCGATTCTTTCGGGAGTTGGAGTTTGCACCGGTACGGACCAACCCGATCCTGTTCGGTACGCTGGTGCATGAGACGATCGAAGATATTCATAAGACGGTGCTGCGGGGGAAGGAGAAAGGGTTATCGGAAGAGAGGGTGGCGAGGTGGTTTGATACGAATTATGCATATTTGACCAAGAAGGAGAGGGTGTATTTGGTACCGTATGTTAAAGAGATAGCGTTGGAGCAGGTGCTGCGGTACTATCGGAGGAATGAGGGGGATTGGTCGAGGATCAAGGATGCGGAGGTGGATGTATCGCTGGTGAAGGATGGGTACATTTTGCGTGGAAATGTGGACCTGATCGTGGGGGAGAATGATACGGTGGAGTTGGTGGATTTCAAGTCGGAGAAGAAGCCGGATGTGAACAGCCCGGAGGACCGAGTGAAGCGGGACCGGTATCAGAGGCAATTGGAAGTGTACGCGCATATTGTCCAGGAACGCAGTGGGGTAGAAGTGAGCAAAACTCACCTGTATTACACGAGTGAAGAAGAAGGGAACCCGTACATTAGCTTCGATAAAGATGCGAGAGCGATTGAGAAAACGATACGGTCGTTTGATGCGGTGGTGCAAAGGATTGAGGCGAGGGATTTCGGTATTCCGGCGCGGCCGGCAAAGCTGTGTTCGGACTGCGACATGCGGCATTATTGCGATGCGAAGAATTGGAAGTTCAGGAGTCCAGCGGGTAATTGAAAAGGGAATGCTTATACCGATATGAAAGAATCCGCGTTCTGCGGGTTAGTAAAACCGTTATCAAAAGAGCATATCCTGCCGGGTTTATTGTTCCTCCTATTGTTCCTCAAATTCAATTCCCCTCTCCAGATTGCGTTTTTCAATCTGGAGAGGGGCAGGTATGAGGCATTCGTTTCTTTTTCGATACGAGGAACGAACATCGTACCCGCCTGCCTGTCCCACCTGTCCCGCTTGTCCCGCGTATTTTGCGGGGCGTATTTGGCGGGGCGTATTTTGTGGGGCGTATTTTGTGGGGCACCCCGAAGGAGCGTAGGGTATATCTCTTTTTCAAATCCTTAATAAATCTTTTCCTTCGTGTCCGCCTGCCCCCGAACTTTGGGGGTCGTGGTTAATCTTTTTCCCGTGGTTAAGCGTTTCCATTCCTCAAATGGTACAATCACCCCATGCCTGATCTCTTCGACCACGCCATGCAGGAACGCATGAATGCCGAAGCCCCGCTGGCTGCCCGGATGCGCCCACGCAGCCTGGATGAGTTCGTCGGCCAGGAACAGATCGTCGGCCCAGGCAAACTCCTGCGCCGCGCCATCCAGGCCGACCGGTTGTTCTCTTCCATCATATTGTGGGGACCGCCCGGCACCGGCAAGACCACCCTGGCCCAGGTCATCGCCAACCAGACCAAATCCCATTTCGAGACCCTTTCGGCGGTCCTGGCCGGAAAGAGCGAGCTCAGGGACGTCATCGAAGCCGCCCTCGAGCGCCGCCGGCTGTACCAGAAAAAAACCATCCTCTTCGTGGATGAAGTCCACCGCTGGAACAAAGCCCAGCAGGATGCGCTCCTGCCGCATGTCGAAAACGGCACGTTCGTGCTGATCGGCGCCACCACCGAAAATCCTTATTTCGAAGTGATCGGCGCGCTGGTCTCGCGCAGCCGGGTTTTCCAGCTCCTGCCTCTGACCGGGGAACAGACCGGGAAAATCCTGGACATGGCCCTGACGGACACGGAACGCGGCTACGGGAAGCGCCAGGTCCTTCTGGACCCGGATGCGCGCGCTCCACCTGATCGACGTGGCCAGCGGCGACGCCCGCAACGCCTTGAATGCCCTCGAACTGGCGGTCGAATCCACCCCCGCCGATGCGCGATGGCGTCATCCACGTCACCATGGAGGTTGCCCAGGAATCCATCCAGCGGCGCGCCGTGCTTTACGACAAGGATGGGGATGCCCATTACGATACGATCAGCGCCTTCATTAAGTCGGTGCGCGGCTCTGACCCGGACGCGGCCCTGTACTGGCTGGCGAAGATGCTGTACGCCGGGGAAGACCCGCGTTTCATCCTGCGCCGCCTGATCATCCTGGCGGGTGAAGATATCGGCCTGGCCGACCCGATGGGAATGGTGGTGGCGGCTTCCGCCATGCAGGCCTTCACTTTCATCGGGCTGCCTGAGGGAGTATACCCGATCGTGGAGGCGACCCTGTACCTGGCCACCGCACCCAAATCCAATACCGCCACATCCTACTTCAAAGCCTTCGAGCGCATCGAGCAGGCTGGCATCGGCAATGTGCCGACCCACCTGCAGGATTCCAACCGCGATTCCGTCGCATTGGGTCATGGACAGGGATATGTCTACCCGCACATGTACGAGGAGCACTTCATCCCCCAGCAATATCTCCCGAAGGAACTGCTGGGCACATACTTCTATAAACCTTCCAGTGTGGGCTATGAAGTTGAAGTGGCGGACCGTCTGGCGCGCTGGCGGGAGGCTCAACGCAAGGCACTCGGCATCACCCGCCGCGAGGAGATTCCCGACCTGACGCAGGAACAGATCGACGAGATGAAGCGGAAGATCAAATAGAATGCCGGTTTTCCTGCTCATCCGCCACGGGGATAATGATTTCCTCAAGCAGGGCAGGATGGCCGGGCACCTGCCGGATATCCACCTGAACAGACATGGACGCGAACAGGCGACGGCTCTGGCAGAAAGTCTGAAGACCTTGCCAATCAAGGCTATCTATTCCAGCCCGCTGGAGCGCGCCGTCGAGACCGCCGAGCCACTGGCACAGGCGCTCGGCCAGCCCATCCAACTCCGCCCCGGACTGCTGGATACGAATGTCGGGGAATGGGAGGGGCTGCAACTCAGGAAACTGCGTAAGCTATCCCTATGGAAGCAGGTGCAGGAGCAGCCATCCCAGGTACGCTTCCCAAGTGGGGAATTGTTCCAGGAATTGCAGGAGCGGCTGGTCAGGGAAGTCGAAGCCATCTGCGGCGCCCACAAACCGAAGGACATGCTTGCAGTGGTCTGCCATGCCGACCCGATCAAACTGGTGCTGGCGCATTACCTAGGCCTGCCGTTGGACAATTTCCAGAGATTGGGTGTGGCGGCGGGCTCGGTGTCGATCCTGATGATTGGCAAGTCCGGTGGACAGCTAGCTGCGCTCAATCTCAGGCCCCCGTTTGTCTTGAAAAAGTGACCAGCCCCAAGCCTCTAAAGCCCATTTCTTGGCTTTCCATAAGTTCAAAGGGAGCTTGGTGATACGCCCCATGCCCCTTCACCCTTCGGGTACCTTACCCCGCAGAAGGACGGGAGCAGCAATTGCGCAGGGCAGGCAGGCGTGGCACTTCGTTCTCCCGCACCTTTTTATTTACAAAATCCCCACGCAAGAATAACAATTATTTATGTGGCGAGGCTATCAAGGGCAGGAACACCCCCAACCCCACCGTGAAGGTGTGCCAGGGACTGAAATCGCTTGTGTCCGTTGCGGTCGCGGCAACCTTGAACTCGTAGTTTCCGAGAGGCAGCTCCACCGCAGGATGATAGATACAGACCCCGCCCGAACAGACGGAAGCAAGCACATTATTATCATCGACAACGTTGGCCAAGGCACTGAAGGAATATACTGTTAGATGGTAGCTGGTGGCTCCGTTGGAAGCGTTCCAGACGTAAGACGGACGGGTATCGATAATTATCCCACCCGGCGAGATCGTGACCGGGACAGCTGGAATTCCATTCCGGGTGAAGGACCACCAGCCTCCATCGGCATCTGTGGTATCCACCTGGTTCCTGGCGCGCACCTGCCAATAATATGTAACGGAAGGCAGCAGGTTGCCCAGAGATACGGAGGTGTTGGCGCCGGTCGAAATCCAATTGTCAGAATCGCAGACATCATTGTCGGTCATATCCAGGCAATATTTGTAACTCGTGGCACCTGTGCTGGTTTCCCAGCTCAAGGTGGGACTGGCAGGCACATCGGGGGTACCATCTCCCGGAGATAATTTATTGAAGTGACCGGGGGAGGCCATCAAGTTGGCAGTCACCGCCATATCTTTATTCATGGTCAGGCCGAGCGGGTTGGCAGTTCCGGAGGCATCCCCGCTCCAGTTGACCAGCCAGTAATCCGGATTGAGGACAACCGTGAGCTGTAGCGCTGTCCCTGAGAGATACTTGTTGCCGGGACAATTCGGAGGAGTGTCAACGGTCAGACTGCCTTTGTCAGCGGGACTTACAAGGGCGGTCAGAGTGTAGCAAGATTTGATGTGGTTGAGCAGGCGAGCGACCCGGTGCGTGAAATTCCCGCCAAGGAGCATTTTTCCATCCGGCTGCAATATCAGCGTCTGCACCAGGCCATCCAGGCTGCCAGCGAAGGTGGTATCGCGCGAGCCATCGTAGTTCAGGCGCCCAATATTATTAAGGGTTTCGCCGTTGTAGGAGGAGAAATTCCCGCCGACCAAAATCCGGCCATCCGTTTGAGCCAAGACGGTTTGTACATATTCGGAACTTCCGGATATACCTGTTCCCGGATTAAAAGTGGCATCCAATGAGCCGTTGGTGTTCAAGCGGGCTATTTTGTTGCGGAAAGCGCCGTTATAGGTGGTGAAGTTCCCGCCGATGACCAGCCTGCCATCCGGATCCAGAGAAATCGAGGCCACAGCATTCGCCCCCGTTCCAGTCCCAGGGTCAAAGCTCAGATCCAGCGAACCGTCATTATTCAGCCGGGCGACCCCAGCGCGATTGATGCCCTTCACTTTCGAAAAATCACCGCCAATGAATATCTTTCCATCCAAAGAATTTACCGCGATGTCGCGGACACTATTATTTGTTGTGGCGGAGAAGTCCAGCAAGCCTCCTTTTTTTAGCCGGAACAGGAAGCCCGCTCCGCCAACCAGGATCTTGCTGGTCGTGTCGGCCGGGTTTACGATAACTATTTTGTAGACATCAGAATTGATATCCGACGGAGGAGTGAAAGTGGTATCCAGCGAGCCGTCGCTATTCAACCGGGCAATATATTTACATGCGATACCGTTATAACTGTCGAAATGTCCGCCGATCAGTATCCTCCCGTCGGAATAAAGAGCCAGGGCATACACATGGGGAGTGTCGCCCGTCATCGCAACGCCCACGGGATGAAAGTTTGTATCCAAAGTACCGTCGGCGTTCAGCCGGGCAAAACGGTTGGCGGATGTACCGTTGTAATTGCTGAAATTCCCGGCAATGAGGATCTTGCCACTTGGCTTTATGGTGATGGCATTCACCCGACCATCCGCGCCTGTGCCGGGAGTGAAAAGCGGGTCCGTATTTCCGTCATCCTGATTGCCTTTGACGTGCAGCCAGCCCTGGACGGTCTGACCCCAAATCCATGCATCCGGTTGGACCTGCCAATTCTGCACATTTAACGAACGCTGTCCTGAAGAGGAGGCATTCTGTTCCAGAATATTGATAGTGCCGGTCCCGGTGCCATCCAGGGCAATGCCTGTAACAACCGCCGTATGTCCGACGGAATTTTGGGGGGAGGCGTTTTCGGTGATGATATCGCCCGGAACGATTTCATGTGAGCCGTCGTTGTGGTAGAAAACGATCGAACCGGGCAGGCTAGAAGAATAGGCGATCTGATTGGCATTGCCTGCCCAGGGCGCGATGCCCCATTCCAGGTAGAGAAAACGCATGACCAGTTCAACGCATTCGAATTCGTATTCCCCCCAGGCACCCGGGAAAAATTGAACAGCGTAATCCGGGCCACCGACCGGTCCACAAGCGGACACCTTATGCCATTTTGCCAGAACTGTTGAATGTGTGTGGGGAGTCGTATGTGCATAATAATTCGTATCATCGCATTTGCCGTTCCACCAGGAAGGTGCGCCGACGTCGACGGGGGCTCCCATAATAGAAATTTCTCCGGCTGATTGGGATGCCAGGAACGTTGTGCCAAGGTTGATGGCCGTATCGGCCAGATTTTCGGTTTCCGGTTTTTGAACCAAAATATTCCTGGAGGCTGCTTCCCACTCCCCGGCGTTTTGCATTTCCGTGTCCCAGGTGATAATGAAACTCCAGAGACGGTTATCATGCACCAGGTACCATTCAATCGAACGGACCTTCAAATCCCCCCCCGAAGTGGACAGGGTGAGATCCACTTGAATACCCGGGATGGTCTCGTCCCAAAAAACGCCGGATGGACCATTCGAAACGATGCGGTCCGTTTTGGCGGTTTCCACATTCCGGACAGCCTGGCGATAGGCGACCACGTCGTCCGAAGTGTAGACGGGTCTGCCGATGCCCGGCGCGTTTCCTGGAGCGGTGGCTTTAATATTTAGAATGCCATAGCCATCCAGCTGGGCGAGACCGGCATAATTAACCGAGGCGTCCGAAGTGCTGTCTTCAACAATAGTAAATGGCAGGCTGGACGGCGCGCAAAAACTGACCTGCTCCCCGGCCAAAGAAATGCGGACCGACTGTGTGAGACACGCGCCGGGAAGCGGGGCAGACGGGTTGACCGCTCCAATGGTGGAGAGGACGAGTCCCAGAGTCACCAGTCCGACCAAGGTTATGCGAACATATTTTTTAAGAAGGGCGAAAATAGTGATTCCTTTCCAAAAGGTGCCGGATGGGCCGAATCGGAACAAGAAACCAAGCATGGATAATTATACAGTCACTTTCCTTGCCCGTTCAAGGTTCTTACTGCACCTTTCAATATCGGAAAGAGGCTGATCAATCAGGGACTCATCACCAGCGGCAAGATAATCCGATAGACGTTAACAGTTATGGAAGTGCTGCTGGTCAGATTTTCTGCGCCCCAGGAGCTGCTGACCGTCAGGCTGATGGTGTACGTGCCCGGACTGGCATAAGTATGCATGTGGGTGAAGTCGCACGAAGTGCCGGTTTGACCATCGCCGTAATCCCAGGCACATGTTGCCAGGAAGGCCGTGTTGGTGATGGTAAACCTGACCGTCAGGGGAGGATCGCTCACGGCCACGGCTGAAAAATCCGGCGACGGGGTCCCAAGGAACGGTACAGCCACCACTCCATCCAGGACATCGTCATCGATACTATTCAATGGCACGCCTCCCCAAGTCTCGGAGTGGTCACCAGCATATTGGCGAATACGCTGGTGGTTTGCCCAGACGATGTCCAGGACACATTTTCCAAGGCCCCAAACACTCGCATCGGAATCGTAGCCGCCTTCCCCGGCGGGGAGATACCAGCGCGCCGGCCAGATGACATCCGGGATGTTGGGGATGGTCAGGTAATCACTCAAGCCGGTTTTGCATAACGTGGATGCATAGATCCCCGCCAGGTTACCCAGATCATGCAAATGGGTAACCCAACCATTTACGAAAGCATTGACAGCATTCCGGCAGGCCTGACCGGAACCGTACCCTTCCATGTCGTAATAGACGACCGAGCCGCTCTTATCTGCATAGGTAAGGCCAAGCTCTGCGAGACTCGCCGAGGCAAGGTAGGCTTCGTCCTTCCCCTGGACAAACGCTGTATTCACGTCGGAACTGAAACGGTTATTAAATGTGGTGCAGGGAGCCTGCGGACCCACCCAGGTGGGGATAAAGGCCCAACCCTGCTGGCGGATCTGGTTCACATACGATGCGGTCAGGGCAGGGTTGGGACAGGCTCGAGCCACACCTCCAATATATAAATTCACGGCCTGATAGGGGCTGTTGTTCCACCAGGACTGCAATTGAGAAAGGGTCGGGATGGTGCATATATCAAAGCCCTGTCCGGATAACAACAAAGTTTTCCCCTGACCGACAGCCGTGGTCTGCACCAGACCGGAGGAAGCAGTCTGGAAGCCCTGCGAGAGCGCCCCTGAACCATCCGGCAAGATCAGGGCTTGCCAGGTAATTCCGCCATCCCGGGTTGCAATCACTCTGGTGGTGGCGGTACAGGAAACCGTTTTCGAACCATCCAGCGCAGCCTGTTTCGTACAGGCGGCTGTATTCCACTTCGCCCAACCAAAATCAGACGTCAGCATTTTCAGGTCAACAATGCCGGCGGACAGCCCATCCTGGTTCAAGGTAGTACGTACGTCACCTGCGACCATTCGAACGATCCGGTCACTACCTGGGATTGTCGCTGACAAATCGCGCGCATCCAGCAGGTCCATCAGGGGCCGGCCGACCTGGGAGCCCAATTGAAGGCTGGAAACCAGCATCCAATTCTGCCCCCCGTCCATGGTCGAATAAAACTCAAGTTGGAAATCATTGCCAGTTTGAGTGACAAGCGGAAGCAATCCTTTTTCCGGCGAGTCGAAGACCGGCAGGTAGAGGAAAATGCTCTGAGCAGTGGTAAGGCTGCCGGACACGGGCTGTTTTTCCCAGGTCCTGCCTCCGTCCAGCGTCTTGAAAAGCTGATCGCCAGCCGGTCCGCCTGTCAACCAACCAACCTGGCTGTTAACAAAATAGACTGGCTCCCCGATAGGCAGGTCCGAGCGTGCCCAAGTCTGGCCGCCATCCTGTGTCAGGAAGAGTGTCCCGGAACTAAAATTCGATCCAGTCGGCTGCTTAACCGAGACCCAACCGGTCTTTTCATCAAACCAGTCCATGCTGGCTTTTTCCACATCGACATTGGGTGCATCCGGCATCAAGTCCTGAATTAACCAATTAAACCAATGCCTGCCCTGGTCGGAAGTGTGTTCAAGTTGCAGGGCCAGACTTCCATCCTCCCTGAGATTACTCCAAAGTACCCAGCCGGCTTCGGCATTGAGAAAGCTTACCGCGTGAATTGTCCCCGTGGAAGGAAGCGCAGGGGTAATGTCATGCCACTCCGTCCCGCCGGTGCCTGTCCAAAAAAGGCGGCCGCCTGTCAAAACCCAACCATCCGTCCGGGAAACCAAGCCAAAATCCTGGAGAATACCGGACATTTGGGTCTGAACTCCCTGATCCGCGGAGGCTTTGCGCCTTTCCAGGGGATTGTTGGCAGCGGTGTTGGAGACTGCACCAGGTGCAGAGAAAAGCATCCCTACAAGCAATCCTCCGCACAGGACTTTCCGAAGGTGGTAATTAAATATCACGGGAATGGCTATCCTGGGTAAACACGATCTGACGGATTAATTGGATCCCATTTTTTTCTACAATGGACTGGCAGGCACTCAGCTGTTTGGTTTTGCGACATCATACCTGTGATGATCATTTCATCGAAAAAGCATGGTTACTTGTGCTGAATCGTGTTGCTGACAAATGCCAACTGTGTGCCATCCGGTGACCAGGCGGGCACATTCATAGTGCCCTGGCCGCCATAGAGATATGCCAGCACTTTGGGAGTGCCGCCATCCAGCGGGATCAGACGCAGGTAGACCCGTTTGGCGGGTGGATGATCACCCGGATCAGCCTCGCCAACCAAATAAGAGATGAAAACAACCCATTTGCCATCCGGCGAGATGTGCGGGAACCAGTTGTTGTACTCATCGTCTGTCATCTGCTCCGGGTGACTGCCATCCGGCCGCATGCGCCAGATCTGCATGCTCCCGCTGCGAACAGAGTTGAAGTAGATGTATCTGCCGTCCGGTGTATATTCCGGGCCATCATCCAGTCCGAGGGTGTCGGTGAGCTGCACTTCCAGCCCTCCAGTAACGGGGATACGATAAATGTCGAATTGTCCGTTACGCTGCCCGGTATAGACCAGGAATCGACCATCCGGTGACCAGCCGTGCAGGTAGGAAGGTCCAAATGGGGTAACCAACTTCGGTTCGCCGCCCTGTAATGGGACAGTATACACCCGTGAGACATATCCTTCCCCAGAGTGGCTGCTGATAGCGAGCCGGCTGCCGTCAAAGGAAATAACATGGTCGTTGTTGTTACCGATGATGTCACCCGTGTCAATCAGGGTTGGTGTCCCTTTCGCCAAGTCAAAACGAACCAGCCGACCGTTCCGGTTAAAGATCAAGGCCTGGCCGTCGCGGGTCCAATTGGGGGCTTCGAATACATCCTCCGAGCTGTAAATGATCCGACGGTGACCGTTCGCCAGGTCCAAGAGTTCCAGATGACTTCCCAATGGGTCCCTGAAGCGGAAAAAATCTTCTTTCGCTGGCACAACGATGCGTACATCCTGAAATTCAGCCTGTTCAATGACATCGTCCGCGTGCGAGCAGACAAACAGCCCGACATAAACATCCTCGCCCAAGTCAATACCGTCGATATGAACCACGCTGAACGGCTCGCCATAGCGGGCGACCGACATGCTATAGGTAAAGCCCTTTCGCTCCAATTGAATGACGTCCGCGCCTTTGAGAGATGCCTGCACTTCTTCCGTCAGGCCGCCCGGCATTCGCCGGAATTGGGCCGAAAGAAGCCCATCGCCATGGATGGAGGCGCACGCATGGGGTGAACCGGGTTCGAGGTTTGTACGCATCATCCACCCGAACTTGCGGTGGGGATCACCTCGCGAGTTAATGAAGGCAGCGCGGGTTATTCCAATGAAATTCCCAGTCATGCGCTTCCAGACAAAGTGGAAGTCATCGCGGTCTCCCCAAATATTGGCCCCAGCGCCGGCAATGGTGTAGGCTTGCCGTCCAGGATCGAAATAACAAGAACCGGGCAGGTTGACCGATCCGATATCTGTCTGGCCATCGAACTGACCGAGGGGTCCTTTATGCGATGAAGAAATCATGAGGATGGTTCTACTTTGAAAAATCCTAAATACAGCTATGCATCAACAAGGTTGAATGTCTAGGTGATTTTACAGACGACCAACGTCATATCGTCAGATAGAGGTCTATCGACAACAAACTCCTCGATTGCTTCCCGGATGCCCCGAATCAGTTCCCTTGGTGAAGAATTATAGAATTGCTCAACAACCCCTACCAGGCGTTCCGTTCCGAAGAAGTTGTTGTTGGGATCCTCTGCTTCAATTACGCCATCAGTATACAAAACCAAGAGATCGCCAGAGTGCAAGAACAGTGCACTCTCGCCGAATTCGTTCACCTCAACCAAGCCAATTGCAGGTCCGGTTGGCCGAAGCCAACTGACAGAGTTTCCCTGGCCGCGATCTGGATGGAATACCAAAGGCGGATTGTGACCCGCATTGCTATAGGTGAGTTTCCTGGTCGTTGGGCTGAAGGCTCCAATGAACAATGTTACAAAGGTCGTGAAGTGGATATTGTGGCTGAACAGGCCATGGATACGCTTGGCCGCTTCGGCGGGAGAGTGGCTTGTTGGAACTATCGCATGGGTCAGTGCTTGAAAACTTGCCATTTGCAGGCTTGCGGACACCCCATGGCCAGCTACGTCGGCGATGACCAGACCATGGGTATCTGCGTCAAAATCAATAAAATCAAAGTAATCACCTCCAAGGAACTCAGCCGGTCGACTGTACGCAGCAACATCCAGGCCAGGGATACTGGGCGCTTCCTGAGGTAAAAGCGCCTTCTGAACAGTCTTGGCCAGCTCGAGTTCATCTTCCAGGCGGGTGATTTCTTCATCAGATAGGTGATCAATACATACATCCGCCGTGTAATCGACCTCAAGCAGGTCTTCATCAACAGCGCCTCCACATACCTTGCATACGCCAAGAGCCCCCGACTTGGTTTTTGCAATGGCTTCGTCAATAGCTCCGAGGTGATTAAGCACGGCCTCTTGGTTTGCAGGACCGAGCAGAATTGTCCTTTTTTCTGCGGGGCTAACGGTGAGCCATTCTCCGAGGACGGCCCGTTTCTGCAAAAGGTAGGTCCCGATACGCTCGATCATTGTGTTCTCCATTATCAACCTCCAATATCGTGCGCTGATTAGGCCAACCGACCTGCCTGTATCTGTGGCATTCCATGACTATTGGAGCGGGGCAGCGGCGGGCAAGCGAGACGCGCGTCCAATTATATATCTCTTCCTGCCCGGTGCATCCCCACAGCGGTAGGCAGGGTGGCTATAATTGTGCGTACAAACGTTGTGCCAAAATTGATATCTGTGGCTTTCCATTTTTCATAAGAAGAGATTGTCTATTTAATATAAAAAATGCCCGGTCCTCATAAGGACCGGGGCATTGAGCTCCGTAAAATGCGCATGAGCGGTGTAGGTTACTACGCACCACGGGCAAGCAGCGGTCTGAACTTGTACCCGTAGATCAACATGCCACGCTCGTCGCCATCCTGGCGCAGTCGGCGGGTGACCATCTCGACCGGCATGCCAATCTCGACCGGCTGGGTGCCCAAGTCGGTCAATTGGGCGGTCACGAGCGGGCCTTCCTCCAGTTTGACCAGCGCCACGGTGTAAGGGGCACTTTCGTCGAAACCGGTTGGAGCTTCGTAAATAGTGGTATACGAAAAAACTTCGCCTTTACCGCTGAAAGCGAAGGTGGTCTTGGCCTCACCCCCGCAGTTTGGGCAGACATCGCGTGGCGGGAAGATCTTGGCGTCGCAGTGCGGGCAGACCTCCCCCACCAATCCGTAGCGTTGTTGTTTCAGTCGCCAGTGGCGTGGAATCTCCATGATGGTTCTCCTTGTTGGCCTCGCCGTTAATATCCTTTCAATAAGCTGAGGAGGGAGGCGGGAGAGCGGGCGGCAGAGCCGCCCGCTCTCCCCCACTCCCCATTATATTAAGATGTTCGCCCGTAATTTTATTCCTGAGAACTATCAGGAACTATCAGGCTTCCTGACGAGTCTGTAAGGCCTATTCCACCCTTTCGAGGAGATGTGTCACTGCCGTGGAGGCCGGGCCGCCCAGGCATTGGATCAGGGCAAGCTTGGCGTCGGGGATCTGGTTCGGTCCCGCTTGCCCCCGCAATTGAGCGGCCGCTTCGACAGCCTGGTATATGCCGGTGGCACCGCCGGGGTTGCCGCGCCCCTTCAAGCCGCCCAGCGTGGCGCACGGGATCTGGCCGGTCAGGGCGATCGACCCGTCCATGGCCAGTTTCCAGCCCTGTCCAGCCGGGGCAAACCCGGCGGCTTCCAGGCAAAGGGCAGCATAAATCGAATAGGCGTCATGGTATTCGAACAGATCCACCTGCTCGAGCCTCATCCCGGCTTTCCGGAGCACCTGCTCCACAGAGACTTGCGCGGCGGCAAACCAGAGCGGATCGAGGCGGTTGTGCAGCCCCAGTGTATCGGAGGCGCTGGCCGAAGCGGCGATCCGCACCAGCGGATGGGGGAAGTCCTTTGGCAGCAGTTCGCGGCGGGTCAGGATGAGGGCAGCGGCGCCGTCCGCATTGGGAGCCACGTCGTACATATTGAGTGGGTCGCAGACCGGTTCGGCTTTCTGGTAAGCTTCCAAGCTGATTGCCTTGCGGTACATGGCGTTCTTGTTTCCGGCTGCGTTGGCGTGGGCGGTCAGCGGGAAGCCTGCAAGGCCGTCAGCCGGGGCATTGAATTCGTGCATGTAGCGGCGCGCCAGCAAGGCCGCCTGGGCAGTGGGCGTGAGACCCTGGATGGCTTCGAAATCGCTATCCGTCGCAGTAGCAACGGCCGCCTCCACATCCGGACCGACCATGTCAGTGAACTTCTCCACTCCGACCACCAACGCAACATCCACAAAGCCGCTTGCGACGGCCAGATAACCCTGGCGCAGCGCGGCGCCCCCGGAGGCGCCACCCGCCTCGACGGTCTCGGCTTCGATCCCGGTCCGGTGTTCTGCATCCTCGAAACGCAGCCCGGCAAAATCAGCCAGCAGGGCACCCAGGTGCGCCTGGCGGGAGAGGTTGGAAGCCAGCATATTGCCGATATAGAGGGCTTGCGGGTGGAGGCCTCCGGCATCCTGAATGGCTGACCGGATGACTTTCACGGCGAGCGAGCGCAAGGAGACATCCCAGTGTTCGCCGACGGGAGTTTGGCCGATACCGGCAATGATGACCTCAGTCATACTCACTTCATGGCAATCTTCCCGCGCAGGCGGGCATAGGTGGCGTAATCGATCTCGGTCCGGCGGGCAATGTATTCCTGGGTCAAGGGAGCCTTGTCACGCCGGCCGGGCAGCTTGTCCGTGACGGTGATATCGAAGGCGTCCGACCCGGCTCCGGAGCCGAACGAGACCATCAGGATGCGGTCGCCGGGTTTGGCCACATCCAGGATGGCGGTAAGACCGATGATAGCAGCCCCGGCGTAGGTGTTGCCGATGACAGGCGAGAGCAGCCCGGGCGCGATCTGCTCGGGGGTGAACCCGAGCAAGCTGGCGGCCCGCTGCGGGAACTTGGCATTGGGCTGGTGGAAGACGGCCCACTGGTAGTCCTTGGCGGTTGTCCCGCTGGCTTCCAGCATGGCCTTGCCAGCTTCGGTGATGTGTTTGAAGTAAGCTGGTTCGCCGGTGAAGCGCTGACCGTGTTCCGGGTACTTCTGGTATTCGCGGCGCCAGAAATCAGGCGTATCTGTGACGAACGAATACGAGGAATTCAGGAGCGCTAAACTCTCTTCGGCCGGGCCGATGACGAAAGCCGCCCCGCCGGCTGCGGCGGTGTACTCCAGGGCGTCACCGGGCTTGCCCTGGGCGGTATCCAGGCCGGCGGCGACAGCGTAGCGTGCCATCCCCGAGCCGACCAGCCCCATTGCCATGACCATCGCCTCGGTGCCGGCTTTGCAGGCAAACTCCATGTCGGCAGCCTGGACATGCGGCGCGGCCCCGATGGCCTCGGCGACAATCGTCGAGGTGGGCTTGACGGCATAAGGGTGCGATTCGGACCCGATCCAGATGGCGCGGATTTCGGCCGGGTCTATCCCGGCGCGTTTGAGGGCATTGCGCACTGCTTCAAGTGACATGCTGACCACGTCCTCGTCCAGTCCAGGAACGGCTTTTTCCTTGATGGGCAAGCCGGAGGTTTTGCCGCCGGTCCATATGCGGGCGACTTCCCTGGCTGGCAGGCGGTAGCGCGGCACGTAGGCCCCGTAGCCAATGATGCCGACCGGGCGGGTGGGTTTGAGCAGGGTGGAGGAGGGTTGAGAAGGCGTCATGACGTCACCTTTTCTTAATGGAGAGGCAGGGAAGACATTGGCAAATTATTGTCAATGATAATCGAGAGTTGAAAATCCTTGATCTGCAAATTTCCTTTGCCTTCGTGGACTGCTTCAAGATAAACTGGATAGCACTGGGGTCCCATCATGGAACCGTTGGATACATATCTGAGCAGCTCATCCGGGATTGAATTTAATAGCTCCCGCAGCGGATAAATTCTATCATCGAGGTAGATCCAAAACCGTGAAGTAACATGGGTAACGAAAGTTTTCCCGTTATCTTCGATTGTGATGGAATTATTGATGAAATCTTTAAATTCGCCCGGTGAGGGAGTTGAACATGGGCCTGACAAAGGAGTAAAAGATGGTATTGCTTGAAGAGTTTCTGCTTCAAGAGTCTTTTCCGGAACTGCGGTATCAGTAATCCGGGGGGTGAAAGTATTTGTTATCGCCAGCGCTGCAACTGGCAGGCGTGGTGAGGAGCCACAGGCAGAGAATGAGACGAAAAGGATGGAAAAAAGAAAAGCAGCTCGTTTCATAAAGATTTTGTCTTTTTCAAAATCTCTTCCGCCCGGTCAATTCTGACCATTTTTTCCGCGACCATCTGAGTGGCGACCTGCTCGATCTGCTCTCCAGTCGCCCCGGCGGCGATGGCCACCTGGCGGGCATGCAGAGACATGTGCCCGCGCTGGATGCCTTCAGTAGAAAGGGCGCGCAACGCCGCCAGGTTTTGCGCCAGCCCGACCGAGACGATGATCCCAGCCAGTTCAGCGGCAGTCGTGACGTCCATCAATCTTAAGGCCGCTTTGGCGGTGGGATGCACGCGGGTGGCCCCGCCGACGATACCGACGGCCATCGGCATTTCCAGTTCACCAACGAGATTCCCATGCGCATCCTTACCCCAGGTGCTGAGACTGGTGTAACGTCCATCACGGGCGGCATAGGCATGCGCGCCGGCTTCAATGGCGCGCCAATCGTTGCCGGTGGCAATGACCACCGCATCCACGCCGTTCATGATACCTTTGTTGTGGGTGGCGGCGCGGTATGGGTCCACGGATGCGAAAGCCCAGGCTGCGATGATCCCATCCCGCACCTGTTCACCGGTGTAGGATAAACTGCCAGCTTGTCCACCACTTTCAAAGGCCAGGTCCTTCACCGCAATCGTGCAACTGGCTTTCGCAAGCCGCCGGTCCGCGAGATTAGAGAGAATTTTCAAGAGGACACGTCCGCCGGTGATCTCTTCGAGGCGCGGAGCAAGTTTTTCACATGCGGTATTGACGGCATTGGCGCCCATGGCATCGCGAACATCGTAGATAAGATGCACAACCAGGAACGGACCGATGGGAGATTCCTCAATCAGGCGCACTTCCAGGTCGCGTGACCCGCCGCCGAATTTTTTCAATACCGGGTCGACCGAATCGGCTTCGGCGAGCAGTTCGGTTTTGTGTTCATACAGCTTCAGGCTGGCGGTTATTAAATCCTTGACATCCAGCACCTGAATCTGCCCGATCATTTCCGGAGTAGATACGCTGGCAGTGAAACCACCCTGCGCACCCGCCAGTTTTGCCATGAACGAGGCGCCAGCCACCACCGAGGGTTCCTCAATTACCATCGGCACGAGGACTGCGCGTCCGTTGACAACGAAATTCAGTCCAATGCCGAGCGGCAGGCCGAAAGTGCCGAGGGCGTTTTCGACCATGTGGTCAGCCTGTTCGTCCGACAATCCATTCGCGGTCTGGAACGCAGCGAGGTCCCCGGAGGCGAGTCCGGCGGCCTCGGCCAGTTTGTCCAACCGTTCGGTCAGGGGCAGGTCATAAAAACCGGGAATGCGGGATCTGGTCATCTTTGCATATCTCTTTTGCGTGAAGGTCAGGGCTTATTTTATCGTACCGCTCTGGCAAAAGCTATCAAACTCACCAATTAATTGGAAACCACTGCGAATATGGGTGGAAAATGTTCTATCAGGCGTAAAAAAACCGCCCGCTCCGATGGTACCCAGTAGCAAACTTGTCACAATCCGGACATCTGGAGTAAAATTGTCTAGATTGTCGAGGTGTCTAAATGCTCCTGACGCGTGAAGAGCTTCAAGAGAGATTAATTGCATTACACCGGGCGAGCCTGGAACTGGTTAAAGATGTCTCGCTCGAAACACTATTGGAGCGGATTGTTTCGCTGGCCTGCGAACTGGCCGGGGCAAAGTACGGGGCGCTGGGCGTTCTGGATGAAGATGGAAGACTCAAACAATTTATCACCGTCGGCATGAGCGCCGAAGAGATCAAACGCATTCCACACCCGCCACGTGGTTTTGGGCTGGTCGGCGCGCTGATGCGCGGTGACACTGGCAATATCCGCATCCCGGAGATCAGCGCGGATGTGCGTTCAGCCGGCTTTCCTCCCGGACACGCCGAGATGCATTCGTTGTTGGGTGTGCCCATTCGTCAGGGAAACCGGCAGTTGGGCCAGATCTACCTGACAGAGAAAATCAGCGCTCCCGAGTTCAACCAGGACGACGAAACGATCATCGAAATGCTGGCGGCCTACGCCGGGGTGGCTATTGACAACGCCCGCCTCTACGAAAACCTGCAAGAGCGTGACCAGAACTCTCACCTATCGCAACGAAGAACTGGCCCTGCTAAATCAAATTGGCATGGCATTGGCTTCTTCGCTCGAACTTGACGACATCATGAACAAAACCCTGGCTCTTTTGATGGCACATTTCAAAGTGGAAGCCGGGGAAATTTTCCTACGGGAAGAAGACGGTGAGACCCTGCGTCTGGTGCTGCACCGCGGGGAGGCTGCCGAAGCATTCTGGACACGTAACCGGTACAAAATAGGCGAGGGCATGGTCGGCCAGGCTGCACAGACGAAACAGCCGGTCGTCAGCAATCATCTCGAAAAAGATGAACGTGTCACCCGCCAGGCTGTGGTCAAGGCCGGGTTCAGGCAGATCGCCTGCATTCCATTAACAGCGCATGGCGAAATCATAGGCGTATTGACCATCGCCACCCGCAGCAGGAAAGTGATTTCCAAAAACGAACTCGAAGTACTTGTCTCCGTCGCTGCCGGCGCCGGCACGGCCATTGAAAACGCCCGCCTGCATTCCAACCTTCGCCGGGTGACAATCCTGGAGGAGCGCGAGCGGATTGGCATGGACCTGCATGATGGCATCATCCAATCCATTTATGGCGTGGGGCTGACACTTGAAAATGCCCGGGCGGTTTTACGCGAGGATCCTGGGTCTGCCGAGAATCGTCTGCAGAAAGCAATAGACGACCTGAACCGAACGATCCGTGATATTCGCAACTACATCCTGGATTTACGGCCACGCCAGTTGCGCGGCGAAAGTCTCATTGAAGGCCTGGGAAGACTGATCTCGGAGTTCCGGCAGAATACAAAAATTGAGGTCAGCCTAGCCGGACCAAAAGAACCTCTTTCAGATTTGCTGCAAGTGAATGCAATGGCGTTATTCCATATCTGCCAGGAAGCCCTGGCGAATATTGCCAAACACGCCAATGCCAGCAAGGTCACGATTGACTTGTGGAGCACCTCCGACCGGGCCCTGCTCGAGATCCAAGACGATGGGGATGGTTTCGATCTGGAAAAGGCCAGCAAGACAGTTGGTCACGGCCTGGCAAACATGCAGACACGCGTCGCTAATGTGGGCGGTGATCTGGATATCATCACCGCTCCGGGGGAGGGAACGACCATTCTCGCCTGGGTGCCGCGTGCGCCTGCCCAGGAAGCAGCCTGAGCGCCAACCTAACGTTCTGCGAAGCCCATTTTTTTGCGTTTCACGCAATCCCTGCTTGAGGGTTGTTCCAAAAAGCATTATTTAAGGTCAATCAGGGGGGTTCCCACTACACGCAGAAGTGCGCCTGACTCCCCCCCAGATGTGGCGGTCCAAACTTATGAACCCGAGGCAGTGGGGGCACTCATTGGAAGGGGGATTAATTTTCCGGCGGGATAGCTCAGACTTCTTTTTAAGATTGCACATGTCTTAAAGATTCTAAAGTTTTTAAGGTTGCGTAGGTTACACATATGGAACAAATCTATTTTTTCTGCTAGAATGTTTCTAAGCAAATGGTTAGAGGGTACTTTCCTCCCCAATTAGGTAGACCGTAAGAATATCAAAATTTTGGAATGAAGGGCTTTCCCACTGCGCAGGCAGTGGGCTTCTGTCCCTGTACGTAAACGCCGGAATTATGGTTGCTGGAGGATGAATAGATGGACGCCGAGCAGGCCTGGCAGTCAGCTTTGGGGCAACTCCAGATGGAGATGCCAAAGGCATCCTTTGATACCTGGGTGCGTGATACCCGGATCGCCTCCTATGTGGACGGGCTGTTCACCGTCATGGTACGAAATGCCTATGCGCGTGACTGGCTGGAAAGCCGCCTTTCCAGCACCGTGAAACGTCTCTTGATGGGCATCATGAATCGCTCCGTAGATGTGGCTTTCGTCATTCATACCAACGAGACCAGCGTGGATATTCCGAACCCAGAGGTTATCGCCTCGGGAGAAGCCAATGCTGTAACCGACGAGATCCCGACTTTCCGTCCTAAAAGTAACTCGCTGAATCCCCGCTATACCTTCGATAATTTCGTTGTCGGCCCGAACAACCGGCTCGCCCATGCCGCTTCGCAGGCGGTGGCTGAAAACCCGGCTACTGCATACAATCCACTTTTCCTGTATGGGGGTGTCGGGCTGGGCAAGACTCATTTATTGCATGCCATCGGGAATTATTGCCAGGAGCACGGGCAGAATGTTCTCTATGTTTCTTCCGAAGAATTTACCAATGACATGATCGGCGCCATCCGGAGTCATACCACCCAGGCCTTCAGGGAAAAATACCGCTCGGCAGACGTGTTGCTGGTGGATGATATCCAGTTCATTGCCGGGAAGGAATCCACACAGGAGGAATTCTTCCACACTTTCAATACCCTGCATGGACAGAACAAGCAGATCATAGTTACATCGGACCGGCCTCCCAAGAGCCTGGTGACGCTCGAAGAGCGCCTGCGCTCGCGCTTCGAATGGGGACTGACGGCCGACATCCAGTTGCCTGATCTGGAAACCCGCCTGGCGATCCTAGGCTCCAAGGCTGAACGCCTGGGTCGGACGGTACCTGGCGAAATCATGGAGTTGATCGCCCGCCGCGTCCAGTCTAATATCCGCGAGTTGGAAGGGGCGTTGAACCGCATTGTGGCTTTTGCCGACTTGAGCGGCATGGATCTGACTCCGCAATTGGCGGAGGTGGCCCTAGCCGACCTGCTACCACAGCGCGGGGATGTGAAACCTGGAGCCGTGGTGGATATGGTTGCCAAAACCTTCAACCTGTCGGTAGAGCGCCTGGTCTCCCCCGACCGCTCGCACGAAGTGGCCCTGCCGCGTCAGATTGCCATGTACCTGATGCGCGAGACGAATGTTTCCCTGCCACAAATCGGGCAGGCTTTGGGTGGCCGCGACCACACTACCGTCATGTATGCCTGCGAGAAAGTGGCGGATTTGTTGGAGCGGGATGACCGGCTGCGCACGCAAGTTGGGCAGATCCGGAGACAATTGTACGCTTAGGGTTATGCCAGCAGATGGGTCAGCAAAATCCTGACACCCATCAATATCAAGATCATTCCCCCAATTATTTCCATTCGTTTCCCGAATTTTTGTCCCAGACGGTTTCCCAGGTAGATCCCGAGCCAGGAGATCAGGCCGGTTACCAGGCCAATGACGACAGCCGGATACCAAATGGTCACTCCGACCATCCCCAGGCTGAAGCCGATTGCCAATGCGTCGATGCTGGTTGCAAAAGCCAGAAGAACCAACGTCCAACCGCGGGAGGGGTCATTTTTTTGTTCCGTGCCTTTGGAATCAATGCCGGAACGGATCATGCGTAAACCAACAAATACCAGCAGTCCAAAGGCCACCCAATGGTCGTAGGCAGAGATGTAGGGCAGGATGGTCGTCCCGGCGAACCAGCCGATGACAGGCATCAGGAATTGGAACAACCCGAAGTGAAATGCCAACCGGAAGACCGGACGCGGACCAGACGTGCGTACCTGGGTCCCCGCCCCAAGGCAGACGGCAAAGGCGTCCATGGCCATGCTGAGAGCAATGAGGAGAATCTCGAAAAAGCTCATTCCACCTCGCGCAGGTATGACCCATTGCGATTACGAAGCGGGTTTTCAAATATCATGAGGGGTCGCTCGTAAACAATTATGCTTTCCAAATGGTAAAATCTTTTAAGATAGATCCCCCGACAAACTCGCGTAGAATGGAGTTATCCGGGATTAAATCCAACTCGACCGGAAGGAACCATTCCAGGAAAGCCAGCAGGCGTTTGGCTTCGATGTATTCCGGAGTGCCGTGCGGTACCTGGCGCAGGATGGGTTCGGCTAATGGTTTCAGGGTCGAAAGCTCATATACCAGCGCCGAGTTGAACATGGCATCGGCGTTTTCCTGATAGGGGAAGATATATTTTTTCTCGCCGGAGGTCACCGATTCCCAACGGCTGATGGTCTGGGCAGCCGTGTAGCCGCGTTCATGCATATCCCGGACGATGCGCCGGATCAGGCGGGTATCGGTGGTGGAGACACGGTTGTGGCGGTCGAGGTTGAGTTGCGTCAGGGCGGAGACATAAACCCTGTATGCACGATCCGCCACCGGTCCGGGCACGAGACGCGGATCGAGGCCATGGATACCTTCCAGAAGGATAATATGCTCTGATCCCAATTGTATGGTCTCACCAATCTCGCGTTTCCCGGCTTTGAAGTTGTATTTGGGCAGTCGTACGGCTTCCCCGGCGATCAGGCGGGCCAAATCCTTTCCCAGCAGGTCCAAGTCGAGGGCTTCCAAGGCTTCGAAGTCAAACTGGCCATCCTCCCCGAGGGGTGTTTTCTCCCGGTCAACAAAGAAATTATCCAGTTCCAGGGCAAAGGGGGAAAAACCCAGGGCAAGTAATTGGACAGCCAACCGCCGGGAAAAGGTAGTCTTCCCGGAAGAGGATGGTCCGGCAATCAGGACCACGCGCGCCTGTTCGCCTCGCCCGGCGATCTGACGGGCGATCTCGGCGATGTTCTGCTCATGTAATGCTTCCGAGACGAGGATAACCTCACGGGTGCGCCCATCCCGAATGGCATCATTTAATGCCCCGACCGACCCGATACCCAGGCGCGCCAACCATTGACCATACTGGCGGAAGGCCGACAGAAGCTTTGGATATTCGGGCAGGGGCAGGAGGCTTGTAGGTGATCGGCGCTGAGGATAACGCAGGATGAAACCATCCCCGGCAGGCACAAGATCGAACCACTTCAGGTAGCCTGTGGAAGGTACCATGTAGCCCTGGTGGTAATCGCGATAATCGTCCAGTTGATAAAGCGTAACATAACCTTTCTGGCGGTAGGACAATAACTGGACTTTATCGTGATAGCCTTTGCTTTCGAAGTATGCAGTGGCTTCTGCCAGAGAGACTTCCTGGCGGCGGAATGGCTCATCCTTATTTACCCAATCTCGCATGTACTTCTTGAGCGAGACCAGTTCGTCATTGCCAAGAGGAGGCCGGTCAGTGACCTGGCAAAAATAACCACCCGAAGAGACCGAATGGTCAATTGTCATATGATTTTTGGGGAACAGATTGGCGAAAGCAGCACTGACCAGGAATGTCAAGGAACGGCGATAAATAAGAGCACCATCCGCGTCGGCCATTGTGACAGGAGCGAGCCGGGCATCCATCTGGACGGGATAAGTGAGCTCGCGCAAGTCTCCATTGACAATGGTTGCTACCAGCGGCACAGCTTCCGACCCGTAGTCTGTTCCTAGAAACTCGCCGGCGCTCGTTCCACGCAGCCCGGAAAGGACGCGTCCATCCGGCAGGTGGACTTCCACGGTATCACGTGCAGAGACGGTTTGGATTTTATTGTTCATACGTCCTCTCACCATTGAGGGTACAATCCCCAATACTCCTGCTGGGAAGAACCCAATCCCCACGTTATGGGGGCAGGCGAACCGGGTGCAGGCAGGCGAACGGGGGTGGGCGAAACACGAAGGTTTTCGGCCTGGAAATTAATCCACAGGTCTGAAGGGGAATCTTTCCCCTGTCACCAGTCAATTCTTCTTTGCCATTAACTCCAGCAATTTCTCGGGCCGACCACTGAACTCGGTCAGCGGAATTTCAGCGTTCGTCAGGGCCATTAATATCCCGGTCAGCTTTTGGTTGACAGGCGCCGGTATGCCGATCTTTAGCCCATGGCGAACGACTGCGCCATTGAGCCACTCGACTTCGGATTTGCCGCGACCCGCATACAGGTCTAAATGGAAGGACGGCATCTTTCCACCCCGCCCTCCGCCGACCGCCCTGACCATCAGCGGGCGTGAGATAAAAGCAGGCAGATGTGCAGCCAGTGCCAGGAGGCGTACCGGGGTTCCGGGTGTATCCACCACACGGATACCCTGGGCCTTCATCACTGCCAGAGCTTCACGTAAAATGGCAATCTCGAGCCGGAACAATCCGGGATGAGCCAGCACGGCACGCGGGGGCATATCCAGAATGGCAACAGTGGTGTTGACCAACAGGTTCGTGACCATTTTTGACCACTTCATATCGGCGGGGCGTGGATACAGACGCGCATTCAAAAAAGCACCATTCAGGATTTCCCAGAGGCAGAGGGAAAGCGGGTGGCCATCTGCCACGCCGACACCGCGTAGTTTTTCAAGCGTAATATCCCCGACCGCACGGCGCGCCACGGAGGATGTCACCGTGCCTGCAATAACCTTATCGGATCCTAGAAGAGCGCTAAGCGCCACTTCGTTGTCCACACCGTTGGAGAGACACAAGATGGGTGGTATTTCCGCCACAAATGGTTTCATCCGGTCGAGCGCGGAGGCGGTATCAAAGGATTTCAGGGCATAAAAGGCAATATCAAAGGGGCCCCGGCGGATGGCTTCAGAGAGAACTCGGCCACAGTAAACGATGAAGATGAAACGGAGAAAGGCGAAACTTGCCTGTTTTTTAGATCAAGCCGCAGACCGCGGCTCTGCAATTCTTCCGCCACTCCGGGTTGCTCCAGGAAAAGGACATGGTGCCCGGCCAACGCCAGCGATCCGCCGATATAGGTGCCGATGGCGCCCGCACCGAACACCAGAAGGTTTAACTTTTCCACCTCAATCATCCTTCCAGTGTCGGCAATCATCGAAATTCAACATGCGCCAGTTGTGGTGGTCCGGCTCATACGTAAACGTTGCGAAGGTGGTATTGTGAAACATAAAGCGCGGTCCGGCGGAATCAGCCTGAACTGAAATACCCAAAATCGCATACAACGCCATGTTCAGGATCCCACCATGAGCCGCCACCAGGAAACGCCCCGGCTTGCGGTCAAGGATATGTTGGATGGCCCGTCCGGCACGCAAGAAGACTTCCCAGCGGCTTTCACCCGTTTCCCCATAATGTGTGTAGGGCGTCAAGAAATCCGGACGTGGGGCCACATACGCAGCCTGTTCGGGGGTCAGACCAGCGATGAGACCATTATCAATTTCCATCCAATCAGGATCCAATTCCAGCGGAATATTAAGCATCGCGCTGATGGTTTCGGCGGTTTGGCGGGCGCGCAGAAGCGGGCTGGCAATACACTGGTCGAAGGTCATGCCCTCGGCATGCCAGCGGGTGGCCAATGCGCGGGCCTGCGCGCGACCCTTATCAGTCAGCGGAAAATCGGCATGGCCCTGGAAACGCTCTTCGGCGTTTCCAACTGATTCGCCATGACGCAGGAAAGTAACATGGTAGACAGACTTATCGGTCATGGGAACGTATTTTACCATTATAGAATGCCGCCCGGAGTCTCGAGACTCCGGGCTGAGGGCTTATGAAGGCCAGAAGCGGTTATAGTAATCTCTATTTCATTCCATACACTATTCCATCCGCAAAGCGTTGGATAACGGAAAGTTTGCAGGCTGACTCAACTTCTTGATGAGTAGAAAGATACGATCTCTTGATCGTATTGAAGTACACCAAAATAGCTCTGTCCTCCATGATATCTTTGCACATGGCTCCAATCTCCGCAGTGTAGTTAGTGTTTACCCTCAGTGTTGTTGGAGACTTCTTTTTCGGGACTGAAAGCGATTGGTTTTCAGTCAAAAAGCCCAATACATCTGGACCATTGGAGTATATCTTTACATCCTTCGCAAGTGACTCAACAAATGTGATGGTTTCAAACTCTTGCCATTGTATTGATGTATAACCCAGACCATTTTTCTGAATGGATTCTGCCGACCGAATTGCATCAGGCGTTTTCATGGATATCGATAAAATGATAAAGAGTAAGAAAAACCACCATAGCATAGGTTTCTTCAAAGACTGCGCCAGGGTCCAAATTACTGAGAAACCTCCCACAATTAATATTACAAAGATTGGCGACACTAAACGGACGTCTACAGGTGTTGATGCATCAAAAAATGAAAGCGATATGAACAGGAATAGCAAGTAGCCAACAACAAATAAAAGACAGGACGCTGCCATCACGATACCCATCGAACGCCAATGAATTTCTCTGAGATGCAGCTTAAAGAAAATTCCGAGTTGGGCGATAAATAAACCTGCCAGCAACCCAAAGAACGCCGGCCACGCCCATGACGGAAGTGGGATCGGAGCAATAAATTTCAACCCGTTTTCAAGGAATTCACGGAAATAGAGGAACTCAGACACTGGATGATATACAAAACTGCGATCCGAAACTGACCCGGTCATCACCAAATTTATTATTGACAGGATGATAAGAGGCAAGCAAGCCAGCAAAGCCCATATAAGGGTATCGCGAAATCTTCGTCGGAGATGCTGTCCCGCTCCACCAACATACACAATCACAATTGCAGGCGCGAGGAAGGCTAGACCTATATACCGTGTGATTAGTGCAAACCCCAGGGAGAGAGAGGAGACAAACAGCAGGGATAAAGTCGGCCTTATAACGTACATCGAAAGAGAAATGATACAGACAATTGATAATGTAATAAAAAGTGGTTCTGACAGAGCCCATGTATGCATTTCCAGGAGGGGTGCTGATACCAGGAAGAAGATCACGGCGCAGGTTGAATTCAGGAAGCTGCGACCCATCGCTAAATAAACTGCCAGTGCAACGAGTCCCATATTTATACCGAAGAGAATGGCATTCAGGAAACGTGCTGCCTGAAGAACATTGTTAATAAATAAATTCGTTGCAGCCAGAAATAATGAATAGAGTGGGGGAAAATGGACAATTGGATTGCCGTGATTGAAAAATCCCTTGCCTGCCAACAAACTCTTCGCACCGTTTATATACACAATCGAGTCCGGTTGGACACCAGAGCCATGAGGCGTTATCCATAATATTACAGCAAGACCGGTTATCCCAATAAATCCAAGGTATGGAAATATAAAGTTGAAATTCTTCTTCATAATTATTCCTTGAGTGAATGTCATGTTAAAACATTGCTCTCCAGTTTATATCGCCTCCCTCGTACCAGCAACCAGCCGAGGCGGAGGACACCGGAGTACCCTCGGGAAATTTAATTATCAACTATATTATAATAACACTCATAGTTCCGATACGAAATAAATCAGTACAGGGTCCGTAACAAATAGAATTCAGAAGCCCACACCAGCAGTTTTCCTTTTTGACACAGTTGATCGTTTATTGCCATAGGATCTGCTTGGCATTCAATACCAGTACTTACCGGTTTGGCAACTCGGCGGTTTTTTTACCTATTTCTTTCCACGAGGAGAGCGCCAGGGGCGGGTATTGAACGACCAAAGCTGGTCGATCCTTTGAACATTACGTTTCTATGCCGGGCGTTCAACTAACGAAAGAAGGATATATCAAGTGAGGACCATTGTCTACTAGAAGCAGCAATAGAACCACCCGGTGGCTGGCAAGAATCCAAGTACCAGAGGTACTTGCATTACTCGGGCTGATTCTATATTTAATCCAATCTCTTGTTTACGCTCATATAAGATTGCCCAATCTTGATGAAGGTTCTTATTTATATAAAGGGTATCTGTTGGCGACAGGTGCAAACAAGCCGTTTCAACCCTATGGATTCTGGATGAACAAAATGTACCTGTCGTTTTTTATCTGGGGGTGGGTACAGGCTGTGTTCTCGCCTGGTTTGCTGGCACCGCGGTATATTGCAGTTTTTTTGAGTGCGCTCAGCTTGCTTGGTCTGTGGATTGTGTCTCGCAGGATAGGGAACCACTGGCTTGCTACCATTGCGGTTTGGGTTATGGCCCTTAATCCCACACTAATAAGTATCTATAGTACTGCCAGATCGGAAGTGTTGATTATTTGCATTCTGACCTGGGTGCTTGTATTATCGCTGGGCGCGGATAAACCGACCTGGCAGATTACTGCCAGTGCAATTCTAGCCGGGGTAATGATATTGACTCGTGAAAATATGGTCTTCGTTCTCCCGCTGCTAATCCCCTACATCTTTTGGCAACACGGACGGAAGAAAGGATTCCTAGCCCTTTCTGCAATTATCATTGTTTTAGTGGTCGGGCATATCATTTATTGGCCAGGCATCATGTACCTTTGGGAAAGATGGCTTCCGGCTGACCTGCTTTCCTTCCTCGGGCTAAATGCAAGGCCGGATATTGGTAAATCAGCATTGTCCTTGATTCCAAATTTATCCCTGGATTCCCGGCTGCATAGCCTGTCTCAGGCAATCCGTATCCACTATATTCCATTCATCGGTAGTTTTATCGTCTTGTTGTTATGGCCAAAACGAGAATCGTGGCGGACTCCAGCGCATTTTCGTGCAGCAGTATTCCTGGCATTTTTATTCTTTACACTGCTAGTCAGTCATGCCTGGGCATCTCTGGGTGACAACTATTGTGTATATTGTTTCAAAGACTATATAGCCTTTTGGGGAAACGTCGGTTTACTCCTGGTTATTGTATCGATTGGTGCCTGGAATAAGAGGCCTTCAATTTTACCCAGGGCAGCGATCATTACAACGCTGCTATTAGTCACAACTGCAATAGGGTATTCGCTCTTTGAGAAAATCGGGAGTAGCCTGTTAACTATACCTGTTCCTCGCCTTCGAGGTGGACATTTATTATCCGGTTGGGCGACCCTCTGGCAAGTGCTAAACAATAAGTATCATATTGATTACTGGGATGCGCGGGCGTACACCCCTGCAGTTGCGGGTTTGGTCGTTGGTATTTTGTTACTGATCATTTCCTTAATAATATTCCGGCATCATCCTCACCGGAAAATAATGAATTTAGCCAGCTTCAGCGCGTATGGTTTTCTCATTCTGGGGGTGATCTCGTTACCCATATTGGCCTGGCCCTATGATGAACCCATTTGCAGCGCGGATGTAATTAACTCGTATGAGCTGGTTGGAGCTCAATTGGCAAAAATCGCACCACCAGGCACCAAGATATACCTAGATGGATCAATTGCATCTGTCCCCCTTTTATACATCCATGATCCTAATATCCTCCTGCCTCAATTAAACGACATTTATTCCTACAAAATAGGTGGTGATCCAGATCAGGTCCTGCGAAATGGTTTTTGGAATGAGCAAATTGGGCTTCAGTGGCGCGACACTGCGGATGTATTTGTAATCGGAGAAGACCGGCTTCCTGAATGGCGGGATTACCTCACCCCGAAAAAGTTTGAGCAGATTCAGTTGTCGTCGAACCTTTTCCCTTGTAGTACTGAGTCTAATATTCTGCTTTTTAAGAGAAAATAATCTCTTTTTCAAGCATATCGCCTTGTATGGCGGAGATAACCTGCTGGAAATCGATCCTAATTGCCAAAATGAGGTAGTAAAATGAAAGTGTTGGATAATCGAAGGCTACCAACACCCAAATCACGTCTGAAAGAAGAAATGAAATTATCTCTGGTCATTCCCGTTTATGACGAAGAAAACAACCTATTGCATCTATATCATGCAATCCATGAAGCATTAGATTCCACTGAATATAACTGGAAGATCATTTTTATAGACGATAGCAGCACAGATGGGAGTCTTGCTGTGTTGAAGGAACTTGCCCAAAAGGACCGCCGCCATGTCCAGGTAATCGTCTTTCGACGCAACTACGGTCAGACGGCTGCAATCGCAGCTGGTATTGATCATTCCGACGGTGATGTCGTTCTTTTGATGGATGCTGATATGCAGAACGACCCCGCCGATATCCCGATCATGCTGGCGAAGCTAGATGAAGGCTATGATATGGTCAGTGGCTGGCGCAAAAAGCGTAAGGATCCTTTTCTAAGCCGTACCATTCCTTCACGGATTGCCAATGGTTTAATTTCTTGGGTAACAGGAGTTCATCTTCACGATTATGGTTGCACATTAAAAGTTTATCGTCGCGAGTTCTTGAGTGGATTCCGGCTGTATGGCGAAATGCATCGATTTATTCCAGCCTATGTCCATGCAGCCGGAGCGCGGGTTACCGAGGTCGTTGTCCAACACCACCCACGGAAATATGGCAAGTCCAAATATGGGCTTGAACGCACCCTCAAAGTCCTTCTCGACTTGTTCACGGTCAAGTTCTTACTGAGTTTCTCAGTCAGTCCCATTTACATCTTCGGAGGGGCGGGAATTGGCACGATTTTCATCAGTACAATAATATTACTTTTCCTGGCTGTCCGAAGGATATTCTTCTCTGTCTCGGTCCTTGGCTCACCTTTTTTTCAAATAAGCATATTGTTTTTCGCCCTTGGATTCCAGACCGATCTTAATGGGTCTGATAGCCGAGTTGTTAATGCGCACCTATCATGAGACGCTTGACAAACCAACCTATACCATTCGCGAAGTGATCAATGAAAAGTCGGGGCGAAGATGAGCTATGCGCGTTCTTGTTCTTAATCACGAATATCCTCCTGTTGGAGGTGGCGGTGGTCAGGCTGCCGAGGATATTGCCAAAGAATTGACCAGGCGAGGACACGAAATCACCATACTTACAGCGCATCTGAAGGGCTTGCCGCGGGATGAGGTGGTGAATAATATCCACATCCTGCGCTTACCATCCCTAAGAAAACGTCCCTATCGGGCAGGATTCCTGGCGATGGGGATTTATGTCTTCCGCGCCATCAGTGCTGGACTTCCATTAATTCGCCGCTGGCGCCCCGATATCATCCATGTCCACTTCGCTGTCCCAGCTGGGGCAGCAGCCTGGATCCTGGCGCGTCTGACTGGGATTCCTTATGTTCTGACCGCCCATCTTGGTGATATCCCCGGAGGTGTACCCGAAAAGACTGGCAGGTGGTTTCGGTGGGTTTTCCCTTTTACCATACCCATCTGGCGGGGAGCTGCGCGAATTGTTGCCGTCAGTAGTTACACGCGCGGGCTGATCCGGCAGCATTACGACGTAGATCCAATCGTCATTCCCAATGGTGTCAATATGGAGATGGTGAGGCCTGGACAACCTATAGTTCACCGTCCCCCGGTGGTTATCTTCGCCGGGCGATTTATGCCCCAGAAGAACCTGGTCGAACTGGTTGAAACGCTAGCTCTGGTGCAGGATTTGCCTTGGAAGTGCCTCATGCTGGGGGATGGCCCGCTGTTTGACAAGGTAAAACTCACTATTGCCACCTACGGCCTGGAAAAGCGTTTTTACCTGCCCGGTTGGGTGACAACAGAGGAAGTTCTAAATCATTTGACGCAGAGTGACCTGCTTTTCATGCCATCCCTATCGGAGGGATTGCCGGTGGTCGGTCTGCAGGCCCTGGCAATGGGTCTGGCTATCGTTGCCAGCCGTGCCGGTGGTAATGTGGATCTGGTCGAGGCGGGTACCAACGGCTTCCTCGCGGATCCCGGCGATAGGGAAGCGTTTTCCGCCGGATTACGCAACCTCTTATCAGACCAAAAAGCCCTTCAAAATGCCCGCCAGGCAAGCCGTGAAATAGCACATCGTTTTGATATTAGAACTGTGGTAGATGAGTATGAAACTATTTTTCGGGAAACTGTATCCTGACCAGATACGTTGATTTTCTCTCACAAGAGATCATCTCGGAAAGGTGTTAAAAAATTTTTATGAGAACTTACAAAATTAATCCTCACTTTATCATCAACCTGGATAGTTCTGATGAAAAAGTTCTAAATTTCTTTGACACGAAATATGCCGACCTTTATGACGGCGAACCAAACTCACTTCTATCAATGGAAATAAACCTCCTCGAAAAAGAAAATCTAAAACCACAAAAATACAACGTTTTACGTGACATTACAATTCCAGAATTTTGCATATTTGATGAAAATTCTTTCCTAATTGTTAAAGATAAAAAATGCATGCATATCCCCTTTTCGAGAATTGGCGTTGACCAAAGTATAACCGTCTCATATGAGGTGGGTTTTCCGCTTGATTGGATACGTAGGCTTATTGAGGATATTATTGATTTTCACCTGATCGGTTTTAATGCTGTTTTCCTTCATGGGGCTTGTTTAATCTATGATGACATTGAAATAATAATACCGGCATGGAGAGGTACTGGAAAGACCAATTTCACTTTAAATTTGATTGCCAAAGAAGAATATTCATATAAAGCTGAAGACCAGTTTTTTTTGTTTTCCAACCAAGAAAGCTATCTGTTTACTGATGCCACACACGTAGATTACAAAACCATCACACATTTTCCATCTCTTAAAAAATACAATTTAATATCCTTCTGGCTTCGAAACCTAATAGCAAGAATTACCTTGCCATTAATTCCTGCTTCCGGGATTTTCTTTGAATTTTTGAGAAGAGGTGTAATTAAACTATTGGCACCTAAGGTTTTCTTAAAGTTAAAGGAATTCATCCCGATCAAAATTACTCATAATCAGGTTCCCAGAAAACTTGTTTTAAAACTTGTTGCCCAACCAGATTTAAAGAAGCCGATATTCCATGAAATAGAATTGGAAAAAATGGCCAAAATGCTAATTGGTGGCATGGAATTTGAAAGAATGGACTTATGGCCCTATTATTATGCTTGGTGCTTTGCCATGGGCGAAGACAATGAAAATTTTAGCAAATACTTTGAAAAAACCTTAAGGATCTTGCATGACGCTCTTTCGTCTGCAAAATTCTTCGAAATAAGAACTCCATATGGGTTTAATTGGTCGGAAAATTTTATCGAGGTTCAAGAAATCATTAATCAGGTTGCCCATTAAATAAAGGGGGGACCAGATTGAAACATGGACGACTGATTTCATGCCCCATCGTTGATTTGTGTACATGCCGCAAAGAGGCTGTTTTGGTACGAAGAAAAGAAGGAATTAACTTAGAGAAAAACGCCAAGTGTTAGTAGACCCTAAATTTGAGAGACGGCAAGGTATTTTGCATGATGACTCACGAAAGACTCTGGGGGAAGACTGAAATGATCAGGTAAAAAATAGAAATCAAATATGCCTTCACGGGGGTCGTCGGAAATTCGATTAACAGACAGAATTTTTCGCTCATGCAAGTCAAAATGAATGATCTTGTTATTATCTCCCAGGAGCAGATTTCCATCAGGCAATTCACGCGCGCCCCGCAAGAAACCTTCTCCAATAACTGTCGAAGAGATGACTTCTCTGGATTCTGGTACAAAGTGAATAATTTCCCCACTCGTTGTTTTCAGGTATATGGCTGTACCATCATTCAATGCTCTCACACTATGAGCAGGAGTAGTTGCGTTATCAATGATTAAACAAGGTTGTACCTCTCTGTCTTTTGAAATTCGTAATACTGCGCTATAACGTCTGGCTGGGGAAATAACCAAATCTCCAATGGGTCGGTTTTTCATCTTCTTCTTAAATATTTTTTGGCGAATAAATTTATTTATATCAATTACTTTTTGCCAGGCCCCTTTTCTAACAAGCCAGTACTTAAAGTACTGAAACCGCAAGTGATTGGGATTTTTTAATAGTCCACATGAAACTAACAGATCCCCATTTTGCATAATGGCTATACTATTAACATGGGATAAATCGCAAAAGACTTCATCGTGTGTGCGTGGATCACGAAAGTCGATTTCGCCGTTCTTGATTTGATTGTTGGTTAAAAATGGCTTCGGTTGCCATTGGGAGAGGTTAAGTTGGGATGCGAAAGTTCGTGTATCATAAAACTCCAACGGATTTCCATCCAGATCTAAACACATCAACAGGTCATTGCGAGATCCGGTGACCCATATTCTGTCATCCAGTAAGGCAATATCATGTATTCCGGCGCAGCTTGGGTGCCAAAAATAACTGATCGGATTCCATTTTTCGTCATACAAGAAGACTGTTGAGGCGTTTGCAAGCGCGATCCGGTTATTATAAATACTAATACCCTTTAGTCCACGCAGACCTCCACGAGGATTAGGATTTTCCTCTCGATATGGCGGTTCTATCATTTCACTAAATCTTTCGACTTTTTGACGCTCAAGATCATAGGCGATCAAGTGACCGGATGGTTCATCGACAGGAGTGTGCCTTCGGGTTGTTGACACCAAAACTCTATTCATTAAACTTCTCCTACTATATGTTTGTAAATATTTAAGTGTTGATCTATGGCTTTTTCTACAGCGAAATTCTCATTTACATAGTTATACCCTTTTTCACCGCGCTCTTTCCAAAGATTGTTCGTCAAAAGGATATCCAAGCCGTTTGAGAATTCATCCGAAGGAGCATAATGTCCAAACTGTGATGCAAAATTGTCAGGATCGACTGAGCTTAAGATCGCGCATCAATTCGCACACGCTTCGATAAATGAATTCGGTAGTCCTTCCCTCGCAGCAGTGTTGACGAGGATCCAACTTTGAGAAAATACCTGCGCTAATTTATCCGTCTCAAATTGATTAACAAATCCCAATAAATCAACATTTGGCAAAGTGGCCAGTTGGTTCCGGATTTTACGATCATATCGAGGATTCCGACTGGCTCCAGCAATGATAAATCTCACCTGCGGGAATGACCTTGCCAGTCCAACGAGGATTTCAGGTCTTTTCCTGCGGTCCCATCGAGCGACATAACAGACGGTTGGTATCTTCGATTTTTCAACACTTATAGGCATTTCAACCGGAGTTGGTAATAAATTCGGCTTGGTATCAAGTCTATATTTTGTTGCTGCTCTATCAATCAATAATCGAGCTGCAACAAAACGCTCATCTGCTTTTCGAACAGCCTGCCGAACAAACAGATTGTCTTCATAAAGCCAATTTGATAGCACTTGCGCTCTGCTTACAGACGGATATTTAAACTCAGTGATCCAATCTGTGATAAGACGGGTATCCCTGAAGGTTACAATATGCTTTTTATCAGGGTGCGTTTTTTGTGCGATGTATGTTCCCGTAGATGGTTCCTGGGAATGAAAAATATCAGCATTACAATCCCGGAAAAGTCGTAATATTTCAGTGGGTTTGCGATAATCGAAACCAATAACCTTGATCCCATCCAGGGTTTCGATTTCTTTTTGACTCCCGCGTCGCGGAACAATCGCAGTAACCCGGATTCCGCGTTTAACCAGCTCCCGGCCAATCTCCCTGGTGGCTTTTCCAAACCCTCCATATTTTCCCCAGGCAAAGATCTCGACTGAAATCAGGCAAATATTCAATAATGGTTCCTTCTAAAATCGGGTTCAACAAATTTATTTATTCAGGCTTTATTATAATGTTTCATAACAATTCCTTTTGGTTAAGTATCATATTCGATGACAACTTGCCATATGTTTACCTTTTAGGATAATTGAAAACAAAATCTTCTTACGTCTAAAAGCGTTTCATTGAAAATGATTTGCGAAGGGTAATTGGAGTGTTTCAATGCCTCCGGGACAGCCAACATTTTTTGTTTTGCTCCAAAAGAACTGAAAAACGCTGATATTATACCTACAATCTAACCCCTCCCAGCGTTTCTTCTGTTGTTGGTATAAATCCACAGATGATATAATAACCCGTTCCAAAACATCCTGGTACATAATAGATATGACAGATTCGCATGAACACTCTTGCTGCATCAATAGCAAGTCCTAAGAGAACTATCCAGGTGTTATCTGAAATACTCCGACTGTTGTAAACTGGGTGCGGCTTTTCCTTACAACCAAGGATTGTTCATAGCGGTAGCTTGACAAGTACTGCCCAAGGTTAGCAACTCGGCGATTTAGGATGGCCTTCTGGGTTGAACAATTGCACGCTTATTTGAAACCGTCTGTAAATGAATGAGGATAAACCAGACATTGATGATTGAAACTATTGATAAGAAACCGCTCCGCCGGACAGTCATTCAGCCGGTTCGTAATTGGTTCGGCATAAACCTCAAAGAATTATGGGACTATCGGGAGCTTTTTTGGATCCTGGCGCTGAGAGAAGTGCAACTCCGTTACCGCCAAACAATCCTGGGGGTGACTTGGGTGATTCTTCAACCTCTACTCACCACTGCGATCTTTACAGTTGTCTTTGGGATTTTGATGAAGACCCAATCGGACAACGTTAACTACGTATTGTTTGCTTTTGTCGGTCTTCTGCCCTGGAGTGTATTTTCACAATCGCTACAACGCGCTGGAATAAGTTTGACGCGAGAAATTCGCCTGATTACCAAGATCTTTTTTCCTCGGATAATCATTCCAGTTGCGAGTGCGGCCTCCACCTTAGTGGATTTTCTCGTATCCTTCTTGTTAATGATCATTCTGTTACTGATCTATAAAATCCCAATAACTATAAATATGCTTTCTATTCCTATTCTGCTTTTATTCACCATGCTATTGTCCATTGGTGTGGGGATTATTTTTGCTGCCTTGAATGTCTATTATCGGGATTTCACCTACGTCCTGCCGTTCGTCATCCAAGTCTGGATGTATGGTTCCCCCCTGGCGTATTCCTCCAAATTGATCCCGCAAAGTTGGACCTGGATCTATGATCTCAACCCTTTGGTGGGAATTATCAACGGCTTTCGATGGGCGGTGCTTGGTACGACAGAATTTCCTTTGAAGTCTTTGATATATTCCATCACGGCCAGTATCGTCATCTTAATCCTTGGGTTAACTCTTTTTCGACGGCTGGAACGAAGTTTTGCGGATGTAATTTAATGCCTGATTATATTTTAAGTGCTGAAAATCTTTCGAAACGGTACCGGATCCTCCCAACGACTGGAAAGGGGTGGCGTGGCAACCAACGTGTACTGGTGGATGATATTGCGCGAATCACGAATCAAGTCCTCGGGCGGAAATATCCGGAAAAGAAAATCTCTTTTTGGGCTCTCAAGGATGTTTCGTTTGAAGCCGGGCAAGGGGATGTTATAGGGATCATTGGCAGGAACGGAGCCGGAAAAAGCACCTTATTGAAATTATTGGGCCGTGTGACCGAGCCCACTTCTGGTCGGGCTATTATCTATGGGAGAGTTGGATCCTTGCTCGAAGTTGGTACGGGGTTTCATTCTGAATTGACCGGGCGTGAAAATATCTTCATCAGCGGAGCCATCATTGGAATGTCAACCGCAGAGATCAGAAGGAAGTTTGATGAGATCGTGGCCTTTTCGGGAGTTGAAGAATTTCTCGATACTCCTGTAAAGCGATATTCCTCTGGGATGGAAGTGCGTCTGGCATTTTCGGTCGCAGCCCATTTAAACCCACAAGTCCTGTTGGTGGATGAGGTTTTATCAGTGGGGGACGCTTCCTTCCAGGAAAAGAGCCTGAAAAAGATCAAGGAAGTTTCTGAAGGCGGTGGAACGATCCTGTTTATTAGCCATAATATGACGACGGTCTCAGCCTTGTGTAACAAGGCTTTGGTTCTGGAACATGGAAAAATCATTTTTTCGCTGGGCCCTGTTCGTGATGCAATCGCCTGTTATCTTTCTGAGGTTGAGAAGAGTCAACAGGTACAATTGGATGAAGCTCGTCAGATTGTAGCTCCTGGATTTGTAAAAATTTCGGGATTTAGTATTCGCGGGGCTGATAACATAATTCTTGAAACATTGACCGGTGGATTGCCGGTAAATTTCCAGATTGAGTATCTGGCGGAACAATTCGGACCGCTCAAGGATATCAATTTTTCCATCTTGATCAAGAATTTAAAGGGGGATGTAATTGCCAACTTGAACAGTCTGGCAACGTTTGGTCCACTGACGCTGTCGGCCCACAAGGGGCAGATCGTTTGCCACATTGATAAACTCCCGCTCGCATCCGGAAATATCAGTATTTCATTGATGCTTGAGCAAGGAGGTCAAGTTGTTGACAAAATAGAGGATGCGTTTGTTGGCACTGTGGACAGGGGTGGACATTTAGAAAGTAAAGCGCTTAGAGGTCGTCAAGGGTGGGTTTTGATCGACCAGGAATGGTTAGTCAAGTGATCTTTACGTTTCTCTTCTAAAGATTTCAGGCATCATAACTTGACCCCATGCCGGTCTGCCAGGATTTCGAGAGTACGCGTCACTTCGGTTTTTTTCTGAGCATCGTCCCAACCGAGGATTTCACTAAGGGCATCCGCCAATTCCTCCAGCAATGGACGGGTCAATTGACCCAGGTAAGCCTGCAGGGTGCGGCGTAAAACCAGGTCGTCAAGATGAACAATTTTCTCGCGTTTTGCCATGCTGGTGATCTCGGGAAGCACATAATGCGGGTCAGTCTTCATGGTAAGTGCATCTTTGCCTGCACCGATGGGCAGCGACCGGGTGTCGAATTTACGCGGTAAGCCGAAGAAGGCCAGGGTACGATCGGTCACAGCCGAGCCGGATTTATCCAGTGCACCGCGTACCACATGCTGGGTGTGCTCCCAGATTTCCAAGGCATCATGTTCCACCCAGCCCGGTCTGGGATAGATCTGCCGGTGCTCTTTCTGGTCCGAAGCCACAAGGTACCCGCTATGGTCAAAAAGGATACAGCGGGTACTGGTTGTGCCCTAGTCTATGGCAGCGATGTACTTAGGCATAAGGTTTCCTTGATCACGAATAACACGAATGGTACGAATAATAAAGATTAGTTGGCGATTCTTACGTATTCGACTCGCCGCGCCCCAAAGTTGATTTACATACCAAGGCGCAACCCAGTTGCTTTGAGATAGGAGGTGAGTTGCTGTTTGAATAGATCATTCAGGCTGGCAACCGCTTTCAATTCGATGATGATTTTACTGTCAATAACCAAGTCCAGTCGATATTTCCCTATTGGTTTTTCTTTGAAAAATACGATAATATTTTTCTGAGTTTCAAACGGTATATTTCGCGTTCCTAATTCTGCGATCAATGCATTCTGATAAATCTCCTCACTGAAATCGGGGCCGAGCTGGTTATGTACTTCAAAGACCGATTCCATAATACGGTAAGATAACTCAGGGTATAGCACCTCAGGTCCAACAAGCTTCCTTGCTCTATTCGTGCCATTCGCATTATTCGTCATTATTCGTGATACTCCCAACCCCGTGCTCCAGAAAGAAATGCCCTGCCTGGCATCACCTTTTTACCAGCCGGTTGGACCTCCTCGAGAATAAGGATACCTTCTCCCGTACCAATGGCAGGGAATCCTTCGACCGTAAGTCTCCTTTCCACGCCGGGACTTTTCCCGGCACTAACCCTGGCACGCAGGACTTTCAGCAGCCCAGCGTTCCAATGAAACCAGGTTCCCGGCCATGGATTAAAGGCCCGTACACGCCGTTCCAGCGCAATGGCAGGCTGGGTGAAATCCAGCCGACCATCTTCTTTTTTGAGCATGGGAGCGTAGGTGATGCCGTCAACTGGTTGGGGCTGAGGCAGGAGCTCGCCGGAAAGATAGCGCTGTAGTGTCTCTATAAGCAGGTCCGCACCGAGGGGAGCGAGTTTAGCGGAAAGCGTCCCAGCGGTATCTTCAGGAGCTATCGGTATATAGCAGCGACTGAGGATCGCGCCGGTATCCACACCGGGATCCATTTTCATGATGGTAATACCGGTCTCATGATCTCCTGCCAGAATGGCCGCCTGGATGGGCGCGGCGCCGCGCCAGCGCGGCAGCAGCGACCCGTGGACGTTGATACAGCCATATTTCGGCAGGTCGAGCAGCTCGGGACGCAGGATCTGTCCAAATGCAGCCACAATGATCAGATTGGGAGCCCAGGTGCGCAATTGGGCCATGGCCTCTGGCTGACGCAATTTTTCGGGCTGCATGATAGGCAAGCCGAGACGGAGTGCCGCTTCCTTGACAGCGGGCGGTTTCAGAGCCCCACCCCTCCCCGCCGGGCGATCTGGCTGGGTCACCACTCCAACGACCGGGTAATTAGTCGTAAGCGCTTCCAAAACCGGGACTGCGAAGTAAGGTGAGCCCATGAAGACGATGTGCGGATGGAACGTCATAGCGTGATTTTAGCACACTCTATAATTCGCCTTAGATTAGGATAAAAGTCGCATATAAATCGGTTGCTTTTTGTCCGAATTTGTTGTAAAATATTTACAACATATTCAAATGATCAGACGCTAAGGAGGCACAAATGGCACAACAACCAATGAATACCGATATTACGAACGATGACAAACTATGGGCTGCTTTGGGCTATCCAATTTTCATCATTGCTCTCATAATGCTTTTTATGGAAGGGAAGAAGGATAGGCCATTCATAAAATTTCACGCCGTCCAGGCTCTTGCCCTGAACTTGGTCCTGTGGGTAATCATTATCATCCTCTCGGTTACCGTGATCCTGGCCATCTGCGACCCTGTACTCTGGTTGCTCATGATCTGGCCCGCAGTCCTTGCTTATCAAGGGAAGTATTTTGAGGTCCCGGTCGTCACTAAGTTCCTGCGCGGCCAGCATTGGATTTCATGATCCAACCTTAACCCCACGCAATTAATCAGAATCCGAGGAGACACCGATGAATCAAGGAATGACTACCGATATTACCCAAGACGACAAACTCTGGGCACTATTGAGCTGGCTCTTATGGCCAGTTGCCATAATCGTGCTATTAATGGATGACAAGAAGAACCGCCCATTCATTAAATATAATGCGGTGCTCGGCCTGGCCTTTGCTGTCGTCTTGTATGTTTTAGGAACCATTACGGTAGGATGCCTGTTCTTAGTCGGAGGCATATACGCCATTGTCCTTGCCATCCAGGCCTTCCAGGGTCAATGGGTGAAGGTTCCGGTTTTGACCGACTTTATCAAGAAACAGCACTGGGTGTAGTAAAAAATTTATATAGTAAAGGGGCTGTCTAAAAAGCAACTTTAGACAGCCCTAAGAATCAGAAAAAAGCCCAAAATGAAGATTGGGCAAAAAAACTGGCGGTTATTGGACCGCCAGTTTTGCCATATTATGGGCAATGCAGAGCAAACCCCATTCTGTTTTCACTTTCTGCATGCCCCTAAGCGTAAATCTGCGGAAACCCCAATCTTGTTTGATACGCCCGAAGACCGTCTCCACCTCAATGGAACGTTGCGAACGCAGTCTTCTGCCTTGCTCGGAGAGCAGTTTTTGGCGCACCTGTTCGTGATAGCGGTTCAAGGTTGGACTCGCCCAAATGCGGCGGTTCCCAATCGCCCGGGTACACTGAGGTTTGAGAGGACAATCTGCGCAAGATTTACACTCGTATTCTCGCCGGAAGGTACGATAGCCATTTTCAGTCGTGACGCGCCGGGTCCCTAGATAGGCCAATCTTTGCTGTCCGGGGCAGAGATATTCATCCTGTTTGGGGTCATAATCCCAGTTCTCGACCCGGAAGCGCTGTTTGCGCCAGCTGCGTTTTTGCTCCTGGTGGAACAAGTAATACTTCACATATGCGTCTGTTCCGGTTTGTTCCAGATAGGCATAGTTCTCTTCATTGCCATAGCCCGCATCGGCGATCACTCGTCGGGGCAGATAGCCAAACCGTTCTTTCACCTGGTTCAGATGAGGAATCAAGCAGTTGATATCATTGGTTTTCTGGTGAATACTGAACCCCACCACAAACTGGTTCTCGGTCCCGATCTGCACGTTATAGCCAGGCTTCAACTGACCATTGTGCATGGCATCGTCTTTCATGCGCATGAAGGTTGCATCGTGATCGGTCTTGGCATAACTATTGCGCTCTCCCAAGATCCGCTCCTGCTCTTCATACTTCTCCTGACGCGGCAGATATTCTTCCTGCAAGGTCCGTATAGCTTTGGCTGTCCGCTTGTCTTTCCCCTTGCCAGCCAGCCGCTCATTCAAGCGTTCAATCCTTTTCTTCAATGCCTCGCTATCGATCCCCCCACCCCCTTGGCCACCTCCCCCCAGTTCCTCCAGATCCTTGTCTCCATAGGCTTCCTGCTCGGCCTCATTGTCCTGCTCAATTTGCTTCAATAACTCCTGGATCTTCTCCTGCAAACGGGTCTTGTATTTCGCCGTGCTCTTTGCCCAGACCCATTTGTATTTGTTCGCATTCGCCTCCACCTTAGTCCCATCCAGAAAATAGTTCTCCAACTTCACATACCCCTCTTCAATCAGGTATTCCAGCACTTCACTGAACACCACCTCGATCCCCTCTTTCATCACGCTTCCCCGAAACCGGTTGATCGTCCGAAAGTCCGGCCGGTTGTTCCCGCTGATCCACATGAAGTTCACATTCTCCCGCAGCCCCTTGGCAATCTGTCGGGACGAATTCACTTTCTGGGTGTATGCATACACCAGTACTTTCAGCAGCATGCGCGGATGATAGCTGCTCGTCCCGCCCCCTTTATACTGCTTCAGGATCGGCTCCAGATCCAACCTGTCGATCACCCGATTTACCACCCGCACCAGGTGATCTTCGGGAATCAACTCTTCCAGGTTCGGCGGTAATAAGGCCGGTTGGTCCATCGTGTAGGGCTTGAATGTGACTTGACTGTGTCCTTTTTTCATGCCCCGATTGAATCACGGTTCCTTAAAAAGTGAAGGGCTGTCCCTTACTTTTGGGACAGCCCCTTTGGTTTAGGTTTAATTATGCAACGTCTTTTCATCCAAATCGTTATATGTTACAGACTTTATTCATTTTGATACAACCAGAAGGAGAGTAAAAATATGGCTGAAAAGAAATCCATTCCTCCCATCGAACCAGTCGTTCCGGTTCCGCCGCAGATACCGCCTGCACCGGCGTCAGCATACCCGCCCCAGCCGATGGCCCCCGGCGATGAACGTACCTGGGGAATGCTTTCGCACTTGAGCGTGCTGCTAAATCTTATTACTGGCTTCGCAGGTCCTATCGTTGCACTAATCATTTACATGTTCTACAAGGATCGCTCAAGGTATGTGGCGTACCATGCCCTGCAATCCATGGTCTTTCAGTTGATCTGGTGGTACGGTGGAGGATTGCTGATTGGAGCAATGTGGGCGGTTGTTGGCGTCCTTTCAGCCATCGTGATAGGGGTTGTGCTTATACCGTTTGCAATCCCAATGACCTGCATTCTGGCACTCCTGCCAGCAGGTGCGGTCATCTACGGCATCGTTGGCGCAGTGCAGACCAGCCAGGGCCAGGATTTCAAATACTGGCTGGTGGGTGACTGGGTGCGCGGCACGCTGACCGGTCGATAAAATCCACTCCCCCCTTTTTTGCCGGCATCGCAAGATGCCGGTTTTTATTAACAATCTGAACCGTTTATATCCACTTGACTCCTGCATCGCTTGCTCTTACAATGCACAACACAATTCAAACAGCAACAGAGAAGAGACTCTTGCATAAAATGCAAAACTGAGCGCCGAAGGTGCAAATCCAGGATTGGCAAGTCCGGATGAAACTCTCAGGCAAAAAGGACCCTGTTGCATATATCTCTGGAAAGTCCCTGGGAAAAGACCATTTCCCAAGGGACACCGACGGGGCAATCCTTCAGCCGTGGTCTGTCATTGAGATTAGTGTCCGGGCCTCCGCTAAGGAGAATCTCTCAGGTCGATAACAGAGGGCGCATATCCTATTCACGTGCGCCCGTTTTTAATTGCCTTTTTTTTGGAGACGAAAAATGAATATTCCTGCCAATCTAAAATTTACCAAAACTGATGAATGGTTCGACCCTGTTAGTGGCAAGATCGGGCTGACCGATTACGCCCAGAGCCAACTCTCTGACATCGTCTTCGTGGAGGTCGTCGTGGCGATTGGTGATGAGCTCCAGACCGGCAAACCGGTTGCTTCAGTTGAGTCGGTCAAGGCAGCCGCGGAGTTGTACGCCCCCGTGAAGGCAAAAGTGTCGGCCATCAATGAGGAACTGGCAAACAATCCCGAGGTGCTCAACAGCGACCCGTATGGCAAGGGTTGGATGGTCCAGGTCGAAGGCGCGGATGCAAAAGGCCTGATGGATTCCGCCGCATACACAAAATATTGCGAAGAGAGATCACACTAGTTTGAGAGTCTGATAGTCTGGAGTCTCATAGTCGGATAGAGACGGCAAAAGTATTTGACCATCAGTCAATTTGACCGGAGTCTACCATGACCTATATTCCGCATAGTTCCAAAGAACGGGACGCCATGCTGGCTACCATCGGGGTGAAAAGCCTCGAAGATTTATTCAGCGATGTCCCCCAGAAACACCGTTTCCCAACCCTGCAGCTTCCCCCAGCCCTGACCGAAATGGAAGCCGCCACCGAACTTGGCGAACTCTCCCTCGGCAACGACAACATTCGAACCGACCTGGTCTCCTTCCTCGGTGCAGGAGCCTACAACCACTACATACCGGCCGCCGTGGATGCCATCCTCCGGCGCGGTGAATTCTCCACCGCCTATACCCCCTACCAGCCAGAAATCTCACAAGGTACGCTGCAAGCAATTTTCGAGTACCAGTCGCTCATCACCACTTTGACCGGAATGGATGTCTCGAATGCCTCACACTACGATGGAGCCACCGCGGTGGCTGAAGCCGTAGCCATGGCTTATGCCCAATTCCGGGGCAAACGCACGAAGATCGTGCTTTCACACGCCGTGAATCCACAATATCGGGCTGTCCTCCGCACCTACACCCAGAATATTAATCTGACCATCGAAGGTGATAATCTGGCCGGTGACCCAATTTTTGACACCAGATCCCTGATTGACCTAATCGACGAAGCCACGGCACTGGTGATCGTACAGTACCCGGATTTCTTCGGGCGCATCCATGATTTTACTGCACTAATCGAGACAGCCCACGCCCGGGGCGCTCTGGTCTGTGTAGCCGCCAACCCGATCGCGCTGGGCCTGCTCAAAACTCCCGGCAAGATGGGTGCGGATATTGTTGCCGGCGAGGGCCAGCCGCTGGGAATCCCGTTATCGTTCGGGGGGCCTTACCTGGGCTTCTTTGCCACCCGCAAACAATATATCCACAAGATGGCCGGCCGCCTGGTCGGCGAGACGGCAGATAATCGTGGCCAACGTGCCTATGTGTTGACGCTGACTGCGCGTGAGCAGCACATCAAGCGCGAACGCGCCACCTCCAACATATGTACCAACCAGGGCCTGATGGCTCTGGCTGCAGCAGTTTACCTGTCTTTGCTTGGGCCCACCGGTCTGCGTCAGGTGGCCGATCTTTGTTATCAAAAAGCGCACTACGCCGCCGAAAAAATCGCCAAGATACCCGGCTATAGATTGTCCTTCGATGCACCCTTCTTCCACGAGTTTTCGGTCGGCTGCCCGATACCAGTGGCGGATATCAACGCGTTCCTGCTTGAGCACGGTTTCCTGGGCGGTTACGACCTCGGCCAGGATTATCCTACACTCAAGGAAAGCATGCTAATCGCCGTCACCGAAATGAACACAAAAGATGAAATAGACGCCCTGGTAGATGCGCTGGCGGAGGTGCCACATGCCTGAGACACCTGTGGTAAACATTCTCGAACCAACCATCTATGAACTCTCCTCCCCCGGACGTACGGGGGTCACCTTCCCATCCCCGGATGTACCGCGCGCCGAACTGCCTGGTTCCATGCAGCGGGCTGACCTGCCGCTCCCCGAACTTGCCGAAGTGGATGTTGTCCGCCATTACACCAACTTATCGAAATTCAACTACAGCGTGGATGGAGGTTTCTACCCTCTGGGTTCCTGCACGATGAAGTACAACCCGAAGATCAACGAGGATGTCGCCCGTCTGCCCAGCTTTAGCTACACGCACCCGCTCCAGCCGGTCGAGACGGTGCAGGGGAATCTGCTTCTGATGTACCAGTTGCAAGAGTGGCTTAAGGAAATCACCGGTTTCGCAGCTGTGACCTTGCAACCCGCCGCAGGAGCGCATGGGGAACTAACTGGTGTTCTGATCATGCGCGCCTACCATAACGCGCGCGGCGAAGCCAAGCGCACAAAGATGCTCATCCCTGATTCAGCGCATGGCACCAACCCGGCCTCCTCGGCCATGAGCGGTCTGGAAGTGCTACAGATCCCTTCCGATGAACGTGGCAACCTGGATCTGGCTGCCCTGAAGGAAGCCTGTGACGACACCGTCGTCGGGTTGATGCTGACCAACCCGAACACACTCGGGCTTTTTGACGAACACCTCGAAGAAGCCATCCAAGCCGTTCACGCATGTGGCGGGCTTGTCTATGGAGACGGAGCCAACCTGAATGCCCTGCTGGGGGTGCTGCGGCCTGGCGACGTGGGGTTTGACCTGATGCACCTCAACCTGCACAAGACCTTCTCCACCCCGCACGGAGGCGGCGGACCGGGTTCGGGCCCGGTGGGTGTCGCGGAGAAACTGGCGGATTTTCTGCCCAGTCCACTGGTCGGGATCGTCGAAGAAGGTCAGGAAGGGCAGCCGCCATTATTAGGCTACCTCACACCGGCGAAGAGCATCGGTCGCGTCAAAGCCTTTAACGGCCATTTCGGTATGTTTGCACGGGCCTATACCTACATCGCCATGCACGGCGCGGAAGGCCTGCGACAGATTTCCGAATACGCCGTCCTGAACGCCAATTATGTCAAAGCACGCCTAAAGGATATCTATACCGTCCCATTCGAGCGTACCTGCATGCACGAGTTCGTGGCAGAAGGTCAGTGGACAGATGTACCCGCGATCCGCGCACTGGATGTAGCCAAACGGCTGATGGATTACGGTTTCCATCCGCCGACCAACTACTTCCCGCTCATTGTCCATGAGGCGTTGATGATTGAGCCAACCGAGACTGAAAACAAGGATACGTTGGATGCCTTTGCGGATGCGCTGATCAAGATTGCCTCGGAAGCGAGGACCCATCCGGAGCTGCTCAAGGAGGCCCCGCACCCTCTATCGAGGGCAGGCAAGACGCCTTTCGGGCGCATGGATGAGGTCAAGGCTGCGCGTGAGCTGGTGCTATGTTGCTGGCTGCCCGAGGATTACGGTGATCAAAAATAAAGAAAGGAAAAAAATGACAAACGATAAAAAAGCTGATCTTGCCGGTCCGGGCATAAGCACGTACGAGGAGGTCGAAAAAATCCTCCCCAACGATTACGGCGCACTCCAGTCCCCACTGGAAAGGATGAAAGCCGTCTTTGCAGTGAAGGATTACATCGAGAAAAACCTCTGCAAGGAGCTTAACCTGACGATGGTCCAGGTTCCGCTGATCGTGGATAGGGACAGCGGTGTGAACGATTACCTGGACCGGGACGGCTCGCGCACTCCGGTGGAATTTCCGTGCGGCCTGGGTATCGATCCACGCATCACAGCCCAGGTAGTGCAGGCTGCCACCAAGTGGAAGCGTATGGCGCTCAGGCAGTTCGCCTGCAAGGTCGGTGAGGGCATCTGTACAGATATGCGGGCTGTGCGTAAGGACTACTTCCTCGACCACGACCACAGCTCCTACGTCGACCAGTGGGACTGGGAGCGGGTCGTCACGGCCGACCAGCGCAACCTGGATTTCCTCAAGGACGTTGTCCGGAAGATCTGGAAGGTCATTTACGGCGCCGGCAAACAGGCCCAGGAATTGTTCTCGGAATTAAGATCAGGCAAGTTTCCGGATTTCCCCGAAGAACTGACTTTCATCCATGCAGAAGACTTGCTATCTATGTACCCCAATCTGCCGCGCAAGCAGCGCGAGACTGCCATCCTGCAGAAGTACCCGGCGGTGTTCATCATCGGGATCGGTTGGGTGTTGAAGGATGGCTACCCGCACGAGATGCGCGCAGCGGATTACGATGATTGGGTCACGCCGACAAGCAAGGAGACTGGCAAGGATACACACGGCATCAATGGTGATATCCTGGTGTGGAACCCGGTCACCAAACGGCGCCACGAACTGTCTTCGATGGGCATCCGGGTGACCAAGGACACCCTCGTCCAGCAACTCGAGATCTCCGGACAGACAGACTTCCTGAAGCTGCCTTACCACCAAGCCATTCAACATGACCAAATCCCGCTGTCAATCGGCGGCGGTATCGGCCAGGCGCGCACATTCATGTATCTCCTGCGTACTGCCCATCTCGGCGAGGTGACAGTCTCCATTTGGCCCAAGCAGCTCAAGGAGATCTGCGCCAGGAAAAATATTTTCGTGCTTGAGTAAGCCAACCCCAACCTCAAACCAATCGGAGGTCTCCTGGTAGCTGGAGGCCTCCGACTGGTTTTAGGGTATATACACATGCAAATCTTACTGCCAGCGATGTTCACAAAATATCATGATTTATCTATGATCTAGCCACCTTTTTCCTGGAAGCTTCTCGCCGGTTCAATCCGGTCTGGAAGACAAATCCCACTACGAATAAAATCACACCAACAAGAATTCCCAACAGGCTGGCAAGCTTAAATTCTTCGACGATCAGGATCGCCCCTGCCAGCGATGACAGGATGATAAGCGCCCATTCGAAGATTACATATATTAGTACGATACCAACAATTCCCCCGATGAGGATTATGAGCCAATCCCAGCCTTTCACCTGAGTTCCCAGATGGGATACCAAGCGCGAAGCTATAAAAGCTCCAGCCAGGAAACCAGCCACACCGATGACCAGTTTTTGGAAGAAATATGCCAGCAAGGCGCTCACCAAGCCGACCGCCAGGGCAATCAACAAAGCCAGCCACTCCGGTTTGACACTCAGGTATCGGGTTGCCAATTCAAGGCCAGCATAAAAACCGGATGCGGCGACGAAGAACCAGAAGATTTTTCGCCCGAGCGCAAGCAAAAGGGCACCGCCAACAATATTTATAATGGGCAATGGATTTTCCTCAATTCTGAGGTCATTTACCATTCTACTATAAATATATTTATGGCATATGTCTTTTGAAATATCACAAATGTCAATTGACATTAGACCAAGCCAAGATGATCTTAGCTGCTTCTGAGATCAATCGCCGGTAGAGGCAACGCGTAGAATGGATTAATCTCCCAGGAATAGGGCCCGCCTCGGCGCGGATAAAAAGCATCTTGCAGGATGCGGCCAGGATCGGTAAAGCCATCACGCTAATTTATTATCTGGAGGATTGAAAATTGCCATAACGCGCCTGCTCCATAGTAAATTGCAGCCGCTATATGTAATGATTAATAGACTTAGCCAGTCCACATATGGGGGGTACCAAAGACTTATGGAATTATGGCTAATTGGACTTGTTATATCTATATTACTCTGCTATACTTATTTTGACCTTATTGTCTCGCTTATGCAAACAGAAATAATATGCTGTCCAAAATCCTTGCAAGGCAAATATACCTCGGAGATTATGGTTGGCATGTTGGCCGGTTCCACTTCTCCTTTGCTGATTACGACGACCCAGCGAATATCTGCTTTGGGGACCTGATAACGTTTAATGATTTTACCTTGCAGCCTCATTCCGGATTTGAAACGCACCCCCACCAAGAGATAGAGATCATTTCATATTGCTTGAACGGGGAACTCACCCATGAGGATAGCATGGGGAATAATGCGATAATCAAACGGGGAGAAATGCAATATACGTGCGCCGGCTCTGGAATTACCCACAGTGAGAAGAATAATTCACTGGATGCACCTCTCCGGTTCATACAAATCTGGATACGTCCAAATGCGGCGGGGTTGCCACCTCATTACAGTGCCGACCATTTCAAACAGTCGGATCGTCGCAACAAGCTCCTACAGATTGTCTCCGGACAATCAGATGAGAATGCAACCCAGATCAACCAGGACGCGAATATATTCGTTTCAGAAATAACGGCAGGTCGACAACTTGCCGTACAACAGCTTCCCGGTCGCCAAGTGTATCTGGCGTGCTTGGAAGGTTCCCTGAACATAAATAATCTGCCCCTGGAAAACGGCGATGCGATCAAGGTTTGGGATGAAATGGCAATGACTCTGACGGCTGTCGAAGATTGTCATCTGGTGATGGTCGAAATGCCCAGAACCCTCCAACAGGAGGGACGATTCCCCCGTGGAGTAAATCAACTTTCTGCAAGAGATAACAAGTGAGCAGGCATGGTTCTGATTGATCAATTTGGCGCCTCCATCAGCCCGAAAGAAAAAACAATTCTCCAAGATGTAAAGGATTACATCAAGTGGGAGAGCCAGCCTGGGGAGGCTGAATTCACTCCCCAAGCGACCGACGACGTTGCCATACGCACCTACCTGCTGGATTGCCGGATCAGGGGAGTAAGCCGCTCAAATCTGAACAGGATTGCCTCCTCTCTGGAACATTTTTATACCTGGCTCAGGACCAGTGGGCGGATCACTGAAAGTCCATTCGAGAAATTTGACTTGAAGCGGGCTTTTTTTGACTTCAAATATATTTTGCCCAGACATGATGCCTTCCCGGGCCTGCCCGACGAACGCGAGATAGCGCGTTTACGTGCCCTCAATCGCCTAGCGGAATCAACCAACCAAGTTCCCGACGTCCAGTCCTTACTCAATGTGACTTTGGAGACGATGCTCGGGGTGATGACCCTGAATACCGCCTGGATTTCTTTCAAGGCCGATAATGGCTTAATTGGCCAATCCACAGACCCGCCGCCTCCACACGGGTATATCCTTGCAGCTGCCCATAACCTGCCACCCAGTCTGGAGAAATCCAATCGTTATTACCTGACCCGGCCGCCAGAATGTCACTGTCAGAAATTACTGCGAAATGGAGAATTGAAGCGGGGAGTCAACGTGGTCGAGTGCAGTCGCCTACAGGACGCCATGGAAGGGAAAGAAAACAACGGCGGCTTGATGTTCCATGCCAGCGTGCCAATCGCGCTTAACAACCAGGTCATAGGAGTAATGAACTTTGCGGCTGAAGAATGGCAATTGCTGTCGGCGTCCGACTTACAATTCCTGACCGCTGGAGCCAAACAACTCGGTTCTGCCCTTGAACGGGCCCACCTGTACGACCTCATACGGATCGAACATACCCGCCTGGAACAGGAGCTCGATCTGGCGCGCAAGATGCAAGTCAGTCTGTTTCCGGATGAACTTCCGGAGATTGCAGGTTACAGCCTGGCAGCATTCTGGCAACCGGCGCATGAGATATCCGGAGACTATTACAACATTTTTGAGCTGCCCGGTGGTCGTTGGGGTTTCATCGTCGCTGATGTATGTGGTAAAGGAGCTCCGGCCGCGCTGCGTATGGCCATGGCACATAGCCTGATTCGCGAACGGGTAGAGCATGAAACTTCGCCGGCCGCCTTGCTGACACAGGTAAATCGGGCTCTGTGCGAACAGGATATGGATATGCAGTTCGTCACTTCATTTTATGCCATCCTGGACCCGGAAAACGGCAATTTAACATACTCCCTTGCCGGTCACCCCCCGCCCTTCCTGCGAGAGGCCTCCGGTCAGGTGATAAAAGTTTCCGGCCGCGGCATCGCCTTGGGAGTAAACCCCGAAGCACAATATGAAGATGTAAATCTGGCAATGGCGCGCGGCGATAGTCTGGTTGCTTTCACAGATGGAGTTACGGATGCCAACAGTCCCTCGAATAAATCATACGATCTGACGCAACTGAAATTGGCTATCGGGTCAGCACCGGCACACGCTGTAGATCTATTGAAACATTTACGGAGTACTCTTGTTGATTGGGTCAGAGAAACGCCGAATTACGACGATATTACACTTTTTGCGATAGCCCGCAAGTAATCATCAATTCAAACAGGGGGGAATGATTTATGCTAAACTAACCCCAGCGTGGACCAATCTGGCTGGATTTTTCGCGTAAAGGAACTTTTACAATCACCCCCCACCCATAAGAGGCTTTATGGCACCTGCTTCACAAGCATGGATCAAAACCGATTTCCGATCGCAATTAACAAAAGAATTGACGAGTAACATCCTGCCGTTCTGGATAGCTTACAGCGTGGATAAAGTCAACGGCGGCTTTTATGGCGCTCTGACCAATGACCTGGAAATCCATAATGAGGTTCCACGCTCTGCAATTCTATGCGCACGCATTCTCTGGACCTATGCCAGCGCGTACCGCAAGTTAGGCGATCAAAAATATCTAGCCATGGCGCGTTGGGCTTACGACTATCTCAGAGGCGTTTTTTGGGACCCGGAATACGGCGGCCTCTATTGGACCGTCGATGCCACAGGCAAGCCCGTTTTTGACCGCAAACATCATTATGCCCAGGCATTCGGAATATATGGTTTGGCAGAATATTACCGGGCGACCAAGGAGCCGCAGAGTCTTGCTTTGGCAAAGACATTATTCCATTTATTGGAAAAGCACGCTTATGCTCCGGCCTTCGGAGGCTATATCGAAGGCAGCAGTCGTAAATGGGAAGCATTAACGGACATGCGCTTGAGCGATCGGGATCTCAATTGCCGCAAGTCTATGAACACCATGCTGCATGTTCTGGAAGCTTACACCAACCTGTTACGAGTTTGGGAAGACACCACTCTTAAAGCCCAACACAAGGCATTACTCGAAATGTTCCTGCAACACATCGTTGACCATTCGACAGGCCATTTTAAGCTCTTTTTTGATGACCAATGGAATTCGCTAATGGACAATATGTCCTTTGGACATGATATCGAGGGCAGTTGGTTGCTTTTTGAAGCTTCTGAAGTGCAGGATGACCCGAAACTGGAAGAACGCGTCCGTGAGACCACAATCCATATCGCATCAGCAGTCTATCAGGATGGGCTGGAGCAGGATGGCAGTCTACCCTATGAGGTGGGCCCGCATGGGCTGGTGGACAGCGATAAAAGCTGGTGGGTGCAAGCCGAGGCCATGGTCGGATTCTACAATGCCTACCAGCTCTCCGGACAGGAGCGTTTTACACAGGCAGCCCTCCAAAGTTGGAACTATATTCAGGATAAAATCATTGACCGGACACACGGGGATTGGTTTAAACGACTCCAACGGGATGGCACATCGGATAACAACAGCTACAAAGTGGGACCCTGGGAATGTCCTTACCATCACAGCCGGGCCTGCTTCGAAATGATCGATCGGTTGAACAGCCAATGACCTGGACGAAAACATGAGTTATCCTGAATATATTAATTTCAGGTAACTCTTTGAAGAACCCCCACCCCTGCCCCTCCCCCGATTGGGGAAGGGGATTTTGATCACTGAAAAGGGTGCGAGCAGGCGCTTTGCGTCGCTCGCACCCTTTTCAGTGAAACCCACCCCCTTCCAAACTTGGGATGAGTCATGTTGTGATTCGTTCGGGCACGGACCTTCCGTACCTACAAAACAATTCCTATTACCGCCCCTGCTACCGCGCATCCAAGGTTAACCATGTCATTATTCAGCCATTTCCAGCCGCGCATCCGGATCGTTTTCGTCCCGCAGGTATGCAAGGGGTGTTTCTCGGTCTCTTTGTCGCAAAGCGGACAGTGGTAGATGGCTTGAACGGTCGCGCCGAGGAAAGAATCGAACATCGAGCCGAACAAGCCGCCCAGGATCGCGATGCCAGTGACCATCCAAAAAGTCCCTGACACACGCACCAACCCGGCCAAAACGGCAATCAACGCCGCACCGCCAGTCGCTGCCAGGGTGCCATATAATGAGATGCCCCCTGAAGTCCCACGTTCGACCGGTTTCCAACTCGTGATCAACCTCGGCATGGTCGGGTTCAGCACACCCAATTCGGTAGCCCAGGTATCAGCGTTCACAGCCGCCAGGGAGGTCGCAAACGCCACCCAAGTCCATAAGGCTTGCGGGAAGAAGAAATACAGACCGGCGAAGATGGAAGCAATCCCTCCATTGGCGAGGACTTGGCCAATATCACGTTGTCCGCCTTTATCGAATTTCTCATATAAGGCGGCTTTCCGTTTGGCAAACGTGCGTGTGAGGACGCTCGAAGAGACAAAGAACGCCAGCAGGAGCACAGCCCAGCGCCAGCCACCCAAGCCAAAAATGATCGTCCCTTCCAGCAAAGCCCCCCACGCCCCCGACCGATTCAGGCTGTGGGCGCGATAGGCTTCGAAGGCGATGAAAGCAGCGAAGAGGAAACCAAGAAAAAGTTGAAGAACAGGTTGAAGCATATCATTTTTCACGGGCAAGGGGTATCCGCCCTTTTTATGCAGGCGTAATGACAATCAGCAGTACTGCCACCAAGAATAACAGGCAAGAAACCACGCCGCCGGTCCAGAGGATGAACGCCAACGGACGCCGGTCCTCCCGCCGATAAATCATCAGACCAGCCAGCCATCCAACCAGGTATAGGAAGATGCTGACGATGGGCAGCAGAATGAGGGTATACCCCGCAGAAGGCGGGCGCGCGGCACCTGAAGGAAGGAAACCCAGTGAGATATGTCCCAGCGTGGGTGTCATCAGGCTGACCCAGGCCAGCAGACCAATATTCGCAAAGAAGCCGGAAAGCCAGAGATAACGCGCCGCCAGACTATCCCAGGCCTGTGCCACAACAAAGGACGGGTAGACCGATTTTGGCACAACAGGTGTAAGAGACCCCAGCTCGATGGCATGCTGGATGTCCTGGAGAAAAGCGGCCGTGTCTTCCGGTGAAATCGCATAAATCTTCCGGGAGGTCGCCACCAGCAGCAGGGTTTTCTCATCCGAGGCCAGGAACTCGATCGGGCCGAGATCCGGGTGCCTGCGCGAGCCAAGCACCGAGCCGGGCAGACGAAAGAATGGCCTTGGGATGGACTGGGATAGGGCCGTCAGTGGGCGCACCCATTCAATGTCCGAAACTGGAATCTGTTCCACGCGTAAGCCCCAGGTAAGGGTTAGCTGGTCACGGTTGACGTTGTAATTGGCGCGTGCCAATGAGTACAGACGATAAACCAGGATGGGGATGGGGAAAAAAGCCAGGACGGCCAGTGAGACATAACCCGTAAATACCAGGTTGACCGGCTGCCGTGACATCAAAATCGCCAAGAGCACAACAATTGCGGTCAGCACCAAAATAAGTAAAAAATGGAGAGTCCGACCCCGCCGGCGGGGAGGGGGAAAATCGCCAGGTTTCATTGCTTTGGTTCAGCCTGAACACCCTGAGGAGCGCCATCAATCGGGTTGGGGGCGTCCAGATCGAGATCCACCGCGTCCTCCATGCGGATCTGGCCGCGCAGGAATGCGCCTTCCTCCGTGGCGAAAGCGGTCGTGACGATGTCGCCCCAGACGCGTCCGGTGGAGCGGATCTCGACCTTCTGGGCAGAGATATTCCCCTTGACCGCCCCGGCCACAATAACATTGGCGGCGCGCACATTTTCGCAGGTCACTTTGCCGGTCTCACCGACGACGAGTAATCCTTTCAGGGTGATCTGACCTTCGAACATGCCTTCGATACGCACGCCGCCTGAGCCGCTGATGCTTCCCTGCCAGACAATGCCCGCGCCAAGTACCGAGGTGATGCGTTCCACCGTCTGTACGGTCGCGGGATTGGTTGTTTGGTCGTTCCGTTTGAACATGGTTATTCTCGATTACGCAAATGTGCGCCCTATTTTATCATCATCTATGCCCCGTCATTTTCGGGGGAGGCTGCATGGAGGATGTCCGGAAGCGCCACGGTTTGGATTTCCATGGTTCCGGAACAGTATACAGCCCCACGCGCGGACCGGTGATTATCTCCCTCTGTGGAATCGCTGCACCCGCTTCGATCCATAAGCCCGAATCCTGGCTGCATAGATCCGCGCCATTTAATCCCCCGTCAACGCCAAGGGCCTGGGTGACCTTGGCCGGGCCGAGGGTGTCCCGACCCTGGCGTCGGGCAGAGATAATCTCCACGCCGTCCACCGGCTGGATGGCCCGGATCAGAACGGCCGCCGGGAACCCTGCCTGCTCTGTCACCACATTCAACATCCAGTGCATTCCATAGGTAAAGTAGACGTAGGCAAAACCCGGCGGGCCATACATGACGGCATTACGGCGGGTTTTGCCGGAACTGGCATGACAACCCAGGTCTTCTTCGCCAATATAAGCCTCTGTTTCGGAAATCATACCGGCAAGATGGACGCCATCCAGAAACCGCACCAGGCGCATCCCGAGCAGCGCGCGGGCGATAGTCAAGGTGGGACGGTTATAGAATTCATGGGTAAGGCAGGTGGAGGGTAGCATAACCACCACAGGCGAACACGGGAACGGTGCCCTAATCCTTGTTCTTCGTGGTTTGTTTTTTCGTCACCTTGAATCGCACATCCCTTTGCAAAGTCAACCGCAGACCTTCTTCCAGCCTTATGGCTGGCCGGTAGTTGAGTTTTTGCTCTGCGAGAGTCAGGTCGGAACACAGACGCGAGACACCACCGGAGGTCTGAGCATTGTAGACAACATTAGCATGGCTGCCGGTCACGTCCAGGACAAGTTTTGCCAGAGCACGCAAACTCGTTTCAACTCCGGAACCTACATTAATAACCAAGCCGTTGAGATTCGGAGCTGTTGCCGCAGCGACCATGGCACAGATCACATCATCCACGTAGACATAGTCGCGCGTCTGGTTCCCGTCGGCGTGGATGATCAAAGTACCCTCTCGCGTAGCCTGATGCAGGAAGTAAGGCACCACCGGCGGGTGCGAGGCCGTTAAATGCTGCCCGGGGCCATAAGCATTGAAAATGCGCAAGGCTACCGTTTCGATGCCCCATAATTTGCCGATGGTGGAGACGTAATATTCCGCCGCCAGTTTGCTGACTGCGTAAGGCGAACGGGGACGCGGCGTCTGTCCCTCAGTCAGTGGTTGAATATCCTGTTCGCCATAAATGGCCCCCGAGGAGGCCAGTACCACGCGCCGGATGCCAACGTCCCGCAAGGCTTCCATCAGACTAACGGTTCCACCGACATTGGAGATGTTGTATTCACGCGGGTAAAGCATCGACTCTGGTACAGAGATGCGCGCCGCCAGGTGGTATACACAGTCCACTTCCTGGAGCAAAGTCCATAGCTTTGGACGGTCATTTACATCCCCGCGTGTGAAATGGACATCCGGATCCAATACATGCGGGTCGCCGGTCGAAAGATCGTCCAATCCGCGCACCTGGTGCCCTTCACGGGCAAGCTGATTGGCAAGGTGCGAACCGAGGAATCCGGCGGCACCAGTGATGAGAAAAATCATACCAGGATTATACCCTCACTATGAAAAAAGCCCGCCTTGAAAGGAGGCGGGCAGCACGACTTTCACAGAGTCTGAAAGTTGTGTGGTCCCTACCCCCTAACCCCCACCCCAGGGCGGGAGAAAAGAAGATTTGGGGTGTTTGCGGTCGGCTTCGCCGACCGCAAACACCCCACACACCAACTTTGTGAAAAGCGTGAAGCGGGCGCGTCTTCTCAAAGTAAGCAATATCAGCCTACCCCCATGGCTGGGGGCAAGACCCGCAGCGGGGAGGGGGGAATTGCTCAAAAAATGGGCTGCGGCGGCGCTTCGCGCCGCCGCAGCCCATTTTTTGTTTCTTTTCACTATTTTTCAAGTGACTTTCGGGCAAATTCGGCGCCTTTACTGAGCGCTTCCACGTTCTTGGGCAGCAAATTCTTATGCCGGCCCGGCATGTGGTTGTTCAAAGCCATTTCCATGTCCGCCAGAGTGAGCACGTTCATGCAGGCCAACAGTGCTCCGATCGCGACCATGTTCGCCAGGCGCGGATTGCCAAGCTCTTCCGCAATTTCATTGCAGGGGATGGATATCGAGGTGATATCCGTGCGCATGGCGGGACGGTCCACCATCGAGGCATTGATGACCAACGCGCCACCAGGCTTGACCATTGGTTCGTATTTGTCCAGTGAGGGCAGGTTCATGACCAGCGCGGCGTCTGGATTTCTCACGACCGGCGAACCGATTTCCTCATCGGCAATGACGACCGTGCAGTTGGCCGTGCCGCCGCGCATTTCCGGACCGTAGGACGGGATCCAGGTTACTTCCTTGCCGGAGTCCATGGCAGCATAAGACATGATCTGGCCGGCAAACATGATGCCCTGTCCACCGAAACCGGAAAGAATGATCTCAGTATGCATGAGTTCCTCTCTAAATCTTCGCTGTCGAGATGGACGGAGCGACCTTGTAATCGCCCAGCGGATAGAACGGGATCATGTGCTCTTCAAGCCATTTCAGCGACTCGACCGGGGTCAAGTTCCAGTTGGACGGGCAAGTGGAGAGCAGTTCGACCAGCGAGAAGCCCAGGCCGCGCACCTGTGCCTCAAAGGCCGTACGGATGGCTTTCTTGGCCTTGCGGATATTGGTCGGGTCATGCAGGCTGCGCCGGACAATGTAACCGGCACCGTCCAGTGTGGACAGCATCTCGGCCATGCGGATCGGATAGCCCTGCAGCTCCACGTCACGGCCATTCGGCGATGAAGTGGTCTTTTGGCCGGGCAATGTCGTGGGGGCCATCTGCCCGCCGGTCATACCATAGTTGGCATTGTTGATGAAGATGACGGTGATATTCTCGCCGCGCGCCGCGGCATGGACGATCTCGCCCGTGCCGATGGAGGCCAGGTCGCCGTCACCCTGATAAGTAAAGACAATCCGGTCCGGGAGAACGCGCTTGATGCCGGTCGCCATGGCAGGCGCGCGGCCGTGCGGGGCTTCGACGAAGTCTGTTGCGAAATAGTTATAGGCGAAAACCGCACAACCCACCGGCGCAACACCAATGGTACGGCCAGTCAAATCCATCTCGTCCAGCACTTCGGCGATCAGACGGTGCGCGGTACCATGTGTACAACCGGGACAGTAATGGGTCGGGGCATCCGTAAATGACATGGGACGTTCGTAAACCAGGTTTTCAGGAGTCATCGTTGCCATATATACCTCTATTTTTTTACCACGGTTTCCATTCGCTTCAACCAGGCTTTGGCCGGGTCGTCCACCACTTTGGGAGTTTCCCGGGCAACGCGCTGGATTTCGCCCAGGATTTCATCCGGGAACGGCACCACGCCGCCCAAGCGTCCATAGAATTCAATTGGAGTGCGCCCGTTGACAGCCAGGCGGACATCCTCGAGCATCTGGCCGGAGTTCATCTCGACCACCAACAAAGTTTTAGCCTGCGAGGCCAGTTCGGCTACGCGGGCATATGGATAGGGAGCAACCGTGACAGGCCGGAACAGGCCCACTTTTATGCCTTGCTCACGGGCGGACCGGACGGCCGAAAGGGCCACCCTGCCGGCCGTTCCGAAACCGATCACGACAATTTCCGCATCGTCCAAGAGGTATTCTTTAAAGCGCAATTCATTATCCTGGACTTCCTGCCAGCGCTTGAGCAGACGGATATTCGTCTTTTCCTCATCGTATGGTTCCAGGTAGATCGAGGTCAGGATGTGCCGTTGGCGGTCCTGCGCGCCAGTGGTGGCCCAGGGGAATTCCCTGCGCTTGACTTCGCGCATGGCCGGCAGTTCGACCGGCTCCATCATCTGACCGATGGATCCATCCAGCAGGAGGCAGGCGATGGTCAGGTATTTTTCCGCCAGGTCGAAGGCCAACGGTAAAAGATCCACAGCTTCCTGGACCGAGGCAGGTGCCAGCACGATCGGATGGTAATCACCATGCCCACCGCCCTTGCAGATCTGATTGTAATCACCCTGCGAGGGGGCGATGTTCCCCAAGCCCGGCCCGCCGCGCATCACATTGACCAGCACCATCGGGATTTCCGTGCCAGCAATATATGACAATCCCTCCTGCATCAGGCTGATGCCAGGGCTGGAGGAGGAGGTCATCACGCGCGCACCCGTGCAGGCTGCGCCATAGACCATGTTGATCGCGCCCAATTCCGCTTCAGCCTGGACAAAAGCACGGCCGAGTTCCGGCATGCGGCGCGCCAGCCATTCCAGGATCTCATTTTGCGGAGTGATCGGATAGCCGAAATAAGCCTCCAGTCCAATGCGGACGGCGGCTTCAGCAATGGCCTGGTTGCCTTCCCAGAGCTCACGCGCCATATCAACCTCCCACTGCAGCGGCCTGGGCAGCCGACTTGGTCACCTCGCGGTAGACCGTGATAGCCGCATCCGGGCAAACAATGGCACAGATGGCGCACCCGGTGCAGCCATCTTTGAAGACATGCGCCGGGTGATAACCTTTGGACGTCAGACGCTCTTTGTTGAGCGCCATCACTTGCGGAGGGCAGGCTGTGATGCAGAGCTCACAACCTTTACAGAAGAGATCATTGACTTCAATCCAACCTTTTGCAGGCATCGATTGGGTCTCCTTGTTGGGAAATAGGACAATGCTCGCCTCGATGATAATTTATTTCCTCTCAATATACGGGAGGTCGGGGTGTGCGGGTGGTCGCGCAGCATACCCGAAGGGTACGAAGCCGTCCGCACACCCCCCTCCCTCCCCAATACAGTGAGAAGATACTTCTGAATAGATTATGCTGTTGTCTGACAAGGGTTGGTAGTGCCATGCGTCATAATTCATGGGCTACGAACATCCTCTCCAACTTATTATACACGTGCTATGCGCATTCCTTGTCCATGACATTCGTTCGACAATTTATGCAAGTAGCAGTAGAATGAATGAGAGAATCCAGTTCCGACGGGAGAAAGCTATGGTTGATACTGTTTTCCCTTATCAGGTTATTTTCTTGACGCAACACTATTTCATCTCGGGCGGGCTCTTCCTACACGAACAGCGGCTTTCTGATTTTTTAAATGACCGGCGCGACACAAGCATCCTTATGCGAAACACCAGCGTCGCGCGCCTGGAGCAACCCGCTAAAATTATCGAGAAAACGGTCAGTTCCATCATCCCCAAAGCCGGAATTATTTTAGCATACGAGCCACCTCAAAAGACGAGCCCGCTGAGCCTGAGATTCATCAAGTATCCAAAACAAAAATATGCTGTCTTCCTGGCTTTGGACGGGATGGAAATCCACGGCGAATTGAACCAGTCGGGCCCGCTCGATCTACGACAGGCCATCGCCAACCTGTCAGAGTCCTTTCTACCGATCACACAGGCCACCGTCATGCTGGATGTCAACCCAACCTTTGTCATCAAGCGGGAGGCGGTGCTGGTGAACGTTCAGCGCATCCGCTTCCTGGGCGATTTGGAGCCGCAGACGCCTCCGGAAGAAACGCCATAGGGCTGTGTGACGCAAGGCGTTCGCCGGGTAATTCACTGGCGTTCCTAAATTGGAGATCCCATGCCTGTCCCTGTCATTATTGATGCCATCCGTACGCCCGTCGGGGCCCTCGGCGGTGCACTGGCGGCTGTCCGCCCGGACGACCTGGCTGCATTGGTGATAAAGACAATCATCGAACGCAGCCATCTCGACCCGGCCCTGGTAGAAGAGGTCTATCTGGGCTGCGCCAACCAAGCCGGGGAGGATAACCGCAACGTGGCCCGCATGGCGCTGCTGCTGGCAGGACTGCCAGTCAGCGTGGCAGGAGTGACCATCAACCGGCTGTGCGCCTCCGGTTTGAATGCTGTCAACCAGGCGGGGCGCGCCATTCGTGCCGGTGAAGGAGAGGTGTACATCGCTGGGGGCGTGGAGTCGATGAGCCGGGCGCCCTATAGCCTGCCCAAAGCCGAATCCGGTTTCCCCTTCGGCAACCTGACCGCCTATGACACCGCCCTGGGCTGGCGTTACCCCAACCCCAGGATGCAGGAATTGTACGGGACAGAGTCAATGGGCGAGACGGCTGAGAACATCGCAGCAGAGCGCCCACACATCACCCGCCAGAAACAGGATGAATTCGCCGTGCGCTCGCACCAGCGCGCCATCGCGGCAACCGATTCCGGAAAATTCAGCGAGGAAATCGTCCCGGTGGTTATCCCGCAACGCAAAGGCGATCCGAAAGTGGTGGATACGGATGAACGCCCGCGCCGGGATACTTCGCTGGAATCGCTGGCGAAACTCAAGACTTCCTTCCGGGTGGGCGGGACGGTCACCGCCGGGAATTCCTCCGGACTGAACGATGGAGCGGCCGCCCTGCTGGTTACGAGCGCAGAAAAAGCGCAAGCGCTCGGGCTGAAACCATTGGCCCGGCTCATCTCGTCCGCGGCCGCCGGGGTTCCGCCGCGCACGATGGGGCTGGGGCCCGTGCCGGCAGTAAAGAAAGCGATCGCGCGGGCCGGATTGAAAATCGAGGATATCGGTCTGGTCGAACTGAACGAAGCCTTTGCCATCCAGTCGCTGGCGGTCATCGAAGAGCTCGGCCTCGACCCGGAAATCGTCAACGTCAACGGCGGGGCGATCGCCCTGGGGCATCCGCTGGGCTGCTCGGGGGCGCGAATCCTGACAACTCTACTGCACGAAATGCGGCGGCGGGAAAACGTGAAATATGGCTTGGCAACGCTATGCGTGGGGGTAGGCCAGGGCGAAGCCAGCCTGGTTGAATGGCTGGGGTGAGCCTGACCGAAGGGAACATTCTCCTCGGATTGCCCGTCTACAGAAGAACACGCGTAAACATACGCGGTCATTCCCTTTTGCAGGAGAAATGTATGCATTCCTGGTCCAAATTCGGATTGATCCTGGCACTCTTCCTGGCTATGCCGGGCTGCGGCCCGCTCAGGCAAATCAGCCCACCGCCTGGAGGTATACCGAGCGGTACGCCTTCCATATCCGTAACAGACACAGCTACACCTCTTTCGGCCACGCCAGCCCCTGCTCCGACGATTTCCAGCCTGAAGATGATCGATGCGGAGAATGGCTGGGTCTGGACAAGTTCGAACCGCCTGCTGCGCACCACTGACGGCGGCCAATCCTGGTTGGATCGCACGCCAGGAGGACAGGTCTGGTCGGAAGGCTTTTTCGCCCTTGACGTACAGACTGCCTGGCTGCCAATCATATCAGGGGACAACAACCGCTTCGGCCTGCTGCATACCACGGACGGTGGCCAAACCTGGACGGAGTTTCCATATGGTCCGACATCCGGCCTGCACTTTACGGATGCCTTGAACGGCTGGGCGGAACCAAGCGATGCTGGTGCTGGAAGCATCTACTATTCTTTGTCCCAGACCAGGGATTGTGGAAAAATCTGGGCGCCTGTCCAGGTGACACCGCCCTACCCGGATAACAGCCTGCCGCCCGGTACCGTGCATCTACGCAGCTCTGACAGCTTCTACTTTGACCCGGCCCGCATGGTGGTCGTCTATGGCGACATGATCACGATGAAATCCAGCGGCTCCGTGCAGATGCAGGTCTCATTCGACCTTGGCAAAACCTGGCTGACGCAGAACCTGCCGTTGCCTAAGGGGTATGCCGACGCCCTCGTCAGCCCATACCGCCCAGCCTTCTTTGGCGATAAAAGTGGTTTGCTGCCTGTCAGCCTCGTGAAATGGAATAATGACGGCTCCTCTATCTATGAACGGCTGGTTTTCTATACGTCCCAAGACGGAGGTGCTACCTGGACGCTGTCACCGAGCGTGCTGAACGTCGCACGCTATACACCGATGCAGATCGTTTCCTCCAGGGACATCTACGTTCTGTGCGGCAAATCCATGTGCGCCAGCCACGACGGCGCACAAACCTGGCAGGCTTTGGCATCCAACCTCGACCTCACCCAGACAGACTCCCGCTCGGTTTCAGCACTCGACTTCGTCGACGCCAGCACCGGCTGGGTGTTGAGCCAGGAAAACGAACTCTCGGCGCTCTACAAGACTATCGACGGAGGCCTCACTTGGAACCGGTTAACTCCCATGCTGGCTGCTTCTGCGCCTGTCAAGGTCACGATTGATACCAGCATCCCGACGCCCACATTAATCCCCACGCCGACCTTCGAGTTGACACCCACGCCGAATGTCGCGTTCGACCCTCAGGCAAATGCTTATCGGATCCGCTTTGCCCCGTTCGGGACATGGGTCGACATCAACGCTACGGTTTCAGCCAATACACCCAAACGCTACATCCTTTCGGCCATGCAGGGGCAGGTCATGAGTGTTTCGATCCTGCAGGGGGCGCCTTTTTCGGTCCAGGTTGCCGGCGCGGATGGAAAGGATCTCAACGATTCACGTTATCCCCTCCCATTCTGGCGCGGCGCGTTGCCGTCCAAACAGGATTATTTTGTTTCTATCGAATCGCAGGCGAGCGGTCCATTTACCCTACGGATCGCCATTAACCCGCCGGGGCAGGCAACGCAGAATTTTGCATCTGACAACCCACAATACCTGGTCATCATAGGTTACACGGACGAGTTCGCTCCAACCACCGCACAGGTACCGGCAGCCAGCACCAAGGGCACACCCCTGTTTACGCTTGCTTTCATAGATTCATCCTTTTACTATCCCAGGACCAACCTGAACGAAGCCTATTTGCTATTAACCGCATCGAAAGACCCGGGGATCGTCTCCGCCTGTACACAACCCTCCACACAGGTCGCCGAGACTGTCACCGGCCAGGTAAGTATCAACAACTATACTTTCACGCGCAGCGAGTTCAGCGGTGCGGCGGCTGGTAATATCTACGATCAAGTTTCCTATCGCACCGTCGTGGAAAACAAATGCTTCGAGGTGATTTTCCTGAGCCATTCATCGAACATCGGGAACTATCCAGCCGGGACGGTGGTTGAATATGATCATGCCGCTCTATTGAGTAAATTCGAAGCAGTGCTCGATACCTTCCTGGCCAAGTGAGTCCTGAATGCCCCCTTCATCCCACTGCCTGAGCGCTGGAGGCGGGCTTACAATTTTGAATGTTTCGTATTTCTGTATCCATCAGAGGAGTTCTTTATGCGTTCCCTTCAAATGAAAACCCTGCTCGGCGGACTGACCGTCCTGCTGGCCATGCTGGCTTGCAGTACTTCTTTACAAGCGCTCCCGACTCTCGCGACTTTCCCGCCTGTAAAAGCGACCACGGGCGAGGCCTCGCCGGTCGCGGCGACCACCGCCCTGGCGACTGTAATCCCGTCTGCCACGGACACCGCCACCGCGCTCCCGGCAACCGCCGCCCCGGCCTATTGGCCTCTCGCGTCCCTTCCGGTGGCCGCCTCCCCATCCATCCGCAACCTGTACATGCTGGACACCTATGATGGCTGGGCATTGACAGACACAGAGGTTTTACGCACCCAGGACGGTGGTGTCACCTGGTACAAGGCCACTCCCGCCAGCCTGAACGGTGCCCCGGTGGCTCCCTCCTTCCTGACTCCCGCCACCGCCTGGCTGGCCGCGGTGGGCGCGGATCCAACAATAGGAACCCTCTATCACACGACCGACGGGGGGGGCACCTGGAGCTCCGAGGCGGTGCCTTTTGGCGGCGGCTCGCTGAATTTTATTGATCAGATGAACGCCTGGGAGCTGGTCGGGTTGAGCGCCGGCATGAGCCACGAAGCCGTGGCGATCTACCGCACCAGTGACGGGGGCGCGACCTGGACCAGGGCCTTTACCGATGACCCGTCTATTCCCGGCTCGAGCGACAGCCTGCCGCTGGTAGGTGACAAGAATGGCATCACAGCCATAGATAACAGCCATGCCTGGGTTACCGGGGCGCAGCCATCCAGCGACTTTATTTACGTCTACGCCACCCGGGACGGCGGAAAGACCTGGGCGCACCAAGATCTGGCCATACCGGCTGCGTACAAAGGCGCCATGACAGGACCCAGCCAGCCGGTCTTTCTCAGCGGGATTGATGCGGTCCTGCCGGTGCTGCTGTTCGCCAATACCAATGGCAGTGTCTTTTATGTCAGCCACGATGGTGGCCGGAACTGGAGCCACACCAAGCCCGTTCCGCAGGGCGGTTTCCTGGCGGCGGCCTCGCCGACCGATTTCTACGTATGGGATGGTAGTGCACCATTGTACGCCAGCCATGACGCCGGGGCTACCTGGTCGATGATCACACCGAACATCAATATCAAGGACAATATGGTCTCGATGCAATTCGTGATGGGCTGGACAGGTTGGGCGCTAACCGCGGATGCGAATGGCCACTGCATGCTGTATAAGACCATTGATGGCGGGGCCACCTGGACAGTTTTAATCCCCTGACCATCTCCTGCCTTGGAAAACCCGGTGATCCGAAGAACCATCCTGCCTGTTCTGATACTTGTTCTGACCCTGGTGGCCTGTTCCACCCAGGGCAGTGCGCCCATGCCTTCCTTTCCTGCAGCCACCAGCGCCCCGGTTGGAACCGTCCCATCCACGCCGGCACCTACCTCCACTGACACGCCTGTTCCAACCGCCACCAACACTCCCATCCTGCCGCCGCTGCGGGTTCTTGCCTCCCCGGTGCTTGCCCGGATCGATTTCCAGGATCAGAATAACGGTTGGGGCATCGCCGTCAACAACAACGGCTATATTCTTCGTACCTTTGACGGTGGAATGACCTGGTTGAATGCCACTCCGCCCGTGAGCGGTGCCCTAGGTTATTCTGCCATCCTGACCGTCTTGAATACCAATACCGCCTGGGTGCTGGTGCCCGGTACGGATTTTTTCTCCGGAACGCTCTACAGTACCGGCGACGGCGGAATCACATGGAGCTCCAACCCGGTCCCGTTCGGAGGTGGGTTTCTCCAGTTCCTGGACACCGACACTGGCCGCGCACTGGCAGATCGGGGAGCCAGGGGCGGCTCCGAAGCGGTTGAATTATTCCAGACCTCCGACGGCGGCGTGACCTGGATCAGCATCTTCCATAATGATCCGAGCCAGTCGGGCGCATCCGACAGCCTGCCCCTGGACGGCATAAAGAATGGAATGACTTTTCTCGATATAAATACCGGCTGGGTGACCGGTTCCACTCCGGTAGTTGGGGAGGTATACCTATATGTCACCCACGACGGCGGCGTTTCCTGGTCACAGCAAAGCCTGCCTCTTCCGACAGCCTATTCGGGCTATCAGTACCTGCCACAGGTGCCGGTTTTTTGGGGGAAAGATGGCTTTTTGCCGCTGATAATCAACATGCCTGGCCTGACAGAGCTCACCTTCTACGTCACACACGACGGTGGCCTCTCCTGGAGCGGTGATCCGACCGATACCAATAAAACAATCAAGCCGGGCCTTCCCGCTATCGCCGATTCGCTGCATATCTGGTCCTGGGATGGGGGGGCAGTCCTGTACCGAACAACCGACAGTGCCCAAACGTGGGAGCGTACAACTCCCAACCTAGACTTGAGCGGACGCCTGTCATGCCTGGAGTTTGTCTCCACAACCTCAGGCGGGTTCACCGGATGGGCGCTCACACGCGTGGACGATAGCGGGCACAGCCAGCTTTTCCGTTCCATCGACGGCTCCACCTGGACATCGTTAATCCCATGAAAAGAAAGGTAAATAACTTGGACCATAAAATCATCTCACCTCTTCTCGCCCTTATGCTGGCTATCTTGGCCTGCAACCTCCAGTCGGTTCAGCCCACACCAACCTTCCCCGTCCCGGCAGCCTCCACGGACACGTCTCTACCACCCGCGCCGGCCGTGACTGTTGCCGCGCCTGCCACGGACACTCCACTCCCACCTGTGCCCACCAACACAATCGCCCCGGCGCCTTCCGTACCCGGAGGCTTGACATTGGATATGCTGAAGAACGGCACCTACCATACCCCGGCCTATGGGCGGACCGTTACATTGGTCAATGGGTCCTATTCGGATGGCGCGGGTGCGAGCGCCTTCTCGGTCCAGATGCTGGGCGTTTACGCCTTTGGTGACCTGAATGGAGACGGCAAAGCCGATGCAGTCGTCCTCCTGGCGGAGAGTGGCGGTGGAAGCGGAGAATTTGAATCCGTGATTGCCATCCTCGATCAGGGAGGGACACCCCACCAGGTGAGCCAGGCACAACTGGGGGATCGGGTTCAAATCAAGTCAGTTGATATTTCTTCCGGTGTCATCCACCTGGATATGCTCGTCCAGGGCCCGAATGACCCAATGTGCTGCCCGTCGCTGTCGCAAAAACAAAACTATTGGCTGATAGACAACAGGCTATGGCTGATGCGACTGTACTCCACCATCGATGGGATGGAACATGTCATCGTCGTCGAATTGCCCGGAATCTGGTCCACCGTGAGCAATCCATTTACTGTCAAGGGCAGTATGACATTCCTGCCTTTCGAAAACACGCTGGCCTTCCGGATTTACACAACGGATGGCACGAAAATCAATGAATCCTCTCTGACGGTCACGCCTTCCGAGGGAACCGCGGGGACATTCTCGCATGTCTTTAACCTCAATTCCGCCGGCATCTCGGACTGGGTCATTATCCAATTCTTGGATGTCAGCGCCGCAGATGGTTCAACGATCGCGTTGGGATCGGTCATCCTGAAGGCACATTAAAGTTTTTCTTCCCTTAAGTTGACGAATCCTCATCCAGAGCCTTTTCAAAGTCGAACCGCCACTCTTCCCTAGATTTTTTTACCGCGAAGGGCACGAAGGACGTTAAGATTTTCACGAGATTCCAACCCCTCGCAGTCCCCGCAATACCTCCACGCAGCCTTCCCGGCAGTGCTCAAATCCGATGGGCAGGTGATGAGTAAGAAAGAAATCCTAGAACAACTGGAAAAAGGGGAGGAACCAAATATCACAGAGGCTGAGGTCACTTTTTCAATCTGCTGGTCACGTCAATATAACCAAAGGGATTGCCCCAAGTGGAAAAGTAGACCTTGTCTTCAAGCAGCGGGTAATTCAACCCAAAATATGCGTCGAAAAGAAGCCGGAAGGAATTGACCGGCGTGATGGAAGCATACAATGAACTTGAATGCCCGCCGGGAAAATAATAGGCATTCAGGATGCCCATCCGTTCGTCCAGGTTGGTCTTTTCTACTGAATTCCAGTCAAGGAATGCACCGGGACCATGATCGCCCTGGATGATGATGATCGGGGCAGGAGTTGAGTGTAACAGAATATCGGTGATGACCTTCTCCATCACCTTGTCCACGTACTCGACCTGATCGCGATACCCCTTGATATAATCCTGCTGTGTCCCGGGAAAGTCGGACCCATCATGGAGAGTGTAAGGTAGAGGATTTTTTTTGTAAGACCCGTCGGGAGCAAATACAAAGGGAGGGTGTGGAACGATGACATGGGCGTAAACAAAATACTTGCCCGGCAGGCTGGGGACTTCCGACAGCTTGGCAAAGACATACTGCATCTGCAAATAATGGTAATAATACAGCTGTTGATTGTTTGTTATTTTCGGAAACCAACCAAGGTCGGTGATCACTCGCCCCAGCGTGGATGCAAGGAACATTTGCTCTATCTCTGTCGAGCCCATCATTTTTTGGGCATTGGCGGCTTTTGGCGTTGTGTCAAAATTATAGAAGATCGCAGTATCTTTTGGAGCAGTACGGCTATCAGTATTAAACAAGACCAGTTTGTATCCCTGTTCCAGTAGAATCTCACGGACCAGGCTGTCTTGGATCTTTCTATCCAACCATGCCCTCCCACCACCGCTATCATTAACTGCAGGTAAACCGATGCTATCAAGATACTGCAGGTTCAATGATGAAGAAAGCGAGAGCGAAGTTTGGGCGTAGTTACTGTAGCTTGAATCTCCCACAAAAAAACCCTTGTCTTTCAAGAATTGAATAAATTCGGAATTGTCGTATCCATACAGTTCCTGTAAAATATCCTGCCGTCCATACGCATCCAGAATGATGTAATAGATAGTGGGACCGTTGCCAGGATTTACAGACAGCGGGACGGCTGTTTGCGCGACAGGTTTATTTGAATTGATTGAAATATAAAATCGCCCGAGCGAATAAAAGGGCATGAGGCACAAAATGGCAACCATCCAACCAAAAAAGAAAATCAGCCTGGATGGATCCCGGACCAGTTTCCATACCCAGATCACCGAGAGTACCATAAGAACAAGAGCCACCGGGACCAGAATCACATTCCGGCCAACAGATGCACCCAGCGATTTATGGACCACATTGTAGACCTGTCCATAACTGAAGAATATGATCGTCCAGCAGGTCGCCATCAGACTCGCCTTTGACCGGTCCCGAAATATGATGAAAAACAAACCGGTCAATCCTGCCGCGAGTATGACCGAGGCAACCAGGATCCAAGTGATATCTGCAAATTTGATCGCCTCCAAATTGTAGGTGAAAAACGCCAACACTGAATAAACCGCAAATATCACCGGAATCAAGAACACATACGTTTTCTTCAGGACCGCCATGGATTTCCTCATTTCCAATTCGCCCGGGATTATATCGCGATCCTATTCGGTAGAATTTGAAAAACATTCCGCCGCATCCGGGAAATGGGAGCTGGTATGCCGGCCAATCAGTTTGTCTTGCCACTTGAGGTTTCCATTGTCCGCCTCCGGGGCATTGAGGAAGGACAAACTCCAGGATTGACTTGATCACGCTTCCCAATTAGTGCATGGTGACAGGACGATGCCGGGACAGTTCATGAACATTCACGCAATAGACGGAATCATCTTGCATTAAATACTGCGCAGAGGCAATAATAACAGGAACATGGGAGAATTCTTGTCGGTCCTGATAATGCACCCGCCATTCCCGGCCCATGTCCATTGGAAATCCATCTTGTGTCCATAAAATGAGTAGAATGAAACATAATTGGAGTATAATTTATACGGGTATCAATATCTCAATTAAAAAAATAGGAATGACTAAATAACAGGAAGGAGGCGCACGCATCTAGACTGATTCCTTGAATTTAGTTTCGGTTAATTTCCCCCTAATTATGCCAAAAAATACAAGGAGAATGAGAATGTCATCTAAAAAGTTAAGCTGGGGCTTCTTCAGCCTCTTGATTGTCGCCGTACTTGTCCTCTCTGCTTGTGGTCCGGCTGCAACGACCGCTCCCACGGCAAAACCCAAAAGCACCGAAGTGGAAGTATTCTCCTGGTGGGTCGGCCCTGGTGAAGCAGACGGCCTGGCCGCCATGGTCAAAGTCTTCAACCAGCAATACCCCAACATTAAATTCATCAATGCAGCCGTAGCCGGTGGCGCCGGCACTAACGCCAAAGCCGTTCTGGCCACCCGCCTGGCTGCCAACGATGCACCTGATTCCTGGCAGGCCCATGCCGGACAGGAAACCATCGCCAACTATGTGGCCGCTGGCCAGGTTTCGGGATTGAACTTCTTGTTCGATCAGACCGGTTTTACCAAAGTCCTGCCCCCGACCCTTCTTCCCCTGATCTCGGTGAATGGTGTTCCCTATAGCGTCCCGGTGAACATCCACCGCTCGAACGTGCTGTGGTACAACCCGAAGGTTCTGGCCGCCGCGGGCGTCACCGCCAACCCCAAGACCGATTTCAAGACCCTGGATGACTTCTTCGCTGCTTGCGATAAGATCAAAGCCGCCGGCAAGACCTGCCTGTCCCTGGGCGTGGCCTGGACCGCCATCCACCTATTCGAGAACATCATGATCGGCACGATCGGCGCTGACAAGTGGAACGGATTGTGGACCACCCCGCCCACGACTGACTGGGCTGGCGCCGATGTAACCAAGGGCATTGCCAACTTTGCCAAGGCGCTTTCATACACCAATGCCGATGCCTCGACCCTGACGGACTGGCAGACAGCTTCCAAGATGGTGACCGACGGCGATGCCGCCTTCAACATCATGGGCGACTGGGCGTATGGCTATTTCGCCAACCCGGCCCCCAATGGCCTCAATCTCAAGCCACACACGGACTTCGACTGGGCCGTTTCCCCGGGCACCTATGGCATCTTCAACTTCCTGTCCGACAGCTTCGTATTGCCCAAGACTGCCAAGCACCCGGATGCGACCGTAGCCTGGTTGACCGTTGCCGCTTCCAAGGCCGGTCAGGAAGCCTTCAACCCACTCAAGGGCTCCATCTGCGCCCGCACGGACTGCGACCAATCGCTCTTCAGCGAGTACTCGCAGGATGCTGCCAAGGACTGGACCAGCAATGTTGTGGTCGGCAGCCTGATGCACGGTGTGGTTGCCGCACCGGCCTGGGCGACCTCGATCGGGACTGCCATCGGTTTGTTCCAGACCGACACGAGCAAGACCGCTGACTTCCAGGCTGCATTGGCTGCCGCCTGCAAGAAAGATGGCACCTGCCCCAAGTAATTTGTAACAGAAACATCACGTAGGCAAGGCGAATGGGCGGCTCATGAGAGCCGCCCATTCCGAAAGAGAGTTTTAATGTCCCGAGGGTTGAAACTCAAGTTTCATTTTCGCTTACCGCAATTCATTCTAGCCATTGCCCTGATGATCCTGGGAGTGGTTTTCATTTTAATCCTAAGAAACAACCCGCTGGTTATTGCCGACAAAAACCTTACTTCTATCGCTCTTCTGGTCAGTGGGTTGATCTTCTATGCGGGTGTGCTGATCATCGTATCCATGTTCGAAAGCGAAACGGTACTCTCCATCTCTCTGCTTTTTCCATCCATCCTCGCAGTTGCCATCTTTGTCTATGGATTTATCGGCTGGTCCATTCGGGTTTCATTAAGCCGATGGAAGGGCCTGAACCCGGATTTCACCTGGGTCGGCCTGAAGCAATACTACGATCTTTTCCACAACGATCCACGTTTCGTGATCGATGTGCGCAATACAGTCATGTTCACGGTTGGATTCATCCTGGGCTGCCTGATCCTCGGCTTGGGAATGGCCATCCTGCTCGATCAGAGGCTCAAAGGGGAAGCTATCTTTCGTGGCATTTTCCTGGTGCCCATGTCAATCTCTTTCATCGCCACCGGGGTCATCTGGGGTTGGCTGATGAACCCGGCGGTGGGTAATCGCCTGACCGGCATCAATCTCATCTTCCATTCTCTCCACCTCGATTTCCTGATCAGCCTGTGGCATTCGACTCCAATGCCCTGGGGCATGGCTTTCACGATCATCCCGGCGGTCTGGCAGCTTTCCGGTTATACCATGGCGCTCTATCTGGGTGGCATCCGCGCTGTGTCGGAAGACTTGCGGGAAGCCGCCCGTGTGGATGGTGCCAATGAATTCGAAATTTATCGCTACATCATTTTGCCCATCCTTCAACCGGTCACCCTAAGCGCAGTGATCATCCTTGGGCATATGTCGCTGAAGATCTTTGACTTAATAGTCGCCCTGGGTAATAAAGCCATTAGCCTGGATGTGCCGGGGATCTACATGTGGACGACGACTTTCGACGGTACCAATTATGCTCAGGGAGCCGCGATCGGCATCCTGATGCTAATCAGCGTGGCGATTCTGGTGGTGCCCTACCTGGTTCAAAGCATGCGCACGGAGACGGAACTATGACCCGCCGGACAGTGCTCCACATCTTTTTCTATATCATCCTGCTTATACTGGCGGTTATTTTCCTCCTGCCCATCTACCTCATGTTCCTGACGGGATTCAAATCAATCAGCCAGGTCGACCTGAAGACGATGTGGAGCATGCCGATCGGCGGTCTCCATATCGAGAATTTCATTGCAGGTTATAAACAGCTTGCACCGAATCTCAATAACAGCCTGTCGATGGTCATCCCGGAGTCGATCCTTTCCGCCCTGCTGGGTTCATTGAATGGCTACCTGCTTTCAAAATGGAAATTCCGCGGTTCCAACCTGATCTTTTCCCTGATCCTGTTTGGAATGTTCATCCCCTATCAAAGCATTTTGATCCCGCTGGTCAAGTTCATGCAGGCCATCAAACTGTACGGCGATATTCCCGGCCTGGTGCTGGTGCATATCATTTACGGTATTCCAATCACCACGCTGATCTTCCGGAACTATTATGCCGGGATCGGGACGGAAATTCTAGAAGCCGGACGGATCGATGGGGCCAGCTTGATGGGCTTGTACCGCTATATCATGTTCCCCCTCTCCGCACCCAGCTTTGCCGTAGTGATCATCTGGCAGTTCACCCAGGCCTGGAACGAATTCCTTTTCGCCGTTGTCCTGACCAATCAAAGCCACTGGCCTGTGACGGTTGCACTTAACAACCTGGCTGGCAGTCAACTCGTTCAATGGAACGTTCTGATGGCAGCCACGTTATTGGCAGCCTTGCCAACCCTGCTGGTTTATATCTTCCTTGGCCGCTATTTCCTGCGCGGGCTGATGGCAGGAGCGCTCAAAGGCTAAAAGCGTACAGGCGACTCTCCTTTTCTTTACAATCGAACAGGCTGGCGACTTAATGGCACCAGCCTGCTCGATTCCTGACGGATCTCCGGGAAAGCCACTCCGGCCTAAAAGGCCGCGGGCATTATTTTTTCTTCGCCTGTATTCGCCCGAGAAACCGGGCCTCATCCACCACAAAACGTTCGTGTCCGGCTTCCCCGATCAGTTCGACCTCATCCCAGGCCTGTATCTTGAAAACCAGCTTGCGGCCCTCCACGGCAGTCAACTCCGCCCGGGCACGCACCTGCATGCCGACCGGGGTGGCAGCCAGGTGACGAACGTCAATATGCGCGCCGACGGTCGTCAGGCCGGGAGACAGGTGCCCGGTCAGTGTGGCAACCGCGGCACTCTCCATCAAGCCGACCAGGGCCGGGGTCGAAAAAACAGGCACCAGACCACTACCCCATTTGGAGGCCGTATCAGCATCCGTGACGGTATGTTCAAGTTCGGCAGTCAATCCAGCGGCGGGTTCGTCCATACAAAACACCTCAATATGGATTTCTTGATCGTTCTTTCCTATTATATCTCCGGATCACCCTGACCATTACGGATCACCTGCGGTTGCCCAATGTTCGCCGTGGTAAGAAGGAAAAATCTGTGGCACAATAGGGGCATGACTACACCTACCCTCGATCCTGAAAAGCAACAACAAGCCAGAGGATATGCCCGCATCCGTCGGCGGTTATGGCTTCTGGATACGTTCGTCAGCGTAGTTTATTTATTGGCCTGGCTATTTTTCGGTTGGGCAAAAAGCCTGGCGGGATGGCTAAGGACCTTCACAACCGATGAATGGCTGATCGTGCTCGGTTTTCTCATCGTCTTCGGCGGGATCGCCTCCCTGCTCGAACTGCCACTGGGCTATTACTCGGGCTACATCCTGCCGCACCGTTTCGGCCAGTCCACCCAGAATTTCAAGGGCTGGGTGGCGGACCAGTTGAAAGGTCTGCTTATTGGCGCACCGCTGGGACTGATCGTGCTGGAATTGGTCTACCTGGCCCTGCGGCTCACGGGCGGTTGGTGGTGGTTGTGGACAGGCGCCGGCATCCTGGTTTTTTCCGTCATCCTGTCCAACCTGGCTCCCGTCCTGATCATGCCGCTATTCAATAAATTTGTTCCGCTGGGCGATGAGAACGCCGATCTGGCCGATCGATTGTTGAAACTGGCTGAACGCGCCAACACAAAGGTGCGCGGCGTATACAAGTTCGATATGTCCAGGCGGACAAAGGCTGCCAACGCCGCCCTGACCGGCCTTGGCAATACACGCCGCATCGTGCTGGGCGATACCCTGATTAACGAGTTCTCGCCGGATGAGATCGAAACTGTCCTGGCCCACGAGCTGGGGCATCATGTCCACAAGGATCTCCCCATCCTGATGACCTTCGGAACGGTCATGACCATAGGCGGGCTGTACCTGGCTTCCCTGGGGTTGCACTGGGCAGCCGGCTATTTCGGCTTCGGCGGCCCGGCGGATATAGCCGGCCTGCCGGCGCTGGGATTGGTGCTGGCCGCCTTCGGCTTGCTAACGCAACCTCTCGACAATGCCATCTCCCGCTGGCGTGAAAGCATGGCGGATGAATACGCCCTCCAGAGCACCGGAAAAGCCCAGGCCTTTGCCTCCGCGTTTGTCCGCATGGCGAACCAGAACCTGGGGGAAGTGGATCCGGAAAAGTGGGTGGTGTTCATGTTCTACGACCACCCAACGCTGCGGGAACGCATCCAGATGGCCTCGGAAGCGCTTTGAAAATAAATTCAAGCGCCATCCAAGACCAATTAATTGTAGATCCAGGCGGGTAAAATCGAACTTTTCACCTATCCCCAAATCTTCGGAGGTCATCCCCTGGGCTAAGGGCCTTTGACCACAAAAAGGTTGAACAAGACATCAATGCCGGGAGTTCCACTGCTCCCGGTCCGCACGATCAAGCCGGCGCCGCCGGTTGCATAGGTGGAATCCTCCACCTGCATGAGCGGCTCGCCGTTCAAGAACAGCGTCAGAGTCGATCCGGCGCAGATGCCCTCGACGTGGTTTGTTCCTGTGGCATTGACGGTGTTCGGGTCGAGCATATTCTCGTCCAGCGCGTCCGGACTGCCCTGTGTGTATTTGTAGATCCCATACGTGCCGTCTTTTGCATATTCAAAACTGTAACCACCAGCTCCATGTGTGAACCGGCACGAAACGCCGATCATCGCATCATCCGGACCGGCGGCCTGGTTCACAGCCACCTCCACGCTCACGTTGCTATAGTTTTCGCCAATCCAGACAGACTGTCCGCCATCCTGTTTTCCAACGACGATATGATATGAGTTATTCTTATACTCCAGGGTGTAATCCGTCTCGTGGATTTGGTCCCAGCCGGTCGAAGTCGAGGAGAAATCGTCGTGAAAGAGGATATTGGTAAAAGGAACCGGGGTTGGGAAGAATGTGGGTGTCGGTAATGCGGTGGGGGAAGGGACGGCGGTTGCGGAGGGGACCTCAGTGGGGAGAGCAAGAGGGATCGCGGCGGCAGGCTTCGTCGCTGGATTAGTGGTGGTCTTGCTGGCCAAGTGGAGGCCTGAAAACGCAAATACCATGATGATGCCCACCACGCAGAGTACGACCATGGTGATGACAAGTGGCAGGATTATGCTGGAGAGTGCAATCCCGGCGGTCACCTTCCCGACCGTACTTAATTCTTGTGCAGTCTGTTCATCAATTTTAAATGTATATTGCGGAGACTCCGGAGTGGAATTTTCGTGCTCGCTCACGACGATGGAACTGCCGCAATAGGCACATTTGACCCTGGTATCCCCAGGTTTGACCTCCAGCGGCGATCCGCAGTTGGGACAGGTTGAACTCTGAATTTCCGCCATTCCGGCTCCTTAGAAAAAGCATAACCATGACAGGGTTACCAAAATATACCATACTTGTCTTGTGGTATTATCCCCCTTAAACTCATGGCAGAATAGAACGATAAAACCTGAACCAAAATCCGTGTGTGCGAACATTTTGATAAACTGGAGTTCGAGGAGACACTGAAATGGCCTACTACGATTGTAGAGACAAGATGGAGACCCCAACATGAATGTCGTTGTCACAGGAGCCTCATCAGGAATCGGCAGGGCACTGGCGAGAACCTTTGCCCGGAATGGGCACACGGTTCTCGCGGTTGCAAGACGGGAGGAACGCCTCCGGGCACTTTGCCAGGAAATGGCGGAAGAGCATAAAGGCAGCATTAACTGCCTGGCCCTGGACCTCACCTCCGAGGTCGCCTCCCGGATCCTTTTCAAGGAAGCCATGCGGGTTTTCGGGAAGGTTCACGTGCTCATCAACAGCGCCGGAATGAGCCCTTACCAGGAATTTCATGAAATGAATTACGACCATATTCGCCAGATCCTTTCCCTGCACATTCTGTCACTCACGGAACTGTGTTACCTGTTCATGCCGCATATGCTGGCCCACGGGGAACCCAGCCACGTGGTGAATGTGGGCTCCGTGGGCGGTTACGCACCACTGCCAAAATTTTCCGTCTACACGGGCTCCAAGCACTACGTGCGTGCTTTCACCAATCTGCTTTATCACGAGTACTGTCGCAGCAACATCCAGGTCAGCGCGCTTCACCCCGGCGGAACCCTGACAGAGTTCCAGGTACTTGCCGGTCAACGGCTTAAAAAAATCGCCGTGAAAAGCATCATGACCCCGGAACAAGTGGCGGAGAAGGCTTATCCTGCCATCCTCAAGGGAAAAAGGGTGATCGTCCCGGGAGCCATGAATAAACTGGCTGTTCTGATGGGAAAATTGTTTCCTTTCCCGTGGGCCATCGGCGTGATGGAGTTCATTTATGATCAGAGCATGGATCAAACGGCCCCCACCTATCCCCTGGAGACTTCCGGTGAAAAAACTGGGAAAGGCAGGTGACTAATGAAGGTCCTCATCGTGGGCTGTGGAGCCGTGGGACAGGTATTCGGCCTGGCCCTGCAAAAGGCTGGCGTGGAGTTGGGTTGTTATGACCGGCCGGCCGTCGTCGAACGATTGAAACAGGCGCTGGAGCATGGGGGCATGCCTCTTTTTCAAATCTCCAATTCGCGTGGACGGGTTGCGCGCGCCCACCGCCTGGAGAATTATCAAGTGCTGACGGATGTGGCGGAATGCCAGCGCTTCAAACCTGACCAGATCTGGCTCGCCATCCCCTCGACGGTTTACTACACGGCGTGGTTCCAGGAATTTCTGGAACAAATCCCTTCGGAACGGGTGGTGTGTTTTGCTCCGGAGGGGAGGCGGAAAGAATTCTTCCCGGAGGTCCCCAGGGACCGGCTGGTTTTTGGAGGGATTACTTTCATGGCCTGGCAGGGGGACCTGGAGGGGGGCGGCGGGCGGCCGGAAGGGGTGAATTTCTGGCAGCCGCCATTGCTCGGCATCCCTCTGACCGGGACGCAAAAAGGGTGCCGCGAGGTGGAACAACTCCTGAAGAAAGGCGGCTTCCAGGCTGCGGTAGGGAAGCAGGATTCTCCCATGCAGGCATCCGTGACCGCCGTGATGGAGGCTTTTGTGGCGGGACTGGAACTGGCCGGATGGTCGCTGGGGAGTTTTCGCAAGAATCACTGGCTCGGCCGAGCCGCCGGCGCCTCCCGTGAGGCGGTCTTGAGCCAATTATCCAGGACAGGTATGATCACAAGGGCGCTGCTTGGGATGCTTTTCTCGACGCCGGTGTTCCGGCTGGCCACCTTCTGCCTGCCCCGACTCGTCCCGTTCGATCTTGAAAAGTATCTCAAGTTCCATTACCTGAAAACCAGGGATCAGACCCTCAATTTGCTGGAAATTTTCGCAAGGGATGGAGAAAAGCGAGGGCTTCCGGCGAAAAATATCCGGCTGCTGCTGGAAGGGCTGCTCGGTTCCGGATGACGGGGATGACCGGCAAGGCGAAATGCATTTCCAACCAGGCCACAGGGGCAGGGAAGCAACTCACTATTCGTTCCTCGTATCGAAAAAAAACGAATATGAGGATCGAAAGGGTTTCGAGGAACAGGATCGAGGAGCCTGCCAGACTGGCGAGGGAGCCCCTGACACCCATAACCGGGTGCCCCGTAAAATAAACGGGACAGGCAGGCGGGGACAAGTCTTGTTGCTGAGGAACAAAGGAGGAACAATCAAGGGCAGGTTCATTTTCTACAGGAGGACAGGCGGAATTGCGCGGACTGGTGAGGCAGTGGAATACCATTTTCAACGATGGGAATTATAGAACTATTGTTCTGTTTTGTCAAGAGGCTTATTTTTGACTTAGTCCATGACTTAGTCTATAATAGCCATCGAGGTAAACCCTATGACTGTATTCAATATTCACGATGCAAAAACCCACTTCTCCAAAATCCTTGAACGTGTTCTAAGCGGGGAGGAAGTAGTGATCGCCAAGGCCGGCAAACCGGTGGCGCGTCTTATACCCTTCGAAGCCAATGATATTGCCCCACGCCAGCCAGGAAAAGATAAGGGCAAAGTGGTCATCCAGCTCGACTTCGACGCGCCCCTACTGGAGTTCGAAGAATGAAGTACTTGCTGGATACACCCACATTTTTGTGGTGGTGTGCGGACGCAGAACAGTTGAGCCCACACGCGTGACATCATTGCAGACGGGCGTAACGAAATCTATTTCTCTGCCGCCAGCGCCTGGGAAATTGCCATCAAGACCGGGAAAAGTCGCTTGACTTTACCCGAAGAACCGGGGCGCTACGTTGCCAGCCGGATTCACCTGCACCGCTTCCTGGCATTGGCGGTGCAAATAAGCCACGCCTTGCGGGTGTACGAATTACCGCACCATCATGCCGACCCGTTCGACCGCCTGCTGATCGCGCAGTGCCAGTTGGAATCCCTGTCGCTGATCACGAAGGATGAAGAAATCAAGAAGTATGATGTAGAGGCGATTTGGTAAGCAAGGACAGGTTTTGGAAGGCGTGCGCTTCGTCGATCCCTTGGCCGGTGCCCTAGATTTTTCTTTTCCCGCCGGGGCAGGGCTTGGAGCGGCTCGAAAGCAGGTATACTTATTTAAGATCGGATTTAAAATAGAACTGCTTGGTGAGGACAATTGTGCCAAGCAATGACAAACCGAATAGAAATATTCTAATCCGATGTATAAAATCACAAACGTTTAGGTCTTTTGATAGGTCTTTAAAGTGTAATCAGGCCATATAACCACCATAAACTGCTCTTATCGCTCGAAGTGGTAACCTTGCTTTTTCTTCTCTGTCTTAAATTCATAACAACTTCAAAGAATCCATAGAGGTATGAGACGGCGATAATGATTATTATTTTAGGATCCATGGTTCTCTCTCCTGTTTCTGTTGTGCCTAACTTCACTTCTGCGGGTAGATTGTCATCTGCTCTTATTTTCCACAGTGATGACGACTTTTCCTTGTGCGTGTTCTTTTTCAAAATACCAGAAAGCTTCAGGAGTTTTACTTAACGGGTAACATCCGTCGATAACCGGTAAGATTTTCTCAAATTCAAGGAGCTCTTTTAGAAAGACCAAATCCTTTTGGCTTTGCACCAGCGAAACGACAACCGTTTTCTGTCTCCCGGTCTTGGAAATTCTTTTCCCATTGCTCGCCGCCTGGAAGAGTTGAAACATCGAGCCACCAGCAACGACATAGGTTCCTTCAGGTTTTAATGCATGCAGATAATCTGAAATCGGATGATATCCGTTCACAGCCAGGATCAGGTCGTATTGCTGTCCGTTTTGGGTAAAGTCTTCTACCTTGTAATCGATGACATGGTCTGCCCCAAGCGAGCGCACCATTTCCAGGTTCCTCGTACTGCACACCGCGGTGACTTCAGCCCCAAACGCTTTGGCTATCTGCACGGCAAAAGTTCCGACACCACCAGAGGCGCCATTAATCAATACCTTTTGCCCTGGTTGAATGTTTCCATTGTCGCGTAATCCCTGCAAGGCAGTCATCGCTGCTTCGGGAACGGCCGCAGCCTGCTCGAACGTCAGGTTGGCCGGTTTCAGCGTTATTAGATTTTCCTTGGCACATACATACTCGGCAAAAGTGCCACGACCGGTTGCAGTCGGTAAGTACCCAAAAACTTCATCACCTGGCTTAAATTGCTTGACGTACCTGCCAATCGCCTCAACCCGCCCGGCTACATCAGCCCCCAATATCTTGTTTTTAGGTTGCAGAAAACCTCCCGGCGCCAGGCGGATAAAGAACGGATTTGCCCTCATGAGACGCCAGTCGCGCGAATTGATGGAGGCCGCATGAATTTTGATCAGTACTTCGGCCTCCTGCGGAGCAGGTTTTGCAACCTCCTGGAGTTGAAGAACATCCGGTGAACCGTATTTTGTGCAGATAATGGCTTTCATTTTCTCACACTCCCGTTGAGCTTATCGTAGAGATGACCAACAACCATTCCAAGAGCGAGAAACCTTGGCACGTTCATCCCCGTGTCAATCAAAAGGTAGACAGAGGCATTGTTTGGATTTACAAGAGTTGAAAGGACTTCGATCATGACCATGGCGACAAAGCTAAGGATCAATGCCTTTAAGATGGGATTTTTTGTTGGGATCGTATCAAAGAAACGAAGCAGGAAATAACTGACGCAGCATGCTATGATCAGACCGCCAACCAAGGCTTCAACAAGAGCCAGTGGAAGATAAGATATTGAAAAGGCGGCTCGATACTCGGCAGCGATGGGAGAAACTGAAATTGCGAAGTCAGTTATCCAGAAGGCTGCGACTCCCGCTCCAGCCAACTTAACCAGTTTCTTGTAGAACTCGTGTGACGTCTGCCGTTTACTACGATCTGAGGCTAGGGTTTCCATAGTTGCTTTCTTATTCCACCTGAGCAGACTTGGAAGCATTTGCGGATGGATCGAATCCTTTGTACAGCCGTCTGTATAGATAGCCAATAGCTATTCCAAGAGCGATAATCCTTAGTACATTAAATGTTGTGCCGATGAGAAAGTAACGCAAGACATCACTTGTCGCGAGAAAACTTGAGGGACCTCCGATCAGGATTGTGACAATGATCAGGACGATGAAGCTTAGTATTACGGATTTTAAAATTGGATTCTTTGTTGGAATCTTATCAAAGAAACGAAGCAGGAAATAGCTGACGCAGAATCCGATAATCAAGCCGCCAATTAAGGATTCAAGCAGCATTGGATAATAAGAAATTGACATGGCAGCCCTGTATTCCGCTGCGATGGGAGTCCGGGAAATTGCGAAGTTTGCTAACCAGAAGGCTAAGCCTCCAGCGACAGCTAGGACGAACACATTTCTCCAGATTACTTTTGATCGAGTCATTTTATTTTTCTCCTTTTTTTAGACCTAATTTATTTCTGATTCTTCACACACTTTATGAAAAGCCACAAACTAAGAGAAATTTCCGCAATAAAACTAACCACCAAACAGGGATATGAGATTATTATGAAGCCAGGTAATAGGAACCGTTGACAAACATATATCAGAAGACCAAAACCATCCGCAATCAACAGTATGCCCAAGATTTTTGGAAGAAAGCCTGACTTGAAAACCAGATAACCGAGAGGAAAGAGCCAGATGCCATAGGGTATCTGGGCGATAGTAGACCCATTCTTGTACAAATTGACGAACAAAATCGCTTGCGCTTGCAGCTGATCTGGCTGGAATACTTTCAAATAATCAGCTCCGCTCAAAAGCAGCAGGCCGGAAAATAGATTAAGATGACTAAGAACCAATATAGCAAACCCGCCCAGGTTCAATAACAGGAACAATAAAGCCATGTTTTTGTCCACTGGTTTTAATAACACGAACAAATACCAGGCCGCCAAAAGAAAGAGCACATATGAGAATAGACTGATTACAAGACCGATACGAAATTGCAATTCATGAGCCATGATGTGATTGACCGTTACTGGGGCATCCACAAATACAAAGCGACCAAACATATTTGCCATGAACGAAGTTACGATATACATGAGATAGAGAAAACCTGCGATTCTTGCGGTCTTATTGATTGAATTCATTTTTTTCTCTCCTTTTTAGTGACCCATGCAAGGGGTCTTGATCGAGCGCCATGTTATTCAGGTTTCACTTCCGGGTCAGTTCACTTCCAGGCAAAGCGGGAGGGGTATTAGGGAGGGTCTTCAGCCCTCCCTCTCCCCTATATTGCAGATCTATGCCGCGCTCAACAGCTAGTTCATCGCTGTTTTCGCAGACAGAGAAGCGATGGCAGAGGGATTGAATCCTTTCACGATCAGCCATACCGCAAGAACCATTTCCTGCAAAAAAATGGGAAACGCCAGGGGTATGTAGCTGGTAATAAGGTTACCGCTGAACAAGGCCAGCACGCAAGCCGCCATCATCAGGATGATTGCGACGATCCCGAAGCCCGACAGCCAGCGGGGAATGAGCCGTGATTGGAAGAGCAGGTAGTAGTACATAAATGCACCCACGCAGAAGGCGAACACTGCCACCAGCGCGGCGTGGCCATCTACGCTCACCAACAAATTGCCGATAGCCTGAAGCACCGTACGATCGGCAGTTCCCGCTGTCCCGAACTGCTGGCTGAGTGTCAGCAGGGACAGCAGGCATACCCTCTCTACCAGGTAAAAGGCCGCCTCCAGGGTCCTGAAGATGACAGATCCGAGGGCCAGGCCTGCATTCTGCTGCTTCAGGACCGGATACATCGCGATGGCGATGCCGGCACCTGTAAAAGCGCTGATGATCCAGAGTAACACTCCTCCGGCCGCCTGGTTCGCATTCGCGGACAAGCTCGTGAGGTAGTCCGCACCAGTGAGGACAGGTCCGAACACCCCCTCCAGCACCCCCGCCAGGAGATCCGTGACAGTCGCAATGATGAAAATCACGCCTGCAATGACCGCAATCTTTCGAAACGAAAGTTTACCTTTTGGATCTATTCCGGTAGTCGATTTGTTTGTGTTCATTTCTTTCTCCTTTTTTGAACGTTATAGATGAGTTTCATTGAATTGGACTTGAATAGAATTGTGGTCGCCACCCTTTTCAGGGCTGAAATCGGCTGGAAATGTTATCAAAGGCAAACCTCCTTTCCAAGGCGCTTATATCCATTTACGATTTGACATTTGACACATCTGCCTGGCCGGGTTCGAGAGGACTGACTGAGACCAATGGCAGGCCCAAATCACGTACTTTTTTTAGCAATCCATGCAGCGCGGCCTGGTCGATCACCGGACCGGTCAAAAGCGTATTGCCGTCCTCTTCCAGCGTGATGGTCAGGCCCTCAAACCAGTCAGCCCACTTGTCATCTAGGTGCCCCTTGATGCGGATTTCATATATCCCTGGTTCGTAATGATCCTGCGTTGATGCGTGTTTTTCACTCATTCTGTACCTCGTACATTTTTCTCTATATGTATGGATTTTCTTGTGTTGCATTCGTTCTTATCTTCGGCCACAATATAACAATTAATGTGGGGGAATGTCTTCCCCATATGTGGGGATGTATGTGGGGATATTTAAGGAAGGAGGCCGGGGATGTAAAGAGCCCTGCCAGATAAACAGGCAGGGCTAAATGGATTCCTGGCTCGGGTAATGCTTTTACGTGGCTAGATTAAATTCAACTCAGCCGCCCGTTTGACGGCCGCCCGGCGATTATTGACATTGAGTTTACAGTAGATGCTCTTGGTATGTGTGCGGACTGTGCTCAAAGCGATCACGAGTTCACGAGCGATCTCCGGCCCGGAAAGTTCGGTTTTGAACATTCGAAGAACTTCAAGCTCACGCTGGCTTAGCGGCTCGACAATTGTCGATTTTAGATTGTTGATTTTTGATTGCGCCATTGCCGCCGGTTGCGTAAAAGCTGCCAGGAGGCTATCCGCGTAACCAATCAGTTTTAAGTCATGGCCGCGGGATTGCTTTTCAATCGAAAATCTAAAATCAGCAATCAACAACCTCATCGCTTCGCCTTCGTCCACAAACATGCGGACGTAGCCCTCCGGCTCAGCCAGTGTAAGGGCGCGTTCCAGCGGCACCAAGGCAGCCGGGAGGTCGTCTTGTGCGTGATAAGCCAGCGCCTGCAAGACCAGGATCTCGATCGCGCTGCCCGTCCTCCCGCCTTGCTCCGCGGCTTTCAGCAGGCGCTCCAGCAACTCCACTGCCTCAAGAATGGAGCGCTCTGCATGGTCGCTCTGATGGCGGGCCAGGAGCAGCCTGGCCAGGGTGATGGCATCGAACTCGTGCATGTAGCTAAGTTCGTTTTCAACGGACAGGCCCTGCTCATGCGCCCAGTCCAGGGCTTCACTTAACCGACCCTGGGTCACCCACACGCGTGCCTTCCGCGCCGCGACCGGACGCACATTCGGGGAAAAGTTAGCATCGTATAGACGCTCGGCTTGGTTGAGCAGGTCGAGCGCGCCATCCAGATCGCCCTGGGCCTCCCGTATGCGCGCCATCGCCGCGCACCAGCGATATGGGTTTTGTTGTAACCCGGAAAGCACACCCAGAGCCTGGCTGGTGAGCAAATGCTGCGTGGCGGTCTTCAGATCGTTATGCTCTCGGTGAAGGGCGCTCATGCCCACGTACATGTCTGCCGCTCCCGGCAGGACTGGCGCGCCCGGCTCCGTTGCCCACTGCAATGCCCGCTCATAGGTGGTCATTGCCTCGCGGAGACAACCTTGCGCAATCTGTATATCCGCCAGGACAATGGCGCCGCCGATGGCGGGAGAGATATACCCGCCTAGCCGCAAATTCGCCATACCCTCGGCAGTCATCCGTCGGGCGGTGTCGAGATCCCCGCTCGTCCATGCAACGAGACCCAGCTGCGAAGCTGCCCCACCGAGCATCATATGGTCGTCCTCAGGTGCGAGATCGAGCACCCGTCGGGCATATTTCACGGTCTCGGGCATATCGCCCCGGCCCAGGGCCTGCGCGGCACGGAGAAGGGCGATCATACCCGGCAGACGGCGAAATTCCTCTTCGTCCACGACGACCATCCCCGTTGCCAGAGATTCCGGTCGCGCGTGCATGTCGGCCGTCGTGTCCAGCCACCGTTCGGCGTCCCGCAACCGGGGCTCCACGCCCCCGAACTCGCTGAAAAATATACACACCTTGGCATACCCGGTGCTAAGCACGGGCCTGAGGCGGACCAGCTCGTCGGGGATTGCCTTTAGCCAGCCCCGCAATGTGGCATACTGTTGATTGCGGGTCATAGCTGACATGATCAACTCGACCAGGTCCGCGGCTCGCGCGAAATCCTCGGCGGCCAGCGCGTGGCGGATCGCATCGGCCGCCGAACCATTGTGTTCGTACCACTCACTCGCACGCCGGTGCAGAGCAGGAACTTGATCGGGCTGCTCCGTCATCAAGTGCATACGAAGAATATCGGCAAAGAGATGATGAAAGCGGTACCAACGCCGCTCGTTG
>CAWHAM010000022.1:0-575225 GCA_963827305.1 uncultured Chloroflexia bacterium
TTCCAGATATTCCAGGGTTGCCTGCCCGGAAGCAGAAGGGTCGACCAGAACAGCGTCACAAAGGGGGCCGCACAGGCGGTCGAGGATGGATGTGCGCAGCAAGAAAGTCTGAACGCTTTCGGACTGGTGTTGCAGGACTTCTTCAATCAGGTAGTCCAGCACGAAATGGTGGCTGCCGGTGAAAGATTTGATGAAGCTGGCGGGATCTTGATGTCCATGCATTGAGATCGCGGCTAATTGCAAGCCGGCGATCCAACCTTCGGTACGAGTTTCCAGTGCAGCGATGTCTTCTGCCGAGAGGTTCAGGCCCGTCACCTGGTTAAGAAAATCGGCGGCTTCGGAGTCGGTAAAGCGCAGGTCGGCGGCACGCAGCTCGGTCAATTGGCCCCGGGCGCGTAACCGAGCCAGGGGTAGATGTGGATCCTCACGGGTGGCGATGATCAGGTGCATCTGCGGTGGCAGGTGCTCAAGAAGAAAGGTAAGGGCATGGTCAACCGGTTTGGCATCAAGAACATGGTAGTCGTCCAGTACAAGGACGAAATTGTCCGGGATGGTGGTGATTTCATTGAGCAGGGCGGTCAGGATCGATTCAACGGAGGGCGGCTGAGGCGACTGGAGCGTAGGACTGGAGCACACCCAGGACCCCTGCTCCGATATTCGCCGCAATAGTCTGCAAAGCCGCGATGAAGTACGTCAGGAAGCTGGTGAGGTCGTTATCCCCCTCGTCCAGCGACAGCCAGGCGATTTCACCTGTGACCCCTCTCCCAGTGGGACGTGTGCCCGTAAGGGTTGAGGGGAAGGGGTGAGGGCGGCGACCCATTCACTGACCAGCGTGGTCTTCCCGAAGCCGGCGGGGGCGGAGATGAGGGTCAGTTTATGGTGCAGACCCTCGTTCAGCCGCTCGATCAGGCGGGGGCGGAAGACAAGTTTAGGCCGAGGTAGGGGGATATAAAGTTTCGTGGCCAAAACTGGCGCTGGCATGAATCCATTATAAACCACTCTCTCGGCTGTTATCTACATTAATTTTTGTGGCATCGTTACCTATCATTCGGAAAGCGACCGAGACACCAGCAATGGAAGGAAGGTGATTCCCCATATTTGGTACGGTAGCGTACAAGAGCAGCATTGAATATGGGGGCACAAAAAAGGTGAGGAAGCTATGGAAGGGTAACCCGGCGGTTCATAATCGTCTGGTTATTCGTTGGTATCAAACCGGGACATTGCAGGATAGCTCACCACAGAAATCATTCGATGTCTTCATAGTGTGCTGATCGTGGGATCAGGGCGGCAATAGTGGGAATCACAAACGCCAGGTTGCCCTGGCGTTACGGCTGGATATATGCAGGTCGACGCGCGAACTGCGCATCAGAAAGGGACTACATAGACGGCATTTTTACGCCCATTTGCGCCAGCGCGGCGGGAATGCCGCCATCGGCCGGCGACACAATCTCGAAATGAGAGACTTTTTCCCCTTGCACGGTGATGATATAGGCATCCTTCACCGATACCTTTTTCCCGGTCGGCGGGAGGTTCGGCATCCCCGGGATTGGCAGGCTGAGCGGACCGCTGTTTGTGCCGCTCCAGACCACATTCAAGCTAGCCTGGTTGCCCCTCACCGTGACATTCTGGATATCAAATTTGAGGTCGGGAAAAGCGCTAAATAGCCCGGCCGTCACTTTCATGGACTCCATCAACGGGGTGGCCTGCGGCAGCGCACCACCGCTTGCCATGGCGTCCGCGGTAACCATTGTTTTCACCTTTTCCACGTTGGCCATATTCGAAACTAAATCACGCGCAATTTGTTCGATGCTCATAAGATACTCCTTCTAGGTAGAGATTAATCGGATAATTTAGGTATTATAATACTAAATTAGTGTAATCTAATTAGAAAGAACTAAGTGTTTTGCAAGGCTTAAGAAAATGTTCCGGCGCGTAAGTAAGCTCTCATTGGATTGGAACCCGAAGCGATCCTGTAAACTGGAGGCCCAGGAGAAGCAGGCAAGGGAATGGTCATCTTGTGAGGGGCGGAACCGGTGCCCAACAGGAATTGGGCCTGAAACTGTTTGGTCGTTGATCCCCATCCAATCCGGCCCACGATTTCGGCCGGATTTTTTATTTTAATGGCAGAATCTCGCGATGTTGACACCCATCCTACGCATGCCACCCAGAGCACCCGTCACCCATGGTTTGGGTATGTGGGTAGGTGGATAGGTGGATAGGCTAGGTAGGGTAGGTATGCACTTCCTATTCTTCTTTTTCCTGCGGGAGGAAATAGAAGGTTTTTCCCTCAATTACCTCTTTTTCGACCTTCCCGGTGTTCCATAACGATGCGATGATTTCTTCTGGGCGCCGGCGCCATTTCCGGCGCGGCGGGCTGATGGCTTGCCGGTCGATTCCGGTCCAGATGGGGAATTTTCTCAATGATCCAGGATGATCAACTTATGAAAATTGATCAGGCCGAGCAGATTCTCCTGATAATTCGTCACCCATGGTCGAAATAGATTTTTTTCCAGGCCGTAGGAAATGGGCAGCACCAAGGCCTGCTCTGCCACAAGCTGACGATCAGCCTGCCGGTACATGGCCATCCGTTTTGCCCGGTCGGAGGTCCGGCTGGCTTCTTCAACCAGCCGGTCAAAAGCGGCATCCTGCCAGCCCATGCGCTTCAACTGGGTGATCGCGTCGGACTGCCGCAAAAAATTATCCGGATCGGGGTAATCCGCCTGCCAGCCGTTACCGATCATTATGTGAGCAGCATCGCCCTTCTCCCAACCCGTCAAATCGCCAGGGCGGGTATCCTCGAATTCAATTTCGACACCCAGGGCCTCCTTCCACTGCTGCACAAAATCAGCAAATCTGTCAATGCCGCCAGCCGGCCCGAATGCTTTCACGGCTGGAAAGCCCCGGCCTTGCGGGTAGCCGGCTTCGGCCATCAGCTTTCGTGCCAGGGGCACGTCATAAGGCAGAGCCATATCCGGGCTGTGCCCGGGCATCCCGGGTGGGACCAGGCCTCCCCGACAGATCGGCATGGAAAATTTGTCATATAGCCTTTTCCGGTCAAGGGAAAATCCGAATGCCTTACGGATGCGCAGGTCATTAAAAGGCTCTGCATTTGGAGAAAAGACAATGAAGAAGACACCCAATTCCGGCCATACCTGGATCTCTTCTGGCGGGATTTCAGAGCTGACCTTCCGGTTCCCCCAAAATGCGGCGTCAATTTGCCCATCCAGATAGGCATGGGTGATTTCTGAATCATCTTGGAAGGCCGTCCATTCCACCGGCTCTGCATTGCCCGGGAAATCCCCATAATAGCCGGGGTTGCGCTCCATAATGCTGTCGTGTTGAGGATCGAACTTTTTCAAGCAGTAAGGGCCGTTACTGACGATGGAACCGGGCTGCCACCATTTGTCCCCCAAGGTCTCGATGGCGGTGCGAGGCAGGGGATATGTGACTGGCATTGTGACGATGAATGGGAAGTAGGCCACCGGCTTCTCCAGCCACACCTCCAGGGTGAATCCGTCCAGGGCCCGCACGCCCACGCTGCCAGAATCCTGGTTCCGTCCTTCATGGTACTCCCGGGCGCCAAGGACGTCGAACAGGAATCCTGCCGCTCCGGCATGCAGGGCGGGGTCCAGGTTGCGCTTCCAGGCCCATTCGAAATCCCTGGCGGTAACCGGCGTGCCGTCCGTCCAGGCTGCATCGTTGCGCAAATGGAAGATATAGCGCCTTCCGCCATCCAGCACCTGCCATGAGCGGGCAATTGCTGGCACCACGTCCAATTCCTCATCCATCTTTGCCAGACCTGAGAATAAATGAGAAATCGCGGCCACATCCTGACCCCATTCCGCCAACCCCGGATCGAGGGTCACATGGCTGCCAAGATAACCAAAACGGAACCTGGCAGGCCTGGCAGCCCGGGCGGGGCTTTTTTGCTGCAGGTTTTCCTGCTGCAAGGCGAAGGCTTTTTCATTGGCCTGGTGGGCCTGCTCGAACTGGAAGTTGGCGTGGTGGATCAAGCCCAGCTTGAGCCAGACTTGGGCAAGGCGGGGCTGCTCACCTGTGCCTGCGGCACTGGTGCAGGCATATTGATCCTCCAGCAGTTTCACAGCGCGCCGGTAATAGCCGACAGCCTCGCTGTGCTCATCGGTCAGGCGCGCCCGATCACCGGCCTGGATCAGATAGCCGGTTGCTTTGCCAAAATCCCCGGCCGCCTCAAAATGGTGGGCCAGGAGTCCCAGGTACTGCTCGATCCGGTCGGAAAAGAGGCTTTCGAGCGCCTCGCCCACCCGGCGGTGGAATTCGCGGCGCTTTTCCAGCAGCAGGGAGTTGTAGGCGGCCTCCTGGGTGAGCGAATGCTTAAACATGTATTCGAGTTCGGGTAGGCGGACCTTTTCCCGCACCAGGTCGACGCGCTGGAGCTGCGCTAGGTGCTCGTCCAATTGCTGTTCGGCGGCGGCAATGACTTCCAGCAGGCGGTATAAAAAGCTTTTACCGATCACCGAGGCCATCTGCAGCGTGCGGCGCACGTCCTCCTGCAGCCGGTCGATGCGGGCCAGCAGCACGCCTTCCAGGGTCTCGGGGATGGTGATGTCGGTCAGGTCGCGGGTGGCTTTCCAGGTGTCGCCGGCGCGCACGATGGCGCCCTGGTCGATCAGGCTGCGTACGATCTCCTCCAGGTAAAACGGATTGCCCTCGGAGCGTTCCAGGATCAACTGCCGGGTCGAATCGGGCAGGTCGGCGATGGCGAGCAGGTTATCCACCAGGGTGTTTTGCTCGCCGGGGGAGAGCGGCTTGAGCTGGAGCTCGGTATAGCGGTGGGAAAAGTCGGTCTCGGCCCGCACCTTGATGCGCCAGGAGCCGTGTTCGCGTTCCAGGCGCGCCAGCAGGAGCAGCATGAGCGGGGCGCGGTCCGTCACCGCCAGCAGCTCGGCGAGGGCGTCCAGGCTGGAGGGGTCGGCCCAATGCAGATCTTCGAAGACCGCCACGGTGGGCTGGAGCTCGGCCAGGCGTTGAAAATAGCGGCCGATGGACAGCAAGGTCTGGCTCTTAAGCGTCTCGCCATCCAGCAGGCGCACCCGCTCGGCGCTCTCGCCTTCCAGCCTGAGGCCCAACATCTGCGCCAGGTAGGGCAGGATATCAATGTCTTTCTCGGCGAACAGGGCGCTCAAGCGGCGCTTGAGGGCGGCCCGCACCTTGACCTCGGGGTCGCCATCCGAGAGACCCAGGTCGCTATAGATCAACTGGCTGATGGTCCAGAAGGAGAGCGTCTGCCCGTAAGAGAGGGCCCGCCCCTCGATCCAATGCGCCGGTTTGGAACGGGTGGAACTCGCCCGGCGGGCTTCCTCCACCAGGCGGCTCTTGCCGATGCCGGCCTCGCCGATGATGGCGACGATCTGCCCGTGCCCGTTGAGTAAATTCTGCAGCACCTCATTGAGACAGGCCAGCTCGCTGGTGCGACCGACCAACGGTGAAGTCAGCTCCGCAAAACCGCGGCTGCGTTCGGGAACAGTCTTGCGGTTGAGAACCTCGTACACGCTGACCGGTTCGGCTTTGCCTTTGACAGGTATCTCCCCCAAGGACTGCAGGTCAAAGACCGCTTTGACCTGCCGGGCGGTGCTCTCGGAGATGAGCACACCGCCGGGCCGGGCAGCGGACTGCAGGCGGGCGGCCTGGTTGACCGCATCACCGATCGCCAGGTACTCCATGTGCAGGTCGCTGCCCACACTGCCGACCACCACCGTGCCGGTGTTCAGCCCGATGCGCAGCTGAAAATTGTCAATATAGCCCTTCAACTCGGCGGCGTATTCCCCGATGGACTGCTGGATATCGAGGGCGGCGTGCACAGCGCGGAGCGGATCATCCTCATGCGTGACCGGAGCGCCAAAGAACGCCAGCACCCCATCCCCCAGAAGCTGGGCGATGGTGCCTTCATACTTATAGACCATCTGGCTGATGCGCTGGTGGGCGGTGGATACGATTTCCTTCCACTCTTCCGGGTCCAGCTTCTCGGCCAAGGAAGTGGAACCGACGATGTCCGTGAAAAGGATCGTGACCGGTTTGCGCTCCCCTTCCACCTGGGTGGAGGAGCTGCGGATCTTTTCCTTCAGTTCGGAGGGCGCAGATTGCTGCAGGTGCGCAAGACGGTCCTGCCCGGCAGAGGCAGGCGACTGAACGGTCAGGGCGGCACCGCATTTCCTGCAGAAACTGGCGCCCGGTTTGATTGAGGAGTGACAATTGGGACAGAGGCGCGCCAACGGATGCCCGCATTTTTCGCAAAAATCGGCGTCCTCGTCATTTTTATGCCCACAGTTCGTACATTCCATAAGATTCGCCCGTGGAGTTCTTCAGGGCTCCAACCTTTGAATGGTTCCGACTGCTGCAGAGTATGATCGCGATGGGATTGTATATTGATAATAGCAGGTCATTCTGGATACGTCAATCAGTCATGTGACCATCAGCTTGGATGGGACGGTCACGTACAGTACTCAATGTTGCAGGGCGGCGGGACTTGTCGTATGATTTAGGAAAATATCTGATTAGAAATTTTTCCAAAATAGAAAACATATAATCATCTGGGTACAACAACTTTCGTAAATTAAGTAATTATCAGAGCCAAACTGGAATTGAGCCTGAATACGTTTGGTCGCAGGCCCGCCTGCGGAAGATGCCATCCAATTCTTGCCAGGCCCACAATTGAAATATGCTTTGCGCAATTGGGCTTTGCAAAACAAATCGAGCCATTCATATTTCATGCTATTATTAATCCAATGCCGTATAGAATCCCAAATCTTTGGGGCTTTTTACCGGTCGCCCATAAGCCGTTATACCATTTGCTTATACGCGAGTTATGCGCCACAACTTCTTACGGACAATAGGAACCTGATCGCATGCAAACGATCCAAGGTGACTTCTCGGTACCGGCATTGGTGAGAGCCATCCAAGTGAACTGGGCGGATTATTACTCCTACTTCGGGCGCTGCTCCTGCGCGGAACTCTTCGCTGGCCCACATCTGACCTGGCTGCTCACAGGCATTCCAGATCCTTTTCTGAATGTCGTGTTCCGCACCCAGCTGCCTTCCCATGGTGCAGGCGAGCTCATTGACGAAACCCTGGCTCATTTCAGGTCACGGAATGTGGAGCAGCTTTCGTGGTGGGCTGAGAGCGAGTCACCGAGAGCAGAACTGGAAAAGCACCTGCTCAGCCGCGGTTTGATTTTCAAGGAGGGGGCAACAGGCATGGCGGCTGACTTAACGGAATTGCCCAAAGACCTACGCCCACCTGCCGGCTTGATGATAAGGCCTGTGGAAGATATCCCTGCGTTGCAGCAGTGGGTGCATATCAACCGGATCGGCTTTGGGATCCCTGAATACGGAGAAGGGCGTTTGTTCGATCTTCTTGCCGACGTGGCCTTTGAGCTGCCTGTCCAATGTTATCTGGCTGTATTGAACGGGCAGCCCGTTGGCACCTCGCAGTTCTTTCTCTCGGCGGGGGTGGCGGGCATCTATAATGTGACCTGTCTGCCAGAGGCGCGCGGTCAAGGGGTTGGAGCCGCGGTCACTTTGGCAGCTCTTCTTGAGGCTCGCCACAGGGGTTACCGCATCAGCATTCTGCAAGCCTCTCACCTAGGTTATCCGGTCTATCGGCGGCTTGGCTTTCACGATTACGGCAAACTGAACACCTATCTCTGGGAGAACGAGACAAAGCCGCCTGCCGTGGAAGACAATGGCACATAACAACGAATTGCAGCCGGCTCGCCTTCCCCTTCGCTGTCCCCTACGGGGACAGGCGCTCCGCCCTTGCAGGGTGCAGGCGGGGACGCTTCGCAGTCGGCGAGCGGATGAACGCCACCGTTGGTCTATCAGAAGTTTTAATAAAAATGTACCTTTAGGATGCGAACCTCGAACTGCCTGGCTCACAGATGCTCTTCATGTTAAGGTCAAAATGGTGCCCAACTGGAAATGAATTTGAATACGTTTGGTCACAGATTCGACCATCCCTTCCGGGGCACACGTCCTGCCGGGCCTATAAATATACTTCGATAAAACTTGAAACTATAAAAGCTTGGATTCAGGCTTACTCCCCTTTCGAAGAGACCAGGGCGGCGCACATCGAAAATGCGCGGCTCTTATTATTTTGCGATATAATCCAGTTGTCAGACAACTTCTCTTTTTCCCCATGCAAGGAGTTCCCCGAAATGACCACGATCGACCTGACCGTTAATAAAGACCGCCGGAAGCGCGCCGTCCAGCGGGCGCGTGAGCGCAATATCGTCATCCCCACCTACGCCCAGATGAAAGACCCGTCCAAAATCCCTAGCAAGGTGAAGGAAGAACTGGCCCGGATCGGGCTGTGGGACGTGGCGCCGCGCAACCTGTTCCGGATCACCTGGCACAACCAGCCGAAGGAAAGCGGCGGCGGGTTCAGCGGGGTCAACTATCTCGAGTTGCCCTCCAGCCTGACGGGGGTACCAGCGCGGATTGTCGTGCTGGTGGGAAAATGGTTCCCCACCGGCGCGCACAAGGTCGGGGCGGCCTTCGGCTGCCTGGTGCCGCGCCTGGTCACGGGTCAGTTCGACCCGTCAACGCAGAAGGCGGTCTGGCCCTCCACCGGCAACTTCTGCCGCGGCGGCGCCTACGATTCGGCCCTGCTGGGCTGCAGCTCCATCGCCATCCTGCCGGAGGGGATGAGCCGAGAACGTTTCGAGTGGCTGGAAAAGATCGCCGGCGAAACCATCAAGACGCCCGGGACCGAGTCGAATGTGAAGGAAATCTTCGACAAATGCTGGGAACTGCGCAAGTCCGGCCAGGACCTGATGATCTTCAACCAGTTCGAGGAGTTCGGCAATTACCTGTGGCACTACGAGGTCACTGGTCACGCCATGGAAGAGGTCCTCAAGCAGATCGTGGGACCGAAAGACCATTATCGTGGCATGGCCTCCGCAACCGGTTCGGCCGGGACGATCGCCAGCGGCGATACCATGAAGCAGCTCTTCCCTGACAGCAAGATCGTCGCCAGCGAAGCGCTGCAATGCCCGACCCTGCTGGAGAACGGCTTCGGCGCGCATCGCATCGAAGGCATCGGCGACAAGCACGTCCCGTGGATCCATAACGTCAAAAACACTGACATGGTTGCCGCCATCGACGACAACGCCGTGGTCAACCTCTCGAGGCTTTTCAATGAACCGGCCGGTCGAAAATATCTGGCCAGCCAGGGCGTACCGGAAGCGCTCATATCGCAGCTCGATCTGATGGGCTTTTCGGGCATTTCGAACGTCTTGAGCGCCATCAAGTTCGCCAAGTACTACGAACTGGGCGAACACGACATCGTCCTGACCGTCCTGACCAACTCGATGCAGCTTTACCAATCCCGGCTGAAGGAGATGCACGCCGAGTACGGCGCGTACAGCGAAAAGGACGCGGCAGCAGACTTCGCCCGCCACCTGTATGGACAGTCCACCGACAACCTGCTCGAGCTGCGCTACCCTGACCGGAGACGTATCCACAACCTGAAGTATTTCACCTGGGTCGAGCAGCAGGGCAAAACCTACGCCGAGATCCAGGCCATGTGGCAGGAGCCGGATTACTGGACGGAGGTCCAGAAGCAGTTGCCGGAGATTGATGCGTTGATCGAAGAGTTCAATGCTGAGGTTGGATTATAAATCGCAGGGTAAACATAAAGGCATGAGTTGTCCCGAATCTAAACATAGGTTCAGATAATTCCTCAAGTGATCCTTACCCATCCCCAGGGGCTTTCTCAAAGTAAGGAGTTTTAGCCCTACCCCCTGCCACTCTCCCACTCCGCTTCGCTTCGGGGACGAGACCCGAATCGGGGAGGGGAGAACTGTGCGAAAAAGGGTTGCGGAGGCGATATAGCGCCTCCGCAACCCTTTTTCGCTTCTTTTCCTCCAAGGGAAAGGAGTATCCGGATAGAAGATTCCTGACTTCGCGAAGGCCGTGACCCATCCCCCCAGACCCCCTTCCCGAATGCAGGAAGGGGGTGTTATTTCGAAAATAAAGGGCGAGCTGGCGCGAGGCGCCGCCCGCCCTTTATTTCGCCATTTTCCCAATATTTCAAGAGCCTTTCAAAAGAACAAAACGATACTAATGCGGTTCTAAGCATGTGCATGCCTTTCTTGGGTACAATCTGCCGTCTTTCATCTAAGAACTCATGGAGCAATGTTTACACCGTAATGAAGATCACATCGAATATACACACCATCCCCGGAGTCACTGCCAATCCATATTTACTGATCGACATGGATGGGTTGACCCTAATCGACACTGGTATTCCCGGTAGTGCCCATAAAATCCTCAGGTATATCAAGCAGTTGGGATATTCACCCAGAGATCTGAACCGCATCCTGCTCACGCATGCGGATTACGATCATGCGGGCAGCCTGGCTGCGCTGAAAAGGGTCACCAGCGCGCGCGTCTATGCCAGCGTTTATGAAGCCAGGGCGGTGGCCACCGGCCAATTTCCACGCTCGCTGAAAACCAATAACATCTTCCTAAAGCCTATCTTTGCGCTGGCAGAATATCTGGGAAGGATATCTCCCGCCCAGGTTGACGAACACTTATACGATGGTCAGGTGTTACCGGTTACCCATGGCCTTTACGTGTTGGATACCAAAGGTCATACTCCGGGGCACATGTCCTTCTTTGCACCGTCAGCGGGAATTTTGTTCACGGGCGATTCGATCTTATCCCTAAAGGACCGTCTGGCCGGCTCGCATGGAGCTGTTACCTGGGACCAGGATAAAGCCGACACGGCCGTGCGCAAGCAACTGGCACTCAGAGCCCGGATCATTTGCTCGGGCCATGGGGCAGTGATAATGAATGGATTGGGCAGGCTGCGTAAACTAGCAGAGGCTTTCGCTGCGTCGCCAGCATAGTACAAACCGGATACCTGAATCCAGGTTGGCAGCACTTCATTTCCGCCCCTCTCGTCGGGAAGCAGGTGTAAAGTTATAATAAGGGCGGTTTCATAAATCAGCCTCAGAGGTTGCATATGAGCGAAAAGATCGAGTTTACGAGAAATTATACGGACCATTCCACTGATCGCGGATTCCAATTCGAGTTCTTCTGCGACCGCTGCGGAACCGGCTACCGCACTCGTTTCATTCCATACGCGGCCGGGACAATCTCCAGTGCGCTCGAAACAGCCAGCAGCCTGTTCGGCGGGGTATTCAGTAGTGCCGCCAACGCCAGTCAGAGCGTGAAATCTGCCGGCTGGCAGAAGGCAAAAGATGATGCCTTCATCAATGCCGCCGGGGAACTCAAGCCGGATTTTGTCCAGTGCCCGCGCTGTTCCACCTGGGTCTGCAAGAAGAGCTGTTGGAACACCCAGCGCGGCCTGTGCAAGAACTGCGCCCCCGACATGGGCGTGGAGATGGCCGCCGCCCAGGCCAGCCGAACAGTCGAGGAGATCTGGGAGCACTCCAAGGTGGCCGAGGCTGACCGGGCCATGCTGAAGGACGAAAACTGGCGGGCAGGCGCACGGGCAACCTGCCCGAACTGCAATGCACCGCTGGCAAGAAATGTCAAGTTCTGCCCGGAATGCGGGACCGCCATCCTGGCAGAGAAGTTCTGCGTCAACTGCGGGACCAAGCTCCAGGCGGGGGTCAAGTTCTGTCCAGACTGCGGGGCCAAACAGGAATAAAGGCTGAGTGCGGAGGAAAGCTCCGCACTCTTTTTTAGGAGAACGCAGTGCTGGTGATATTGAACACCATCGGATTTGGATTATTGGGATACCTATGCGGCTCCCTGCCGTTTGCGGTCTGGATCACGCGCCTGGTCAAGGGCGTGGATGTGCGCGATGGCGGCTCCGGTCATGCAACCACCACCAATACCATCCGCCAGGCGGGCTTCCTGCCGGGAGCGCTGGTCTTCATCCTGGACGTGGCCAAGGGATTTGCTCCCACCTGGCTGGCGCTGCATTATGCCCCAGCAGCCTGGATCGCGGCGTTGACGGCTGCCCTGGCGGTCGTCGGGCACTGCTGGCCGGTCTTTGCCGGTTTCCGCGGCGGGATGGGCCTGGCACCCGCCAATGGCAGCATGATGGCGGTATTCCCATTCGCAATCCTTATCACCTATGCAATGCTCGGACTGTTAACCCTGGTCCTGCGCCACAGTGCGCGCGCCAGCGTGGTCACCGGAATCCTGATCGCACCGCTGCTGTGGCTGGTCGGGCTGCGCGGCCCGCTGTTGTGGATCGCGGCAGCAGTTGGCCTGGTGGTTGTCTGCCGCTTCCTGAGTGACTGGAACCGCCAGTATCGCGAGCTGTGGCTGGATCGTGAAAAGAAAACCGGGTAGGCTTACAGCCCCCAGAAGAAGTGCAATCCCACCAGAATTCCAAGGAACACCAGGGCCGTCAGCAGCCCTCCCACACGCAGGAAATCCTTGAAGGTATAGTTGCCCGAACTCATGGCAATTACATTGACCGGGTGCCCGAGCGGCGTGAGGAATGCCAGGGAGCAACCCAGGGCAATCGTCATCAACAGCATGCGCGGGTCCGCGCCAGTGGCTTTGGCAAGCGACAGTCCGATGGGGGCCAGGATGATCGGGGCAGCCGCCTGCCCGGCCATGATGTTGGTCAATATCATCGTCATGAGCAGTAACAAAACCACCAGCAGAATGAGGCCGGCGTGACCAGCCAGACTCAGCAATTCCTGCACCAGCGCACCACTCAGGCCGCTGTTCTGGATGGCCGTGCTGAGCGGCCACATCCCGGCGATCAGGAAAATGGACTTCCAGTCGATCGAAGCATAGGCCTGATCCGGATCCAGACAGCCGGTCAGAACCATGGCGATCGCCCCGGCCAGGCTGACCAGGGCGATCGGCAACACGCCGGTGATGGCGACCGCCAGGGTTGCCAGTCCGATCAGTACTGCCAGAGTAGCCCGCCGTGGCCTGGCGATGGCTTCCGGATCCTCATCCAGGATGATGAAATCCCGCTCCTGGTGCAACAGACGCAGTCTGGCAACAGTTCCCTGGACCAATAGTCCGTCCCCCACACGCAGTGGCAGGCTGGCAAACCCGATATGAATCGGCTTGCCGGAGCGCCAGAGCGCCAGGACGGTCAAGCCGGTTTTTTCGCGCAGGTGAAGGTCACGCAGGGTCCGGCCGACCAGGGAGGAATGCGGCGCCAGGACGATTTCGGCCACACTATCCTCCTGGCCGCTGCTTTCAAATTGGGAAGGTCCTTCCGGTTCCAGACGCAGGCCAAGCTCCTCGAGTTTTTTCCGGTCCGGTTCCCCCTGGGTGATGACCAAATCCTGCTCCTGCAGGACGGTGGTGGAGGCTGGCGCCGGGATGTATTTCCTGCCCCGGGTAATGGCGAGCACGTTCAGGCGCACCTTTGTGCGCCATTCCCCCTGCAATAAGGTCAGGCCGGCCATGGCCGATCCCGGCAGGACGGTCACGGCCCAGAGCAACTCTTCGATCCGGTAGGCGGCCAAAAGGTCTTCACGCGTGCCGCGAAGCCCGGTTGTTTTCCAAACCTTCCGCCTGTTTCGGAAGGAGCCGGCGACCGATCAGAACCATGTAGAGGACTGCCAGTGCCACCAATGGCAGGCCGACCGGCAGGAAGTCCAGGACGCCAAAAGGTTTCAAACCGGCTTCCCGCAAGGTGCTGCCGGCAATGATATTCGAAGTGGTGAACAGGGTGGCCATCCCGCCGACGATGACCCCGAAGGCCAGCGGCATCATCAGGCGGGTCGGCGAACGACGCATCTGGCGGGCCAAGCCGAGCGTGGCCGGCAACAGGACGGCCATGGCGGCAATATTGTTCATAAAGAGCGACAGGGTTGCCCCGGATAGCATTACGACCACGATCAACCGGATCTCCCCGCCGCCGGCCAGCCGTTTCATCTGCTGGCCCAAGCGGTAGGCGACGCCGGTCTGGCGCAGGCTCTCGGCGATAATCGAGACAGCCAGGATCGTGACCACGGCTGAACCGCTAAACCCGGCCAGGGCAGCCTGTGGTGAGACCAGCCCGCTAACTCCCAGGGTGACCAGCACCAAAAGCGCCACCAGGTCGGGGCGCAGCCAATTCCCAATCAACAACACGGTCGCGAGGATGGTAATGGCCAACGTGAACAACAGGGGCATATTCACGCGGCCATTATATCGCTTACTTCATAGATCAAAATCCGAAGGCGGAGACAGGATGTATGCTCCATCCTCGGCCTTCCGACCAAACAGGTCTGTCTGCTCCGGTGACAGTCCCTGCACAGGCATTCCCAAGGAGCAGGGCTTTCTCAAAGTATGAGGTTTTGCCCCACCCCCCTCCCCTCCCCAATTGGGAAGGGGAGAATTGTGCGAAAAAAGGGCTGCGGGGACGCTTTGCGCCGCCCGCAGCCCTTTTTTGCTTCTTATCCTTCAAGAAAGTGAGCAGGTGACAGGGTAATCGGATAGAAGATTCCCGACTTTGAGAAGATTCTTTTCCAAGCCCCCATGCCTCTCGACACAAGCCCAATTTTGCTGTAAAGTATGGGCAAGGATGGGAGCATGGTTACTCCGACTGATCTGATCCTCGTCTGTGTTCTGCCGAGCCCGCGCGATCTGGAAATCGCACGCCTGCTGGGCTGGTACCGCATCCCGTTCCGCACGGCACCCAAGGTGGTCGCAGTGGATGCCCTGGCTTTTTATCAGTCCGGAACGTTTGGTGAGTCAGGCGGCAAGATCGAGTATTTTGCCCCGGTGCGCGGCCACGAATTGACCACACGGCTCGAGCTCCTGCGCGACGAACCGGACCACCCGCGCGCCGGCGAGGAATATTTCAAGATCCAGCTTGGTCCGCTGGAAAAATTACCCCGGCCAATCACTGCGGATAAATGGCGGCGGCTGACCTTTCTCTTCACCACCGGAGAATACCTGCTGAAGGCGCAAACGCTGAACGATCTGGTGGTGCAAAACGAGGAGCGCCAACTGCTCTGGCAGTCGCTGCGTGAACGGGCGGAGAATGAGCAATTGTATAAGGCAGATTTACCGGAAGCAGACCTCCCTCCGGAAGTGTTGGTGGCGTTGCTGGGGATAAAAGAGGTGGAGGTACCATATGGACCAAAGGTGCCAGAGGAGCCAAAGGAGCAGGAATGGTAGAGTTCCCTAATAAGAAAACCGAAAAGGGATTCCGCAAGTTGCTGGTTTGGCAAAGGGCGCATCAATTGGTTCTGTTGGTTTACAAGCTTACAGGGTCATTCCCAAAATCCGAATTGTTCGGATTGACTTCACAAATACGCCGAGCGGTGGTTTCCGTGACAGCCAACATTGCAGAAGGTTATGCAGCAGGTGGGAAGGGACAATTCGCCCGTTTCCTCAATATTTCACAAGGGTCACTTGCCGAGGTTGAATATTATCTAATTCTTTCCACCGACTTGACTTACACTACCAGCGAACAATGCCAAGATGCCGAAACCCTGCGCGGAGAAGTCGGCTTCCTGCATCATCGTCTAATCCAATCTCTAAGCAAGTGACCTTTGGCGCTTCTGGAACTTCTGGCGCCTTTGGCACTTTTAGCACTTTCGGAGCCCCTATGCTAATCAAGAACGCCACCCTCATCTCTGATACAAAAACCTTCCCGGCCGACATTCTGGTAGAAGGCGAAAAGATCACCCGGATTGAACCAAATATCATTGCTCCCGGACATGAAGTATTGGATGCGTCCGGAAAATTGGTCCTCCCCGGCGGCGTGGACCCGCACACACACTTCGACCTGCCGATGTTTGGAACGATCTCTTCGGATGACCATTACACCGGAACCAAAGCCGCCGCCTTTGGCGGGACGACCACCGTCATGGACTTCGTCTCCTTCGATTTTCCCACTTTGCGTGAATCGGTGGAGGCCTGGCAGGTAAAAGCGGAAAAAGCCGCCATCGATTACTCCTTCCACATGAACCTGACCAGGCTGGATGATGCAATTGCGGCTGAGATCCCGTCCCTGCCTGGTATGGGCATCACCACGCTAAAGACATTCACTGCTTACAATAACCGCCTGCGCCTCCCGGATGGCGATATCTTTCGCGCCCTGCGAATTGCGCGTGACCACGGCATGCTGGTCATGCTGCACGCCGAGAACGGCGATGTGATCGAAACCCTGGTTGCCGAAGCCCTGAGGGCGGGACACACGACCCCCGAGTGGCATGCGCGCACTCGTCCCGCCTGGGGTGCGGTCGAGGCCAGCCTGCGCGCCTGCTCCCTGGCCGCACAGGCGGAGGCTCCGCTGTACATCGTCCACATGAATGTGGCCGGCGAGGTGGACATGTTGAAATATGCCCGCCAACATGGTGTACAAGCGATGGGAGAGACCTGTCCGCAATACCTGTTCTTTAGCGAGGCTGACCTGCGCCGACCGGACGGGGCAAAATGGGTCTGCTCCCCGCCGATGCGCACAGAAGCCGACAACGCCCGCCTGTGGGAAGGCGTCGAGGACGGCACGCTTCAGACCATCGGCACGGACCACTGCCCGTTTTTCTTCGATGGTACAAAACCAATTCTCTACGAGGGCCAGCCGGTCGCCATCCCCGGCAAGGAACTCGGCCGCGACGATTTCACCAAAATCCCCAACGGTATGCCGGGCATACAGGATCGCCTGCCGGTCCTTTGGACGACCGGCGTCGGGTCCGGTAAGATCACCGCCCAACAGTTCGTCGCCCTCACCAGCACCAACCCTGCAAAAATTTTTGGTCTTTATCCGCGCAAGGGCGCGCTTCTGCCAGGTTCGGATGCAGACCTGGTCATCTGGGACCCACAGAAAAAGGTCAGGTACGGTGTGGCCCACAGTGCCCAGCGTACCGACTACAACCTGTACGAGGGGTGGGAATTGACCGGCTACCCAGAGAAAGTCTTCCTGCGCGGCAAACTCATTGTGGATGGAGAGACGTGGCTGGGCAGGAGAGCGGGTGGGGAGTTCTTAAGTCGAGGCAGGAGTACGGTTTTATAAGAAAAAGGGCGGTCTGGTGACCGCCCCGGTTTCACCGGCCAGACTTTTTATTTCAACGACAGTTACTCCGCGTAGAAACCGCGTCTCTCAGGCGGGAGCAACCCGGCGATCCGACTCATCACCTCATCGGTATATTCCTGCATCGCTGCGTCCCGGTCCTTCCCTTCGATGGGCGGCAATGTGAACGCGGATCCCGCCACTGCCTTGATATCCAGGCGCTTGAAATGCTTGAGGCGGTCTTTTACAACGGCATCTTCGGTGCCAGTGATGGCAACCGGCAGGATCGGCACGCCCGCTTTCCATGCCAGATAGATCCCGCCCGGTTTGGCCTCGATCAGGTTCCCGGTTTTCGAGCGCGTCCCCTCCGGGGTGATGGTCAGGATTTGACCCTGCTGAAGCCTGCGTAGTGACTCACGGATGGCTTTTATATCAGCATTGTAACGGTCAATGAACATCCCATTAGTGATCTTGACCAGCCATCGGAAAATGGCGTATTTTTCATATTTCTCGGCCACCACCATGATTATGTCGGGGCGGTCGAGCACATAGTAGGCCAGTGCTGCGTCCAACCGGCCGATATGGTTGGCTGCAATCACGTAGCCCTGGCCGGTGGGCAGATTGTCAAAGCCGGCCATCTCAATACGGGCAATGGCATTGAGGATCAGGCGGACGACGAATCGGAATATGCTATGGGTGGTCTTTTTCATACCTGGTTGTATCAATAAACCCCACAATATTCCAAATGATGCTGTGCCGAGGATCAGACTTTGATGAGCTCTTTCAACCTGGGATGGTCCGTATAGACTCCACGGTTCTCAACCGGCACAAGCGCGGCAATCCGGCACATGATCTCGTCGGTGTCGGCTTTCAGGGCCTCGTCACGGCCCTGGCTTTCGGTTGGGAGCGGCAGCAGACTGAACATCGGACCGATACGAACAGTAATATGTGGGCGGCGCAGACGCTTCAATTGGTCAAAGAAAATTTTATCAAATGAGCCGGAGATCCCAACAGGCAACAGCGGGTACTCCATTTTTGCGGCCAGGTAACTGACGCCTGGTTTTCCCTCGATCAGATGGCCGACCTTCGAGCGGGTTCCCTCGGGGGTGATGACCAGCACCTCACCCTGCTTCATACGGGTCATGACGGCCCGGATTGCCTTGATGTCCGGGTTGAAACGGTCCACGAAGATAAAATTCAAACCACGACCCAACCAGCGCATGATCGCCATTTTTTCCCATTTCTCGCCCACCAGCAAAACCAGATTGGTGTGATCGAGGATATAGAACGGCAGGAAGGCATCCACCAACCCCAGGTGGTTGGAGGCGATGATGAAATTGCCGGAATTAATATCATTGGGGAGATTTTCCCTGCCTTGCACTTCGACGTGCGTCAGCAGGCGCAGCAGGAAACGGATGAGGAAACGGGTGAATATGAGTCGCATGGGTGCTATTGTACAATAAAAAATAGGCGTATTATGCGCCCGTTCCAGATCTCGCCACATTTTGGAAATTCATTTCCACAAATAATCTGCGTTATTACTCCTGTTACCATCGGGCTGCGACCCACATTTTTCGAATACACTTTGATATATAATAGCGTCCAGCGCCGACATATTTACAATCTCATAACCGACATTATAGGTTGAAGTTTCGATAGAATCAGGCTGACACCATTTACTACGCCCGGTAAAAACCAGGAAAGTCTGAGGGGCAATATCCTTCGTGAGATCGAGACGGAAACGGTCAACCTCGCCGATTGAAATTTGTTCATGACAATCCAATTTGAAACCTTTAAGGCTTAGATTCGTCATGATTCCGCGCCGGCGCATTGTAACAGGGTCCATGACCGACAAGTAATAAGAAGCATCTCTTCGGTCCATCTTTCGCCGTTCGGTTTCCATAAGATATTCCTTATTCGAGATTATTATAGATCATATAAGATCCAAACACAATAATCATACAACTAAAAAAAAGCACGACCCCTGCAGATCATAACAAGGTCATGGAATACTCCGGAGAATGTGCGTGATAATCGTCGCCCCGCTGCCGCCGATATTTTGCGCCATGCCGATGTGCGCTTCGGGAATCTGGGTCTCGCCGCACTCGCCGCGCAATTGCTGCACCACTTCGACGATCTGGTAGACACCCGTCGCGCCGACGGGATGGCCGCGCGCCTTGAGCCCTCCACGCGTCGTCAGCGGGATACGCCCGGTCAGGCCGATCTCACCGTCCAGGCCAAGCTGCACGCCCCTGCCGCGCTCGGCGAAACCGCAGGCTTCCAGTGAAAGCGCCGACATGATGGTGAAGGCATCGTGCAGTTCGAAAACATCGATGCTTTCGGGTCCCACTCCAGCCTGCCGGTAAGCCTCGCGGGCCGAGGTATAAGCGGCCGTCAGGAAAAGGGCTTCGGAGCGGTCATGAATGGCAATAGTATCGGTGGCAGAGGCGGAGCCGGCCACCAGGATGTGGGTCCCGGAAGCCAGGCTTTCAGCCAGGACGAGGTAGACTGCCGCGGCGCCATCCCCGATCGGTGAAGCATCCAGCAAGTTAATCGGCGTTGCGATCATGGCGGACTTCTCGAAATCCTCCAGCGTGATCTTATGACGCAGGCGGGCATACGGGTTATGCACGGCATTGGCATGGGCGTTGATGGCAAACGGGGCGAAATCAGCGTGCTTCCAGCCGTATTCGTACATGTAGCGCCGCATGACCAGCGCATTCAAGCCGACAAATGAGACGCCCATATCCGATTCGTAATCGGCATCCGCAGCAGTGGCGAGCGCTGCGGTGACCTCGTGCGGGGTACGGTCGGTCATTTTTTCGACGCCAACCACCACGGCCAATTCCAGCTCCCCGGAAGCGACCGCCATCAGACCGGACCGGAAGGCTGCCGCGCCCGAAGCGCAGGCGGCTTCCACTTTAACGGCATCACCACCCCGCAGGCCGGACCAGTCTGCCACGAGCGCACCGAGGTTGGCCTGGCTGTTGATGATGCCCGACATCATGTTGCCGACAAAGACTCCCTCGGCAGTTTCACGCCCGGCATCATGCAGAGCTTGAATGAGCGCCTCGGCGGCGATGTCACGGATGGATTTGTCCCACTGTTCATCAACGCTAGTTTGTCCGATGCCGAGGATGGCGACTGGTCGCATAAGTACCTTTCCAAACTGGCTGGGTGCGATGGGGCACCAAGGGTTCGTGTTCGTTTGAAGTTGTGCTGGTTGGATTTTACCCGATACCGCTCTCAGGGGCTATCAAAAACACCCGGCGGAGAGGTGTGCTCAGGGCCATTTCCACAAATGCTTTCCGGATATCATCCGCTTTGCACGGATTGCCCCGAGACAAGTTGCCAGGAAATCGCCATTGGATTGGCGCTTGATCGAACTTTTACAAAGAATTTACAACTGGCTAATCATGGCTTAATTGTTTGGGTTTATTGTTAACCAGAGTATTCAGAAAGGAATCCCGGTATGAGAAAGAAAAGGTTTTTCATCTCCTCACTGATTGTCAGCATAATGCTATTGGCTTGTTCGCTTTCTGCTCCACAAGTGACAGTTCCTGCCGGAACCAACCCACCCCGCAGCGACCAACCTTCCACGGTGACCTACACACCGCCTGCAATTCCATCGCCTACCTCTTCACCGGTACCTACGCCAACCATCGACCCTCTCACACTGGCCCGCGACAAGATCAAACACATAGTCGTCATCATGCAGGAGAACCGCTCCTTCGATACCTATTTCGGCACCTATACCCGGTGCACTTGGCTACCCGCGGCAAAATGGCCAATTCACGGTATGTGTCAACGATCCAAAAACCGGGCAGTGTGTCTACCCCTACCATGATCCGGCAGATAAGAATTATGGCGGCCCCCACAGCGCGGCGAATGCTGCTGCAGATATCAATGGTGGAAAGATGGATGGTTTTATCGCGCAGGCTGAGAGAGGAAAAGCCGATTGTCAAAGTTCGCTCGATCCGTCATGCAGTGGTACTTCGATAACCGATGTGATGGGCTACCATGACGCCCGAGAAATTCCCAATTACTGGACATACGCAAGAAATTTCGTCCTGCAGGACCATTTGTTCGAGCCGAATTCTTCCTGGAGTCTTCCACAACACCTGTTCATGGTCTCCGAGTGGTCGGCCAAGTGCAGCAAGGCCGGGGACCCGATGAGTTGCATCAACGCCCTCCAATCCCCTCAAATTCCACCCGCAATCCGCCCAGGTCTTAACGCCCCTACTCCCAGCCCCAATCATCCCGATTATGCCTGGACGGACCTGACCTACCTGTTTTTTAAAGACAATGTCAGTTGGAAATACTACATTCAGGCGGGTGCGCAACCGGATTGCGCAGATGATGCAGCCGATTGCCCACCCGTCCATCAGGATGCCAGGACGCCGGGAATTTGGAATCCCCTGCCTTTCTTCGACACGGTGAAACAGGACGACCAGCTCCAGAACATCACGGATGTGACCAATTTCTATCAAGATGCTAAGAACGGGACGTTGCCTGCAATCAGTTGGATCACCCCCGGCCAATTAAATAGTGAACATCCCACGGCTTTGGTCAGCGATGGGCAGGCTTGGACGACCAGTCTGATCAATGCAGTGATGCAAAGCCCCGACTGGGATAGTACGGCCATTTTCCTTTCCTGGGATGATTGGGGGGGCTTTTACGATAATGTTGTGCCGCCTCAAGTGGACCAGAATGGCTACGGCCTGCGCGTCCCGGGCATGGTGATCAGCCCTTATGCCAGGAAAGGCTTCATCGACCACCAGGTTCTCAGCCACGACGCTTATGTCAAATTCATGGAGGATATTTTCCTGAATGGCCAAAGACTCGATCCCGCCACGGATGGCCGGCCGGACCCGAGGCCAGATGTCCGCGAGAATGCCCCGCAATTGGGAGATTTGCTCCTGGATTTCGATTTCAATCAGACCCCCCTCCCGCCGCTTATCCTGCCCATTCACCCTTCACCCGGCCCTGCTTCCACCCCTTGAACCAATACATTCACGAAAGAGAAACCCATGTTCCGACGATTTCGAGACCCTGCCTTCCAGCCCAATCCGCTTCCACCAGCCCAGATGCAGACCTTGAACCAGGCCAACCGGTTCGTGGCGAATGGGCAACCCGGAAAGGCCGCTCCGCTTTTTGCGGGATTGGCGGGTCAGATGGAGGCCACCAATCATCCCCGGCGCGCTGCCAACCTGCACGCGCAGGCGGCTCATGCCTATGCCGACAGCCATAACGAGCAGACCGCCCTGTCCCAGGCCCGATCCGCTCTGACCCTGTTCGTCCAAAACCAGATGGTCCGACGCACGCCGGTCTTCTATACCAACATCACTCGCAAATTTACCAACAATGGCATGCCAAATGCCGCGGCCGCACTAACAAAAGAATTCGGTTCCCGGGTTGGACCCATGCCGCCGGCCTCCCCTGCCGATGGGCAACGCGGCCGCCTGCCGACCAACTGCAGCAAATGCGGGGCGCCCATTCGCGCCGATGAGGCCACCTGGGTGGACGCCAGCACCGTCGAGTGTGATTACTGCGGGTCGTTGATCCGGGCGGAGTAGATCCAGAAATATCAGGTGGGCAAGAATAAGGCCGCCCGTCTTCTGATCCCGCTGGCGGCGCTGAGCGTTTACATATAATTGTTACGAAGTATTTAAATTACCACCAACGTTGAACCCGTTTCCGTCTTTTCCACCTCGATGCGGGTCGGGAAGGAATCCTTTAATTCTTCCAGATGGGTGATCACCAGGATCCTGGCAAAATCACCTTTCACTGCATTGATGGCCTGGATCAGGCGCTGGCGACCCAGTGCATCCTGTGATCCGAAGCCTTCATCAATGACCAGCATTTGCAGGCGTGCCCCCTTGCGTTGCGCCAGCACTTCCGAAAGCGCCAGCCGGATGGCAAAGTTGACCCGGAAGGCCTCCCCGCCGGAATACATTTCATAGTCTCGCAGCCCGGCTCCATCACTGACCTGGATCTCGAGCGTTTCGCGCAGGTCTTTGCGTTTCTCATCCTTGTATTTGGCCTGGGTCTCGAAATGCAGGTGCATCGTGTCGTCGCTCAGCCGGCCCAGAATCTCGTTGGCCTTCATTTCGATCTCCGGCAAGGCCTGCTCGATCAGCAGCGCCGGGACGCCGTCCTTGCCGAATGCGCGTTCCAGAGCCTTGTACTGTTCGATCTGCAGCCCCAGTTCGACCCGTTCCGCTTCAAGTGCCTTCTTGCGCTTACGCAAGTCGTCCAGAACCATGACCTTCTGGCGCGCCGCGCCGACCTCCTGGTTCAACTGGTTCTCGCGCTCCTGCAAGTCGAACAGGCTACGTTCGGCCGTCTCCAGGTCTGGAGCCTGGACCTCCAAGGCGGACAATGCAGCGGACGCCTCATCGTATTCCGCTTGCTGGGCGTGAATGGCTGCCTGCTGGCTGCCAATGGTTGATCCCAGGTTGGCAATTTCATCGTCGAGCGGCTTGAGCGCGGCTCGGGCTGACTCGAGCGCCCGGTACTCGGCCTCGGCCGGACGAGCCTGGACCTCGGCCCGGCGGGCGGCATCGTGAGCGGCCGCCGCGTAACCGAGGGCCGTCAGTTCCTTATCCAGGCTGGCCAGCTTCTTGCGAGCGTCTACAGCAAATTTTTCCTTTTCGAGCAATTTCGTGACAGCGACCAGGCGTTTTGCGCCTCTCTGCTCCCATTCGCCGGATTGTTTCTGGAAACTCTCCAAGCGTTCGACTAGTTGGCTGATGGCCTTGGAAGCGGTCAAGCGGTCATTGTCAGCTGAGGCATAATTCGCGAACTGCGATTCATTATGCGTGATCTGGATTGCCAACTCTTCCATCGCCGACTTGTTGTTGCGCCAGCGATCACCAAATTGCCGGCCTTCGACATTAAGCTGCTCCAGAGTCGACTGGCGGTGTTCCAGGCTGAGCGACTGTCCACACAATGGACAGACCGCACCTTCAGCAGCACTAAGTTTTTCAATGCGGTCCCTGAGCTCATCCATCCCGGTCTTCAAAGCGGTGTTCTCGGCGCGCAGTTCGGCTTGTTTCTCACGCGCCTGCTGGGCCTGTTTTTCAAGCAGGTTGCGTTCGGCCAGTTTTCCCTCGGCCTGCTCGAGCACCATTTTTGCGCCTGCCAATTCCTCCTGGTATCCCGCGGCGGAGGAAGCCTGATTGCCAAATGCTAAACGCTGTTGCTCCAGACCAGTCCTCTCCTGCTCCAGGCGGGCACGTTCCGCCTCGATCTCGCGCAACAACGGCTGGCGCTGTTGGTCGTGTTCCCGGAAACGCCCGGCGACCTGCTCCCATTTTTCAAGGTCGAGACGGGCCTTCCGCAGGGCCGTGTAAGCGTCTTCCACCTCGGCGGCACGCTTCACCAGATCCGCGTGGGTGCTCCGCTCGGTCTCTTTAACGGCCAGCCGGTCGTTAAGCCCGGCCAGGTTCACCTGGGAACGTTCCAATGCTTCAGCCAGTTTCCGGACCAGCTGGCTTTGCTTGTCCAGGGCGGCGCGTACCTGTTTAATAGTAGCCAGCGTCGTCTCCTGGACCTTGCGGCTGGCTGCCAGCCCTTTGAGCTGACTCTCCAGTTCTGCCAGGTGCAGCTTGCGGGATTCTTCCTCACCCAGTTCCGCGTCAATCTCGACCACGCGCCCGTCCACCGAATTCGAGCTCGCGTTCGATCCCTTTGCGGTGAATGGCAGCACGTTCCCGGTAGATTTCCCAGGCTTCCAAACCCAGGATGTTTCCCAGGATTTCCTTGCGGCGAGTGGGCGGCTGCTGGGCAAACTGGTCGGCCCGGCCTTGCAGGAAAAACGAAACGTTTACAAAGGTATCGTAGTCCAGGCGCAGGATCTGTTCGATACGCGCCTGGGTATCCCGCAGGGTGCGTTCGGTAAGCGGTCTCCATTCGGGAGGCTGGATGCTGGCGGCTGGCAGCTGAATCTGGAATTCCAGCGTGGTGGTCTTGCCACGCGCCAGCGACCGTATTACCCTGTAAACATTCGTTTCATAGGCGAAAGTGAAAGCCACCTCCGCTGTTTTGGATTGCAGGTTGATAACCGCTTCATCGCGTTTACGCGCCTGGCCGAACAATGCCCAGGTCATCGCGTCGAGCAGGGACGATTTTCCGGCGCCATTCGAGCCGGAAATGCAGGCCAGATCGAAGCCGGTGAAATCCAGTTCGACTGTGTCACGGTAAGACAGGAAGCCGGAGAGTTTGAGATGAAGGGGAATCACAAATCTATTTTAACCGCGAAGAGGCGAAGAACGCGAAGATAAACAGTATTGAATCTCCGCTCCGTAGACCTCCGAGTTCTATGAGAACTCGGGGGTCTGGCTTAGCCGCTTGCCCATCTCTCCGGCTGATGTTATCATAGCCAGATGTTCACGAATGCCTCCAGGCGCAACCGCACCCGCATGACCCTGGCAGTCGTCATCCTGGCGACCATTCCCTTCTATTGCGTGGGAGTCATCGTACTGCAACTCGCACCTGTTCACAACGCACCGACCGAGACGCCAACTGCATCCCAGACTCTCACTTCCACTGTCACGCCGACGGCCACGTCCACAAATTCACCCACCTGGACCACGACCCCCACCTCCACTTTCACCCTGACGGCAATACCCAGCTCCACAAACTCCCCGACCAAAATCCCAACGAGTACTTTCACTCCAACCTATCCCCCAACGTTTACGCCAACATATACACCGACCTTCACGCCACTTCCAACCCTGACACCCACACCCACATCTTCCGATACTCCCATCCCTACAGACACACCGCTCCCGTCCGATACGCCTACTTCTGAAGAGGACCTTTAAGTGGAGGCTGACCGAAATCCACCATGACAGAACTAATCCCCTTTCTCAAAGACCTGATCTCCGCTCCGGGCATTTCCGGCTACGAGGACCCGGTCGCCAAAATCATCGCAAATAAATGGCAGCCCTTGGTTGACGAACTCAGCCGCGGCAAGATCGGCTCGCTGCATGGACTGCGACGTGGTACCGGTAAGGAACCGCGCCCCTCCGTGATGGTTTCCACCCACATGGACAGCATCGGCCTGATGGTCACCGGCATCACGGACGGTTTCGTGCGGACCACCCAGGTGGGGGGTGTGGATGCACGCGTCCTGCTTGGAACACCGGTGACCGTTTTTGCCACTGGAAAAAACGCCAGTGGTACAGGCGCCACTGGAAAAAACACCAGTGGTACAGGTGCCACTGGAAAAAACACCAGTGGTACAGGCGCCACTGGAAAAAACACCAGTGGTACAGGCGAGACGAAATTGCTGCCCGGCGTGGTTGTCCAGCCCTCCTCTCACCTTCTGCCGGAGGAGGAGCGGGATGGACCGGTGCCACTGAGGAATCTGTTCATCGACACCGGCCTGCTACCGCGCATAGTCTCGGAACTGGTGCGCGTCGGCGACGTGGTCTCGTTTGCCCAGGCGCCGGTGGAGTTGAGTGGTGATACGCTTTCCGGCCATTCTCTGGATAACCGTGCCTCGGTGGCTGCGCTGACCGTCTGCCTGGAGGAGTTGCAGTCGCGACCGCACACATGGGACGTGTGGGCAATTGCCACCTCACAGGAGGAAGTCGGCGCCCACGGGGCGGCTGGTTCGGCCTTCGAACTTCGCCCGAGGCTTGCAATCGTTGTGGATGTGACCTTCGCCAAAGGCCCCGGCACTTCGGATTGGAGTGCCTTCCCGCTTGGCAAAGGACCGACGATCACCATGGGTCCGAATATGCACCCGACTTTGCACAAAGCCATGAAGGAATTAGCCGACAAGCTCGAAATTCCCTACGCCCTGGAATATACTCCAAGCCACTCCGGCACGGACGCCATGGCCACCCAGGTGGTGGCAGAGGGTATCCCGACGCTGGTATTGGGCATTCCGCTACGTTACATGCACACGCCGGTCGAAGTGGTGGCGATCAAGGACATCCAACGGGCCGGACGCCTGCTGGCCGAGTTCATAGCTGGACTGGGGCCAGACTTCATGGAACAGATGGTTTGGGATAAATAATGATGCCCACTATTGGAAACGCTCAAATAAAACTGCTCGAAAAACTCTGCAACGCCTGCGCCGTTTCCGGCGACGAGGCCGAAGTACGCAGCATCGTGTTCGAAGAGATCCAGGGCCACACAGATGAAGTCAAGGTGGACGCACTCGGCAACGTGCTAGCAACGAAAAACGGTACAGGTAAGAAGCGCCTGCGAGTGATGATCTCCGCCCACATGGACGAAGTCGGTCTCATGTTGGTGGCTGACGACGGTGAAGGGCTGTTCCGCTTCGAGATCGTCGGCGGCATTGACGTGTGCCAACTGCCCGGTAAGGCAGTCATAATCGGCCGGGAACACGTCCCCGGCGTGATCGGGGCACGCCCGATCCACCTGGCCACCGACGAGGAGCTCAAGCAGAAGATCCCGTTGGAGACCCTGCGGATCGATACCGGTCCCGGAAGCAGCAAGATCAAGCCGGGTGACCGGGCAGTCTTCGCCACGCGCTTCCAGCGCAGCGGCCCGTCGCTGATGGCCAAAGCGCTTGATGACCGCCTGGGGGTTGTTACCCTGATCGAGCTGCTCAAACATGCTCCGGCGGAGATCGACCTGCTGGCGGCTTTCACCGTCCAAGAGGAGATTGGCGTGCGCGGGTCGAAAGTGGCCGCCTACGCCTTCGACCCCGATATCGGGATCGCCGTGGACGCCACTCCTGCCTACGACCTGCCCGCCTGGGACAGGGAAGAGAATACCGCCTACAACACCAAGCTCGGTCTTGGCCCGGCCATTTATATTGCCGATCACTCCACCCTATCCGATCCGCGCCTGGTGCGCTGGCTGGCTGAAACGGCGCAGGTCATGAAAATCCCTTACCAGTACCGCCAGCCGGGAAGCGGCGGGACAGACGCCGGCGCCATCCAAAAAACCCGGGCGGGGGTGCCGAGTATCTCGGTCTCGGTACCGCATCGCTACAGCCACACAGCCATATCGGTCGCCCGTCTCGAGGACTGGAAGAACAGCCTGTCTCTGCTGTACGCCGCCCTGGGCCGTCTTTCGCCGGAACTCCTGGCATCCGAGCGTGCATAGCATACCGAATGGAAATAATCCATCCGCAACCCTGAGTGTCATCCATTGGTGAAAACATGAAAAGTCTCATCCAGAAATTAACTGAAACGTTCAGCCCATCCGGCTACGAATTTGTCATCCGGGAGGTCATCCGCGGCGAAGTGGAAGCCCTTGCCGATGAGGTGCGGGTGGACGCCCTCGGCAACCTGATCGTCCGGAAAGGGACCAAAGGCAAGAACGGCAAGCGAATCATGCTGGCCGCCCACATGGACGAGATCGGCCTGATCGCCACACACATTGACGAGAATGGTTTCATTCGTTTTACCAGTCTCGGTTTTGTCCGCCCGCACACCTTGTTGAGCGGCCGTGTCCATTTCGCCAACGGCACGGAAGGGCTGGTTGGCATGGAAGCAGATTTGGCTGCAACCAAGCTGCCATCGTATTCCGAATGCTTCATCGATGTCGGCGCGACCAGCGCCAGGGACTGCCCGGTGAAGGTTGGTGATGTGGCGGCTTTCCAGCGACCCTTCCTCGACCTGGGCCGGCGCCTGGTGGCCAAGTCGATGGACGACCGCATCGGTTGCGCGGTGCTCATCGAGACCCTGCGCGCTTTGAAAACCTTGCCCCGTGCTGGAACCGGGACTACCTCGCACGAGCTGTATTTCGCCTTCACCACCCAGGAAGAAGTCGGTACACGCGGAGCCGGCGCTTCGGCCTTCGGGATCGACCCGGAAATCGGCCTGGCCGTGGACGTCACCCTGACCGGCGACACTCCCAAGAGCAAACCCATGGCGATCAGCCTCGGAAAAGGCGCGGCGGTCAAGGTCAAGGATACAGGCATGCTGGCCGACCCGCGCCTGGTGGAATGGATGTGTTCTACAGCTGAAAGGAAACGCATCCCCTACCAGCGGGAAGTGCTCGATGGCGGCTCCACGGATGCCAGAGCCATCCAGGTGACCCGCTCGGGCGTTCCGTCCGGCTGCCTGTCCATCCCCTGCCGTTATGTGCATACCCCGTCCGAGATGGTGGATTATGAGGATGTCCAGAACTCCGTCAAGCTGCTGGTGGCGTTGCTAAGCGGACCGGTGAACTGGTAATAATAGGTAGAGAAAAAATTGATAGAGACTCGTATCAATTTTTTCAATCTTTCATTCTCTGCTGGGAAGGGATTTTGAAGAGGATAATGAATATGAACGCCATAGCTGAATTTGAGGAGCGCCTGCCACAGACCCTGCGGGCGGCTTTTCGGGGCCTGGAGAGCCCGGCGGCTGTGCAGGAATACCTGGACAGCATTCCTTATAGAGCCGAGGAGCTGGATCGATCGCCACTGCGCGTGATGATGGATGGGCAGGCCCACTGCCTGGATGGGGGCATCATGGCTGCCCTGGCGCTCTGGCGGATCGGCTTCCGTCCGCTCATCCTGGACCTGGTGCCGGCGCCCAAATCCGACGACGACCATGTGCTGGCGGTCTTCCAGGTAGAGGGGACCTGGGGTGCGCTGGCCAAGTCGAACTATCCCAACCTGCGCTCGCGTGAGCCGGTCCACCGCAACCTGCGCGAGCTGGCGATGACCTACTTCGAGTTCTACTTCAACCTGCAGAGGGAAAAGACCCTGCGGGCGTATACCCGCCCGCTGGACCTGAGACACTTCCAGGACCCAAGCTGGATGTGGGACGAAGCGGGTATTCGGAAGGTCACGAAACGGCTGTACAGCCTGAAGCCCATCCCGCTCATTTCGGAAACCAGCGCAGAGAAGCTAAACTTGTCGGACAAGCGCACCTATATGGCTGGAACCCTGGGGACGGATTTTAATTGGGCGTACGGGGCGAGGAATGAGGGCCCGGAAAAGAATTAAGACAAAGAATTAACCACGAAGGACACGAAGGACACTAAGGATCACAATCCCCAAAGTGCCCTAATAAAACCAGGGCAGGCGGGGACAGGAGGTTCACGAAGTTTTTTCAGTTGTTAAGGTTCAGGGAATTGATGATTGCAGATTGTTGATTGTTGATTGGAGATTTCTGATTGTTGATCGTTGGCTATTGATTGTTGATCGTTGATTATTGATCCCCAATGCCCCTGCGGGGGGCACATTAGGGACGCTGTTGCAGATTTGGGATTTGTTCTTGAGGAACAAATGAGGAAACCTGGCGGATTCCCGAGTGAAAAATAGCGGATTTGAATTTGAGGAACAAAAAAAAGGGCGGAGCCATATAATGCGGGATGAAAGGGGGATTTTTGTGTGGTTTTTTTGGAAACTGGAAAAAACGAATATTTCCCGAATGAAGATCGGGGATTGCTGATTGGGGATTGGATTGAGAAACGAGTAACGAGGGACAGAGCAACCAAGGAATTAATGTCACTTCTTTTGAATTTTCCGCGGAACGAATGGAGGAGGAGTAGTTGGGTAGTCTGAACCCAAAAATACACGGTACTGTAGTTAGATAGTTTTGTAGTTGCAGGATAGAGCTTCCTCTTGCAGTCGTTCCGCGTAACGAAGAGGAACGACTGATTCTCGACAGAGGATCGGGGGCATGGAAAAGAGATGAGTGACAAGTAATGGGGAACTCTACGAAAGGGGGAGGGGATTTCAGCATGGCAGGTGCTTCTCCAAATGGAAGGTGAAGACAGAAAAACAGGCATGCTGAATAATAGCACATATGTTCTGTTTTGGGAAGGACAAAACGATGTTATTATGCGGGCTGCTCGGGACAGAGCCCCCTTACCCTATCAGCGGTTCGAAGTGCTTGGGGGCACCTATTTGTACGGTAGTGAAGTTTTGACAGTTGAATGGAATTAGGTAATATCCCAATAATCCGTGGGATGGCAGACAGACGCCATATGAGGGGAATGTAATAACCGTTTCCAGCAGGCAGGGAAATGGCATGATGAGGAATAAGAAAATGACAGCCGACCACAATTGGCCGGCTGTCGTCTTTCTATTTTGATCAACCTTTACTGCTCTTTGTATACTGCTACGCAGCACACAGTAATTTTGTCCTAGCCCTTCTCGCTTAAAGCAGGCGACTGAGTAACAAGTCGGCCACTGCCTTTTCCAATGCTTGGGCGTTCTCTGGGGACGAAAGTGATTGATCCGAGGTGACGTTCCTCACACCAAAGCCATACACGGTATCACCCTTTCGGACTTGGAGTAGTCTATATTTCGAAGAGCCATGGTAGAACGCCTCATCGCCCAACCCCGGAACATCCAACGGGCTGTCGCCAATGCCGTTTGTCCGGACGCCTTCCATGTATTTGACACTGTTGACGAAGCCGCCAAATTTATGAATGAATGTCAGCTCGAGAATCAAATTCTTGGTTTGGTACACACAAATCGAACCATCGGGTGATGGTTCCCTGACATCTACAACATCTTCCGCTAGAACCTTGCCCACATCGTCCTTTGAAAGCAGGGTACAGTTATTTGCTGTAGGGGGTATAGAACTCGTATCAGTTGATTGTGGAATTGCTGTTGGGAGCGGAGCTAGTGACGCAACCGCCGGAGCGCCTGGATTTACGCTTGGAGCGGCGGCTTGGCCGCACGCGGCTGCAAACAGGACAACGCTCGAGAGCGCGATCATCATCCACAACCGGTTGGTTTGGATTCGAGAAACCTTATTCATTTTTAGCATGTTGAATTCCTATTTTTGAACCTGCAAGGTACACGGATATCAATATAATGGACAATATTTACTTTTATAATCAATTATATCATAAATATATGCATTACAGGATTGGAAATGAAGTATTCCGTATATAAAATACCCCCCCTGGGGGCATCCAAAAATCCACCATGAAGGCGGATTTTTGATTACCGATAACCGGATTATTCCCGGGATTTGACCTTCCACCCAATCCGGCGGGGAAAGTTGTATGTCTGAGTTTTCAAGAACGAAATGGTTATTGAACTAGGAGTTTGACGAACGCGGCACCAGTTTGATCGTCGCGGATCGTGCCGTTGGGTTGTTGATGTAGTCGACGCTTGAAGGGTACCGGCGATATTTTGTGCGATACGCGGCATCGAGCTGTTCGTTGATCCCGGGACAGGCCTCCTCCACAAAGGTGACATCTTTCTCAACGCCGCCGGCCTGGATGCGGCCTTCATGCCGCACCTGGACGCCGCGAAACCAGGCGGAAGTGCGCCCGTTCACGGACCGGACATAGAGGTCGTCGCCGAATGCGGACGACCCAGATGATCACTGATGTTCGCAGCGTGCCGTCGCGTCGGAGTGACGCGATTCGCAACTCTTCCGCTGTTCCGATCTTGTTGAGTTCATCGCCTGTCCAAGTTGTCATCTGCGCATCTCCTTCTCTTGATTGCCTTTTTGTCGCTCAGCGACCGGTCAATTTCTCCAAGTTTTCGGGATAGCGAGCCCCTTGCACCGTTATTTTCGATGCGGCACTTTCGATTTCACGGAGATCATCGGGCGTCAGTTCGAGTGCGGCTGCCCCGATGTTCTCGTCCAGGCGCTGCAGCTTCGTCGTGCCAGGGATGGGAACAATCCACGGCTTTTGGGCCAGCAGCCAGGCGAGCGCGATTTGAGCGGGCGTTGCGCCCTTCTGTTCTGCGACCTTGCCGAGCAGATCAACCAATGCCTGATTCGCCTTGCGATTCTCGGGCGCAAAGCGTGGGACGATATTTCGGAAATCGGTACCATCGAACTTCGTATTTTCGTCGATCTTGCCCGTCAGGAAGCCTTTCCCCAGAGGGCTGAAGGGAACAAAGCCGATGCCGAGTTCCTCAAGGGCCGGTATCACTTCCTTCTCAGGAGTCCGCATCCACAGGGAGTATTCGCTCTGGAGTGCAGTGACCGGCTGAACCTTATGTGCGCGACGGATGGTATGCGCTCCGGCTTCCGAAAGGCCGAAGTGCTTGACCTTGCCCGCCTGGATCAGGTCCTCCACCGCTCCCGCCACCTCCTCGATGGGGATGTTCGGATCCACACGGTGTTGGTAAAACAAATCGATGCACTCGACTTTAAGGCGCTTGAGCGAGGCTTCAGCAACTTCCTTGATGTGCTCCGGACGACTATCCAGCTCGCTCCACCTCGCCTCGCCGCTGGAAGCAGGTTTAAACCCGAACTTGGTGGCGATCACGACTTGTCCACGGAAGGGCGAAAGGGCTTCACCCACGAGTTCTTCGTTTATGAACGGGCCATACACTTCAGCGGTGTCGAAGAATGTGACACCGCGTTCAACAGCGGTACGAATCAGTGAGATCATCTCCTGCCTGTCCGGAAACGGAGGGTAGGAAAAGCTCATTCCCATGCATCCGAGCCCAAGAGCCGAAACTTCCAAGCCGCTGTTTCCAAGTTTTCGTTTTTGCATTTTCCTTACTCCTGTCTTTTCGATATCAGATCATTTCTGAGACTGTTCCTCGGTTTGAACGATTTCTTTCTCTTTTTTCAAAACAGCGTTTAATAACCTTCAAGAACTCGGCTTTCTATGTCTTTGCGGAATTCTTCCAAAGGTACAAATTCATAACCTAAATAAATTTATATTTTCGGGTCATCGTTTGGGCTGATTTCAGACAAACTATACTTTTCCCGGATTGTTTTTTCAATCGGTAAAAAGTCGGGGTGAGATGGTAATAATGTTCCGAGAAATTGAAATTCTTTCATGATTTATCGCCTTTAGGGATAATCTTCTAAAGCAATTATAGTGGATTGTTTGCTATAATCTATTTTGATGGAGTGATTAGAAAGGGTTAGTCCGTTGGGAATTGGGTGCGTAATAATTAAAAAATGGATCAACAGGGGCTGGAGAGATCGTTGGATCCTTCATGAGAAAGAGACAAAGGAAATGCCATGCAACAATTACTCGTCCCACACTTCCCTAACAAAACAGATTACATAAATTGGGCCAACGAACAACTCTCACATGGTGTAGCGCGACAGGAAATTTGCCACGCAATGTTTCCAGTTGACAACCTACCTGATGACGAATTTATTGCGCGGCTCAAAGCAGAGAACGAGCTCACATTAGTTATGGTTGAGCGAAATGTCAAAGGTTTGGAGCTAAAAAAGGTAGGCCAAATCGACGAGGCTATCAAACTCTTCGAGCAAAATGTTGTCGACAAAGCCGAGACCAACTGTGCTTATCAATCATTGAGAATTATCTATACAAAACAAGGCAAGCTACAGGAAGCAATTCGAGTATGCGAAGCATGTATTGCTCTAGATTATAAAACGATCAGCGAAACTGAAAAGAATTTCCTTCGCAGACAGATAGAAAAACTGAAAGCCAAAATTCAATCTGGTACTGACCAGAAAACAAAACCTAAAGAAAGAAAAAAGGCTACCCAAGATACGCGTACAAGAGATCTACCCACTGAAGAACATGGAATTCCTATTCATTGGATAACGGGCCAAAGACTTGCCGAGAAAGGAAAGAAGACCCTTTACAAGTCCAGTGCTGATCAAACGATTACGATTGAGCAACTCGCCTTAGCGCATTATAGACATTTGGGGTGTAATGGGCTATGGTCAGAGAATGGATACTGGTGGGCCATAATGACGTTATTGTTTTGGGATGTGATTTTCGCAAAATTACCCGGTGTATATACACCACAGCTTGGCGTTTTTCCAGGCCCACATCAGGACATACCATTGGATTTCTTTAAACCCGAATTCTATGTACGCCGAAAATTCCTCGTTGAGAAACGCATTCATGAACTTACTCAGACACGGCTATTCGGATTGTCAAAACCCAATATCGCCGATGAGGTAAGGGTTTCTCATAAGCAGCATTATGGTGAACGTTGCAGACTTATGGATTGGGAGAATTATAAAAATGTTGAGCTGTTATTGCTAGCTATCGACTTAATCTCATCAGAACAGCTATTCTGCATAATGACTCGAATGATTGATGATTTTAATCAAAATCGAAAAGGGTTTCCAGATCTCTTTCTCGTTTGTAATGGAAAACCGCTATTCGCCGAGGTAAAAGCTGAGAATGAGGGAGTAGCTATACACCAATACAACTGGATGAATTTTTTGATAAAAACTGTCGGGGTTAATGTTGAGATTTGCAGAGTTAGAAATGCTTGATAGGGAGGTAATAGATCTCGCTGCTAAGTCATCTGTCAATGGGATGAGATTAAGGTATTAGTATATGGTTAGGTTTATATGAGTTTAATAAAATGTCCTGAATGTCAAAACATTTTCAATGGAGAAAAACAACCAACGTGCCCTACTTGCATCGCCGTAAAGTGGAGTAATTACGAGGGCCTTGTTACAGAAAAGCACAATCCATACTGTTTGCCGTTGGCACTTGATGAGTTTCGCTCTGTAGTCTCGTGCGAAGTTGTAAATAATAAGAAAGAAGTTGCGAAATATATTGCTGAGGAAGGAACGTGGATTCAAAATACTAAAAACAAAGAATTCTGTGTCTATGTAAATCATTTGCCAGGTACAATCGTGGGTTCGGCTGTCCTTGAAAGAAACCCACGGCCATCGTATGAAATGAGTGGGTTACTTGTGGTTAAAAGCGATGAGTGATCCACATGTTTATTGCATAGATAGAGTAGAGTTTCAAGTAGATTTTGACGCTGGAAAGTATGTGGATTTACCACATTGTTCTCAACTAGGTTGTAGCAATTTTACTAAACCAGGCAAGGATAAGTGCATAGAGCATCTCTTATTAAAGTAACAAAAAAACTGAATAGATACTATTAGCGACTACAATTCCACTTCAAACAGATAACTTATTTGACGTTTTGATTCCGTCAAACTGGGATACCGGTCGCGGACAACCCATTAATCCGGCCTGCCTGCCCCCGCTTCCCTTCACCCGGTCAGCTCACGCAGGCGCTGGACCATGAGGGATATGCCCATGACCAGCAGGGCCGCCAGGATGATCCATTTCCAGAAATGCAGGAACAGGATCAGGCTGGCAAGCATGGCCATGACCAGGGTGAGGTTGGCGACCGTGCGGATGAAGGCGCCGCGCAAGATCGACTCGATCACCAGGAACAGGATCAGGATGCTCGCGAGGCCGGCCCAGAGGTAATGCGGGGTAAAAAAGATCAGCCCGGCAATGGCAAACAGCAGCAGGCTCAGGCTGATGGCCGCCCAGGTCTCGGCGGCGCGGTCGAAGCGCAGAGCTTGGGTGAGATCATCGGGCACCGCCAGGTGGTGAATGTGGGCATGCGGAGGGTCCTGCCGGCCAGCCTGCAGTTGTGTCAGCCTGCAACCTATGTACCCTGACTGGGCAAATTCAAAAACATATCCACCACCTTTGGGTCGAAATGAGTCCCGGCACCCGCCCGGATATGCTCGAGGGCTTTCTCTTTCGACCAGGCTTTGCGATAAGGCCGGTCGGAGGTGAGCGCATCCCATACGTCGACCACGGCGAAGATGCGTGCCCCCAGCGGAATTTGTTCACCCTTCAGGCCGCGCGGGTAACCCGTTCCGTCCCACTTTTCGTGATGACAGTAGGGAATGTCCAACGCCGGGCGCAAATAATTGATAGGTGAAAGCAGTTCGTATGCTAATGCCGGATGCTTCTTCATCATCACCCATTCCTCATCCGTCAATGGACCAGGCTTGAGCAGGATCCCATCCGGGATACCCATTTTGCCGATATCGTGCAGTAGTGCGCCTCGTCGAATATTCGCCAGATCCGCATCCTTCAATCCCATGCTGTGCGCCAGGTTCAAAGTCATCTCGGTGACCCGTAAGGTATGACCTTCGGTTTCCTTGTCACGCAGGTCAAGAGCCTTAGACCAGCCTTCAATGGTGATATCGTAGGCCGTAAGCAGGTTATCATTCGTGCGTTGGAGGTCATTGAACAGTGTAACGTTGTCTATGGCGATGGCCGCCTGTCCTGCCAGGGTATTGAGGAAATCGAGCCATTCGCTATCCTGTTCGCGCGCTGCACGCTGGAAGGTCTCCAGGACGCCCTTGAGCTTCCCTTTGGCGATGAGCGGTACACAATAATAAGTGTCAAATCCTTCAGATTTGAAGTATGGGGAGCGCAGAAAATCCGTCTTATGGCCTCGCAAATTAGATACATGGATGGTTTTTCTTTCCTTACCTGCCAGGCCGGCATAACCCTGCCCTAAACGCAATTGGGTTTGCTGAAGCGCAGCGGTGCGGAAGCCGAGCCCGGCGGCATATTCCAGCGTCTGGGAGTACGGGTTGAGCAGCAGCACATCCGCTGCATCCATGCTCAATTGCCTTACAACGTGTTCAAGAATGATATCGAGCGTAAGGTTCAGGTCGGTGCTGCCGGCAATGGCGATGTCAATTGCGTGCAGGGCGGCCAGGCGTTCCAATTGGCGTTGAATCTGCGTTTCTGCCTGCTTGCGTTCGGTAATGTCTTCAATGGTCGTCTGAATGGACGAGACCTCCCCACTTTCATCCATTGACAAGGAATCGTAGATCTTGAATGTTTTGACTGCGCCGTCTTTGGTGATAAACCCTCTCTCGCCTCCCTCAGTGAATGCCTGCTTACTCCGCTTTTTCGTTTCGAATGAGGTTTTCGCCGACTCTCTTTCCTGCTCTACCATGAAATCAAATAACGACTTTCCAACCGCCGCCTCCTTGCGATAACCCAGCAACTCGCACCATTTATGATTGACATCGGTGATGACGCCATCCGGCGTTATGATGTGATACGCGCTGGGAGCATATTCATAAAGCCACCTGAATCTCTTTTCAAACTCGGCCAAAGCCTGCTCAACGCGCTTGCGCTCGGTTATATCGTGGCCGACGCCCACAAGGCCAACCACCCGGCCAGCGCTGTCGCGCAAGGGCACCTTGGAGGTCAACTGCCAGCCAAGGGCACCGCCTGGCAAGGTGATTTGTTCCTCGCGGTTGAGGATCGACTCACCGGACTGGAGCACGCGCTGATCGTCGGCAGCATAGGCGGTGGCCAGGTCAGAGGGGAAAAACTCAAAATCGGTCTTGCCCAGCACCTCGGCTTCCGAGGCGGCCCCCATGTCGAGCAGGTCCACCGGGTTGGCCAGGGTCTTGCGGCCGGTTGCATCCTTCACGTAGATTGGATCGGGGAGAATTTCCACCAGGGTGCGCAGCAGCGACCGCTCGGCGACCAGCGCTTCCTCTGCCATCTTGCGCTCGGTGATGTCACGGTTAATGCCCACAATCCCCGTAATCATCCCCTGGTGATCTCGTAGAGGCACCTTGGTGGTTAGTAGCCATCTTTGTTCGCCATCTGGATTGACGGTAAGTTCTTCTCGATTGATCAACGCTTCACCCAAGCGAATGATCTCCTGCTCATCGGCATAGTATGAGGCAGCCAGTTCCTGCGGGAAGAAATCGAAATCGGTCTTTCCCATGGTCTCCTCCTGGGTAGTCACCCCCAGCAGGCGCCTATGTGCACTGTTATCCATAACAATACGGCCATCGGAGTTTTTGATAAAAATATTATCTGGCAGGTTATCTATCAGGGTACTCAGTAAATTACGTTCTGCTGCCAAGGCTTCCTCAGCCATCTTGCGCTCGGTGATGTCGTGGTAGTTCAGGACAATCCCACCGACGCTTGGCTCGGCAAGCAGGTTCGTGCCAACTGCTTCAACCCAGCGCCAAGTCCCGTCACGGTGTCGCAACCGAAATTGCTCACGTGGATGAAAACTATTGTCCTGTAGAAGTTTAGTAAGTGTTCTTTGAACACGCTCAAGATCGTCGGGACATACCAATTGAAATAGACTCTGACCAAGAAATTCGCCAGCTTCGTAGCCAAGAGTAGGATTAACTGACGGACTTTCATATATCAGTGACCCGTCAGCTGCAATAATTGAGACTTCGTCTAAACTGTTTTCGATTAACGCACGGAAGCGCTTCTCACTATTTCGTACTGCTTCCTCAGCCCGTTTGCGTTCGGTGATGTCGCGCGTGATTTTTACAAAGCCACGTAGTTGATGTTTTTCATCAGAGATCGGGGTGATCACAACGTCTGCCGAGAAGCGTGTGCCATCCTTGCGCACCCGCCAGCCCTCGCTTTCCACCCTGCCTTGCGCCGCCGAGGTTTTCAGCAATAACTCGGGTACGCCTGCGCGAATATCCTCCTCGGGGTAAAAACGCGAGAAGTGCTGCCCGATGATCTCCTCGGCGCGATAGCCCTTCATTATCTCTGCGCCTTTGTTCCAACTGGTCACGTTTCCCTGCGGGTCGAGCATGAAGATGGCGTAATCCTTCACGCCTTCCACCAACAGGCGGAACTGTTCTTCGCTCGCGCGCAACTTTTCTTCCACCTGCTTGCGCTCGGTGATGTCTTGAACAACCGTAAGCATGTATTGTTCGTCCTGAATCTCCAGAAGCTCTATGGACAAAATAGCTGTGCGTACCGTGCCTGATTTTTGCCGGATCTGGAGCTCGAAATCACGCACAAAGCCCTGCTCACGAAGCACAGCGATGGCACGTTGGCGGTCGACTGGATCCGCAAACAGATTGAGGTCAAGTGAGCTCTTCCCAATGACCTCCTCACGACTGTAACCAAATACTTTACGCCAGCTCTCGTTGGCTTCAATGATCTTCCCATCCTCCAGCCGGCTGATGACCAGCGCATCCGGGATGGAGCGAAAAGCTTTGGTGAAACGCTCCTCGCTTTCGCGCAACGATTCTTCCGCCTTTTTGCGCTCACTTATATCGCGATTGACACTTACGTACCCGGAGATCTGATTGTTGCTATCGCGAAGAACAACAGAAGAAATTTCTACCGGGAAGCGTCTCCCATCCTTGCGAACTTGGGTTGCTTCACCGCGATAGAAACCGGTTTTTGCAATGTCTTCCAGCATTTTGGACTGGTCGGTTTCCGGGTATTGAGTCTGGGTAATGTCCAGGCCATATTTTCCGATGACTTCCTCCGCCTTCCAGCCATACACGGATTCGGCGGCCGTATTCCAGGCAGTCAATCGGAATTGAGCATCTGAGGCGACAATTGCGTCATTCACATTTTTCAGCAGGGAGGCCTGGTATTGTTGTTTCTCCTCCGCCTGCATGCGCTCGGTGATATCGAGGATGGATGTCATCAGGTAAAGTGTTTTGCCCTGTTCATCCCGCCGCACGGATGAGCTCACATCCGCCCACATTATCGAGCCATCCTTGCGCAAATACCGCTTGGTGAAGCGTGTCGCTTCTTTCCCGCCTGAAATGATGCTGTCAACCTCCCTTTGGGTTGATTCAATATCATCCGGATGGGTGATCTCCTGCCACTTTTTACCTTTGAGTTCATCCTCGGCATAGCCCAGCATTTCACAAAAGGCCCGGTTTACATTGATCTCACCGGATGCCAGAGTGATCGATTTCCCCACGTTCGAGTACTCGAAGACGTGCTTGAATTTGTCTTCGCTCTCACGCAGGACCTGCTCCGCTTGCTTGCGCTCGGTGATGTCACGGAAATTGACGACAATGGCCTGGATACTCGGTTCAGCCAGCAGGTTGTTGGCGACCCCTTCGATCCAGTGCCATGAACCGTCGGCGTGCCGAATGCGGGTTGGAGGCAGGTTAACCAGTCCTGGCTTTTGAAGTATTCCCGCAAAGAGAGATAACAGGCCTTCACGATCATCCGGATGCACCAACTCGAACGTGTTCTGCCCCACCCGTTCTTCGGCACCATAGCCGAGCATTCGCTGGTAGGAGGGACTATCATATAAAACAGTACCATCCGCATTAATCAGCGAAATGACATCTGCGCCATTCTCGATGAGCGTTCGGAAGCGTTTTTCGCTTTGCTGCTGTGCTTCGTCCGCCTGTTTGCGTGCCGTGATATCGGTCTGTAAGGCTTCATTGGCTTTAGCCAGCTCCGCTGTTCGTTTCTGAACCATGCTTTCCAGTTCATTCCGGTACTTTTCCAGGGCTTCTTCCACCCGTTTGCGTTTGGTGACGTCGCGGATGTTGCATTGGATCACCAGCTTGTCGCCAACGGTATAGACGTTGCTGATAAACTCCACTTCCCTGCGCCGCCCGTTCCTGGTTCTAAGCGGCAGGTCTTCGTAGCGGATGTATTTCTTCTTCTGTAATTCATCAAAGGCAAACTGGCTTGCTTTGATATCACTAAAAGAGCCAATTTCCCAGAGTTTTTTACCCAGGAGTTCTTCGTGGGAGTAGCCCAACATTTTCAACAGAAACGGGTTGACGTCGGTTATTTTCCCCGTGTTGCCGTCCAGGATGAGTATCCCATCCTGGGCAGTTTCAAAAAGCCGCCGGTAGCGCGTTTCGGAATCCTTTATCTCTTCCCCAACCCGGCTGACGGGTTTAGCCGATTCATTCCGGGCTTGTTTATTTTTTTGTCCCATTTTAGCCTCCTTGGACAGTGAATCATTTCCCAGAAAGATAAACCCACTCTGCTCCCTTCTACTGCGGCGCAGAACCGATGCCACTCTTCCCATTATCGCGCAATTCCTGGCGCTACGCGCACTCTCTTTCCCTCCGGGAGAGGGTCGGCTGAAGGTCCCCATAGGGGAAGCACCCCCGAAGGTGGTAGCGTCAGCGCCGGAACCGTCTCGACTCCTTATTTCCTTCCATTTTTCCCCATAGAAGGCAACCAGTTCCTTGTGATCTCAAATTTGTTGGATTGTTAACCGCACGGGCAGCCGTGCAGGACGCCATGACGAAGAGTATGCCACCGCTTCCCCTCAGCCGGTCAGCTCGCGCAGGCGCTGAACCATGAGGGATATGCCCATGACCAGCAAGGCCGCCAGGATGATCCATTTCCAGAAATGCAGGAACAGGATCAGGCTGGCAAGCATGGCCATGATCAAGGTGATGTTAACGACCGTGCGGATGAAGGCGCCGCGCAGGATCGACTCGATCACCAGGAACAGGATCAGGACGCTCGCCAGGCCGGCCCAGAGGTAATGCGGGGTAAAAAAGATCAACCCGGCAATGGCAAACAGCAGCAGGCTCAGGCTGATGGCAGCCCAGGTCTCGGCAGCGCGGTCGAAGCGCAGCGCCCGGGTGAGGTCATCGGGTACCGCCAGGTGGTGAATGTGAGCATGCGGAGGATCCTGCCGGCCGGCCTGGAGCTGGTCCAGCCGGCGGGTCAGTCCCTGGAGCAGGGCAGTATTTTCCAAGGATTCGCGCCGGAGGGCATGCACTTCATTCGAAGCCGCGACAATCTCCTTATCCAGGGCGGCAGATTGCCTGGCCAGTTGCGGGTTGCCTTCCATCGCTTTCAACTTGATACCGAGGGACTGCAGCCGGCCGGTTTTTTCGGGGATCAATTTCTCCAGTTCCTCCTGCCGCCGGGAGACGTTCTGAGAGTTTTCCGCCAGCATCCGGAGAGCCTGCGGCGGCGGCGGGACCTTGTCAAGGCCGGCGAAACCGAGCGGGTCATACCACGAGCCACGCGGCGTACCATCCCGGTTGTACATGGGGCCCGCGGGAGCGTTCTCGCCGGAAATCGGGTCACGGGCGAAGAGCCCCCACAGGCCGCGGTACTGGCTGACCCAGGGCGTGGACTCATCCACCAGCACCGGAGACCAGGCCTGGGGTTGACCGGGACCGATCTGCAGACCATTGCCACGCGCAAAGTCGACGAATGGGATGTGGAAAGCATCCACGGCAGGCTGGCCGAGTGTCTCCGTCCAGAACTTATTCCAGGCCTTGATGAGACCCGAGAACCAGGCCGGCAGGGGCAGATCCACTTCCGCCTGGTATTCACCGCGGCGGAAGTAGGAGGCGTGCGAGCCGGCGCCGGCAAAAATGACCGGGTGGCCGTCCAGGATGGCAAGCTCGTCGTGGTCGTCCCAGCGGCGGCGCAGGTTGTCGCCCTTGAAGTCATGCGAAGCGTAGGCCGCCCATTCCGGGACGAGCTGCCCGTCATGCTCATAGAGGTAGAGGCTGGCCATCTCCCAATCGGCCTCGTGGTCGTTGACGCCGTGGAAGCCGGAGCGCCAACTATCGAAAGAAAAGAAGAACCAGTACTGGAGGATGGTCCAGCCGTTCTGGCGGGTGACACGGCCATAATAGGTATAGTGCGGATGCTCCTCCAGGGTGGCGTTGTAGTCCAGTTCGGCGGCGGCCGCATTGACCGTCGAGACCTTGCCGCGCAGCAGGAACGAGAGCGAGAACAGGCCATCCGCCAAGCGCGGCAGGAAGCCGCCACGCGCCAGGCGACCGATACCACTATAAAAATAATCACCGAGCCTGCGGCGCAGGCGGGCCTGGTCGGCCAGCACCTGGGCCGCCTCGGCCAGGCTGAGGGCTTCGATAAAACGCAGGTAGCGGATGGTCCCAAAGGCCGCCGGGCGGGGTTCGATCATTTTCCCGAGCGTGAGTTCCCCCTGCCTGACCAGGAGTTCATCCGGCCCATCCGGATGATGTTCCCAGAGGCTGCATTCGGCGACATAATGCTCGATATCCGTTGGAAAGAACTGTTCGCCCTTGGTGTAGTAGACGACCGGCTCGAATTTCCGCAGCAGTTCCAGGTCCGGTGTACCGACCGGTACAACAGGACGGTCAGAGGCTTGATCCATCGTCCCTCCTTATCCCGAAAATGCGCTGCACATCGGTGATATTGAGCGCAAAAGCGATGACAACATTGGAGGCCATCACGACATAATTGGGGTGGCTGTAGAAGTAATCCACAAGGGAAATGGCGAGAGAAACGCCCGTCCAAGTCATCAGGATCAACCAGCTCCAACGGCGCAGGCGCAGGAAACCGATCAGGACGACGATGCCTGCCAGCGACAGAACCAGATAGGTAATGCTGGAAAGGAGGTCCGCGCCGAGGCTCGTGAGCCGCCAGCCATTAAAGAGCGGACCAGTGAGGCCGTGCGTGAAGACTTCCTGACGGAAGAGAGGTTGATAGACCTGGTACAGGCGGATCAGGAAGAGCAGCGCCACTGCGACTGCGATCACACTGACGGCCACCGGTCGTTTCTTTTTGTCACTTTTCCTTCTTCTGGGCATGGTTCACCTCGGATGCGTGACTTTTGCGGGTGGTGATTATGGAATATGAGCCTACTCGAAAATCATAGAAGAACCGCATTTTGAGTGCGCGGCACTCAAAATGCGAACTCCTCCCTAATTTTCGGACAGAACCTAAATCAAGCCGAGCAATTCCCTTATTATAGAACCAAGTTGCGTTGGCGCAAACGGCCTTTTGCATATTCCTCAGGATTTGCATAATGTCCCCGTTTTCAACCTCACCCCCATCCCCGCCCCACTCTTGTCCCCTCTGCTTTGCTTCGGGGAGGCTGCGCGAGGGCGGGGAGAAGAGGAAGAAAAGAGCTTCAATCTTCCCCATTCCGCGGCGAAGGAGTGAAGAAACCGAAAAAACGGTGCGAGGGTGCCACGGGATGCCCCATGCCCCTTCGCCCCTGCGGGGTGCAGGCGGGGTACTTTCCCACTGCCCCCTTCGCCGATTGGGAAGGGGGGAAAAAGGCGAAAAAACAGGTGCGTGGGTGCTACGCGCCCCACACCTGTTTTTCGCACTATTCGATACTTCATAGACCAGCAAGAAGCAAAGAAAAGTGGGATGTAGTAGAATCTTTCCGCAGAATCCTCCTTTAATTCCAATCAGGAAAAATCGTGTACCCGCGTGAGGCGCGCGCAGCGCCAGAAGCCCTCCCACCTACCAACCAACCCATACCCCTCATCGAGATACGGCAGGTCTACAAAGTATACGAGACCGCGGCGGGCGATTTCCCCGCGCTGCGAGGCATCAACGCAGAGGTGTATGCGTCCGAGTTCCTGGGCGTGATCGGCAAATCCGGTGCGGGGAAATCCACCCTGATGAACATGATCACCGGAGTGGACCAGCTTACCAGCGGGGAAGTGATCGTGCATGGCAGCGATGGGGCGGTCTCGATCCACCAACTGGGTGAAAACGACCTGGCGCTCTGGCGCGGGCGGAACATGGGGGTGGTCTACCAATCCTTCCAACTGCTGCCCATGCTGACCCTGCTCGAGAACGTGATGCTGCCAATGGACCTGTGTGGTCTTTACCAGTTCGGGGAGAGCCGGAGGCGCGCCATGGAACTGCTGCGCCTGGTCGAGCTGGAAGAACATGCCTATAAACGGCCAAATTCCATTTCCGGAGGCCAGCAGCAGCGCGTGGCGATCGCGCGTGCAATGGCCAATGACCCGCCCATCATCGTGGCGGACGAACCAACCGGAAGCCTGGATTCGGTCACAGCAGACCACGTCTTCGAAGTCTTCGAACGGTTACTGGATAGAGGCAAGACCATCATCATGGTGACGCACGACAACAGCCTAGCGCCGCGCTTCACCCGCCATCTCGTCATCCAGGATGGCGAGATCATACCGGAAGAGCCAATGGCCGAAAAAGTGAGGCAGGCGTGAAACGCGTTCAGGGGCAGGCTCCGGCAGCCCAAGCGGAGACCGTCATCCAGCTGCAGAAGATCGTCAAGACCTTCAAGAATGCCGCCGGCGAGGTCACCGTTCTCAAGGGGGTGGACCTGACCCTGCGGCGGGGCGAGTTTGTCGCCATCGTCGGCAAATCCGGCAGCGGCAAATCCACGCTGCTCAACATGATCACCGGCATCGACCATCCAAGCTCGGGGCAGGTGGTCATCGGCGGCACGGACATTTACCAGATGTCTGAAAGCGAACGCTCGCTCTGGCGCGGCAAAAACCTGGGAGTGGTCTTCCAATTCTTCCAACTCCTGCCCATGCTGACCCTGCTGGAGAATGTGATGCTGCCAATGGACTACGTCGGCATTTATGATTTCGACGAACGCCCACTAAGGGCGATGGACCTGCTCAAGCTGGTCGGTCTGGAAGCGCAGGCCCACAAGCTGCCTGTGGCAATTTCGACCGGGCAGCAGCAGAGTGCGGCGATTGCACGCGCACTGGCAAACGACCCGCCGATCATCTGCGCCGACGAGCCGACCGGCAACCTGGACTCGCGCTCGGCAGAGGGCATCATCGGATTGTTCGACAGCCTGGTAAAAAGTGGCAAGACCATTGCCATGGTCACCCATGACCCATCATTAACGGGACACACCTCCCGCACGATCGTCATTTCGGATGGGAAACTGATCGGTGAGACGGCGGCGGAGAATCGCGCGGCCGACCAGCATCGGATATGAAAGGGAAAGCAGAGCAACCACGATGCGTCCACGTTGGTTGAAAGTCTTCCACGATTTGACCGGCAACCTATCGCGCACGGCCCTGGTGGTCCTCTCCATCGCCGTGGGCGTATTATCAATCGGGGTGATCGTCGGCGCATATGTAATCATTTCACAGGACATGAGCGCCAGTTATGCCGCCAACAACCCGATGAACGTCGAGCTGCGCACGAATGATTTCGATTCCAATCTGGTCAAGACCGTCCAGGATATGAGCGGGGTCAAGCAGGCCGAGGGGCGGCGGGTGTTCACCATGCAGGCGCGCATCCCGGGCAGCAGCCAGTGGGTGCCGCTCAGCGTGGTCGCCATTGAAGACTTCACCACCGTTCGTGCCGCCCTGGCCTATCCGGCAGGACAGGCGAACACCGGCGGCACGCCGGTGCGAGACGGCAAGCAGAAGATCAACCTGATGCATATCCTGTCCGGGACAGGCAAACCTGAGAAGAAGCAGGTGCTCCTGGAACAAAAAGTGCTGCAGAGCCTGAACGTCAAGGCAGGTGACTCGCTCGAGTTCCTGCTGGATAACGGGAGCACCCGCACGCTGCAGGTGGTCGGCGTGGTGCAGGACCCGAGCACCGGCGCGGGGGATTTCCTGGCCAATCCGTTCGTTTACATCTCCACCGATAGCCTGTCCTACCTGCGGCAACCGGACACGTTCAATCGCCTGTATGCCACGGTGAGCACCGGCCAAAACGATGACGCCCATTTACGCCAGATGGCCGGCAATATCAAGGACAGTGTCGAACAAAGCGGCATCACCGTCCTGCGGACGCGTTCCTCCAAAACCAACGAGCATCCGCTCGCGACAACCGTCCAGGCGATCCTGGGCATCCTGCTGGCATTGGGGGTGCTAATCCTGTTCTTGAGCAGCTCGTTGATCGCCAACACGTTGAGCGCGCTGCTGAACCAGCACTTGCGGCACATCGGTGTGATGAAACTGGTGGGCGGGCGGCGCAACCAGATCTTCACGATGTATATCGTGCTCATCCTGGCGTTCAGTGTCATCGCCCTGCTGATCGCCGTCCCGCTGGGCGGACAAGGCGCCTATGCCCTTTCTGATTTCATCGCCAGGAAAGTCAACTTCAATCTGCTGGGTTACCGGATCGTCCCGATCGCATTTGGCATCCAGATCATCGTCGGTCTGGCGGTGCCGCTGCTGGCAGGGCTGAGACCGGTCCTGAATGGGTCGCGGATCACCGTGCTGCGCGCCTTGAGCGGGGATGTAATCCTGGATGAGAAAAAGCCATCCCTGGAGGCGAAACCGCGCGAACCGACTTTCGACCGGCGGCCCAGGCGCAGGCATCTCCCGCGCCCGCTACTCATCAGCCTGCGCAACACCTTCCGCCGGCGCGGCCGGCTGATGCTGACACTCTTCACGCTGACCACGGGCGGTGCCATCTTCATCGCCGTGTTCAACGTGCGCGTCACGCTGCACGACTACATCGACCGGATCGGTAAATATTTCCTGGCAGATGTAACCCTGGATTTCACCCAGACCTACCGCCTGAACGAGGTGGAGAATACCGCCCTGCAGGTGCCGGGTGTGGTGGCAGTGGAAGGCTGGGCGTACGCCTCCGCCGAGGCACTCTACCCGGACGGCACCGTCGGCGATACGATCACCATCCTGGCGCCGCCGGCGAACAGCACCCTGGTCTCACCCATGATGGTCTCAGGCCGCTGGCTGCAGCCGGGCGACACCTGTACCTGCGGTATAGGTGCAGGTCAGAAAGTCATCACCGTCAGCGAAGGCATCCTGGCGAAGTTCCCCGACCTGGCGCCCGGGAAAACCATCCGCTTGAAGATCAACGACCATGAAGACGACTGGACGGTGGTGGGCATCTTCAAGTTCGTCACCCAGCAGGGGACGGTGGCGTATGGCACGTATGAAACCATTTCCAGGATCACCCACACCACCGACCATTCCTTCACCTACCGGATCGTCACGGATAAACACACACCGGCCTATCAGCAGGTCATGAGCGAACGGCTGGACAAATATTTCCGGGACAAGGGCTTCCATGTCAATGCCGCCCGGACCGGCCAGTCCGCGCTGAAGTCGGCCTCGGAGAGCCTGGATACCCTGGTGACCTTCCTGCTAATCATGGCACTCCTGACAGCGGTGGTCGGCAGCATGGGGCTGATGGGCACGATGGGAATGAATGTGTTGGAACGCACACGCGAGATCGGGATCATGCGCTCCATCGGGGCGGTGGATGGCGAGATCATGCGGACGGTCATCGTGGAAGGGATGGTGATCGGCGGCATTTCCTGGTTGATCGGCGGCCTGCTTTCGTTCCCCATTACGTACCTGCTCTCGGACATCGTCAGCGTGGCCGTCTTCAAGTCGCCCATCGCTGTGCATTTTACCTATCAGGGCTTCGCCATCTGGCTGCTGGTGGTACTGGCGCTTTCGGCCATAGCCAGCATCCTGCCGGCCCACAATGCCGCCCGGTTGACCATCCGGGAAGTGCTGGCATACGAGTAGTCGCCAATCTCCAGTCATTAGTCGTTAGTCATTAGTCATTAGTCATTAGTCATTGGTCATTGGTCGTTCAGTAGATAGAAATGTTGCAAGGAGTGGTTGTTCTTTGAAGGAGAGTTATCATGAAGAAGATGCCAATTTTATGCCTGTTTGTTTTTACATCCGGATTGCTGCTGGCCGCGTGCGGAGCCATTTCAAATAACGCGACCAGTACGACCCCCATCGCCTCGACGGATACGGTGATCGCCGAGGGACACCTTGTCCCGAGCCGCAACCAGACCATGGCCTTCCAGGCACGCGGCAAGGTGGACCAGATCCTGGTCAAGAAGGGCGACCAGGTCAAGCAGGGACAGGTACTGGTCAGCCTGGCGGACCGCCAGCAGGCCCAGGCTGCACTGACCGAGGCTCAACTGGCCATGACCTCCGCCCAGCAGGCTTTCGACACACTGAACCGCACGGCCGACCTGGGCCGCTCCAAAGCCTGGCAGGCCTACATGGACGCCCAGAAAGCACACGAAGCCGCCCAGCAGGCCTGGGACAAGCTCGACCAGAGCACCATCCAGACGGATATCGATGACGCCCAATCGGATGTGACCGATCGAAAGGAGGACCTGGATACCGCCCAAGCGAATTTCAACCAACACGCCGGCCTAGCCTACGACAACGCCACCTACAAGTACTACGAACAGAAACTTCGGACCGCCCAGACCAACTACGACCGGGCCGTCCAAAAGCTGGACGACCTGATCAATGCGCGCGACCGGGTGCTTGCCACACTGGTGGCTGCCCAGAATGCCGAAGCCGAAGCCAGTCGAACCTATCAAAATACCCAGGGCGGTCCGGACAGCGACAAGCTGACCCTCGCCCAGGCACAATTAGACAATGCCAAAGCCCAGGTGGCAGCGGCGCAGGATGCCCTGGACAACTACGACTTGAAGGCCCCCTTCGACGGCACCGTCATGGACATCAACGTCACAGCCAACCAGATGGTGGGGCCGGAGACCTGGGCGGTGTCAATCGCGGATACCAGCCAGTGGTACGTGGACACCAGCGACCTGAACGAACTGGACGTGGTCCAAGTCAGCGAGGGGCAGGAGGTGGACATCACGGCGGATGCCCTGCCGGGTGGAGTAATGAAAGGCGTTGTCGAGGAAATCAGCGAAACGCCCAAGAACCAGGGCACGGACGTCCTGTACACGGTCCACATCCGGCTGGATAATCCCAATCCACTCCTGCGCTGGGGCATGACGATGGAAGTGACTTTAAATCCATAATAAAAGTGAGGTTTCCATAAGCCGGGGAATGGGGTAACCACCCCCCAGCCTGGCCTGCTTAGTGATACCATAGGAATAATTGGAGGAGCATTTATGGACATAGCCATGATCGGACTTGGAAAAATGGGCGGAGCCATGGCCCAGCGCCTGCTCAAGGGCGGGCAGCGGGTGGTTGGACTGGACCAGTCGGCGGAGGTCACGCGCAGCCTGGCAGCCGAGCACGGACTGACGGCGGTCTTTTCGACGGCCGAGGCCGTGGCGGCCCTGCCGAGTCCACGCGTATTCTGGCTGATGGTGCCGGCCGGCGCAGTGACCGAGTCTGTGGTGAAGGAGCTGGCCGGATTGCTGGACGTCGGGGACGTGATCATCGACGGCGGGAATACTTATTACAAGGACGACCTGCGGCGTGCGAAAGCACTGAAGCGCAAAGGGATCCATTATGTGGACGTGGGCACCAGCGGTGGGGTCTGGGGCCTGACGGAAGGCTACAGCCTGATGATCGGCGGCCAAATCGAGGTGGTGGAAAGCCTGCGCCATATCTTCGAGAGGCTGGCTCCGGGTCCGGAGCGCGGCTGGGGACGCGTTGGGCCGGTCGGGGCGGGGCATTTCGTCAAGATGATCCATAACGGGATCGAGTATGGCCTGATGCAAGCCTACGCCGAGGGGTTCGAGATCATGCACGCCAAAAAAAATTTCGACCTGGACCTGGAACAGGTCGCCCAGATCTGGCGGTACGGCAGCGTGGTGCGTTCCTGGCTGCTCGACCTGACCGCAGAAGCCCTATCAAAGGATCAGGAGCTCAGCAAGATCGAGGGGTGGGTGGAGGACAGCGGTGAAGGCCGGTGGACGGTGGCCGAGGCGGTCGACCTGGATGTGCCAGCTCCGATCATCACCCTTTCGCTCCAGCAGCGTCTCATCAGCCGGCAGACCGAAAGTTATGCGGCCAAACTGCTGGCAGCCATGCGGAATGAGTTCGGCGGCCATGCCGTGAAGACCAAGCCAAAATGACGGACATGCAGCCTGCCACTACAATCGTGATCTTCGGCGCTTCGGGCGACCTGACCTGGCGCAAGCTGATCCCGGCGCTCTACAACAACTTCAAGAAGGGGCGGCTCTCAGAGTGCGCGACCATCCTAGGTTTTGCCCGCCGCCCATTGACGGACGAGTCTTTCCGGGCACATCTGCGGGAAGGCGTGGCCCAGTTCTCCCCGGAGACCTTCGAGCCAGCCGTCTGGGAGGATTTTGCCCGCCAGATACATTACTTCCAGGGCGACCTGGGTGTGGCGGAGGATTTTCCCAGGCTGGAGGCTTTTCTAAGCAAGCTGGAGGGTGACCCGGCCAACTGGCTGTCCCGCCTGCCTCTTACGGGCGGGATGGTGCCCGGTCGGCGTGAAGCCAACCGGCTGTATTACCTGGCAACGGCGCCGGAGTATTATGCGCCGGTCGTCAGCGCGCTGGGCGCAGCCGGGATGGCCTCGCGTCCCGGCATGCTGGCGGCGGATCGTCATCGAAAAGCCCTTCGGGCGCGACCTGGAGTCCGCCAGGCGCTGAACCAGGCCGTGCATGCCGTCTTCGACGAAAGCCAGGTCTACCGCATCGACCACTACCTGGGCAAGGAGACCGCCCAGAACATCCTGTTCTTCCGCTTCGCCAACACCATCTTCGAGCCGGTCTGGAACCGCCGGTACGTCAACAACGTGCAGATGACGGTGGCCGAGGATGTGGAGGTGGGCCACCGCGCCGGCTACTACGATAGCGCCGGGGTGGTGCGGGACATGTTCCAGAACCACCTGCTGCAACTGCTGGCGCTGGTGGCGATGGAACCGCCCAGCTCGTTCAACGCGGAGGCCCTGCGCAACGAGAAGGTCAAGCTGCTCGAGAGCATCCGCCCGATCGCCCTGGCGGATACGGTGCGCGGACAGTACGCCGGATATACCCAGGCGGAAGGGGTGGCGCCCGGTTCGCAGACTCCCACCTACGCGGCCCTCAAGCTCCACATCGACAACTGGCGCTGGCAGGGCGTGCCGTTCTATCTGCGCTCCGGGAAAGCCTTGCAACGCAAGACTTCCGAGATCATCATCGAGTTCCAGCGCCCGCCGCACCTGATGTTCCACCTGCCCCAGGAGGCAGCGAGATCACGCCCAACATCCTCTCGCTGTGCATCCAGCCGGATGAAGGCATCCACCTGCGCTTCGAGGCCAAAGTGCCGGACCGTGAGCAGGAGATGCGCTCGGTGGACATGGATTTCCATTACCGCTCGTCGTTCGACAGCGCCCTGCCGGAAGCCTACGAGCGGCTGCTGCTGGAAGCGCTGGCGGGGGACGCCTCGCTCTTCACCCGCAGCGACTCGATCGAGGCGGCCTGGCGGCTGCTGGACCCGGTCCTGCAAGGCTGGGAGACGCAGGAAACTCCGCGGCTGGTGGTCTATCCGGCTGGCAGCTGGGGGCCGGCCGAGGCAGACGACCTGCTGAGGCGGGATGGGCGCAGCTGGAGGCTGGGATGTGTGGATGAGCCGGGGATCATCCACGCTGGAAAATGAACCCCCCCGACCCCTACCCTTCGCCCCTGCGGGGAGTGAACGGGTATGCTTCGCGATCCCCAATTGGGGAGAGGAGAATTGTGCGAAAAAAGGATGTGAGTGGCGCAAAGCGCCACTCACATCCTTTTTTCGCTTCTTTTCTTCCAAGAAGGTGGAATCAAGATATAATTAGTTAATCTAATAATTAGAAAGGCAAATCAATTATGGGCGCTTCTGCAGATGTCGTTGCACGGGAGATCCTGGACATAGTCCCGGTGATCATGCGAACCATCCGGGTTGAAATGCGCAGCCACCGGGCAGCCGACCTGACCGTACCGCTGTTCCGGACCCTGCTGTTGCTCGAACGGCATCCGGGGGTAAGCCTCCAGGGGCTGGCCGGGCATCTCGGGCTGACCTCCCCGAGCGCGTTCAAGATCGTGGAAGGACTGGTCGCGCATGCCCTGGTGGAGCGCCAGCCTTCCGAGACGGACCGCAGGAAGATAGCCCTGCGGTTGACGCCAGACGGACAGGCGGTCTTGGAGAAAGCCAGAACCAGCACCCAGGCCAGGCTGGGGGATATCCTGGGCCGCCTGTCAGAAGAGCAGTGCGAGACGGTCTTCCAGGCCCTGCAAATCTTAAGCCCGATCTTTCTGCCTGCAGGCGAAAAAACCACTCATGGAGGGAAGTCATTATGATGCACGGTGGCGGCGGCGGTGCCCGCTTTGGCACGGCGATCAATGCAACGGACGAGAAACCGCGGGTCACCTGGGGACTGATGAAACGCGTCCTGGGTTATGCGCGGCCTTACCTGTGGCTCATCCTGGCAATGCTGCTGGTCACGCTGGTCACTTCCGGCCTATCGCTCCTGAATCCGCTGATCCTACGGGACCTGATCGACCGGACCCTGCCGAACAAGGACCTGCAGCGTCTGGCGTGGCTGGTGGCGGCCCTACTGGCGATCCCACTGGTGACGGGCGGGCTAAACGTCCTGCTGCGGCAACTGAACGCACGCGTGGGCGAGGGGGTGGTGTATGACCTGCGCTCAGGCCTGTTCGCGCATCTGCAGCGCATGAGCCTGAGCTTTTACACGCACACCAAGGTGGGCGAGTTGATCAGCCGCTTCAACAACGACGTGGTCGGGGCACAGAGCGCAATCAGCAATACGTTCGTCAACATCGTCACCAGCCTGATCCAGGCAGTGGCGGTGCTGGCCGTGATGTTCACGCTGGAGTGGCGGCTGACGCTGATCAGCATCGCGATCCTGCCCTTTTTTCTAGTTGCGGGAAGGAAGCTGGGGAACCGCCTGCGGGATGTGGCCCGGCTGCAGCTGGACCTGAACGCGAAAATGAACGCGGTCCTGAACGAGCTGCTCAACATCAGCGGGGCGCTGCTGGTCAAGTTGTTCGGGCGGACGACCCAGGAGGATGCGCGCTTCAACGCCCGGGCGGCGGCCGTGCGCGAGAGCGGGGTCCGGCGGGCGGTGACCGGGACGGTGTTCTTCGTCAGCATCGGGCTGCTGAGCTCGATCGGCATGGCGCTGGTCTACGGCGTGGGCGGGTACCTGGTGATCAAGAGCGCCCTGACCATCGGAACGATCGTGGCGCTGGGGGCCTACCTGGGCAACCTGTACGGGTCGCTGCAGAGTCTGACCAACGCGCCGGTGGACTTTGCCACCTCGATGGTCAGTTTCGAGCGGGTCTTCGAGGTGCTGGACCTGCCGCACGAGATCGCCGAAAAGCCCCAGGCAAAGGTGCTGAAAAATGTGCAGGGCGTGCTGGAGTTCGAGGACGTGACTTTCCGATACCACGTGGAGGAGAAGAACCTGCTGAAGGACGTGCGGCGTTTCGGCCAGATGCAGGACGTCAAGGCGGTTCTATCTGGTGAGGGAGACGAAAAACCCCGCAATGGCGAGGCGACCGAGGAGGGGGATCTGGCCGTGCACACCCAGGCACGCGACGAAGTGCTGGAGCAGATTTCCTTCCGGGCCGAGCCGGGCAGCCTGGTGGCGCTGGTGGGACCGAGCGGGGCCGGCAAGACCACCCTGACCTACCTGATCCCACGGCTGTACGACCCGACCGGCGGGCGCATCCTGATCGACGGGCAGGACCTGCGGGAGGTGACGCTGGCCTCCCTGACCGCACAGATCGGCATGGTGACCCAGGAGACCTACCTGTTCCACGATACGATCCGCGTCAACCTGATCTATGCACGCGCTGGAGCCAGCCAGGCCGAGATCGAAGCGGCGGCACGGGCTGCCAACATCCACGACTTCGTGATGGGACTGCCGAACGGTTACGAGACCATCGCGGGCGAACGGGGTTACCGGCTGAGCGGCGGTGAAAAGCAGCGGCTGGCGCTGGCACGCGTGATCCTGAAGGACCCGACGGATCCTGGTCCTGGATGAGGCGACCAGCTCGCTGGACAGCGAATCCGAGAGCCTGATCCAGGAGGCGCTCAAGCGGGTGATGAAGGGGCGGACGAGCATCGTGATCGCCCACCGCCTGAGCACGATCCAGGCGGCGGACCTGATCCTGGTGATGGACCGGGGGCAGATCGTGGAGCGCGGCACGCACCTGGAACTGCTGGGGCTGAAGGGGCTGTATGCGAGGCTGTACGAGACGCAGTTCAGGAGGAAGGGGAAGGATTTTTGATTTTATTGATTGTTGATTGTTGATTGAGAAGTGAGGGATGAGGGGGGAAAAGAGGGCGGGGAAGGGTATCCCCTTACGGGGACCCTGCATAAAGATTCACGTGTGCCTGGTTCGCAGGCGGTCGCGATGGAAAAAGACACACAGGTGCGGCACAGTGCAGGCAGGGCAGGCAAGTTTCGTTTTCGAAATAAAAACGAATTGGAACGAATGCCATCCCCCCATATGCGGGGGTTTTTTGTGAATTTCTCATGTTTAGGGATACATCTGGGGGAAAAGGGTGATTCGTTTGTGAGAAACGAATGGTGGAACGAATGCCTGCGGACTGGCTCAGCCCAGTCCTGGGGGCTTCACCCTGCCCAGCTACCTTGTGCCTCGAAGATAAGGAGCAGGTGGGGAGGCTGTTGAGGGGGTGAGGGGATTTTTGATAAATAATTGTGCGAAATGTTTTTTTGAGGAACGAATGCCCCACCCCCTACCCCTGCCTCCAGCATACCTTTGCGGGTAGGCTTCGCGTTGCTTCGCGATCCCCAAATCCTTCCCCTACGGGCGACAGGCCGGATTTACCCATTCCGGCCCCTTCGTCCCTTCTGGGGACAGGTGGTGCCCCTGGACCCCCAAATAACGGGGGCAAGCAAACACCAGGGACAGGCAGGCAGGGACATTATGCCCCTGCGGGGTGCGGCAGGATGCTTCGCGATGCTGCGAGAGAGGGGAGAGCCAAGATGCGATATCTGCAGTAACCTGGCAACAAGCCCATGGAATAATCGGTTTTTAAGGTGCCATAAGGTAGGCGGCAAGGATCCTTATAGGAACTTCCTCGCCGCGGGTAATTATAAAACAAATGTTCTATAAAGTCAATCCCGAATTAAATGAATTGGAAAAGAAAAAAATCGCTTGCCGGCGGGGTGGAATCGTTGTATAGTTATCTTAGGGTGAACTATATCGTTATCTGCATCGTGCCCCGAATTGAATGGAATATAAACCATCCATGATGGTAAAAAGGATAACGGCATTTTGCATAATAGGCTGAAGGAGCCACAATTTTAACATTTGTGACATTTTCCATCCATAAGCAATTAGATTGAGACCATCAACCAAGTACATAGTTGAGCAACCGAGTTCCAAAATGAGTGACTATGTTAGTGAAGAATCCGATTTCAACATTGCCGATCTCGTAAACAAGATTGGGGACGATATTGAAAAGACACTCGATAAGCGTCATAAGGACAAATACTTCGAGCAGGTGGTCTTGATTTATAGCCTAATAGAGAATATCTTCAAGTGGCTGGTGTTTGTAAAGATCATGTGGGAAAAGTCCAGTCGACTGCGCTCAGTCGAAGAGACCGAATCCGTTAGGGATTACTGCAAAGATTAAGTTTTTTCAATGCTCAGCGAACAGCATTGGCACTTGATGTCATAGACTTGAGGCTCTATAAGCGGATCGTATGGCGCGAGGAAAGAGCGAAATGATGCGATCCATCAGTTCTGGCTCTATGCCCATCGAGGAAATAACCTTGTCTTGAGGAAGAAATTGGAGAAGCTTGCTCGCCTTGCCAGTGACATTATAGTTCGCATGAATGACCTGGTCACTGAAATAGGAGTGGATGAGGTACTCAGTATCGAGCTTTGATGCTTCTGTCAATCGTACGCCCAACACCTGCTCCACCTGACCGCCTTCGGCGTGGGTCTGCGGTGGCCTTTTGGTAGAAAAAGTGATTTTATGCAGTCAAGTCTTGTTCAAATTGGCGGTAGGTAAGCCCATCGTTTAGGCCGTTAGAACCTAAGAAGAAATCACCTACAAGGAAAAATCATGTCTTCACTAGCTAGAGTTACTTTTAACACAGCCATCACGTCCGACGTGCAAAGTCTGATAAAACAACATGAAAGTGATGCCAATAGTCCTGGCAGACCCGCACGCTGGTTGAAAGCTGAGAGAAGGGCTGCAGTGGTCTTGCTTGCTGCAAGCCTGGAGTATTATGTTGAGGATGTTGTTTGCGAAGGATTTCGATTTCTGGTAAATCGTGGCATTGTTGCGAGTTCCTACCCGCAGAGTTCTACGGCTTTGGTTGTTGAAACTCTCAGTAATAGAGCGTAACCTAAACATTTCTAGAGACGTGAGCCAGCCCGAAATAGTCTTGTCAGTTTTCCAGAGGTTATGGTCTACCTCATTGAGATTGGAAGAGAGTGACCTGAGATTAGACAAAATTCGGCGAGAATTTGATAACCCTACAACAAAGAATATAAACTGGATAATGGGCCTCTTGGATCTTCCGCATTATCTAAATGGCATACCGACTATACAAGTGAATGGAATTGGGTATGCTCCCGAGGGAATAATCCACGAATTATCAAATCGCCGCAATAATATTGCGCATGGAGATACAACTGGAAATCCTGATATTGATAGAGCGGTTTTCTTCTCAAGTTTGCTAGGTTATTGGCAAACCGAATTGACAGGGATGTGAGAATGAAGATACAAGGGTTTGATGGCACGATTATCCTTGGAATTAATGAGTTCGGATTCCTAATAACGGTCCAACACCGGCTCCACCTGGCCGACTTCTGCGTAGGTCCACGGCGGCCATTTGGAAGAAAAAGTGATTTTGCGCAGTCTTGTCTTGTTCAAATCGGAGGCAGATGAGCCAAACCAGTAGACGCCGTAATTTTTATCACTGATGTTAGGAGGAATTGTGATTACAGAGAGCGAAGTCAAATCAGCTACGATTACACATGGTGTGCCGCTCCCATATGTCGAGAAAGATTACGTTATGGGATGGTTGCTTTGGGCCATCTACAACCAACAACAATTGGCTAATAATCTGGTTCTAAAGGGCGGAAACTGCCTCAGAAAAATCTATTTCCCGGATACCCGTTTCTCCGACGATTTGGATTTCACCGCCCATCACCTCCCAGACCAGCAGATTTTTCGGAATGCATTGAATGCGGCCTGTACCGAGGTCACGAAAACATCCGGCATCGCCTTCGATCTTGATAAAACTACCGCCGAGTCTAAAGAAACCCCCGATCCTGATTGTAAGGCGCTAGATGGGCGCGTTTACTTCCGAGGGTTCGCGGGAGACACCAATCTTACGATGCGTGTCAAATTTGATGTCTCGGACTTTGAGAAGATAGTTCTCCCAGTGCAATGGCATCAAATCAACCATGAGTACTCTGATGCTAATGCATGCCTTGTGCAAGTACAAGCTTACTCTCTCGAGGAAGTTCTGGCAGAGAAGTTGCGGAGTTGGATTTAACGCACCCGTTCACGGGATCTTTTTGATGTAGTCAAGATTGTTCAGAGCAAAGCTGTGCCAATCAGCAAGATAAATATTCTCACAACTTTCTTCCAGAAGACTTTGTTCAAAGGGATTCCTCTTGCCGCACGTGAGGAGATGCTCTATGAACCGAAGTTTGCCAATATCGAAACCAGTTGGCCCGAGACCATCATATGCCCTAAAGCATCTCTTATCGTAGCTGCAAATGCCATTACTCTTTTTAGGCAATTCATCGATGCCATATTCGACCCTGCATTCCTAGCATCAATAGGTATATCCATTTCGCAGCAAATGCCTTCGCTTTATAGCGTTTCTACTGGTTATAGAGAGGCCATCATTGAAGCTGGAAAAACTCGACAGCTAATTCGCCTTCTCTATCACGGTCTTGCAAGAAATATTGAACCATATTCATTCAGGTATCGTTGGGCCAAAAAAAGGATATGGCGCAGAGTACTTCTACGGATTCATCGAACTAAGGACCAGACCATTAAGTCCTTCTTCCTGCATCAGATTCAAGGTGTGAGCATTCTTCCGGAACAATATGTTCCGAGATGGGCGGTCGAATTTTGATGAAAGAAAGATGGGCATTTTTATTACCAGTGCCTAACACCGGCTCCAGCGGACAGCGGCTTGGTCTCGATACGGCGAACCCCGTAAAATCATCGGGGCAGGCGAACATCGCCTATGTCTCGACAAGCCCGACACATCGCTCAACCACCAGCCGCTCCCGCGCAATGGCGATTTGCCAGAAATGTGCCATAATTGAGAAAAAGTCTCGCCGGTCCCGCCGCTGGCGGTGAGCCAAAGTAATGGATGGCAGAACCACCGTTCGTAAAAAGAAAGGAGACAAAATGAAAGTAAAAAAAGCAATTGAGGCCAATGCACCCCCTGAAAAAATATGGCCCTTCTTTGTGGAACCTGCGAAGGTTTTACAGTGGTGTGTAACTTTCAAGAGGTTGAGTACACCACTGATCAACGTAGTGGCGTGGGAGCGCCTCTTTACATCGAGGAAGATGCCGGGACTGGCCTGACGAAGATGCGGTTTGAGATCACAGAATGGAAAGAGAACGAAAAGCTTGGTCTGCGGATGATTTCAGGCGCCAATTATGGAGCCTACAATCAGCTATATTCGCTTGAGTCCATACCATCGGGCAGCCGAGTGACTTTCGTGGAGCGATATCATCCTTCCTTATGGGATCATCGGCAAGGTGATTGGTCTACTCGCCGAAAGGATGTCTGCGGCAACCGTTGATAAGATGCTGGCCAAATTGAAGGCACTGGCTGAAGCCTGACAATGCAGTAAGAAGGACCCAGCCAACAAGTGAGACAGTAGGAACCCTATTGTGGGTCGTTAATGGCTCTTGCCATTGAAACAGCTGAATGCGGCTTGCCTGCACCTGTGGTGCAGGCACAAGTTACGCCGCCTCAGTCGAGTTCCGGGTAGCCTCACAGGGATCCCCTTTCGGGGACGATGTGTACGTGATCGCCGGTCCCGCCGCCGGCGGCGTCCCCTACGGGGATGTCTTCGCGAAGTCAAACCGGTGGGCGGTCCCTCTTACTCAACTATATATTCTGGGAGCGAAAAGATGAAAGTTTACATTAGCGCAGATATTGAAGGTGTAACGGGGGTGACGACTTGGGATGAAGCTGAACTCCATAAGCCCGATCACGGTATAGCTCAGGAGCAAATGACGGCAGAAGTCCGAGCGGCATGTGAGGGTGCGCTGAATGCTGGTGCCACGGAGATCTGGGTCAAGGACGCTCACGATTCCGGTCGGAATTCTGATTGCTTCCAAATTACCTCCAGCGGTGAGATTAATTCGCGGGTGGAGTGGACATCCATACATGATGCTCCAAGAATTGGATGAATCATTTGATGGAATTGTTATGATTGGTTACCATTCTGGCTCTGGCACTGCCACCAATCCACTGTGCCATACCTTGACGACTTGGGTGGCCGATATCCGGATCAATGATCGTCCAGCTTCCGAGTTTATTCTAAACGGTTATACCGCCGCCATGCTCAAAGTACCGATCGTGTTTGTATCGGGTGACAAAGGCCTCTGTGATGAAGTGCGGAACTTTGCACCTGATATCCGAACCGTGGCGGTTAAGGAAGGGATCGGAAAATCAACGATCAGCATTCATCCCGATCTAGCGGTGAGTTGGATCCGGGGGGAAGTAACGCTGGCCTTGCAAGGAAAGTCGATCCATCGGCCAATAGACTTGCCGCTGCATTTTACGGTGGAGATACGGTATAAAGAGTACTATAACGCCTATCGTAACGCCTTTTATCCTGGGGCCAAACTAACTGCACCATATGTGATGACATTTGAAACCGATAATTATTTTGAAGTATTACGGCTCCTTTTATTTGTGGCGTAGTGCCGCCCAACACCGGCTCACCCGCACCCCCAATTGCGGGGGGCAGGCAAAACGCCCTGACAAGAACGGTCAGGATTGACAGGACAGGCAGGCGGGCTGAAGGCAAGCTCACATCAAGTGACAGACGTGCGCGATAATGGGAAGGAAGTCTTCGGCGACTTATGTAGCCGATACAGCCGATCTCCTAAGAAAGGGGACAAGATGGCGGCGTGAGGTATCATCGAGCCCACATGGGCTCGATATGGATGATGCCAGCTTGATGCCGGCTCAGCCGAGCCTCGGCTAGGAGCCGGTCCCGCCGCTGGTGGCGAGTTAAACCGTTATGCCGCTCATCACGATCGTGGCGCTCTACGTGAAGGAGAGAGAAATATGATTCCTTACATCGGTAATGGTGATTACTGCTACGCAAATGCAACCGCGATGCTGCTGACAGCCAGCGGAGAAAATGTCTCACCTTCATGCATTGAGGGCATTATGCGGCGTTGGTCTCGGCGCGTTTTGGATTGACGAAACAAATCTTATCTTCTTCAACAGTTTAGCTACTCCGCCCGATAAAGGTATCAGCCAAGCTCTGGAATTGCTCGGATTTCGCTTCACCGAGAAGTGGAGCCAAGAAGAAGCTTCGCCGCCTTTTGAAGCATTACGCTCTGACTTGGTACATAGCCCCGCGATCTTGGGTCCGCTTGACGTGGGTTTCCTCTACTATGACCCATTGCATTCCAATTTCAGCGGCGTAGACCACTTTGTATTAGCCTACGGAATGGGCGATAGCGAGATTTATCTACATGACCCCGCAGGCTTTCCGCATGTTGCGCTTTCGCTTGATCATCTGGAACTCGCATGGAGAGCTGAGCACATTGACTATCATCGTGGCTTCTATCGTTACTGGACAGCCTTGCAACGCTTTGAACAACCGACGGAAGAAGATATTTTCAACCACGCTCTGCAATCTTTCAAAGTGGGTTACCAAATAAGTGAACGCATTGTCACCCATGAACCGTGGGCTAAGAATTGGGCTATTGGACGAGAAGCTATTCTCAAGTGTGTCAATCAGGCGCGGCATGGCCATGTTACGCCCGAATTGATGGCACATCTTACTCACTTCATGCTTAAACTCAGCGCACGCCGGGCGCTCGACTTTGCTGCGTTCTTTAACCTGTACGCGCCTGCATTGGCGGTATTGAAATGCAAGCAAGCCGAGCTATTTGGTAAGAGCCACACGTTAGCCGTTCAAGAGAGTTGGTCTTCCTTTGCTGAAACGTTGCAAGAGTTGGCGAATCTTGAAGAAGAATTTCGCACCGTGTTACTGAACCATGAGACGGGCTAACACCGGCTCCCCCGTAAGTACCCGCCTGTGCCTGCGGCACTCGTGCAAGCTGGGCCCTTGGGAGAGCACCAAGGGCAAGCAGGCAAGCGGGGAGGCGTCTCGAAACAGACAAAACGGTTGAATTTCTATTTGGCTCTCTGCCCTTACGATACCGCTTAACACAGGAGGTTCTGATGAAACACAAAATTCACCTGAAGCATATTTTAGAGATCGGTTTGGCTCTCTTGCTGCTGATTGGATGCAGCTCGCAGAGGACTTCCGCACCCACCGAGGCTCCTGTTCCTCCCACGGCTCCAGCCAGCCCACCCACTGAAACCCCCGAGCCGCCCACTCCCACCCCGGCCAGTGGAGCCGGGAAGTCTTTCAAGGGTCCGCTCGGAGACAAAGGTGAAATCACCTTTACGGTCTCAGCTGACGGTCTTTCGGTTGACCCAGCCATGCAATTGTCGCTAAAGGATGTTAGCTGTGCTGAAGGCGGAAGTTCGAGCGGTTATAGCATGGTGAGTATGGAGATTACCTTACCCAAAAATAAAGCCATACCCATAAAGGATATGAAATTTAAATACGGAAGTGACAATATGTTTGAACCCGGTTACGGTATAGAGTTAATCGGGCAGTTCAACTCGGCCACTGCCGCCAGTGGAACATTCAAGTACCTGGACGATAGCAAGCCGCTTGAACCCTGTACCTATGGCCCGTTTCAATGGACAGCCAGTGCTCCATAACCCCCGGCCAAAGTTTGGATTAAGGAGGCACAACCGATGAGTAATCAAAATGTACTGAAACGCGTAATGATCCTGGTCTTGATCACGGCATGCCTCGCCGCATGTAATGCACTCTCAGCGGGGCCAGTTAACCCCAAACCTGGGGCGACCCTTTCCGGGACAATTACCATGGATAGGGCAAAAACTGCCCATGTCACACTCAAAGTATCCGACGACGGTAAGGCGATCGAATCAGTCCACTTCGAGTTCGCCGAGCTGAAGTGCGAGGGATTCAGTGCCGGGAGCTCCTCCTCGACGACAACCAGCCAAAGCCCCATCGTGGATGGCAAGTTCGAGTTTAAGTCATCCGATGGCGTGATCACCGGCCAGTTCAAGTCGCCGACCTCGGCACAGGGCACCATCCACGTGGCATTCTATGATGGTCAGGCTGAGTGCGGCACCTGGGAGTGGAGCGCATCTGTAAAATAGCCTGAAAAAACACGTAAGGGGTGATAGGTAACACGATAACCAATCGAAACATGATCATCTCACCCCCCAGCCGTGACAATGTCATATAGGGGTGTAATTCCTGTTCGATCACTGGCAACCCTTGGGTGGGAAGATGCCGGCTGGGTGAGCACCGAGCCCTCATCCCAAGCCCCTCCGGGGTGCCCTGAAAGTATACTGGAATCCCCCGAAGAACGTGGGACGGGCGAACCCAGGGCAAGCGCCCGGCGCAGAACGCGGGACAGGCAGGCGGGCAGGGACACTTCGCGAAGGCTGCGTCGCTGACGGGATGAACCGGTGTACTGGAAATGCGCGATAATGGGAAGGAGTCTTCGGCGACTCATGTCGCCGATACAGCCGATCCCCTAAGAACGGGGACAAGATGGCGGCGTGAGGTATCATCGAGCCCACATGGGCTCGATATGGCTGATGCCAGCTTGATGCCGGCTCAGCCGAGCCTCGGCCAGTCGTTGGTCCCGTCGCTGGCGGTGAGTCAAACCGTTATGCCGCATGGCTCACAAGAATTTACAAGAATTGAAAGTAAGAGGTATTATGAGACCAAAATTTCAATCAAAACAAGAAGTGATAATTAACACTCCATTGGAAACCGTATGGAAATTTAATCAAGACCTGTCAAAAATTGCAGAGTATCATCCACGTGTAAATAAAGTTGATTTAATTTCCAACAAACAGTTTCGAGAAGCCGGCGTATCGTATCAATGCCATTTAAAAGATGGCAAGAATACCTGTATTGAAAAAGATATTGAAATAGTTCCAATGCAAAAACTTGTCACAGTATTTCCTCAAGACACAATGGGCCTGGCTAAATTGCTACCTGATTACATCGTGGAAACGAATTTAACAAAAATAGGAGAAAATTCAACCAAAATAGAAATCTCACACTTTTATTCAAGCTCGAAACTGAAAGTTTGGTTATTAAATTTCATAATTTAAGAGGAAAATCGCAAAAGAAACTCAGGACACATTCAACGCAATGAAACAATATATTGAAAATAGTATTGATCTTCGGTGATTAAAGTGCGTCCTGCGGCTAACAATGCGTGCAGCGGACCCTTTGAAGAACACCAAGGGCAGGCAGCAGCCCCCTACGCATTCCCCTAACGGGGACAAGATGCTCCGCCCTTTCAGGGTGCAGGCGGGGATGCTTCGCGACGGAGCCTTGGAAAAACACTAAAGGCCCCGCGACAAACCTCGCAGGAAAATTACACCAATGACCTATCTTACAGAGTGCTGCGTAAATATTTGAACCGAAATCCTTGTTTCATCCATGCTTTTTAGCGACTTCAGTTTACCGAGTACTACACAAGTAGCAGTAGATATTTTTGCAAGGAGCAGTAATTAGATTGCGAAGCAGGTAATCCATGACGTTGCAATGGGTATAATAGATAAAAGACGGTCTGAATTGACAGCATTTAAACCCCTACTCATCTGAAGGAGAGTATGAGATGTTACCCGATCAACCTAATCCAACGGATCAACAGAAGAACAACGCTAAGGGAAATGTCTCCTGGGGCAGACGGTTTCTGACGGCAGCAGGCCTGATCGTTTTACTTGTAGTGATTTTCCTGGCTTTCCGCCCGCAGGGCATGACGGCTGCCATCGCAAATATTGACAGACCGAACCCGCAAATTGGGCCGAAGGACGCGCCGGTCACCATCGTCGAATTCGGAGACTATGGCTGCTCGAGCTGCCGGATATGGGCAGCAGCCGGGATGCGCCAACAGCTATTGGACAAATATGGCAACAAAGTGCGTTTTGTCTGGGCGGATTTCCCCGTTATTACCCTGGATTCGTTCAAGGCGGCCGAAGCGGGGCGTTGCGCATACGACCAGAACAAGTTCTGGGAGTATCAAGACTACGTGTATAACAACTATCAAGGCATCGATATCCCGACTCTCAAGTTCTACGCCGGTCGCGTGGGACTGGATCAAGTGGTGTTTGATCAATGCCTGGATAGTGGGGTTAAGGCGGCTGAGGTCAACCTCGATCGCAAAGATGCCATGATCAGATCTATCGGCGGCACGCCGACGTTTATAATCAATGATAAGGTGTGGATCATCGGGATGCAGCCGCTAAACACGTTTGCCTCCGTCATCGACCCAATACTGGCCGGAGCGAAGTAAGAAACCATGCTGGAAGCTCATCTGCTCCTTCAGCAACATGGGCAGACGGCTTGCAAGCGCAATGATCCACACTGCAGGACATGTCCCTTCGCGTGAAGGTGTGCCTATGGTCGCCGAGAGCAGCCGAGCACCTACCGATAACCTCAGTGTCAACCCACAGGGTGCTGCGCGAGGGATGCCCTACGCCCATTATGCAGGCTTTCCGGCCCGGTGGGTCAGCCTCCCCATTTTCCTGGAAACTGAGGAGGGTAAAGCCGCCGCTGCAGCAGCCCCCTGCGGGGATCCCCGTTCGGGGACGATGTGCTTCGCGATCCCCAAAGAGGAGACTCAGCCAATCCGTTGGGCGGCCAAAGCACCAACAAGAAAGGAAAGAATACCATGCTCCCTTTTTGGTTAATCATCGGTATGGTCATGATCTTGTTGGGGATATTCAACAAACAAATGTTGCGATTGTTGGGCTTAAAACCCATGAGCGAAATTTTGACCATCCCCAACCTGAAGCATTCAACAAGGGTTGTTGAGAGATTAGGGCGGTGGCTCGTGATAACCCTCGGTGTTAGTTTTCTTGTTCAAGGGCTCGGCGGAGCGCTGCCTGGCGATATGATGTACAAAATATCTCTCGCTTTGTTAGGGTTATCTGGTCTATTGCTTTTAGCAGGTATTGGCATCACTATTGCCAATTGGAAAGCCAGGTAATCTATCCCATGCGATAAGGGAATGAGCGATGAAAGGAATTCCTTCCAATCCTGCCGCTGGGGCTCCCTCACCCTGGCCCTCTCCCGGTGGGAGAGGGGAGCGCCTGATGAACCAGAAATACGCGATAATCTGGGAATGAGTCTCGCCGCTGGTGGGCTGCAGACATTTGATCTTTTCGGCTCTGACGATACGGCTCTAGGTTTTATGTCCGGATACCCGTATGGCCTTATTGAATTATTCGTATCCAGCAGTACAATAAAAACATAAAATATCCATCTTGGGAATTTGTCGCCCAGATCACGATCAAAGTCCGGTTCTCATGGCTATGCCTGCGGAGGGAGATATGTCTAAAACTCGGAAAGGTTTCCTGATCGTCCTTGTAATCCTGTCAAGCATTCGTACGGCGGGATCCGTTTCAGCCGGAGCCGACACCTGGATTAGCCATGGGCCTGAAGGGGGGACCATTTACGCTCTGATCGTTGATCCGCAAGCACCGGCCACGGTCTATGCCGGGACGGGCGCCGGTGTATTCAAAAGCACCGACCGCGGTGGTACCTGGAGCGCGGCCACCAGCGGCCTGATGAATGCAGCTGTGTTCTCCCTGGCGATAGACCCGAACACCCCCGCCACCCTTTACGCTGGGGCAGAGGGAGGTGTGTACAAGAGCACGAACGGCGGTGGGGACTGGAGCCTGGTTTACTCCACTGACGTGAATCAATCCACACAGGCCCTGGCGATTGACCCGCTGACACCGTCCACCCTCTATGCCGGGACTGGCAGCGGCGTGTTCAAAAGCACAAACGGTGGAGGGGATTGGAGCGCGGCGAATAATGGTCTGATGGATACCTATATTCGCTGCCTGGCGATTGACCCGCTGACACCCGCAACCCTTTATGCGGGGACATATAGCGGCGTGTTCAAAAGCACCAATTCCGGTGGCAGCTGGAGCAAGGCGAACTCTCACCTGACCAATAAAAGTGTTTATGCCCTGGCGATTGATCCGGTCACACCGACCACCCTTTACGCCGGCACAGGTGGCGGTGTATTCAAGAGTACCAATCAGGCCGGAAGCTGGAGTGCGGCTAATACCAACCTGACCACCACCAATGTTTGGGCCATTGCAATTGACCCGCTTGTCCATACCACCCTTTATGCGGGCACCTGGGGTGGCGGAATGTTCGTCAGTACGAACAGTGCCGGGGGCTGGGCGCCGATCAACACGGGCTTGACCAACCCCAATGTTTGGGCCATCGCAATTGATCCCGCCATCACAGCCACCCTCTATGCCGGGACCAACGGCAGTCTTTTTAAGAGCACGAACTCTGGAGCAGGCTGGAGTGCCGCCAACACAGGCCTGATTGCTACCGAGGTTCGCTCCATGGCAATTGACCCGATCACGCCCACAACCCTTTATGCCGGGTCAACCACTGGCGCTTTCAAAAGTACAAATGGCGGCGCGGATTGGAGCGCCATCAACGCTGGCCTGACAGCATTTGGCATTGAAGCCCTGGCGATTGACCCGCAGACACCCACCACCCTCTATGCTATATCTGGTAGTGGGGTGATTAAAAGCACGAACAGCGGTGGGAACTGGTCGGTGGTTATCAACGGCTTGACCAATCCCAATCTTGCCACCCTGGCAATGGATCCGAAAACACCCTCCACCCTGTATGTGGGCACCCACAATGGCGGCATGTTTAAGACAACAGACAGCGCCGGGAGCTGGAATGCGCTCAGCAGCAGCCCGGATGCCACCTTTATAGCGATCGACCCGCAGACACCCGCCACCCTGTATGCGGGGAATAACGGTGTCGGAGTGTATAAAAGCACGGACGGCGGCTTGAATTGGGTTTCGGCCAACCTCGGCCTGACTACTACCAATGTCCGGAAACTGGCCATTGACCCGGCGACGCCTGCCACGGTTTATGCCGCGACCTATGTCGGCGTGTTCAAAAGCACGAATGCTGGCGGGAATTGGAGTGCGGTCACCACCGGCCTAGCCAATTCCAATGTTCTCTCCGTGGCCGTAAACCCGGCCACTCCCTCCACTCTCTATGCAGGCACCTGGGGCGGAGGCGTTTTCAAAAGCATGAACAGCGGCGATACCTGGAGTGCTCTCAATGCCGGCTTGGACAATTCCATCGTTCCCTCCCTGGCAATTGACCAGGCAACGCCCGCCAGTCTTTATGCGGGCACAAAGGGTGGAGTATATGAGATAGACCAGTTCCCTCCTTCCCTCACGGTCAACTATTCAATTGGAGACCCAGGCAGTTACTTTACCCTCACAGGTTCGAATTTCCCACCCGATAGTACGGCAACCATTACAGTCAATGGGAACACGCTTGGTACAGTTCATACCAATTCAATCGGAGGTTTTGTCTTTATCTTAAATACCGACCAGGCAGACGAGGGGCACTATATTGTCATTGCAGCTGTGAACCCAAGTGCATCAACAACGTTCATACTTGACTCCTCCGCACCACTCCACCCACAGGAAGGAAACGAAACCATTTTCAATGTACCTGGTGGTATAGCTTACACGAATTTTATCTATTTGCCGCTCATCCTTAGATAGATATACCATCCAATAAAGCGAAAAGGTTGGAGATCATGTATTTAGCCAGCCAGGTTAGGGAGGAAAAGTGGGCCACCATCCACTCCAGCGGACAGCGGCTCTACCGCACACTTAATAGTACGATTTGGCAGAGATGCCGATAATGGGAAGAGTCGAGCCGGTCCCACCGCTAGGGCTGAGCCCATCCGTTAGGCTGTACACAGATGCTTTCTTGCGATAAACACGACCTTAGCTGAAAAAGAGAAGATCAGTTATGCTCATCAACAAACGCGCCATTGCCGCTACTCAACTTGTGCTCATATTTCCAGCCGCATTGTTCATGACTGCACTCCTTGTTCGGTTTTTTCAACCGCTTCTTTACGAACCAGCACATACAGCTCAGCTAATTGTCATGTGGTATTCGGGCCGAGTTTGGACTCTCTGGGTATTACTAATCGGTCTGCCGCTTGCCGTGCTTGTCATCGGTTGCGTCACGCTACTACAGGGCTGGATAACTTATGCTAAACCGCGGCAGGCCAACCCGCAACCGTCCGACACATTCCACTTATATCTTGTGGCATTAATTATTATTGCTGTGACATTGGTATCAGGAGTAATCCTGGCAGTAGTCGCTGTGCATATGCTTATGAATTAGCGGATTTGCACACATCGGGCTGGCAGTATAATAGTTCGGCCTAACACCGGCTCCCACGCGAAGAACACCCCGCAAAGGACGCGGGACGGGCAGGTAGGCAGGACACCCGACCCCCAACTTCCGGGGGCAGGCAGTACCGGGTGCCCCGAAAGTACTCGGGACGGGCAAGCAGGCAACAGCTCCGCCGCTGATGGGATGCACCAGGCTAGAAATAATGTCTAAATGAGAAAGAGTCTTATCAGTCCCGCCGCTGGTGATGAATCAAACCGGTGGGCAGCCTCATCACGAAGCGGGAGAATTTGGTGAAAAGAAATTCTATGAAAAAGAATTACATACCATTAATGTTCACAGATGTTTCCATTGAAGACGAATTTTGGGTACCGCGTATCCGTGTAAATCGGGAGTGTACTATTCCGCTGGCATACCAGCAGTGTCGCAATACGGGACGAATTGATGCATTTAGGCTCAATTGGAAACCTGGCTTGGAACCCATCCCGCATATCTTCTGGGATTCGGATGTAGCCAAATGGATCGAGGCTGCCAGCTACAGTCTTGCTGCGTTTCCCGATTCCAATCTAGAGGCACTTCTTGATGAAGTCATCGCCCTCATTGTGTCAGCCCAACAGACAGATGGATATCTCAATACTCATTTTACCGTGGTGGAACCAGAGAAACGCTGGACAAATCTGCGGGATTGTCACGAGTTGTATTGTGCCGGGCACCTTATTGAAGCCGCGGTGGCATATTTTCAGGCCACTGGCAAACGCACCTTATTGGACACACTCTGCCATTACGCCGACCATATCAACCGGGTCTTCGGCCCCCGGCCGGGCCAAAAACGCGGCTATTGTGGTCATGAAGAAATCGAACTGGCGCTGGTGAAACTTTATCATGCAACAGGGGAGATAAGGTACCTGGAACTGAGCCGCTACTTTGTGGACGAACGCGGCAGACAACCATACTACTTCGATCTTGAGGCAAATGCCCGCGGTGATGACCCCAGTAAGTTCTGGGGCAAGACTTATGCCTATATGCAGGCTCATGTGCCGGTGCGCGAGCAGCACAAGGTGGTTGGACATGCAGTCCGCGCCATGTATCTCTATTCAGCCCTGGCGGATTTGGCCGGCGAAACGGGCGATCGTTGTTTACTGACAACCTGCGAACAATTATGGCTACATCTGTGTACCAGGAACATGTATATCACCGGCGGAATTGGTTCTTCGCGTCACAACGAAGGTTTTACTGCCGACTATGAACTGCCTAATGAAACAGCGTATGCGGAAACCTGCGCCGCAGTCGGGTTTGTATTCTGGAATCACCGCATGCTTCAGTTGGAGTGTGATAGTCGCTATGCAGATGAGATGGAACGTGCTCTCTACAACGGCGTGCTCAGCGGCGTCTCACTAGATGGGGAAAGGTTCTTCTATGAAAATCCGCTGGCAAGTCAAGGGAATCATCATCGCCAACCCTGGTTCGATTGTGCATGTTGTCCGCCCAACGTGGCGCGCCTGATTGCTTCACTGGGGCAGTACGTGTATGCCCAAAACGAAAGAGAACTGGTTGTACACTTGTATGTGCAGGGGTTTGGCCGTTTTGAGATAGGTGGACAAAAGGTGAAGTTGCGCCAGGAAACGCACTATCCGTGGGAAGGTGCAGTCACCATTCATCTCGAGATGGATCGACCAATGACTTTTGGATTGAAGTGTCGGGTTCCGGGATGGTGCCGTTCTGCCCACTTAAGTGTGAATGGTGAGCCGATAGAGATCACACCGTTGTTGGAACGTGGCTACATACGATTGGAACGCACGTGGCAGCCGGCGGATCAAGTGGAGCTTGAACTGGCCATGCCCATAGAGCGTATATATGCTCATCCCGATGTCCGGCAAAACGTCGGACATGTTGCCTTGCAGCGCGGCCCTCTCATCTATTGCTTAGAGGAAGTTGATCACAGTCTTCCTCTCCATCAAATTATCTTACCGCACGAAACGCAACTATCCAGGCAGTTTGACGCTAATTTGCTTGGCGGCGTGGCCGTGATTACCGGTGAAGTGCTGGCCGCCGACATTTCGGATTGGAATAATATTTTGTATCGTGCACAATGTACAGCCCTGAAACCTTGCCTCCTGACCGCTATACCTTACTATGCATGGGACAATCGCCAATCAGGTCAGATGCGGGTCTGGCTTCCATTCCAATAGAAATAGTTCTTGTGCGATGTGCTGTGAAAAATCTCGACTGTCCAACAACCGCGTGCAGCCGACCCTTGGAAGAACCCCAAAGGCGGACCTCACCTTCGACCCCTCTCCTAAAGGAGAGGGGAGCACTTGATGCGCCAGAAATGCGCGATAATGAAAACAAGTCCTTCCGGTCCCGCCGCTGATGGCGAGTCAAATCGGTGGCACGCATTACTGGAAGAATGGCAAGCGATGACAGAACAAAATCAGAGTTCCTCAGATTGGCCGCCTAAAGTAACTGCGTGTGTGGGCGCAGTAGTTCTTCAAGGCAGACGGGTTTTGTTTGTGCGTCAAGCAAAAGGTCATTCTCTTGAAGGGCTATGGAGCATTCCCTGGGGAATTGTAGAACCAAATGAACCGCCAGAAGCCGCGGTTTTGCGCGAGACTTCGCGAAGAAGGAGGCATCGAAGCCAAGATTGAAGGGTTACTTGGAATCCAGAATTTGCCACAGCAAGGATGGATAGGTATCATTTTCCTATGCCGGCATGTCAGCGGAGTACCCACATCTGACGGCGGTATTGAGACAGACCAAGCTGCTTACTTATCTCTCAAGGAGATAAACAATTTTGGCGAGCCTTTTGAAAACTGGTGCGAATGGCTAGTGCGGAGGGTATTGCAAGGAAAATATCATATCATCCCGGCGGAGTCGAACAATCCTTATCAGCCACGCCTCGCTTTTTTGTAAAACACTGTTATTGGGGGGGATTGCCTAGCCGCCAGTTTCGCCGCTCCCCCTAGAACGGGGACTAGATGGCGACCTGCCTCCGGAATGAAGGTGCCCTAACGTGTGCTCCGCGAAGTCCATTCCGTTGGGCGGCGATACCCTTGCCGCTCACCACTCTGAAAATGAAAACACCTGTTGGTAATGTTATCCTGTTTGCCGTAGCCTTCTTGTTCGGTCTGTACGAGATGGTCTATGGATTTTATGCCTGGCGGTTGAACGGGTTCAAGTTCTACATTACCGCCGGATTCCTAATCGGCAGTCCCTTCCTGGCTGTTGGTACAACCCTCATCCTTCAGCCCCCGCAAACCCATCTAAGTTGGGAACTGCTTATTGGGCTGGTGTGGGTTTTCGGGGTAGCCTGGAAGAGCTGGCGCAAACGGATCGCCAGAAGGAATCATCCGATGGAATGGGAAAAGTGGGAAGCCATCCTGCATGGGCAGTAATTTGAGCTCGAGCACAACGAAACGCCGCCCATCACCGGCTCTCTAACACAGTACACCCTGACAAAATACAGTCACGTGTGCCTGCGGCACAGTGCAGGCAAGATAGGCGGGGCAAGAAGTTAGGGGACAGGAAGAACTCACCGCGGAAAGCGCGAGGCAAACGGGGCAAGAAGACGGGAGCAGGGAGGGCAGACTGGCCGTTTTTAATAATACCTAACCCTGATCCTTTGTCTCCAAATAATCCCGTATAGCAAACAAGGTATTACAGATTGCTCCCACAAAGCTACAGAGACCTAATAAAATCCAGATGACCGGAGTCAGTCCACCCAGTTTTAGATTAAATAAAGCTGTTATGAGACCAGTAATCACTAAGCATAACCCTAAAATCCGAAAAGTGAGAATAGCAACAGGTTTTGATGTGAATTTAAGAAAAGTAACCATAACCCTATCTCCTTAATTAACAATTTATAATGAATGGTCAGAACTTTATTATATATTCATTCTTTTTATCTCTGCCCGTTTAGGCTAGATATAGCCAGGCATTTTTGCCAATGGCATGAGAGAGTAACGCGGAGCGCACATGGCGGCGCGGTGCGACCGTAGTGATACACACCGGCTGGCCGTACTTGTCTTTGCGCTTGATTTTGAATAGGCGGACGAGCGTTTACAGGCGTGCACAAGCGAACGAACGGCTGGCGGATGAGCGTCTACTCTTTTCAGCGCGAAGCCCGCCTGCCCAATAGTGACCACCGCAAATGTGCGAAGTCAGCCTGCCGACAAAGTAGGCAGATACCCCGTATAGAGTGCCCCGCAACAATCGCGAGACACCCGACCCCCAACTTCCTGGGGCAGGCAGTACCGGGTGCCCCGAAAGAACTCGGGACGGGCAGGCGGCGGTTTGCCTCACCCCCGTGCTGGGGGCTTTCCCCGACCTCTCTCCAAATCCCCAGGATTTGCAGAGGGGAGACCCAAACCTGCACATCACCGCGCGAACGCTTTGCCAGGAATGGCGCGATAATGATAAAAGTCTTCGGCGCTCTTCAGTGGCTCACACCACTGATGGTTGATCTCCCAAGAAGGGGGATCAGATGGCGGCTTGAGCATTCCATGTGGAGGACATCATGAAATCCAGAGGCGAAATTCAATTTCTCAGGTTTCCCCGCTTTGCTGCGGGGCTCTATTCCAAGTTAACGCGAACCCACTCGCTACAACAGCAATACCAGGAAATAGCTGCCCGCCTGACGGCTCAAGTCCAGAGCGGGCGTCTGCTCGACATTGGAACGGGCCCAGGCCGGCTTCTCGTCGAGGTCCACAAGCTGAACCCTGGATTGCAATTGTATGGCCTGGATATCTCGCAAGCGATGATCGGACTGGCCCAACAAAATCTGGCCGGAGTGACAACCGAACTGAAGACGGCAAACGTCTGCGCGACGGGGTATGAAGATGACTTCTTCGACGCGGTGGTTTGTACAGGGAGTTTCTATTTGTGGGACCGACCTGAACAGGGATTGGAAGAGATACATCGGATCCTCAAGCCAGACTGTAGCGCTCATCTTTTCGAGACGAACCGAGATTATGACCGGACCGCGTACAGAGCAGCTTTGAAGGCAAACCTGAAGCGAGAAGGTTTGGCGATGCGGCTGTTCGGACCACTTTTACTGGCCAAAGCGCTGCCGATGGCATATCGATCTGACGAGGTGGAAACGATAGTAAGTCGGACGAGTTTTACGGGCGGAAGCCGAATCCAAAATGTAACGCTGGCTGGACTTCCGATATGGATGCATATCCAACTGACCAAAGAAAGGATCCCTTTAAGTTGACAATGCCACTAGCCCTGTGTGCAGGTGGGGAACCTTCGCGATCCCAATGTGAGAGGGGAGCGTCTGATGTGTCAGAAATGCGCGATAATGGGAAGAGTTGAGCCGTCCCGCCGCCGGGCCTTTCAATTAGAAGAGGATAGAGAGGATTAAATGATAATCCCCACCCTGACTGTGGATAACAGCGCGCTTTTGGTAATTGACGTGATCAACTCCTGTTCCGAGCGCGAGTTCGAAGACTCCGCGCGCGGCATCCACTACGGCAGGATACGGCAGATGGTCCCGGCACTTTCAGCCTTCATCACTTCCTACAAGCAGCTCGGCGGCAGGGTCATCCTGACCACCACCGTCCCCTGGCAGGAACCTTACCTTACAGAGAACATAAACGAACTCTATCGAAATAACGCAGAGGCGCGCTATTGGTCACAAGATACCAGCGGACTTGCAGAACGCTTTTACCAGATACCTACAGAGGGTACGCTGATCTTTGCAAAAAACTCCTATGATGCCTTCACGAATGAAGCCCTGGTGCAGGCAATGGAAGAAATGCAGGTCCGTTATGTTATTGTAGCCGGAGTATTTGGGGACGGCTGCGTGATGGCCAGCATCTGCGGCGGTTTTTCAAAGGGGTACCGCCTAGTCATCGCCAAAGACCTGATCGAGACGACGGATGATGAAGCCAGACAAATGCTTCAGCAGCAGCTAAAAAAAAGAACATGGCCTTTAATGTATGGAACGACCATCGACTCTCAACAAATATTGGCAGCTTTTTCGCAAGGGAAAGGACATAAGTGAAAATGGGAAGAGATTCAGCCGAACCCACCGCTGGAGGCGGGTCAAACCGGTGGGCAGCCAGTCACGCACGAGAGCTATAATGGTATTCGTCGGTTTTTGCTTCAACCAGTTCCAAAGCGTATCTCTCAACCCTATGAACGCAGAAAGGAAAGGTTAAAAATGGCGACTTATTTCATGTTCGGGAAGTACTCATTGGAGTCCATAAAGGCCATCAGTGCAAAGCGCACGGATAAGACGATTGCCTTGATCAAACAGAATGGCGGAGAACTCAAGGCCGGATATGCCCTGCTTGGCGATACCGATGTGCTGCTCATTGTGGACCTGCCCAATACGGAGGCCGCAATGAAGACTTCGGTGGCTTTGAGCAAGCTGCTGGGAATCTCCTTTAAAACGGTACCAGCATTGACCATGGCAGATTTCGACAAACTTGTGGAGTAGAACCATCCAGGTTCAGAAGGCTGGTTGGGCTTATTCTTCAGGTGGAGTGGCCGCCCAACAACACTGACTGCTGCGGAATCTTGGAAGAATCCCCGCCCTGCCCCCACCCCGAAAGTTCGGGGATAGGTAAAACGCCGCGCGGAAAGCGCCCTGACAAGAGTAGTCAGGACAAGCGGGGCAAGAAAGACTGGGGCAGGCGGGGACGATGTGCTTCGCGGTCAGTCAGACCGATGGGCGTAATCAGCCCAGATAACATATGACAATCAGAGTATGAAGAAACTGATAGTAATCCTGCTGCCAATTTTCCTTTATGTAGGTACTGGATGCCAAGGCAAAGACCTATCCACTCCGAATGAATCCACCGAAATGTGGGGAAATAGTTCACACGGGATGAGAATATCAATAGAAATCAGAGAACCACGCTTTAAAATTGGACAATCCGCTTTCGCGATTATTATTATCGAAAACGTAACAAATCAAAAGATAAATTATTCTTCCATCCCCGCGTTTACGTTCAATAATCTTCAATATTGGTGTCCGGTGGATATTGTCAATGAGGACTCCAGTTTACCAGTCAATACCCATGTGAAGCTTTCCTTGGACGAGAATGCGTTCATGAAAACGAGGGCAGATCTCTCCAAATTGAAGTGTGAACAAGGATCTTCTTCAATGTGGCCTGAAAACACATTATATTCAATTCTTCCTATTGGAAAGTATATCCTTCGGCTAGATATAGAGGTAGTAGATGGAGGTGACAATAATTGGATCCGGTCAAATGAGGTCAACGTAGAAATTTCAAATTAATTTCAAATTATTCCCAACAAGCGGTTCTCCCGCAAACCACACTGGACAGGCAGGCGGGCTGAAGACAAGCTCACCCAAAGTGCAGAACGTGCGCGATAATGGGAAGAGTCGAAACGGTCCGCCGCTGGTGATGAGTCAAAACGTTGGACGGCACAGCATCGTGTGATTCAACTTTCTATGGTCATTTCAGGAATAGGGCCCATACAATGGATAGCAAATACTGCCAACTCGTGAGACGCCAGTACGAAAGAAGCAGAGAGGACTCTATTGAGCTATTTCAGACCATCTTGTCAATTGCTGAAGAAGTGGGCTTGGACGATGCTTTAGAATATCTACAACAATGTGTGATTGAAAAAAGGTCGTCGTGGTTGGATAGAAATATAATGGCTCTGGAGAAAACAGGAAATTCCCTCATTGACGGTTACAAGATATTCTATGAAAGCTACCTAGGGCTATCAATTCCGCAAGATGGGGAAATCATTGAGACAACAGATAGACAACTGGTGACCAGGTGGTGGAACCACTGTCCCACATTGGAAGCTTGTCAGAAATTGGGGCTGGATACAAGAGAAATCTGCAAGAAGGTATATCACAAGCCTGTACAAGTTCTTCTGTCGAAGATCGACCCAAAGCTAAGGTTCACGAGAAATTATGCTGCTTTGAGACCCTACACGCCTTATTGTGAGGAAATCATAGCCCTGGAAGGATCGGATTGAAACGGCCAAGAAATGCCTTCCAACGCGTCCAGCAGGCAGCGGCTCCGCTACTCATGACGACGTCGGCTTGCTGGAAATGGCAATAATTCAGGAAGGAGTCTTCGGCGACGCCTCCCCCAAGGGGACGCTGTGTCCCTGCGGGATGCTACGCGACCGCCGTATCAGCCAATGAGGGCTAGAAGCCACCTTGGTAAGTTGCCAGTCCCACCGATGGTGATGTCCCCTCGCTCCTTCGGGGCGCAGGCGGGGAGGCTAAGCGAAGTCAAACCGGCAGGCATCAAAGGACAAAGACATGAAGATTAAGACGATCCTGGAGCATTTTCTTTCCCGAGCAGATTGGATCGATCGAGAGGACACGGTGGATCGGGTCATTACCGGTGATCCCGAGAGAGAGGTCGATCGCTGTCTGGTCACATGGATGCCCAGTTTCGAGGCGCTGCGTTGCCTGGTCGATCGCCAGATCCCATTGATGATCTGTCACGAGCCGACCTTTTGGAACCATCTCGATGATAAACCCACGAGTGATGCAATCAGCAAGGAAAAACTGCAATTCATCACGGACCATGACCTGGTCATCTTGCGCAATCATGATTGCTGGGACCGTTGGCCGGGTACCGGCATCCCGTGGGCGTGGGCTGCGTTCTTGGGCCTGGGCAAAACACCGGTCAGGATCGGGGCAAACGGATATCAGCACCGTTATGACATCAACCCCATTCCGCTGGATGCGTTGGCCAGCCGGATCGCAAGTCTGTGCCGGACCATCGGTGAGCCCCAGGTCCAGGTTGTCGGGCATGGCAGTGCGTTGGTATCCAGGATCGGTATTGGCACCGGCTGTGGCTGCGACATCAGCACTTATCTCGCCATGGGGTGCGACTGCTCGATTGTCTGCGACGACGGCTCCTTCTACTGGGCGGACATTCAACGGGCTGAAGACCTGGGCCATCCGGTCATTCGAGTGAACCACGGAACATCCGAAGAACCCGGCATGATCACACTCACAGAGTACATCAACAAGACCTTCACCGGACTACGGGCAGAGCACCTGCCGCATGGCAGCACCTTTCGCCTGGTAGGATCCGAAGGAGAAACGTCCAACAAGCTGGCGGCAGGAGACGGCAAGTAGCCGGTCGCGCCGCTGGAGGCCCCTTTGCCCTTGCAGGAGGTTATGCGACTACCATACCACGAAGGAAAGATATATGACATCCAGGATCAAAGGAATAACCATCTATCTATTGCTTGCCTTTGGTGTTGCCTGGATTCCTTTGATCATCCAATGGCGCTCGGGTTTGCATAGTCTGAGTGATAATGCAACCTTCCTGGATTATGCCATTTTTATTCTTCTTACGTTGCCTACATCTTTTGCGCCAGCAATAGGTGCAATTGTGGTTCGCAAGTGGATTACTCGCGAAGGCTTTACCGATGCCGGGTTACGATTCAATATCCGGAAAAAATGGTCTTATTACCTGTTCGCTTTGTTCTATCCTGCGATCGTGGTTCCCTTGACCCTACTTCTAGTATTCATAACAAGGGCTGGACGACCAGACCTTTCCAACCTATCCATCGTTTCATTGTTGCAGATGATCATCATAGCCTTAGTTTCGACTCCTGTTGTTTTGGGAGAAGAATTCGGCTGGCGCGGGTATCTACAAGTGCGCCTATTCGCAGATAAACCCTTTTGGGCTGCCATGGCCACAGGCTCGATATGGGGGGGCTGGCACTTTCCGATGATTCTTATGGGGTATATTTTTTCCGGAAATCCCATTGGTCTTCTGTTGTATCCTATCAACATGATTATTACTTCCATTATCTATGGCTGGTTACGATTACGATCAGGTAGCATCTGGCCAGTGAGCCTCGTCTCATGCGGCTGGAAACACCATGATCAACCCACTTCTTGAATCAACCCTCCCAAATGTGACCTGGCCTCTTCTGTGGGCAGGCTATCGCCTGGCAGTACTGGTTGTTCTGTGCGCCTGGATTGTCCTGAATGGACAGCTTAAGCGACAACCCAACGAAATCCATGCCTGACATGCGCATTCGCAATTAGATTTGACAGTTCCCGGTGTTGTTCAAAGGCAGGTCAAAATATGGACATTTTCGAAGCCATCCAACAAAGAAGAAGCATCCGCTCATATACAGACGAAGAAGTGACTGAAGAAGAGCTCAAGACACTCCTCGAAGCGGCAATCCGCGCGCCTTCGGCCTGCAACCGCCAAACATGGCGTTTTGTGGTTGTCAGAAAACCCGGGACGATCGAGATCTTGTATAGAGCGGCATCTTACAGCACTCAAAACCAAACATTCATAAAGAAAGCCCATATCATCATCGTCGTATGTGCTGACTTGAGACCATACAAGCGAACTCCTTATCGAGAACGTGGAGAAAATCTTTTCGCTCTACAAGAGACAGCCGCTGCCATCCAGAATTTGCTCCTGGCTGCCTGTTCACTGACTTTGGGTGCTTGCTGGGTAGGCTTGATTGACGAGGAAATCATAAAACAAACATTAAACATACCAAAAGGCATACGGCCGGTGGCAATCATCCCGGTTGGACACACAAAATCAAAGACCAAGCCAACTATAAGAAGGCCATTGGAAGAGGTTGTTTACCAGGAGAACTTTTAGTGCAGATCTTGTCCGGCTAAATGGCGCTTCAAATCAATAGACCTCCCAACCAAACCTGAAGCGGACCCTGTAAGGACGCCAAGGACAGAAACACCGGGAAAAAAACTCCCCGGCTGAGCGTCAAAGCCCACTGAATTGGTCCGCTTGCCAGAAATGTGCAATAATTAAGCAAGAGTCTCCGGCATTTTTCAATGGTTCATCCCATGGGGATTCCCTCACGCCCCTTCGGAGTACAGGCATTACGGTGCGGTGGCCGGGAGGGAACTTGAACCCCCATCCCACGGGGACGCTGCGCAGTGGGTTCAATGTGGCTGATCCCACGCCCCTTCGCCCCTGTAGGGTGCAGGCAGGGGCAGGCAGGGACGCTGCGTGGTACTGGTTCGATGCCGACTCAGCAAAGCCTCGGCAAGTCACCGTCCCCTCCGGTGCAGCACTAAATGGTGCTCCGAGAAGCCAACTGATGGATGTGTTCGAAAGGTTGAAATAGCGGAAGGAGAAACAATCATGGGTATTTCCTTGATGCAAGCTTTACTTGCGCATTTTGACAGTGTGTTCGAAGGACCAAATGGCGATTATCCAGCGGTGCTTGAAGCACTCAAAGGGCTTACGGCAGCACAAGCCGCCTGGAAACCCACACCGGATTGCAACTCCATCTGGCAAATCGTGGATCACCTAACAGCCTCCAAAATGTGGCAGATCGAGGTGCTGGAAAAAGGTGAGGCTGACATAGCAGCGTGGACGCAGCTCGCAGGCGACGAACGCGCCTGGCAGGCGGCACTGACGCAGCTTAGAGATGCGCACGCTCGACAGAAAGTAATACTTGGGCAATTGTCGGAGGAGGATCTGTTTACAGTCCCAGATCCCAAGTGGAAGAAGACACAATTGGAACTCCTGCTTTCTTCTGCGGCTCATGAAGCATGCCACGCCGGCCAGATCGACTACTTGAAAGGTTTACAAGCCGGGACGGCCGGAAAGCAAGTCATGGCTTAAAAGAGTTATATACGAGAGATGGCGGCCATTCAAACCGTCAGGATCCGCTGGAGCGGAATTTGCACGGTGAGAAGAATAGGAAAACTTCCATGAGCGAGAAGGTATCGGCAAACGCACCATTCAACCTGGAGGCTGTTTTCGAGGTTGATGATTATCTATTCACCTACCGGGATGATTTGACCGACGAACGTTCGGACGCAGAGGTTGCGTTATTAATCAAATTGCTCGAAATTAGTTCCTCGATGAAAATCCTTGACCTGGCCTGCGGCTTTGGGCGACACGCCAACCGCTTGGCGGTGATGGGCCATTCCGTGACCGGTGTGGATTTCATGCCCGGCTTTATTACACTTGCCCGCCAGAAGGCCACCGAAATGGGATTGCAGGTGGACTACCGCCAGGGAGATATGCGTCAGGTAAGTTTCGTGGAAGAATTCGACAGGGTATTGTTGCTTTTCACCAGTTTCGGCTACTTCGAAGACAATGAGAATGAGCAAGTGGTGGAGAACATGGCGCGTGCGTTGAAGCCGGGAGGGCGCCTGTTGTTCGATATTCCAAACGGGATGTCATCCTGAAGGATCTCCCCCCCGCAGATGTGATTGACAAAGGCGATGACCTACTGATCAACCGATTTTCCTTCGACGTGCTCACGGGTCGTTTTCATAACCGACGTATCATTATTCGCAATGGCATCCGGAAAGACAAGCCTTTCTCCATACGACTGTATAACGCCACAGAAATCTGTAATCTACTGGAACGAGCCGGACTGGTCGATTACAAACTGTTAGGTTAAGACAGCCAACCGTTATCGGCCAATTCGCGGAGAATGGTGGTCATTGCCAGAAAGCCACTTCGGACTTGATGGGTTGTTTTCAAACAGTAATCCACCCGCCGATCAAGCAATAGGCAATAAGTAAAATAAGGACAGCCGGTCGCACCGATGGTGGCAAATCCATACCGTTGGGCAGCACATCAGCCCATGCGACCATCCAGGTTCATTCGAAGAGGTCGTGCCATGAAAAAGCAAATTGCCAAAGAGGATTATCGAGCAACGGGGGTCAAATCATCGCGGGATATATTACTGCTCGGATTGGATTCAGGTGAACGTAGCCTGCGAGAAACGATCACCGGTATTTCCGAAGAAGAGTATCAATGGGAACCAATCTCCTCATCCGAACAAGCCTCGGATCGCCTCCTGCCCCCTCATCGAAAACGGGTCTGGAGAGTGTTTCAACAGGAAGGCGTGTGGGGGTACGACTATACGCCGGAGGAATTAAATCCATCATCCTTCACAACCATTGCCTGGATCATGAACCACATCGCTCAAACGGCAGATATGTATCTGTATTGCATTAAAACCGGGAAACCAGAAGGCGTGGACAGGCGATGGGAGGACTTGCCCGTCCCATCCAGTTGTGAGGCGATGAGCAGTTACATCATTGAGGTACTCAGTGGGGCGCGAGAATATCTGGTCTCAATACCAGAGGATACCATCCAGCGTGAGTTGAACAAGTTGACACCTGCCCCGTGGGGAGAGATGCGACCGACATACTTGAACGTCTGGGGCGGAGTCATTGAACACGTCATACAACATTCGATGCAACTTGCAGCACGCAAGGATAGAATCCGGTATGGCTATTAGTGTGAAGCCGGCTCAGCCGAGCTTCGGCTAGTCGCTGATCCCGCCGCTCCTCCAAGAACGGGGACCAGGTGGCGGCGAAGTCCATCCAGGTGCGCGGACAATCCATATTCGAGGAAGCAATTTGGGCAGCATGAGTAGATTTTTCAGTCAATGGCGAAAACCTGCAGGCCGGTCAGGCAGAGTACTGGCGTTGGTATTGAACATCTCCCACACAAAAGGGACCAACTGGGGATTGAAGCATATCACCATAGAGAGGAATTTCACGATTCTCGATGTGGGCTGCGGTGGAGGAGGAGCCGTTTCCAAACTGGCCAAAATCGCCACGGAAGGTAAGATCTACGGAATTGATTTCTCGGAGGAGTGTGTCAACGTGTCACGGAGGACAAACCGGCAAGGGATAAGAACGGGCCAGGTCGAGATCTTTCAAGGTTCTGTAGCGGGCATGCCGTTTCCCGATCGAATGTTTGACCTGGTCACAGCAGTTAATTCGCATTATTACTGGCCCGACTTGTCCAGCGATATGCGAGAGGTTTTACGCATACTGAAACCGGGTGGGTGCGTGGCTCTCATAGGAGAATCATACAAAGGCGGAAAATTTGATGAACGGGACCGGAGATTTGTGGAATGGACGAATCTGACAAACCACAGTGTCAATGAACTTGGAGAAATCATCTCGAAGACCGGTTTCTCAGACATACAGATGTTCGAGGAATATAATAAAGGTTGGATCTGTGGCATAGGCAGAAAGCCATCATGATTATTCTGAAGGAAATGAAGCAATCTCCAGCAATCACCACGGTAATAGCAGTCCTGCTCCTGGTTGGGTGTACCGGACCCGGAGCAATTTCAACGCCGACAGCGACCCTTCCGCCTACACCGACACCAGCCTGCCACCAACCAGGCACGACGAGGATGGAGCGGGTTCCCTTACCGGAGAACGATGAAAACCACACGATTACAGTCTATTTGCCGCCTTGTTATGCGGAGTATGTCGACACTACTTATCCTGTACTGTATTGGGCCGACGGATATGGAGTAACCCTGTACGATACCACTGACAAGCTCATAAGCCAGGGTGATGTTCCGGCATTCATCATCGTAGAGCTCGATATTGACGCCAACAAAGGCTACGGCGCGGATGCACAAATCGTCGATACCTTTGTACCCTACATCGATTCGCACTATCGCACGCAGGCAAATCGCCTTCACCGGAGCATCACCGGCATCTCGAACGGTGCGGCGATCGCGGTCAGAGCAGCCTTCCGACCCCCAAGGATCTTTGGCCGTGTGGCTGTCCTGAGCGGCGGAATCGCGGACGGCGAGCAGGGGAAATTCACCATCTGGATCTCGGCCATGCCGCCCGACCAACGACCGGCTGTCCTGATCGATGTCGGCGACCAGGACGGCATCATCGTTTTGGCACACTATCTCACGGAGCTTTTGGATAAAATGCGTTTTCCCTACACCTTCACCCACGCGCCTGGCAACCACAATCCAGCATATTGGGACAGCCACCTGGAAGATTACCTGAAATGGCTTATGCCGACCCAGCAGGGGGGATCCAAATGAAACTTCAGAGATACAAGAGAACATGAACACAAAGCTTACCGCACTTTTTATTTTAGATCAGGTATTGAGCATAGCCGGCATGAGCGTGGCTCTCTTCTGGTCAGCCGGGCGGATTGACTGGTGGCCGGCGTGGGCAGCGATCGCAGTGTGGTTGGTCTGGTTTACGGTGACGGATATCATCTATGCCCATTAGGTGCGCTACCGTTTGATACCAGGCATCTTGTGATCAAGCGTCTGAACCATAGAAGAGGTGTACGGCGGTAACGGGGCCGGTAGACCTGCGATGAAAGTGGGGCAGGCTAAGGCCTCGGCGTTATTTGTATGCACCGGCGTGCCGGAATTGCGCGATAATTAGGAGGTGGGGCTCCGGTGACCCATCCCATTAGGGGACGATGTCACGAAACCATTTCGCAAGGCGAGTGATATTATCCGGGTCGGAACAACTGTGTGCCTCACATAGTAAGGAGATGTTATATGCACCTCAAGATTGACGAGAAAACACAAGAATACATCCGCCAGTCACAACAGACCCGCAGCGAGACCATTACAGAAGCCGATCTCGCAGCGTTACCCGAACCTGTACAACGCTACCTGCATTTCACGCAAGTGCTCGGAAAACCGAGAATCAAGTGCGTAAAGGTGAGACAAACGGGACTTATGCGTACAAGCCCCACGCAGAAGTGGATGCCCGTTGAAGCGGTGCAATATTCCACGCTGCTCGGGCCACTATCACGCACGTGGTATGCCAGGATCAAGGTGGGCCCGTTTACACTTCTGAACGGGTATGATCGCTATGATAATGGCACAGGCCACATGCTGATGCGATTGCTCTCCATGTTTCCTGTCGTAAACGTAAGCGGCCCTGAAATCGATCTGTCTGCGCTGATCATCTTTGTCAACGACATGGTGATGTGGCCGACAGCCTTTCTAAGCAACTATATCCGCTGGGAACCCATCGATGCAAACAGTGCGCGGGCACGAGTCAACTTGCACGACAAGCAGTTCTCGGCGGTTCTGTCCTTCAACGAAATCGGTGAAATGATAAACTTTATTACCGATGATCGCTACCGCACAGTCGGCAAAGCGTACGAGCAGGCCGCCTGGTCAACGCCTCTGGGGCGCTATCGTGAGGTTAACGGATTGCGTATTCCTGCTGAAGGCGAGGCCATCTGGCATCTTCCAGAAGGGGAGTTTCCCTATATCAAAGCCACGATCGGCGAGGTCCGCTACGATACGTTCGACTTCGATTAATTCGTGTCATGATATTAATCGCATCAGGAACAATACACGGCAGGAACGGCAAGCAAATGAAATCGCTGCCCAAGGCGGGCTGCGGGCAGTCACTACCGTTATCCCCTCCGGGGAGAATCAGTCCATGCGGTCCAGTGGCTCATTTGTAACGATCCTGTCAGAGTTTCAGTAAAAGGAGCAAAAATACCTTGAAGGCCTCCCAAGTGAGACGAATCGGTTTTTGGAGCGGGATCGTGTTGGTTTTTCTGGGACTTGCCTATCTCGGCCTTATTGCAGCAATGATGATTTCAGGATCAGGTTTCCCGCCGATCGAGCCGTTCCAGACGATGTTTAACATCCTCATATTAATAACGGCGGCATGGATGGTACTTTTCTGGATCGTCCTGCATGAGGCGATACCCGTTGAAAAGAAACTTTTTAGCCGGGCTTCGCTGGCGATGATCGTAATCTTTGCCACACTGACCAGTATAAACCGGTATGTCGGGCTGACAGTGGTAAGGCAGAGTCTCATTTCCGGCAAAATCAATGGGCTGCAATGGTTCCTGCCGTACAGTTGGCCCTCTATCATGCTGGCAATAGAAATTCTCGCATGGGGATTTTTCTTCGGACTGGCATGTATCTGTCTGGCGCCTGCCTTTTCGAAAGGCAAATTGGAGCATGCCATCTTCTGGGTATTAATTATTACCGGAGTTCTGAGTCTGTCGTCTGCCTTAGGGCAGGTGATCGCCTCAAGCACCCTGAGCTTCTCTCCATTTACATTAGCAGGAGCGCTGGCCTGGGGACCAGGTCTTCCCAGCGCAGTTGCCCTGATGGTAATTTGGTTCCATAAAACGAGGTTATCCTCTCCATGACCTGTGGAAACATTATGGAAATGAGACTTAATTGGAAAAGAGTCTTTCAGGTCCCGCCGCAGTCGGAGAACCTAGAAATCATGAGATGTCTTGAATGATCACCGGTGCGCATGCCATTCTTTACAGTACAGATCCCACGGCTGATCGTGCATTCTTCCGGGATATTCTTCATCTGACACATATTGATGTGGGGGAAGGCTGGCTCATTTTCGGGCTGCCGCTGGCTGAAATTGCCGTGCATCCTGCCGATGAAAGCGGCAAACAAGAGTTATATCTTTTATGTGAAGATATAGAGATCTTTATCAAAGAAATGACAAAGCATATGATCAGTTGTACTCCGGCACAAAAACAAACCTGGGGTTTGCTGACCCGAATTACCCTGCCGGGCGGCGGACAGCTTGGTGTCTACCAGCCGAGCCATGCGCGACCGAAACCGATAGTGAAAGATATTGAAAGAGAGTAGCCATGCGGAAATTGATCGTTTTCAACCATGTATCGCTGGATGGGTATTTTACTGACGCGCAGGGCGACATGAGCTTCGCGCGCAACGACAGGCCAGACGCCGAATGGGACACTTTTGTTGCAGGCAATGCCAGCGGCGGAGGCATGCTCGTATTCGGAAGGACCACTTACGAAATGATGGCAGCCTTCTGGCCCACTCCGGTTGCGGCAGAGAATATGCCGGTCGTAGCCCAACAGATGAATGCTCTTCCAAAGGTGGTGTTTTCGAGAACATTGGAAATGGTTTCGTGGAACAATACCAAGCTGGTGAAGGGCGACCTGACCGGTGAAATACGCAGGATGAAGCAAGAGCCGGGAGAAGACATGGTGATCTTCGGAAGCGGCAGCCTCATTTCCCAATTGGCGCGGGAAGGTTTGATCGATGAATACCAAATCGTGGTGAATCCGGTCGTGCTCGGCAAAGGCAGGAGCATGTTCGAGGGAATTAAGGAAAAATTGTCTTTGAAGCTGAAGAAAGCACGGACCTTCGCCAATGGGAATGTCTTGCTATGCTACGAGCTGATGGCATGAAGGAGGAACACCAAGTACGGTAGGGAGAAATGAGAAGCTAAGAGAGCAGAAAAATGGGAGGTTTGAGGCTCAATCAACCATGCAGCATACGCGATTGGCTCATTCAAGGCGCAGGTTCTTCAGTCTTTCCCGCTTCCTAAATCGGGTTGGGAGGAATGATTTTTTTGATCAGAGGGGCGGTCCTCGTGAGACTTTTGAGAGGATTGATCAGTCCCATCAGCCTCCTGATTCTCCCCTGCGCCGGAACCAGCCGGAGATACGGATGATCCGTCCGGAGTCTCCTGGAGGCTGGATTCCCCAGACGGCTCAGCCGAGGGGGTTGGCGTTGGGGTCACTTCAGGAGGGACAGGCTGGGTAGCGGAGTTTTTAACCAGAGTGAGGCGGGTGGCATCCACAACGCCGGCGGCATTAGTCGAACCTTCCACATCGATCTCGTCTCCGACGGTGATGCCCCGGTTCATCTCGGTCCGGGCGGTAACGATGACCGGAATGCCAGATACCAGCCATTCATTTTGGAACTGGCTCGATACTTCACCTGTAAATTCCACCCTTTCAACCCGCTGATCAGAGATGAGGGACCTGGTCTCATCCACCCGGCGCTCATCAAATGTGCGCTCAAGTGCCTCTCTTTCAGCCTGGTTGGAGACCAAATGCAATTGCGTGGATTCGACCGAACGTTTCAAGGGATAGAGAGTGTCGCCTGGGATGGAGTGAGCCGAGGCGATCAAGAGACCATTGCTGCTCATGACCAGAATGGCAATCACCGAAAGGACTGTCATGACCGGTCGCCAGATTCGTCTCTGCCGCGGGCGCGAGGTCTTGTGGAGGTCCGCCGCAAGAGCGAGGCCGCGCGCACGATTGCGCAACAGAGCGGTCAGAGGCAAGTTTTCCACCCTGGCAGAGCGGGCCTGGATGGCAGTCTCGAGCAAGGGACGCAACTGCGCGGCCAACCCGGGGTAACGAGTGAGGGCGGAGTCGAGTGTTTCCCCCTGCTCGATCCTCTGCAGGCAAATTTCAAGGGCGTCCAGCAATTTTCCATTCATTTCTCTTCACCTAACCTGCGCTGGAGAGCGTTCAATGCCCGGAACTGGAGGGCTTTTACAGCATTGACCTGCTTTTTCATCACGGCAGCCGTCTCTTCCAAGGAGTAGCCCTGGCCAAAACGCAGCGCAAGGACCTGCTGCTGGTCCTCGGTCAAATGGACGAGGGCCTTGTGCAGTGCACGGGAGGCAAGGCGTTGTTCGACCTCTTCAGAAGGTCCATCGCCGTTGAACTCGAGGGCATCCGAGATCGCTTCGCTAGGATGGCGATGATTCCGGCGAAGGTGATCGATGATCATGTGACGAGCAGTACCGATCAACCAGCCGCGCAAATTCACTTGCGGCGCGCGTCCGGCCTTGATCGCTTTCAGCAAACTACAAAACACCTCGCTGGAGATATCCTCTGCAAGCGCATCGTCGTCAAGGCGATAGCGTACATAGCGGAATATCTCCGGGAAGTATTGATTGTAGACAGCGGGGATCGCCCGGGGATCGAGATTGCCCAAGTGATCTTGTTCAGGATAAGAATCGACCATGGAGAGATTTAGTGGGAAAACATTCGAAAATGCCCAATCATCCATCATATTATATCAGTTTCAAGAGAATTTTCATCAAAAAAGGGCAAAATGCAACTGGTTAGTTAGTACTACCTATCCTGGAGGACTTCGGGACGCTGGGACAGTGTTCCGTCCCGTGCGGGACCTTCCCTTACGAGACTCTCCCGTAGGGCACTTTCCCGGGTAGGGAATTGACTCGCCTGCGGATTACGGGCATGTTTGCCGCTGGTCAGGACCCGGTATACCAGCACGAACAGGAGACCCCCGCCCGTGATCCAATAGAAATCCTGCGCCCAAGCCGTATTCGTGTCGGTGCCACTGGTCAGCCCGTGGATCGAGACAACCAGGTAGCAGAGGAAACTGGCATAATGGATCACCCGCCAAGTTTTTTTTCCGATGGTTTTACGAATATATAAAGTCACGGCGATGATGAACCAGGCATAGAAACCGAGCTGACCAAGAGCCACCCAGGTCGGGCGGTATTGGACCGACCCAAAAGGCATAAGCAGCTGCACCAGTTGGTACTGGCTATACTTATCGCCAAGCAGGATCAGGGCATGGAAACCAGCGAAGAACCAGCCGAGCAGACCGGTATATTCATGGATGGCCATGGCGGGCGGGATGCCCGGCCAGAGGCGGGCCATCTTATTGGTGACCCCGATCCCGAGTATCATGGAAATCCACAGCAGACCCAGGGCAACGAACCCCGCTCCACGCGACAGGTACCAGTATGCCTTCGGGTTGGAGCCTATGAACGAGCTGGCGAGGCCGGGGAGCCAAGCTGGAAGAACGTAGGCTGCCGCGACGAGACCGACGAAGACCGCCAGCACGAATACCAGGAATGTCTGGATCGAGAGGCTGGATTCATACTCCACTTCATTGTTTTTTTCCTGCTTTTCAGCCAGGGCTTTTTCTACCATTAATTTCTCCAAAGATATTTATCCATATTGCGACTGTAGATGCGGTTCCCATTTTCGAGCACCAGGACGCCGGCTAAGCCGCTATCAGCTTCGAGCCAGTCCAGACCGGCCTGGCTGCCCAGGATCAGGACTGCCTTGGCGGCTGCCTCGGCTTCCACGGCGGTGGGAGCGACGACCGTCGCCGTCAGGATGTCTGTATCCGCCGGCAAGCCGGTGCGCGGGTCGATGATGTGGTGCTGCCAGAACCCGTCCTTCAACCAGCGGTGGTAATCTTTTCCCGAAGTGGCCACACCGCAACGTGCAAGCTTCAAGGTCTCAAAATGGGCACCGGCGTTGAAGGGTTCGTCGATGCCGACAGGCCAGGCTTGCCCGTCATTTTTTACTCCACTAATGGCGATATCGCCGCCGGCATCCACCAGTGCAGGTCCGAGGCGGGAAAGGCGCCGGACCGCCTGGTCGGCCGCCCAACCCTTGGCAATTCCGCCCAGGTCGAGATGGACGGAGTTGGGCAATATCAAACTGCGCGTGGGAGCGTCCCAGACGATGATGCCGGAAGGTTCAGGCATCCCCGGCTGTGTAAAAGAAGGGCTTGTCTGAATGGGTGGCAGGGACTCGAACGAACGGTCATAACCCGCCCCGACCAGGGCATCCAGAAGTGTTGGAACCACCAGTCCGCCCGTGAAATGCCCGGCTGCCCGGGAGGATTGAAAGACATCCCAGAGCGTCTCGCTGACGGCCATGGGCCGGCCATCCGAATGGTTCAGACGGTCAAGCTCGTTCCCGGGGCGGAAACGACTAAGCGCCTGTTCCCACTCTTCGAACCAGGCCGGGACGCATACGAGGAGCTCTTCCGCCTCTCCGGTGGTGGCATCCAGCAATGCCAGCATCCGGCTGCCCATGGCCCGGAATTCAATGCGCTTCATTACTTTGGCTTGGAGGTGCCGGTATTGGTTGCCGGAGGAGGCGGGGGATTCGAGTTACCCCCGCCGCCAGCCGGTCCAACATTCTGGTTATTGTTGCCGGAAGAGGCGACTACTACCGGTAGTGGGACGTACATTTTCCCACCCAACAAGAGATGAACCTGCGGAAGATGGACCGGAGCGTTGGGATCCACTGTGGCAGTTGCCGTTGGATTGGGAGTGTAGGTAAATGTGAAGGTCGGGTCCAGGGGCTGCGTGCCAGACGGATTGACCAGCCAGGCTGCTACCCTTAGCGAAGACGTTCCACAGGCCAACGGTAAAAGTCACTGCGATCGAGGCAAGGATGATCTGGAGATTAAGCCAGCGTCTTTTTGGTCTATTTTGCATAGTGGAATCCTATCAATCATCCCCGCCGCCACCGTCATCACCACCACCTTTCTTGGGATTCGAGGGGGGGTTATTCGAGGACTGTTGATCGGGGGTCGGCGCGACGTAAGCGGCCTGAGGGGAAATAATCGCCAGGATAATTCCCTGAGGATTGACGAACACGATGTGACCGGAACTGAAGGTGACCTTATATACGTCCTTCCCGTAACGGGTTTCCGTATCGACGCTATAAATCTGTGTATTACCCAGAGCTTTAGAGGCAATGGTAACAGCCTCCTGCGGACTTATGAACGGCTCAGCGGTCGGCGACATGGTCGCCGTATCAGTCGGCTGCAGGGTGTCAGTGGGCGCCTGAGTGGAAGTAGCCGCCGGGACAGCTGAGGCTGCCGCGGCCGGTGAGACGAGACCAATGGTCTTGACTTTCAAGACCAGAGCGGCCACGATGACAAGGATGAACGTGGTGATGGCCGCAGAAAGGAACAATGTATTTTTCTTCATAACTGTAAGGAACCTCCTCTAGTTGAATGGCTGCCGGAATTCAACCACACAGAACTCCCGTGCCCAGCCTGGACGGTAAATGCCGTTCAGGGATGATGCCAACCTTCACAAGGGGTCATACTTCAGGGAATTCACGGACAGGTGAATAAAACAGCCAGGATGGAATTGCTCTCTCCACTATTTATAAGTCGACGAAGCACAGGAAAAGTTACGGCTATTCGGATTCGGGAGCAAGGTTGGAAAAGCGGATTAACCGATCAGCCAAGACCCGATAAGAAACGGTAGGCAGGCACTTGGAGGAGCATCCAAAAGAAAGGAGGGCAGGCAATGCTTGCCCACGTTATGGATTTGCTGTATAGTAATTCAAGGTGATTTATTTATTTTATGGTGCATAAGTTGCGTGCCCACCCCGGCGGTACTACCAGCCGATCAGTTGGGAGCCAACACAAGGTTATTCCGGCACACTGCTAATTTTGACGATAAAATAATTACAATAAGGAATTCCAATACCATGTCCACTCCAAACCAAAACCATTTGATCATTGAATTGCGCGTCGCCCTCACCACGAGTGATTATGATCGATCAGTAAAATTCTATTGCGATGGACTTGGAATCGAACCGGCGCAAATCTGGAATAACGATCAAGGTCGAGCACTCATCCTGAATATGGGCAAGGCCACGCTGGAGATTTTCGACGAAACCCAAGAACAGACGATCGACCAAATCGAAGCAGGAAAACGCCTCAGCGGGCAGATCAGGTTCGCACTTCAAGTACCTGACTTAAAAGCAGCCATGGAGCGATTGCTCGCGCATGGGGCGACATTAGTCCACCTGCCAATCATGACTCCGTGGGGTGATTATAACGTGCGGCTCCAAGACCCCGACGGCATGCAAATCACGCTATTTCAGAAACCTGTTAATAACGAACACGGCAAGTAGGATTGGATGGGGATAAGGTTGCCATCCGATCAATCCAATCGTGGCATTGTTTGAGATTTAAATCATTGCTCGATGCGAAAAGATGTGCAACTTACTTCGGCGAATAGCATTTAATTTCGTTTATTTATTCAGGCCTCCATGGGATACAGGAATCCCTGCACCGGAGCTGGTTCGTTTTATTGCCGGAAAAACACCGGGAAATGGCATCGATGTCGGGTGTGGCACAGGAACCAACCTGTTATACCTGGCTCAACAAAATTGGAAGGTTACCGGGATAGATTTAGCGCCATTGGCGATTAAAAAGGCTAAAAGGAAATTAAAGAATTATCCAAAAACACTGCTGGTGGCCGATGTCACTAAATTATCCGAGCTAGCGCTGCCGGGGCCGTATGACCTGGGATTGGACATGGGCTGCTTCCACAGTCTTTCCGAAACTGGCCGGTCCGCGTACGTAAAAGGGATGGAAAAATGGATCAAATCGAATGGCGTATTGATGATTTATTCATTCCAACAATCCGAAAATTCTAATTTCTGGGGAATAACCCGACAGGAAATGAGCACTTATTTCAAGAATTCTTTTGAACTGATCAACTACGAACAAGGGCAGGGGCGGCCTTCAGCCTGGTATTATTTCAAGCGGAAATAAAACAAGCCCCGCTCCGGCACTCCAGCACCTCCAATCCCCCAGAAAACCCCGATGTCACTGGAGCAGATTGTGATTGATTACTTCCCCACTGAGAAGGTGAGCTTGGCTTCCGCCGTATTCCCGGCACGGTCGGTTGCCACCACCCTTAATGTATGCGCACCGGTTTTGGCAGCCCAGACCACGCCGAAGGGTGCCAGGCTGGATCTTCCCACCAGAACGCCATCCACATAAAACGCTACATCCTTCAGGAACGGGTCGCCGGCCTGCGCCTGCAGTGCCACCTGCGGTTCCTGGGCCAGGCTGATGGTCTGCCCGGCCTGAGGATAGGTGATGGCCACCTGCGGCGGGGTGTTATCCAGAGTCACCTGCACCACGGCCTGGTCCACGCGCTGGTCGTGGCGCACCACCATCAGGCGCAGTGCGTACAGCCCGTCCAAGCTGGTCGTGTCCCAACTGCCCAGCAGCCCTTCCGCAACCGGCGTCCGGCTGTCGGTGCCAATCTGCACCCAGCGAGACGGATAAAGACCCTGACCATATTCCAGCCGGTATGAAACAAAGTCTGCGCCGGCAGCGCTACCGCGGATTTGGATGACCAGGCGCCCGTCCGAGAACATTTCCGGTGTGGTGATGTGCGTGTCCGGCAGGACCGCCGGCTGCTGGACGGTGTCATAATCCGTCGGCGGAGTCGGGATCCCGGCTGACTTGGCCCACAGGCGCGCCTCAGGCGGCACGAGCATATATGTACGCTTCTCCACCAGTTCAGGCGGGGTGAAAACGGTCGCCAGCAGGCCGGTCTCGGCGTTCACCTGGAAAACCTGGAAGAGCGTATCGACCTGGACAGGCTGACGGCCTTCCAGGAAAATTTCATCGACCACATTCGGGCAAGCCGAGGTTGGCAGCAGACCGGACGGGTCACATACCGAAGCGTTCACGATACCAATGGGCATGTCCCAGCTGACAGTCGGCAGGTCACGCACGGCAACCTGCATGAGGGCATGCCACAGGTCAGCGGACAGGTGCGGAGGGACGGGACCAGATCCTTTGGATACGCCTGGTGCGAGCCCGGAGCCGGTTCCCAACCAGACGACAGCCACTCGCTGAGGAGTGTAACCGACCGTCCATGCCGCCGAGAGGTCAAGGGCGCGTGAAAGCTTGGCCCCGGCCGGACGCCCGATTTCGAGCGGATTGGGATGCCCAAGTGAAGGCCAGCGGGCAGTTTCATCGCTCAAGACTTGGTTCATTAGATAATCAAGTTGCGGACTGAGGAGCAGGCGCGTCCGGGAAGCAGTCCAATCGACCCAAAGTGAATGGTCGACTCCGCTGACTTTCAGCACGGCAAAGGAATGGAGACTGCTGTTGCCGATGGTTTGCCCAGCCAGGGTACCGCCATTCGCAAAGATGCCATAGGCCTCGGCGAGGGCCAGCGGCGAAATTTGGAAATCGTCCTGTAAAAGGTGCACACTGGACGGGAAGTTCAAGCCGAAGGGAGCAGCAATACCTTGAACACTATTCTGTCCCATTTGCTCAAGCAGGTGGAGCGCTGGAGGCAGGTAGTCGTTTGCCAGGGCAGTACGCAAGCGCACGGGACCGTGATAAACCTGGCCAAGTGCCGGGGCGTTGACGGGGATGTCCCAACCGAGCGAAGCCGGGTTGAAGCCGCGCGAGAAACCGATCAGATAAATGAACGGTGTGATGGCTGTACCGGCCGGGTGAGAGGCCAGGGAGTCGTTTTGCAGACCGCCCTGCAAATCCCCCACCGCCGCCAGGATCTGTCCGGTCTGCGGATCGAGCAGGACAATACTGGCGGAGGCGTCCGGCAGGATCTCGCCGGGCTGGAGGGATGGTAACAGGCTGGCGGCTGTGCAAGGCGAGCCATCCGCGGCAGGGACTTCGCCTTCAGAGCCTGCCAGGCGGTTGAGTTGCGTCCCGGCAACGCAGAGCGCCTGCAACTGCAGGTCATAATCCAGCGTGGTGATAATGTTCAAGCCACCACGTTCCACACGTCCCATGCCAAAATGTGCATCCAGCTGAGAAAGGGCCAAGGCCACAAAAGCCGGGGCGATGGTTCCCACCCCCGCAGTCCCCACACCAGACGGGAGAGGCGTGCGGATCATGGGGGGATTTCGAACCGCCTGGGCAGCTTCGGCCGGAGTGATGACCTGCTGGTCCAGCATGACATGGATGACCTGGAGACGGTTCTGTTCCGTCGCCCGGGGAGCATCGATGGGATTGATGGCAGGGGCCTGACCAATCGCCGCCAGCAAGGTGGCTTCCCCGAGGTCAATCTGTGTCACGGATTTACCGAGATAGACCTGCGCAGCCGCTTCCGCCCCGTAGGCATAGTGTCCGTAATAAGTGCTATTCAGAACCCATTCGAGCACCTGCTGCCGCCCATAGCGGGCCGTGACCTGCCCTGCCAGCATGCGCTCGTGGATAGCCCGCAACGGTGAAGCAGCCTGGTCCTCCAGCAGCAGGTCGAAGACCAGGCGCTGCGCCAGGGTGGGATGCGTCTGCGGCTGCTGCCAGCCGGCAACCACGTAGCCGGGAGAAGACCAGAAATCCGGTTGGGCCGCGGCGATGGTGGCATTGATCAGGGTCTGGGGCAGTTGATCATAGGCCGCATAGAGGCGTTCAGTGTCGCCGGGAGCCAGCACCGCCAGCAAGTGCTGACCAGTGCGGTCATAAAGACGGGTTGGCTGGAGCAGTTGGCCGTCACTGGGATTTAAAAGAATGGACAATTGCTCGATTGGCGGCAGGCCGCGCGTCAGGGCGGCGAATGCCAGAGCTGCGACCAGGATGGCCAGCACCAGCGCGGCGCTGACGGTGAACCCAAATCCGAATGCCGCCCGCTGGGAACTTTGTTGAGCACTGCTGCGAATTCTGGCTGCGACGATGACGCCGCTGGCGGATGATGTTCAGAATTGGCATGGGAAAGTATCAAACATATTTACCCGGGTTGGTTACCCTACTGGCTGCGGAGCTTGTTTTCCAACCAGCCTGTCAACCCGCCTGCGGAGATTTCGCTGTGAACAGAGCCATTACAACCATTGATAAGCACACGGCCGGACCGATCATGGGTCCTGATCTCCGTCACCCAGACAGGCACAAGGATAAGCTTGAAGGCGCTGACCATCAGGCCGGAAGTGGAGTATCCCAGGTCCTGGACGGTCCCAAATTCCTGGCGGATGCTTTCTCGCATGTGCTCCACGGCAATCCGGCGGGCTTCCAGGGAAGCCTCTGCCATGGGAAGATCGTAAACATCCGCCATCCAGCCAGCCAGGAAACGCGGGTTATAGGCTGCAGCACCTGACAAGTCAAATTCGGGCAGGGCCTGGACCATCAAGCCAGCCAGTTTTTGCGAGCCGAGGATGCGGACATCATTGAAAAGGAGACCCTTCTCGCCGGAGACTGGTACCAGGTGCTTGCCTGCACCAGTACCGAAGGTACGGGTGTCGCGGTAGACCATGCCATTCCAAGGGAAGCTGCCTTGGATTTTAAACGACCAGACCGGCAGATACAGGCCACGCGGTGTCGGCGTCGATGCTTGCGGAGTGATCTTCATCTCTTCCACCCAATGGACAAGCCGCCAGGAAGCCTGTTTCTGGTCGAGTGCCATGGGCAGGATCGAGTCTGGCTCGACCATCTGGCGCTTTTCAGCCTGGGCAACCACATGCACCGAACCGCAGTAGGCACACGTGGCGGAGATTTGATCTGGTGCGAGGATAAACCTGGCTCCGCAGCCCTGGCACTGGAAGGTCTGGACTGCCACCGGGGCGCGCTGGCCAGATCCATCCGCCATGGCGATGAAAAAATCCTGTTCCTCACCGGCCGCCGTGGACAGGTGCTGGTTCCGGCTGCAGTAATCGCAAACCAGCGAAACCCCGTCCGGGGCATAAACCATCCGTCCGCCGCACTTCGGGCAGGTGAAGCGGTCGGCCTGAACCATGACAGTGTCCGCGGCCTGGACGGGCATGGCATCCGCGTTGACGATCTCGGTGGGTTTGAGCTTGCCATCCAGGATGGCCAAGGCCCGCCGGGCTTCGGGATGGGTCATGTCAATTGCCAGGGTCTCTTCAAGATAATTGCGCTTCCGGATGGGATCGTCGGTCAGCAAGCTTAGGTAGTAATTCGCCTGGGCGCGTGTCCGAAGATCATCAGCATTTTCAAGGGCGCGTTGGAGATAATTACGCGCCATGTCATATTCTTTTACCTTGAAGTGGAAAATGCCTTCACTCAGGAGGTCATTATCGTATTCTGTCGTCACGGGTCACTTCCATCTTACGATTGCATCGGTCATGCGCACCACCCGTTGGATGGGTTCCACATCGTGCACCCGGACGATATCCGCACCGCGTGCAATACCGATGGCAACCGCGGCCGCCGTCCCTTCCAGACGCTGACCGGGCGGCAGGTTGAGGGTATAGCCGATAAAGGATTTGCGAGAGGGCCCGAACAGAACCGGGAAACCCAGGGCCCGGATTTCATCCAGGCGGTTGATTAGTTCGAGATTTTGTTCAACCGTCTTGCCGAATCCGATCCCGGGATCAAGGATGATGCGCTCGTCTGGAATCCCGGCGGCGTGGGCGATCGCAACTGATTCCAGCAACTCGCGTTTGACATCCTCCAATAAATCCCGGTATTCCGAACCAGGATAGGCCTTACCGAGACGTTCCCGCACTTCGATGTCCGCAGGTTTCGAGCGGTTATGCATCAGTACCACCGCAGCCTGGTGGCTGGCAGCCAACCTGGCCAGGCTAGGATCGGCGCGCAAGCCCCAAACATCATTGATGATATGAGCCCCCGCCTGGAGGGCTGCTTCGGCCACCGCGGCCTTGTACGTATCAATTGAGATCAGGACTTGCGGGAACTCTGCCGAGATGGCCCGGATGGCAGGTAGAACCCGGCGTAGTTCCTCTTCGGCGTCCACCGGCTGGGAGCCGGGACGGGTCGATTCCCCGCCGATATCCAGAATATCTGCCCCTGCGGCCAGGAAGAGGCGGGCTTGCCCAAGAGCGCCCCCCTCTGTGTCTCCTCCCATTTTCCCTACGGGATGCTTCGCAACCTGCGGAAATGGGGGGAGATGGGCGGAGGACAACAAGCCGTCCCCCGAAAAACTATCCGGCGTGAGATTCAGGATCCCCATGACGTAGGTACGCTCGCCCCACTTCAGGGTGCGGTCGCCGATGGTCAGAGGATGCATTGAATTGACTGCATGGAAGAGGCGCTCCGGCGAAAAATTCAGGCCATCTGGTCGAGTGGGCGGCTGAGCCAGGCTTCGGCCGCCTCGATATCTGAAAATATCTTGATGGCAGCCGAGGTTTCCGGCAGCGACTGGTAATACAACTCCCGTACGGCACTGGCAACTTTTTCGCTGTTGACCACCACCGCCACGCGGATATTGCGTGCGGCCGGGTCGCTGTTGACTTCGATGGCGGCGTGAACGGCTTTCTCCGGGATCTCGTCAACCTGCCGGAGGTCGTACAGGTTGCGGGTCAGCCGGTCGGAACCGAGCAAATGCTCAAGGGCAAAATCGTGCCAGTGCTGGATGGTGGCATCCGAGAGATCTGTGACGGTGATCGTCATGCCGCCGTCCGGGCGGCGGACAACGGTATAGCCAATGCCCGGATCGGGTTTCCAATAAAGGGGTTTGGGTTCGGTCATGAAAGGTCTCCTGTCGGAGTGATTATACTGCGTACAACAGTTATGCAGAAAATCTGCCAGCCATCCGCAGCACATACAGCGCGTCGGCGGTGACGAATGGATTCATGGTCTTCCGACTGGTCCCACCCCAACTGACCGGCGAGTAACCGCTCAATTGAGGGCGCGTCGGGCGGGCATACGACTCCTCGGCAGGGAAGCCTCCATCCGGCAAGCGCTTCGACTTCGAGCAGGTCCAATGCGGCGATGCAGCGCGGGTCACCCAGCATCCCGGCTTCGGCCAGCACCTTCAGACCAAAGAGGATATCATAATGCCAATAAAGCGGGTAATGGAGCAGGATAAAACGATGGTTGATCACCTGACCATCGCGGCGGCGTTTGAATAACTGGCGAGTCAGGAAGACCTCGGCGGCGCGTTCGGCGGCGGCCTTTGCCCTTGCATCACCTGTCACGCCGGCAACCAGCGTCAGCGCCCGTAACGGGATGAGCGTCTCCATGAACGAAGAGGTATCCGCTTCGGGATGTTTGGAACAGTTCCAGCCACCATCCGGCCACTGCCACTGAAGCAGGCGGTTGACCAGTTCGTACGTGCGTCCGTCTGCAAGGCCCAACCTCAGCGAAAACCAGACAGTGTTGCCTTCCTGGGAGGCGCAACGCCGGACGCGCCCTTCAATCACCCGCAAGTGTCGCGTTTCATGTTCAGCGCTCAACCAGGTGTCATAGGTATCTTCTATGAGCGGACGGAGGGTTTCATCGCCTGCCGGATAGCCCAGGTCCGCCAGGATGGAAAGGACCCAGTGCGCCCCGTCCCATTTTTTGTAGGCGCCGTGCCGGCGGTCGCAGGTTGCGATCAAAGCCTGCACCAGCGGGGCTTGCCGGACGTCCGAGGCGGCCCGGAGTGCTTCGGGCGAATCCGCGCCTTTGCCGAGGACATTGACTGTTAACTTCCAGGCGAGGGCAGGTTCCAAAACAAGCTTTTCGACTGATTTATCCATAGCGTTTCACTCCTGTACCATCCACACCCGCCAGCAACTGGCGGACGGTTTTCCCCAGGACAGGATGGACCAAGTCGGGTGCCAGGTCAGCCAGGGGGACGAGGACAAAGGCGCGTTCGTGCAGGCCGGGATGAGGAATGGTCAATTTGGGTGTATTGAGGACAAGATCTGCATAGAATAGAATGTCGATGTCGATTTTACGCGGCCCGTAGCGGATGGACGGGAGGCGCCCCAGTTGGATTTCCAAAAGCTCCAATTGCTCCAAAAGTGCCATAGGGGCCAGAGAGGTTTTTCCACTGAGCACCATATTCAGAAAGGCGGGCTGGTTGGTGACGCCCCAGGGCTGTGTCTCGTAAACAGGAGAGCTCTCCAGCACCGTAACAACCGGCGGCAAGGCAGCCATGGCGTCCCGGAGGTTTCCGGGACGGTCGCCGAGATTGGTGCCGAGTGCAAGATAGACCATGTTGGCAGGCATCAGATTGACAGGCTTACTATTAATCCGCCCCGGCGCAGGATGCCCGGGGCAATTTTCTTTTGACAATCACTCCTTCCGATCTTCTGTTTCTCTCAAGTGTGGGAATAAAAGCACCTCGCGGATAGAGTGTTTACCGGTCAGGAGCATGGTCAGCCGGTCCACACCCATGCCGAAGCCGCCACAGGGCGGCATGCCATAGCGCATGGCGCGCAGGTAATCTTCATCCATCGGATGCTTTTCTTCGTCATCACTGGCATAGTCGCGATTCATTTCGAGGAAACGCTGTTCCTGGTCGAGCGGATCGTTAAGTTCAGTGAAAGCGTTGCAGAGTTCGAACCCAGCCACATAGCCCTCGAAGCGTTCCACGGTCAAGGGTTCGCCCGGCTTGGATTTCGCCAGCGGGGAAATATCACGAGGGTAATCGAACAGGAAGATGGGCTGGATGAGGGTCGGTTCAAGGAATTCCGAGAGCATAAAGTCAATCAACTTGCCGCGCGTGGCCTGCGGGTCCGGGCTTTTTCCGGTCTTGACCAGGGCCTTGTACAAGCTTCCAGCGTCAGCATGTTCAGCGATATCAATGCCAGTAACCGCCTGCAGTCCGAGGCGCATTTCAAGCCGCTTCCAGGGAGGCGTGAAGTCAAGCAAATGCCCCTGGTAAGTCACCCGCATGCTGCCATTCACTTTCTGACAGGTGGACGACACCATTTGCTCGGTCAATTCCATCACCTGAAGATAATCGGCGTAAGCCCAGTAAAACTCCAACTGGGTGAACTCCGGATTATGCTTATATGAGACGCCCTCATTGCGGAAATCGCGGCCGATCTCGTAAACGCGTTCCAGGTTACCGACCAGCAGGCGTTTCAAGTAGAGTTCGAAGGAAATCCGCAGGTACAGGTCCTGTTTAAGCTGGTTGTGGTGTGTGGTGAACGGCCGGGCGGCTGCTCCGCCGTAGAGGGGCTGCAGGATGGGCGTCTCGACCTCCAAAAAACCATGGTCATCCAGGAACGCGCGCAAAGCCCGGATGATGCCGGCGCGTTTACGGAAGGTCTCACGCACTTCCGGATTGACGGCCAAATCAGCATAGCGCTGGCGGGCACGCAGCTCCGGGTCTTCCAGCGCAGCGTGCCGGACCGTTTCACCGGTCCCAGTGACCTCATCCTTGGCCGCCGGGAGGGGGCTGACGGCTTTTGCCAGGAGTTTGAAATCATGGACATGCAGCGTCACTTCGCCCGTGCGTGTGCGGAACATGACGCCGGAAGCCTGGATGAAATCGCCCAGATCAAACATCCTGTCGAAGAACTCGATGCGCTCCTGCCCAAGCTCGTTCATCCGGAAGAACAACTGGACGCGTCCTTCGCCATCTTCGATATGGGCAAAGGTGATCTTACCCATCGGGCGCGTGGCACGGATGCGACCGGCCAGCGTGACCTTCACCTCCGAGGGCGGCTGACCCTGCGGCGCGGCCTTCTCGGCGGCTTCGTAGGCCGAGATGGCCTGGAGACTGGTATGCGTACGCTCGGCCCGGGTAGGGAATGGCTCAATCCCTTCTTTGACAAGCTCATCGATTTTCTCGAGACGGATTTTTTCCAAGGAAGTGTACTCGCTCATAATGGAACCTTTCTGGTTGTATTTTACACCTCTCTTTCGCCACCTTAATATCGGGAGGGGCGGAGGGGCAATAAAAAAGCTCCGCGCACCAGACAGGCTGCGCGGGGCTTAAAAGGGCATGCCCCAGGCTATTTGATCTTGACTACGCGGACTTTGAACATCCCGCCGGGAGCCTCGACGGTCACCTCATCGCCGATGCCACGGTTGAGCAAGGCCCGACCCAGCGGAGATTCGTTCGAGATCTTGCCCTTGCGCGGGTTGGCCTCTGCGGCGCCGACAATGGTATATTCTTCGGGGTTGTTGTTACCTTCCTTGACAACCACCGTATCGCCGACCTGAACGGTGGTCGGGTTTTTGTTCTGTTCTTCAATGATGCGCGCCGAAGCCAGGATTATTTCCAATTCCTGGATACGGCCTTCAACGAAGGCCTGTTCATTTTTGGCGTCCTCGTATTCGGCATTCTCGATCAGCTCGCCGCCTTCCATGGCCTCGTGCAAGCGTTCAGCCACTTCCTTGCGCTTTTCAGTGCGCAGGTGTTCAAGCTCATCGGCGAGTTTCTGGTAGCCTTCTTTGGTCAGGAATGTGGTAGTCATGGTTTTGTCCTGAAAATACAAGCATCTCTGAAACAGAGATGCATTTGTGTAGGATTCCCTACCCACCGATATTATACCTGATTCCGGATGAAAATCAAGCGATTTATAAGGTGTCCAGCGCCTGCTCAAAGTCGAAAGTCTGCCTGGAAATATGCCCCATGCCCCTTCGGGGTACTTTCCCCCTACCCCCTTCCCAATGGGAAGGGGGAAAAGAGGCAAAATAACAGGTGCGGGAGCGCAGAGCGTTCCCACACCTGTTATTTTGCACAATCCTCACGATCGAGACCGGGAACAACCGAGGATTGGTTTAATTACTCGTACTTTGAGCAGACCACCCTAGGCTGGTTAGCGGATACACCACAAGCGAGTATGGAATTTCTACCCCACCCCCGGCCCTACCCTTCACCTCTGCGGGGTGTGGACGGGTATGCTTCGCGATCCCCTACCGGGGAGGGAGGTAGTGCGAAAAAAGGGCTGCTGGGCGCTTTGCGCCCAGCAGCCCTTTTTAGCAACTTTTCCTTAATGGATATGCCACAAGCGGATGCCGCATTCTCCGGCCCAGTATGAGCGGAGGGCGTCAGCAAGAGTCCCCATTCCCTTGAAGAGTGAATCCACCTGTGAGCGGTAGGCGGCCACGCCGTTCAACCAGGCCTCCAGGCCAGTTTCAGACACCTGGTAAAGCTGGCTTTCGAGCGCTGTGACTGCCGGTGCGAGAGTTTGAGGGTTATTGAGAACATAAGGGACATCAGCGTAGTAGAGCAAGGGACGATGGAGGGATTCGGCTGCCTGGCGGACCAACACGTGGTCCACATGACCGCCCAGGGCAAGTGGACAGACGAGCCGGTCATCCTTACGCAATTCGGATCGCAAGGCGGCAGCGAGGCGCTGAGGTAATTTCCAATCAGCCGGATGCGGAGAGGTGATAACCGTTTCGGTATAAAGATACTCCCCCTCCGGTGAAAGACGGTAGATGCAGTCCGGGATATCAAAGTGAACCAGATCCGCCTCGACAATGCTGGAGGCTTCTTCGTCCTCAGCCTTGCGCATGGCAACCGCCTGCCCGGCTTCGGCGCTAGTCAAGCCCCACAGCTCATAGTTATGACGGGCAAATTCAGAAAGAGGGCCGGGGGGCGGATCGCCGGCGAAGATGGTCCAGATCTCAGGAGAGAAGTTGGCATTAGAGACATTGTCATGCTTGCGCCAGTACTGCAGGTACAGGTGCAACGTCTCTACCGACTGGCGGGCCTGTTCATAGATCAAGCCGCCGCAGGACAACACAGCGTCATCAAAGTGGGGGGAGAGGTAGATCCAGCGCATATCTACAGGCAAGTGCTCCGCATCGCGGCACCCTTACAGCTCCTGTTCCTCTTCAATGATCTCCTTAGCCAGCTTCTGAAGGGCTTCAGCTTCTTTAGTTTTGTTCGTCAGCCAATACTGGTCGAGCAGCTCGAGTGGACTGAAGCTGCTGACTGATTGATCGGCATTCCAGCGGCTACGGGCCATAATTTGCGGACGCTTGATGAGATGAAATTCAAAGGCAGACTCGGCCAAGCGCCGCAGGGCTGGTTCGTCGATGAGCGTATCCCATTCACGCAGGTAGTCCACGGTCAGGCGGACAATCGCATCCGCCATCTGCCCGGGAGCGGGCAATGCAGACATGAGCGCAGCGGTGACATCTTCAGGTGACTCGAGGCTGACGAACCGGTCAATGAAGGGCCGGATCCCGGTCAGTTGGCGCCACTCGACCCTGGTATGGCCTTTTTCGACCTCGGCGATGATGAAGAACTTATCATCGCCGGCCTCACCAAAATCAACGCGCTCGATCGAGCCGGGATAGATGACCGGCGGATGGGCATTCTCGTTGAGGTCCTGTGATTTGTGGATGTGGCCCAGCGCGACGTAATCCAGGCGCGCATCCCGGACGAGCGAGCCGGGCAGGACCAAGTCCGCACCCAGCATGACGGTCCGCTCGGAGCCGTATTTGGCACCCTGGACGGAGGCATGCGCGGTCAGGATGGTCGGCAGATCCGGATCGGTTTTTAAAACCAACCGTTCACCAACTCGGTCAGGTGTTCCTCGATGTTCGCATAGATTTCAGAGCCATCCGTGGCGCTGATGTCGGTGGCTGCCACCAGACCGGAGCGCGAAACCCACGGGATGGCCATGACCTGGGCAGGCAGGCCAAGCGCTTCTGCAGAGAGGAATTGGGGCTTCGCCAGCACGCTGACATGCGGGATTTCGAGCGTGTCGAATTCCTGGATGGCGTTGGCGCGCCCGATGGCCGGGGAGAGGTCGTGGTTACCTACCAGCAGCAGGGTGCGGATGCCCGCCTTCGAAAGGCGGATGATGCGTTTTCCCCATTCGCGTTGGAAAGTGGGCGCGGGGGAGCGGTCCCGGTAGGCATCCCCGGCGAAGATGACCAGGTCAACTTTTTCCGAGATGGCGGCTTCAATGATGGTATCGAGGGATTTGAGAAAATCCAAAACACGGAATGGCAGGCCCGTTTCGGGGTCGTGGCGGCCATAGTTGGCCATGTCAATATGGGCGTCGGCGAAGTGCAAGAGTTTCATTGTCTTAGAGTCTGATAGTCAGGAGTTTGATAGTCCAATAGTCCGGGAAATCGAATAGCCTCGAGACTCTACCACCAAGAGGCTATTCGACTACTTGACTACGGACCAACTCCCCAAAGCGCCAGCATGTCCAGGGCCGGCGTAAAACCAGGGTGGTAATGAAGCGCCGCGTGCATGTCATCGTAGGCCTTGCCAAACTCACCCAAGGCGTATTCCGCGCGGGCGCGCCAATACCAGCTTTCCTCAAGCGTCCTTGGTGGAATGATTCGTTCTGTCAGGTTTTTATTGGCCAAATCGATCACATCCTGGTAGCGACCGCTATAGTAATAGGCAAAGTAAGGAGCGGTCTGGTACCACATGATGCGGAACGGGATAAGTTTATCGTGCGCATGCAATACAGTGAGTTGGTTGTTGTAATAGGCGTTGGCCTGATCGTAGGCGGCCGCAGCCGGCCCGTAATCCGGATTTTGCAGGTTGACCAGGCTGGTGACCTTATTGAACATTGCAAAGAACAGGTCGTTACCGGTCAGGGTCTGGTTTTGAATCTCCTGGTTTGCGATATCCAGGGCATGCTGGGCGGCCCAGTACTGGTCGCTCCACGGACCGAGCACCTCATTGAGCTGCGATTCGCGGTCGGCCGGATAGACGACAATGAAGACGTAATCAAAGGCGCGCCAGTTCAAGATGTAATCCGTGTAGGAGACCTTGCTATTCTTGCCGATAGAGGTCGGCTTCGGCAGATAGGAATCCTGCCAGGTAAATTGCTGCTGGTTGTCATCATAACCGGTGGTAAAGGAGTAATGACCGCCCCACTGAATGGAATAATCAGGGAGAAGGGGTTCGTAAATGCCTTTCTCTGTGACAGGTGGGAAGCCAGCCGCGATGAGGCGCTTGAGCAAGTCAATATCACCGCCGTAACGATAGAGGGCCTTGTAGGTGGTTGTTTCATTCACGAAATCCACCAATTCGTAAGGCATCACATTGACATCGGTATTGCCACGATCGACGAAGTTCAGGCTGGGATCGTTCACGCCCGGTTTGACGACTGCCGCGATCTGGTCGCGCGGTTCGAGGAGCGCTCCTGGATTCCCCTTCCAGCCCCAGTATTCGAGGGCCATGGCCAGGTTGGCCGGTCCACAGTAGTTATAGCGATTACTCTGGTCCACGAAAGGAACATTGGACAGAATCACCGAGTTTGGTGGAGGTGTCGAGGTAATGGTCGGCGTGGATGTGGGCATGTCTGTCGGTAAAGGCGTGCCCGTGGGAGTGGGGGTGGAATTGGGGATGGACTGTTCCGGGGTCGGTGTGGCAAAGGTTTGGCCACCAGGGTGGAAAGTCACATTTTCCGGCGGGTGAAAAAAATAAATGACACTTGTTCGCAGATTATCCAAGCGCCAAGCCAGCCGGGCATGGATGGGTGGTACGAAATACAAGGCCACGGCGAGGAGCACCAGGGCGGCCAAGCCGAGCAGGATTTTCACGATTGAAGGGGTTCTTTTGGACATGGGCAGGATTATACTGCTTTACAGAATAGCTGGTATGAAAAAAGGGTCGCAGGAGCGCAAAGCGCCTCTGCGTCCCTTTTTTCGTTCTTCCCCCTTACCCATCCTGATCGCTCAAGGCATACGTGACAGCTGCTTCAAGTGTCATCGCCCGGCCTTCGGCCCAGCAGGCTGACCAGGTAGCCGGGTCAAGGTGTGGACGGAGTTCCTCCAGGAAACGCTCATGCTTGATAAGCTCGCGAGGAAACAGGGCCTGATCGCTGGATTCCCGCAGCGCCTCGGCTGCCCCCAACAGCCGGGCGGCCCGTTCCGGCTGCCTGCATACTGTTGCAACATGCGCCAGGCCTTCCAGGCTGTATGCGATATTGCGGTCAATGCCCAACTCCCAAAACAGGGCCAACGTTTCCTTATACCGGGAGGCCGCCTGCCGGGCATCTCCTTTCTGCAATGCAACACTACCGAGGAATAACCAGCCGTATCCAAATAGATTTATTCCATTGTAATATGCATGACTCTCTTCAAAAAACCTCTCGGCCTGCACATAATCGGCACGGGCCATGGCCACCTGGCCAAGACTCTGAAGCGCAAAACCAATTTCATTCGCATCGCGGGCCTGGCGGGCCAGCCTCAAGCTCTCTTCCAAAAGGACCGCCGCCTGTTGGTAGTCTGCCAGTGCGTTCATCACCAATCCCAGGTATGTCAGTGTTTCACAGGTGCCCCAGCGATGCCCGAGCTCACGAAAAAGCTCCAGACTTTGCTCTTCCAGGGACTTCGCCCGGGCATAGTCAGCCTGCTCAAAGGCAAACGCTCCCATGCCCCACAGGGCTAACGCCACGCTCTCCCGGCCGACCGGGCCGAGCGTACGGCCAAGCGCCAGGGCTTCATTTTCATGGTGTACTGGAAACCCTTCCAACCATGGCAGTCTGGCCAGGGCGATTGCCCGGGTCAGCAGGTCAGCCGGTTTCCGGCTGGTACTGGCGGCCAACGTTTTTTCCAGCCATTGGCCGCCTTCTTTTTTGTAATTGCATATGAACCAGAACCACCACAGGCTGTTGGCCATGCGCAAGCCCGCTTGCGGCCCGGCGGTTGCGCCTGCCAGCGACCATGCCAATGCGAGGCGGAAGTTGTCGTGTTCCAGCTGCAGGCGGTCGAACCACAGGCATTGTTCAGCGCTGACCAGCTCCGGCTCGGCATGCCCGGCCAGTCCCAGGAAATAATCCAGGTGTCGGTCACGGAGCGTCCCGGTTTCGACCGACTCGGACAGTTTCTCCTGGGCGTACTGCCGGACGGTCTCCAACAAGCGGTAGCGGAGCTCCTGGCCTTTTCTGCGGATCACCAGCGCCAAGGATTTGTTAACCAACCCTCCCAGCAAGTTCAATATATCGGCTTCGGGGAGCATAGCATCCGCACAGACGGCCTTGGCCGCCGCCAACGTCCAGCCGCCGGCAAAGACGGCCAGGCGCCTGAATAACACTTTTTCGGTTTCCGATAGAAGCTGGTAACTCCAGTCGATCGACAGGCGCATGGTCTGCAGGCGGGGAGGGGCGCTGCGATCACCGCCGCTCAGCAGGCGGAAGCGGTCTTCCAGTTGATAGGCGATCTGCTCCGCATCCATCACCCGGAGGCGCGCGGCGGCCAGCTCGAGCGCCAGGGGGATGCCATCCAGATGGCGGCAGATCTGTGCCACGGCTGCGGCATTCTCCCCGTTCAGCTCGAAACCCGGCAGGGCCGCTTTGGCCCGGCGGGTGAAAAGGTCAACGGCTTCATAATTGAGCAGTTCTTCCAGGGACTTCCCATCGCCCGGCCCGGGGAAGGACAGGGAGGGGACGAGATAGATCCGCTCCGCTTCGATCCCCAGGGCTTCACGGCTGGTGGCCAGGATGTGCAGGTCCGGACAGGCTTGCAGCAGGCTATTGGCCAGGGAAGCGCAGGCGGCCACCAGGTGCTCGCAGTTATCCAGCACCAGCAGCAAGTTCCGGCTGCGCAGATAATCCAATAAGACAGTCAAAATGGGTCTGTCCCGCTCCGGGCGCAGGGTGAAGGCGGCTGCCAGCGTTTGCGGCACCAGCTCCGGATCGGAGAGGGCGGCCAGCTCCACCAGCCAGGCGCCCTGCGGGTAACCACCCTGCACTTCACTGGCCGCCCGCAAGGCCAGGCGGGTCTTGCCCACGCCACCCGCACCGGTCAGGGTCAGCAGGCGATAGGTTGGATCGGCCAGCATCTGGCGGACCTGCTCCAGCTTGGCCTGCCGGCCCACGAAGGGGGTCAGGGCAGCCGGGAGGCTATGGGAGTGGAAAAATGGAGTTGGTTTGAAGTCCAGCAGGCCGAGATCACGGGCGCGCTGGATGGCTGCCTGGCGGCTGTTGACCCCCAGCTTGGCATAGATCTGGCGGGTATACCACTTGATCGAACTGGGGGCAAGCATGAGGGCCTCGGCGATCTCGCGGTTATAGAGGTCACCGGCCAGGCGCGCCAGGATCTCGCGTTCCCGGCGGGTGAGATGTTCTGTAAGGGGAGGGGAGCGGTCAAAAGGCGAGTTGGTCATGGCAAAGCCTGTGTTTGTTGCAGAAACACGTGTCTTTTTTCCTGCCATGCCATCAACCCTGTCTGATAGCCACGATTAATCGTTGCTGGACAGCTCGTCCAGACATCCGAGCAGATTATAAACCCGGAATAGAGAATGGAGTTCCAGGAATCCCTACCAAAATCCCCACCGGGGGGAGGGTGAAAGCGATCCTGGAAAAGCGTATCCTACAAGTAACCCAATTCAACTTCCCGTCGTCAGGCGGGAACAGCTCGAATTGTCCATAGGATTTCATGATACTCATTGCAGGTTCAACCGGGAGGCTGGGCAGCGAAATCTGCCGTTTGCTTACCACCAAAGGCAAACCCTTGCGCGCCATGGTGCGGGAAAGTTCGGACCCGGCCAAGGTGGACCGGCTGATGGACCTGGGGGCGAAGCTGGTCAAGGGGAACCTGTGTGATCCGGTTTCGCTGAAGGCCGCCTGCCAGGATGTCCGTGCGGTGATCTGCACCGTTTCCGCCCTGCCGTTCTGCTACCAGCCGGGGGTGAACGACATCCAATACGTGGACCTGCAGGGAGTCAGCCACCTGATCGAGGCGGCCAGGGATGCTGGCGTCAGGCAGTTCGTCTACACCTCCTGCTCCGGCGATATCGGGCGGGAGTTCCCACTGCGGAAGGCCAAGCGCCGCGTGGAACAGCGGCTGAAGGAAAGCGGGCTGGATTACACCATCCTGCGCCCGGGCATGTTCATGGAAACCTGGCTCTCGCCGGAGGCTGGCTTTGACGCCACCCATGCCAGGGCGACCATTTACGGCAGCGGCGACCAGCCGATCCCCTGGATCGCAATCCAGGACGTGGCCCGCTTCGCAGTGGAAAGCCTGACGAACCCTGCTGCCCATAACCGCGTGCTGGAATTGGGCGGGCCGCAAAGCCTCAGCCCGCACCAGGTGATCAAGCTCTTCGAGGCAGCCATAGGCAAGAGCTTCGAAGTAACGCACATCCTGCCAGAAGCCTTGCAATCCCAGTATGAGGCTGCGGCGGATGCCATGCAAAAATCCCTTATCGGCCTGCGGCTGGACTATGCGGCGGGGCTTCCGATCGAGATGAGCGGGACCCAGGAAGCCTTTGGGTTCCGGCTCACCCAGGTGAAAGAGCATATCCAGCGGGTGCTGTCTGCTTAGTTCATGATGTTAACGAAAGGAGTACATATGAAATGCTATTTGAATCACAAAGTATATGCCCTGTTTACGCTGGTGCTTCTGGCTGCCTGTGCGGCACAGCCACCCACGCCCGCCCAGCCTGCCGCCACGGCAAAACCGGCTACGACTGCGCCCAAGCCAACCGGCACCTATGCTCAGCTCCAGCCCGGCACGCTGGCGTTTGGAGGCGCCATTCAATTTGGGCAAATGGATGACATCTACCTCATCCAGACCGACGGGACTAGCCGGACGAAACTGACCGGAAACGACGGTAGAACAGAGTCCCCGGCATGGTCGCCGGATGGGTCAAAGATTGCCTATCATTATGTTCACTATAGCAGTGGCAAGGCTGACTGGCCGGGCCAGGTTTGGGTGATGAACGCGGACGGTTCCGGTCAGACCCAGTTGACCCGCGATCCGGTCGGGGGCAGCTACCCGGCGTGGTCCCTGGACGGAAAACAGATCGTCTTCAACAGCGGATACTATCCAATTGGGATTAATGGTCCAGCCCAGATCTACATCGTCAATGCGGATGGCAGTGAAATGCGGCGGCTGACGAACGGTCCCGATAACGACATGTTCCCCACGGTTGCACCGGACGGGAAAATCCTTTTCCTGCGGAAGAAATTTTCCTATGCAAGCGGCCAGGGCGATGTGTTCGCGATCAAACCGGATGGAACCGGCCTGGTCCAGTTGACCAAAGTCGGGCACGTCGGCTGGTACGCCCTCTCCCCCGATGGGAGCCTGCTCGCAATCCACGATAAAAGCCAGCATCGTATCGTGATCCTGACGGTGGATGGCAGCCAGCCGCCCAGGACGCTTATTGAAACTGACTATGGGTTCGACTTCGCCCAGATTGCCTGGTCACCAGATGGGAAGGCGCTGGCGATCGGGCGGGCCGACCTGACGAATGTCTATGGTTTCCCTGTGTATATTGTTAATGCCAACGGCTCCGGGCTTACCACCGTCCCAAAGGTCAATGACGCTATGTCCATCGCCTGGAAGCCTTGATGTGACAGTCACCTTCTTTTTCAGGTGACGGTCACATCCCCGTGACTATTCCATGAAAGGAGATAAGGAAATGAGGAAAATAATCGGTCCCATTTTTCTGGTGTTTGCCTGGCTGATGGTCTTATTGAGCGGGTGCGCCGCAAAAGGAGCACTCTCGTCAGAACCACCGAAAGCTACTGCCACCCTGGGGGCCCACGCCGGCACGATCGCGTTTGGGAAGGCTGATCAAGTGCAACGAAATGATGACATCTACCTCATCCAAACCGACGGAACCGGCCTGACGCAACTGACCGGGAACGGCGGCGATACGGAGTCCCCCGCATGGTCGCCGGATGGGTCAAAGATCGCCTATCATTATGCGGCCTGCAATATGATAAAAACGATATATCCGTATCAAATATGGGTGATGAATGCGGACGGTTCCGGACAGACCCAGCTGACCCATGACCCGGTTGGGGGCGCATGGCCATCGTGGTCATTGGACGGAAAACAGATCGCCTACAACAGCTGGTATTATCCAAAAGCAGATTACCCACCGGCGCATATCTACATCATCAATGCCGATGGCAGTGGGATGCAACAGGTGACGAACGGTCCCGAATACGACTTTACCCCCACGTTTGCCCCGGATGGGAAAATCCTTTTCCTGCGCTTTAAATGGGAGGAAATGGATATCGGCGGTGATGTATTCGCAATCAACCCGGATGGAAGTGGCTTGGTTCAATTAACCAAATCCGTGCGCGTCGGCTGGTACGCCCTCTCCCCCGACGGGACCCTGCTGGCGATCCATAACAAAGACCAGCACCGCATCGAAATCCGGACGATGGATGAAAGCCAACCGCCCAGGACGCTCCTTGACACGGACTTCGCATACAAATGGGCCCAGATCGTCTGGTCACCGGATGGGAATGCGCTGGCAATCGCGATGTCGTCCTTCGCGGAACTGTATGGTTTCCCCATGTACATTGTGAATGCCGACGGTTCCGGTCTCACCAAAGTCCCAAACGCCGATGACGCTTATTCCATCGCCTGGCGGCCGTGATAAGGATCACAGCTGTCCGGGTCGTGAGTGAGAGGTAATGATCCACCGCCAGTATAGCGATCAAGGATAAGGCCCGTTTCGCGGGAAAAAGCCTGGTCAACCCGGTAACCCTCAACAGTGGCTTTCGACTGCACTCGAAGCGTTCCCCCCGCTAACGGAGCAAGTCGGGTGAGAGGCTGGCAAAAACGTTCCCTGAGGCGAGTCCTTATTCATCTAAAGGAGGTGATGTCCTTATAGAACAGATACAACAACCGCTGCAGTAAGAGAAACAAAACTTAAGCCTGCCTAGACGGAGGAATACTGGAATGACATTCCCGCTGAAGCGGGAGGAGGAAAAAATGAAAAAGCTTTTGACTGCAACACTCATTTGCGTGCTCGTACTATCTTTCCTGGCCGTGCAAGGCGCATCTGCAAAGGCCGCGGCGCCTAAAATCATACGATGCAAACAGATGATCACGTCTGGAATCAGTTCGGCTGCGGATTGGGTTGGAACCCTGAGCAGATGCGCAATCGCAGGAGATGTCTATTATTGGGAGGTACCCGGTAAGGACTACGTGACGGGATCAAAAGGTAGAATGATCGAGCACTACTTTGAGACCTTCACGATCACGACCGCTACAGGCACCATCTCAGGATTTGAAAATGGTGTTTATCTCCTGTACTTCCCCTTTTTATTCCAATCAAACGGTCGGGTAACATCCGCCACCGGAGAATGGACGACCCTGGTGGGATACAAGTTCCATGAAATGGGTACGACGAACGATCCTCTTGATCCAAATACCACGGTTCTTTACGGACCAAGTACCATGTTCCTGGCGCCTTGAGGATTGAGTGGAAGGATTCCCTTGAGACTTCCAGAGTCTCAGCCGGAAGAGATGGGTCAGTCATCTTGAAGATGACTGACCCATAGGAGGTAAGGTAATGAAAGCCATAAACATTCTGCTCACCATTTTCGCCCTCGCCATCCTGCTCGGCGCTGCGGCCTGCGGACAGGCCGCAACCAAACCGACCGCGACCCCCGCACCCACTGCGACCCCGGCAGCCACCATTCAACCCGGCGACTCCCAACGGATCCTGATGGTCGGTGACCTAAAGAGGGATTATTGGCTGCACATCCCACCCGGATTGGATAACACGCACCCCGTGCCCGTGGTATTTGTTTTCCATCAAAGCGGAGGGAATGGAAGAGGACAGTCGATCTTGGGCTTCAATGATATCGCGGATAAGGACGGTTTTCTGGTTGTCTATCCGGATGGCGTCAGCCACGATTGGAATCTCGGGGTCGTCGGCCTCGAAACCAACGTGGATGATTTTGCCTTCGTACGCCAGATGCTTGCAGACCTGGGGACGATCGCCCGCATCGATCCCAAACGCATTTACTCCACGGGCTGGTCCGCTGGCGCGAATTTTTCGTACCGCCTGGCCTGCGAGATGTCGGATACATTTGCAGCCATTGCGCCAGTGGAAGGATGGATGTTCAACTATCCATGCCAGCCAAAGCAGCCGGTTTCCGTGATGCACGTACATGGATCAAAGGATGCATATGAAGGTCAAACTGAATCAATGATGGATGTAAATGGTGTTACCGCCGACGTAGTATTTCTTCCGGTAGAGCATGCTATTGCAACCTGGGTGAAACTGGATGGCTGCACTGGCACTGCGCAAGTGGAGAAGCTGGCGCAGGGTGTAGTGACACATACCGTCCATGCCCCCTGCAAGGCCGGTACGGTGGTGGAACTGTATGCCATAGAGGGGGGTAGTCACGGTTGGCCCAGTCAGTACGTGTTCCCAGCCCTTTCGACGCAAGGGATATGGAATTTCTTCAAGGCCCACCCGAAGCCGTAAAACAAAAGGGAAATTCAAACAACGGAGTGTGAGCAGGTGCTTGGCACCGCTCGCACTCCGTTGTCGATTATTTAAATTGGGAGGTTAAGCGTCGCGGACTTCGCCGTCGATCACGTCGCCCTCGTTGCCTCCGGAGGGAGGCGTCTGCGGGCCGGCCTGCTCTGGGCCGCCTTCGGGACCTTGCTGGCCCGGCTGGCCTGGCTGACCCTGGGCGTACATCTGCTGGCTCAAGGCATAGAACATATTCTGGAGCTCATCGGTGGCCTTCTTGATGCGGTTCAGGTCATCACTCTGGGCAGCTTGCTTGAGGTCACTGATCTTGCCTTCGATCTTGCCGCGCTCTCCGGAAGAGACCTTCTCGCCCAAATCTCGCAGAGCCTTTTCGGTCTGGTAGATCAGGTTATCGGCATTATTGCGAGCATCAATGATCTCACGACGTTTCTTATCCTCGGCCTCGTATTTCTTGGCCTCCTCGACCTTGCGGGCAATATCATCCTTATTGAGGTTGGTCGAAGCCGTCACGGTGATCTTCTGCTCCTTGGCGGTGGCCTTGTCCTTGGCGGTCACGTTGAGGATGCCGTTGGCATCGATATCGAAGGTGACTTCGACCTGCGGGATGCCACGCGGGGCCGGCGGGATGCCGTCCAGGCGGAAGCGGCCCAGCGACATGTTATCGGTCGCCATTGGGCGTTCGCCCTGCAGGATGTGGATATCCACGGCAGTCTGGCTGTCAGCGGCGGTGGAATAGGTCTCGGTCTTGCGCACCGGGATGGTGGTGTTGCGCTCGATCATCTTGGTCATCACGCCGCCCAAGGTTTCGACGCCTAGAGAGAGCGGGGTCACGTCGAGCAGCAGGATATCCTTGACTTCGCCGCCCAACACACCGGCCTGGATGGCCGCGCCAACCGCCACAACCTCATCGGGGTTGACGCCCTTATTGGGTTCCTTGCCGTTGGTCAAGGTGCGTACCAAGTCCTGCACCATGGGCATGCGGGTTGCACCGCCCACCAACACCACTTCGTTCAAGTCGGAGGTCTTCAGGCTGGCATCCTTCAAGGCGTTTTCGAAAGGATGTCGGCAGCGGGTCAGCAGGTCGTCCGTCATCTGCTCGAATTTGGCACGCGTCAGTTTGAGCACCAGGTGCTTCGGTCCGCTGGCATCAGCGGTGATATAAGGCAGGTTGATCTCGGTCTCCAGCATGCTGGATAGTTCGATCTTGGCTTTTTCGGCTCCTTCACGCAGGCGTTGAAGGGCCTGACGATCATTGCGCAGGTCAATGCCCTGTTCCTTTTTAAACTCATCAGCAGCCCAGTTGACGACGCGCTGGTCCCAGTCATCGCCACCCAGATGAGTATCGCCGTTGGTGGATTTGACCTCGATGACGCCCTCGCCTACATCCAGGATGGACACGTCGAAAGTACCACCACCCAGGTCGAAGACCAGGATGGTCTCGTTCTTCTTTTTATCCAGACCATACGCCAAAGCGGAAGCAGTCGGCTCATTGATGATGCGTTTCACATCCAGGCCGGCAATCTTCCCGGCGTTCTTGGTGGCCTGGCGCTGGCTGTCGTTGAAGTAGGCCGGAACGGTAATGACGGCCTCGCTGACGGGCTGGCCGAGATAGGCTTCGGCATCACCTTTCAGCTTGGCCAGGATCATGGCGGAAATCTCTTCCGGACTGTATTCACGGTTAGTGATGGGAATCTTTACGCGCGCCTCATCCTGAGGTCCGGCAACGACCGCGTAGGGCACCATCTTACGCTCGGTCTCCACTTCCTCGAAACGGCGACCCATAAAGCGCTTGATGGAATAGATGGTATTTTCCGAATTGATGACGGACTGACGTTTGGCGGTCTGGCCGACCATGCGTTCGTTGTTCTTGGAGAAAGCCACCACCGACGGGCACAGGCGCCCGCCCTCCGCGGTGGTGATGACAGTGGACTGGCCACCTTCCATGACAGCCACCACGCTATTGGTGGTTCCCAGGTCAATTCCGATGATTTTTCCCATGGCAATGCTCCTTGTGGCAAATGTGTGCGCAAAAAAAAGCGCAAGAGTTCATTTGGGGTAAGGATACTGCACGGGTGCAAGAAAAACGTTAACACTGTGTAGAAATTAAATACAAATCCTTGCTTTCTGCGCCTTGGACGTGCCGAAAACAAAAAAGGCCACCCGCGTAAGGTGGCCTTAGGATCTACACCAGTACAGTTTTACGGTTCACTGATGGCCACCCAATCGAATCCGACAATAATGGGCAGGACATGGTATGAAGATACACCAATACCAACTAATCCATCGCGTAGGGCATACCGCTTTTCCTCGAAAGAGGTCACCCGTACACCATTGATATACAGAGATAAAGTGCTGCCATTGCAGATGGCAGTATATTCATTGATAGCTTTGCCCGGCTTGATGGCCGTCGAACCACCAGAATTGAGCAATTGGTAATTGCCTCCAGTAACTTTATCGTAAACAAAAACTTGCCAAAGGCCATCATTACCAACATTGAATTCGTACCAGCCCTCGTTCTCCGAATAACGGCAAATCAGGCTGACACTATTTTCGTTCATACCACGGTTGTCAGCGCTTGCATCAATACGGACGTTTTGGTAGGTCCAGGGATCATACATCGTATATACATACAGGTTTTCGCCGGTGAGATTAAAGACCAGCTTGCCATTATCCGTATTGAGATTCATCTTGTTCTCATCACCAGACATGAGGAAGTACGACCAGTTGGGAATTTTGCCGTTGAACTCTTCTGTGAAGTAAGTCGGCGCTTCCTGGGTTGTTGAAGGAGTGGATGCAGCGTTACCTGGAGGATTCGAGCTTACCACTGCTATTGAACGACCATTTATTTGCCCTTCAAGCATCTCGCCGGTGGAATAGCGATAGACCTTAACGGATAAGGTATCAGTTGGTTTATGTGTGCGCAGGATGTCGCAATAATCCTTCATTGTCCCATCCGTGGCCAGTACCAACCCTTCCATCTGTAAAAGGATATCGCCACCCTTCATCCCGGCCTTATCAGCCGGTGAACCCGATTTGACCGAATAAATCCATATCCCTGAAATTGACCCATCTTCTGTAACAAAAGCTGTGCCGTTAATTCCGATGGTATCGATGTCCACTCCTGTCTTCAGTTGACTTACGATTGGTTCGGCCGTGATTGCATCAATCGCGAAATACTGGTCAACAGCTTTTGCTCCAGCATAGGTAATTCCCACAACCTTACCATCGGCAGTAACCAGGGGACCACCTGAATTGCCAGGGTTTTGCGTGGCATCATGTGACAGAGTGTGGTCCAAGGACGCCCAACTAGTTTGACCGTTTGCATTTATTTTGGAGATGATCCCTTTGGTCATAGAGAACTGCGGCTCGCCAAGTGGAAAACCGGCAGTATAGACTTCCAAGCCTACAGCGGGTGAATGGTTGTACCAGTCCAGATAGGAGAAGTTGCTTCCATCGACTTTGATTACTGCCAAGTCCGAACATTCAGAAACGCCCATAATCCGGGCGTTTCGGGGGTTGGACTCGCCGTTGACCCAGACCTTGATTAATGCCGACCCGGTGACAACGTGGTTGTTTGTGACGGCAATTCCAGTAGGATCGATAATGAAACCAGATCCACGACCAGCGGCGTTCATCACCACACCTTCCTGGGGATCCACAAAGGTGCCTACTGATTCAATCTGGATGGTAGCTTTTTGAACGTCCTGTATGTTATTTACGGCACCTATGCCGCTGGTCGGCATAACGGTGTTGGTATTTCCACTGGTTTGGTTTGGAACGGTAGTGTTGGAAAGGGGGCCGCAAATGGAGCCCATTACTAAAACGGAGACCAATAAGATTATGAATGGCAGCATGGTGCGAATTTTCATTTTATTCTCCTCTCAAATCTTTTCGCCAAGCAATACAGAGAATATCGATACTTTTAGTATAGCATAGATATTTAAAGATTCAATAGCATACTTTGTTGAAACACGGCGATTAAGCAAAAGCAACAGCCTGTCCATTCGTGAACGAACTATATCAAGTAGAGATAGAGGGAATCGGATGCCATTCTCTCTTGGGAGCCTTGTCCGAAAACAAAAACGCGCCCTCGAAGGGCGCGCTTTGCAGTGTGGAGATGGCGGGAATCGAACCCGCGTCCGAAAGACTCGACCCTCGGAAATCTACGAGCGTAGCCGGTTGGGCATGTCGCCACAGGTCACTCAACCGGCAAACTTGACCTGTGGCCAGCCACTCGGGCCCGAAAGCCCTCTTTCGCGCAGTCAGCGGCATCAGGCGCGGCACTCCACCTTTGTGACGCCCAGTCCCTTCGCCGGGTGGAGAACGGGACGGGTGGACGCGGCCTCATCTAGGAGACCGGCTGTTCTGCGGATCGCTTATGCAGCGAGGGGCATAGCAGCGTAGGAAGTGCGATTGGCACTTGATTGTTTGCACTGATTTTACGAGTTCGGCGCCTCTCGGCTCGCATTCCGGGACCAGCCTCTTCCGTCGAAGCCTGTCATCCCCAAGAACCGGGGACATTCCCCATTAGGGGACTTTCCCCATTCGGGGAGCTTCCCAGGGCTCAAATTATAGCACATTTCAAATATGATATACTTTGTCAAGAAATGAGTTCTTTGGAAATCTCCTTGAAAGAAGAGAAGACATGGGGGAGTTGGGCGAAGTTCACTCAACACCCCGAACCATCCCTACAGCACAAACCGATTCCCGATGAACTCAAGAAACCTCTCAAACCCGGCGGGGTTATGGTAAGTATCTATCTGAAAATTGAGGAGGAGTTCGCATTTTGAGTGTGTGCGGCGGAGCCGCACACACTCAAAATGCGGTTCTTCTATAATTTTCGGATAGGCTCTACTCAAACCCTTCCGGTAAGGTGAGCCAATTGCCGGAGTTTGAAGAAAAAGAAATCCTGGCTCGTGCCTCGCAGGGTGACCGTGAGGCTTTCGGTGCCCTGTACGAGCAGTACGTGGAGCGAATCTTTAACTACGTATACTACCGTACCGGCAACGTCCACGACGCCGAGGACCTGACGGCGCGTGTTTTCTACCGCGCCCTGCACCACATCCAGAATTATACCGACCGGGGTGTGCCGTTTTCGGCCTGGTTGTACCGGATTGCCCACAACCTGATCGCAAACTGGCACCGCGACCGCAGCCGTCACCAGGAAATCCCGCTCGATGATGCCCCCACGCTCCATTACAAGGGTGATGCGCCCGAAGTGGCGCTGATGCAGGGCCAGGATCGCGATGCACTGCTGAAACTGATCCGCCACCTGCCAGCAGAACGTCAGCATTTACTGATCCTGAAATTTGTTGAGCATATGTCGAATGTCGAGATCGGGCAGACCATGAACCGGAGCGAGGGGGCGGTGAAAAGCCTCTACCACCGCACCCTTTTGGCGCTGCGAGACGAATTGGAAGGGATTGATCTGGAAGGAGTTTAGCGCATGTTGCGGATTGTCACAGACGGTGCGGCCGATATGCCCGCCGGATGGGAAAAAGAATACGATATTCAAGTGCTGCCGATCAACATCCAATTTGGAGAAAAGACCTATCTGCAAGGAGTGGAGCTCTCCAACGAGGCTTTCTACCAGTTGGTTGAAGAGAGCGGGAAAATTCCCAAGACCTCCCAGCCATCCCCGTTCCAGTTCAAGGAATTTTATGAGCACGTGGCGAAAGCTGGCGACACAATCCTCTCGATGCACGTGACCAGCAAATTGTCCGGAACGTTCGAATCGGCAGTTACTGCGGCGCGCGACCTTGCCGGGAAATTCAACATCATCCCATTCGATTCAGGTTCCGGGTCGGCTGCGCTTGGCATGATGTGCCGGGAAGCCCGCTTGATGGAGCGCGCCGGAGTCGCCACCCAGCAGATCGTTGAGCGGATGTACCAGATCCGCCGCAATGTCCAAATTGTGCTTACCATGGATAAACTCGATTACGCCCGGATGAGCGGCCGGGTTGGGGCACTCCAGGCAGCACTGGCCTCAGCACTCAACGTCAAGCCGATTGTGGTGCTACGGCAGGGTCTCCTGCATATGGCGGAGAGAGTACGAACCCGGGGCAAAGCCCTTGACCGGGTGTTGGAAATGCTGCATAACCGGTTCGAGCAAGAGCCGGTCAATGTGGCGGTCGTGCACGCACGCGACCTGAAGTCGGCCCAGGTTTTATTCGAGCGGGCCAGGAAAGCTTTCAACATCCGGGAACTTATCATCACCGAATTATCTGTCGCGGTGTCAGCCAACCTGGGACCGGGAACGATTGGCCTGATCGTTTATCCGGCAGGAGAGTGAAACATGGGAATGGGAAAGAATCTTGTCGATGCATCTATGGAAAAAATCTCTTCGATGGAAAACCGGTTGTCAGGCACCTTGAAACCGGTGGCACCGCGCCGGGAATTCGTGCATGGTCTCGGCCAGCGCATCCAGGAGGGGAACCGGGCTGCCTTTGTGAATTACGTTGCCAACTGGCATATCCTTGCGGCGTTGATCGCCGGTTTCATCTCTCTGGCAGTGTTTCTGGCAATGGCAGCACGTGCATTACTGATACTTTCAAGAAAGAAACACGCCACCTAGAAATTCGATGGGGTAGAACGAAAAACGCAAAGTCCGGAGGCTCTCCTCCGGACTTTTTTATGCGGGGGGCTTTCCTAGTAAGGTTTAACTCCCAGTTTTTTGGCAAGGGTTTCATTGGAGGGTTCCACCAGCACAAAGCCGTCTGACCAGACAATCGTCGGCACACTGCGGTTCCCATGGTTGAGACTCTCGACGTATTTGGCGGCATCTTCATCCCTGTCAAGATCCACCCAGCGATAAGGGATGTGATGCTGATCGAAGAAAAGGCGGGCCCGGCGGGAACTTCCACACCAGGAATTACCGTACAAGGTGATATCAGGGGTATCATTCATTCCAATCCTCCAATCAATTTGCGCGCATCAGAAATGAGATCGGCGTCCACCGGCAGGGTAAATGCCTCGGTGAGGCGAGTGGTCAAATGGAGTGCAGCAATCCGCAGGTCCGGGGTGAGAGCGGGGAACTCCACCAGAGCCTGTAGAGCTGCATAAGCGCTCGCGTCACGCAGGTTGACCCCGTGACGGGTCAGAAAAAACCGGGCCGCAATGCCGGCTGCCCGGCGTGCACAGACACGCGCCCGGCCCTCGTTCCCGGCCAGGCGGGCGTGTTCAGCGTTCTTTAGTTCGGATTCAATATCCTGGGAGGACGGCATCATAAACTCCGATAGAAAAAAGACTCAAACATAAAGGAAACCATACCACATAAAACGCAAGGCAGGTGTGCACGAAAGGAAAAAATGGAGGGCAAATCAAATCATCCGGCGACCTGAAAAAAAACCAATAAGAGAATACCGGCAACCGCCACCACGGAGACCAGCGGCCGCGCCGCGCCCAGCATCCACTCCGGCAAGGTGTGCCGACGCTCGTCATTGAAAGGCCAGAAAAATGGGACGCCTTCCTTGGTCAGTCCATCGGCGAGGATATGCCAGAGCCAACCCCAACCGAAAGCCAGGCCCAATGTCCAGGGCAGCCAGTAATACCACGCAACCCAGCAGGCAATCGCCGTAATTCCCAAAGAAAAAAGGATTGAATGTAGCGGTCCGCGATGGTGCAAACTTTTATAGAGCAGCCAGGAGAGCAGCATCAGCCCGAGTGACCCACCCAGGGCGATAAGCGCCCAGCGCAGGAAATTCACCCCGAAGACAAGACCGGAAAACTGATTCCACACACTTTGCAAATCATGCGTGGTGAGCAGCGCGGCCAGCGCGGCCAGGAACGGGATGAGCAGGATAGCCAACGCAATCCGGATAACCTCGGAAGGAATGCTGTTGCTGATGAAGGATTTTGGATGGTCAAGGTCGGTGGCAATTGCCCCCGTCCCCACCACGAGCACGCCAATCCCCAGTGATAGGAGCGGGGGCGTAGGCAGGCCTAGCGCTTCTGCGGCAACAACGCCCAGGCCGGCTGTGCCAACTCCGATGAGGGCGTGATGGATGTAATTCATATGCCGATTTTATCACGCGGGGATAGATCACCCCTTTGCCAGCGACAGAAATACATCCTCGAGGGTCGGTTCGCCGCGCTCGAGGGCCAGAATTGAAAGTCCGTTGCTCCGGATGCCGCGGCGCAATTGCTTCTCGCTGAGGTCCCGCTCCGCAATCACCCTGAGATGATCGCCGGTGAGCCCCACCCGCAGTATGCCGGCGCACTTATTGCAAGCTTCCAAGCCACCCTGTAATGGTTCAGCGTGCAGCTCCCAAACGTCTCCGGGGATGACCGTCCTTTTCAATTGTGCGGGTGTGTCCATTGCCAGCAGTCTGCCATCACGCATGATGCCCACCCGACCACAATACTCAGCCTCATCCATATAATGCGTCGTTACGAAGACGGTCACACCTCCAGCCGCCAGTCCATAAATCAAATCCCAGAAGACACGCCGAGCCGTCGGATCCACACCGGAAGTGGGCTCATCGAGGAAGAGCAGCCTGGGCTGATGAACCAAGGCAATCCCCAGGGCCAGGCGCTGGCGCCAGCCAACCGAGAGCGCCCGGGCCAGCTCCGCCTCGTGACCAGCCAACCCAATCAAGGCCAATGTGGCTTTGATCGCCTTTCTATCCCGGATGCCGTACACACCTCCGTAAAAGGTCAGGTTTTCCCAGACGGTCAATTCGTCATAAAGGGCGAATTTTTGTGACATATAGCCAACCCGGGCACGCACCTGCTCTGACTGGCGGAAAGCATCGAAACCGAGCACACTAGCACTGCCTTCGGAGGGCTTGAGCAGGCCCAGCAACATTCGAATGGTGGTTGTCTTTCCGGAGCCATTCGGACCGAGGTAACCGACAATCTCACCGGTGTTAACGATAAAGGAAATGTGGTCCACGGCGACAAAATCACCAAAGCGGCGAGTCAGGTTGCTGGTAATGACAACTGGATCAGGCATTATGTCTCCACAAAGAAGCATCAAGACCGATAAAGACTACTCCCCGGCTTTCCGAATCGCCCTGCGAATCAGAGCGGCTTTTTCAGTCCGGCCCATGGCCTCGTAGGCTGCGAGTTCATCTTCCAAAGGGAAGAGGGGTATGTTCAGACCATGCGTTTCGACCCAGATCAGACGGGAAAAATCGGTGTAAGTGCGCCAGGCACCATCCGGTTGGCGATGGGCAACATTCGCCAGAAGTTCAATCTCGACACCATCGAAAACGGCCTTCCCTTCCAGAGAGCGCATGCCGGTCGACTCCCACAGATGGACGGATGCCTTCATGAACTCCGCCAGTTGCCTCTCAATGAGGTAGACGGTTTTCTGGTCGGCCTGGATGTCCAGATCATGAACGGGGACATCCACGCCCTGTAAACGCAGGCTGGCAGAGCCGGTGAGAGCCCAGATATATTCAAGCGGAGACACCAGATTGAACAGGAGACCCAACGCGTGCAGATGGGCTTCCGGTAAATCAAGTTGGGCAAGGGTATCAGTCATCGGAGGTTAATCCTTGCTCTCGGAGAGCGCGATGAAGACGTCTTCCAGAGATGGCGGAACCGCACGCGCCTCGAAATGTGAGCCGCGATGGGTGGAAAAGGATATTTTCAGAGTCGATAGAACAGAATCCGCCCTGCCTGCGACCACACGCAGGTGCAGTCTATCACCAAAGAGACGGACATCTTCCACACCGGCAATCTTCCGGGCAGCCTCCCGCAAGGCTGGCATCGATTCGCCGCGCAATTCGAGGATGCGTCCGTTCAGGGTGGAACGAAGCTCGGAGGGCACGCCCTCTGCAATCAGCCGGCCCTGGCGCATGAATCCGATGCGGTGGCAGCGGGAAGCTTCGTCCATATACGGCGTTGTGAGAAGGACAGAGACACCCGCCCCCCATTCCGGATTGCCTGCCCCCTGCGGGGATTTTTCCCCTGCGGGGAGGCTGGCGCCATGAGAGGGCTGAGGATTGAGGGAGACCAGGCGGATGAGCAATTGCCAGAAGTCCTGGCGGGTGACAGGATCCACACCGGTGGTGGGTTCGTCGAGCAGGAGCAATCGCGGCCGGGTGACCAGCGCCGAAGCCAGTCCGAGTTTCTGTTTCATCCCACCGGAGAGTTGACCGGCGCTTCGGTCCTTGAAAGCCGAGAGACCGACAAATTCGAGAATCTCCAGACTACGCGGCAGCCACTGCCGCTGGGTCAGGCCGCGCAGTTCAGAGAAGAAACGGATGTTTTCCAACACAGTCAGATCTTCATAGAGCGAGAAGCGCTGGGAAAGGTAACCGAGGCTGGCACGCGCCTGTTCGGCTTTTTTGTCCAGCGGGAAGCCGCACACACTTACCTGGCCGGAATCGGGCCTGAGAGCGGCGACCAGCAACCGGATGGTGGTGGTCTTGCCGGCCCCGTCCGAGCCGACCAGGCCGTAGATCTCACCTTCTTCAACGTGCAGTGAAAGGTCGTCCACGGCGACAGTCGCTCCGAAGGTCTTCCGCAGATGGGAGGCTTCGATCAGGTTGGTCATAAAGTGTTCTTCTTAAATTCTCCTCTATTTAGGGCGCAGGATAACCAATGGAGTGGAATTGCTCAATTCCAGGAGCTGGGCCCGGCTGGGTCGCATGGGAAATTTATTAGCAAATTTCAATATCAGACCAACCATGAACGGATGACGTTTCAGCCGGTATTCCAGGAAATCCGCCACCCGATCCGGATCGGTGACCGGTTCGGCAACGCAGTCGAACTCAGTGCGATCCACCCGGATGTTCACATGTGGGTTGGCCTGGATGTTGCGGAACCAGTCCGCTTTCAGGCCACGAGCTACACCGACATAGTATGCACCAGCGATCTTTTCGTACTGGAGTGGGGTAATATAGCGGATCCCGGACTTGCGGCCGGTGTGCGTCAAGAGCAGGATGAATTTGCCGATGATCCAGCCTTTGCCAGAGTCGTACAAGCGCTGGTGGATGGTTTGGACGGTTTTCATGTGTTTCCAAAAGGAGTCAGGGATCATATCATATTAATCGAGGCGCTTGCGGAAGCGAAGGGAGGCGGCGGTCATGATAACAACACCAAAGACAATGAGGGGCAGGATCTCGTTCCAGATAGCCCCGACACCGACCCCCTTGATCAGGAGGGCACGGATGATGACAAGGTAATACCGCAATGGGATGATGTAGGAAACCCATTGCAGAACAACCGGCATGGCCTCAAGCGGGAAGAAAAAGCCCGAAAGGAAAATGGATGGCAGAATTGTCATGAAGACAGTCAGAATGGCCTCCTGCTGGGTATTGGCAATGGTGGAAGCAAACAACCCAACCCCCAATCCCGACAGGAGCATCAAGCCCGAGCAGGCCAGAATCAAGCCCAGGTCGCCGCGCACCGGCATGCCGAACCACCAGTGCCCGATGGCGAGCACCTCCAATGTGTCAATGAACGCCAGGATAACATATGGGACAATTTTACCGACGACCAGTTCCCACGGATGCACCGGGGTGACGATCAACTGCTCGATGGTGCCACGTTCGCGTTCCCGAACGACCGCCGTGGCGGTCAGGATGGAGGTGATGGCGTACAGGATCATGCCAATGACTCCCGGGATCATGAAGTAGGAGCTGACCAGGTCCGGGTTGTACCAGACACGCGTGCTGACCTGCAGGGGTGGTTGGATGGCAGCGGCGCTTATGCCACTACGCTCGAGCTTCTGGACCATCAGTTCAGTAGCCTGAGATTGGCCAATCAGGAGGGCGGCCGAGTAGGCCGAGGACCCGGCGGTGGCATCCGAACCATCCAAGATGAAGGCCACCTTGGCGTTCCCACGGGCCAGTTGGGTGTTGTAATCGGGCGGGATGATGATTCCGGCACGCACCCTGCCCTGTTCGACTAGGCTGCGGATATCGTCTTCCGAGCTGACATAGAAAGCGAGCTTGAAATAGTTGGCGACCCGGTAAGCATCCAGGAGAGAACGTGATTCAGTGCAACGGCACTGATCGAAGACAACCAGTGGAACATTGCGCACGTCGCTCGTGGCAGAGTAGCCCAACAGGAAAAGTTGGACGATCGGGATGACCAAGATGATGATCAGCGTGCGTTTGTCACGCACGATCTGAATGAATTCCTTGCGGATGATGGAGAACAACCGTGAATTCATGCGGGCTCCTTGTCAGTCATGACACCGTGCAGGAAAATGTCCACGAAGTCCTCAAGTGCATCGCCCTGGATCAGGGCTGCAGGCGTATTGGAGAGCAATAATTCCGTCATGTAATACGAAAAAAACAGGCCAAGGAAAGCACGGAAAAAGGTAAAGGACGGCATAGGTCGCAGAACTTTTTTATTTCTACCGAACTTCTCCATCAAGGGCAGTACCTGCGGGAGGACATGTTCCAGCATATTCGGCATATTGCGTCCATTGAACTCGACGATCTCAATGAACATCAGCTTGATAAAATCGGGGCGTTTGCCGAGTTCGTTCACCATGGTCCGGGCGGCGTTTCTGACAAAACTCTCCACATCATCGGCCGGTGTATTGAGCAACACCGGCAGAATCTGCTGGAAGGGGTGCCTTTCAATAATGAGTTCGGCAAAAATGGCTTCCTTGCCAGTGAAGTGATTGTAGATACCGCCCAAAGCCAGTCCGGACCGTCCGGCAATTTGCCGCATGGACGTGGCCGCGTAGCCCTGCTCAAGAAACAGGTCATAAGCGGAACTCGAGGATGGCCTTACGGGTGTGTTCGCCTTTTGAAAGGGTTTCTTCGTCCATGGGTTGAAAACTACACGAAAATGAACGAACGTTCGTTTTTATTTTATACTTAAGGAGGAATTTGTCAAGAGGCGGGATAGACAGCCCCAATCTCCCCCTCCCTTATCAATATCCCAAACTCTGTGCGGCAATCCTCTGAAGATAGTCCCGAATCTCCGGGCGAATGTCCCTGTCCGAATAAGGGTTCCCGACCGGCGTCTTTCCGAAGATCGTCCCATACAGGACACAGGCTGCCAGGAAGGTTCCGTAGAGGGTCGGATGCCCGTCCTGGCTGTAAAGGATCAAGTCGGGTCTCGCCTGCAGGGACCGGGCGAAGGCCAGCCCTGCCGGGGCGACTGGAATGCTCAACTCCGAGCTTACCTTATCGTAGGCTGCCGCAAGATTTCGCGGTCGTCACCCCGACATCGACACTGTCGGGGCGTTCCCAGGTCATTAGCAGGACGGTATGCGCTCCGCTGGCCCGCACCGCCACGTCGAAATCCCTGACGGCATTGAAGAAATTCTTCGAATCCAGGACGGGCACCTGGCTCTGCTCCTGCAGAACAACATACGCCCATCCACCCAGATGGATGGTCCGGATAGCTTCCCCTGCATTCAAATGATCCCGGAGGGTATAGCCACCCACGGCGATTACCGTGCTGGAACTGTCGGGAGCCAGACCTTTTAACTGCCTATCCATCCCGCCATTGAAGTACGTAAAACTATTCCCGATGAAAAGAACATGCGTGGATATGGGACTGGTACAGGCAACCAGGAAAAGGAATGCCAGACAGAGGATAAAAACACGATGCATCGATGAGGCTGGTTTATTTGCCAAAGGGCAGGCTCCAGGGAGAATCGATCCCAATAGCAGTATAGGACAATTCCTTTTCCAAGGCAAATCGGATTCGGATTTTGGATTGGGTCTTCCCAGAGAACGAAATACCAACCTCTCCTCCGACCCCTCCCCAAATTCGTAGGATTTGGGGAGGGGAGAACTGCTCAAAAAATGTGAGTGGTAGAATTGGCGGGTATGTCCAGCCTCGAGCAATCCCTGCGTAAACACCTGCACTTTAACCTGGCCGTGAACCTGGCAGATGGCGGCTTTTTTGGCCTAGGCTGGGGCTTTGGTTCGATCGGCACCATCATCCCGCTCTTCGTCAGCCAGATGACCACATCGGCGTTGCTGATCGGGCTCATCCCCGCCATTCATGCCGTAGGGTGGCAGTTGCCGCAACTATTCATGGCGAATTCTGTGTCCCGCTTGAGGCGGTACAAACCGATGGTAATGCTGATGACAATCCACGAGCGCGTCCCATACCTGGGACTGGCGCTGGTGGCGCTATTCCTAGGAACACTGGGAAATAAAGCCGCCCTGGTACTTACTTTCGCGATGCTGATCTGGCAGGGATTGGGGGCTGGTTTCACCGCCAACGCCTGGCAGAGCATGGTCGCCAAGATCATCCCATCGGATCGGCGCGGTACCTTTTTCGGCGCCCAGGCAGCGCTGGCGAATGTTTTGATGAGCGTGGCTGCAATCGCGGCCGGCTACATCCTCATCCGGCTGAATAACCCGATCAACTTCTCGGTATGCTTCGCCTTGACCGTTGCGGGGATGATATTTTCCTACATCGCAATCGGTCTAACACGCGAACCGGTGGACAATGAAAAGAACATCCCGGAGCGCCAGCCCTCAGCCTGGAAAGGCGGTCTCGAGATCCTGCGTCGTGACAAGAACTTTACGGCTTACCTGTTCATCCGCCTGCTCTCCCAGTTTGCCACCATGGGCTTTGCCTTTTACATCGTTTACGGCCTGCGCCGCTTCGGTATGAGCGACCTGACCGCCGGGTTCCTGACCGCCGCGTTGACCATCACATCCACGATAGCCAACGCCGTCATGGGCTGGCTGGGCGACCAGCTCGGACATCGCGCCATGTTGATCGCCGGTTCGGTGGCAGCAGCGCTCAGTTCCCTGATGGCTTGGGGTGCGCCTTCCACCGGCTGGCTGTATCCGGCCTTCATCTTAAGCGGACTGGCCAACGTAGCCTACTGGACGATCGGCATGGCCATAACGATGGAATTCGGCAGCGAGGAAAACCGCCCAACCTACATCGGTCTGTCTAATACGCTGGTGGCGCCCTTCACGATCATCGCCCCGCTGATCGGCGGCTGGATTGCCCAGGTGGCCAGCTTTCAAACCACGTTCATGGTTTCGGCGGTGGGAGGACTGGCCATCGCCGCACTGCTCTTCTGTCTGGTACGTGATCCACGTCCACGCCTCAAGGAGGAAAACGTTTAAGAGATTGGAAAGGAAAAACTAAACCTGCCAGATACTGTGCATATTCCTGATCACATTGCAGGTAACCACTCTTCACGCTGTAGGATCGGTTTTTCGGAGGTATCCAATCGCAAATTCTCCTCCAGGATTTCTTCGATCTGGGCATTTCTTGGAAGGATCAATCGATGGCTTTGCAGGCGGGAATCGGATTTGAGTGTGACCAGATAGACAAGCCCGAGTTGATCCAGCGAAGGAGCCAACTCGACCTTAACAACTCTCCAGCCATTTTCGAGGACCAGGGCCAGCCTGGCAGGACTAGGTATGTAAGTATCACAATGCAGTTCCTGGCCAATCTGCCAATTATTTGCTCTCGTTTTCATTTCAGTTGCTAACATAGTTTCAACCTTTCTACTTGTAAAGAATCCATCCATTACAAGGATAACCCCGCTTGATTGTTGTTACTTTAACGGTCAGTTAATGTTATGTAAAGATAAAAACAGCATCCACAACCCGGATGCTGTTTGCAATTTACCGCCGAGTCGAAAAAAATACTTTAGCCTACCCGAATCTCCCCTCGATGTAATCCTCTGTGCGTTTGACCTTCGGGTGGGTAAAAAGCTCTCTCCCCTCTGCATATTCCACCAGTTCGCCTTGCAGGAAGAAGGCGGCATGATCCGCCGTCCGGGCGGCCTGCTGGACGGAATGCGGTACCAGAATAATGGTGTAATCCTTTTTAAGTTCCTGCAAGGCGGCTTCGACCTTGCCGGTGGAGATGGGGTCGAGGCCGGAAGTGGGTTCATCGAGCAAGACAACCTCCGGCTGGTTGGCCAGGACACGGGCGAGGCACAGGCGCTGCTGCTGGCCGCCCGAGAGGGCGATGGCGGGATCATCGAGACGGTCCTTGACTTCATCCCACAGGGCGGCCAACTTAAGTCCGCGCTCGACGGCTTCGTCCAATCTGGACCTGCGCTTTTCGTTGGCCAGCTCCAGTCCATAGGTCAGGTTCTGCCGGATGCTCATCGGCAGGACAACCGGGCGGGCGAAGACCATGCCGACCCGGCGGCGCAGGGCGATGACATCCGTTTTTGGATCAAGGATGTTTTCACCATCCAGAAAAATGTTCCCTATCAGGGTCTGGACTTCGACCAGGTCGTTCAGGCGATTGAGACAACGCAGCAGTGACGATTTACCACCGCCGGCAGGTCCAAAAAGCACCATGACGGCATTGGCGGGGATCTTAAGGTTGATATCCTTGAGGGATTCAGTCCCGGTTGGATATGTGAGGGTCAGATGTTCAATGACAATCTTATCCATACTTACCATTGTCTCTTTGCACGTGCCCTCGAGCGGATGACGGTCGCAGTCAAATTCATGCCGAGCACAAAGATGATGAGCACCAAGGCGGTACCATACTGGATCTGGATGGGCATCCCCGGGACCTGTGTGGAGATCACAAAAAGATGGTATGGCAAGGCCATGGTCGCGTCGAACGGTGAGTTGGGCAGATGTGGCAGGAAAAAGGCCACACCGGTGAACAGGATCGGCGCAGTTTCCCCGGCGGCACGTTCCAGGCCCAGAATGACGCCGGTGATGATACCAGGCAGCGCCTGAGGCAGGATAATTCTTCGGATGGTCTGCCAACGCGTACCGCCCAGCGAGATGCTGACCGTGCGGAAAGCCTGCGGGACGGCCCGCAGGGCTTCCTCGGCGGCGCTGATGATGACCGGCAGGGTCATGATGGACAACGTCAAGGCGGCGGAGAGGATGCTGGTGCCGAACTTCAGGAAAAGCACAAACAGGCCGAGACCGAACAGTCCATAGACGACCGAGGGAATACCAGCCAGGTTGATAATCGCAATACGGATGAGACGGGTCAACCAGTTCTCCCGGGCATACTCGGCGAGGTAGATGGCGGCGGCAATCCCGAGCGGGACAGAGAAAATGGCGGTGCCCAACGTGAGGTAAAACGTCCCGATAATGGCCGGCAGGATGCCGCCGGCGCGCATCCCGTCACGCGGCATGGCACTCAAAAATTCCCAGGAGAATGCCGGTGCACCTTTCCCGATGATATAGGCGAACACGGCAATAATTGGAGCAATGGTTAAAAGAGCAACCAGCGTGATGAGGAATATACCGAGACGCTGGACCATGAAGCGGTCAACGGCGAGGCGAGGCTTCATGACAATACCCTCTCTGCACGTGTCCTAGATTTGAAGACCACCGACGAAGCGATGATATTGACCACCAGCGAAATCAGGAACAACACCAAACCGATGAAGAACAGGACGTGGTAGTAGGTGCTACCGTTCGCCACCTCACCCATTTCAGCCGCGATGGTGGCGGTCATGGTGCGGACGGGGGAAAAGATGGAAGATAATTTGACGGCCATCACCGGAGCGTTACCGGTCACCATCATGACAGCCATGGTCTCGCCAATGGTACGTCCGATGCCGAGCATGAGCGCGGTCAACACACCGGAGCGGGCAGCCGGCAGGGTAACGCGCCAGATGGTCTGCCACTTGGTTGCGCCCAGGGCCAGCGCACCTTCCCGGTAACTCTGCGGGACAGTATCGAGGGCGTCTTCAGCAATCGAAACGGTGGTCGGCACGGCGATCCCGCCCAGGAGTAGCGCCCCAGCCAGGGCGGTCAGGCCGGTCGGCAGGTTCAGGAAGATGCGCAGGAACGGAGCCAGGATCAGGATGCCCAGGAAACCGAGCACCACGGAGGGCAGTCCGCCCAGCAGTTCCACCAACGGCTTGAGGATTTCGCGCAGCCAACGGGGAGCGATTTCGGAGAGGAAGACGGCAGTCCCGATCCCGAAGGGGATGGCGACCAGCATGGCGCCCAGGGTTACGATAATCGAGCCGGTGATGAGCGGCAGGATGCCAAAATGGTTTTCGATGGGATACCAGCGGGTTGAAAGCAACTCGCCAAGTTTCACCTCTGCCAGGGCAGGAACCCCTTCGCGCAGGAGGAAGAAAAAGATCAGGATGACAAAGACAATGGCAGAATATCCGCAAGTCTTGACGACCGCGGTGATGAGAGTCTCGCTCCAGCTGAGGGATTTCTTCATAAGGCTCCTCCCTCATCCCTTGCCCCTCTCCCAGTGGGAGAGGGGCAAGGGATGAGGGCTATTTTAAGATTGGCACGAAGCCCAGATTTGCAACGATGGTCTGGGCTTCGGGGGAGACGATCCAACCAAGATAGGCTTTTACCGCACCGGCCGGCTGACCGGCTGTGTACATGTAAAGGTCACGGGCGACCGGATAAGATTTATCATTCACGGTGGCAATCGAGGGCAGGATATACGGACTCGTGGCATCTTTGGCAACCGCAACAACTTTAAGGTCAGTTGGGACATAACCCAGGCCGTCATAACCGATGGCATTCGGGTTCTGCCGGAGCTCGCTGATGATGCCCTCCGAGGAGGGGAGTAGGAGCGTGTCGGTTGCGAAGAGTGTCTTGTTATTGGGATCCCCCAGGCGGATGACGGTATCCCGGAAATAGACATGCGTACCGGAGTTGACCTCACGCGAAAGCCGCACAATCGGGCGGTCTTGACCGCCGACCTGGGACCAGTTGTCGAACTTGCCTGAGTAGATATCGGAGATCTGCTGCAAGGTCAATCGACTGACCGGGTTGGTCGGGTTGACGATGACTGCAATGGCATCCCTGGCGACCACGAATTCGACCGGGTCAAATCCATTGGCTTTGGCCTGCTTGATCTCTTCGGCCTGCATCTGGCGGGAGGCATTGGCAATATCGACGGTCTTGTTGAGCAGAGCGGCAATCCCCGTGCCGGACCCACCACCCGTCACCGAAATGCTTACATCCGGATGCTCAGCCTGGTATTTCTCCGCCCAGGCCAGCGCCAGGTTGACGATGGTATCGGAGCCCTTATTCTGGATGTAGGTGGATGTGGCGGGTTGGGAATTCGTCTTTCCGAAGGTCCCTCCGCAGGCGACCAGGAACACCAACAAGGTGAGAAGAGCAAAACGGAGGGATTTCATTGCCCCGAATTATAAGGCATAAAGGTCGGGCATTCCAGATAGAATCGTGTAAAATTGGCCCCGTGACCAACGCGCCTGTTTTTACCATACGGGATCTGGATTTTTATTACAATGAAAAACTGGCCCTGAGCAAGATCCATATGGACATTCCAGCGCGCCAGGTCACGGCCCTGATCGGGCCATCCGGCTGCGGCAAGTCCACTTTTCTGCGCTGCCTCAACCGGATGAATGACAGCATCCCCGGGACACGCATCGAAGGCCTAATTCTGCTGGAAGATAAGAATATCTATGCCCAGGACTACAACGTGACCGAGCTACGCCAGCGGGTCGGGATGGTATTCCAGAAACCGAATCCCTTTCCGCAATCGGTATACGACAATGTCGCCTTTGGCCCGCGCGTACTCGACCTGGTGCAAAACAAGGCTCAACTGGATGAAATCGTGGAGAAGAGCCTGCGGGATGCCGTTCTATGGGACGAGATCAAGGATAACCTGAACGCGAATGCCCTGGGCTTCTCGCTCGGCGAGCAACAGCGCATCTGCATCGCACGGGTGCTGGCCGTCAAGCCGGAGGTGATCCTATTCGACGAATCCACTTCCGCACTCGATCCCATCGCCACCGGCCGGATCGAAGACCTAATCGCCGAGCTCAAGATGCAGTACACCATCGTCATCGTGACACACAACATGCAGCAGGCCGGGCGTGTTTCGGATCTCACCGGCCTGTTCTGGCTGGGCGATCTGGTCGAATTTGGCCCGACAAAGCAACTCTTCACCCGGCCCGAGAAGGAACTGACCGAGGCGTATCTGACCGGGAAGATGGGTTAAATTGATTGTTGACAGACCAAGCAGCCCTGCGAGTTTCTGCAGGGCTGTGTTTCTTAGCAATATACGCTAGTCCAATCGTTAGTGGTTATTTTTGCGTGACAGCAGTACTGCTCCGATCAGCACGATTACCCCAGATGCGTCGAATGCAATGAAGCGCAGCAACGAAGCATGCAAGACCGTATGCCCCGCCGGGATCGAAAGCAGAATGAAACTCTCGCCAATCACACCAACAGCCTGCATAGCCAGCGCCTCCCACAAGGAAAGGCGATGACGTTGCGGATTCCATAGTGCCACCAAGTAAGGGATGTTCCACATCACGAACAGGACTGCGAACCCACGCACCGCGGCAAGCCCGGGGATGCCGATCAATTCAAAGCCAGGCGCATAAGAACCCGGGTTGAAGAAAAAGACCAGGGCACATTCCAGATTCCAGACCACGACCACAGCGATCAACAGCCGGGTAGCCCATAAACGCAGGCCAGGTTCTTTCATTGCTACCATTCGCTAAAATCCCTGATGCTCGGTCCGGGCGATGATCTCATCCTGCAGAGCCGGGCTCAGGTCACAAAAATAATCCGAGTATCCGGCCACCCGGACAATCAGGTCACGGTGCTGTTCGGGGTGCTCCTGGGCAGCCCGCAGGGTGGCGGCATCCACCACGTTGAACTGGATGTGGTGACCGTCCAGGCGGAAATACGTCCGGATGAGCTGGACCAGCTTGTCCAGCCCGGTCTCGTCACGCAGGGTCTGCGGGTTGAACTTCTGGTTAAGCAACGTGCCGCCAGTGCGGGCGTGATCCATTTTGGCGACCGAACGGAGCACGGCAGTCGGCCCATGCCGGTCCGCGCCCTGGACGGGGGAAACGCCCTCGGACAGCGGCTGCCAGGCGTGCCGGCCGTCGGAGGTGGCGGCGATGACCGAGCCGAAATAAATGTGGCAGGTGGTTGGCAATAAATTAATCCGATAATGACCGCCACGGGTGTTCGGACGCCCGTCGATGGCAGCGAAGTAGCTCTCGAAAACCCGGACCATCAGCCGGTCGGCAGTGTCGTCATCGTTACCGTAGCGGGGTGTCCTGTTCAGCAGAAGCTGGCGGAGCTTTTCATGGCCGGCAAAATCGGCCTGGAGGGCAGCCAGCAGGGCTTTCATCGTCAGCGTCTTTCGATCGAAGACATGGTATTGGATGGAAACCAGGGCGTCCGTCAGGGTGCCGAGGCCAACGCCCTGGATGTAAGAGGAATTATAGCGGGCTCCGCCAGCGTGGTAGTCCCGGCCGGCCGTAACACAGTCGTCAATCAGCAGGGAAAGAAAAGGCGCCGGCATGTGGCGGGCATACAACTGTTCGACCAGGTTGTTCCCGCGCACCTTGATGTCGATGAAATGTTGCAACTGCTTCTCGTAGGCGGCATAGAGCTCATCGAAGGACCCAAACTTAGCCGGGTCGCCGGTCTGCAGGCCAAGCTGGCGACCGGTCCGCGGGTCGAGACCGTTGTTCAAGGTCAGCTCGAGGATTTTGGGCAGGTTGAAGTAACCGGTCAGGATATAGGCTTCCTTGCCGAATGCGCCGGTCTCGACGCAGCCGCTGGTGCCTCCGCTGCGGGCATCCGCCACGGATTTGCCCTGGCGCACCAACTCCTGGACCACCAGGTCGGCGTTAAAAACCGAGGGCTGTCCGAAGCCGGTACGAATGATGCGGGCGGCGCGTTTAACGAACTGGTCGGGATTTTTCTTGCTGACCTGGATGGATGAACTGGGCTGCAGCAAACGCATCTGCTCGACTACATCCAAGATCAGATAGGTGACATCGTTAACGCCATCCGATCCGTCCACGTTGATACCGCCGGTATTGATCTGGGAAAAATCGGTATAGGTGCCGCTTTCGGCAGCCGTCACGCCGACTTTGGGCGGGGCAGGCTGGTTGTTGAACTTGACCCACAGGCACTGCAGCAATTCCTCAGCCTGCGCTCTGGAGAGCGTTCCTTCAGACAAGCCTTTTTCAAAAAATGGCGCGAGGTGCCGGTCGAGGTGACCGGGGCAGAACGAGTCCCAGGTGTTCAGCTCGCTAGTCACACCCAGGTGAACGAACCAGTAGTATTGCAGGGCTTCCCAGAAGTCACGAGGGGCTTGCGCCGGGACATGCTCACACACCATAGCAATTTGCTCCAGCTCAGCTTTACGGTCAGGGTCAGATGTGCGTGCGGCGAGGGCACGCGCTTTTTCGGAATGGCGCTGCGCAAACCGGACCAGTGCAGCGGCACAAATCGACATTGCGCGCAGTTGCTGTTCCTTGTCGTAAGCCTGCGGGTCGTTCAGAAAGTCCAAGCTGTCCAGAGTGCGCTGAATGTCCTGCTGGAAATCCAGCATGCCCTTGTGGTAGATCTTATCGTCCAGGACGGTGTGCCCGGGGGAGCGTTGCTCCATGAACTCGGTGAAAATCCCGGCATCATAGGCAGCCCTCCATTCCTCGGTCATTTCGGAAAAAAGCAGGTCGCGCATCGACCTGCCCCGCCAGAACGGGATGAGGGCGTCTGCGTAGACTTTCCGGACCTGCGGACTGATCGCGAAGGAGATCTTTGCGCGCGTGTTGAGGATATCCAAATCCTGCAGACTGTGGCAACACAGTTCGGGATAGGTGGGGGTGGCCTTGGGTGCAGGCCCCTTCTCTCCGACGATGAGTTCGCCTGCGCCTATGTAGATGGTCTTGTGCTCCATCAGGTGTTGGAAAGCCAGGGCGCGCCAAACCGGCGTGGAGATCAAGCCCGGGTTCTGCTTATAAAACTCGGTCAACAGCACAGCCCGTTCAACCGAGAGAGTCTCTCTGGCGTTCAAGGATTTCTGGCGTAATTTACGTACGCGTTCTGTCATTGCCATATGAATTCTCCTGCCAAGTCCGTCAGAGCATGTCTTCCAGGATGCCAGCCAGCCTGGCCGCCAGTGCGGACCGGCTGAATTGCTCTTCCAGGTATTTACGTCCGGCCAGCCCCATCTGACGGGAGCGGGACCGGTCCGCAGCCAGCGCCTGGACCGCCCGCGCCATTGCAGATGGATCGCCCGGTTGGGTAAAGATCCCGCAGCCGGCCGCCTCGACCACTTCCCGAATGACCCCATCGATGGCAAGGATCACCGGCCGCCCGGCAGCCATGTAGTCAAAGACCTTATTGGGGTAAGTGGTCTTATATGCCTCGATGGGTTTAAGGATGGCCAGGCATGCATCCGCCCCGGCCAGGGCCGCGGCCATGCCGGCCTTGGGGACAGGGGAGAGGAACAAGACGTTCGCCAAATACATTTCGGAGGCCTGATTCTGTAAAGCAGGTTTTTCCTTACCGTCACCGAGAAATAAGAACATCACTCCGGAGGTGACGGCAGCATTCTGGAGGATTTTTGCCGCATCAAGCACAACACCCAAATCGTTCGACATGCCATGCGCGCCGGCATAGAGGACGACGAATTTATCTTCCAAAAGGTTCGCGGACCGGAAGGCGGTTCCTCGGTCGGCCGGATCGAACATCTCCGGGTCCGCTCCATTCGGAACGAGTTCCACCTGCCTGGCAGCAAGTTCGGTCACATGCGCCACATAGCCGGGGCTGTTGACCATCACCCGGTCGGCACGGCGATAGAGGAAGCGCTCCAGCCAAAGCGACATTTTTATGAGCAGAGGATTTTTCAGAACACCGACGGCGATGGCGAAGGTTGGCCACAGGTCACGCACTTCGAAGAGAAAGGGCACCCCCTTCAGCCGCGCCAGAAGCCAGGCAGTTACGCCCTGGAAGATAGGCGGCGAGGTGCCCCAGACCAGGTCCACGTTCTTTACGGCCAGACCTGCGAAAAACGAGGAGGCCATGAACGAGAAAAAAGAGAACACACGGTGGATAAAGGATTTATGCAGGGCCTGATAGGTATAGGTGCGAATCACCCTCACCCTTGTCCCCTCCCCCTTCGGGGTAGGGGAAGAGGTGATGGCAGAACCTGTCAGATAACTGATCGGGCTGGCGATAATCGTCACAGTGTGACCGCACCCAGCCAGATAGAGAGCCAGTTCGTGATGACGTGTACCACCGGGCTCGTTGAGAGCAGCGAAAGCCTGGTGAATTAAAAGAATATGCATATTATTCTTCGTCGTGAAGGACAGGAACCGGATTCGGCCAGCCTTCAGAGGGGGCTTTCACTACCATTCTTGCCAACGAGCGTGGCAAGACCGGCAAGTCCAGCAAATCCTGAACCGGCACCCAGACCGGTTGGTAACTGCCCTTTACGGGGTGTGGTTTGGCTATTTCTTCGCCCGTGCCGGTTCCAAATTCACCGCCGGCAGCAATAACCAGGTAGTGATACTGCGGCTTATTGTGCCACCAGATTTCCGCCAAAAGCCGCTGGATGGACACATCCAGACCAAGTTCCTCCTTGGCCTCCCGCACGGCAGCCTGCTCGGGTGTCTCTCCGGGTTCCACGTGCCCGCCCGGGAAGGTGAAATAGTGCAGGCCGGCGCGATGACGTTCAATCAGCGCGATCTTGTTGTCCTGGAGAAGTACAACGGCAGCCCGGTAACTCATTTCGGAAAAATAAACTCGCTGATGAATTGTACATCATTTGAGGATTTTGTTTCGACAGCCAGGGATAAAGCCGGGACCTTGACTGCATAGGTTGGGGAGGCCCAACCGCGGATCGACACATCCAGCCGGGGCTTGTGAATGTCAGGCCCGGACTTAAAGACCACTCTGCCCGCCCGAACCAGGTCCACGCTGGCAATTTCCCCGCCAGTCACGTTGAGGCGTAAGTCCACCGGTCCATGCGGCGACAGTAATCGAAGCGCCATTCCCTGAGGGCGGCTTTCCAGCTGCCACTCCCAATCCGGAAGGAGCCAGTGCAGGCGAAAGGTGAGCGGTTTTTTATCCCAGGGCATTCGCATTGGCAGCATATCATCCCGGACCTGCCAGTGTCCGTCTGCATAGGATGTCACGGTGCGTTCGTGCCGGACGCCTTGCTTCCAGTAACCCCAATGGCGGCCCCGGATGCGCTGGAGGATGGCAGGGTCGGCTTCAAGGCTGCCGCGCCGGTAGGCATTGAACCAGTCCAGATAAAGGAATCGCCCTGCGCGGGTGAACTGATCGCGGCCGTTGACTGTGACGGTATTATGCACCAACGCGGTGGTCAGACTGTTATCCCACGGCGGATCATCATTGTAGGAATACGTCCCGGCATCCTGGGCAACATTCAAGCTTTGCCACCACAGGTCAACGTGCAGCTGGTCAGCGTGGGATGGACGGGAGGTAAATTGGGCCGTCCGCAGATAAGCCCAGGAAGATTTGCCGTAAATCTGGTCACCGAGATAGCGAGGCAATGGAAAATACGTCCGGTTCTCCAGAGGAACATCAAACCAAAGTGCCAGCTCGTCCCAGGGTCCGCGCGGCAAGTCATAGTCGAGGAAAGCGCGTGCAGCGGCGTTCAGGACCGGGCGGTAATCGAAGAACGGACAGACGGTCAGAGGGAAGATATAGCCTCCGTCATTTGCACCCAGATTGGGAGTCAGACCCGAATTCGGCATCCAAGATGGACAGCAACCAGTGGATGGAACGCAAGATGGCTTCGTGAGTCTGGCGTGGCCAGCGGAAACGACCACCCCCACTGGGAGACTGGACGAGGTCTCTACTACGTATCAAAGCATTTATCCACAGGACAACCTGTAGCATCAGGCGGTGATAATTGGTGGAGTGCTGGGTATATTCGCCATAAAGTCAATCTGAGATGGGAGGCCCTCGTTAAGCAATTTCCAGCCAAGCCTGCACCAGCGGGGAGCCTTTGGATGGTCAGGCAGAGCCAGACCGGCGGTGAGCAGACCGGCAGCTTCGGTAATGAGATGGTTGTTCTGCTGGGAACGGGCATAGACGAGAGTGGGAACAATGCGCAAAGCGTGAAACGCAACGGCGTGCGCCAAGGCAGCATTCCGCCCAGGCGTGCTGCTGGAGGAACCGCGGAAGACCTGCGCAGCCCAGACGAAGGCCATCAACCGCAGGGCTGCTTCCTGGCCGGAGGCCCAATTGGGTCCAAGATAGGGCGGGTTGGCGGCAGCGAAAGTCTCATAGTTGCGCCAGAAGGATTCGGCGTATTTTTCTTCCCGCGTCAGATAGAAGGCACGACCGAGGTTGAAAACCCAACCAAAGCGGGCAGGTTCCCAGAGCAGTTTAATGTCAACAAGACGATTTCGAAAGTCAACCCTGCCAGACTCATAGGCAGTCCAATGTTCCAACTTGCCAGGAACAACAAGATTGAGTTCGACCGGTTCACCGCCGAAGAGACGTACCTTCCCGGAAACGACTTCGTCGGCCTGTGTGAGAAGGGCAGCTTTTCCAGCATCTCCCAAGACAGAGAAAAGTCCTTCAATGGGAGGGAAAGCGAAAAGGGAGCGCAACATGCCCGTATCTGTTGCCCGTGCTCCATATTCCATTCTCTGCTCACGTGCTTCCAACCTGTGATAATGGCCGGAAACCAGTCCCAAGCGGTAGAGGGCGTTAAGCATGACGGGCTGGAATCCGAGCTGAATCAGAGTTTTATAAGCATTCCATGGAGTGGGTGACATTTTCAGACGATCCGATCCAGATATGCCAGAGCGAAAAACATTGCACCGACCTGCATGGATTGAAGCAGTTCACTTTTTTTTGCCATGGCAATGACTTCGTCCAGAGGCTTGAGCAGCACTTCAATCTCTTCAGTTTCATCCAATCTCTGGTTGCCGAGCTTTTCAGCGTTCAATGCCAGGAAGTAATAGATCAAGTTGGTATGGTTGGCCGGGTTGGGAGAGACGTGGACATGTTTGTGCAGATAGTGCGATTCCAGGATCTTCTAGGGTTTGCTGGTCATGGAATTAAGTTCCCACGCTTGAATTTTTCGATCGCCGAAATAATGAGTGGGCTGAGTTCTTCAGGAAGTTCCGCCACGGCGAACCAGTGCCATTCCGTGTGTTCCTCATTCAGGCAGATTTCACCACGCCCGCCATGCGCAAGGTAGACAATCATCACACCATAGACATCATCGCCGTTTGGATAACGATAGAACAACTCCGGGCCGGAAAAGATGCCAAACAAACTTATTTCGCCAAGTTCCAACCCGGTTTCCTCGAGGACCTCACGCCGGGCCGCCGATTCAACAAGTTCGCCCAACTCCACCCCTCCGCCTGGCGTACCCCAGCAGCCGTTGTCAGAACGTCTCATCAAAAGCAGGCGGTTGCCGGCATCCACGATCAACGTCGCCGTGCCGACCATCAAGAGTGGACGGTGACCGACAAGTTTGCGTAATTCCAGCATATATTCCATGTTCATGACCGCCCAACCAGGATCAAGCAGGGATCACTTTGTAATTCTTGCATACAACGTTACTTCACCTCTATCGCAAAGCCCCCGGAGCGTAGCAACTCTACTGCCGCGAAGGTGGCCCTGGTCACACTTACCAACTGCTCGTACGGGATAGGTGGCTGGCTGCCTGTGCGGATGGCACTCGCAAATGCCAACCACTCATCCTTCCAGCCTTTATCCTGGGCCTTTTTTACCAGTGTACGACGCCCACCCCAGACCGTTTCCAGCATACGGAAATCATCGAGCACAGCGATGTGTCCGCCGCAGAAGACCTCAAGGCGCTCCTTGGGGAAGGATTTGTCGCCGTTGGCGAGGTAGTCCACCACACCAATGGAGCCATCCGGGAAGGTGAAGGTCATCGAGACATTATCCTCCCGATACCTGCCATTATCCGGGAGGGCAGTGGCGGTCACCGAGACCGGTACGGCTCCGGCCAGGAAAGTAAGGAAATCCACAAAATGGCAGCCCTCGCCAATGATGCGTCCGCCGCCTTGAGCAGGGTCCTGAGTTCCAATGATTCGAAGGAATGTATCCGGCATTGATACGGTAGTGCATGTAAAGTGATTCGCGACGAGAAACGAGCGGAGAGTGCAGGAGTTGAGCGAGGGGAGCGAACCGACGGTTAAAACCAACAGTAAGGATCGAGGCGGAGGAATTGAGAAGTTGTGCGTTAACCGCTGAAAGCTGTTCCTCGTTGACTGCCAGCGGTTTTTCCACAAACACATGCTTGCCGGCCTGCAAAGCCCTGAGCACCAGACCGGCGTGCATATCGTGACGGGTCAAAATGGCAACGGTATTGATGTTCGGGTCATTAAAAATCTCATCATCATTTGAAGTGGCATAAGCAAAGCCGAATTTCCTAGCCGAATGCCGGGCATGCAGCCCCCCCGCCGAGGCAATACCCACCAATTCAATATCCTTGACTTTCTTGAGAGCCGGCAGAAGGGTGGCGTTGGCAAAGAGACCCGCGCCTAAAACACCCAATTTCACCGTGGCACGTTTTCCGGTGTCAGGTGCTACACGAACAGAGAAGGTGACACGCGGCACAGGAACACTTGACACCTCTTGAGAATACGTGAGAACTATTCCCAAGAATGGCTCTTTCTTCTTCCCTGTGATGATTTCATAGGCTTCGGCCGCTTTTTCAATTGGGAAACGATGGCTGATCATCGGCGCAATCTTCAACTTGCCGCTTGCCATTAAATCCACGACGGCCTCAAAGTTGCGGCCCTCCGTCCAGCGCATGTAACCGATTGGGTAGTCCTGGCCGTTCTCCTCATAAGAGGTATCGTATCGACCTGGTCCATAGGAGCGGGAGTTGACGAAACTCAATTCTTTTTCGTAGTAAATCTTGCGCGGGAAGGTCAGCCTGACAGCTCCGGTCGCCACCACGGGAGCCCGGTCACGGGCGATGACTGCCGCCAGTTCAACGGGGTCGTTGGAAGGGGTATCAGCACAAATGATGACACGATCGAAACCGCGGTTCGTGGAGAAAACCTGGCCCGAGTCAACGGCCCGATCGCGCAACACAGCCTCCAGTCCAAGCGAGGCGGCCAGGGCAACCCGCTGCGGATCGACATCGATGCCGAGCACACGGCAGCCAGCTGCAGTCGCGATCTGTCCCGTTAACAATCCCACAAGACCCATCCCGATGACCGCCACAGTTTCGCCAATCTGGGGAGCAGCCAGTCGGAAACCGTGCAGGGCGATTGCTCCGAGCGTGGTGAAGGCCGCCAACTCGAAATCCACCGAATCAGGGAGGGGGGTTAGCAGGTTGCGGGGGATAACATTATATTCAGCATGTACGGCGTAGCCGCCGCCTGCACACGCCACCCGCTGGCCCACTGTAAAGCCATGCATCCCCGCTACGCCGGGGACATTGTCTTCGCCCAACGCAACAATGACGCCTGCGGACGAATAACCGAGCGGCATGGGTTGGTCAAGACGGTTAAAGGTCGCGCCGAGGGTGACAAGTATGCCCTCACGGCGAATTTTGTCGAGGACTTGTTTGACCAGGTCCGGCCGTGAGCGGGCTTTGCCCACCAGTGATTTCTCGGCGAATTCGACCAGCATACGTTCAGTACCGGCCGAGACGAGCGAAGCAGCCACGCGTACAAGCGCCTGCCCCGAACGAGGGGTCGGGATGGGGATTTCTTCAATGTTGGTCTTTCCGGTTTGCATGTTCTGGAGGAGTTGTTTCATAAGATTTTAGGAAAAATTAGGTGGAAAGAGATGAAATGAGGCTGTACCGATTGTCTTCTGGTAGTATACCGCAAGAAAGGCTGGCAAGGATATGGACAGGCGTCAAGCAAGGAAACGGGTAAAATTGTCCCAAATCCTATGTCCCTCGAAATTCCTGTCAGCCGCACCAAGATTGTCGTCCCAGCCCTCCGTCCGGAGATCCTGCACCGGCCGCGGCTGTTGGCACTTTTCGACGACCTGCTGGACAAGAAACTCATCATCGTAGCTGCACCGGCAGGATATGGAAAAACCTCCCTGCTGGTGGATTTTGCCCGCCAATCCGAGATACCCGTTTGCTGGCTTTCGCTGGATGCCCTCGACACGGATCCCCAGCGTTTTTGCGTTTATCTCATTGCCGCCCTGGAGCAACACTTCCCGAAATTCGGCAAACAATCAAGAGCTACGCTGGGTAGTCTAACCAGTCTTGAGCAGGAGGCCGAACGTCTACTCTCTGTCCTTGTAAATGAGATCGATGGTCAGGTTGACCAACATTTCGCGCTGGTGGTGGATGATTATCAATTTGTGGATGCCGTACCGGATATACGCAATCTATTCAGCCGGTTCGTTTACCTGGTAGGTGAGAATTGCCATATTATTTTATCCACACGCCGTTTGCCGACCCTGCCCGACATTGCTCTCATGGTAGCACGCCAGCAAGTGGGCGGGTTTGACCTGGAGGAACTGACCTTTCGTACCAACGAGATCCGTTCCCTGTTTAATATCAATTATGGGATGGCTCTTTCCGATAGTACTATCGAAGAACTATTGCGGTCGACAGAAGGATGGATCACAGGTCTGCAGCTTTCAGCCTCGAGTGTTACCGGCAGACTCCCAGATCTCACTCGCAACTCCCGGGCGGCTGGAGTAGACCTGGCCGGTTATCTCGACCAACAAGTACTAGCTGTGCAGCCCCCAAAACTGCGCAAGTTCCTGCTCCACACCTCATTATTGGAAGAGTTTGATGCAGATTTATGTGAGACCGTCTTAGGTAAGGGAGATTGGAAAAGTCTGATAAAAATGATCCGGCAGGATAACCTATTTGTCCTGCCGGTCGGCCCGGGCGGAAAATGGCTACGTTACCACCACTTATTTCAGGAATTCTTACTGCAACGTGTCAGAGAAGAAGAGCCTGAGAGTGTTGAGGTCATTCTTTTGTGTCTGGCCGAAATTTATAAGGAGCGCCATGAGTGGGAAAAGGCGTATGCAATCTACAATAAGTCGGGCAACCTCGATAGCCTGGCAGACTTGATCGAGCAGGCTGGAACCCCCATGCTTTTGAGTGAGCGCCTTATTACGCTCCGAGCCTGGCTGGAAGAGTTCCCTGCCAGGCTGCTTGAAGCGCGCCCGTCTCTGCTCTCGCTAAAGGGGGCTCTCTTGTGCACTATGGGGGAAGGTTACACTGCCTTGAGGATACTCGATCAAGCCATATCAGACATCCAGAAGAACGAAGACCTTCCCGGTCTGGCGCTGGCGCATGTCCGGCGTTCCGCAGTATTTCGTCTGATTGGAGACTATGCCAGCGCTTTGCTGGATTCTGACGAAGCCCTGCGCTTGTGTGAAAATAGACCGGATATGCAAGCGATATATGCTGAAGCCGAACGTTTCAAAGGCCTGAGCCTTTATCATCTCGGGATGATTACGGATTCGGTCCACTTTCTGGAAAATGCCATGCGGCGATACACTCAATTCGGAGAGAAACAAAGCGTTGCACGAACGCAAATTGAATTGGGGATGGCCTTTCGAGCTGCCGGCAATTATCAAGCTGCCCAGGATGTTTATGAGCAAGCCCTGGTCGAATGGCGCAAAGAAAATAATACCTACTCGCAGGCAATTGTACTTAATAACTTGGGCGTGTTGTATCACAATCAAGGCAAATACGAGCTCGCATTGCGGACATTGGAGGACGGGTTGGATTGCGTCAGGCTCAGCCATTCCCTCTGGCACGAGGCGTTGCTCTTGACCAGCTTGGGTGATGTATATCGTGATTTGGACGAATACGAATCCGCTGAACAGGCTTATGCGGGTGCAAGCAATGCGGCACAACAGGTCAGCTACCAATTCCTGATCAATTATCTCAGCCTGGCGAAGGCTCGATTGTCAAGATTGCGTGGCAAGATTAAGGAAGTGCGGTTTTATCTGGGCGCGGCCGCGTCACTTATCCAGGCTGGCGGTTCGAATTACGAACGTGGCTTGTTTTATCTGGAACATGGCTGCCTGCAGTTAGCGGAAGAGCAACAAAATGAGGCTATCGTCGACCTGCAACAGGCGTTGGATTATTTCAAACGCAGTAATTTGTCCGCAGAAGTTGTCAGTGGACATATCTGGCTGGCCGTGGCATATCTCGGATCAGGAGATATTGCATCGGCGCGGGATCACCTACAAATTGCATTCAAGGCAGGGCAATCGGAGTCGGAAATTCATTCCCTCATACAGACCATCCGCGAAGCCCTTCCCCGATTGGAGACTCTACGAGAAGACATCGAGATTGGACCTGCCCTAAAGCCCTGGCTCGAAAGCGTGTACCATGCTGAAGGGCAACTACCGACCTTGAGGAAACGTCTGCGCCGGTCACTTCTCACTGTCCCCATTCAGGCTCCCCTTCTGGCCATTCGGGCCTTTGGCAAGACTTATGTAAGGGTCAACGGAAAGCTGGTGACGTCCGCGCAATGGAAATCGGCCTCTGTACGTGAGTTGTTCTTTTTTATTCTGGCCTCATCACACCCTCTTACCAAAGAAGAGATTGGCGTAACTCTCTGGCCGAATCATGATGCCAGCCAATTAAGACTCCGATTTAAAAATGATATATATCGTTTGCGACATGCCCTTGGACAGGACGTCATCCTATTCGAGAATGACCGCTACCACTTTAATCGTCTCCTAGATTACGAATATGACATAGAGAGTTTTTCCCACCAAATATCAAAGGCGAAGGCAGATGTACTGAGTAATGAAAAAATTACTCATTTACGAGCTGCCATCAACCTCAGGGGCGGCCCATATCTTCAGGATTTAGATGGAACCTGGGTTTTGCCCGAGCGAGAGCACCTTGACCAGATTTATTTGGATGCACTGGAACAACTTGCCGAAGCCCAGCGTACGGCTGGTGACCTGCAAGCTGCGTTACTGGCTTGTCAGGAAGCCTTGAAGATTGATTTATGCCGTGAGAATATCCATCGTCTGGCAATGCGACTGCATGCTGGTCAAGGAGATCGGCTGGCAGTCATCTGGCAATATCAAGCGTGCCGGAATGCCCTACGTTCTGAACTTGGGGTTGATCCTTCAAAAGAGACGGAAACTTTGTACCGGCGACTAATCGCCTGAGGGGTGCAGAATCCCTCATTATTGGCGGGGGTTTTTTCTTAATCTTTGAGACCATTATTGAAGCCACCTTTGCAGCTTGGCTGGTTGTATAGTTCTAACACATCAAACCAGGAAAGGTGGCATATGAAGACAAATCTTCCCAATCTATTTGTACAGGTCGCTTTTGCGCCAGATAGCGGTGGAATTGGACCGCGTTGTTTTGCGCCAGATAGCGGTGGAATTGGACCGCGCTGTTTTGCACCAGATAGCGGTGGAATTGGACCACGCTGTTTTGCACCCGATAGCGGTGGTATAGGGCCTCGATAGACCTTGATTCTCCTCGCTGCGCTCCTCCTTTGAGCCCCAGCTGGAATGCTCCTGGCGTGGTGGCAAAAGCGTTTGTGGACAATCCCTCCGGTAGGTGTCCCGGGGCTGGTGTTGGGTGCTTTTCTGCCCCAATTCTTGTCTTCCACCTGCCAGCCACACGGACACATTTCCTGAATGGTTGGATTTCCGACGGGCTGCTAATCTCCCAAGTTTACCGGTTAGTTTTTGACTGGCTCAACCTGCGTGTATCAGGTATCTGGCTACTTGCGCTCGGTCTGGTGCTTCGGCCATGCCAAAGATATTTTTATGGCAACCATAGAGCCCCGCCTTGTTTGGCTATCAAACCCGCTTCCTGCCACCACAAGGTTTCCCTTATCAAGTGGTCTCCGGTATAGGAGATATCGTTATTGCACTCGGAGCGTTCTGGCTGATGGTCGCACAAGGAAAACCGCCCAATATTCGTCGAGTGAATTCATGAAGGATGTCGAATGATCGAAACCAAGATATATAACCCGCCCATTTCTCTGTTTACCCGGAATCTGTCTGAAGGACTCCTGGAATTAAGCCGCCTGCTGGCTGCCGCGGTGATCAACCCAGAATTTTGTCGTTTACTACTGGCTGACCCGGAGGTGGCGCTACAACGAGGCTTCCAAGGAGAAGATTTCTTTTTCACCGAAGATGAACGCAACCTGATCCTATCCATCCGGGCTGATTCGTTGTCCGGCCTCGCCAACGAGCTTGCACGAACATTTAGTAAACATTTTCATATACACACAAATCCTGCCGTTCAGCAGACAGCTGTTTTCGGATACTGAGCGACGAGTACCGGATGGCGCGGTGGGAAGGGGCGCGGTGATCCAGGGGGATCATCGTGCCCCGCGCCCGCGTTTTTGTTAGTTCTTCCGGAGCAAAGACACATAATATAAGGAGAATTCTTTCTATTGGATCATACTGGTATTGGGAAACAAGGGGCTGTAGATGCATCCAATCAATTGGATGCAATTTTTCGCGCCTTCCCCGACCTTCTTTTTTGCATGGATGCAGATGGCCAGATTTTTGATTACAGAGCCGGGGAAAGGTCCACTTTATATCTGGCGCCGGATAAATTCCTGGGTCATCCAATGCGGGATGTCCTTCCTGCGGAAGTCGGCACAAAATTTGACCATGCCTTTCAGGAAACCAAGAAGACCGGGAAGATGGTTTCAATCGAATACCGGCTACAAGTCCCGAAAGGGGAACGTTGGTTCGAGGCCCGCCTGGTTCCCTTGGGCGAGTCTGGTGTGATTGCCATTGTGCGCGACGTGTCTGAAAGAGTAAGAAATGTTGATCAGATCCAACGTCAATTACGGCGGCTTTCCGCCTTGCATTCGGTCGACACAGCCATCACCGCAACCTTCGACTTGAAGCTGACATTATCCGTTATTTTACAGCACACGATCAATCAGTTGGGGACGGACGCAGCCGACATCCTGGTTTTGAATCCAAATACCCACATGTTGGAGTTCGCCGCCGGGCAAGGCTTCCAAACAAGCAAGTCGCAACGGGTGCCTGTGAAGATCGGGCAAGGCTATGCCGGAAAAGCAGCCCTCGAGCGCCGGACCATCAGCGTTTCTGACGTGGAAAAACAGCAGGCTGATTCACTTTTTACCTTTGACCTTCTCAGGGAGAGATTTGGCATTTATTACGCCGTACCGCTAATCGCCAAAGGTCAGGTTAAAGGAGTCCTGGAGATCTATAACCGCTCGTTATTACAACCCGATGATGAATGGTTGGATTTCCTGGCAACGGTTGCAGGCCAGACTGCCGTGGCGATCGATAATGCCTTCCTATTCCAGGAGCTGCAGCAGACCAATACCGAGTTGAGCCTAGCATACGATTCAGTGATCGAGAGTTGGGCACAAGTGCTTGAATTAAGCAACCGGGAGAGCGGGACACACTCCTTCCGTGTCGTCGAACTAACCATAAAACTGGCTCGTTCCATGGGCGTAGCTGAACAAGAGTTGGTCCATTTCCGGAGGGGTGCACTGCTCCACGATGTCGGTAAACTGGGGATCTCCGAAAGCATTCTCAACAAACCAGGTCCTCTGGACGATGCGGAGTGGAAGATCGTGCGAAGCCATCCCCGGCTTGCCTACCAATTGCTTTCATCGGTCAATTATCTGGCACCGGCATTGGACATTCCTCATTATCATCACGAGCGTTGGGACGGCAGCGGTTACCCGGATGGTCTGCACGAGGAACAGATCCCCTTCTCGGCACGCCTCTTTGCTGTCGTAGATGTTTATGATGCACTGACTTCCGCCCGACCGTATCGATCCGCCTGGTCGAGTCAGACTGCCATGGACCATATCCAAAAGAACTCCGGGAAACTCTTCGACCCGGCCGTGGTCAAGTCATTCTTACAAGTGATGAGATAAAGCTCCTAGAAAACCTTCGCAAGGCTGTGGGGGTCAGGTGATTATTACCGGTTTGCCATCCTTGTAAAACAAGTCGCCGTCCACGTGGATTTCCGCGTCATTCATATCGCACAGCATATCCCAGTGTATGCCGGATTGATTTTTACTACCGCTTTCCGGGTACCCAGCACCCGCCGCCAGGTGGATGGTTCCACCCATTTTTTCATCAAAGAGCATATTTTTAGTGAAGCGCTTGATACCGTAGTTGGTGCCGATGCCGAATTCGCCCAAGGTGCGCGCTCCGGCATCGGTATTGAGCTGGGCAGTCAGGAGTTCCTGGTTCTTGCCGGCTGTCTCCTTAACAACCCTGCCTTTTTCGAACCAAAGTTGGATATCGGTAACTTCCTGTCCGTACTCGATGGCCGGGTATTTGAAACGCACCCAGCCTTCCACCGAGTCTTCGACCGGACCGGTGAAAATCTCACCGTCGGGGAAGTTGACTTTCCCGTCGCAAGGAATGAAGAGACGGTCCTTGATGGACAATTTTAGATCCACATTGGATCCTTTCAGTTGGACCTTATCGCGGCCTTTTAGCCAATCCGCCATTTTCTGCTGCTCCTGCCCGACTTTCTTCCAACAGGACACTGGATCAGCCTCGTTGAGCATCCCCGCTCCGTAAACGAACTCGCGATAATCAGCCAAGGACATATCGGCATCCTGGGCCATGGCATGTGTAGGGTAGACCGTGAGGCACCAGCGCAACTCTTGATTAGCAGACCTTTCCATATGTGTCTTCATGATAGGTGCGCCAGCCCTGGCTGCGATTGCCATCCGCTCCGGATCAATACCTGAAAGCGAATGAGTGTTATGCTCAGACCAGATTTGCAGTTGGGCATCGAAAGTCTCAACAACCTGTTTAGTGAGCGGGGAGATGTACTCCAGTTGGGCATTGGAAGCGTACTTGAAAAAGACTTCCTGTGCTCCGGGCGTATTTTGCAGAATGGTAACGAAAGCGCCGGCCTTGAGGGCCTCTTCGTAGACTGCCAGGGTCAATTCTTCTGCAAGCGGGTGGGTTTGGATGACAAGCTGCTGGCCTGGTTTGAGCTCCAGCGAGTAATGCACCATGAGTTTGGCAAGCTTGGAAATGCGCGGGTCGGGCATGGGGATCTCCTTTTGATATGAAAGTTTTAAGGGGTTGAGATCGATGCAAGGGAGGAATTATAAAGTCCCTTTAACGATTCCGCCATCCACGGTGAGCATGACACCGGTAATGTAGGATGCCGCCGGTGACACCAGGAAGACAGCCGAGTTGGCAAACTCTTCCGGCCGGCCCATGCGTCCCAGTGCGCTTTCTTTTGCCTGTTTCGCAGTCTCTTCTTCGAGGGTGGTCTTATTCTGGGCCGCCCGGGACTTCATCAAATCATAGACACGCTCGGTCTCGGTCCAGCCCGGCAGGATGGAATTGAAGCGGATGCCAGCCGGGCCGAGTTCAAGTGCCAGGGACTTTGTCAACCCGGCAGTGGCAGAACGGATACTATTGGAGAGTACCAGGTTAGGAATAGGCTGCTTGACGGAATAGGATGTCACTGTCAGCACGCTGGCGGTTTTGGACTGTTTAAGATAGGGCAAGGCGGCGCGGATCAGGCGGACGTGGCTCATCAGCGACAAATCGATGGCCTTCTGCCAGGCAGCCTCGTTGAACGAGTCGAACGCTCCGGAAGGCGGACCTCCTGCGTTGGTGACGAGAATGTCGAGACCGCCAAACGCCCGGACGGACTCGCCTACCAGCCGTTCCGGCACATCCGGGTCAGCCACATCACCCGCCAGACCAATCACCTGCGAGCCAGTTTCTCCTGCAATGACCTTCGCCGCGGCGGAAACCTTCGCCTCGTCGCGGCTGTTGATCGCCACGCGGCAGCCTTCTTTGGCCAATGCAAGCGCAGTTGCATAACCAAGCCCGCGGCTGGAGCCAGTAACCAGGGCACGTTTATCTTTGAGTTGCAGATCCATAAGAACCTCCTATTCACCACAAAGTACACGAAGGGACACAAAGTAATTTTTTTATGTACTTTAGTGTCAGATAATTTCCAGTTTTATATCCAGCACATCCCCATCCGGCCAGTTGGCTTCCACCCACTTTCGCACTGTCTCCAATGCGGATTGCAAATAGGCAGCATCATTTCCGACCATCCCACAGGCAATAATAGCTTTCTGCCACTTATCCTGTAAACCCATCTCTGCTACCGAGATATTAAACTGGCGGTGCAAGCGCGCCAGGAGCGGCTTGAGCCGTCCGCGTTTCTCTTTGAGGGAAACGCAACCGGGTATATTGAGGTGGAGAGTAAGGATGCCAATCATTGATCTGATTTGACCGTTACTGATTTACGAATCATAGATTACAATTTACAATGTTTCGCGATGGACACAGAAGCCCTTTACAACCAAGCACTTGATTACCTATTCTCCTTTATAGATTATAGCCTGAAAAAATCCGCTGAACTTGCCAAGGCCCACTTCGAGTTGGGGCGTATGCGCGAGCTGATGGCATTACTCGGCAATCCACAGGACACCTACCCAATCATCCATGTAGCCGGGACGAAGGGCAAAGGGTCCACGTCGGCGTTAGCGGCCTCGGTGCTGCGCGCTGCGGGTTACAAGACCGGCCTTTACACATCACCGCATTTACAGGATTACGTCGAACGCATCCAGATTGAAGGCCATCCAATCTCACACATCCGACTGGTTGAACTGGTTGAGCAGATTAAACCAGCCGTCGCGAAAATTCCCAAACTGACCACCTTTGAAATTACCACAGCCCTCGGATTTCTCTATTTTGCTCAACAAAAAGCGCAGGCGGCGGTCATCGAAGTGGGATTGGGCGGGCGGCTGGATGCCACCAATATTGTCATGCCGCGCGTCTCGGTGATTACGTCGTTGTCCTACGATCACATGGCAGTGCTTGGCAACACCCTGGCAAAAATCGCGGGCGAAAAAGGTGGAATTATCAAACCCGGAATCCCCGTGGTCTGCTCGCCTCAACCGGATGAAGCACTGACCGTGTTGGAGAATATTGCAGCCGAGCGCCATGCTCCGCTCACCCTCGTTGGAAGAGACGTCACATTCCAGGCTCTGAAACACTCCCTGGAAGGGCAAGATCTGATGGTCGAAAATCATGAATCCAGAATGCCCTTCGGGCAGGATGTTATAAATCCTGTTATACTCCGTATCCCTCTACTGGGCATGCACCAAGTGGTAAACGCGGCTACAGCTTATACGGCACTCCATGCTAGCGGAATGAATATGTCAGATGAAGCCGTTCGTAGAGGCTTTAGAGAAGTCCACTGGCCGTGCCGCTTTGAAGTCGTCCGCCGGGAAGGCCCGGTCGTGTTAGACTCGGCTCATAACGCCAACTTTGCCAGGCAACTACAACGCACTCTCGACGAATACTTCCCGGGTCGCCCAGTCTTATGGGTATTTTCCATCCTGGAGGATAAGGACGCGGCCGGGATGCTTGCGGAGTTGAGACCCAGGCTCAAGCTAGTCATCGCCACCGAGACTGACCACCCACGCGTACTCGAAGTCCAGAAAATTGTCAGCCTGGTACAATCCGCGGGGGTCCCAGTGGAGGCGGTCAGGCCGGCATCCGCTGCACTGGCCCGGGCGATGGAACTGGCAGGTGACCGGGAAGTGGTCCTGGTCGCCGGCAGTGTTGCCTTCGCCGGCGAGATGAAGACAGCCTGGGAGAAAAACTATTAAACGTAGTAATGACTGCGTCTTTACTACACGAGGATGGTATGACTCAAAACGACTGGTCATTTCAAGAAGAAGATTCCTTCAACATGGCAATGACCCAACGTACCGAAGAACTGTATCACGTCCCGAACCAGACGCCGGATGAGAACGGTTGCATCGAGGCACTCGTTCTGCCGCTGCGGGATATTGTCATTTTTCCACACATGGTCACACCGGTCTTCGTGGCGCGCCAGAGCTCGCTGCTGGCCATCCAGGAAGCCCACGAACGCAACCTGACCGTCATCGGCCTGACCCAACGTGACCCAGAGGTTGAGGAGCCGGGCCCGCAGGACTTCATGCCGATCGGCGTGGAACTGGCAGTTGGCCGGCTGCTTTCCATGCCGGATGGCTCGTCTTCGGCGCTTGTTCAGGGACGGCTACGGGTGGAAATGGTGGAGTTCACACGCCTGACGCCAGTGCTCAAGGTACGAGCGCGCCTCATCATCGAACCAACCACCGCTGACAAGACCACCCAGGCTCTGATGCGAAATGCCCTAGATTTGTTCGAGCGCTGTGTTTCCCTGGACCGGGCCATCCCGGAAGAGGCCCACCTCTTTGCCATGAACATATCCGAACCGGGCTGGCTCTCGGATATGATCGCCACGGCAGTTTCAATCAACCTGACCGAGCGCCAGCAATTGTTGTTAATGAAAGACCCACGCCAGCGTCTGCAACGCATCAACAAGCTACTGGCACAGGAACTGGATGTGCTTGAACTTGAAGATGAGATCCACAGCCGCGTCCAGGATGAGGTGGATAAGAGCCAGCGCGAATTCTACCTGCGCGAGCAGATGAAGCAGATCCAGACCGAACTCGGCGAAGGCGATATCTTCTCACGTGAACTGCTCGACCTGAAGAAAAAAATCGAGTCGGCCGGGCTACCGGAACAGGCCCACACCACCGCCATCAAGGAGTTGGAACGATTGAATCAGATGCCGCCCATGGCTCCCGAAGTGGGTATCATCCGGACCTACATGGACTGGATCCTCGACCTGCCCTGGTCAAATAGCACTGATGACAACCTGGATGTCAGGCACGCTGCCGCGCGTTCTGGAACGTGACCATTATGGGCTGAAGAAAGCCAAGGAACGCATCCTGGAATATATTGCCGTGCGCTCGCTCAAACCGAAGAAGGAACGCCAGCCCATCCTGTGCTTCGTCGGTCCGCCCGGAACCGGCAAGACCTCTTTAGGGCAATCCATCGCCGAGGCGTTGGGGCGCAAATTCGTGCGTGTTTCGCTCGGTGGAGTGCGAGATGAAGCCGAAATCCGTGGACACCGCCGCACGTACATCGGCGCGCTGCCCGGACGCGTCATCCAGACCATGAAACGCGCCGGGACTGCCAACCCGCTCTTCATGCTGGACGAGATCGACAAACTCGGCCAGGACTTCCGCGGCGACCCAGCCTCGGCGCTGCTGGAAGTGCTCGACCCGGAGCAGAATCACGCCTTCTCCGATCACTATCTTGAACTGGATTTCGACCTCTCAAAGGTGATGTTCATCACCACCGCCAACACGCTAATGACCATACCGCCCGCCCTGCTCGACCGGCTGGAGGTGATTGAGTTTCCTGGTTATATAGAAGAAGAGAAGCTCATCATCGCCGACCGGTTCCTGATCCCGCGGCAAATCGAAGAAAGCGGAATTGAATCCCTTAACATGAGTTTCACCCCGGAAGCGCTCCAGCAAATCATCCGCGAATATACGTATGAAGCCGGTGTTCGCAACCTGGAACGTGAGATCGGGCGCATCTGCCGCAAGGTGGCGCGGTTGAAAGCCGAAGAGAAACGTTATCCCACCGCCATCACACCAGACCAGATCGAGAAATTCCTAGGGCCTCAGCAGTTCTTCCAGACTGAGGCTGAACGGAAAGACGAAGTGGGCGTGGCAACCAGCCTGGCCTGGACCGAGAATGGCGGCGAAATCATGTCCATCGAGGTCGCCGTGTTGGACGGTAAAGGCAACCTGCAAATGACCGGACAGATTGGGGAGGTGATGCAGGAATCGGGTCAGGCCGCACTAACGTACGTTAAATCACGCGCAGGCGAACTGGGCATCGATCTTGAGGTCTTCGAGCGCATGGACATTCACGTCCATATGCCGGAAGGTGCCATTCCGAAGGACGGCCCGTCTGCCGGTATCACGCTGGCAACCGCGCTCATCTCTGCCCTGACCGGGCGACCGGTTTACAAGGAAGTTGGTATGACCGGAGAAATCACACTACGTGGGCGGGTACTGCCCATCGGCGGTTTGCGCGAAAAAGTGCTGGCCGCCCACCGTGCCGGCCTGAAAGTGGTGCTCGTCCCGGAGAAAAACATAAAAGACCTCGTGGATGTGCCCAAGAAGGTGCGCGAAGATTTAAAGATCATTCCGCTTCAGCACATGGACCAGGTGCTCAATCTCGCGATCGCCCCCAACCCGGTACTCGGGCCGCCGCGACCCAGGCGCAGGCCGGAAGAACCAACCCAGGAAGAAAAGTAAAAGGGAGAGCAATAAATATATAACCTAGTTCCAGGATAGGATTGCATGCCCAACGAACTCACCAACAAAGTGGTGCTTATCACCGGTGCCTCCTCCGGTTTCGGTGCAGATACGGCCCGCCTATTCGCCCAGGAAGGCTGTATCGTTATCCTAGCCGCCCGCCGTATGGACCGGCTGACTGCCCTGGTGGAGCAAATTCGCTCGCAGGGCGGTCAGGCCACCGCCATCAGCATGGACGTGACAGAGCAATCCCAGATCGACGAGGCCATCCTGACCGTGCTCGAAAGCTTCGGCCGGATAGACATCCTCTTCAACAATGCCGGTTTTGGTCGCCTGGACTGGTTAGAGGCTCTTGATCCTGTCACCGACATTGACTCCCAACTAGATGCTAATTTGCGCGGTCTGATCCAGGTCACACGGGCTGTCCTGCCATCCATGCTGGCCCGCCGCTCCGGGACGATCATCAACATGTCTTCGATGGCAGGTCTCATCCCCGCGCCAATGTACAGCATCTACGCAGCCACAAAATTTGGCATACGCGGTTTCACGGATGCGCTACGACGCGAGGTGGTATCCTTCGGTATTCATGTCACCGGCATCTACCCCGGCCCAGCGGTTACCGAATTCAGCGAGCACTCCGGGAGCAACAGCACAGTCCGGGAGCACTTCAAGACGCCGGGCTGGTTCAATATGACCTCCGACTACGTCGCCCGCCGGACGGTCAACCTGGCGAAACATCCCCGGCGAACGCTGATACTCCCCTGGTGGTTCAGACCTATCGTCGTCTTCGATACGCTCTTTCCGGGCCTGGTGGATTGGTTCCTGCAAGTGGCTCTCGTGAAAAAATTTCATCGCATCTAGATACACCGGCAGGTTGTCTCGCCCCGGCGTGCCGCAGGTATCCGCTGCACGAAAGGTGCAGTATACCGACCTGCGATCGATACACCTATGCCTGCGGCACTGACGCAGGTAAAGAAAACCTCTTAGTGAAGAAAGGTTCTTCATGTACCCCTCACGCCTTAATAAACTCAGCAATTTGATTCGTTCCTCCAACCTGGAGGCCCTGGCCCTTAACCCAAGCCCCAGCCTGGTCTACCTGACCGGCCTACACTTCCACTTGATGGAACGCCCAACGGTGGCCTTCTTCACGGGAGAGTCGGCTCCCGTACTGGTACTGCCCGAGCTTGAAATGCTCAAAGTAAGGGGCCTGCCGTTCGAGATCAAGGCTTTTCCTTACGGGGAAAACCCCGCCGAATGGGATAAAGTCTTCCTGGAAGCCGGCCGGTCGTTGGGCCTGGTGGGCAAACGGATCGGCGTCGAGCCGCTGCATATGCGTGTCCTGGAATTCTGCAAAGTAATATCCATCGCAGGAGAGACTGAATGTTCGGATGCAACCCAGGTGGTTGGCGGTCTGCGGGTCTGCAAGGATGCGAATGAAATTGCTTCCATGCGCAAGGCGGTCAAAGTGGCACAGGCTGCCCTCGAGGCAACCCTTCCATCCATCAAGGCAGGCGTAACCGAAAAGGAAATCTCCTCCGAACTTGTTGTCCAACTTCTCCGGCATGGCTCACAAGCCGAAATGCCCTTCGCTCCGATCGTTTCCAGCGGGCCGAACAGCGCCAACCCGCACGCCACCCCTTCAGACCGGAAGCTGCGTCGAGGCGACCTGCTGGTGGTGGACTGGGGCGCGGCGGTGGACGGTTACATCTCTGACCTGACTCGGACCTTTGCGGTGGGTGAAGTGGATGAAGAGTACCGCAAAATTCACCAAATCGTGCTGGAGGCCAACTCAGCCGGGCAGGCTGCCGCGCAACCGGGCGTCCCATGCGCCACTGTGGACATCGCCGCCCGGAAGGTCATCGAAAAATACGGGTATGGGAAGTTCTTCACTCACCGGACCGGCCATGGCATCGGCATGGAGCCGCATGAGGACCCGTACATGCGCGGCGACAATGCGCAGTTGATGGAGCCAGGCATGACCTTCACCATAGAGCCAGGCATTTACCTGCCTGAACGAAATGGCGTACGCATTGAAGATAACATGGTAATAACCGAAGACGGGGCAGAGTGTTTGAGCGACATGCCGCGCGAGTGGCATATGGTGGGATGAACACAAAATTGGTCTGCTCCTGTCTGGTTGCATCGCTCCTTTTTGCCTTGGCGGCTTGCTTTCCTGCGCCGGTCAAACTCGCCTCGCTACCTGGGGGATTGAGCATCGAAGAACATGCCCTGAAACAGCGCCCGGAGGCAGAGTACACGCAGTTGGATTTTGTGGAAGGCACCCAGGAACAGATCCTCGCAACTCATTCCGAAGAGCGTTCCAACATGGTCACGATCATGGACCATTCCTGTAAGGTGGAAAACCATTTTGGTCAGTGCGTGACCCTAGGCAGTGACCAGTTGGCGGCGTGGGCGGATGATACGAGCAATATGCTCACTCCCATCAGCGTGACCGTGACCCGCAACGGCAGCCCCATTTACAAAATCCCGGTTGGGGATAGCAGCCCGATCGGATCCTTACGCGGGTTATGGACTTACGATACCCATTGGGCGCTCGAAACTGCCTTTGTGACCAACCACCAGACTGGCAACAAAATTAACAGTCAGGCGAGCGGCCAGATCAGCATGGATGGAAAATTGCTCAACCAGCAGTTGGGTTACCAGGAAGCTTTCGGCTTACAGACCATGCACGGCAAGGCGTTCTACTTCTTCAAGCAGCATGAAAAGATCGGCGTTGTATATAACGATGTGACAATCCCACTCGGCTATGCCGGAATCTCGCATTACGGCTACTGCAGCGCGGCTTCCCTGAATCCACGCGTGGCACAGAATATGGTCGCATTCTTCGCATGCAAGGGCAGCACTTGGTACTATGTAGAAATCGGTGTATTCGGGTAAATCGCTCAGTGAGAGGAAATCGAGATGAAATTGCTGGCTCTCGAAAAAGAACTCCCCGGAGTAACGGCAGAAGCATTTCAGCCACTGCTGAAAGATGAGGCCCGGCGGATCTGGGAGTTGCAACAATCCGGCGCATTACGCGAAACCTACTTCCGGGCCGACCAGCATAACGCGGTTCTGGTACTCGAATGCGAGGATATCGAAGAAGCGCAACGACTTTTATCAACCCTGCCGTTGGTTAATGCAGACCTGATAATGTTCGAAATAATTCCTCTGGCACCTTATGACGGTCTTGCCCGGTTGTTTTCGTAGAGAATTTCAGCATGCATTTGTTTGATAGAGAGGCATCCGATGAATGAATTCCTTGCAATTGTCATACCGGCATTGACAGTAGGATTTTTCATCTGGTTCTTCATACGAATGCGCCGGCCGCGCAAACCGAAACCGACAAAGGACGATCACCGCACACGCCAGGAACGGGCCGTCTGGGCCTGGGCAAAGATCCTTGCAGCCAGCCAGGGGCCAGTCAACACCTTCCGCATGGCGCGCGTCGAGCTGCAACTCGAAGTCCACATGCCCGGCACCCCGGCCTACCAAGCCAAGACCACCTGGCTGGTCGAGCAGGAATCACTGACGTCCATTGAAGAAGGAAAAGAAATTTCCTTGAAAGTGGACCCGCTGGCACCGCAATACGTTTACCCGAATGGCGCATGGGCAAAACTGTTGGAATAATGGCATGACCAGTTATTGTGAATACCTGCAAGAACACCCGGAAGATACGCTGAACAAGTTGTATCACGATCGCGAGTATGGGTTCCCACTTGACGAGGATGCCGCTCTGCTCGAACGCCTGACGCTAGAGATAGCCCAGGCAGGCCTCTCCTGGACCTTGATACTGAAACGCAAAGAAGGGTTCCACCAAGCCTTCGAAGGCTTTGACGTAGATACCGTAGCTTCTTACGGCGAGCAAGACGTGGTCCGGTTGCTGGCCGACGGGCGCATCATCCGCAACCGGCTGAAGGTCAATGCAGTCATCGAGAATGCCAAGCGTATCCAATCTCTGCGCGGCGAGCATGGCTCGTTCAAAGGCTGGCTGGATGCCCATCATCCGCTCAGCCTGGAAGAATGGACGAAGCTGTTCAAGAAAACCTTTGTTTTCACCGGCGGGGAGATCGTAAAGGAGTTCCTCCGATCGACCGGCTACCTGCCGGATGCGCACGACCCGGATTGCCCGGTCTACCGACAAATCGCCAGGAGAAAGCCAGCCTGGATGCAACAGGTATCATCAAACCGCCCCGCCTGAACAAGGCGGGGTTATAATTTATTTATATCGCCTCTCACAAATCCCGGATACCCAGATACTCACTTCATGATCCATATGCCCCAAATCATCCCCACTGCTGAACCTTTCTTCTTCCCCGGCCAGGGAAGAAACGCCCATATTGGCTGTCTGGTCACACACGGCTTCACGGGCACACCCAAGGAAATGCGTTGGCTGGGCGAATATCTCAGCCATCAGGGCTATACCATCTGTGGCATCCGGCTCAACGGTCATGCCACGCGGCCCGAGGATATGATCCGTTCGCGCTGGCGGGACTGGCTACTCTCAGTGGAGGATGGCTACAACCTGCTGCATTCCTGTACCGACCAGGTCTTCCTGCTCGGCCTTTCGATGGGCGGGATACTCTCGCTAACCGCTGCAAGCTCTTTCCCGGTGCGTGGAGTGGTCGCCATCTCCACACCGTATGACCTGCCAAGGATACCCCTGCCCCTGTGGGCCATCCGCATATTGAGCCGCTTCAAACCTTACCTGTTAAAAGGCAAGGTGCCGGGAAGCGGCTGGTTCGACAAGACAGCCTACCAGCAGCACGTGGCTTATCCGCAGAACCCGCTACGGTCGGGGGTGGAATTGAAATACCTGGTGGAGGAAATGCATGCGGCCCTGCCCAAGATTTCCGCGCCAGTGCTGTTGATCCACTCACGCGACGACGATTACATCATCAGGGACAGCATGCAGCAAATATATGCTCATCTGACCACGCCCGATAAACAAATGCTGTGGGTTGATGGAGGCGGGCACGTCATCACTGAAGAGCCAACGCGTGAAACGGTCTTCAAAGCAGCGACTGATTTCGTTAAGCGGGTCTCAAGCCTTTCATGAGCACTGACCTGATCCTGCTATCCGTTTCCCTCTTAACCTGGGGGCTTGGTGAGGGCATGTTCATTTATTTCCAACCCATCTATTTGCAGCAACTGGGGGCAAATACGATGACGATTGCGTCAGTCTTCAGCCTGTTTGGGCTGGCGATGATGCTCGCACACATCCCGGCTGGATACCTGGCTGACCGTATCGGACGCAAGCCCCTACTCTTGGCCGCTTGGACCGCCGGCCTGCTGGCTGCCTGGGTGATGGCATTGGCCCGGGCATTGCCGGTCTTCATTGTTGGGATGCTGATATACGGTTTCACCGCCTTCGTTTCGTCGCCGATGAACAGCTATGTCACCATAGCAAGTGGAAAGCTATCGCCGGTGCGTGCCATGACGCTGGTCTCGGCCACCTACAACCTGGGGGCGGTGTTCGGCCCCATCTCCGGCGGTTGGATCGGCGAACGTCTGGGCCTGAGGAGCGTTTACCTGGTCTCCGCCTGCATCTTCATCGTCTCGACCGTGATATTGCTCTTCCTGCGTTCCCAACCCCGCGAAGCCCATGACCCCGCTGCACCGCCGGAAAAGCTTTGGAAGAATACGCGCTTTGTGAGTTTCCTGGGAATCATCTTCCTGGCCATGTTCGTCATGTACCTGCCGCAGCCGCTGGCGCCCAGCTTCCTGCAAAACGAGCGCGGTTTGTCTCTGGAGAGCATTGGCATGCTCGGCTCCATCGGCAGTTTTGGAAACAGCCTGCTGGCCCTGGTTCTGGGACAGTTCGCCGCCCGGATCGGATTCCTGCTGGCCCAGGTCTCAGTGGCCGCCTTCGCCCTTTTGCTCTGGAAGGGTACCGGGCTGGGCTGGTACGCCCTGGGCTTTTTCCTGCTAGGCGGATACAGGTCGGCGCGCTCCCTGATCTACGCCCAGGTCCGCCCGCTGATCCATTCCACCCAGATGGGGCTAGCCTACGGTGTGGCCGAGACCTTCAGCTCGCTGGCGGTCATGCTGGCGCCGTTGCTGGCAGGGGTGCTGTATTCACGCCAACCGGTACTGGTATATCCGGTCAGCCTGGGGCTGGTGGGTGTGATGGTGGTGATATCAGGGATTTTTACGCCGAGGGAAAAAGTCGCTGAGGAAGTACAAGTGGTTTCTTTTCCCCCGGAACTTTGAAAAGCAACCCTTTGCGAAGTTCGCAAAAGCAGACTGAAAGCTTTCCACACATAAACTACACCGAATTTAATCATGTCAGGTTATTCTTTGTATAATAGCCCCTACCCCTTCCCCTCCACCGCTTCGGGGGAGGGGGGCGCGGGAGTGAGGTTGTGGAATGATAAAAGCGTAAAGCTAGTACCTATTGGGGATTCATCCCTCATAGGCAAGCAACAGGCCCACCAAAGCCTGAAAGATGAATAGTGCAGCCATCCCTGCCACAATTGTCAGGATGACATTCTTCGTCCTCCAAGCCACCAAAATGGCAACCATACCGGCTAACAGTTGAGGATTACGCCAGGAAAGGAATAAAGTCCCATTTGGATTGGTCAACTCCGGCAGGATGATCGCCGAAAGGACCGCCACCGGCACGAAACGCAGGCCGCGACGGAACCACTCCGGCATCTTGAGTCGGTCATGCAGCAGGATAAACGACAGCCGGGTGCCAAAGGTGAGCAGTCCACCGATGAGCATGACCAGCCAGAGATTCATTTCGGCCTCCCCTCAACCAGCAGCCCGGTCAGGATGCCGATCAATGCCGCCAGAAGAAGCCCGGTCTTATAAGGCAAGCCAAACGCCAGCAGGCCGACCGCGCCAGCCACGAGGGCGGCAGCCACGCCGGCCCGGTCCTTGAGAGCGGGGACGACCAGGGCGATAAAGGTCAGTGGCAGGATGAAGCCGAGCGGCCAACCGGGAGGAATCTGCGCGCCGATGAAAATGCCGACCGCCGTACTTATCTGCCAGGAGCTCCAAAGTGTCAGACCGGCGCCCAGGAAGTACCAGTGCCTGGTTTCGGTATCCCCTTCCCGGTGGTAGTGCGTGATGGTGACGGCATAAGCCTCGTCGGTGAGAAGATAAGAAAGCAACAATTTCCAGCCGGTGTTCAGGCCTTTGACGTGAGGTGCCACCGAAGCGCTGTATAAGGCATGCCGAAGGTTGACAACGAAGACCACTATCACAATCACCAGCCCGGAAGTACCTGTCCCGATCAGTTGTGCGGCAATGAACTGGGACGAGCCGGCGAAAATGATCGAAGACATGGCCTGAGCCGCCAGGCTGGACAGGTGGACGCTGATCGCCAAGGCCCCAAAAAGCAAACCGAACGGGACAACTCCCAATAAGATGGGTGCTTCGTCGCGTATTCCGCTCCAAAATTCCTGTTTTCTTGTTCTAGCCAGCATGAATTATCTCAAACAGATCTGCAAAATTCGTTCTATTATACCCGTCATCATTGCCTCACAAGGCAAAAAATGACCCGTGACCAAGACTAGCACGAATTCTGAGAACCCTGCCATTCTCCCGCCGCAAGGTTGAGAGAAAGAGCCATGTAGGGTGGTTGGGGGCGGTTTCGCCGTCCGCAACCACCTCAAAACCTTTTTCGTAATAACCCCCCCGTAACGAATCCGCAGGTAACAGGGTTATATGGCACGAGGACTACCCATCCGTCCTCAAGGAGATTCGAACCATGGATACCACTCTCGCTCCAACCCTGCTTACTCGGACCATGCCACGTGTTGACCGCCGCCTGCGAGATTTCCTGCTGGTCATCGCCGGAAGCCTATGCGTGGCCGGGATGGCCCAGATCAGGATCCCGCTGCCCTTCACCCCTGTCCCGATCACAGGGCAGACATTTGCCGTTTTAGTGGTGGGAGCCAGCCTCGGATCCCGGCGGGGAGCGGCCAGCCTGGCATTGTATCTGCTGCTGGGTGTGTTCGGCCTGCCCTTCTTTGCAGGCGGAATGGGGGGTTTGTACACCCTGCTTGGCCCCACCGGCGGTTACCTGATCGGGTTCGTCATTGCAGCGTGGCTGGTCGGGTTGCTGGCGGCGCACGGGTTGGACCGGCGGATTCCAAGTGCCCTGCTGGCTTTCCTGGCTGGTGAAATGGTCATCTATCTGTTCGGCGTTGCCTGGCTGAGCCTCCACCTTGGAATTTGGCAAGCGATCATAGCCGGGATCCTGCCTTTCCTCATCGGAGATGCCATCAAACTGGTTGCAGCCGGGTTGGTCCTGCCGGCCGCCTGGGCGTTGGTGAAATAATTCGCAGCCGTAACCGAGTCGCTGAGATAGTGTTTTACATCACGAGCCACCAATAAATATGTATAGACAAGATGTCCTTTTCGAGCAAGATCATGTAAAAGAGCACATCGAAAAACCCTGAGCTGCGCCAAGTCTAAAGACTAATAGGAATAAACACCTGTACAGGCTACAGCTGGCAGCTTGATGTACCTTTTTCTACCTTTGAACAAAGAAAAGAATTTATTGAGGCATTAAGCGTTATGGAACAAGTATCCAATCGATTGGAAAACATCCGGAGGGAGGCCAGCCTGGGAGGAGGAGAAGCGCGCATTGCCACCCAGCATGCCAAGAATAAGCTAACCGCCCGCGAGCGTATTGAGCAACTGCTCGATCCCGGCACCTTCCAGGAAGTTGGCATGTTCGTCACCCACCGGGCCAGCGGGCTGGGGATGGAAAAGTCCCATCCCTATACCGATGGTGTAGTAACCGGCTGGGGCAAGGTGGACGGCAGGTTGGTCTACATCTTCGCCCAGGATTTCACCATCATGGGTGGTTCGGTGGGCGAAGCCCACGGGACAAAAATCGCAAGCCTGCTGGATATGGCCCGCCAGAATGGCGCGCCAGTCATCGGCTTGAATGATTCGGGTGGGGCGCGCATCCAGGAAGGCGTGGAATCTCTTTCAGGTTATGGACAGATCTTCTATCGAAATGTTCAATCTTCTGGTGTTGTACCGCAGATTTCGGTCATCCTCGGACCATGCGCCGGGGGCGCGGTTTACTCACCCGCCATCACCGACTTCATCTTCATGGTCGAGAAGACCGCCCACATGTTCATTACCGGGCCAGAAGTGGTCAAGGCCGTAACACACCAGGAGGTCAGCTTCGACCAGTTGGGTGGTGCGGCAGTCCACAGCGAACAGAGCGGCGTGGCGCATTTTACCGCCCCGGACGAGGAAACCCTGCTCTCCAACGTACGCTGGCTGCTCTCCTTCCTGCCAGCCAATAACCTGACCCCCCTCCCTACCAACCCAGCAACGATGATCCCCAGAGGCCGATACCAGAGTTGGCCCAGATCGTCCCAACTGATCCGCAACAACCCTACAATGTTCGCAGCGTGATTGAAATGATAGTGGACGGCGGGGAATTCATGGAAGTCCAGAGCGAATACGCTGCCAACCTGGTAATAGGTTTTGCCCGCATGGATGGTTATCCGGTCGGAGTCGTAGCCAACCAGCCGCTGCACCTGGCCGGGGTGCTGGATATCAACTCGTCAGACAAAGGGGCGCGCTTCATCCGTTTCTGCGATGCTTTCCACATCCCGCTACTGACCCTGGTGGACACTCCCGGATTCCTGCCGGGCACCGACCAGGAGTATGGCGGCGTAATCCGTCACGGCGCAAAACTGGCCTACGCCTACTCCGAAGCGACCGTCGCCAAGGTAACGCTGATCCTGCGCAAAGCCTACGGCGGCGCCTATATCGTCATGGGCTCCAAACACCTGGGTGGGGACTATAACCTGGCCTGGGCCAACGCCGAGATCGCCGTCATGGGACCGGAAGGAGCGGTCAGTATCGTCTTTTCAAAAGATATTGCGGCTGCGGAAGACCCGGCCTCCGAACGCGACCGGCTGATCAGGGACTACCGGGCTGAGTTTGCCACCCCGCTTATCGCCGCCAGCCGCGGCTACCTGGACGATGTGATCGACCCCTCCGAAAGCCGTATCCGCATCATCCGCGCCCTGGAAGTGCTGCGCGAGAAACGCCAGAACACCCCCTCCCGAAAGCATGGGAACATCCCGCTATGATGAAAGTACTGGTTGCCAACCGTGGGGAAATCGCAGTCCGAATATTGCGCGCCTGCCGGGAGATGGGACTGCCTTCCGTGGCAATATTTACGGCTGTAGATGAGTCGGCCCTGCATGTGCGTTACGCAGACGAAGCGATCCATATTGGCGACAAGGGGAAATATCTTGATATCGAGGCAGTGCTGGAGGCAGCCCGTAAGAGTGGGGCAAATGCCATCCACCCGGGGTATGGCTTCCTAGCGGAAAATGCGGACTTCGCGCGTGCCGTGGAAGAACAAGGGCTCACTTTCATTGGTCCACGCCCGGAGACGGTTTCCATGATGGGCGACAAACTGGCCGCCCGGCGGATTAGCCGCAAGGCCGGTTTGCCTGTCATTGCCGGGACGGATGACCCCCTTCCGGTCGTGCTGCCGCTGGATATGGCCAAAAAGGTCCAATACCCGGTACTAGTCAAGGCCGCGGCAGGCGGCGGCGGGCGCGGTATCCGCCTAGCGCTTTCCCCAACGGAACTCCCAGCCATGATCATAGCCGCCCGCCGCGAAGCCAAGGCAGCCTTTAATGACGATACCGTCTTCCTCGAGTCGCTTGTCCAACAGGCGCGTCACATCGAGGTGCAGATTCTGGGGGACGGCGAAGGGAATGTGGTCTGCCTGGGCGAACGCGAGTGTTCCATCCAGCGCCGGCGGCAGAAGTTGATCGAAGAGGCTCCGGCCAACGGTCTTTCCGCCGAGCTTTGCCAGAAGATACACGATGCCGCTCTCAAACTGGGCAAAACGTTGAAATATCGCAGTCTCGGAACAGTCGAGTTCCTGCTGGATAGGAAAAACCGCTTTTACTTCATCGAGGTCAACCCGCGCATCCAGGTGGAGCACCCGGTCACGGAGATGGTTACCGGCGTGGATATCGTCAGAGAGCAACTCTCCATCGCAATGGGTGAAGCGATGGTCAAGTTTCCGGAAGAAATCACCCCACGCGGCGCAGCGATCGAAGCGCGCATCCTGGCCGAAGACAGCCAGGCAGGCTTCCTGCCTGCCACCGGGCAGGTGCTGTATCTGAAAGAACCAGGCGGCATCGGGGTCCGGATCAACTCGGCCCTTTACCAGGGTATGCACGTTGGCACGGAGTACGATTCCCTGCTATCCAAGGTCATTGTCTGGGGCGAGAACCGGACAGTCGCCATCCAGCGTCTGAAACGGGCCCTGCGCGAGTACCAGATTGGCGGTTTGAGTACGGATATTGACTTCATCCTGCAAATCATAAAAAGCCCAAAGTTCCAGAGCGGCGACGTGACCACCACCTACCTGGAAACCTTTCAGCCTGAGCCCCAAAGTACCGATCCAGACCTAGAACGTGACCTAGCCTGGGCGGCGGCGATGTTCGCCCACCAGCAACGCGAAACGAATGTCATTTCGGAGCCCGCCCAGGGAAGTACCTGGCAGATGATTGCCTGGAAAGAACAGATGAATGAGTAAAGTGCCCTCAACCCCGGCCCTTCCCCCGAGGGGAAAGAGCGTCATGAGGGCGTTCCCGAAGGATTAAGCATATGTCTCTCTACACTGTCACAATCGAGAACCGGATCTACCAGGTAAACATTTCTGGGGACCATTACACCGTCAACGGCGAAGAAGTGAATGCCAGGGTGCTGCCGCTCAACCGCAATGGCCTGCACATGTTGCTTCACGGCAAACAGGCTTACGAGGTGTTCTTGAGTAATCAGGAGGCAAACACCTACCAAATGCTTTTGCTAGGCGGAAAAAGGATCATCACGCAGATCAACTCGCGCATGAAAAAGTACCTGCCTGCCTGCGCCAGCCCTGCACCGAACGCAGGACGGAGTACCTCAGGTAAAGGTGCACCGTGGACGCAGGCACAGGTGAAAACCGGCGATAATTGCCATGCAAACTTTCTGAATGCGCCAATGCACGGGCTGGTAGTTGATGTGCCGGTGCAAGAAGGCGATATGGTCGAGAAAGGCCAGACCCTGGTGGTGCTTGAGTCCATGAAGATGCAGATGCAACTGCGTTCCCCGCGACCAGGCAAGGTGGCCAAGGTAACAATCCGGCCGGGAAGCCAGGTGGAAAAGGGAGCCGGCCTGGTGCTGTTTGAGTAAAGAGGAAAAAATGAGTGAAACAACAGCCATTGCCATTGTCGGCGTAGGCGCCATTCTGCCGGATGCTCCCGATGTACAGACGTTTTGGAAGAACATCCAGGCCGCCCGGTATTCAATCACCGAGGTGACTGCTGAAAGGTGGAATCCCGATCTCTTCTACGACCCCGACCCAACCGCCCCGGATAAGACATACAGCAAGATCGGCGGCTGGGTGCGCGGCTTCAAATTCGAACCTGCCAAGATGGGGATCGCCATACCACCCCGTATCCAGGAGCAGATTGACGAAGCCCAGAAGTGGGCCATTTCGGCCTGTTACCAGGCATTGAACGATTACGGCTACCCAGGCCGATTTTTGGACCCGGACCGTGTAGCCGTGATCCTGGGCAATGCCATGGCCGGAGAGAAACATTACCTCTCCACCATCCGCATCCACCTGCCTGAGTATATCCGCGCTTTATCCACCTCACCAGCATTCCAAGATCTCAGCAAAGATATTCAATCTTCTTTGATACAGGGATTGGCCTCCGGCGTCCAGGCCATGGTGCCGCCCATCACGGAAGACACCATGCCAGGTGAACTTTCCAATATCATTGCCGGCCGGGTTGCGAATGTATTCAATTTTACCGGCCCCAATTTCGTTACAGATGCTGCCTGCGCCTCCTCACTGGCAGCACTGCAGAGCGCCATAGACGGCCTGCGCTTCGGCCAGTTCGATGCCGTGCTGACTGGCGGCGTGGATCGTAACATGGGGGTCGAATCCTTCGTCAAATTCAGCAAGATCGGTGCACTCAGCCCGGACGGCTCCCGTCCGTATGCCGAGGGAGCCAACGGCTTCGTGATGGGTGAAGGGGCGGCTATTTTACTGCTCAAGCGCCTGGTTGATGCAGAACGCGACGGCGACAAGGTTTATGCAGTCATCCGCTCCATCGGAGGCAGCAGCGATGGCAAGGGCAAGGGGATCACCGCACCCAATCCGCTTGGCCAGCAGCGCGCCATCCAGCGCGCCTGGAAGAATGCCGCGGTCCAGCCCCTCCAGCGTTGGCCTGATCGAAGGCCATGGCACCTCCACGCCGGTCGGCGATCTGGCTGAAGTGAACAGCCTGACTGCCATTTTCGGACAATTTGGCCTCAAGCCAGGCAGCGTGGCGCTCGGTTCGGTCAAATCCAATTTCGGCCACCTCAAGAGCTCCGCCGGCGCGGCCGGACTGCTTAAAACAACCCTGGCATTGTACGACCATATTTTGCCCCCTTCGGTCAACTTCAACCGGCCCAATTCAAAGATCGATTTTTCGCAAAGCCCCTTCTATGTCAACACTCAGACACACACCTGGGAAGTACCCTCCGGCAAGGTACGCCGGGCTGGAGTCAGCGCCTTTGGTTTTGGCGGCACCAACTTCCACGTTGTCATGGAAGAATACCTGCCGGGCGTATTGACGAAAGAATCTACTGTTTTCCCCGGCGTAGATCTTCAAGTGGCTGTCCAATCCACTCCAGAGTACCTCAAGCCCTACCGTGGGCTGCTCTTCCTGGGAGCACTCTCCGCTTCAGAATTGCGCGAGTCCCTGGCAAAGATACTCCACCAGGCAAAATTGGGCCATCTCCCGGAAAATATCTGTCCGACTCCGGCAGAGTTGAACCAGCCTGAACGGCTTGTGATCGATTACGAGAATTCGAAGGAATTCATCCCACGCGTGGAAAAAGCACTCAAAGCTCTCGAAAGCGACGCTCCTGCCGGCTGGCAGGCCCTGGGCGTCCAGGGCATTTACCGCGGCAGCGGACGGCCTGGAAAGCTAGCCTTCCTATTCCCAGGACAGGGCAGCCAATATGTCAACATGCTGCGCGACCTGCGCACGGTCGAGCCGCTGGTGGCCGAAACATTCCGTGAGGCGGATGCTGTCATGACCCCCATCCTGGGCCGGCCAATCTCCAGTTACGTTTTCGTGGATGGGAAGGATGATGCCATCACCCAGGCGGAGCTGAAACTACGCAGCACGGATATCACCCAGCCAGCCCTGCTGGCAGTGCACGTCTCGCTCCTGCGGGTGCTGGAGAAGTACGGATACAAGCCTGATATGGTAATCGGACACAGCCTAGGCGAATATGCCGCCCTGGTGGCTGCCGGTGTCTTGAACCTGACCGAAGCCCTGCAGGTGGTCAGTGCACGCGGACAGGAAATGTCCAAAGTGGCTGCGGATGATAATGGCTGTATGGCAGCCGTCTCGGCCCCACTGGCCGAAGTGGAGCGCATCCTGAAGACGATCGAAGGCTACGTCGTCATCGCCAACATCAACAGCCCGGTACAGTGCGTGATCGGCGGGGCGACCACCTCCGTGGAAGGGGCCATCGCAGCTTTTCTGGCCGAGGGCCTGCAGGCGACCAAGATCCCGGTTTCGCACGCCTTCCACACCCGGATTGTTGGCCCGGCCAGCCAACCGCTACGCAAGGTCATTGATCGCATGAACTTACAAGCCCCCAAGATCCCGATTATCGCCAACGTCACCGGTAAATCCTACCCCACCGGCCGTGAGGAGATCCTGGATATCCTGGCCGCCCAGGTGGCTTCCCCGGTCCAATTCGTGCAAGGTGTCAACACGCTTTTCGAACAGGGTGCGCGAGTGTTCGTCGAAGTAGGCCCCAAGCGCGTCCTGAGCGGATTGGTAACAGACATCCTGAAAGAGCACAAGGATGTCAGCGTGTTTTCCACCAATCATCCCCGCAAGGGTGACATTCCCAGCATTAACGAGGCCCTGGGCCGCCTGTACGCGGCGGGGGTCAACGGCGTGACTGGCACGGCACCTGCCGAGGTCCGACCTGCTTCGTTGATTGAAGTCGGCGAGCCTGTACTTGTTGCTGAACATTCTCCCGTCGAAATCTTAGCCTCTCAAGGAGCCACCATACCACTTCGTGGTACTTTGCCACTTCGTGGTAATTTGCCACTTCGTGGTACCTTGGACGGTCGCCTGCCCCTGACCGGTTCGGTCGTCATCAGCGGTGCCGGTCTGGGTCTGCCCGGACGCGGTAAACACGTTTTCGACGACAACAACATCCTGGATATTCTGAACGGCGATATGCGCATCGAGCCGCTGCCTGTCGAGACCCGCCAGGGCATGCTCGAAAAACGCCCCACCCGCCTGGTCAAGAGCGATGCCGGGGCGATCATGCAAACGATCGACGATATGGAATTAACGCTTAAACTCGCCGGTCAACGCGGCACGTTCGACCCGGCCAACGAGTTCGGGATACCGCAAGAGCGACTGGAAGCGATCGACATCTCCACCCAACTGGCCATTGCCGCCGGGATCGAAGCCCTGCGCGACGCCGGTATCCCACTCGTAATGGCCTACAAGCAGACCAGCACCGGCTCAACCCTGCCAGACCGCTGGAAACTGCCTGAGAGGCTGGCAGACGAAACCGGCGTTATCTTCGCCTCGGCTTTCCCCGGTCTCGACCGGATGGCCGATGAAACCGAGAAGTTCTATCAGAACCAGATGGTGATCAAGCAAATTGAAGAACTGCGCCACATGGCCGACCTGGTACCCGCAGGGCAAACCGACCTGAAAACATCCTTCGAAAACCGCATCACTGAATTGGAAACCGAAGCCGCCCGCCTTGATTACCATTTCGACCGGCGCTTCATCTTCCGCGTGCTGACCATGGGCCATTCACAGTTCGCCGAGTACATCGGGCGCGCGGCCCCAACACGCACATCAACGCCGCCTGCGCCTCCACCACCCATGCAGTCGCGATTGCCGAAGATTGGATCCGTCTCGGACGTGCCCGGCGGGTGATCATCATCGCCGGGGATGATGTCATCAGCGGCAGCCTCTCGCAGTGGATCGGTACTTCCCTGATGGCCAGCGGCGCGGCCACCCCTGAAGGCAACCTGCGCATGGCTGCCTTGCCATTTGACCGCCGCCGCAACGGCATGATCATCGGCATGGGCGCAGCCGCCCTGGTGGTCGAATCGGAAGACGCCGTGCGCGAGCGCGGCATGCGCGCAATCTGTGAAGTCCTTTCAACCAATATTTCCAACAGTGCCTACCACGGTACCCGTCTGAATGTGCATCACGTCAGCCAGGTGATGGAAACGCTGCTACAAACCGCCGAGGCACGGTTCGGCCTCTCGCGCAGCCAGATCGCAGCCGAGACCATGTTCGTCTCACACGAGACCTATACACCGGCGCGCGGCGGGAGCGCGGCCGCCGAGATCCATGCCCTGCGAAGCGTGTTCGGCCAACAGGCCAACCAAGTCATCATTGCAAACACCAAAGGCTTTACCGGTCACACCATGGGAGTGGGGATCGAAGATGTGGTGGCCGTAAAGGCGCTCGAGTATGGCCTGGTCCCACCCATCGCCCACATCCAGGATGGTTTCGAACCGGACCCCGAACTGGGCGACCTGAACCTATCGCGCGGCGGCAAGTACCCGGTGCAGTACTCGCTGCGTCTGGGAGCCGGTTTCGGCTCCCAGATCGCCATGACACTGCTGCGCAAGATCCCCGGCCAGGCTGAACGTGTGGACAAAACCGCCTACAACCGCTGGCTCTCGGACGTCTCCGGATATGCAGCCACCGAGCTGGAAACCATCCAACGCACCCTACGCATCAAAAACCAGGGTGCACCCTCCCAAAAACCGTCGGCTTCCCGCTGGCAGTTCGGACAGGGCCCGACCTTGTGGGCAACGAGGCCGCAAACCGCCCCCGTCAGCACAGTCAGCCCATCGCAACCGGAAGCGCAGGTCCCGACCCTCCAATCCGTTGAATTGAAACCTCAACCGTTATCCCCTCAATCAAAACCTGGAATGGAGGGGATCAAAACCTACGTACTTTCCGTGGTTAGTGAGAAGACCGGCTACCCTGTGGAAGTACTTGACCTGGACCTCGATCTCGAAGCCGACCTCGGTATCGATACCGTCAAGCAGGCCGAGCTGTTCGCATCCATCCGCGGCCAATATGGGATTGCACGCCGTGAAGACCTGCGCCTTTCGGACTACAACACGCTCGCCAAAGTCATCGCCTTCGTCAAGGATTCGCTCGGCTCCGCGCCCAAACCGGAGGTTGCATCCCAACCTGTTACGGAACAGGCCGCTGCACTAGTCGCTATTTTCGATGAAGCGGTGCAAACCGTATCCCCGGTCAACGCCAGCACCGAAGAGATCAAGACTTATGTACTTTCGGTAGTCAGTGAGAAGACCGGCTATCCGGTTGAAGTGCTCGACCTGGATCTCGATCTCGAAGCCGATCTGGGCATCGACACTGTCAAACAGGCCGAATTGTTCGCATCCATCCGCAGCCATTTCGACATCCCACGTCGCGAAGATCTGCGCCTCTCCGATTACAACACGCTCACCAAGGTGATAACCTTTGTGGAAGTGGAACTCAATGCCCACGAGAAGACTCCTGCGCCAACTCCTATGCCAATTGACAGCTCCGATTTGAGAGTTGGTGAAGTGCAGAGCAGCATTGTGCGGCGCGCTCCCATGCCTTCCCTGCGCCCGCGCCTGGATCTGTGCATCCCAACCGGCGTGGAACTAGGCGAGGGCCAGCGGGTGCTGGTGGTGGAAAGCGAGGCCAAAACTGCCGATGCGCTCACTAAAAAGCTTACCACTCGCAAGGTAAATGTGCTACGCCTGAGTGCCCGACTTGGCTCCGAAGAAATTATGGCCAAATTGACCGGCTGGTTGATCGAAGGTCTTATCGCTGGCGTGTACTTCCTGCCTGCGCTGGAGGTCGAACCCAAATTGGCTGAAATGAATATCAAAGATTGGCAAACCGGCCTGGAAGAACGGTTGTACAGCCTGTATACCATCATGAAAGCGCTGCCCGAAAAGGCATTCCTGGTATGCGCCACGCGGCTGGGCGGCATGCACGGTTATTCCACCGAAGGCGCTTCCGCCCCGTTGGGCGGCGCGACCAGCGGCTTCGCTAAGGCTGTGGCGCGCGAACGTGAGAAAGCCTTCGTCAAGGTGGTGGACTTCGAGACCAGTGCCACTGCGTTGGCCATCTCGACACGCCTGATCGAAGAAACCCTGCATGACCCCGGCGCGCTCGAAATTGGCTGGGAAAACGATTTGCGTTATGGCATCGCAACCGTGGAACAGCCTCTCCCTGCGGAAAAGAACTTCTCACTGGAACAAGGCAGTGTGTTCCTGATCTCCGGCGGTTCCGGCGGGATCATCCGCCCGATCGTCGAAGACCTGGCACGCGCCACGCGCGGCACTTTTTACCTGCTTGACCGGATTGCACTGCCCGCAGCAGACGATCCGGACATCCTTTGTCTGGTCAACGATAGAGAAGGCTTAAAGAAAGAATTGATCACCAGCCTCACCAAAGATGGTAAAAAGCCGACCCCAGTGCAGGTGGAAGGGGCACTGTTCGGCATCGAGCGTTCGGCCGCCACCCTTCAAACGCTGAATACCATCGAACAACTGGGCGGTAAGGCCCATTACCTGGCCTGTGATGTGACCGACCCGGCGCGGATTGACGAGGCCATTCAGAAGATCAAGGACGCTGAAGGCCACATTGACGCCTTCCTACACGCCGCCGGGATGGAGCGCAGCCGCAAGTTGGAGATGAAACCGCCTGAGGAATTCCGCCTGGTGGTGTCGGTCAAAGCGGACGGTTTCTTTAACCTGTTCAAGGCCATGGAAACCAGAGGCATCCTGCCGCGCGGCGTGGTCTGCTTCTCTTCGGTGGCTGGCCGCTTCGGCAACTCCGGCCAGACCGATTACGCAGCCGCCAACGACCTGCTGTGCAAGATCACTTCCGCCATCCGCAACCAATATCCTGAAATCAAAGCCGTTGCAATTGACTGGAGTGCCTGGGGCGGCGTGGGCATGGCCACACGTGGAAATATTCCGACCCTGATGAAGTTGGCCGGCATTGACATGGTTCCGCCTGAGCAGGCAGCGCCGATGGTGCGCACGGAACTGCTGGCCAGCCGTGGGGAAACCATCATTGCCGGTTCGCTGGGCGCACTTCTCGAAGAGCGCTGCCCAAACTCGGGCATGGAAGTGGCGAAAGCCGACCTTGCCCTGCGCACCGGACAGCCAATCCACAGCATGCTCAGTTCCATAACCGGCTTCGATCTCAACAAGGGTCTTACCCTGGAAGCCGAACTCGATCCGAAAACCCAGCCTTTCCTGTTCGACCATACCCTAAACGGTACACCTGTCCTGCCGGGCGTGATGGGCATCGAAGGCTTCTCAGTGGCTGCCAAACACATCGGATCAGTGCTGGCCTCCGGTAAGGACGGGCTGGAGGTTAGCCGGCTGGAGGATATCCGCTTCCTGACCGCCTTCAAGTTCTACCACAACGAGCCCCGGCGTGTCACCTGGGTGGCACGGGCCATACGGGAAAGTCAGGGCCTGGTGGTTACCGTCACACTTAAATCATCACGCACACTTAAGACTGGTTCGGATGAGCACATCCAGCATTTCAGCGGCAGGGTAATATTGAAACGACATGAGACGGAAACCCAAGAAGCTATCGCCAAAGTGCCTGAATGGAACGGCAACTACACAGTTAAGGCTGAAGATATCTACCGCCTGTATTTCCACGGGCCGGCTTTCCAAGTTCTGGAGGGTGTGCAGCGTTCCGGGGCCAAGTTGATCGGCAAAATGAACAGGAATCTGCCATCCATTCTAAGTACGGAGCATGCCATGTTGAGCTCCCCAACCCTGGTGGAGTTGTGCTTCCAGACTGCCGGCATCTGGGAAATCGGCAAGACAGGAACAATGGCGCTACCAAGCTCGATCGAAAGCCTCACCCTTTACCGGCAGAGTGTCAATGGCGCCTGCATCTACGCTGAAGTGAAGCCAACCAGGTCCGAGAATGGGGAGCTGCATTTCGATGCCCGTGTGGTAGACTCCAAGGGCCGGCTCTACCTGGAACTGAAGGACTACCGCACAAGTCCCATGCCGGATGCAGTTGAGCCAAGCCTGCTGGCACCCTTGCAGGAGTTGATGAAAAACTCCTGATCTTGTTCCGCCCGCAGCAAATGCGGGCGGTTTTCTGCAAGACGTATTACGATGTCCAATCCCATTTACTGGATGTTGGTCAACTCCGATCAAACAACGCCGGAGACCCAGGGGATTCTCTCCCCGTCTGAACTTGACAGGTTCTCTTCTTTGCGTTTCCCCAAGCGGCGCAATGAATGGCTGCTGGGGCGGTGGGCCGCCAAAGCCCTGGCGCACAGTCTGCCTGCTTACCAGAATTTCTCCCTGGATAAAATCGAAATCCAGAACACACCGGAGGGTGCTCCCTTTATTCACGTGCAAGGTCAGGCCGACCCGACGGATTGCCTCTCCATCAGCCACAGCGGGCACCTGGCCTTATGCGCATTGGTCCCCGGTCCGGACCTGCGCGTGGGTGCCGATCTGGAGAAGATCGAGGCGCGCACCGAAACCTTCATCCTGGATTACTTCACTCCGGTAGAATGCCAGCTCGTGGAGGCGTCTCCAGCTGAAACCAGGGCTGTCTTGGTCACCCTGATCTGGAGTGCGAAGGAAGCCATGCTAAAAGCATTGGGGGTCGGTCTGCGCTGGGATACCCGTATGGTGGAAGTGAATGGCATGGACGTCGTCCTGCCGGCCGGTGGCCATCCGGACGGGTGGCAAAAAATCCAGGTGAGCGATAAAATGGCCAACAACCGGTTCTGGGCAGCCTGGTGGCAGCGCCGTGACCAATTCGTTTTCACCCTGGCGGGCTTTGCCGCCAAGCATGCAGATATTCAGTCGATGCACCTGCTCGAGAAGAAACTGTAAAAAAAAGAACCGTGATCCTAACAAGGGCACGGTTCTCGTCTTGGATTATCCTGGAATATAGCGTTGCAAGTCCGGCTGGAAAACCACGCCCTGCATCTCCAATGTACGCACCCTGGATAGTACTGCGCAGCCAGTCAGGATTTGCCTAGCCACATCCACCACATGGCGGTTTTGTGGGGCCTCCAGGATAGTGCCCTTGACCCATTGGTTGAATGCGCCCATGGCGGGTCCCGTCCAGACCTGGTAATCCATCTCACGACCCTTTTCACCTGACACAGACCAACGCGACGAAAGGCCCAAGTACCAGCGGAAGACCAGCCCAAGCTTGTCCTTCGGGTTGGCATTGCCACGTTCCACCTGACGTGGGTCACGCTCGGTAAAAAATGTGACCGTATCCGCCCAGATGGAAGCGAAATCACGCTTGAAGACAGTCTTCTCCAGTTTTTCGCGCTCCGCAACAGGGATTTCCTCCCAGGCATTATAGCGGGTATAAAGCTCATATAACTTTTGAGCGCGCATGGCGAACATGGTGCCGCGCTTAAGCACCTGGACCTTGGCGCCCATCTCAAACATATCCCCGGCAGGCGCCATGGCCACATCCGCCATATCCATCTGCGCCAGCAGGTTGCGGGTATGCTCGGAAGCGCCCGATTCGACACACGCCTGGTTGACCGAACCTGTCACCACATAGGCCGCTCCCAGCGTGAAGGCCGCCAGCGCCGCCTCGGGTGTGCCAATCCCGCCTCCCGCACCGACGCGGACCCGCTGGCTGTACCACCGTTTGGCCTGAACCTGATCCCGCAAGGCAATGAAAGCCGGGAGCATGCAAACTAAAGGACGGTTGTCGGTGTGCCCGCCTGAATCGGCCTCCACGGTGATATCGTCTGCCATCGGCACCCTCAGGGCCAGTTCGGCCTGCTCGGGCGTGACCTTCCCCTCCGCCACCAGCTTGCTCAGGATATCCGCCGGCGCGGGATCCAGGAAACGCTGCGCCATTTCCAGGCGCGAGAGTTTGCCAATGACGCGGTTGCCGATGACCACGCTCCCGTCCGCCGCCTGGGATAAGCCTGCCACGCGGTACTGCACCAGCGGATCGGTCATGCCGAGGTAGGCCGAGGCCTCGATCACACGAATTCCGTGTTTCAGGTACAACCCAACCGCATTCTGTTCCAGCGCCGGTTCGTTGGGACTGTTGAGCAGGTTGAAGGCATACGGGCCTTCCGACAGGGCGGCCTGGATATTCTGGATGGCTGCTTCAATGCGCTTCGACGCTACTCCTCCTGCTCCGTAAGAACCCATATAACCCGCCTTGCCCAGGGCAATCACGAAAGTATCAGAAGAAATGCCATTCGCCATCGCTCCGGCATAATAGGCGTAACGGGTACCGTAGGTTTTGCAGAAAGACGGATCTCCGAGCTTTTCAATGGTCAGGGACGGCGCAAAACCTAAAATGACCAATCCTGCTCCAGCCGGTTGGGGTTTTCCTCCCAGGGCCAAGCCAATCTTCCCCTGCTGCTCCACCGCCCAAATGGGGCTGTCCAGTTCCAACAGGGCCTGGCGCATAGCCTCACAGGAAAAATGAACCGCCCCTTTTTCACCTTCCCAGGCCAGCCCGGTCAATCCACTCACGCCACGCAAAGCCAGTGAAGCATCCAATTGCATCTCCTACATTACCTTGGGATAAGCCTTATACCTTAACCCTTGCTTGGATGGTTCGGTGCGAGGCTAAAAAAGTCTTTTAGTGCCCCAGCTTCTCTTTGACGATAATCAGGGTCACCCGCTCTGGCCGGAATTCACGCTGAAGAAATCAACCAACAAAGCCCTGTTTTTGTTGTCTTCACCACATGAGAGGAAAAATGTTGCCAAACCAAACCGAAAACCTCGACCCGCGTGTCCGCCGCACCCGCCAGAGCGTCCTTCAAGCTTTCACCGAAATGGTCGATCGCAAGGGCTTCCAGGCCACCAGCGTCAAGGATATCACTGAACAGGCCGGCATCAACCGGGCCACTTTCTACGCCCATTTTCCTGATAAATTCGCCCTGCTGCAGCACTCGATCGACCAGGAATTCCGCCAGGAAGTCGAAAAACGCATGCTGAACGGTTGCCAATTTTCGAACCATAACCTGCTCGAATTGATCGTGGCGGTCTGCGAGTACGTCGCCAACACCCATGCACGCTGTCCAACCAGCGAAGAGAACTTCCAATCGCTGGTCGAGACCCAGGTGCGCACTCAGGTCTACCGGCTTCTCAACAAATGACTGGAAAAAAAAACCATGCTTGCCAATTTCTCTGTCTCGCGTGAACAGGCTGCCACCGCCGCCAGTTGGGCCATCTATGGCCTGGCCGCCGAATGGAGCCATGCCAAACGCCAGCCGCCTGTGGAACAGTACTCCACCGAGGTCCTCCCATTGGTCGCCGTCAACCTTGGCCTGACCATTCAATTCACCTAAGTCGGGCCAATTTCCTGCAACAGGCTCGCCGTTGGTTCCTATCATGTCCAGGGCGCTTCTCAATTAACGTTTTATAAAAAATCTCCGGACCTCGTAGCCGGAGATTTTTGGTTTCTTTAGACCTTCAATCGGCTGAGCCCTTTTCTCAGGAGGGCGAGAACACCTGGTCCAAACAGGAAGAGTGCGATAAACATTAATGCGGTTGACCAGCGCAATACCGTCACATACCAGGGTTCATGGATCAGCGGGAGATCATAATAGGCTCGAAAGTCCCAGGTGGCGTCGCATTCCCACGCGAAACCGAGCGCGGTCAGTGTCCCTGTTACCAGGCAAAGGATACGCAGGAAGCTGTTTGCCAGGCGGCCGAAAATATACGCCCCGATGGTGAAGGCCAGCGTCGAGCCCAACATAAAGAGCAGCAGGTAGGGGTGGTGGTTCTCATCGTAGATCAGGCTTATCCAGGCCGGGAAAGCGAACAGGATGAACGAGAGGCGCGTCCAATCGTTCCAGATGCCGAGAAAGAACTGCCGGATGGGGCGCAGGGAGCGGGTCCAGGCCAGCGCGAGCAAGGCAATCCCAGCCAGTGGCGACCAGATAAACCAGCCCCAGGATTCGTTGTAGGCGAAAATATGGCCGAACAGGTTCAAGCCATTGGTGCGCATATTGGTCCACCACCAGGCGAATATTAACGCCCAGCCCAAATAGGCGTAAGCCCAGCGGGGAAAACTTTTCACCCAGCCGGCCAGCAGGCCCACCAGGATGAGGAAGTAGAAACCCAGCCAAAAATATCCATCATGGATAGGGATGTCGAGTTTTCCCCACATGCTGACCAGGCCAAAGGCCAGAAAGGGTAGCGCTCCAAGCAGGGCCTCCCGTTTCGAGGATGGGACGGTAAATTCATTCCGCGTGGGTATGGTGCCTCCTTGGAGCCGTTCCAGAAAATGCTCCCAGTGCTGGTTTACCAATGCGACCGGCAGGGTGGAGAATTCCCGCCAGCATAACGCTGCCAGGTCCCATCTTTTTTTTCGGGCGGCGACCGCCTGGGCGAATACAGCCTGCATTTCACTCCCGAACGTGGCTCGAAACCTGGCCGGGTACAGAGCAAGAATTCGGCGATAGGATGCAACAATACCACGCCTGCAGGTGTTCAAAGGCTGCCATCCCCGGTTTGCGCCGGGACCAGCGCCACCAGTTTACGCATACGCGCCGCTTCTGCGTTCAAGGCCCTCCGTCCATGCATCGTAAGAAAATAGGCTTTACGTGCTCGCCCGGTGGGATTTGGGAGAGGGTCATCGATCCGTTGGATCAAGCCATCCTCCAAAAACCGTTTGAGTGCTCCATACAGGGTTCCTGTGCTCAGGAGGACCCGTCCTCCACTCAGGCTTTCCACTTCTTTTAGGATGGCATAGCCATGCCTCGGTCCGTGTGAAAGGCTGAGCAGGATCAGGAAGGTGGTTTCAGTGAGAGGCGGTTGCTCTGTCATATGATTCCTTAAACAATATGTCATATCACGACGTATTGTATAGTGACATATTAGCATATCCTTGCACCAAAGTCAAGCTTGGAATGAACGAAAACACATATGACCTGGTCGCGCAACAGAGCCGTGCCAAACTCCAGCCGCCCGTCGAACAGTACTCCGCCCAGATCCTCCCTTGGGTGGCTGCCAACCTTGGTCCAACCATTCAACTCACCTGAGTCGGGCCAATTACCTGCAACAGGCTCGCCGATGTTTGCCATCATGTCCAGGGCCAATCAGCTCTTTCGGAGGAGTTTCATACCTTGACCCCTTCTTGGATGGTCCGGTATGTGTCAGAATAATAAACCACCTAGGGCATCCTAGTCGGATATGTCCTGACCGACGTCAGTCCACTTTTCAAGTCGTGTCGATGTACATAACCAGAATCACTTGACAAACTCCAGAAGAGGAAGGATATTAGACCATGTTCTCTGTGCGATCAGGCAAAGTACCAACAAAAAAGACACAGGAGAGACAATATGGCGGATTTCCCATCCATTGCCCGGTTGACGATCAGGACCGGACCAGATGCCGGTAAATTGTTGGAACTCGCGCAAGGGGAGCTGGTTATCGGCAGGAGTGCGCCAGCCGGCTTGATCATTGTCCATCCGGAAATATCCCGGCGGCACGCCCGCGTGATATATCAACATGGTAATTACGTGCTGGAGGACCTGGGGAGTAGAAATGGGACATTCCTCAACGGACAGCGGCTCCAAGGTCCCCAAATCCTGGCCAATGGAGCCGAGATCCAGTTGGGCTCCGAGGTCAGGCTGGTCTTCAATCAGCAGCCGGTCGGGATTCCGACAGGAGGAAGGACCCCGGCTGACGGAGTCCGGTCTGCCCAGAGGAGACCGTCCGACAGAACCGAAGAGGATAGCGATCTCAAAGCAGGGGCTATCCTGGCTTCCATATCGCACATTCCCCCCAATTTGCTGGTTACGATTGCCGGCCAGGAGACCAAAACACATACGCTGATCAAGGAGCGGATTACCCTGGGCCGCGCCAATGATAATGATATTGTGGTCGCGTCTCCGATCATGTCCCGTCACCATGCCACCCTTGAAAGAACCGCCGAGGGGTACGATATACACATCGCCTCCGGCGTTATCAATACGCTGACCTGTCAGGGTCGGCCGGTGACGGACCGGCAGGCTTTATCCCATGCGGACGTGCTGCGCATCGACAGTGAATTGCCCGGCATGATGGTCAGCATGACCTATCTGTCACCTACCCAGGCTACCACCAACATAACCGCCGTTCAGTTTGGCGACAGGGAAAAGCTTACTTTCGGTCGTGATCCGAACAACGATGTGATCCTGGATAACCCACGCGTATCGCGCTTCCATACGCAGGTAACACGTGTGGGGCGGCGTTATTACGTGACCGACCTGCGCAGTGCCAACGGCACCTTTGTCAACGATAAGCGCGTGGAGGGCAATGTCTGGCTCAACCCGCAGGATACCATCCGGATAGGTCCATACCGGCTGGTGATGGGGGAAGACCAGTTTACCCGCTACGATGAAACGGAAGGGCTGCGGGTGGAGGCCTACCATCTGAATAAATGGGTTCGCAAGGATCTCAACCTGCTACAGGATATCTCGTTGGTCTACCAGCCGCGAGAGTTTATCGTGGTGGTGGGGCAAAGCGGGGGTGGAAAATCCACCCTGTTGGATGCCATCGCAGGGTACCGGCCGGCTACGCAGGGCAAGGTCTTCGTCAACGGCATCGACGTATATCAGGACTTTGATGCCGTGCGCAATGAAATAGGCTATGTGCCCCAAAAAGATATCATCCATATGGAGTTGACTGTATACCAGGCGCTGAATTATGCCGCCCAACTGCGCATGCCCAAAGACACCAGCAAGGAAGAGCGGCATAAGCGTATCATGGAAGTGCTGACCGAATTGGATTTGATGCACCGCAAGGATGTCCAGGTGAGCGGATTGAGCGGCGGCCAACAGAAACGCGTCTCCATTGGCGTGGAACTGTTGACTCGCCCAGGCCTGTTCTTCCTGGATGAACCCACTTCAGGCCTGGACCCCGGAACCGAAACCGCCTTCATGCATCTGATGCGCCGGCTGGCCGATCAGGGCCGCACCATTATCATGGTGACGCATGCCACCAAGAATGTCGTGTTGGCCGACAAGGTGGTCTTCCTGGCGCGTGGTGGCTATATGGCCTGGTTCGGACCGCCGGACGAGGCCCTGGCCTTTTTTGACCAGTACCGCAGCGAACAGGACCGCCGCACGCGTGACATGGAGTTCGACCAGATCTATGCCATCTTGGATGACCCCAGCAAGGGCAAGGGCAAGGATTGGGGCGAACGCTATTGCGCCAGCAGTGCCTTTGTCAAATATATTGTTGAGCCGCTGCAGTCCTCCCAGCAGCAGGCCATTGCTGCCCAGACCCATTCGGTCAAGAAACAGGCCCGCAAAGGGCCCCGCACCTCACCGCTGCACCAGTTCCTGGTACTTTCTGCCCGTAATATTGCCATCACGGTGCGCGACCGTTCCAGTCTGATATTGATGCTGGGCGTCCCCTGGGGGGTGGGACTGCTGCAAATTGTCCTGGCGATTGCCATGGGCAAGAACATTTTTGTATACAATGGAGGCAACCCATCGGACACCGGGACGGTTCTGTTCCTGCTCTCGTTGGACGTCCTGCTGGTGGGTGGCATGTCCCAAATGCGGGAGTTTGTCAAAGAGGCGGATATCTACCGGCGTGAACGGCTGGTGAACCTGAAGATCTTCCCCTATGTGGCCTCCAAGATCTGGCTGGCTTTCGTGCTGGCATTCTGGCACGCCCTGGCATACACCGTCCTGACATACATCGCCTTCAAGATGCCGGGAACCATGCTGGAATTTGGAGAAATATATATCACTTTGTGGCTGGCGGTGATCTCTGGCATGATGCTCGGTTTGCTGGCCTCGGCACTCTCGCCCAACGCGGCATCCGCGCCGCTGACCCTGATCATGATGATCATACCCCTGATCATATTGAGCGGCGCATTGGCCCCCATGCCAACCAGCATCAGCCAGTTCGCCTCCACGCGCTGGACTTTTGAGGGCATGGTCGGGATCACCGGCATGGGCTCGGATGTGGCAGCCGACCAGTGTTGGCAGTTGAATAAAAACTTGCGTGATTCCATGAGCCTGGACGAGAAATCCTATTTCCAATGCAAGTGCATGGGCGTGCAAGTATTCAACCAGAACTCATGTGACTTCCCAGGTGTGAGCAAGTATTATACGGCCGAGATCAACAAGCAGTCTCCTCCGGAACCGGCTGGACTACCTGCTCAACCCCCTGAGCCAGCCATCCCGGCCGCGCCCAACCCACCAACGAATAAAACCGACCAGGTCCAAATGGTGCAATACCTGAATGCCCTGTCTGCATACCAGGACCAAGTCAAGATCATCCAGGACAATTATCGCAACCAGATGGACCTGTACCAGGTCCAGGCGGATGTATACAAAAGCGAGATGATGAAGTATCAGGAAGATCTGGCGAAATACGATGTTGCCCGTATTTCAGCGGTCGGCTCTGCCGAGGGCACCATACAGGGCACCATGGAAGGCTACGGTTGGGCATTCGTGAACAAGAAAGATCCGGCCATCTTTATTCCATGGTTGATCCAGGATTGGATTGCCCCGCTCGAGATCGTGGCTGTTTATTTTGTAGTTATGCTGATCCTGATCAAGAGAAAAGATGTCAAATGACACCCCAACCCCGACCCTTTGCTCTCGTGATGGCTATCCTTTCCAGAGGCACGGGAGATCACCCGTAAAGAGGAGCTGCCATGCATAAGAAATACATCCTTTTTCTCTTAGTTTTCCTCCTGCTGCCCAGCATGGCTTGTGCATTTGGAGCCCAGTCAATAAACCCGATGTCAATGACGTTGACGCCGTTGAGCGCGGCAGTGGCAGGAACCGCCACGGCGAACACTGCGAATGTGGGCGGCGCGGGGGATAAGCTCGCCACTGCGGTCGCCAAGGCCACTGCCCAAAGTGCGGATATCTACACCACCGAAACCGCCCGGGCCTCGCTCAATGATGCCGCCAAGCTGGCTACTGCAACAGTGATCGCCCCGACGGTGGCCGAATTACCCTTTTATGGGCTCGACCCGGCCCAGGGCTATGTGGCCTGGGTGCATAGACCGGTAAACATCACCCTGAGCGGCTACCAGCAGTCCGGTTATGCCAATGATTACCCACAGATTACTGCCAAGGATTTCGCCATGGCGGCCGATATCAGCATGAACACCTTCAACAGCCTGTCGGCCTGCGGATTTATGTTCCGGTCGAACGGTAATTCCAACAAACCCAGCCAGTACATGGTGGTCATCACCCGCTACGCCACCGGGTACCTGGGATTTACCGCGACCGTCGATGGTGAGATGAGCAACATGCGAACAATCTACCTGCATGCACAGGATAAATCCTTTTCCTGGCAGAATAATGCCATCAACCGGCTGGCGATAGTGGTCAAGGGCAAGATGATCACCGCATATACGAATCGTGTGCTGGTCGCAACCATCGATACCACCCAGCCGCCTCCAGATAACCAGCAAACACCGCCCAGCCTGGAGCTGCCGAAAAACGCCACTCAACAGCAAATCCAGGACTACCAGAACCAGATCGCCCAGAACCAGCAGAATATCGATCTCCTCCAATCCCAGATGGCAAGCGCCAGGCAGAATTTTGCCAAGAACAAACCCATTTTTACCGAAGGTTTGTTGGGCTTTGTGGGGGTCAGCCAATCAGGACAAACCACCTGTGCGTTCAATAATAGCTGGTTGTTCATCATACAAAGGTAGAAAACCTGCTTTTCATGATGAGCGGCGGGCTTACGCCCGCCGTTCATTTTAAATACTGATTTCCTCTCTTCCTTATTTTGCATAATCCACTGCACGGGTCTCGCGGATCACCGTAACGCGGATCTGACCGGGGTATTGCATTGTCTCCTCGATCTTCTTGGCGATGTCACGCGCCAGACGAGTTGCTTCCAAGTCATCAATCTCCTCCGGTTTGACAATGATACGTACTTCACGCCCGGCCTGGATCGCGTAGGCTTGCGAAACGCCTTTGAACGCTGTCGCCATGTCTTCAAGCGTGCGGATACGTTTGATGTAGGCTTCCAAGTCTTCGCGGCGGGCGCCAGGACGTGCCCCCGATATGGCATCGGCGGATTCGGCGATAATAGCTTCCACACTCTCCTGCTCGACCTCGTGATGGTGCGCAGCAATGGCGTTGACCACCTGTGCATTAACACCATAACGCTTGGCAAATTCTGCGCCCAGCAAGGCATGTGTACCTTCCTGGTTATGGTCCATGGCCTTCCCAAGGTCATGCAGGAAGCCGGCCTGACGGGCGACTTCTTCATTGGCGCCCAATTCAGCCGCCAGGATGCCGGATAGTTTGGCGACTTCAACTGCGTGGGCCAATTGGTTCTGACCATAGGATGTGCGGTATTTGAGGCGCCCCATCATGTGTATCACTTCTGGATGCAGGCCAGTCACCCCGGCGTCAAAGGTGGCCTGTTCGCCTGCCTCGACAATCACCTTATCAACCGCCTTCTGTTCATCGTCCAGAATTTTTTCAATGTGCGCCGGATGGATGCGTCCGTCCAGGATCAGTCTCGCCAAAGCACGCCGGGCCACTTCACGACGGACCGGTTCGAAGCAGGAGATTGTCACGGCTTCGGGCGTATCGTCCACAATCACATCCACCCCAGCGGCCTGTTCAAAGGCGCGGATATTCCGGCCATTGCGACCGACGATGCGCCCCTTCATTTCTTCGTTCGGCAACGGTACGAGGGAGGTGGTGAATTCCGCCACGTTTTCAGTGGCAACGCGCTGGACGGAATCAGCAATCAACTTACGGGCGCGCTTTTCGCCATCTTCACGAGCCTCGGTCTCGATCTGCCGGATGATGCGGGCCATGTCACCGCGTGCATCCTTCTCGACCTCGGCCAACAGAACACCGCGCGCTTCTTCCACATTCATCTGGGCAACACGCTGGAGTTCTTCCATTTGCTGTTGGTGCATTTTCTCAATCTCATTGGCCCGCCGGTCCACCGTGCTCTGGCGCTTGTTGATCGCCTGGTCGCGCTGTTCCAGACGCTCCAAACGCCCATCCAGTTCAGTCCGGCGATGCCCCAGACGCTCCTCTTCACGGGTCAATTCGGAGCGCAGCTTTGTGATCTCGGATTCGGCAGCCTGGGAAATCTTCAGGGCATTGTCACGTGCCTGAATCTCGATGGTACGAGCCTGTTCGCGCGCTTCCGAAACCATTTTGTCGGAATTCTCACGCTGCTGGCGTTGGACCTTTCCGGTCTGGATTCGGTTGATGAAAAAGCCAATGGCGAGACCCACGATCAGGGCCAGGCCGGCGATACCAAGAGCAATGGGTTCCATGGTTATTCCTCGTTATCAGATGTACTCCCGGCGTCCGCCGTCTGAGTTTCCTTCCAGACTTCAGAGACGACCGGGGCAATGGTAGTGTACGAAAAACCGCGGCGGGTGAGAAAACCGCCCAGTTTTTGTCGAAATTCGAGCCATTCCAGACCCGCCAGCCGCCGCGCATATTTCCGAGCCGCCTCGAAAGCCAGGGTCTGCTCGTCCACCTGTGTGTCCAACACGGATTGGATAATCTCGTTGCTGAGACCTTTTCGCCGCAATTCCATTCGCAGGGCTGGTATGCCGCTTGGACGGAAAGTGTTGCGATTTTCCACCCAGGCCCGGGCAAAGGCTTCATCGTTGACCAATCCGGCCCTCTGGAGGTGGCTTACTGTCTCTCCAATGAGAGACTCGGAAATTCCGCGTTTTAAAAGGTTCTGACGCACTTCCGCCGATGAGCGCGGCCGGTAACTCAGGAAGTGCAAGGCTTTCTGGTAAATGGCTTCGCGCTCATCCTCGACTTTCAGGCTGGCGATTTTCTCTTCGCCCAGTTCCTGCCCCACCTTGAGCCAGGCAGCGACGATGCCGGCCAAGCCGAATGCGAACTCCCCATCCAGGTACACATTCACCCGCTGGGGATTTTTTTGCTGGGGTTCAATCGCCGTAATTCGTTGCACCATTTATTAAAAGCAAACAGCCGCAGGCCGCCTTTTCAAGGGGACCACGGCTGTGTAACAATGAACCTGGATTTGCACCTGTGCCCGCACCCCGCCCCAGGCAAAGGTACAGATTTACTATCGAGAGCAGGTAACGGGTCCGTTACCGCTGGCGGAAAGGCTGGGAGGTCATTTGTCTTTTAATACTAATCGGCTACACTTTTTGCGAAATTTCATACTCAGAACAGACACTCAGACTTCCCAAAGAAACTGCCCTGATTTCGGGTCAGGGACGTACCCATGATTTTCCAGGAATTTCATTTTCAAGCCGTGGCCGCTGCTGTAAAGATACTTTGGAAAAGCGGCTATCATCCATGTGGATGTGAACGTATTATACACGAAACCGCTGCAATGTTGTAAAACTCAGGTGATTTGGAATCCGCGTGCCACAGACAATGGTGCAAAGGGCTGGAAGGTTGTCAATTTAGAAAAGGTCAGGCGTTCGTCATTAAAGTGACAAAAGGAACTACCTCTCTGGAATGACCTGTGCAATAATAAACAACATCACATTAATAATCTGGGGAGCGGGGGGCGGGCGGTTTCGAAACCTTCGCCCCTTCGTCACTGTGTAGTGCCCCGAAAATACTCAGGACGGGCAGGCGGGGTGCCCTGCAAAGTATGCCCTGACAAGAGCAGTCACGTGTGCCTGCGGCACACCTGTACCTGCGGTACTGTCGCAGGCAGGACAGGCAGGACAGGCAGTGCAGGCAGGACAGGCAGGACAGGCAGGCGAGTATGCTCCGCAACCGCCCGACACCCCCCATCCTCGCCCACTTATTGGGAAGGTACAATAAACACGTTCCTTCGAATTTTCCCGTTTCCTTTATGGAGGTCATATGCCAAAAATCACTGATCAAGATGCCCGGGAATATCATCATCTGAATGGTAAACCAGGTAAGATCGCGGTCATCCCAACCAAGCCGATGGACACCCAGCGTGATTTGGGCCTGGCGTATACGCCCGGCGTAGCCGTCCCGGTGCTGGATATCGAGAAAGATCCCGAAGCAGCCTACGAATACACCTCGAAAGGCAACCTGGTGGCCGTCCTGACAAACGGCACGGCCATCCTCGGGCTGGGCGACCGCGGTGCACTGGCGAGCAAGCCCGTCATGGAAGGCAAAGGGGTGCTGTTCAAGAAATTTGCTGACGTGGATGTCTTTGACATCGAAGTAGACAGTCACGATCCAGACGAAGTCATCAGAGTGGCGCGCGCCATCGCCCCCACTTTTGGCGGTATCAACCTGGAAGACATCAAAGCCCCGGAGTGCTTCTATATCGAGGAAACACTGAAAGGGATGCTCGACATACCGGTCTTCCACGATGACCAGCATGGCACAGCGATCATATCGTCGGCGGCGCTGGCAAATGTCCTTGAGATCGTCGGCAAGAAGCATGCAGAAATCAAGATGGTCATCTCGGGTGCGGGCGCTTCAGCCATCTCGTGCGCCAACCTGGCCATGCGCTGGGGAGTCAAGCGGGAGCACATCATGATGCTCGACAGCAAAGGCGTCATCTATAAGGGTCGCACCGAAGGAATGAACAAATACAAGGAAGCCTTTGCAGTGGATACCGACAAGCGTACCCTGGCAGACGCCGTGCGCGGCTGTGACGTGTTCTACGGCCTCTCGGTCGCCAACGTGCTCACCCCCGAAATGGTCAAGACCATGGCCGACCGGCCTTTTATATGTGCCATGGCGAACCCCGATCCTGAGATCACATACGAACTGGCAAAGGCAGCCCGCCCGGATGTCATCGTGGCTACCGGCCGTTCCGACTACCCGAACCAGGTCAATAACGTCCTGGGCTTCCCGTTCATCTTCCGAGGCGCGCTGGATGTGCGCGCCAAAGCCATCAATGAAGAGATGAAGTTTGCTGCCTCCCAGGCCCTTTACAACCTGACTCGTGAGGATGTGCCTGATTATGTGCTGCGTGCCTATGGCGTGGAAAGCCTGAAGTTCGGACCGGAGTACATCATCCCCAAGCCGCTCGACATGCGCGTAATGCTATGGGAATCCACTGCGGTGGCCAAGGCGGCCATGGAGACCGGGGTTGCCCGCAAGATGATCGACATTGACGAATACCGCTTGCAATTGGCTTACCGGCAGGGCAAGGGTGCGCGCACGCGGTATTTCATCATGCAAAAAGCGCAGTCCGCCAAACCGAAGAAGCGCATTGCCTTCGGAGAAGGTGAAGAGACCAAGATCATCCGTGCGGCTGCCCAGGTCCAGGACGAAGGCATCGGAATCCCGATCCTGATCGGACGGCCGGAAGTCATCCGGCAAAAGATCAAGGAAATGGCGCTCGACCTGGACTGCAAAATCGTCAACACCGACAGTTTCGAGCGTTTCGAAGAGTACGTCAAGGCCTTCCACGAACTGCGCGCCCGAAAGGGCATGATCCTGCCCTTGGCCTACAAGCGCATGTGCGAGCCGAATGTGTTCGGTCCGATGATGGTCAAGATGGGCGACGCAGATGCCTATGTGGCCGGTCTGACCTACGAGTACCCAGAAGTCATCAAACCCGCGCTGCAAATCCACCGTACCCGCCCGGGCGCCCGCCTGGTGACCGGTGTATACATCATGATTGTTGAGGACCGCGTCTTCCTATTCACGGATGCCACGGTCAATATCGAGCCTACATCCGAGGACCTGGCCGAGATCGCCTTCCGTGCCGCCGAGTTTGCCAAACAACTCGAACTCGAACCGCGCATCGCCTTCCTGTCCTTCTCCAACTTCGGTTCGACCGATCACCCGCTCACAACCAAGGTGCGCAAGGCCGTGGAACTGGTCAAAAAGAACTACCCGGACCTGGTGGTGGACGGCGAGATGCAGGCGGATACCGCCGTGGTGCCCGAGATCATCGAGCAGCGCTACCCGTTCAGCGCGGTCAAGGATGCCAACGTGCTGGTCTTCCCGTCGCTCGAATCGGCCAATATTGCCTATAAACTGCTGGACCGCCTGGGCAACGCCAAAGCCATCGGCCCGATCCTGCTCGGCACGGGTGCGCCCATCCACGTCCTGCAGACCGGCGACGAAGTGGATTCCATTGTCCAGGTGGCCGCGGTGGCCGCTATGGACGCCATGAACCGCAAGTAAAAACAATAATTACGGAAAAATGGATGCGGCGGCGCAAAGCGCTGCCGCATCCATTTTCCCTACCCAATCCTTTTCCTGACCGGCTGAGTTTTTTTGTGCTAGAATAAACCAATGGACAACCCACGACCCGTTGACTCCCCGACTGTGCGTGCCCACAAACACCAGCTCGCCTGGCAGATCCTGGTGCCGTTCCTGGTGGTCGCGGCGCTCATCATTGCCGCGGCCGTTCTGGTTGTCACCACCACAGGCTCCGCCTCCCGCACCTGGGCAGATGTTTCGATCATCTGGCTCATCGCCCCCATGCTTGTTTCTGCTCTGGTCTTCGTCACCATACTGGGTTTCCTGATATACGGGATTGCCAGACTGATACAGGTCACGCCGCGCTACACCGGCAAGGCGCAGGGTTTCTTCGCCCTGTTTTCCGACTGGGCGCGGATGGTCGCCGACGGAGCCGCCAAGCCTCTTATCTGGTTCCAGCAGGCTGGGGCCGTCCTCAAATCCATTTTCAAACTATAGGGCCAGATTCCTGCCCTAGGCGGACATTATCTCATCCTCGAATTGGATAAGGGTCCCCGCACCCTCCGCATGAAAGGAATGCAATATGGAAGAAACGCAAATGATCGAAGGTACCCAATCCGACAATTCTTGGAAAATCCAGGCGCTGGTCATTGGTGGCGTGCTGGGAGCGTTGGTTGGCCTCGGTGGGGCCTACCTGCTGACGAAGCGTGCCGAGCAGAAGGGCACGCATCTGGCCATCACCCCCGGCAAGGGTGTGCAAATGGGCGTGCTGCTGGCCGGGCTGTTACGATCCATTTTATCGCTAGGCGAGGACTGATCGATCAGGTCAGATTCCACCCGCCCGTTGGCAGGTCAGGTTCCAACCTATATGCGCCTCCACGCCCGCATCCAGGGCGGCGGAGGCGACGAATTTCTGCAAAGAGTCACCTTTGAAAGCAGCAGTCATTCTTCAACCCAGGCAGTTCGAAATACAAACGGTTCCCGTTCCGGAGCCTGCTCCGGGTGAGCTGCTTGTGCGCCAGTCCTATTTACCGGGCCAGACGATCGGGTTCTTAGGACAGCGGGTGATCGTCATTGCAATGGCTGTCTCATGGAAATCGGGTTTTCCGGCACACCAACCCTTTAAGATATGCCCCCTCGGGGAAATTAAGCGCCACCGGGTGGTCGGGAGCCTGTGCCAGATGCTCCAGGATCTGCGCATCCACGCCCGCATCCAGGGCGGCTGAAGCGACGATCTTCTGGAACAGGGATGCGTCCACGCCGCCCGAGCAGGAAAAGGTGACCAAGAAGCCACCTGGACGCAGCAGTTTGAAGGCCAGCAGGTTGATATCCTTGTAACCACGGGCGGCCTTCTCGGCCTGGGCGGCAGTGGGGGCGAACTTGGGCGGGTCGAGGATGATCAGGTCGAAGGATCGGGCTTCATCGCGAAATTTGCGCAGGAGCTGGAAGACATCGCCTTTCAGGACGGCAATGGCGATTGGCTGGAAGGTCAGTTGAGTGCCACATTTTCGCGGCACAAAGCCAGCGCGTCTGCTGAAGAATCCACTGAACATACCGATTTTGCTCCGCCCGCCAGCGCGTTGACCGTGAACCCGCCGGTGTAGCAGAAGCAATCCAGCACATCCCGCCCTTCGGCCAGGTCGCGCACACGCAGGCGGTTGGCGCGCTGGTCGAGGTAGAAACCGGTCTTGTGGCCGGTTTCGAGATTGACGTTGAATTTCAGACCGTTTTCCATGATGGAGAACGGAGAATGGGGAATGGCCCCGCGTAAGACGCCAACCATGGGAACCAGGCCCTCCAGTTCGCGCACATCTGCATCGGAACGTTCGTAAATATCCTTCAAGCCGGAGAGTTCGAGCAGCAGGTCGGCAAGTGTGTCTTTCCAATATTCCGAACCCGCCGTCAGGGATTGAAGGACGAGGGTATCGGCGTAACGGTCCACGATAAGACCGGGCAGACCGTCGGATTCGGCATAGATAAGGCGTAAAGCGTTCGTTTCATTTGTTCCGAGCCAGGTAGCTCGTGCAGATATTGCCCTACTGATACGCTTTCGGAAGAAATCCGTATCGACCTGCTCAATTGGGTCAAAGGTCCAGAGGCGCGCCCGGATCTGCGAGCTCGGGCTGTAAGCCGCACGGCCAGGAACTGCCCGTTGGCAGCCAATACATCCACGGTCGCTCCGGAGGGGGCATCCCCATCGAGGCGGGCAATTGCACCGGAAAAGATCCATGGGTGGCGGCGCAGGAGCGATTTTTCGCGCCCAGGTTTGAGGATGAGGGAGGGCATAAGATTTGTAGGAGGGGTACAGCGTCGCTGTGCCCCAATTGATTATTGAATGATGCCGATTTCGCGTCCGGCTTTTTCGATCACACCCAGGGCGTAGTCGATCTCCTCCGGCTCGTGCGCAGCCGTGACGGTGGCACGCAGGCGGGACTGCCCTTCCGGTACTGCCGGGGAAACCACCGGCAGGATGAACAGGTCTTTGTGCTGGCAGGCCTGGGTAAGAGCAAAAGCGCGCTCGTCCGTACCGCACAGCACCGGGACGATGGCGGTGGTGGTCAGCATGGTGTCAAATCCGACTTTCTTCAAGCCGCCGATGAAATGCCTGCTATTGGCATTGACCTTTTCGATGCGCCAGGGCTCGTCCAGGATGACCTTGAAGGCCTCGTTGGCGGCCGCAGCCTGAGCAGGAGGCAGGGCAGCCGAGAAGATGTAAGCCCGGCTGGCATGCCGCAGGTATTGGATGAGTTCCTTCTTCCCGGCCACGTACCCGCCCACCGACGGGATGGTTTTGCTGAGCGTGCCCATTTTGATATCAATCACGTCGTCCAGATCGAAGTGCTCTTCAATGCCGCGACCGGTCTTGCCAAGCACGCCCACCGAATGGGCCTCGTCGATCATCAACCAGGCATGGTACTTCCTGCACAGTTCGACCGTCTTCGGCAGGTCGAGCACATCGCCATCCATGCTGAAGACCGCATCCGCGACCACCAGCTTTGCCACGTCGTCCGGCACCTGCTGGAGACGACGTTCCAGCTCGGTCATATCGTTGTGCCTGAAACGGCGGAACTCCGCGCCAGACATGATACAGCCGTCCACAATGGAAGCGTGGTTGAGTTTGTCGGAAATGACATAGTCACCGCGGCCCATCAGGGTCGAGATAACGCTCAGGTTGGTGGAATAGCCGGATGAGTACGTAATGGCGGCTTCGGCATGTTTAAAAGCGGAGATGGTCTCTTCGAGTTCGGTGTGGATGGTCAGCGACCCGGCCAGGGTGCGGACACCGTTTGTGCCTGTGCCGAACTTATCCACGGCAGCCTTGGCGGCTGCATTAATGCGCGGGTGGCCGAGCAGGCCCAGATAACTGTACGAGGCGTACATGCCCATCTCCCGCCCTTTGACGATGACACGCGCCCCAGCTTTGATCTCCTCGACCGGTTGGTTGTAGAAATATAGATCCTTCTCGCGCAACATCCTCTCACGATCTGTAAAGAATTTTACGCGACGGGTGACGGCATCATCGGTGACGTGGAAATCCATACCGGGCTCCTAATCTGCAAAAATCTGCGTAAGTATAGCATAGACTGCATGGGTCTCTGGAGCTGCCCCGGCCGGGTAAACGGGATTAGAACATCACACCGCAGTCGTAGTGTACAAGGTTTTCCTCCTGCGTATTCAGGATGGCATGCGGGAAGCGCCGCTGGAGGGTGTATGTCTGGCGGTAGAACCCACCCCAGAGGGTGAACGTGACGAAGCGGACCTCGACGGTCTCTTCACCAATGAGGACGCGTGGCTCCACGTACCGGAGGAAACGCGTCTGCAAACGCGCCAGCAGGGGCATGGGCTTCCCGAAGTCCTGGTCGGTGCTGGCGACAGAAGCCATCACGGCAGCTTTGTCGCAGACCAGGTCAACATCGCTATAGTTGGCATGCCAAAACTTGTAAAACTGCCGGCCCATCTTCTGGAGCATAACGAACTGAAAATAACCTTCCGGCGTATCGTCCGCCTGGACGAAATCCAGGTAATTGGGAGTTTCGCCCGCCGCGACCAGGTCCGCTTCGGTGGCATAGGCAGGCTGAGCGCCGGGACGGGCATACAGGACAGGGTAGCCGCCCATCCCGTCATAATGATATACATAGTCCAGCAGATATCCCGGTTGCATCGTAAGATGGTCGAGGACGGTAAAGTACTGCATCACGTCGAATTCGCCGCCGGTTTTGACAGGATTCTCGGTCCGGAAGTTGGGCGGAAATTCCAACCCGCCGGTCAGCGCCTGCATGGCCTTGAGATATTTCCCGCAAGCGGAGACGGCGTGACCGGTTGGAGCCGGACCGCAGGCGGCGAGTAGAAACATGAAGACGATCAGTAAATTTGTTTTTTTCATGGCCTCCTCCAGTCTTCCAACAAACAAAAGGCACCAGTTTGCCCCCGAAATGTTCCCAGACTATTTTACCGCCCCAATCGGGATTTCACCTGCCATTCCGGCCTGCTCGGCCTCGCTCAAAGCTTCACGCATGAGGTATGGGTGGTCAAGAGAATTGAAATCCACGCGAAAGTCCTCAGGATAGCATTGGCTGTAGTACCATAATCGGGATATGGCGCTTCGTCAATTCTTTATAGCCTAAGTATGGCGGATGGTGTTCGATGGCATACTTCCACAGCCGGTCGTATTCCGGACCTTCGACCTGGCGAGCCTCGACGGGGATACTCTTACCGTTTACTTCGATGATGGCGCGAGGTTGCGCCAACAGGTTATAGTACCAGGCGGCATTGTGTTCCTTGCCCCAGTTGGAGGCAATCAGGAAATAGAAACCGTCCATCTGAAAATAGGCGATCGGCGTAACATGCTGCCTGCCGGACTTGCGCCCAACGGTGTGCAGCAGCAGGATGGTCTGAGTACCGAGCCGACTGCCGAGGCGCCCACGGCTGATCCGGATGGCGAAGATATTCATAACCATGAAGATCTTCAAGAAGAATTTGTTCATAGAGAAGATCTTGGATCACTTCTCCAGATAGGCCTTCATTGGTTCCCAGTAATTTTCGATCCAACCTTGGGTGAATTCCTCTTCAGTGCCCTCCGGGAGATCTGTGTGGGTGAAATCAAGACGAGTCCCCTCGGGTACGGCCGTGAGTTCAAAAATCACGCGTGAGAAATAACCTTCCGGCCAGTCCACGGCGCGCCAGTCCTGGACGATCTTGTGGTCAGGCACCAGTTCGAGGTTTTTCCCGGCAATGTAGTCGTCATAGGCCATGATATCGCCGCCGACCCGCCGGCTTATCCTGGCCTTCCCGCCGGTGAAGGCGGCATGTTTCTTGGAATCCATCAATGCCTCATAGACTTCGTGCGGGGAGGCTTTGAAGGTGACGGTCTGGTGGATGGGTTTGGACATGGGTGCTCCTTTTGGTAAACCGATAATCAGTCAATCATTAGCAGCATGATAGCATATGGATACTAGAACATCATTAGAAAATGGGGGGGATTATGAATAGGGAATGGGTATTCGTGATTGGCATTCGTTTCTGAAAAAAAACGAAAGAGGAACGAATAGGGCCTGGCATAATTGATGAAAAGGTCTCTTCATATAAACACTGACGAAAAATGGTTTTAATTAAAGTCACTATTTTTGAATTTTCCGCGGAACGAATGGAGGGCTGGGAGGATTTCCATGGAGGTTTCTTCCTTCTTTACATAACCGGAAACCCGGGGGAAATCAACTGAAATCTATTCCAAAACGACTCCTATGAGCATCAAGCGTTGACCGGGTCAGGCAGTGTGCCACTGCACAGCACACATGTCCGCGGGACGTAAAGCAAAGCAACGTCATTCTAAATATTGTTTATTATAGAACTAATGTTCTTACTTTACAAGGGCGAGTTGTAAGTTGTCCATCATGTTATTGGTTCGCGATTTTATCGCCTCCACTACCGGAACACCTTCACTTCCAATATTCTATCTTTTGTTCTGTTCAATAATTTTCAAAAAACCCTTTTCTCCCAGAATTCTTATATGTTGTCCTTGTGCTATCAGTTGTTCGGCTTTTCTATGTTTGAAGCTTTTCTCATAACCTGCTAATTTCCAAATGTCTTGATCTCCAACGACTAAAAGAGTAGTTTTTTGAGTAACGATATCGCCAACTTCACAGCCAATAGATGCCGCCATATCTGCAGCTTCTCGACGTGGGAGAGAAAGAACGCCGGTAAATACTAGCACTTCTCCAGAGAGAGGGCCATCTGGTATACCATCACGAGTTATCTTTTGATTATGAGTTCCGAAAATCGGTTTATTAACTCGGTCCAACCATTCATACAAAGGTATGCCTGTCTCATTGATCGCTCGGACTAAAATTATACCGGCAGCTCTTGCATCCTCCAAGGCGTCATGATGCTTGAAATTAATTCCTAAATAATTGGCTATGTTGGCCAAACCATATCCGTTATGGGCAAATTGAGTCCAAGCTCTTCGCGAGACTTCTGGCTGTATCAAGCCAAGTACATTCTATTAATCTCAAGTTATAGCGCTCAAATGCTTGATTAATTGCCGCTTTATCAAAGGGTGTATGACAAGCTACAACAGAAGTAGCGAGCCTTTGGCGAACATGATTTTCAATTTGAGGCAGAATGGGGGATTCTTTGACCATTTCTTCATCAATGCCGTGGATATCTATGTTTATCGAGTCAAATTCATCTTCAGGGTTTATAAGAGTTTCCCACTCATCAACAATTTCACCATCTACGAACTTGACAATACCAACCTGGCAAATACTAGACAAATCAGCATTTGCTGTTTCCACATCAACTGAAACAAATTCCATTTCTGACCTCCCTATTCCTAGATTCCCTCGGCAAGCTTTCTTAACTCACTTTCGTTTATGATTTTTATATCAAAGGACTTGGCTTTCTCTAGTTTAGAGCCTGGGTTTTCTCCTAATACTAAATAGCTCGTATTTCTACTTACGCTATTGGTCAATTTGCCGCCATTTTGCTCGATATAATCTTTTACGCCTTCGCGGCTGAGGTCGGCAACGATCCAGTGACCACGAAGGTCATTCCTGCCAGCCGGCCGGATTGCTGATTGCGGACTGTGGATTGTTGATTGACGGGCCACACCCCCTGCTTCCGCAATTTTTCTAATACCGCTTTATTCCTCTCACGCCCGAACCAGTCTACAATCCCGGAGGCTATGTTTGGCCCGACGCCGGAGATCATCTGCAACTGCACTTCGTCTGCTTTTGCCAGCAGGTCCAGCGACGGAAATGTCTGACACAAGTCGCGGGCGACCACTTCACCCACGCCGCGTATGCCCAAAGCAGTAATTAACCGCGCAAGTGGTTGTTTTTTAGAAGCCTCAATTGCCAGCCTTAGTTTCTCGGGTCTTTTTTCGGGCTCTTTCCGCTTTTGCACTTTCTCTGGATTTTTTGGCGGTTTTTTTAACCGCCTCCGCCTTGTGAGTTCTTCATTGATTTTTAATAAATCACCTTGGGTCAGAGTGAATAAATCAGCCATATCTTTCACTAACCCCAAATCGATAAGAATGCTCACAAATTCGTCTCCTAAGCCCTCAATATCCATCGCCACTTTCGAGACGAAATGTTCCACGTTGCGGACCAGTTGGGCCGGGCAGGCGGCGTTGACACAGTACCAAGCGACCTCACCTTCGAAGTGCTCGACCGGCTGCCCGCAGGCGGGACAGGTGGTGGGCGGAACGTAGGGTTTCTCCATGGCGGTGCGCAGGTCCACGACCGGGCCGATAACATAGGGGATAACCTCCCCGGCGCGCTTGACCAGCACCCGGTCGCCAACGCGGATATCCTTCTCGGCGATGTAGTCAAAGTTATGCAGGGTGGCATTCTCGACCCACACGCCGTTGATATTAACCTTCTTCAGGGCGGCGCGCGGCGTCAGCACACCGGTACGACCGACCTCGACCTCGATGCCAAGCAGTTGCGTGGTGACCTCACGTGCAGGGAATTTGAAGGCAATGGCGCCGCGCGGGTCCTTGCCAACGAAGCCCAGCTCGGCAGCCAGGCGCAGGTCGTCGATCTTGATGACCATACCGTCGGCCTCATAGGATAGTTCATCGCGGAGTTTGTCCCACGTCTGGGTATAGGCAATGGCTGCTTCGATATTCTCGAAACGCCGGGCCACGTCGGTGACCGGGAAACCAAGGGATTTCAGGTATCCGAGCAGAACCCATTGGGAGGCTGGTTCCTTAGGGCGCTGAGGTGTCTGTGGGTTATTCTCCCAATAGACGATTTGATAGACCAGCAGGGTCAGCGGGCGGGAGGCGGTGATGGACGGGTCGAGCTGGCGCAGAGAGCCGGCGGCGGTGTTGCGCGGGTTGAGGTAGGTCTTTTCCCCGGCTTCCTCCAATTTCCGATTGAGCTTCTCGAATTCCTGAACGGGGATGAACACTTCGCCACGCACCACAAGATAATCAGGGAGTAGAGGATTAGAGAACAGGGAAAGCTGATTCGCAGATTGACTTCTCTGCGCTCTCTGTGCTCCGCTCTCAACCGGAATTTTAAGTGGGATGGCTTTGACCGTGCGTAAATTGGCTGTGATGTCCTCCCCGATTTCCCCGTCGCCGCGCGTGGCACCCTGGACGAAGATGCCATCCCGGTAATGCAGCACCACGCTCAAGCCGTCGATCTTCGGCTCGACGACGAAACTGGCCGACTCGACCCGGTCATCCAGCCTGCGGACGCGTTCGTACCAAGCGCGGGCGTCCTCGGCACCGAAGGCATTCGCCAGACTAAGGATCGGGCGTGGGTGGCGGACCTTCTCGAACTTGTCGGAAGGCACCGCCCCGATGCGCTGAGTGGGTGAATCGGGCGTGACCCAATCCGGGTGGTCGGTTTCGATCTGGCGCAGTTCCATCACCAACCGGTCATACTCGAGATCGCTGATGACCGGCGCGTCATCAACATGGTAAAGGTGATTATAGTAGTTGATCTGCTGCTTGAGTTCTTCGTAACGCTGTTTGACAGAAGAAGTGTCCATGGCGGCTCCAGTTCTGGGCCTGCCCTGCCTGCGCCATTTCCACAGGGACAGGCAAGCGCAGGCGAGGGTCCGGGAGGAAGAAAGCAGGCTCATTATAGTCTGGAAAAGAATTGGGAAAAAGACTGGATCTTCAGCCCCTCCCCCGTCCCCTCCCCAAATTGAAAAACAAATTTGGGAAGGGGTGCCCACTCGCACGACCCCATCCCAAATCATACGGTTTTGCCCCTACGCCCCTGAGGGGTGCAGGCGGGATGCTTCGCGAGGGAGGAGAGAATGCTGAACTATTGCGGCAGCCTCAACCTTGTTATATACTGGCGGCATGAAAATCACCCAAACCTTCACCGCCCCGGACCGGGCCGCCTGGCATGACTGGCTGGCGGAAAACGGTGAACACACAACCGAAATCTGGCTGGTCTACTTCAAGGCCGACACAGGCAAGCCGACCATTTCATACCAGGATTCGCTCGAAGAGGCGTTATGCTTCGGCTGGGTGGACAGCATCATCCAGAAGATCGACGAAGAGAAATACGCCCGCAAGTTCACGCCACGCAAGGCCAGTAGCAAATGGTCCGAGCTCAACAAGCATCTGGTGGTAAAGCTGATCCGGGAAGGTCGCATGAGCGAGGCCGGCCTGGCCAAGGTGGACTTCCCGATCTCGGAGGCCCCGGCCAGCCGCCCAAAGCGTCCCGGACTGCCCCTGCCAGACTGGTTGAAAGCCGGACTGATGACCAGTCCCACGGCCTGGGAAAATTTTCAGAAGCTCGCCCCATCGCACCAGCGCAATTATATCGGCTGGATCTCGGATGCAAAAAGGGAAGAGACGCGCCAACGACGCATCCAGGAAGCCATTGGACGGCTGGAAAAAAATGAAACGCTTGGATTGAAATAGTTCAGGAGGAGACCCTTATGGCACAGTCGGGAACGTATGACGAGTATATGTCCATTGCAGAACTCTACGATTACATCGTGCCGTACCGGGAGCGCCCAGATGTGGGCTTTTTCGTGGAAGAGGCCAAGCAATCCGGCGGGCCGGTGCTAGAGGTGGGTAGCGGGACGGGGCGGGTGCTAATCCCGACCGCCCGGGCCGGGGTGGCAATCACCGGTCTGGACCTGTCGCCGAACATGCTTGAAATCTGCAGGGAAAAGCTCAAGGCCGAACCGGAAGAAGTCCAATCGAGGGTCCGGCTGGTGGAACGGGATATGCGCCAGTTCGAGCTTTCCCAAACCTTCCGCCTGGTGACGCTGCCTTTCCGACCTTTCCAGCACCTGACCACGGTCGAAGACCAATTGGCGTGCCTGGGCTGCCTCCACAGGCACCTGACGGAGGGCGGCAGGCTGATCCTGGACATCTTCAACCCGAGACTGGAATCCCTGGTCGAGACCAACTTCGGCGAGGAACTTTCCGATGAGCCGGAGTTCAGCATGCCGGATGGACGCAAGGTAATCCGCCGCCACAAAGTGGTGTCGAGAGACGTAGCCAACCAGATCAATTACGTCGAGCTGATCCACTACGTGACCCATGCCGGATGGCCGCCAGGAGCGCCTGGTGCAGGCTTTTCCGATGCGGTACCTGTTCAGATTCGAGGCGGAGCACCTGCTGGCACGCGCCGGATTCGAGGTGGAGCAGCTTTACGCCGACTATGACAAGAGCCCGTATGGGTCAAAGTATCCGGGCGAACTGATCTTCGTGGCGAGAAAGTCGAAGAGTTAAATAACGGCAGGGATTGGCTCTATACAACTTACTGAATTATCCCTACAATCAGAGCATGCCCACTCCAGCCATCAACAAAACACACCTGACGCGCGGCTACACGGTGGCTTTTTTCAGCGCGGTCATCCTTTCGACCACGGCCATCTTCATCCGGTATCTGACCCAGAATTACCACCTGCCTGCCCTGGTACTGGCCTTCTGGCGGGAGGTGTTTGTCACCGTCATCATGCTGGTCGCTTTGGGCGTGTTGCGACCAGTCCTACTGCGGGTCAACTGCCTAGCCCTGCGCTATCTCGTGCTGTATGGCCTGGTGCTGGCGTTCTTTAACTCGTTCTGGACGCTTTCGGTGGCGCTGAACGGGGCAGCCGTCTCGACCGTGCTGGCATATTGCTCGGCGGGATTTACCGCCCTGCTGGGCCGGTGGTTTTTAAGGGAACGCCTGAACTGGTCCAAGCTGCTGGCAGTGGTACTATGCCTGGGAGGATGCGTGCTTGTCTCGGGCGCCCTGGACCCGGCGGCCTGGCACGTCAACCTGCTGGGAATCATCACCGGAATCCTCTCCGGCCTTTTCTACGCCATCTACAGCCTGATGGGCCGATCGGCCTCGCAGCGCGGCCTAAATCCCTGGACAACACTGGTATATGCGTTCGGCTTTGCAGCCGGCTTCATGCTGATCTTCAACCTGCTGGGCCGGGGTTTCCTGCCCGGAGCGATCACACGCCTACCAGACTTCCTGTGGTTGGGAAGCGCCTGGGCCGGATGGGGCGTGTTATTCCTGCTGGCAATGGGACCGACCCTCTTGGGTTTCGGGCTATACAACGTCAGCCTGACGTACCTGCCTTCCAGTGTGGCCAACCTGATCCTCTCGCTGGAACCGGCTTTCACTGCCGTCACCGCCTATTTCCTGCTGGGCGAACGGCTGACCTGGGTGCAGGTGGGCGGCAGCCTGCTCATCCTGAGTGGCGTGTTCTTCCTGCGAATTTATGAAGGTTGGCTGACCGGCAGGAGCACAGCCCAGCCCGAACCGGCGAATCTATGAAGGAGGGAGGCATTAGGAGTCGAGTTTCTCCCCGAACCACCATCATCGAGGGATTAATCCCCCGGCTGACAAGCAAAGTCGGCTGAAGCCGGCTGGAAAAACGAAAAATTAATCGGAATCGATCCCGTTTTTGCTTGAGAGAGCAATTGAAGCGCGTGAGGCGGTGTTTGACCCCGGGCACAAGACCGCAGCGCGGTTGTTCAACGGTTTCCTGGAGGGCTGCACTGATCTGGCGATCGACCTGTATGCGAGCACGCTGGTGCTGCACAATTATGCCGAAATGCCGGAAGAGGGCCTGTCCATGGTCCAGGAGGCACAAGCCTGCCTGCAAAGCCGCCTGACCTGGCTGCGAACCGGGCTCGTCAAAACCCGCAACAGCCCGAGGGCGGAGGAGAGGCGGGGAAAAATCCTGTTCGGCGAGGCACCCGACCGGAAAGTGCTGGAGAACAGGGTCTGGTACGCGCTCGACCTGTGCATAAACCGGGACGCCAGCCTGTACCTGGACACACGGAACCTGCGCCTATGGGCCAAGGAACAATTGGGCAACAAGACCGTCCTGAATACCTTTGCCTATACCGGCAGCCTGGGAGTGGCGGCCCTGGCGGGCGGGGCAGCCCGGGTGGTCCAGATGGACTTGAACAGGCAGTTCCTCAACCTTGCCAAAACCAGCTACAGCCTGAACGGATTCCCAATCCATAAGGAGGATTTCCTGGCTGGGGATTTCTGGAACCAGGTCAGCCGGCTCAAGCGGGCCGGCGAACGTTTCGACTGCGTCCTGCTCGACCCGCCATTTTTTTCGGCAACTTCCAAAGGCGTGCTAGACCTAAACACGGACAGCGCCAGGCTGATCAACAAAGTCCGGCCACTGATCAACGACGGTGGCTGGCTGGTGGCCGTTAATAACGCCTTGTATGTGAGCGGGAAGGAATACCTGCAAACGCTGGAAGGGTTGTGTGCGGATGGGTACCTGAAGATCGCCGAATTCATCCCGGTCCCTGACGATGTAACCGGTTACAGCACGACCCGGACCGGCACGCCCATGACGGATCCGAGCCCGTTCAACCATTCAACGAAGATCGCGGTACTGGAAGTGAAGAGGAAAAAGATTTAACACGAAGGAATGTTTTTAATCATCGGCTGCGGCGGGAGGGGTTTGCAGCTTGAGACGCGGGGAGGCATTGATCAGCACGACCGCCCCGATAATGATCAAGGCCGAAAAAAGGACATGGATGGTCAGGGTTTCCTGTGCAAACAGGCTGCCCAGCAGGATCGCCACCAGGGGGTTGACATAGGCATAGGTCGCCACCAGAGAAACCGGGGCAGAACGCAGCAGCCAGGCGTAGGCCGTAAAACCAGCCATCGACCCAAACAGGATCAAGTAGAACAGCGAAAGCCAAGATCGGGCGGTGATATCCGCCAGCACCAACAGGTGCCATTCGCCTGTAAGCGTCCCGGCCAGGTACAGCCCAAAGCCGCCTGCCAGCATCTCCATGCCGGTGGAGAGCAGGGAGGAATCCGGGAGATGGGTATGGCGGCTGTAGATGGAGCCCAAAGACCAAAAAAGCGCCGCAAACAGAAGGGTGATAACCCCGAGTGGTTGGGATGCGGCCGGATTCCCACTCAACAAGGAGGGGGCAACCAACAGGGCGATGCCCCCAAAACCAATAATCAGGCCGATGATCCCGAGATAATTCGGGCGCACACCACCCGGGCGAAGGGCTTCGATGGTGGTCATCCAAAGGGGCACAGAGCCAATGATCAGGGCGGCGATCCCGGAGGCGACATTCTGTTCCGCCAGCGAAACGAGCCCATTACCGCCGAGCAGGAGCAGCAGGCCAACCACCGAGGCACGCAGCCACTGGCCGCGGTTTGGTGCAGGGTCTCCAGCCGAACGCCTCCATACATAAAGGATGGCTCCGGCAACCAGGAAACGCGTCCCGGCCATGAGGAAGGGCGGGATGGTATCGACGGCATAACGGATGGCGAGATAGGTGCTACCCCAGACGGTATAGATGACCAGCAGGGCAATCCAGATCTTCAGCTTCATTGGCATCGGCAGCCTCTTCTTTGGGAACCAGACCTCCCATTATACCGAACCCCGGGGTGGAAGCCACCCGTTTCTTGCTTTGAGAGTATATTTTCCCATATTAAAGAAAACCTCTGACTCCCCCCTACCCCTGTCCCAAGGCGGGAAAGAGATTCCTGGGGCATTGGCTGGCGGCATCGCGCCTTTCGCTCCTTCGGGGTGCGGGCGGGTATGCTGCGCGACCATCCGCTTCAATGATAAATCCTTCAAAGAAGTCAATAAACGCATAAATCGGATATATTATATCAGAATAGAAAACCAACCAACCCGCGCTCTTCCGGATTCGCCAATCTTTAAGGCGGATGGTATGATAGAAGAACCATGAAGCAATCGGTAATGGAAAACGAAGCACAAAAGATCGCCGCGGCGATCGATGCGGACATGCGGTCGCTGGGGGTGGTCAACACGCCCGTCATGCGAACCGTGCGCCGCAGGTATTCGCAGTCGCTGCGGGAGGCTTCACCCGATCTGATTCTCCTGCTGGGGGCGAAGCTCTGCAAGATGGATAATTACCGCTGGGTGGCCTACGAATTGATCCGCGGGCACAGGGCCGCCTTTAAGCGCCTTGGAGCGGAGGAAATCGAGGCGCTCGGCCAGGGCATCGATAGCTGGAGGAGGGTGGATTCATTTGGAAGGACATTATCCGGGCCGGCCTGGCAGAATGGGCAGATCTCCGACCAGCTGATCCTCAAGTGGGCTGCTTCAAGCGACCACTGGTGGCGCCGGGGCGCCCTGGTGAGCACCGTGGCGCTGAATGTGCGCGCCCACGGCAGGAAGGGCGATGTGCCACGCACACTGCGCATATGCCGCTTCCTGGCAGGTGATCAGGATGATATGGTTGCCAAGGCGCTTTCATGGGCTTTGCGCGAGCTGGTTGTGCATGATGCTGGAGCGGTGGAGGAATTCCTCGCTGAGCATGACCAGGTCCTGGCAGCACGCGTCAAACGTGAAGTGAAGAACAAGTTGAGAACAGGCCTAAAGAACCCGGGAAGGTAAATCAGAAGCAGGAGCCGGGATGCTTCACCATGACCCGTATGATTTGGACCGTTTCATCCGCGCACAGGAAACGATATTCGAGAGCGTTTTAACAGAACTGGGAAGCGGCCAGAAACGATCGCATTGGATGTGGTTCATATTTCCACAGATCGAAGGATTGGGATATAGCGAAATATCCAGGTACTACTCCATCAAAAGCGAGGAAGAAGCTCGCGAATACCTCAATCATCCGGTTCTTGGAGCAAGGCTGTTAAAATGTTGTGGAATATTACTGGGTATCGCGGGGAAAACCGCATCGGATATCTTTGGTTCCCCTGACGATGTGAAGTTGAAGTCGTCAATGACACTGTTTGCGTGTGTATCGAAGCCTGAATCCGTGTTTGCCCGTGTGCTGGAGAAGTATTTTGATGGAAAGCGGGATAAGAAGACGGAGTATTTATTAAGTTGTCGCACTCCATGAAAGAGGGAAGTCAAATGTGCGACGCACAAACTCACCAAAGACCTCTTTAGTGGTACAGATAGGGGATATTTGATGCAATGCGGACAAGGGTATAATTGGATAATATTGATAGCTATAGGTTTGTTACATGGAGGTAAAATGGCCGCGAATCAAATGAAAGGGGACGGAACGCGCGAACACCCCTGGCATTTGAAAACGCCCAGCGGGAGTTCGGAATACCAGATGTTCCGGGACGAGGCGGCCAACCCGCCTGCCCTGGTGTGCATCGTCGGAAAAACCGAATTGCGATACCAATTGCGCTGCCTGGACGACCTTCATGCCATGCTCAAGGCGCATGGCGACTGGATGCCGCTTGGCAGCGCCGATGAACAAAAACCGGCCGCAGAGGGGACCGTTGAAGGCTGGGGCCGGTCTCCAAAGAATCCCGTCGGCGGCTGGTATGGGCTGAAGAAGGGTTTGCGCGGTCGTTTCGGTATGTACGTGCCGCCGCTGATGGAAGCGCTTCATCTTGCCGAAGTGGAGCACAACCTCAAAAATAACCGGATGCGCGCAATATAGCGAGGTGGGGAGAAATTCGAAAAACAGGGTGGGAATGGCGTTTTGCGCCGCTCGCACCCTATTTTTTGTCCAAACTTCCTCCCTGATTTCGATGCACTAAAACAACTTTAAGACCGCCCCACTGGCCCAGGTGAAGAGCGCCGTGGGCAGGAAGGATAGCACCACCGTTGCCAGGGCAGTCAGGCCCCAAGTGAAGTCCAACCAAGGTTCCCGGGTGGTTTCAGGTTCGCCTTCCCGCATGTACATCGTCACCACCACGCGCAGGTAATAGTATGCGGAGATGAGAGAGGTCAGAACGCCGATGACCGCCAAGCCGATGAAGCCACCCTGGATGGCAGTGCGGAACAGGTAGAACTTTCCCACCAGCCCCAACGTGGGCGGCATGCCGATCAACGAGAGCATAAAGACCGTCATGGCGGCAGCCAGAAGCGGGCGTTTGCGGCCCAGGCCGGCATAATCGGCGATCTCGAGACCCCTTCCTTCGGTCTTCTCCAAGGCGATGACCACCGCCCAGGTACCAAAAGAGGTCAGGGCGTAGGTCACCAGGTAGAAGAGCGCCGAGGCGACCGCGTCACCGGCCACCTGCGGCTTGCCATAAGCCACCAGCGCCATCAAGATGTACCCGGCATGGGCAATGCTCGAATAAGCCAGCATGCGCTTGATGTTGGTCTGGGAGATGGCCAACAGGTTGCCGACCAGCATGGTCAGCGCGGCCAGGCTCCACAGCACCGGTACCAGGTCCAAGTTGAGGGAGGGCAGCGCCGTCACGAAGATCCGCAGCAGGGCGGCGAAACCGGCCGCCTTGGCGCCGACCGCCATGAAACTGGTCACCGGGGTGGGAGCCCCCTGGTAGACATCTGGCGTCCACATGTGGAAAGGCACGGCGGCGACCTTGAACCCGAAGCCGACCAGGATCAACGCCGCGCCGATGCCCAGCAGCGGTAAACTCACCTGTACCGCAGGCACAGACGCAGGCACGGCGGGCACAGGCCCCAAACCGGTTATGGCAGAGACGATCTCCGTCAGCTGGGTCGTGCCAGTCGCACCGAAGACCAGGGCGATGCCGTAGACGACAAACCCGGTTGAGAACGCTCCTAGCAGGAAGTACTTGAGACCGGCCTCCTCCGAGTTCAGGCGCGGGCGGGCGAAGGCGGAAAGCACGTAGAGTGGGATGGAGAGGAGTTCCAGCGCCAGAAAAATAACGATCAGGTCAGCCGCCTGGGCCATCAGCAGCATGCCCGTCACGCTGAAGAGCAGCAGGGCGTAATATTCGCCGCGCTCGATGCCCATGCGCCTGAGGTAGCCATATGCCAGGGCAATCCCAAGCAACCCAGCTGCCAGGAAGAGCATGTCCAGGAAGGAGGAAAAATTATCCAGCACAACCATGCCGCTGAAAGCGATCCCTTCCTGCCCGGCGTGGGCGAGGGTGATCCCCATGGTCGCTGCCAGACCAAGCGCACCCAGGAAAGCCGTCCAGCCCTTGCGTCCCTTTGGAATGAACAAATCCACCAGCAGGAGCACACAGGCCCAGACGGTCAGGAAAATAAGCGGGAGAAGTGTATTCAGGTCAGAATGCGTCATAATCGCTCCGTTCCCTCACCCCAACCCCTCTACCCCGACGGCACACGTCCCGGTGGGATAGGGGCAGGAGGTAAGGGAAAACGCTAGTGGAGTGCGACCAGCAGTTTTCCAACCGCCGGGGCCATCAGGTCAAAGAACGGCTTAGGGTACAGGCCGATCCAGAAGATAAAAACCAGCAGCGGGACAGTGGTGACGATCTCGCGCCAGCTCAGGTCACGCAATGCATGGCCGTGTTTCTTGACTTCCTCCAAGATGGAGCCTTCGGGACCGAGGAAAATCCTCTGGAACATATACAGGATATAAACGGCAGCCATGATGACGCCCGCGGCAGCAACCCCGGCGAACCAGGGAGAGCCGATGGCCTTGGAACCAAAGGCTCCCAAGAGGATGGTGAACTCGCCAACAAAGCCGTTCAGACCAGGCAGGGCCATCGAGGACAGGGAAACGATCAACATGAACGTACCAAAGACCGGCATGACCTTCCACAGGCCACCGTACACGCTGAACTCACGCGTGTGCGTTTGTTCGTAGACCATACCGACCAGGAGGAACAACGCACCCGTGCTCAGGCCGTGGTTGATCATTTGCAGGATGCTACCTTCCACACCCTGGGCGTTGAGTGCAAACAGGCCCAGCATGACGAAACCCAGGTGGCTGACAGAGGAATAAGCAACCAGTTTCTTGATGTCCTTCTGAGCATAGGAGACGGCTGCGCCATAGATGATACCAATGACCGCCAGCAAAGCCATCCACGGGGCGGCCTTGAGGGCGGCTTGCGGAAAGAGCGGAATATTGAAGCGCAGGAAGCCGTACGTGCCCATTTTCAACAGGACACCCGCCAGGATAATGGAACCGGCCGTGGGGGCTTCCACGTGCGCGTCCGGCAGCCAGGAGTGCAGCGGCCACATCGGGACCTTGATGGCAAAAGCCGCCGCAAAGGCCAGGAACAGCCACATCTGCAGGTTGGCGGGAATGCCGCCCTTGGCCATCAACTCAGGCACCGAGAAGGTGGCCTGGTGGATGCCCAGCCACAGGATGGCCAGAAGCATCAGGATGGATCCGGCCATGGTGTACAGGAAGAACTTGATGGCGGCATAAATGCGGCGCGGCCCACCCCAGATGCCAATCAGGAAGTACATCGGGACGAGAGTGAATTCCCAGAAGATGTAGAACAGGAACAGGTCCTGCGCCAGGAAGACGCCCAGCATGCCCACTTCAAGAAGGAGGAAGAACAGCATGAAATCCTTGACGCGCTCCTCGACCGCGCTCCAGGTGGAAAGGATGGAGATGGGGGTCAGGAAGGTCGTCAGCAGGACGAGCAGGATGGACAACCCGTCCACGCCGATGGCGTAGGAGATGTTCCAACCCGCCACCTGGATCCAGGGCAGGGTCAGGCCAAGCTGCAGGTCCGGGTTGGACTTGTCGAACATGGTCAGCATCCAGATGGACAGGCCGAAGGTCACCAGAGTAGTCACCAGGGCCGTCCAGCGCAGCAGGTTCTTCTTCCCGGAGGGCATGAAGAGCAAAACCAGCACGCCCACCAGCGGGAAGAAAATCACGATGTTAAGAGGATTGGTTATAAAGTCCATGTTTACTCCTGTCAGGTCAAACATCGAAAATAGATGTCGGACATTTGCCTGCACTGCCTGCGACCGTATCGCAGGTACAGGTGTGCCGCAGGCACACGTGACGTTTGATCTTCATAAGCAAGAGATAGCCAAGAATAAGGACAACACCGAATAAAACGGCCAATGCATACGAACGAACAAAACCATTCTGCAAGCGGCGCAGGCTGGCCGAGACGCGCCGGGTGAGATTGCCGAGACCATTGGCGATGGCATCGATGAACTGCTGGTCAACGCGCAGGTCAAGCACCGTTTTCGAGACAAAGTTATACGTCCCAGCGATGACCTTCTCATGGAACCAGTCATGCCAGAAGCGTCCATCGATGACGTCCGCCAGGAAACCGGAGATGGATGTGTAGGGCTTCAGGATGACTGCCGCATAAATCTCGTCCACGAACCATTTGTTTTCCATGCCGGTGAAGATGAAACCGAGCGGCTGCTTGAGCGGATCCTTTTGACCGCTTTCGAGCGGCTTGCGTCCGTAGATCAGCCAGGAAATGTAAATCGCAACCAGCGCCAGAACGAGGGATAAAAGCGCCACGATCGGGTTGAACCCACCCCACGAGACTGCCAGCCAAGGAACCGCTTCGGCTTCATGTTCGACCGCCTGGATGGTATGGCCCAGCCAGTTCGTCAGCGTATGGACGCCCGGCAGGTTGAGCGCCCCACCCATCATCGAGAGAGCCGCCAGCACCATCAGAGGGACGGTTATCACTTTCGGGCTTTCCTCGGCGTGCTGTGCGGCGGCGTGACGCGGCTTGCCGAAAAAGACCATCCAGATCTGGCGGCCCATGTAGAAAGCAGTCAGGAAGGCTGCAATGGTCAGGATAATATATATCACGGGAAATTTCCTGGCAGCATCCAGCAGGATCTCATCCTTCGACCAGAACCCAGCGAACGGGAAGATGCCCGCAAGCGCCAACGTGCCGATCAGGTACAGCCAGAACGTGACAGGCATCTGCTTACGCAGTCCGCCCATGTTGCGCATATCGCTGGGGTCAAAGTCTTCTTCATGGTGCTCATCATGCTGACCATGCGCCAAGTAGTGGTGTCCACGTTCCATGCCGAGGATGACCGAACCGGCTGAAAGGAAAAGCAGCGCCTTGAAGAAGGCATGGGTAACCAGATGGAACATGCCCGCCACGTAGGCGCCCATACCAACCGCCGCCACCATGAAGCCCAACTGCGAGATGGTGGAGTAGGCCAGTACCTTCTTGATGTCATACTGCCCGGCAGCAATCGTGGCAGCGAAGAGCGCCGTCACCGCGCCGACCATCGCCACGACATACTGGGCATCCGGCACGAGCGAGTAGAGCGGCCAGGAACGCGCCACAAGGTAAACACCGGCTGTGACCATGGTGGCGGCATGAATGAGGGCCGAGACGGGGGTCGGGCCGGCCATGGCATCCGGCAGCCAGACATAGAGCGGGATCTGGGCAGACTTGCCCGCCACGCCGATCAGCATGAACAGGGTGATGAAGAGGACCACGCCCGGGGTCATGGCAGCAATCTGGGGAGCCTTCCCGAAGACTTCGCCGAATTGGAAGCTGCCGAAAGCCCAGAACATGGTGAATGCCGCCAACAGGAAGCCAAAGTCGCCGATGCGGTTGGCGATCATGGCCTTCTTGGCAGCGTTCGAGTTGGCCCAAGAAGGCCGGCCGAGCGTGTCCATCTCATACCAGAAGCCGATCAGCAGGAACGAGCACAGGCCCACGCCCTCCCACCCGACAAACAGCATCAGGTACGAGTCGCCGCTGACCAGGATCATCATCATGGCGATGAACAGGTTCATGAAGACGAAGAAGCGGCGGTAGCGGCCGACGTCGTTCTTGAAACGCACATCCTCGTGCATATATCCGATGGCATAAATATGGATGAGCGTACCCACGCCGGAGACAACAAGCATCATGGTCACCGAAAGTGTGTCCACGCGGAAGTTCCAGGGGATGTTAAGCGTTCCGATGCGAATCCAATCGGCGAACGGGACAACCTGCACATTGCCACCGCCAGTCCACAGGGCGATGCCCAGCAGCACCGAGACAACGAAAGCCAGGCCCGAGGCTGCGCTTGCAAGTGTGCCGATGGCTTTTTCGCCCAACCTGCCGCCAAAAGCGATATTGACCAGCAGGCCGAGAACAGGCAGGAGGACGATCAGAGGAACCAGGCTGAACAGTGTTTGCATGGGCTATCCTTTCAGACTGCTCATCTGGTCCACGTCGATGCTGTGCTTGGAGCGGAAGATCGCCACGATCAGTGCCAGTCCGACCGCAACTTCCGCAGCGGAGACTGTCATGACAAAGAAGACGAACAACTGTCCGCTCAACACGTTGTAGGAACGGGCGAAGGCCACAAATGCCAGGTTGGCTGCGTTCAGCATCAACTCGACCGACATGAAGATGATGATGGCATTGCGCCGGATCAATACACCCAGCGCACCCAGCGTAAATAAAATGGCTGAAACCGTCAGGAAACCGGAGAGAGGAATTCCACCAAATACGCCCATCAGGCCTGCTCTCCTTTCACCTGTTTGGTCAGGACAATCGCTCCCACCATCGCCACCAGCAGCAGGAGGGAGGTCACCTCAAACGGCAGGAGATACTGACTGAATAATGCCATGCCCAAGGTCTGCAGGGTTGCAGTGGTGTTGAGTTCTGCACCAGGAGCCTGGAGGATCGCGGTGGTATGCAGGCGTTGGTAGAGCAGGAAACCTGCCTCCAAGAGCAGGATCGTTGCCAGGCCAATCGCCAGCGGACGCTGCCAGGGCAGCACCTGGGCCTTGGGGAGTTTCTCGGCGCCCAGCAACATGATCACAAACAGGAACAGCACCATGATGGCTCCGGCGTAGACCGTCACCTGAACCAGAGCAATAAAAGGCGCCCCCAGCAGCAGATAATAAACTGCCACCGTGGCGAAGTTCAAAACGAGGAACAAGGCAGCGTAAACCGAGTTGCGGCTGAGCAGCAATCCGGCCGCGGTTGCCACCGCCGTAACTGCCAGAATGTAGAAGAGGATGAGTGTCAGGTTCATAGGCGTCTCAATCCCGTGGATCTTTCATTTCAGGTACCGAGCGGGTGAATTTTCCCGGCTCTGTCTTTTGTGGAGTAGGCTGTCCGCCCGCCGGGACGGGTTGGATCAGCATCTCCTTCGGATAGATGGCCTGGCGACGGTCCGTGAAGGACAGCTCATACTGGTCGCCCAGGGTGATCGCCTCGGTCGGGCAGGCGTCTTCGCAAAAGCCGCAATAGATGCAACGCAGCATGTTGATCTCGTAGGTACTGGCATAACGATCGCCAGGTGAGAAGCGCTTCTCATCGGTGTTCTCGGAGGATTCGACGAAGATGGCATCCGCCGGGCAGGCCGCCGCGCATAACGAGCAGCCGATGCACTTTTCCAAGCCATTCTCATAACGATGCAGCACGTGCCGTCCGCGGAAGCGCGGTTTAACCGGTTTCTTCTGCTCCGGATACTGGACCGTCACGGGCTTTTCGAACATCATCCGGAGCGTGGTCCACAGGCCGCGCGCCAATTCGATGAGAGGCTCAAGCACGCGCATATTCTTTTCTCCTCAAAGCTCGATATACCAATACGACCGCCACCAAACCCACCAGTAAAGAAACCACCGGGATGGCCCACAGGAGCAGGGCATTGACCTGCTGAGCCAGCAATATGCACGTGGCGGTGATGAAAATCAGCGCCAGCGAAAGCGGCAGGAGCACCTTCCAGCCAAAAGCCATCAGCCGGTCGTAACGGATGCGCGGGAAGGTGGCCCGCACCCAGATCATTCCGAAGAGCAGGATGAAGATCTTCAGGAAGATGTAGACCGGGCCAAGCCAGGGTGTCCGGTCCACGCTCAGGACGGTATTCGACAGGAACCAGAACTCGCGGTAGCCGCCGAAGAAGAGCGTCGCTCCGATGGAACAGATGGCAATCATTTTGTCGTATTCGGCCATGAAAAGCAGGGCGAACTTCATGCCGGAGTATTCGGAGTGGTACCCGGCGGTGAGTTCCTGCTCGGCCTCGGGCATGTCGAACGGAGCGCGGTTGACCTCGGCCAGGGTGGCAACCAGGAAGATGACCGTCCCGACCGGCTGGAGCAGCACGAACCAAGCGGATTTCTGTGCATTGACGATCTCTGTCATCTGGGCGGAACCGGCCAGCAGGATCACTCCCACGAACGACAAGCCAAGAGCAATTTCGTAACTGATCATTTGCGCCGTGGAGCGTAAACCACCCATCATGGCATACTTGTTGTTGGATGACCAGCCCGCCAGCACAATTCCGTAGACCGCGATCGAAGCCACCGACATGATGTACAAGACGCCCACATTGATGTCAGCGACGTAGAGGGTAATATCGCGACCAAACAGGTGCAGGGTGGGACCCCAGGGTACCACCGCAGTAATCACCAGCGCCGGGACCAATGTCACCACCGGAGCGAGGAAGAAGAGCAACTTGTCGGCCCTGGCCGGCATCAACTCTTCCTTAAATATCAATTTAACCGCGTCGGCAATGGGTTGCAAAATCCCCCACGGACCGGCGCGATTAGGGCCTACGCGCATTTGAATCCGGGCGAGGGCTTTGCGCTCATAGAGCGTCAGGTAGGCAAAGCCGCCCAGCAGGAGCAGCACCAGCACGACCGATTTGATAAGCCATTCGATTATCAGCGAAAAGTTCATCAATGCCTTCCTATACCCTAGCGGTACCAGTGCCCTAGCGGGTACGAGACGCTTTCTTCAGTTTTGCCACGACCGGCATTTCAACCGGCAAGCCCATGCTGCGCGGCACCAACACAACGCTGGAGGGAACCGTTTCATCCAACACGGCTTGCGCTTCCATACCGTTGACCTGCAGCAGGTCACCGGGCTGGAGGCCAAGAGACCGGGCTGCCTCGGGATTCATGATAACGGAGGATTCCCCAATATGCTGCCGGAGCAGTTCAGACGTGACGACCGTAATACCACGGTCGTAGAGGCGCGTCACCGGAACGGCCAGCCACTGGTCTTCATCCGGGCGCAGATACTCCCCTCTCCTTTTAGGAAAGGGAGCGGGGGTGAGGCCCGCCAGAGCCAACTGCACACCCAGACCCTGCTTGTTTTCGTAGGTTGTGCCACCATAATACAGGTCACCACGACCGACGATGGGCCACTGGTCAGCCACTTCGGCCAAGGTAAGATAGGAAACACCTGAAAAAGCCTTGACCGAGGCAGCCAGCCGGTCCATGACGTGCGAGGCAGAACGGCTTTCGATTTCGAGACCTAGTCCGGCGGCAAGCTGGGCGGTGATGACAAAATCAGGACGCGCCTGTCCATGCGGCGGGACGGCCGGATAGAAGCGCTGGACGCGCCGTTCTCCGGACGTAAACGAACCGTCCCGTTCGGTATATGCCTGGGCGGGTAGGACAACCTGCGCCAGTTTGGCGGTTTCCGTCAGAAAGAGTTCCTGGACTATGACAGCCCTGGCGCCGTTGAGCACCTCGGCCAGTTTGGGATCGTCACCAACCGGGTCGGCCGCAACAATGCAGACGAGCTTGTCTTTGAGGGTATTTGCCAGATCCGAGGCGGGCTGGAAGCCCATTTCCCAGGCGCCCTGGTCATTGGCATGAGGCCAGACGCCGAGTAAACCATTATTCGGTTTACCGGCGCGGCTTTTGACCAGTTCTGCACAGGCAAACGCCAGGGCTGATGAAGCATCCAGACCCATTCCGTCCGAACCGTACATGACGACGAGGTTTTCCGCAGCGGTTATGGCTGGACCGATCTTGGGCTTATCCGTGAGGCCATTGACGGTCTCGATCTCATCGCCATAGGCATACCGGACAACGAATTTGGCATAGCGTTCTAGTTTCGTTTCACGGGCATTGGCGACGATCAGAGTCGCGCCACGCTTGGCAGCCTGCTTGAGGCGCAGATGCCAGACCGGCGCTTCATTATAAAGGTCAGAGGCCACAACCAGGATGGTGGTACCTGCACCCAATTCGGAGAAATTCGTGCCGGCGGTAACGCCAAATGCAGCGGTCAGGTCACCGCCGCCCATCCGGGTATACAGGAGGGCCTGCCCGCCCAGACCATCCGCCAGTTGCTTCAGGTTGAAAAGATCTTCGTTGCTCAAACGACCGCCCGCCAAAACGACGACCTCTCCCGGATGTCCCTTTACCTGTTTACATACTTCTTCAAGGGCGGCTTCCCAGGAAGTTGTTTCCAACTTGCCATTCGTTTTGACCAGCGGTTGCTCGAGTCGTTTGTTATTTTCGGCAAAATGATAAGCAAAGCGGCCTTTGTCGCAGATCCAGATCTCGTTGACCTGTTCATTCTGGCGCGGCATGACACGCTTGATGGCGACTTTACCATCCGACATGGCCTCGCGGCGGGTATTGAAGGAGATATTACAGCCCACCGGGCAGTGCGCACAGACCGAGGCGGCCGCTTTCAACTCCCAGGGACGAGCACCGAAGCGGAAATCCTCGGTGGTCAGAGCGCCGACCGGGCAGATATCGGTGGTATTGCCGGAAAAGACCGAGTCAAAACCCAGTTCGGAATAGGTAAATATGTCCGTGGCACGCCCGCGCTGGTAGAAGCCCAATACCGCCTCCCCGGCAATCTCATCCTGGAAGCGGATGCAGCGGGCGCATTGGATGCAGCGTTCACGATCCAGCCAGATCAGATCTCCCAGCGGGACGTGTTTGGCAGCATGGCTTTTCTCATCATATATGAAACGGCTAAGCGGTGAAGCGTGCGCCATGGTCAGGTTCTGAAGCGGGCATTCGCCACCCTTGTCGCAGACCGGGCAGTCCAGCGGGTGCGAAGTCAGCAGGAACTCGAGGATCTCCTTCTGGGAGGCTTTGGTCTTCTCGGACTGGCTCAGCACCAGCATGCCCTCGGAGACCGGCGTGGTGCAGGCGGTCTCGAGCTTGACCCCGAACTGGAGCTTCTGCGCGCCATTTTCGATGACTGCCTGCCCGGTGGCACGGTCGAAAATCGGGCGGCCCACCTCGACCATGCACTGGCGGCACATGCCAACCGGTTCCATCTTGGGATGGAAGCAGAAGACGGGGATATCGATGCCAATCTGTTTCGCGGCGTTCACGAGCAAGGTCCCTTCAGGGACCGAGACCAGGCGCCCGTCAATTGTCAGCGAGATCATTTTAGGCATGCTGGCCTCCAGTAATGGAGGGTTCGAAGTCTGCCGGGAAACGCTCGATGGAAGTCGTGACTGCCATGGTGGAGAACTCGCCCAGAGGGCAGAGACACTTGTTCTGCATTTGTTTGGCAACCGTACGCAGGAGCCGGGTACTGGCTTCCACCTCCTCGCCTTTTCGGATGCGCTCGATCAGGTGCTGCATCCAATAAGTGCCTTCCCGGCAGGGTGTGCACTTGCCGCAGGATTCATGTTTGAAGAAGTGGATGGTCTTGTTGATGACCCAGTCCAGGCTGACGGTGTCATTGATAATAATCACAGAGGCGGAACCGAGGTCCGCGCCGAGCGTGCGTACAGAGGCATAGTCCATGGGGGTATCCAGGGCCTTGTCATCCGCCACGATCATGGCGGAAGAAGCCCCCGCCGACATGATGGCCTTAATCGGGCGGTCGTCCGTCACGCCACCGCCATAACTGTAAATGAGCTCGCGGTAAGTGGTGCCGAAAGGCAGTTCGTAGTTGCCGGGTTTGTTGACGTGCCCGGAGAGCGAGAAGATCTTGACACCGGCGCTATCGGCCGTCCCCAAGGATTTGTACCAGTCAGCGCCCTTTTCCACGATCAGCGGGAGGTTGGTGAGTGTTTCGACGTTGTTAACCACGGTCGGCTTACCGTACAGGCCATAGATCGCCGGAAAGGGTGGGCGGATGCGTGGCACACCGCGTTTGCCCTCGATGGATTCAAGCAGGGCGGTTTCCTCTCCACAGATGTAGGCACCCGCGCCCAAGTGAATGTAAATGTGCAGGGAGTAATCCGTGCCAAAGAGCTGATCACCCAGCAGACCGGCCTGCTCCAGTTCGGCGATCTTCCCATCCAGGTTGGCAGCCACCTGCCAGAACTCACCGCGCAGGTAGACGTAAGCGGCGTTGGCTCCTACCGCGTAAGCGGCAATGGCCACTCCTTCCAGGAACTGCAAAGGGTTGCCTTCCATGATCTCGCGGTCCTTGAAGGTGCCGGGTTCAGACTCGTCCGCATTGGCCACCACGTAGTGCGGCCAGATGGTATTGGGGATGAACGACCACTTGACGCCGGTCGGGAAACCCGCACCACCGCGCCCGCGCAGCCCGGAAGCCTTGACCAGGTCGGTCACTTCCTGGGACTTCATTGTAGTAACGGCTTTCTTGAAGGCTGCAAACCCGCCGTTCTTTTGGTAGACATCCAACCCGTCGATCCCGGGAATATCACGGTGACGCAATAGGAGATGAGCCATTAATTCACCTCCCGATCGCTCTTTTTGAGCGCTTCGACCAGTTCCAGGGTCTTATCCACGGTCATGTTCTCGTGGTATGCGACGCCATCTGCACTCTGCAACTGGAACATCGGAGCCCGGTCACAGCCGGCCAGACACATGACCGCCTCGATTGTTACCAGGCCATCCGGCGTGGTTTCGCCAACCTGGATACCCAGGTTGCCGCACAATTCCTCCAGGAACTTGTCCGCGCCGCGCAGGGCGCAGGGCAGGTCGGTGCAAACCTGCATGCGGTATTTGCCGGCCTGCTTGTCGTGGTAAAGCGTGTAAAAACCGACAATCTCGGCCACATCGGTGGAAGTGATATCCAGCATTTTGGCAATGTCTTCCAGAGCGGCTTTGGTGACAAATCCGTCTGCGCGTTGCGACAGGTACAGCAGCGGCATGACCGCCGAGCGTTTTTGCTCCGGCGGATATTTTGCCAGGATTCTCTTTACTTCATCGGGATATTTTTCAGCAAGCATAAATCCTCACACCTGACAGGTGAAACGTGACACATTTGCACGTGGCACATTTATCGATCCACATCACCTAGAACAATATCGATACTGCCGATAATGGCGACCAGATCAGCCACCAGTACTCCCTTGGCCATCAATGGGATGGATTGCAGATTATCAAATGAGGGTGTACGCCAGTGGATGCGGTATGGCTTTGGGCCTCCATCCGATTCCAAATAAACGCCCAGCTCGCCACGCGGCGATTCGACGGCACTGTAGACCGAACCTTTCGGGGCATTGAATCCCTCCGTCCACAACTTGAAGTGGTGGATGAGCGCTTCCATGCTGACGCCAATCTCCGAGCGCGGCGGCGGGACGAACTTGTAATTATTCGAGCGAACCGGACCCAGCGGGAGTTTATCAAGTGCCTGCCCGACAATCCTGAGCGACTGGCGCATCTCTTCCAGGCGCACCAGGAAACGTGCGTACACATCCCCCTCGGGACGGGTCGGGATCTCGAAATCATACTGCTCGTACCCGGAATAAGGCTGCGTTTTGCGAAGATCCCACTTGACACCGCTGGCGCGCAGCATCGGGCCGGTCACGCCAAAGTTCAGGCATTCCTCCCCGGTCAGTTTGCCGATGCCAAGCGTCCGGTCGAGCATGAGCGGGTTGCGGATCAGGAGCGCCTCGTACTGGTCAATCCGTTTCGGGAAGGTCTTGATGATATTCCGGACAGCGGCTTCGAATTCCACCGGTAAATCCCGCCAGATACCGCCCGGGCGGATGTAAGTGGTCATCATGCGCTGGCCGGAGCACATCTCCATGACATCCAGGATGTACTCGCGTTCGCGGAAGCAATACAGGAACATGGACATGGCTGCCAGGTCCAGGGCAGCTGTGCCCAGCCAGACCAGGTGCGATTGAAAACGGGTCAGCTCTGCCAGGATGACGCGGATGGCCTGGGCACGCACCGGCACATCCAGGTCCACTAGTTTTTCGACCGCCAGTGAAAAGGCCAGGTTGTTGCCGACCGTGTTCATATAGTCCAGGCGGTCAGACATTACTTCGGCCTTCTGGTACGTTTTGGCTTCCATGTTCTTCTCGACGCCAGTATGCAGAAAACCAATGTCGGGAATGCAGTTGATCACCGTCTCACCATCCAGTTCAAGCAGGAGGCGCAGCACGCCGTGCGTGGATGGGTGCTGAGGGCCCATGTTCAACAACATGGTTTCGCCCTGGATGGCACGTTCAGAGACCAGGTGCTTCAGATCATCAACGGTAACTTCTTGAATGTCAGTCATAGCCGCTATTCCTTGGCATATGGCTTGCGCAGGTCGATCTCTTCGAAGTTAAAGGTAAACTGCGGTTCCTCGTAACCCAGCGGATAATCCTTGCGCAGGGGATGGCCTTCCCAGTCAGCCGGCATCAGGATACGGCGCAGGTCGGGATGACCTTCGGCCTTGATGCCAAACATGTCCCACAGTTCGCGCTCGCGCCAGTTGGCGTTGCGGTAGAGATGAGATATGGTCGGCAGGGTCGGATTGATGCCCGGCACCGGGACGCGTATTTCCAGGCGCAGATTCCTGGAAATTGAGGTGACCTCGTAAATGACGTGGAAACGCGGTTGTTCCTGCGGCCAGTAATCCACGGCGGTCAGGGCGGAGAGCAGTTCGAAGCCCAGACCCTGAAGCTTCCGGCAGGCTGCGACGATCTTCTCCGCCGGGAGTACCAGGCTGATTCCCGAGCGGTATTCAGTAGCAGTTACCGCGAAGGCTATTTCCAGTTCTTCAACGATGGGTTGCAGTTTCTTGTCCATGTGCGCCTCGGTTATTTCTGCACTTCGGCAAACTTAATGCCACGCACTTTTTCGTAAAGTGTCAGCACACCATGGATGAGCGCTTCGGGGCGCGGCGGGCAGCCCGCAACGTAGACATCCACCGGCACAACCTCATCCACACCCTGCACAATGGCGTAGTTATTGAAAACGCCGCCGCAGGAGGCACAGTCACCCATCGAAATGACCCACTTGGGTTCGGGCATCTGGTCGTACAGCCGGCGCAGCACAGGCGCCATCTTGCGCGAAACGCGCCCGGCTACAATCATCAGGTCCGATTGGCGCGGGGAGGGTCGCATCAGTTCCATCCCAAAGCGGGACATGTCATAATGAGAAGCCTGGGCGGACATCATCTCAATGGCACAGCAGGCCAGCCCGAACAACAGCGGCCACATGGCGTTCGTGCGGCTCCAGGCCACGGCCTGTTCCAGCGTGGTTGTGACCACGCCCATATTACCAAGTTTTTGCTCTACTCCCATTCAAGAGCTCCTTTCTTCCACGCGTAAAAATAGCCTACCAATAAAATGGCGATAAAGACGGCCATTTCCGCTAGGCCAAACAGACCAAGCTGGCGGAAGACGATTGCCCAGGGCAGGAAAAAGATGGTTTCTATGTCGAACAGGATGAACAGGACAGCCACCATGTAGAACCGCACCGGTATCCGGCGGGTGCCAGGGCCGATGGGGTTCATGCCCAATTTATAGGGCATGGCCTTTTTATCCGTGGATCGTTTCGGGCCGAAAGCCATGCCCAGGCCGATGGCGATAAATCCGACCAGGGCGGTGATGATCACAAATGCAGCGATTGCAGCGTATTGGAGAAGCATGGCGACTCCTCTAGCGGTTCTTGGTTTTCTTACCGGGGCGAAAGTATAACATAAGTAGGATAAGAATCAGAGCAGGCTGTTGTGCCCCAGAAAGATTTAAGGGTTCGCTTGACACCTAAAGCACTCTAATATAACACACCTTTGTGAAAAAAGGTACGAACAAAAAGACCCCGCTTTCAATTTGAGAAAGCGGGGATGAAATATCCAGTAGATGTAATTTCCATTAAAAACCTACGCCCTTGCAAAGCCGACATTTTCAGGCATTTCGTCCCAAGTACGACCTTCCAGATCACGCCCGGCTCTCTTCTTTTGAACGCCCCCCCATTGTTTAAAGAAGAATGGTACTTGAGCAGCGCCACACTGATCGCGAATGTCAGTAACCCAATCCTGCATAACTGGCCGCGCTCCCGGACCAAACTCACCGCCGACGATCACCCAGTTGATACCAGCCAGGTCAAGTTGACAAATTGGCCCAAGCAAGGGTTCCAATGAAAGGAATTTTATCTCTGCACCTGTCCGCCGCAAGCAATCGATGCGGGAAACGTAATCTTGATTCTCAACACTTACGCCCATCCAGACATTTTCCGGCCAATCGATTTGCGGACTGAGCTCCGCCAGGCGCTCGGCGCGTTTGGTCAGCACCTGAAACTGGTGCCAGGATGCTTGACGCATAACGTCAAATGTTTTTTTGATGAACTTGAACGGAACTCTTTCATGAAAAAGATCACTCATTGAGTTGACAAAAATCACCTGGGGAGTTTTCCATTCCAATGGTTTTTGCAGCAAAGACTCGTGCATCGCCAGTTTAAAACCACTGGCATAGTTCGGTTGGCCCATGGCCTGCAATCGTTTTGCCATGCGCTCCGCATAGCAATGCTTGCATCCCGGACTGACTTTGGTGCAACCGGTCAGGGGATTCCAGGTGGATTCGGTCCACTCAATACCAGAGCGTGCTGCCATATACTTTTATCCGAAAAATGATTTAGCTTATTCTATCATATTTTGGTACATTTGTTCTATTTGTCTTGTTTTGGAAATGGGAGTTCTGGCTGGATTTTTCTCATCCTTGCTTCTGCTGTGAGGTTTAATTTTGGAAAGAATTCCTGAGCCTCAGGTGATTTAATCCTGACAAAATCAATTCCTTTGTAATCCTTAAAGATTGTAGGGTGACTAGTTCCAAGTAAGAAAGTCCATTTGAATTTATCCCATGCAAGTGGTTTCCTGACAAACCAATACTTTTTCCCCATCTCGACCATATAATCTGACAACAATTTTCCCTTCTGCCGTTTCACATTAGTGGTGGGGATATAAATCAAAATTTCCATGCGAGGTCGCATTCGTGAGATGTAACTCACAGTTTCGAAATCGGGGAGATTACCAGAAGGATCAACAAAAACTAAGCCTAGCTCCAAATCATTGGGGGTTGGCAATAATTCTGGCACCTTGTTTTCATAATTACCAAGATGAAATTTAATTTGTTTGGAATTTAGACCATTCTGCTGACAATGTCTTCTAACATTAGCACGCAATTCAGTCAAATTCGTATCCTCACATTCAATAAGGTCTACCATATACGGGATATGTTGGTTTAGTAATTTTACCGAATTGAGAAAAACCAGCGGGCTGCCGATTATTCTTCCATCTGGTGTATATCCTTTTCCAGCTGTCACATCAATATAACGGTAGATTTGGCGATAATATGGGTTTTTTCTTAGAACGGCCTGTGTTACCGCTAAATGCATATCAAGAATTCTCGACAAGATCTCAATTTTTAAAGGTGTTAATTCACCATAGCCTACTTTATCAACTATTGGCATATGAACTCCTCCCTATTATAAAATTCAACCCAAATAATCCCTTAAAAAGGCGGCTGCGGGTGGGATGCCTTAACTTACGCAACGCCTTGGCCTCGATCTGGCGGATGCGCTCACGGGTCACGTTGAAGTAGCGGCTGACCTCTTCCAGCGTGTGGTCCTTGCCATCGATCAGGCCGAAGCGCAATTCCAACACCTGGCGCTCACGCTCGGAGAGGGCTGCCAGGGAATGCTGGACTTGCTCGCGCAACATCTCACGCGAGGCCGCATCCAAGGGTTCAAGGGCATCGACATCCTCGATGAAATCGCCCAACTGGCTTGAATCCTCATCCCCACCTGCCGGACCATCCAGCGAGACCGGCTCCTCCGCGGAGCGCAGGATGTGGTCAACTTTGGTGGTGGCCTGCTCCCAGCGGTGCTGGAGTTCCGGGTCGAGCGGCACATCTTCGGCGCGTGCCCGCAGGACAGCCTGGACATCCGCCGGAGAGAGATAGCCGATTTCGAGGGCCAGTTCATCGTTCGTGGGGTCACGGCCGAATTGCTGTGTCAGGGTGCGCTGGACGTGAAGCAGACGGGTGATCGCCTCGAACAGGTGCACCGGGATGCGGATGGTGCGGGCCTGCTCGGCAATGGAACGATTGATGGACTGGCGGATCCACCAAGTGGCATAGGTGCTGAATTTAAAGCCGCGGCGCGGGTCAAACTTGTTCACCGCACGCAGCAGGCCAAGGTTGCCCTCCTGGATCAGATCCAGGAGCGAGATGCCGCGGCCCAGATAGCGCTTGGCCACACTGACCACCAACCGCAGGTTGGCACGGATAAGGGCCGCGTTGGCTTCGTCGGCGCGACTGCGGATCAGCTCAACCTCACGGGCCAATTCCGCTTCGGGTGGCAGATTGCGGAAGAGCGTACGCTGTGCGGGCAGATCGTGGTGCGCCTGGATATGGATCAAGAGCCAGTGCGCGTAATCCTCGGGCAGGATGTTAAAGATGACGTAAACGTTATAGGCGTGGGAAACCAGGCTGTCCCAGGTCGGGTCTGCGCCCCACAACTCGTGTTCCATGTAGCTATGCAAATAAGAAGGAGAGAGGTTCTCCCAGCCCCGGTGCAGACTCTGCGCCTCGACCAGCAACAACCCGGCGTCAGGAATAGGATGACCCAGGCGTTCGGCATCTTCGCCGAGACGCGTCCAGGCCGTCAGCAGGTCGCTGAGCAGGAAGTGGTAGGCAGCTTTGGTGGGCGAATCGAGATCCTTCTTCCCCATCCGACGGCGACGCAAGGTCAACAGCACCACGCGCCGGCCTGCCAGAATCGCCGCCAGGCGAAACTCCCCGGAGGCGTCCAGCAGTTTAACCTGGCCAATCTCGCGCAGGTACAGGCGCACCGGGTCCTCCGACAGTTCAGCGGCCAGTTCGGCGCGGTCCAGTTCAAGAGGCTCCTCGGTCTCAAGTCCATTCAGCCCTTCGACGGTAACCGGGGTTTCTTCCGGTTCGATGGCCAGCCCGAGTTCCTCCTCGAGATCAGCGTCAACGGATTTCGACAGGTCCATCGCCTGGTCATCCGCCTCGGTATTCTGCTCGCGTGGCTCGGAAGCCGGCGGGCTGCCACGCCGGTGCCGATCAGTAGGCGTGGATTTTTTATGGCTGGTCATTATCCCTCTTTTCGACGTCCGTCTTGTTTTAATTGCGCCTGGTCAAGACTGCGCAAGAGCAGGCTATGCTGTTGTACCATCTCGCGGTATGAGGCGGCCCGCAGGTCACCCGATTGCTGGGCTTCCTCCTGCAAAAACCGCAACTGGTTGATGCTTTCGTTCAGCGCCATATGGCGAATTTTAACCACTGCGCGGAACAGGTCTTCAAGCAGGCGATCGTCCACCGGATCAAGTTTGCCTGCCTGTGCAGCCAATTCATCAGCCAGGTTTTCCAACGATGGCGGAAGGTTCTGGCGCAGGTATTGGTCGGCATCATGCACGTCCTGTTCGAGTGACTGGCGCACCAGCCGGAAGAGTACCTGGTGGTCAGTATACCCGAAATCTTCGGCAGTCATGCGACCCAGGGCAGCCTCCTGCAGGGCCCGATCGAGGCGATAGAGCAGGTCAGGCCGCAGGACGAGCAGACTCAAAATGTGCGTCTCGAGCCGGTGCGCCGGTGAAATCGTCGCGACGGCGGGCGGAGGCGAGGCTGTCTGCGCCTGGACGGGAGCGACTATTCTGGGCCGCGGCCGGTGTGTATTTGAACTGCGCGTCTGTGCACCGGTTAACGAACGCTCGTCCACTTTCAGGAAGCGCGCCAACCGCTGGCGGTATGTGTCACGTTCGACTGGATTTGGCAGGTCTTCAATGAGAGGTAGCACCTGCCCGGCAATTTCAGATTTGACCTTGGCATCCTCCAGGTCCCGCCCCAATGCCAAAGTGTTCATGACATGTACAACGATGGGCTGGGCATTTTCGATCAGACTTTTCCACTGCTGCGGGTCACGCTGGACGATTTCGTCCGGGTCGAGCCCATCGGGCATGGAGGCCACGCGCAAGTCAGCCTGGAGACGGGCTTCATGACGCAGCAGGCCATGCGCATCAAAACGCAACTCATCGGCGTGGTCGAGACTCTGGCGGGCAGCTTCCAAACCACTCAAAACAGCCTTTTGCCCGGCCGCGTCCGGGTCGAGGGCCAGCACGATGCGTGGCGAGAAACGCTTGAGCAGGCGCAACTGCTCCTCGGTCAAGGCGGTGCCCATCGGCGAGACGACGTTTTCGTAGCCGGCCTGGTGGACGGCTATCACATCCAGGTAGCCTTCCACGATGACGGCCTGGTTAGCTGACCGGATGGGCTTGCGCGCCCGGTCCAGCCCATAAAGCAGGCGACTCTTGCTGAACAGCCGCGTCTCGGGCGAGTTCATGAACTTGGGAAAATCATTCGGGTCTAGGATGCGTGCCCCGAAGCCGGTCATCCTGCCATTTTCATCGCGGATGGGAATCATCAAGCGGTTGCGAAAGCGGTCAATAAAGCCACCATTCTCGCGCTGCGCGATGAGGCCCACATCCATCAATTCCTGTTCCGTGTAGCCTTTGGTTTTAAAATGCGTCAGGGTTGAGTCCCAGGAATTCGGCGCATAACCCAAGCCAAAGGTTTCGAGGCTGGTGTCGGTCAGGTGGCGTTTGTCGTGAATATAGTCAAGGACAAACTTCCCAGCCGGAGTGGACAGGTGGTGGCGATAGAACGTCAACGCTTCCTCCAGGAGCCCGCGCAGACGCTCGTGGGCTTCCTTTTCCTCCGGTTTTTCCGCCTTGTATGCTTCGAGCTTGACTCCGGCTCGTTCCGCCATTGCCCGCAGGGCTTCCTTGAAATCCCAGCCTTCCTTCTTCATTACAAACCGGAAAATATCTCCGCCCTCGTTGCACTGGCCGAAGCAGTGCCAGGTCTGGCGGTCAGGCGAGACGATGAACGAGGGAGTCTTCTCGTTGTGGAAAGGACACAGGCCGGAATAATTCTTTCCGGTGCGGCGCAGTTTCACGGTTTCCCCGATCAGGTCAACGATGTCGATGCGGGATTTGATCTCGTCGATTTGGGACATGGCGTGATGGAATTATAGACGCGCCGGGGATGCGACGCAAGCGGCACGGGTCACCGGGGACTCCCATTTAAAGGGAAAGATAAGAGGATATTGTGTAAAATAGAGGATAAACTTCCCAAGGAGAATGCCATGGTCCAGCGTCTTCGTCAATCAACCACCCCGCTCACGCAAGGCAATGCCCTCATCATCGTCGGATTGTTGATTCTGAACATGGTTTTCAACATCGTGGGCAACGCCAGTTTCAAACTATCGGCCCTGGCGGCGAATTGGAAAGGGCTGGTAGGCTGGCAAGTGGTTGGCAACCTGGCCGGGTTCATCACCGTGCTGACCCTGACCGGCTTGCTTAAATATCTGCCATTGCATGTTGCCCAGCCGATGGTCCAGGGACTGGCGATCCTGGGCGTGCAGATCGTGGCTGCCAGGATGTTCTTCCACGAAACCATTTCCCTCACCCAATGGATCGGGATGGCATTGATCGTTGGGGGTATGGTTCTTATTCAGAAATGAAGCCGGGAATTCAAGTACCAAGGGCTGGCTTTGTCCCTGGTCCCGGCTGACTTAGAAACCTTCCAATTTACTCAGATCGGCCACCCCATCGGCCAAAGCAGCGATCCTCTGCAACAGTCCCAGGCGGTTTTCCCGGATGGATTTCTCGTCCACCATCACCAAAACCTTATCGAAGAATTCGTTGACCGCCGGAAGCATTGGAACAAAGGCGTTCATGAAGTCGTCCACCGATCCGGAGAGGCGCCTGCGCTTTTCCGCAAATTCCAGGGCCGAGAAAAGGGCTTTCTCGGCAACTTCAATGAAACGCTTGGGGTCGACCGCATGGCGCTGCTTCTGGTCACGCGTAATGCGCACACAGCGGGCATAGCCCGGCAGGATCGTGCCCCAGTCCGGGCGGGCGACCCAAGCAGTAAGCTGCCTGACGGCCATCTCCGCACCAGCCGGGTTATCGGATTGGGCTGCCAGTACCGCATCTACCGCATCATATTTGTAGCCCATATCCAGCAGCACCACGCGCAGGCGGCCAATAATGAACCCCAGTACTTGCGCTTGAACTTCATCATTGACCGGAATCGGTTCGATCTCTGCGGCCGATTTCAATGCGGCGCGCAGATCGAATGAAATGTTATGCTTAATTAGGGGCTGTACCACTCCTATGGCGGCCCGACGAAGCCCGAAGGGATCCTTGGTACCAGTGGGGGCTAATTCGGCGGCGAACAGGCCAACCAGCGAATCAATGCGGTCAGCCAAGGCTACCGTCAACCCGGGCTTGGAACTTGGGACAGGCTGATACTGCTCGCCAATCGCAACTGCCACTTCTGCATGTTCACCACTTTGTGTTGCATACTCGCGGCCGATTATGCCCTGAAGCGAAGTCATCTCGATAACCATCTTGGAGACCAAGTCGGCTTTCGATAGAAACGTCGCACGTTCTGCAAAAGCAAGTTCAGCCTGCGTCAATCCAAGCATGGGTGCGAGCGCTTCAGCGAGTTTGACCATGCGGTCGGATTTGTCAAGCATCGAGCCGAGTTTCTTCTGAAAAATGAGGGTGCCCAGGCGCGGGCGGAAATCTTCCAGTTTGTGTTTCAGGTCCTCCCGTACGAAGAAGTTGGCATCCGCAAAGCGCGCTCCCAGAACATGTTCGTTACCCTGCTTGACGAGATCGAGATGCTCTGAATCACCGTTCCGTATAGCAATAAAAGATGGGAGCAAGCCGAGCCTAATGTACTCAGGCAATGGCTCAAAAGGAATCATCGGAAAATATCTCTGATGTTTCTTCATCACCGAAATCAGAACATCCTTCGGTAGTGAGAGGAACTCTTCCTTGAATTTACCCAGGAATGGCGTGGGTTTCTCAACCAAATTCGCGACCTCAGCCAGCAATTCAGGTGTCATGATTGCCTCACCATGGACCGCCTCGGCCAATTCCTTCACCCCTTCGACGATTAATGCTTTGCGCTCTTCGACTTCCAGAACGATGCCGTTTTTCTTGATGAGGCTGTAGTATTCTTCCGCTGAGAGGATGAGGATTTCCGGCGAGTCGTACGGGCGTAAACCGCGCGTCGTGCGGCCGGCAGTCAGACCGGCGTACTCAAACGGGATGACCCTTTCGCCTAAAAGCGCAACGAACCAACGCAGCGGGCGCGAAAAAGCCACATTGGAGGCATTCCAACGCATGGACTTGTCGAACTTGATGCCTGCCACCAGTCCAGGCAGGGATTCGACCAGCACCTGGGCGGCCGGACGCCCGGCCTGTTTGACCATGGCGAAGACATACCTACCGCCTTCGACCTCGCGCACTTCCAGGTCCTTGGGCGTAACCCCCCTGCTCTTGGCGAAACCAAGCCCGGCAGGCGTGGGGACGCCGTCCGGGCCGAAGGCGCGCTCGGCAGCCGGGCCTTTGACCAGGTCCTCCCGGTCAGGCTGGCGTGGGGCAAGCGACCCTACAGAGACAGTCAGGCGGCGTGGGGTCCCAGAGATATGGACGGCTCCATGCTCCAGATGCAAATCGTCCAGCCAGGTTGGCACATTCTTTCGAAGCTGTTCCAGGGCAGAGTCCAGATCACCAGAGGGCAGTTCTTCGACGCCGATTTCAAGTAAAAAGGTGTCTGGGTGATCAGAAATTGGATAATCAGTCTGCTTCACGGAAACCTGATTAACTGATCCTTGATTACCATCCTTCAATAAAGGATATTCCAGTTCCTTGCGCTGTTCCAGGTAGCGCTCGGCCACGCGGCGGGACATCTCACGCATCTGCCCATAGAAGACCTGGCGTTCGGTGACGCCAATCGCGCCGCGGCAATCCAGGGCGTTGAAGGTGTGCGAGCATTTCAACACGTAGTCGTGCGCCGGGAGCACCAAGCCAGCCGCGAGGCAGGCTTCGGCTTCCGCTTTAAAAAGGTCATACATCTGGCGCAGGCGCTCCACGTTGCCGATTTCGAAATAGTATTTGCTGTGTTCGAACTCCTCCTGGCGGCGGACCTCACCGTATCTGACGGTCACATTCCAGGGCTCATCCCAGATGGAAGCGGCGTTGTTTAGGGCAATCAAGATGCGATCGAGGCCATAAGTGATCTCCACAGAGACCGGTTCAAGGTTCTGGCCGCCGACCTGCTGAAAGTAAGTGAACTGGGTAATCTCCTGCCCATCCAGCCAGATCTCCCAACCCAAGCCCCAGGCCGAGATGGCGGGTTGTTCCCAGTTATCCTCGACCAGGCGGATGTCATGCTGGCGTGGGTCGATGCCGATGGCTTCGAGCGATTGGATGTAGAGTTCGACCGGGTTGCCAGGGTCGGGCTTCAGGATGACCTGGAACTGGTAATGCAATTGGAAGCGGTTGGGGTTCTCGCCATAGCGGCCATCATCCGGGCGGACGGAAGGCTCCACGTAGGCCACGTTCCAGGGTTCGGGGCCCAGCACGCGCAGGAAGGTGGACGGGTTCATCGTCCCGGCGCCGACCTGGGAATAGTAGGGCTGGCCGATCAGACAGCCTTTCTCGGACCAGAATTCTTGCAGTTTGAGAATGATGGCTTGAAGGGAGGTTGACATTTTCGATTTCAGGATGAGTATTTTGGAATGATAATTGGTGATGCGAGGGGATTATACCGTAAAGCAAGACCCCAGATTTTTATGTTCGCATTGCCCGGGAGGTGCAGCCCAGGATTTGAGGAGAGGCGTCTTTACAGCAATCCGGCTCCCCGGGAGGCCTGGCAAATATAGATTTCGGGATGAAGTCCGGTCCTGCGTTCATATTCCGGGCCAAGGGAGCGGGCGAATGTTTCAGCCTGGTCTCGCACAACCAGGTTGACCGTGCATCCACCAAACCCGGCCCCGGTGAGACGCGCCCCCAGGCAACCCGGCAGAGACTGGGCGATCTGCACCATCGCATCCAGTTCAGGAGTGGACACCTCATATAAATCCCTCAGGCTGACGTGACAAGCGTTCATCAACTGGCCAAATGCGTCCGTCTTGCCCTGCTCAAGCAGTGGGATGGCCTGACGGGTACGCTCGATTTCCTCCACCACATGGCGGGAGCGTTTCTCCACCAGAGCCGGCAACCGCCGGCTCAAACGGTTGAACGACGCGACGCTGACGTCCCTGAGAGCCTTGATCCCCGGCAAGTCTTGTGAGAGCAGGCGCACGGCTTCTTCACAGGCCGCCCGGCGTTCGTTATACCCGCCTGAGGATAATTTCCGCCTTACCGACGTATCGGCAACCACGATGGTCATGTTTTTGGGCAGCGGCAGGCTGCGGTATTCCAGCGAACGACAGTCCAACAGAAGCAGCCTTCCGGATTCCCCGCAGGCGGAAGCGAACTGGTCCATGATGCCGCAGTTGACTCCCACATAGCGGTTTTCCGCCTTTTGACCCAAAAGGGCCAGTTGCATGGAAGGCAGGTTCCATCCACCCAGTGTGCTCCATGCCACCCCAAACGCCAGTTCAATCGAGGCAGAGGAACTCAGGCCTGATCCACGCGGGATATCGGATGAGAAAGCCGCCTGCATGGCCGGAGTGGACAGCCCCGCTCCGTCCAGCGCCCAAGCCACCCCGGCAGGATAGAGAGCCCATTCGGGCAGGGGCGAGCCATTCGGCTGTTTCTTGGCATCCAGTGTCTTTGGAGTGAATTGGGCCTGCTCAGAGAAATCCGCTGCCACCAGGGTGGTACAGTCAGTGGAGGCTGGAGAAAAGGCAATATAGGTGGCCCGGTCAATGGCGGCCGGCAGCACGAAGCCATCGTTATAGTCCACATGTTCCCCGAGCAGGTTGACACGCCCGGGAGCGCGCGCCACGTGCTGCGGCGGTTGCAAAAAAAGGTTCCGATAGGCCAGGATGGCGGTTTCACGTGGGTTCATGCCGGACCTCGCAGTTTGTAATGCACCCCGGGGATAGCCTGCAGGCGTTCGGCGGCGATTTCGGGCGTGATATCGCGCTGAGGCATTGCCAGCATTTCATAGCCAACCATGAATTTACGGACCGTGGCCGAGCGCAGCAAAGGCGGGTAGAAGTGGGCGTGTAAAACCCATTCGGGATGTGCCTGCCTATCACTGGGAGCCTGGTGGAAACCCATCGAATAAGGGAAGGAGATTTCGAAGAGATTATCGTAACGTGTGGTGACCTGCTTGAGCGCTTCCGCCAAGGCGCTCAGCTCGACAGGCGTCAGGTCCGTCAGATGCGCCGAAGGTCGGTGTGCCGCCAATAAGATTTCAAACGGCCAGACCGCCCAAAACGGCACGAGGGCGGTGAAACAGTCGTTCTGGAAAACGATACGTTCACGGCGGCGATGTTCTTCGGCAAGGTAGTCAGAAAGAAGAGGCCGACGATGCTCATCAAAGTAAGCAACCTGGCTGGCAAGTTCCTTGGTGATCTCATTGGGCAATTGGGACTGTGCCCAAATCTGGCTGTGCGGATGCGGATTCGAACAACCCATCACGGCGCCCTTGTTCTCGAAGACCTGTGCGTAACGGATAAAGTCCACTGCACCCAGGTCGGCGCTTTCGCGCGCCCAGGCTGCCAACACGTTCTCAATGGCCAGGTTGTCCAACTCGGGCAGGGTCAGGTCGTGGCGGGGCGAGAAACACACCACCCGGCACAAGCCACGCTCGGGACTGAAGGCAAGTAGCGGGTGGGACGAGGGCGAATCCTGCTCCGTCGCATCAGGCAGCAAGGCAGCGAAATCGTTGTCGAACACGAATGTGCCGGTGTAGGGCGGATTTTTAACCCCGCCGGCGCGTTCGTTCCCGGGGCATAGGTAACAGGTCGGGTCATATTGTGGCAGGTTTTCGGAAGGCGTCTTCTCAACCTGACCCTGCCAGGGGCGCCGGGCGCGCTGCGGGGATACAAGCACCCAGTCACGGGTGAGGGGGTTGAAACGGCGGTGAGGAGTATCAATCATTCGGTAACCTTCCCATTCGGATAGGTTGACCATCACAACATCGCGCGGCCTCAATTAAAGCGGGAGGCTTCAACAAGTTGCCGCGAATCCAGTCAGTCCCTTGCACGGGCAATTTTACTTTCACCTCTTCGTTCAATTGATTTTTTAAGACGAACCAGGTGCTTATGTACCTGTGGTATGAATCATATCACTCCACTACTCTCAAGGGTAGCTTTTGCAATTCACAATTTCAACAATGTTTTCCCGAGCACTCCCATAGGCACGAATTCCTCGATCCACATCCCCAGCAGGTCGCCGAACAGTGCAGAGACGCAACCCGGGCAGACGCGGTCATTGCCGATCAGCGGGTGGAGGTGGCAGGTTGGGTACCGCCTGGCTGACCAAGTCGAAGCTGGCCGAAGTCAGGCCGCCTAACGAGATTGTCGAAAAACCTGATTTTGACTGTGCGCATTATACCCAAACATAGGATCGCCGCGCTCAATTGGGGAACTAACCGTTTTGCAAGTCTGATCAGAACCTGGTGCCCAGATTTCCAATGCCAGACTCCTGATTTACCATCCCGAATGTTTGGATTTTGCCAATGTTGTGGACCAGGGCAAACAATTTCCACTGGACATCCACCTTGGACTTTGAACGTAAAGTGAAGCGGTTCAACCGCTTTTGAACGCAGATATTGGCAAACACCGGCTCGACGATGGCCAGGCGCCTGGCATAGATCTGCTTGCCTTGAAGAGTGTCTATCCTGGCTTTCATTTCATCGATCACGTTGGGCTTTTTGATCATCCACCCTGACGGACAAGTACCGCCGTGATGTGCTTGACCTGCTCAAACAACTTGACCTCAATGGGCAGCTGGCACAATCCTCCTGGCGTGCGTGATAAATATCGTAAAGCCGATAGCGATTGCGCTGGTTGCGGGCGTGGGAGGTCAATGCTTTGCCCTGTGGACAGAAGTAGGTTTGTTTCGACTCGTCAAAGGAGAAATCGGCGGCAGAGAACTTGCCTGTTTTCCTGGCCTGCCGCCTTCGGGGGTGGATGCCATCTTTGAATCTCTGTTGCCCGGCCAAGCGCTCATCTCGCTTGCGAAATTGGATGTCTGGGATATAGGCGTCCCATCCCTCGACCTTGCACAATGCCAGGCTGGCGAGGCTGTGATAATTGCTGTCTGCGCTGAGCTGTTTGCCTGCGAAATAGTCCTCTTCTTCGCCGATGGCCTGCATGTTCTTCTTTGCCCCAACCATCATCGGCGCCAGATTCTCATGATCCTGGCAGCTAAAAGTCTCGGCGTGCACGATGATTTGGTGTTTCTCATCCACCAGCGCCTGGGCGTTATAGCCCTGGATCACCCCATGGGAGCTGGGCATCTTCGCCGATTGGTTATCGGTCACATTGCTCTGGATCTCCTTGCCACTTTTCCCAACTTTAGGCTTCTGCTCCTGCAGGAACTGGTTCAATCGTTCCACCTGATGCTGCAGACGCTTTACCTGCTTCTGGCGCCTTTCAAACTCGGGTTTCGCCTGCGTGTCTGCTTGGATGTGCTCAGCCATCACCTGGCGTAGTTTGCCCTGCAGCCTGTCTCGTTTTCTCTTCAGTTCCTTGAATGTCCCGCTCCATTCCTTGGAGGCGTTCGAAGGCAGTTTCACCCCATCCAGGCTGAAATGAGTGCCTCCCAACAGATTGAGCTCGGAGCACACCAGTAGAATGTTGCTGAAAATGCTCTCGATCTCCTTCTGCATGGAGGACACAAAATGGGCAATCGTGCTGTGATCCGGACGACACTTGCACCGCACTGCGTTTGGTGCAGTGCAGGTGTAGCCGCAGCTGAGCGCCATGAAGAGGATGTTCTCGCCACAGGCTCGCTCGATTTGTCGTGAGCTGATCATTCCTCGGGAATAAGCGAACAAGATCACTTTGAGTAGAACCTTGGGGTTGATGGCTGTCGCCCCGGTTTCGTCGTTTTGATATCGCCCCTCGAACACCGACAAATCAAGCTTATTTTCCACCAATTCATTGATGGTGTATTCCAGCGTGCCCGGTTCGAGCTGATTTTCAAGCGAAATGGGGATCATGACCAGTTGGTCATAGTCATAGGCTTTGTAGCGCGGCATAGGCTCCTCTACTCTCTGTGCTAACTTGGAGTATACCGAACCTGCTCGTTTTTCGCGAATCGCTGATTACTTTTTCGACAGTTTCAACGGTTTGCGTTACCTGCGTGTGGGCGGGCGTGGATTCTGTTTGGGAGCAGGAAAAACTCGAAGCCAGCCTGTCCTGGCGGGTAGGCCAGGGAAAAATGCTTGCCTGCACCTGTTGCGCAGGCACAGGTGAAAATGCCGCAGAATCCCACTTGTCGAGTGCACCCAAGAAGATGGGGGCCATCATTTTATACGAGAGAAACCGCCGCTCTGCCTGAAATAAGTATACTCAGAATTGGCAGGCACGCAAGCCGTACAAAGCAGTGGAGACTCGCAGTGTCGCAGTCCCGCGGTGCACCGTGGTTTCCGGTCAAATTGATTTGAGAACTGGCGGCGAAGAGGGCGACCCCGATGAGAAAGCTAAACATCTGAAGTGACCGGGCTTGCCAAACAAATTCAGAAAGGAGGAAGGAGAGATGGGCAGAAAAGGCAAGCGGACGGAGGGTCTGGAAGAAGCGCACCCATTCACCGGGATGAGCCAGGTCAACCCGAATGCAGCCGGGGTGGATATTGGGGCGGTGGAGATCGTGGTCTGCGTGGCAGGGGACGAGCACACACAAATCGTGAGAGCCTTCGGGAATTACACGGTGGACCTGCAAGCCATCGGGAGATGGCTGAAGGAATACGCTGTGAAGACAGTGGCGATGGAAAGTACGGGGGTGTACTGGATCCCGCTGTTCGAGGAACTGGAACGACAGGGATTTGAGTGCCTGCTGATCAGTTCGCGGTCCTTGCGGAGAGTGGCAGGAAGAAAGAGCGACATCACCGATGCGCAATGGATCCAGACCCTGCACAGTTATGGACTGCTGGAAAGTTCGTTCCGTCCGCAGGCAGAACTGATTGCGCTGCGGACGTTGCTGCGGCATCGAAACCAGTTGGTGGAGCATCGCTCGCCACACATTCTGCACATGCAGAAGGCTTTATTGCAGATGAATGTGCAGTTGTCGCAAGCAGTGACGGATATCACCGGAGTGACCGGTCTGACGATCCTGCGTGCGATCATGGCGGGGGAACGTGACCCGCAGGAACTGGCCTCTCTACGTGAGACGGGCTGCAAGAAGAGTGCGGAAGAGATTGGGAAAGCCCTGACCGGGACCTGGCGGGAGGAGCACTTGTTCATCCTCAAGCAATCACTGGAGATGTATGATTTCTACACTCAACAAATCCAGGTGTGTGACACAGAGGTTGAGCGTGTGTATGGATTGACCCGGCCGGATTGGGAAGTGGGAGAAGTGAAGCCATTGGGTGAGCGCAAACGGAGTGCACACAGCAAGAACAGACCACAAAACCCGGAAGGGATTCGCAAGCACCTGAAACGGATCAGCGGGGTGGACCTGAGCGTTGTGGATGGGTTTGGGATCTCGCTGGCACAGACGGTGATCATGGAGTGCGGGACAGACATGAGCAAGTTCCCAAGCGAGAAGCACTTCTGTTCATGGCTGGGACTGGCGCCAAAACACGAGATCTCGGGCGGGAAAGTCCTGAAGAACAAGACATTAAAGACGAAAAACCGCGCCGGGCAGGCGTTCCGGATGGCTGCTCAATCTGTGAAGCAGGCGGACTGTGTTTTCGGGGTGACGTATCGGCGCTTGAAAGCGAGATTGGGACCGGCGCAGGCGACTGTGGCGACGGCGCATGCGATTGCCAGGGTGGTGTACCGGATGTTGAAGTACAAAGTGGAGTACGAGACGATCAGCGTGGAAGAGTACGAGAAAAAGTATCAGGAACAGCAATTCAAATACATGAGGAAGAGAGCTGCCAAACTGGGATATCAACTCGTCCCGGCCTGCCTGCACTGAGCCGCAGGCACACGTGAATGCCGGGACCGAGAAAACAACGGCGTCCTCAGGAGAGAACGCCTGCTTTGCATTGGATCGGCAGTGGGATTTTCTGCTTTTTCTTAACCATCAGCCGCTAGTTTGCCGGATTGATCTGTCCAGGCTGGGCCTTTCTCACCTTCAGAAACTGGCGGTTTCTGAGAACGCTGTGTTAGGCGCATTCATACGGATGAACGAGACCGCTTGACTTGCGACGATGCCTCTGTTTGACCACAATGACTGACCGTTGCGTTTCACCTTTGCCAGTGTAGATGAGATACATAGCTCTGGCAAGTCGTCTTGAACTCTAACGTTGCCTCTTGTCATGATGACTCGCTTCCTATTGAACTGCATCTTCAACAATTGACGGTAAGAGGCCTTGCCCAGATGATACTGACCTTGATTACTTGATGAGGATATCCCGCATCATCCATCCAATCCATCCGATTGCTATTAGTATCCAACAAATGCCAATCACTATGGCCGGACGGCCTCTGAGTTTCAAGTTCTTAACCGACAGGACACAAAGAATGCCGATACATGCTCTAAGCCCCGTACCTAATAAGGGAGCGTCAACAGCAGATCCCCTGTAGGAGCGCTTGAGTATAGTTATCAATGGTTGTCCCTTCGTAGATGGACCACGTAGAAAGGAAACCAATGGTAGGGCGATTACGACCTTTAGTATACATTCATGACCAGGGAGGGGCAGAGACTGGTTGATAAGGACAATGCATACCTATCCACCGGCGGGTAAAGATATTTAAGCGGAGAAAAGTATATCATACGCCGTTGTCCCATTGATAATACCCTTGGAAGCGGCCAAAACAACAATCCACCCTGACCATCAACCGTACTTCCGGATAAATGACTCGGCCTGCTCCACAAGGTCCCGGTTACCGGCGAAGAAAGGGGTGCGCTGGTGGAGCGTTTGCGGTGGAATGTCGAGGATATTGCAAGCCCCATCTGAGGCACAGCCCCCGGCCTGTTCGGCCAGGAAAGCCAACGGGATGGCTTCATAAAGAAGGCGGAGCTTCCCATGCGGTTTTTCGGGATCCTGGGTATCAGCAGGATAATAAAACACTCCGCCTGCGAGCAGATTGCGGTGGAAATCCGCCACCAGGGAGCCAACATAACGAGCCGACAGGCCCTGATAACCGGGTTCCCGCCCCTGTAACCAGGCGGTATATTCCCGCACTCCCTTGCTCCAATATTTTTCATTGCCCTGGTTGACACTGTAATAGCGCGGCTGTTCCGGGATGTGGATGTCGGGTGGGACAGGAGGAATTCCCCTACGGCCGGGTCGAGCGTGAACCCGTTCACGCCGCGCCCGGTGCTGTAGACCAGCATGGTGCTGGTCCCGTAAAGAAGATACCCGGCCGCCACAACCTGCCGGCCCTTTTGCAGGCAGTCCTCCAGACTGCCGCGGCCGACGGTGATCTTACGGTAAATGGAGAAGATCGTCCCCAGGCAAATGTTGTAATCGATATTGGATGAACCATCCAACGGGTCATAGAGCAGGACATATTTCCCGGCCGGATACTTTTCGGGAATGGGGAGGATATCCGCATGTTCTTCTGACGCCATCAGCGCCACCCGGCCGGTGTGATCATTCATACGGAAGAAAGTGGCATCCGCGAACCGATCAAGCTTCTGGACCTGCTCACCCTGGATGTTCGTGTCCCCGGTTCGGCCCAGGATCTCGGCCAAGCCGGCGCGATTGGTCTTGCTGGCGATGATCTTGCCTGCCAGGGCGATGTCATAGAGCAAGTTGGTCAGGGTGCCCGTTGCCTCGGGAAAGAAGTTTTGCTCCTCGAGGATATGCCGTTCGATTGTAATAATCTGTCCGTGTTGATCGATTTCACCAAGCATAGCTACCTCCTTGTTCCGTGTCTCGTATCCCGTGCCCCATGCCCAGTGTCCCGTGTAAGAACCGGGACTATCTCGCTGATAACGGCCAATTGTTGCATGCAGAGTATACGCCCATATTATGGGAATTGAAAATTGAAGATCATGAGGAGAGCAGGTGTACACTGAAAATCTCCATAAGTTATAATCTTTTCTCGACAATTCCTTCACATCTGTGAGGTATCGTATTATCCATAATCTATGGAAGAAGGAGTCTCGAAATGAGCAAAAAACAGAAGGGTTGGATCACCGCTGGAGTTGCGGCCGTAGTAATCATTGCGCTGGGGCTTCTCATCGCCACCATCCGCAGTCAGAATAGCAGCAGCAGCGGCACACCCGCTTACCAGACGACGACCGTCCAGCGCGGCACACTTACATCCACCGTGGAAGGCACCGGAACGGTCGGGTCGATGCTTTCGGCGATCCTTAGCTGGGATACCGGCGGGCAGGTGGACATGGTGAATGCCGTCACCGGCGACCAGGTCAAGGCTGGAGCAGTCCTGGCCACTTTGCTGCCAGACTCCACCCAAAGCACACTGGAATCCGCTCTTGTCACCGCCCAAGAGAACCTGGCCGAGCTGACTTCGCCTGAAGCGATCGCAAATGCCAAGCTGGCTATCACCACGGCAGAGACAGATGTAATAAATGCCCAGACCGTCTTGAACAACCAGCAATATTGGAAAAACCAAGCACTCATCCAAAACTACTATGCCAACTATGTGATTGCCAAGGATAGCCTGGATAAAGCCCAGTCAGCCTATGATAGCTTGAACGTGGGGGATTATATTAATAATGCCAATGAGGCGAATGCCTACCAGAGGCTCTATGACGCCAAGCAAGTCTACGACACTGCCCAGTATTATTTCAGCCTCTATTCGCAGGCACCGACCCAGCGACAAATGGATGAGGCCCAGGCAAATCTAGACCTGGCCAAGGCCACGCTGAATAATGCTCAAATCTACCTGGCAGCACTCACCGGCGGAGCTGTGCCTGCCGATGCCACCGGGTCATCCCTGTTCAAGCTCAATCAGGACAAGCTGGCTGTCCAGACCGCACAAGAGAACCTGGATGCGCTCAAGCTTACCGCCCCGTTCAATGGAACAATCACCCAGGTGGATGCGATCCCCAACGCAGTCGTTGCCTCGGGAACACAGGCTTTCCGGATTGATGACCTGTCCAAGCTGGTAATCGATGTCCAGGTGGTCGAGATTGACATTAATCATGTCCAGGTCGGCCAATCTGCCGAGATTACTTTCGATGCCATCCCCAATAAGACCTACACGGGCAATGTCATCAAGACAGATCTGGCCGGCACCGAAGCCCAGAACAGCGTCAACTTCACCGTGACCGTCCAGCTTACCGATGCAGATGCACTGGTCAAGCCGGGCATGGCAGCCAACGTCACCATCGTCACCAACAAAGTGGAAAATGCCTTGCTGGTTCCCAGCACATCCATCTTCAGCGATACCAACGGCGAACAGTACGTCTATCTGGTCCAAAATGGCGCAACTGTCAAGGTTCCGGTCACAGTTGGGGCTGTCTCGGATTCCACCACACAGGTAACCAACAGCACCCTGAAGGAAGGCGATACGATCGTGCTTAGTTTTACTAGCTCAACCTCCAGTGGTGGCGGGTTCGGATTCTTCGGCGGTGGTGGTGTTCGGGAAGTTGCTCCTGGCGGTGGCGGCGCCAGTACAAATACGTCGAACCCCTAAGCCAGGAGACTGCAATGGATGATATCGTTATCCGGGCGGAAGCCCTGAAGAAAATCTACCGCATGGGTGAAGTGGAGGTCCAGGCGCTGCGTGGAATCTCCCTGGAGGTCAATCGCGGCGAGGTGGTGGCAATTATGGGCCCCTCCGGATCCGGGAAGTCCACCTTGATGAGCATCCTTGGCTGCCTGGACAGGCCAACCAGCGGTGAGTACATCCTGGACGGCGAAGAGGTGGCCGGCCTGACCGACGACCAGCTAGCCAGCATCCGCAATCGCAAGATCGGCTTCGTGTTCCAATCCTTTAACTTGCTGCAGCGGGTTTCCGCACTTACCAATGTCGAATTGCCCCTGGGATATGCCAACCGGGCGGATGAAGGCAGGGGCCGGGCAGAAGCAGCCCTGCGGGCGGTGGGCCTGGAAAGCCGCATGAAGCACCGGCCGGCGGAACTCTCCGGCGGGGAGCAGCAGCGGGTGGCACTCGCCCGGGCGCTGGTCAACGAACCGGCCATCCTGCTGGCAGACGAGCCAACCGGCAACCTGGACTCCAAGGTGGGCCAGGAGATCGTGGATCTTTTGTTAAGGCTAAACCGCGAAAACAATACCACCCTGCTCATCATCACCCATGACTCCAGGATCGCTTCCCAAACTCAACGCACGGTCAGAATCCGGGACGGCCTGGTCGAGGAGAACATCCAATGAAAATCAAACGAGTCCTTCTGGGGACACTCAGCGTCCTGACGGGCAATAAATTGCGCAGTGGCTTGACCATCCTGGGCATCGTCATCGGCGTGGCGGCTGTGATCGCGATGTTGTCGATCGGACAAGGTGCCCAGAATTCCATCACATCCTCGATCAGTTCTATCGGCACGAACCTGCTGTTCGTTTCTGCCGGGGCAGGGCCAAGATTTGGAGGCGAGGGCGGGCCTGTCGTCATTCGAAATATTCGTCAGTTGACGCTGGCAGATGCCCAGGCAATGGTGGATCCCTTCCAGGCACCATCGATCCAAGCAGTTGCCCCCATTTTGCAGGGCGGTGGTATATCTGCGGCAGCCAACGGGCAAAAAACCACCACCACAGTCTACGGCGTAACCCCCAATTACTTTTCCATGCGCAACGAAGTGGTTGCAGAGGGCGCCATTTTCAGCGATCAGCAGGTGAACATCCACGCGCGTGTGGCGGTGATCGGCCCGGACCTGGCAACGACACTTTTTGGCAAGACAACGAACCTGACGGGGCAAACGCTGCGCATCAACAACCAGACTTTCACGATCATCGGCATTCTGAAATCCAAAGGCGGAACATCCTTTGGGAGTTCCGATAACCAGGCCATCATACCGCTCACCACCGCACGTGATCGCGTCATCCAAACCCCTGGTAATTATGTCGACATGATCTATGTCCAGGCCACCAGCGCCGATACTGTCACGGAAGCCAGCACGCAGATCTCCAATATCATGCGCATGCGCCACCATGTAAAAGTCGGCGCGGAAGATTTTTCTGTGTTCAACCAACAGGACCTGGCCCAGACCGCCTCTTCGATCATCGGCGTGCTGACCATCTTCCTGGGCGGGATCGCAGCCATCTCGCTGCTGGTAGGCGGAATCGGCATTATGAACATCATGCTGGTCTCGGTGACCGAACGCACCCGTGAAATCGGCCTGCGTAAAGCTGTGGGTGCTCGCAACCGGGATATCTTGGTCCAATTCCTGGTTGAATCTTTGTTTCTGAGCCTGTTGGGCGGGGTCATGGGCATTTTGCTGGGCTGGCTGATCGCACTGCTCATCGGCCGGATCGCTTCAGCCAGCGGGACTTCCCTTACCCCGGCGGTCAGTCTGAATGCCATTCTCCTGGCTACGCTTTTCTCGGCTGCGGTGGGCCTGTTCTTCGGCATCTATCCCGCCCGGCGCGCCGCCCTACTCGAGCCGGTGGAAGCCTTGCGATATGAATAAATCCTGTCAATACATTAATTTTTAAGAGGTCATATGTCCACACCTGATGCAAAACCAATCAAGACAAGAATTCTGAATGCCAAACTGTTGCCCATTGCGGCGGTCGTTCTGATTGTGCTGGCATTGCTGTTCATGGCCACCCCGCTCCTGCGCACATCCAGAGGTTTCCAGAGAAGCGGTAATTATGTCCAGCAAGGCAACGGCCAAACCTTTCCGCAAAACGGACTCCCAACGCAAGGCAGCGGCTTGCAGGGCCAGGGCAGCTCGAACTTTCCGAACAGGCAATTTGTAGTGAGGGGCGGCGCCTTTCTGGGTGGCCTCACCGGTGCAATCGTATTCTTCATGGCGCTGCTGGTTTCGCTGGTCGCGGCATTGGGCATGCTTTTCACCAAACGCTGGGGACAGGTCCTCGGGATCATCATGGCCGTTCTATATGGCTTGGTGGGACTGGTTTCCCTGCTCCCGATCCTGTTCCTGGGCTCCCTGGGTCTGCGCAACCCTTTCAGCCTTATCCTCGGTATTGCTCACGTGCTGCTGGCGCTGGCGGTGATCGTGCTAGCCTCGATCCCCGGTAAGAAAGTGACCACCCCGATTGTGGCAGGCGCACCGCCGGCTGCCAGTGCATAACCTGCGGTAACCTCCCTGCCTGCATCGCCGTTCGCTGCGCGAAGACGCAGTTCGCAGGCACACCGTTTTGCGTTCGGTGCACCTGTGCCTGCGGCGCTGGCGCAGGCAGGGCAGGCGCGCTGGGTGCGGTCAGGTCACTCTTTCTTGCATAAATTCTTTATCCGCACCATAATACGGATATAGTATTTTTCCAACAAGTGAAAGAGGATGGGGGTGTACGAGCGGCTTTGCCGCTCGTACACCCCTCCCCCCTGATTGCACTAGATTGCTAAAGCAATGGCCAAGAAAATCCTCGTCATAGATGACGAACCCAAGATCGTCGAGATCTGCAGCGATTATTTGCATGCCGCCGGCTTTGAGATCATCAGCGCAGGGGACGGGCCTCAAGGGCTGGCACTGGCGCGTTCGCAAAAGCCTGACCTGATCGTGCTCGACCTGATGCTGCCAGGCATGGACGGGTTTGATCTTTGCCGCTCCCTGCGGGAAGAAGGCAATGTGCCCATCATCATGCTGACGGCCCGTATCGAGGAAACGGACAAGCTGATTGGTCTTGAACTGGGGGCGGATGATTACATTACCAAACCATTCAGCCCGCGCGAACTGGTGGTGCGCGTCCGCACAGTGCTGAGGCGTGCCAGTGGGGATGCGTCCAGTGAAGTGATCCGTGCCGGCGACCTTACCTTGGACCGGACACGTTATCAAGTTACCCTGTCTGACCGGAGCGTGGTGCTCACCATGACCGAGTTCGAACTCCTGGCAACCATGATGAGCCAGCCAGGGCGCATTTTCAGCCGGGGTCAATTGCTCAATGCCGTGCGCGGCGTGGCGTTCGAAAGTTATCGAGCGCGCCATCAACTCGCACATCCGCAACCTACGCCGGAAACTCGAGCCGGGGGAGTACATTGTCACCGTCCACGGCGTTGGATACAAATTCGCCCCGTCTCCGGTGCTGAAACCGGGACGACCTCGGAGAACCGGGACCACTTAGCTCCGTGCTGAAACCGGGACCATCTCGAAGGCCAGGCATGCCACATTCCACGACTGTCCGTTCCATTCAAAACCGGTTATTCCTCTTGCTACTGCGCGCCTTTATCATCGCAGTGGCGTTCCTCATCCTGTTCACGCTGCTGGCGACCGGACTGGTCTTAGCCAATCCTTCGCAATCCAACCCGCTCTACCGGCTGCCAACGATGGCCCGCCTCGAAACCTATTACATTGCCCGCGGCAGTTGGAATGGCGTCAATAGCATCTTTACCGATCCCCTTGATATTGAATCTTTGCAGTGGAAATCCTCCATCCTCCTGGATGGACAAGACCATATGATCATGGAGCATGGACAGCCCGTGGATCCGGCAACATCCCCGGCATACCAACCAACCAGCGGAGAGTCGGTTCTTTTCATTAACGTAAATGGCAATGTGGTTGGAAAACTTGTCGTACGACGAAACACCCAGCCATCCGCGCTCTTCATTTTCCGCTTTCTTATGCCTGTGCTCCTTGCGTCTCTCATCCTGGCTGTTTTTGCCACCTTGATCGGGCTGCTGCTTACCCGCCGCGTGGTTTCTCCGCTGGCCGAAGTGATCGCGGCTGCCGAGGAGATCGCCGGAGGCCATTTGCAGACGCGCGTCGGTGCGAGGGGACCGGACGATCTGCGCGACTTGAGCGACAGCTTTAACAAGATGGCAGATGCCCTGGAACGCAATGACCACGAGCGGCGTGACCTGCTGGCCGACATTGCTCACGAGTTGCGTACACCGCTGACGGTCATGCGCGGCCGCCTAGAAGGGATCATGGATGGGGTGTATCCAGCAGACGAGGATCACGTCGGCCCGGCCCTTGAGGAAGCCTACCTGCTCGAGCGGCTTGTGGAGGACCTGCGCCTGCTGACACTGGCCGAGAGCCACCAGCTAACCTTTGAGAAACACGAGCTGGATTTGATCGAGACTGCCAGGCGTTCGATCAGCATGTTCCAGGCCGAGGCCGACGAGAAGAAAATCAGCCTGGGACTGGTGACATCCCTGGATAAAGCCCTCATCATTGCCGATCCTATCCGAACCGAGCAGGTGATCGGCAACCTGCTCTCGAATGCCCTGCGGTATGTCCCAGAGAATGGAAAGGTCTGGGTGGAAATTGCGCCGGATGCGAATGAGGTAACGGTCTCCATTAACGATAACGGCCCCGGCATCCCGGAAGCCGACCTGCCGTTTATTTTCAACCGTTTCTGGCGCGGAGAGAAAAGCCGGGCGCGCCTCTCGGGCGGAGCCGGGCTGGGGTTGGCGATCACCAAGCTCCTGGTCGAAGGGCAGGGAGGACGCATCATGGCTCGGAGCCTTCCCGGGGGCGGGTTGCAGGTGCAGGTGACCTTTCCCGCTTCCTTCTGAGATTGTTTACAACCGAATTGTACGATGGGCTTGCGAGCGAGACTCTCAAAACCATCGTTTCTAGAATGTGTTCTTATGGTTCATTTGCCTGATGAAGAATCCGCAGGGGAAACTGTAATAACACCGTTGTTTGTTAAAAGCTCAGCTAACTGAAGGGTATAGATTTTGCGTCCATCAGCATTTAGATGATATAGAGTATCGTAAAAAAACTCATTTGCGAAGCAGGAATCGCGGGGATGGGAAAGGATGGGAAAATCCAGATGATTACGAAGGTAAGAATTGAGCTTCTCCAAGCGAGCAAGAGCGACTAAACAATTAGACATTCGTAATGGTGGATAGACCATAACCACATTCGCCCCTTTTGCCTTTGCCTGTCTGGCAAAACGATTGAATACATCGATCGCAGCAGGATTGTAAGAAGAATTCATACTGTCGAATGTGTCATCAAGATTAGGATCAGAAATCTCTCCCAAATGACCGATAAAATCTCCATAACGGTTAAAGCCGGCTCTGGAATAAATGATGTTTTCTGTTTCGCTGTGGGAAATCACGAGATTGGCCAGGCGCAATAATCTGGATCGCAGCATAGTGATATAAATATCCGATATCATAACGTATTGAGGAGCCTCCAATGATTGTATTGCCTGGGGATAAACATCCATGAGAAGTTCCAACGTACTATCATCCCCATCCAGTCCGCCGAAAAAATTTTGGTATTCCGGGACTAGCACCACAACATCACCCGAATGTAAAAACGGTGCCAGATCGTTTAATATAAAACGCATACCCAACCCAGCATGAAGGCCGTCATTGACAACTGGTTTTTTTAACTGGGCAGCCAGCCATTCGCTGTCTTGTCCCATAGCAATGCTGGAACCCCCGACCATGATCACACGAGGGCTCGGCGTAGATTCGAGCAACTTGTGCTTATCCAATAACGCTGCGAAGTAAGATGATTGGTCAACAGGTAACAGAACCAGCAGGACTGCAAATATGGCAACGATAAGCGAAATAAAGATCAATCCCTTGACAAGCCACCTGATAAATAAACTGCGTATCATTTTTATGATCTCCACCAGTTAGAACCGAAAATAGACAAACCCGGTTTGAACGATCGCACCCAGTCCTAGAATACTCATGGCAAGCAGCAAATAGACCACCCAACGGAAGAAAAAATATTTTTAAAAAGCAACACCTAGGCAGGTTTTAGCCAGATTATTAGGAAGTTCGACTATCATCAAAACCAGAAGTCCTATCAAAAATATTAGACCATCACCGAATCCAATTCCGATAACAAAAGGTTTCAGTAGATTTAGTCCTTTATTGAGGCTGCCCAAGTGGGTCAGTAAACGCGGGATCGCATCCAGGCCGGAAAAAAGATGACTGACTACGTACCATCCATCGGCAAGGGTTTTTGCCCGGAAGAAGATCCAGGCAAAGCAAACCAGCAAGAAAGTGAAACAGATACGGACAATTCTAACCACTTTTGAATTTTCCAGCCTGAATCTCAGGATGAATTTCTTCTCGTAAGGGGCAACCAGAGCATAAACAGACATGTAAAAACCATGCAACAAACCCCAGATCACAAAGCCCCAACTGATACCATGCCAGATTCCCGACAAGAAGAAAGTGATCATTAGAGCAATAAGGGCCCTTTGTTTCCATCGACGAAGTTTCCTCTGCACTGGTTTGAAGATGTAATCAAAAATCCAAGTGGAGAAGGAAATATGCCAACGTCTCCAGAAATTCGCGATGGAAACCGCCAGGTAGGGCTTATTGAAGTTGACGGATAGATTTATACCCAACAGGCGCGCCAAGCCAATATCCATATCTGTGTAGCCGGAGAAATCGCAGTAAATTTGCAGGGCATAATAGAAAGTTGCCAACCAAAGAGTAACACCATTGAATTCGTATAAATGATCATAAACTGCTCCCACAAATAAACCCAGCCTGTCAGCTATGACCACTTTTTTGAATAAACCCCAAGCAAACAGCAATAAACCCGAATGAATCATCTCATCGGTAAGCGCTTTGGGTTTGTGTAATTGGGGAAGTAGGTTCACAGCCCGCTCAATGGGGCCCTGCAATAGTTTTGGAAAGAAGCTAATGTAAAGCGAGAAGTAACCTAAGTGAATTTCGGCAGGCTGTTCATCGTCATAAACATCTATCAGGTAAGAAATTGCCTGGAAAACATAGAAGGACACGCCCACCGATACTGCCAAATTCGGCCAGAGAAGGGAGCCGTGGGATGCATCGACCAAGGCCGGCAGATAGCGGATAATCACCAACACGGCCAGGTTTAGCAATATGCCTAACCAAAGCGCTCCCTTCCGCTTGGCCGATTCAGCCGGCAATCTGGCAAGCATCCGTCCATCCACATAGCTAATGATCGTAACCAGAACCAGAGCAATGATAAGCTGAGGCGCTTCAAGGGTGGCATAAAAAAACAGGCTGGAAGCCAGTAGCAGCACCCAACGCCAGGCCGGGCGAATTAGATAATATAAACAAAAGACTACAGTAAAGAAGATAAAGAACCCAATCGTATTAAATTGCATGAAAGATTTCCCTGCACTAGGTTTGTTTTGCTTACGATAACCGGATCAGCTCGCCGACCTTTTTTTAAGAGTGCGGATCTTTTTAGAGATGTGAATATTGGGGTGATTCCAAATGGCGAGAATTAAGTTGGCTTGACAAAGCAATTCTCATTCAGCCAAACCATTGAAAGTCATTTCTGACTAGGACGGGACCAGGCAGGTTCAGGTGGAAATATGTCTGGCGGTTTACATCAATCTCTGGCTTATTTTCTTGACACTAAATAGATCGCGCCATCGTCGAACTGACTAATCAGGCTCAAATTCGCAACCGCTTGTATCTCATCAAACGAATAATAAAAAAAATCAGATTTTGTTGAATGGTTGAACCATACAAGACAAACCTCATCTTGTTCAGGCCAGAAACCTTTTAATTTTGCAATTCCTGTCTCTGGAGAACCATACTCTATCTGGTTAAGCGCCGATGTTGTTGAGAGGTGAGCCAGGATGAAAATGGAGTAACGGTCATTGGTATAAATCGGACACTCGGATTTAATATTTGGATGCTGAACAAGGTATTGGATTGTCTGGCTTTCTCTCCACGCTTGGCTGCTGTGCATTTGTCCATTGCTGATCCAGTTCATAGCGTTATACACATTAGCGCGGATCGGATATACCAGCCATATCAGGATGCCAATAATCAGAATGGAATTTACAATCTTGTTGGAGAATCGTTTCTGATATGGAACTACCAATGCGCTGATGAAGATAAAAAGAATTATAGTAAGTGGTATGTATGTAGGAGAAAGGCTTCTGCTCACAATCTTGTTTTGAAATAATGTTGCTGCTGTAACTTCGAATCCTAAAAATACAATAATTAATAAACCGCTTGTGATAATGAACAAGACGGAAGGGTTGTTTTCCCGCAGAATATTTTTCGCGCCCGGCCACCTGTTCTTGAAACCAAAAAAAGCAACAAATCCTACCGCCACACTTCCAAGAATCAAAAGTAAACTGTTTCCTAAAATTCTTCCAGGAATGTACCACGGCGCTATACTTTGAAACACTAACATAATATTCTCTACTAATGTGAGACTGGTGCTTCCCTGTTGGTAAGGGTGCCAGTGACAATAAAGTTTCTAATCAGCCATATTCCCAATGGAAAACCCGAAGTAAAAATAAATAAGATTAAGTGTTTGATTCTGTCTCTTGGTTTGTTGCAGCTAAAAAGAAGAACGATCAATGCTCCCCAAATTATTAATGCTATACCTACATAACGATCCAGGCAGGCTAGCGCTACTGACAAAGAAAGAAGTATGAGAGATGTCCAGTCGTTCTTCGATAAATAGGATTCCAGGAAGATAAGACTTAGCAGCAGAAAAACAATAAAAATAGGTTCAGACCATACTTGAGAAGAAACTTAGAATAGCGGAATTGAAAACAAGATCGCCAGTGTTCCTACTATGGCAAGAGCGGGAAAAGACGACAAATGTCTGAAAGTTATTAATCCTCCCAAATATACGATCAAACCAAAGATGAACGCATTTAAATAATAAGCGGGGATGAGAGGTCGGTTCTGGCTATTAGACCAACAAGTGCCAGAATTGCTGGATAGAGTGATCCCCATTTGACATAAGGGGCACCGCCGTAGCCGATAAACCCTGCCCCTTTTATGAGGCTTCGTGCAGTGGCTAATATAATTAAAGCCGTCATCTTCTACTCTTGTGCCGTAATGAGCTGGAATTAAAACAATGACAACTCCAACAATCGCAAAAAGGATAAGCAGGAGTTTGTATTTCTTCTGCATGACATTCATATTAATCGATTTCATCAATATATTCCTTTCTTCCTGGTAATCAGTTCGGATTTAATACAGTATAGTCTTTTCAAGTTTAGCGCACAATAACCCTCAACAATTAGGACACGGCTTGTTTAAAATCGAGTAATGAGTGCTAGAGCCAGGGCAGGATGAGCGGCAAAGAAACGTCTGGCAGATGGCAAATAGCGATACTTTTTCTTGGCGATCAAAAGAGCAATGACCAGGTTGTTGATGCAAGCCATCACACATGCGGTGTTTGATTTTGGGATGCGAGCGTGATCTTCGCACACGGCGCGCAGGTTTTCCATGAATATCATAGTGAGATCGGGATCGCATTCATTTTTGAGGGAATGGTGAATCTCTTTGTCCGCATTGGCGAATATGAACAAGCCGCCCGCTTGATCGGCTGGGCGGATGCCACCCGCAAGCGGACAGGGGATCCGCGTCCGCTGAGCGAAGAGGCGGATGTTGACAGGATCATCACCACCTGCCTGTTGAAGAGCGATGAAGAGATCTTCCCGGATGCTTACGATGAGGGTCAGTCAATGACGACGGAGCAGGTCATGCTGTTAGCCGAAGAGGAGAAGGTATAAGCAACCTGCCCACTAGCACCGTCAGATGACTCTTCGCTGGCATAGAAGCCAGCCCGCCCTTACAAAATGGAAGCCCACAGCGTTGCCCCATCAAAACATACAAGGATTTTGCAAGTTTCGCAAAATCCTTTTTTTTATAGTCCGTCTTCGTTTGGGAAGGGAAATTTGGAGAAAGATCAGGTTATTCCTCGGCCGGAATGGTGCGCAGATCCAGGGCATCCTGCTGATCAAAGCCGGCAAAGCGGGGCAGTTCGTTAATGCTGGTACGGCTGAGGCGCTCGGTCATCTTGGCGAGGAAGAGGGTACTGAGAGCCGGATTCCCCATCAAACTGCGCAAGGCCTGCGCAGGTACCTGGAGCAGGGAGATATTTTCTGCGGCGACCACATCGGCGGTGCGGGCCGCGCCGGTTAGAGCGGCAATCTCCCCGAAAAAATCACCGGGTGTCATGGTGGAAAGGGATTGGTAATTCCCCGGCTGAGGGGCGAACCCTGCCACGGCACGCCCGGCCAGGATGAAATAGGCTGCGTCGCCAGTCTCGCCATGATGCAGGATGGTCGAACCGGCAGGAGCGTCAACAACGTGCGCATTCTTGATCAAGTTGATCCGTTCTTTAGCCGGCAGTGTGCCGAGGGAAGGCAAGAACCCCACCAGCGTATCCATATCTGCAGGTACGGCCATACGCCCGAAGCCCAAGCCCGGGCTGGTTGGTGCAGCTTTTAACAAACTGAGCGCCCGCTGCCATTCCGAGCGATTCTGGCGCAGACCCGGCAGGGCAAGCACCAGGAACGCGCCTCCCAGGAGCAGGACGGCACCACTAAAATACATGATACGCACATTGAGGAAATCGGCCAGACCGGCGGCTGCCATGCCGATCAAAAATAATACATCACGCGAAACAAAGAAGACGCTGTTGACACGCCCGCGCATTTCTCGGGGTGTGTTGCGCTGGATCACCAAGCGCCGCCCGACGGAGGAGGGTGCGTTACAGAAACCCGAGATCGCCACAATGGCAATGGCCAGGGGAATCGAGTGCGTGAACGAATAGGCAATGCCTGCCAGCCCCATACCCAGGTAACCAAAGGCGATCCATGCGCCTTCGCGCATGCGGTCGAAGAGGCCCGCGAGCAGCAGGCTGGCCAGTACAAAACCGATGGAGGTCAGGCCTTCCTGCAGACCGTACTGAAATTCGGTGGCCTTGAGCGCCCGCAGGGCAAACGGCAGGAGCAGGGCATTGGACAGGCCAATTGCCAGTACCACGGGCACCTGGGCGGTGAACAGGGAACGCAGGATGGGCGTGTCGAAAAGCTGGCGCAGGCCAGCCTGAAGGTTCTTAATCACCACGGCGGCTCCGGTACCTGCTTCGGCTTGCAAAGGCTTAATCCGGATCAGGAAAATGCAAGCAGCCGAGAACACGAACGAGGCTGCATCCAGGTAAAATGCCAGGTTAATATTCGCGGCGGATGCAATCAGGCCGGAAGCTGCGAAGCCAACGGCGGTGGCCCCAAATGAACTGATCGCTATCAGTGAATTAGCCGAGGCTAATTCTTTCTCCGAAGCAACCTCCGGCAGGACGCTTTCGTGGGCCGGGTCAAAGAATTGTCCGATGGCGCTGCTCAACAGGACAATGACGTATAGCCAGATGATGTTATGTGGGACGAGGAAAGGGATCAGAAATACCAGCACGGCACGGATCAGGTCGGCGGTGATCATGATCCACTTGCGATCATATCGATCCACCAGGACGCCGGCAAAGAGTCCCACCAGCAGGCTGGGGGCGGCAGTCGCCATCAGCATCAGGCCGACACTCATGGCCGAGTGGGTCAAACGGTAAATGAGGATGGAAGCAGCCAGGGAAGTCAGAGCGGAACCCATGGTCGAGACGAGTTCGCCGGTCCACATGAGGGAGAAGTTGCGATTGCCGAAAACCGAGAAAGGGGATAAAGAGGGCGATGAAGTCGGTGCAGTTGTCAAAGTGGCCTTGGCCATGGCAGAGACTCCTTAGGCTGAACCAGCCAGTTCCTTGATCATGTCCGCGAGCACATCAAAACCGCCCTGCCAGAAAGCGGCTGTATCGATATCCAGCCCGGCTTCCCGCAGGATCTTTGCCGGCGCTTCCGAACCACCATGGGAGAGGATCTTGAGATACCTTGGTATGAAGGAGGAGCCTTCGAGACGGTACTGCTGGTACAACGCCAGCACCAGCAATTGCCCGAAACTGTAAGCATAAGTATAGAACGGATCGTTGTAAATATGGGGAATGGCGATCCATTCCCATTTGAACTCGTCGGCCAGCTCGACGGAATCCCCGAACTGTTCAACCAAGTTGGACATGTAGGCAGCCGCAATTTCTTCGAACGACCTGCCCTCAACGATCAAGCGGTGTGCCTCCCGCTCGAAAAGGGTGAAATAGGCCTGCCGGAGCACAGTCACGTAGGCATCGTCAATGGTATGTGCGAGCAGGTCGCGCCGGACGGCTGGATCCTGTTCCTGCCGTAAAAGCCGCTGGGTCAACTGCATCTCGGCAAACACAGAGGCAGTCTCGGCCAATGGCAGGGAGGCATGGAAAGTGCTGACCGAGTGGTCCGCCGCCAGCATGGCGTGGACGGCATGACCAAGCTCATGCGCCAGCGTGGTAACGTCGCGCGGCCGGCCATCGTAGTTGACCAGCACCCAAGGGGTGAGTCCGGGGAGGGCGGCATAGCAGAAAGCGCCGCCGCGTTTCCCCGGGTGGGCCTGCGAGTCGAGGTGGTTCTCAGCGAAGACCCGCATGGCCAGGTCGGCCACCTGCGGGGAGAATTCCCGGTAACTATCCAGCACCATCTGCGCGGCCTGGGAAAAGTCATATTGCTTGTCTGAGGCGGCCAGGGCGGCGTAAATGTCATAGCGGCGCAGTTTTTTGAGGCCCAGCCAGCCGGCTTTGAGGCGGAAATAACGCTGGAAGATGGAGGCATTCTTTCGGCAGACGGAAAGAAGAGTATCCACCACGGTGTCGGGCAAATCGTTGCCTACATTGCGTGCAGCAATCGGGGAGGCATAACCGCGCAGTTCCACGCCTTCCGCGTGCCAATCCCGCACCCGGTGACTGTAAATCTGTGCCAGAATGGTCGAATTGTCACTATAGACCCGGTACAATTCCTGATAGGCGGCGCGACGGATATCGGCTGAGGGGTTGTAAAAATAACTGGTCAACTGGTCACGGGTGAGGGTCTTTTTTTCTCCATCCACTTCCAGCGTAAAGTTGAAATGATTGGTGATCATTTCGTAAAGATTGACGAGCGCGTCGATCCCGTTCACATCCTTGAGGTTGAGGAGTTTTTCCTCCACTTCGCTCAACGTGTAGGGTTTGAAGCGCCGGACGGATTCGAGGGAGTATTTCATATCACCACTATGGGCGATGAGCCTTTCGGCCGCATCATCCGGCAGATCCTTGAACCAGATCTCGAAAAACAAAACGCGGTTGCCGAGATCGACCAGGGAGCGATCCAGGCGGTCGCGCATGTTCAGGGCAGCCTCGTTCTGGGTATCTTCCGAGAACCACAGGAAGGAATAGGCTTGCAGCCGTCGCATGAAGATATTAATGGTCTCGAGCATAGCGAGGATTTTTACAAAGGCTTCTTCTGAGATCTCAGGGGTCATCGACGGGCGCAAGGCTTCCAATTCGGAGACGCCGCTTTCAAGTTTCAGCAAATGCTCTTCGACGGCCTGGTCAACCGGTTCCGGGAGTAAATCCTTCAAGCTCCAATGTGAAAGTGTCGCAGATAATGGCATGATTTTCTCCTTCTCATTCTCTCATATTTGACGTGACTTGAATAAAAACCCGTGGAGTTTCGTGTCTTACCCTGCGGGTACGACGTGGCGACTTGGTGGCAAATCTTTACACTAAAAAACGGACAAACCAAGGTTTATTGCGTACGATGCATATTGGATGCACAGGCCAGCAGGACCGTCTTGACCTGGAACGGGGTCAGCCCTGGATGTTTGGCCCGAATCAGGGCGACAATCCCGGCGATGTGCGGAGCAGCAAAGCTGTTGCCGGTGCTGATCACGTACTGTTTGTTGTTCCAGGCCACTTCCACATCAATGCCGGGTGCGCCAAATTCAACCGGCGGGGAGGGGTTGTAATAATAGGTGAATGGATCATGACCGGCATGCGCAGCCACGGAGATGACGGATGAATACAGGGATGGGTAACTCGGTGCTGGAATGTTGTTCACCGCCGATACCAGGTTGACGTTCTTGAAATAGGCCTGGTCGGCCAGGTCGTGGAAAAGGCCGAAGTATTCCTCCTTGGAGGTACTCAGGCTTAGATTGACCACCTGCATGCCGTTTTCGGTGGCCCAATCCAGTCCAGCAGCACACTGGATGGCCCGCCCATGCATCTCCTTTCCCAGCACACGCACACTGTAAAGCTCGGCCTGCGGGGCAATCGCATGGATGATCCCGGCACAGGCGGTGCCATGACCGGCTAAATCACAAGGACTCTCGTCAGGCTCGATGCGCACACTATTTTCCGCATTTTCATCGTATTCCACCGCGATGCCCCCGCACACACAGTTGTCCAGAGCCGGGTGATCATATTCAATACCGCTATCGACCACTGCCACCCGTACGCCTTTCCCGGTGCTACCACCCCAGGCCCATTCCGGGGTCAGATCCGCGAGTGGACCGCTGGCAGTCAATTGCCGGATGGCCTGTTCGGAAAACTGCTCGGACCAGGCAGGCACCAAGGCGTCTTCGGTCATGGGTGCAGCCTGCGCGAGGCACGCCGGTACTCCGCGAAGGTTTTCAAAATCTGCAAACAGGCCTTGCGTTCCGGCTCACCCAGTGCGCTGATCTCATTGAAAGCATCCGCCAGGGTCAGCAAGTCTGAAGCCGTTTGCTTGTCTCCCCGGTTCTTCTGAAGGACTGCCAGGAGTTCTTCCAACGGTTGGGATGGATCGGCCGAGACCAGCCTTTTCAGACCCAATACCAACGAATCTCTGATCTGATCCATTTGCTGGGATTGTTCAATGGCAAGGGCGGCCTGGTTTGCAAAGATCCCCAGCAGGCTCATGTCCTGCATTCCAAAGGAAGCCGCGTCGATCTTGTCCAGGACCTCCATGACGCCGATGACATGCTCCCCGGCCAGCAGAGGGGTTGCCAGGATGGAGGTCGGCACATAGCCGGTGCTCTTGGCGAAATCCTGGTTGAAACGCGCATCCTGGCGCACATTGGAAATGGCGATCGGTTGGCCGGTCATCACGACGTAGCCAGCGATGCCCTTGTCGAGAGGAAATTTGGTACCCACCAGGTCATGGTCGGAGGCGCCATAAGCGACCGTAAATTCAAGCAGTCCTTCCTGTTCGTTCACCAGGAGGATCGAAGCGGCCGCCGCCCCAAAGATGCGCCCGGCAGCGTCCACGATGGATTGCAGCAAGGCATCCTTTGGTTTTGGGCTGACCGCCCATCCGCTGGCCTCGACCGCGGCCATCAGCCGCTGCAGTTGGCTGGACAGTTTTTCTTCGTACGCATGCTTCTCTTCAGGCATTAACCTTTCCCTCCGGGCAGACATGGACAAAGTGGAATTTCTGCATCGGGTGTGATTGCAGAAATTCCACTTCAATGATCATTCAGCAGATTGTTTTACGGGATGCGTTGATATTCTTCCTTGATGGGATCAAAGACGACCCTGGGAGTAGCCCGTTGGAATGTGGGGCGTTCAACCTCCATCATGTGGGCAGCCACTTCGTCAGCAGCCGGGGTCGTTTGGGGAGTGGTTCTGGGCGTGGCAGCCGAGACCTTCATCGAATGAGCAGCCACTTCGCTGGCAGCTGGAGTCTTGCGGGGGGTCGCCCTGGATGTGGCGGTCGAAACCTCCATCGAGTGAGCAGCCATTTCGCTGGCAGCCGGAGTCGTCCTGGGGGTCGTTCTGGGCGTGGCAGCCGAGACCTTCATCGAGTGAGCAGCCATTTCGCTGGCGGCCGGGGTCGTCTTGGGGGTCGTCCGGGGCGTGGCAGCCGAGACCTTCATCGAGTGAGCAGCCACTTCGCTGGCAGCCGGGGTTGTCTTGGGAGTCGTCCTGGGCGTGGCAGCCGAGACCTTCATCGAATGGGCAGCCACTTCACTGGCAGCCGGGGTCTTGCGGGGATTGGCAGCCGGGGTTTTGCGGGGGTTAGCCCTCGGGCTGACGGAAGAGACCTTCATCGAGTGGGCAGCCACTTCGCTGGCAGCCGGGGTCGTCCTGGGAGTGGCTGACGGGCTGATCGGAGTGACCATCATCGAATGGGCAGCCACTTCGCTGGCAGAACCGACAACCAGCTCATCCAGCAAACTGCGTTCGTTGTTGTTGAGGGTGGCGCGCAACGCTGATAGTTTCTTGAGCAACCTTTTGATAGCCTGATCCTGTTTGATGTCCATTTTTGCTTCTCCTTTTCTTGAATGGGTAATGGTCTTGTTTATCCTGATTAGAATATATCACTTCTCCCCATGTCTGTCTGTCATCTTGGCGACACAACCGCCTCATAACATCCATTCCTGTTCCAGTTGTACCAGCGCAGCGCGGTTGAGCAGCATGATGTGACCACGCCCGGTAATAAGCCAGCCTGCCCGCCGCCAGCGGCCCAGGGCTTTCGCGACCGTCTGGCGGGTTTGGCCGGTACGCTGCGCCAGTTCCTCCTGTGAAATAGTAACATAGCCTTTCTCGGGTGCCTGCTGCTCCAATTGCAACAGGAGGCGTGCTAGCCGCGCCTGGGCGTCCAGGAATGCCAGCGCGCTCTCGCGTTCGCTGCTGCCACGCAGGCGGTTGGCGGTAATTTCCAGGATCCGGCGCGCCAGGGCTGGTTCGGAGGCGAGTATTCCCAAGAAAGTCTGGCGCGGCAGTTCCAGCAATACTGCTTCCGTCCGGGCGATGGCGCTGGTCGAACGGGGTTGCCTGGTCAGCACACCCACCTCACCAAAGAAATCCCCCGGCTGCATCTCGTTGATGACCATTTCACGGCCGTCGGGGCTTTCCAAAACAATCGATACCAGACCCGAGCGGACAATATACACCTTCTCGGAGGAGTCCAATTGGAAGAAAATGAACTGTCCTTTTTCAACCTGCGTGAATTTACCCTCACGCGCCAGAGTCAGGAGGGAGGCTTCATTAAGACCGGCAAAGAGCGGCATGCCATCCAGAAAAGTCCTTACTACAGAAACCGGGGCGATAGGTGATTTCATTAATTACCCTTCTACAAGTCTTTTCACAACCACGGCTGTGAAATCATCCTGCTGTGGCAGACCCTGGCCGTGCGCCTGTACATCCAGCCATAATTGTTCACAAATCTCACTTGCCGGACGCACACGGTTGTTCGTCATGGACCGGTAGAGCGAATCCGGCGCGAAGTCGGCCCCCTGGACATCCTTGGTTTCACTGACACCATCGCTGTAGAGCAGAAGTGTCCCACCGGGGGGCAGTTGCAGGTGTTGTTCATCGATGGGTAAATTATCGAAAAGGCCCAAAGGCTGTCCGGACGAGACCGGCACTTGTACGATTTGGCCTGCCCCATCCAAGAGATAAGGGGAGGGGTGGGCGGCACGAGCAAAGTGGAAATCCCCGCTCCTGCAATCCAGGATGCCATATACCAGTGTGACAAACATCTTCGAGGAGTTCATTTGCAGCAGGTGCCGGTTGACTTTGCGGAAAGCCTGGACGGGTGACCTGGTACGGATGGCCTCGGCACGGATCAGGCTGAAAGTGAGAGCCATGAAGAGCGCCGCCGGCACGCCTTTATCGGAGACATCCCCCACAACCAGGCCCAGCCGGTCCGGGCCTAATTTGAAGTATGTGAAGAAGTCGCCTCCCACGGCACGGGCCGGGACCATCAGGGCGCCAAGCTCAAATCCCGGAATGGCAAGTAATTTCCTGGGCAGGAGGCTTTGCTGGATCTGGCCGGAGATCTCGAGTTCCTTTTCGAGCCGCTCCTTCTCGACAATCTGTGCCTGCGCGGCTTTCAGTTCCTCGTAGGCCTCTCCAAGGCGCTGGTTCTTTTCCTTCAAGTCCAGGATGGTTACATTCTCGGATTCTTCCAGGCGCCGGCTGAGCAGACGGATGATCTCGTAGGCGAGCTGCGGCTGGCGGTGCAGCAAGGCATCCAGTTCGGAATGGGGCAGTTTCAACAACCGCAAAGGTGTCAGAGCGCGTACGCTGGCGGTATGGCAGCCATCCCGGCTGAACAGGCTCATCTCACCGAGCAGGTTCCCGGCTGTGCGTACGCCCAGCAGGCGTTCTTCTGGGCTGCCAAGTGCCTTGACCACTTCCACCTGGCCTTCCAGCAGGAGGTAGTATTTATCATCCGAGTGCCCCTCCTGAAAAAGCACCCGGCCAGGCGGACAGGTGGAAACGCGCAGACGACCCTCCAGCCGCCGGATCTCATCAGCAGGCAGGGAGGCGAAGAGCGGTATGCTGGAAAGGACTGTGGCAGGCATCCTAGCCTTTCTGGTTCAACGGCACGGAGAAAACCTTCACTTCCATAATCTTGCCTTTAAGCTGGAATGGACCCTCTGGGTCGGTTTTTATGGCACTGCCAAGGGCACTTTGTGTGGCGCCATCAATGAGGATGGGCTTGCCGACCACCTTGGTATGCAATTCCAGGCGGGCGGCCAGGTTAACGGTATCGCCGACGCAAGTGTAGGTGGCCCGGCGGGTGGTGCCAGTATATCCGGCGATCACCTGGCCGGAGGCGATACCGATGCCGATGCGAATCTCGGATTTGCCCTGCGCCAGGCGGTCCGCATTCAGAAGCTGGATCATACCGATCATATCCAGGGCAGCCTTGACGGCATGTTCACAATGGTCAGGCTGGAGCAGGGGTGCCCCGAAGATGGCCATCAACCCATCCCCAACCATCTGGTTAACAACCCCGCCCTGGTCACTGATGGCTTCGAACATCAGGGTGTAGTAGGTGTTAAGCAGTTCGATGGTCTCTGCCGGGGTCTGGGATTCGGCGATGGTGGTGAAGGAGCGAATATCCGAAAACATGGCGGTGGCCTCGACGAATTTACCGCCCAGGGCAAAGCCGGAGGTTTCCAGGTCGGTGGCCACTTCGGAGGTGGCGAATTTCTTGATCAGTTCGCGCTGCTGGTCACGCAGGCGCTTCTTCTCCAAGCTGGCGCCGATACGCGCCTTTAGCAGCACCGGGTTGACCGGTTTGGTCAGGTAGTCTTCGGCGCCCATTTCAATGCACTTGACCACGCTGTCCAGTTCCTCCAGGGCGGAGGTGATGATGATGGGGATATCGCGCAATTGCAGGTCGGCCTTGGCCTTCTCGAGCACCTGGTAGCCATTCATCTCGGGCATCTCGATATCCAGCAGGACCAGGTCGAAAGGTCGCAAGTGCAGCATTTCCAGCGCCTGGCGTCCGTTCTCGGCCATCTCGACGGTGTGGCCCTGTTGTTCCAGGCTGCGCCCGAGCAGCAGGCGGTTGACCTTGTTATCGTCGACCACCAAAAGGCGGCCTGTAACGCTATGAGGCATGGCTTAACTCCTCGAGCGCCTTCCTTACAAGGCGATAGTCCGCAGCAAGCACATCCACTTTATCAGCTGCGCCGTCCAGTCTTTCCTCCCTGCCCATCAGCTCCAGCTCCTTCGCCAGCAACCCGAACTGCAGGGCACCAAAGCTGTTGCTGGTGGATTTGATGGAATGGGCCGCCTGCCGGAAGGCATCGCAATCCTGCCTGGCAAGTGCTTGCTGGAGTTTGGACAGGAGTTGCGGGGTTTCCTCAAAATAAGCCTGGACCAGTTCGTCGATATAGTCTGCGCCCATGGCCTCCTTGAGAGCTTCGAAGGTGGGCAAATCGATGACAGATTGTGCGCTCATGGTACCTCTTTTTGCAGAGGATTCACTTTCATAAGAGCTTTGACCAGCTCATCCGGGCGGATGGGCTTACTGACATAATCATCCATGCCGGCTTCCAGACATATCTCCCGGTCACCCTGCATGGCATTGGCGGTCATGGCAATGATGGTCGGGCGCCGGCCGCGCGGCCAGCGGGCACAGATACGCCGCGAGGCCTCCAGGCCGTCCATCTCGGGCATCTGCACGTCCATCAGAATAACGTCATAGGGCTGCCGCTCCAATGATTGGACCGCTTCGATGCCGTTGGAGGCCACATCGGCGCGGTAGCCCATCTGCTGCAGCAGACGCAGGGCGAGTTTCTGGTTGACGAGGATATCCTCCGCCAACAGGATGCGCAATGGATGATTCTTGGCCATCTCCGAATCCATTTGGGCTTTTTTAGGTGCAGCGCGCTTCTCTTCCACCGGCCGGTTGCCAAACAGGCCAGCCAGCGTGTCGAATAACTGGGAGGGCTTGATAGGCTTGCCGAGGAAAGCCGCGAAGATGTTCGGATCGGCTTCGGTCTCATGCCGGCCGAGCGAAGAGAACAGCACCAGCGGCAGAACCGCGGCGTCGCGCAGCTTGCGGATTTTTTTCGCCAGGGTGACCCCATCCATGCCTGGCATGTGCATATCCAGGATGGCCAGATCGAACGGGTCACCGTGTTTGATCCATTTCAGAGCCTGGTCGGATGATTCACTGTCGCGCGTCTGCATGCCCCAGTTGTGCAATTGCAGGGTCAGGATACGCCGGTTGGTGGCATTGTCATCCACGATCAGGACGCGCTTCCCACTCAGACCTGGCTGGAGACCATGCAGATCACGGCGGGTGCGCTCGGGCAACTCAACCAGCTCGGTCTGGATGGTAAAGTGGAAGGCGGAGCCTTCTCCGGCCACGCCGCTGCTTTCGGCCCACAAATCACCGCCCATCATGCCGGTCAAGCGCTTGCTGATAGCAAGACCGAGGCCGGTGCCGCCGTACTTGCGCGAGGTGGACGAATCAGCCTGGCTGAAGGACTGGAACAGGCGTCCCATCTGGTCAGGCGGTATGCCGATACCGGTATCGCGGATGACAAATTCGAGTCTTACCGTGTTCTGTTTTCCTGTGTTCCGTGCCGCTGGAAAAACAGACACCTGTGTACGTAACACGGTCACCACCACCTCACCCTTCTCGGTGAACTTGACCGCATTGCCCAGCAGGTTGATCAGGATCTGGCGCAGGCGGGTGACATCCCCCAGGATGGCAGGCGGAACATCATTTTCGAAGAGATAGGCAATATCCAGGCCTTTTTCAACTGCGTTCGGGGCGACCAGGTCGAGGGCGCTCTCAACCACTTCACGCAGGTCGAAGGGCTGGCTCTCGAGGTCCATCTTGCCGGCTTCGATCTTGCTGAAGTCGAGGATGTCGTTGATGACAGCCAGCAGGGCATCCCCACTGTTGCGAATGATCTCGGCGAACTCGTGCTGCTCACGCGTAAGTTCGGTATCCAGCATGAGACCGCTCATACCGATGACTGCATTCATGGGGGTGCGGATCTCGTGGCTCATCATGGCCAGGAAGGCACTCTTGGAGGCGTTGGCAGCCTCGGCTTCCTGGCGGGCAGTCTGGCTCTCGCTAAACAGGCGGGCATTCTGGATGGCGATGGATGCCTGACGGGAAAGGCCAATCAGGAATTCGAGCTCCGGTTGGGTAAACTCCTGGCCGCCCTCGCGCCAGACTGTCATCATACCGATGACCTGTTCACCCGCCAGCAAGGGCGCCACCATCATGCGTTCAGCAATTTCGGGAAAAGGCGTGCCGGGAATCTGGCGCGCACGCGTGTCCCGGGCGGTATCCGCCACCAGTTCGGCCACCCCCCGCCTGGCAACATCACCGATGATACCTTCGCCCAGATGCACGGTATCCTGCTTGATCTGGCTGGCAACCGCCCCAACGGCTGCGATGGCATGGAAATTCTGACCATCTTCATCCGGCAGGTAGACCGCGCTGGTGTCACCTTTCAGCAGGTCGAGGGCACGCCCGGCAATGCGTTGCAAGACTGTCGGCAGGTCGAGGGTGGCTGAGATCTCACGTCCCACCTCAGCGATCGCGGCGGCTTCGCGCGCCCGGCGCTGGGTCTCATCCAGCAGACGGGCCTTTTCGATCGCCACCCCCACGTTGGAGGCCAGGGTGGTCAGCAGGTGCACGTCGTCTTCATTGAACCGGCCCTCCTGCTGCGTGCTCTGGACGCTGATGACGCCAATGGCCTTGCGGCTGGCGAGGATGGGTACGCCCAGATAAGATTGGGATTCTTTACCGGTCAGTTTTACACCCAGAGTCTCCCGCTGGAGGCGTATATCTTTGTTGATCAGCAACGGTTGGCCGGTCTGGAGGATCTTGCTGGTCAAGCCCTCGCCAAGTGGCAGGGGCGTAAATTGTTCGCCAAAGGTGTACGGGAAGTGGATCATGTTCGTCTGCGGATCGAGCAGGGCTACGTAGACGATATCCGCTTCGAACGTCCGGCGCATCTGTTCGCCGGTCAGGGCGATCAGCGCATCCAGTTCAGTGGCAGAGGCCAGCGCCTGGCTGAGCGTATTGACTGTGGCCAGTTCGGCGGCACGCTGTTCGGTTTCCTTGAGCAGGCGCTGGGTCTCATTGAACAGCCGCGCATTTTCCAGCGCCACGCTCATGGACGCGGCCAGCGTGGTCAACAAGTGCATATCCGATTCGTTGAAGGCGTTTTCGCGGTCCACGTTTTGCAACGAGATCGCGCCTCTGACCTCTTCGCCTATGATTAGTGGGACAAATAGACCAGATTGGGAAGGTTCTGTTCCAGGGGTGGTCTCTGCCCCGTATTCGTCAAATTGTCTGTTATTATGGATCAACACGGGCTGGCGCGTCCGGATCAACTCTCTGGCGATGGCGCCATACGGACTTGGTCCTGGATAGAAACGTTGACCCTTCTCAATGAGATAGTGAACGTGAGCCATGCCAGTCGCTGAGTTGCCCGTGGCGATCATCACCACTTGTGCGTCGAAAATCTCACGTACCTTGTCACCCACCAGGTCGTAGATCGCCTGCATGTCCAACTGCGCAGCCAGCCCTTGCTGGACGCTGTTGATGACGGCCAGTTCGGCGGCGCGCTGCTCGGTCTCCTTGAGCAGGCGTTGGGTTTCGTCAAACAGCCGGGCGTTTTCCAGCGCAACACCCATACTGGCGGCCACGGTTTGCACCAGACGCACATCCGACTCGCTGAAGGCATTCTCACGTTCGTAGCTCTCCAGGTCAATCGAACCAATCACCCGATCGGAACCAATGATGGGCACTAGAACCAAAGACAGACTTTCGTCAGTGCCGGGAAGAACTTTGAACCCGACCTCTTTCATCGCGGCCCGGGTATTGCAAACGATTGGCTTGCGCCTCTCAAGCATCTGGAAAAGGTCCTGAACGAATGGTGGGTGGGGTGGGATTGTGAGCCTCTGACCATGTTCATATTCATAAAGATGGTGGAGCAGGCCCGCCTGGGTGTCATGCCAGCGAATGCCGATATCACCGGTGTTCAAAACCTCACGCAGCTTATCCCCCACCAGGTCAACGATGGCCTGGAAGTTCAACTCGGCCGCCAGTCCCTGTTGGATGCTGTTGATAACCGCCAGTTCGGCATTGCGCTGCTCGGTCTCTTTGAGCAGGCGTTGGGTCTCATTGAAGAGACTCGCATTTTCCAGGGCGATACTCATGCTGGTGGTCAGGGTTTGCAAGAGTTGCACGTCGGATTCGGTGAATGCGTTGGCTGGCAGTTTGGCTATACCGATCAATCCGATGAGTTGATCCCCCGTCAGGATCGGGACGATCATATGGGAGTTATCAGGCGTTGGGCCGCCAATATTTACCATAGATGCAGATGATCCCACAAAGGGAACTTCTTCATCATAGGAATGAATGAGAACCGATTGGTGGGTCTGCATGATGTGAGAAGCGATCGGACCGGGCGGTTGTGGAACCGGAAAATAGCGTTGGCCATGATCGAACACGAAAGGAAAAGATACCAGATTATTCTTGGAATCGTACAGGCCAATCCCGACCACGTCTGCAGCAAAAATCCCCATAAACTTACCGCCCAGCAGTTCAATAATTGCCTGGAAATCCAATTTCGAGGCTAGGCCCTGCTGGATGCTGTTGATAATTTGCAACTCGGCGACGCGCTCCTGCTCGGCTTTAAACAGGCGCTGGGTTTCCGCAAAGAGACGGGCGTTCTCGAGCGCCACACTCATGGACGCGGCCAGCGTTGTCAGCAAGTGCACGTCTGATTCGCTGAAGGCGTTTTCGCGGTCGACGTTTTGTAACGAGATCGCGCCTCTGACCTCCTCGCCAACGATTAGTGGGACAAATAGACCAGATTGGGAAGGTTCTGTTCCAGGGATAGTTCCCACGCTATATTCTTCAAATTGTCTGTGATTGTGGATCAACAAGGGCTGGCGCGTCCGGATCAACAACTTGGCGATTTCACCGAACGGACTTGGTTCTGGATAGAAACGCTGACCCTTCTCAATGCAATAGTGAGTGGTATCCAGGCCGGTTGATAAGTCACCCGTGGCGATGATAACCGCCTGCGCGTCGAAAATCTCACGCACCTTGTCACCCACCAGATCGTAGATCGCCTGCATGTCCAACTGCGCAGCCAGCCCTTGCTGGACGCTGTTGATGACGGCCAGTTCGGCGGCGCGCTGCTCCGCGGCGGACCTGGCGGCCTGTAGTTCGGCCGTGCGCTGCTCCACCTTGTCCTCAAGGGTGCGGGCCCAGGCGGCATTCTCAATTGCAACGGCGGATTGATTGGCTAGAACCTTTAATAGATCGAGGTCCTGGGTAGTAAAACGACCAAAGAACCCACCCAACTCCGTATAGATCGTCCCAACCTGCTTGCCGGCGGTGATCAACGGGACGCACAGGATGGAATGCTGTTTCAACGGCGGGGCTTTTTCGGGCAGATACCGCAGCACGGGCTGTCCGGATTGAACTACCACTTTTAATATAGGCTGGATCTTCTTGAGGAAGGCTGTTTCAGATTCACCATCCGGCAGGTTGAGCGCTGTTGGTGAGGCCTGGCCCTTTGGTTGATTTCCATCGAAAACGAACAAGGCAGCCCGTTCGGCCCCGGTCAGTTCCACCACCTCGTTCATGATTGAGGCGGGCAGCTTGTCCGGGTCACGCAGGGCGTTCAGGCGCACACCGATCTCGATCAAACGCTTGAACGGCTCCTGGACATTCCCCGCGCCGGATAGCGCATCGGTCAGCGGCTCCAATGGCAGCTTTCGCAATGAGGCCTGCTCCAGCCAGGCCTGGATGATCTGGCGGTTGATCGCGACCTTGTTGAAATAATTGCGCCGCAGCCCATCATCGCTCAAAGAGGCGATGCCGCTCAAAAGAGCTTCCCGGGCATGGTCGATAGCTAGCCAGGCTTCTTTAGCTTGCGCTTTGGAAGGGGATTTCCGGAATCCTTCCGTAAGGGCTTGATAGCGCCACCACCAGATTTCCTGCATTGGGTATTCACCACTAATTGCGGCGTTCTTCTCCAGCAGGCGAACGGCCCGCCGCGTGGTTTGCAGGGCAGCCTCGAACTTGCCCAAAGCCAGTTGCGCCGCCCCCAGCCAGGCCAGTGCGGTCATCTGATCGGGTAGTTCCATCTCTTTGTATATCTTGAGGCCTTTTCGAATATAACCCATGGCCTCGACAGGCTTCCCCAGCATTACGAAAGCCATACCTATTTCCAGTGTGTTGCCCGCAATGTTTGGCTTATTACCAACCTGGTCGTTCAATTGGATGGTTTCTTTCTTCATCCGGATCGCTTCCTCGGCTTCCCCCAGGAAGAACCTGGCAGCGGCCAGGTTGCCAAGATAGTAGCCCAGGGCAAACGTGGCCTGGGCCTGGCGTGCAAACTCCACGGCTGGTTCAGTCAGCTGCCGGGCGCGCTCATACAGGCCCATGTTGATATAGATGGAACCCAGGTTGCTCCCAAGCATGGCACAGCCGGGGCGGTCGCCGGCGGCGGTGAAAGCCGCCAGGGCTTGTTCGAAATATACGCGCGTCTGGGCTTGGTCGAGCATACATTGGCCCAGGATGTTGAGGGCATTGCCCTGACCTTCTAGATCTCCAACCTGGCGGTATAGCGTAAGAGCCCGTTCCGCCTGGATGCGGGCAGCCTCCAGGTTTCCTTGGACCTTATAAAATATGCCAGCCAGCCAGGATATACGCGCTTCCCCGGCCAGGTCGTTGAGCGAGCGGTAGAGGCGGAGGGCCTGGTCGGCTAATTTTTCTGCTTCGGCAAACTGATTCTGCCGGCCGGTTGCTTCGCACAGGGCGCTCAGACTGTCGGCCTCCAGCTTTGGGTCACCGGTCCGGCGTGCCAGGTTGACGGCCTTTTTTGCCACCCTCCCAGCCTCTTCGAGATGTCCTTGTCTGAAAAACGAATCCTCCAAATAGTTTAAAGTCTTCACCTGCCTGGGCAGGTCGCCAGCCTGTTGCGCCAGATGGAGCATGGCATCCAGGTCAGTTGCTTCTGCATGATAATTTCCCAGCCGCCTGAAACAGCCGGCACGCCGCTCGAGCAGGTCAACCTGTTCGGCAGGTGGTAGTTTCGCCTCCAACGCCTGCGAATAGAACCCGGCGGCCTTCTCCCATTCCAAGGCGTCCTCGAACTTCGCCGCGGCGGTTCGTAAATCGGTTTTTTTTGTTTTACCAGGGGCATGGGTGGTGGACCGAGACTTCATGATCATCCTTTAAAACTGGAACGATACGAAATCACCCTTCTTGTGGACACATCGTGATGCTAGACACCACATTTTTAGTATAGCACGGAATTGGGGATACTCAATATCCAGCGATGCCAATAAGGGCTGAACGAATATCTGATGGGAATCGCCCGCTGCCTGCGCTTGTCCTGTGCCTCCACTTGATGGTACACTTGCTGGCAGGATCCCCACCGGACCGAACCTTTGCATTCCTCTTTCTGTTCATGTCCTTCCAATCCCCTGAAACTCCCACATCCATCACCGACATCATCGGCGGCATGCCTTACCGCATGGCCCTGGCGGGCGGCTGGATCGATCAACCCTTCGTTTCCCGCCTCAACCCGTCTCCCCCTGGAGCCATGCTGGTGGTCTCCCTGCAGCCAGCCTTCCATTTCATGGACCGGGCCGGGATGGCCACCAGCACCCGCAAGGTGGCCCAGGAAATCTGGGGAGAGCGCCTGCCGGAGCGGGCACCGGCAGACCTGGTGCATGAACTGTACTGGGCCGAGAACGGCAACCGCCCGCATCCCTCCGGGTCACAGGACATGGCCGGGATCGTCTACCCGGGCATCAGCCGGCTGGATTACGATTTCACCTTTGAGGGTGGCATCTTTCCGGCCCAGGTGGAAAGCTGCAATGATCCAGCCACAGTCGCCTGGCTTGAGAGTGTGCTCCATATCCTGCCTGTCTGCCCCCGGCCGGAGGGCTACGACCCACTGATCGTCCAGAACCTGCTCCCGGAATGGATCGCACGCCTGGGTCAGACCGGTCCCGATTGCTACGCGGCTATCCTGCAGCGCGATCCGCTTGGCCTGGGCGCAGCGATGAATGCCACCATGGCATGCTGGAAAGTGCTCCTACCGGGAAACTTCGCACACCCGAGTCTGGCCTTGGATCTGCTGTCGCTGCTGCGATACTACCAGGAGCATTTCTGCGGGGCGGCCTATTCCAGTTGCGGCGGCGGCTATTTGTACGTCGTATCGGAAGAGCCGGTACCCGGGGCATTCCATCCCATTATCCGGACGGAGCAAAACCCGCATGCCTGAGGTCTTCGTCAGTGGTGCTTTCAACGATATCCGTTCCCGGGAGGTGCGCTTCCTGCAGGAGGCTTCCCGGCTGGGGAACCTGACAGTTTTATTATGGTCGGATCAGAGCTTTCGAACGCTGGAAGGGCACCTGCCGGAATTCCGCATGGCTGAACGGCTGTACATCCTCGAGGCGATCCGCTATGTCAGCCGGGTGGTGCTGGTGGACGGGTCGATCGGCCAGGACCGGCTGCCAATCCCAAACGGGTTCCGGCCCAACCTGTGGGCTGTGACCGAAGCAGAGGACACCCCTGCCAGGCGCCAATTGTGCGCCTCCTGGGGGATCGGTTACCAGGTCATCCCAGCTGCCCAGATGGAGGCCTTCCCGCCTCCGCCGCAACCAATCACGGCTCCGGCAGGAAAAAAGGTCATCGTCACCGGCTGCTACGATTGGCTGCATTCGGGTCATATCCGCTTTTTTGAGCAGGCCTCAACATATGGAGACCTGTACGTTTCCGTCGGCAATGATGCCAATATCCGTGGGTTAAAAGGGGAAGGCCATCCGTTGCTGCCCCAGGACGAACGCACCTACATGGTGGGGACAATCCGCTTCGTCAGGCAGGCGTTCGTGGCGGCCGGTTTCGGCTGGCTGGACGCGGAGTCTGAGATCGAGCGGATCAAGCCGGATATCTACCTGGTCAATCAGGATGGCGACCGACCGGAGAAACGCCTCTTCTGCAGCACGCACGGCCTGCAATATGTGGTCCTGCAACGGCTACCGAAGGAGGGTCTACCCAGCCGACAAAGCACCCACCTGCGAGGCTATTCAGGAGACAAGTATGACTCAACCAGCCAAACCTGATCAACCTGAAATCACCCGCCAGCGGATGGATCATTCTGCCAGCCTGGCGCGGCACGCGAGTCTGCCTAACTGCCTCAGTCTGAGCCTCTCGGAAGCGCTGGTTCTTGGGCTGCTGCGGCAGGAAGTAAAGACCTTCTTCACCGTCCTCGGGCACGGTTCGACTGACTTGGGCGAGGTGCTGCGTATATATCATGAAGCCGGGCTGGTGAAGGTTTATGGGCTTCGCAGCGAGATCGAAGCCTCGCATGCGGCAACCGCCCTGCGCTGGGTGACCGGCAAGAAGGCAGCCGTGGTGACTTCCATTGGGCCGGGCGCCCTGCAAGCCCTGGCTGCCTCCGTAGCGCCCGCCTCGGATGGCATCGGGGTCTGGTACCTATTCGGGGATGAGACCACCGAAGACGAGGATTTCAACATGCAGCAGATACCCAAACATGAACAGGGACTGTTCCTACAACTGGCTGCGACAATGGGCCGCGCCTATTCCCTGCACACGCCCCTGGCGCTATCGACCGCCTTGCAGCGCGGCGCCGCGACGGTCGACCATCCCTATCGAGCGGGTCCGTTTTACCTGCTGATGCCAATGAATACGCAGGCGGCCTGGCTGGCGGATTTCAACCTGGACGAACTGCCGGAAGTCCGCACGCTTTCCCTGGGTGCGGCGGAAGGGGACTACGCTTTGGCAGCCCAATGGATCCAGAAGGCGCGGCAGGTCGTCGTCAAAGTCGGTGGTGGCGGGCGAACCGCAGGCCCGGAATTGATCCCCCTGCTCGAACGCTCGGGTGCCGTCCTGGTGCATACACCCGTCGCCAGCGGCTGCGTTCCTTATCATCACCCGCAAGTCATGGGCGTGGGCGGGTCGAAGGGCTCCCTGCCCGGCAATTACGCCATGGAAAATGCGGACCTGCTGATCGCGGTCGGGACGCGCCTGGTCTGCCAGTCAGATTGCTCGCGCACCGGCTTTCCGAACGTACGTCGGGTCATCAATATCAACGCGGATGTGGACGACGCCACGCATTACCAACATACCCTGGCACTGGTCGGGGATGTGCGCCGGACGTTGGAGAGACTGAACCGGGCCTTTGATCCCAAAGGCAATGATAAAGTCCCGCGCAAGGACCGGGATTCCCTCGCCAAATGGCTGGCTGCCTGCGCTGCGAAGAAAGGCGAGTGGCAAGCCTTCAAGGCCGAGCGGGAACGCCATCCCATTTTGAATGACGATTATTGGGGCGAAACGGTCCTGACCCAGCCGGCGGTCATCAAAATAGGCACCGATTTGGCCAGGACGCAGGAGGCAGTCTGTTTCTTCGATGCCGGGGATGTGCAGGCCAATGGATTCCAGATCGTCGAGGATGAGTGCCCCGGTCAGACCTTCACCGAGGCGGGTGCCTCCTACATGGGCTTCGCCGTATCGGCTCTGCTGGCGACGGGCGTGGCCTCAAAACCGTTTTACGGCCTGGCGCTGACCGGCGACGGTTCGTTCACGATGAACCCGCAGATCCTGATCGATGGCGCGCAGCATGGGGCGCGTGGCTGCATTCTCCTGCTCGACAATGGACGCATGGGCGCCATCACCGGGTTGCAGAACGACCAGTATGGTCAGGGTTTTGCCACTTGGAACACGCTGAAAGTGGATTACCCCGCCTGGGCGCGTGCCATCCCCGGGCTGCTGGCATTGGATGGCGGACGTACGCCCGAGGCGCTGCGAACAGCGCTGGAGCAAGCCGGGAAACATCCGGGGTTGTCCCTGGTCCACGTGCCAGTCTACTTCGGGCCGGATCCGCTGGGAGGCATGGGCGTCTACGGGCGTTGGAATGTTGGCAACTGGTCGGAGGACGTGCAGAAATTACGGCACGTGATCGGGTTATGAGAACATCCGGACAAGGAATCTTTGGGGGGTGCATGGGGCTTATCCGCGCGCCCTCTACCGGGCAATGGGTTATAAGAATGCGGATTTCAGCAAGCCATTGATTGGTATCGTCAATTCATGGAGCGAGGTCAATCCCGGTCATTTTCATCTGCGCCAACTTGCAGAATGGGTCAAGCAAGGCGTCCGTGAAGCCGGCGGGACACCCGCCGAATTCAATACCGTGGCCCCCTGCGACGGCATCGCCCAGGGGAGGGGCATGCATTACATTCTTCCCCTGCGCGATGTCATTGCAGCATCGATTGAACTGATGGTGGGGGCAAACCAGTTCAACGGGCTGGTTATGCTGTGCAATTGTGACAAAATCGTGCCGGGAATGCTGATGGCAGCAGCCCGCCTGAACCTGCCGACTCTTTTCGTGACCGGTGGCCCGATGGCTTCCGGCCGGATTGGCGAGCGGGAAATCATGACGAGTGATGTCAAAGAGGGGATGGGAAAACTCAAGGCGGGTAGAATTTCCGAGGAGGAATTCTATGCCATTGAAAGCGTCGCCTGTCCCGGAGCGGGGGCTTGCAACTTCATGGGTACTGCCAACACGATGACGAGCGTGGTCGAAACGTTGGGATTCACCCTGCCCGGATGTACCACCATGCCAGCCCTTCACCCGGACCGCCAGGAATTGTGCCGGGAGAGCGGAATGAAGATCCTTGAACTTGTTAGGCAAAGTATACCCGCCCGCGCCATGCTGACCCGTGAAAGCTTGGAGAATGCCATCCATGTGGTCCTCGCGCTGGGCGGTTCCACGAATGCCACCCTGCATCTTCCTGCAATTGCTCATGAAGCGGGAATTGATCTGAAATTGGACGTATTTGATGAGCTCAGCCGAAAAACCCCCCTGATCGGCAAATTCCGTCCGGCAAGCCCGTACACAGTCAACGACTTGCATGACGCCGGGGGTATTCCGGCAGTGCTTAACATCCTCTCACCGTTGTTGCATCTCGACCTTCCCACCGTAACAGGCGAAACCATCCGGCTGCGGGCAGCCAACGCTGTTCCAAGGCGGCCGGAAGTACTTCATCCATTTGAATCCCCGCTTGCGGCTGAAGGAGGGCTGGCTATCCTGCGAGGCAGCCTGGCTCCGGACGGCGCCGTGGTCAAACAAAGCGGGGTCGTGCCCGGAATGCTTCGTCATATTGGCCCGGCCAGGGTTTTTGAATGTGAGGAAGACCTGGAGAATGCGCTTCAGGTGCGGACCATCCAGGCCGGGGATGTGTTAGTCATCCGCAATGAAGGACCGCGCGGCGGCCCGGGCATGCGCGAGCTATCCATCCCAGCCGCGATTCTGACGGGCATGGGATTAAATGATTCTGTGGCAGTCATCACCGACGGGCGTTTTTCCGGCGCCACGCGTGGACCCTGCATTGGGCATGTCGCACCGGAGGCTTTTGTCGGCGGGCCGATTGCACTGGTGCATGATGGCGACCAGATTGAAATTGACATCCCCAACCGGCGCCTCAACATCCTTATCAGCGAGTTGGAACTTGAACGCCGCCGGGCAGTCTGGCAGCCAGCTCCAGTGGCCATCACGAGTGGTTTCCTTGACCTTTACCGCCAGATTGTTTCCCAGGCGGATCAAGGAGCCATTTTGAAATTGCTGGCACCCCAAGAACAAAGCCCCGTCTCCCGTACGGGAACCGGGACTACCTTGCTCAAACCGGAAATACCTCGGAGAATACAACCATGAACCCAATCCGTGTTGCAATCGTCGGCTGTGGCCGCATTTCCGACCTGCATAGCCTGGGCTACCGCGGCCGGGAGGATGCCAAAATCGTCGCCGTCTGCGATACCAACAAAACGCATGCCAGAAAAAAAGCCAAAGAGTGGGGCGTGGAGAAAATATACACTGATTACCAGCAGTTGCTGGAGGACCGGGAAGTAGATGCGGTTGAACTGCTCACGCCGCACCACCTGCACTGCCCCATGACGATACAGGCCTGCCAGGCCGGCAAGCACATCTCGGTGCAGAAGCCCATGGCGCTCTCCGCTTCCGAGGCAGACAAGATGATCGCCGCGGCGGACAAGGCCGGGGTTACATTGCGTGTCTACGAGACCTTTGTCTACTATGCTCCGGCTATGCGAGCCAAACAAATGATCGAGGCCGGAGAGATCGGTGAGGTGCGGGCCGTGCGCATGCATGTCTCCAATGGAACCGCAGATACTGCCTGGAACGTTCCGCTCTCGGCCTGGTTGTGGCGCTTCAACGAAAAGAAGTCCGGTGGAGGCATCTATGTCTTCGACCACGGCTACCACCTGTTTTCGCTGGGTTACTATCTGGGTGGACCGGTGGAAAAAGTCTTCGCCTGGATCGACCAGACCCCCGTCAAGCAGGCCGGGGGGATCGTCAAGGTCGACGCCCCGGCCATGATCATGTTCAAGTACAAAGCCTCACGCTGCTACGGCCAACTGGATATCGAGCACACACCCAACATGCGCATCTACTCGGACTACTACGCCGACGACGACCGTATAGAAGTCATTGGTGAGCAGGGCATGCTTTTCATCAACCGCTATACTGCCAAGACTGTTGACCTGCCCGCATTGATGCTCTTCAAGGATGGCAAAACTACGCCTGTGCCAGTGGAGGGCGTGGAATGGCACGATAGTTTTATCGCCACCACCCAAGACTTCATTGAGAAGCTTAAGACCGGTGGTCAGCCCAGGCTGGATGGTCCCACCGGCAAAGCCGTGCTGCAGTTCACCCTGGCAGCCCTGCAGTCCGCCGCAACTGGAAAAGAGGTCCGGCCGGATGAAGTTAAGTAAATGGAGATCATAATAAATTTTCTCAAATTTCCAGAAGGCTTTGTCTGGGGCGCGGTCACGGCTGCCTACCAGATCGAGGGTACCTGAAACGAAGACTGCAAAGGTCCTTCGATGTGGGATACCTTCGTCCGCCAGCCAGAAAAGATCGGCGCGGCGAGACTGCCTATGTGAATGACCAGTGTGCTGATCTTCTTCATCGCGTTGGTGCCAGCCTACCCTGTCTTTGCCTTTTTGTATGCCTTTTTCGGTGGCTGGGATGACGATATCCTGTCGGAGGTCCGTCGAGCCGCTTCCCTGGCAAGCTTCATAGAACCGCTGGCTTGCTGTTCTGGGCGGCCTCGGCATTGGGGACACGTATCAGCCCATTGCACGGCGCTTCCCGATCAGCATCCGGGCAGGGGCACTGGCGGAGGCCAGGGATTTATGGATAAACGGGTCAGCCTGGTGTAAGTCCGGTCAGGCGTACTTGATTCTTAATCCCCTTCAGTTTCCTTCACAGTGGCAGGGGGCGTCATTTGTTGGGGCAGGTCAAATTGGGGCTGGTCTTCCTGCTCATAGATGTATCGTTTGCCACGCAGCAGGGAAGCCAGTGCCGCAACCAGAGCCAAGGCAATCGAGATTGAAAAGGCGATCCGCAGGCCATAATCAAAAGGTGCCGCAATCAAGCTTGGGAAGAAAGTCTTGCTCAGCAGAAACGCTTGCGATGTGGCCGGCAGTCGTTGAAGCACGGCTGCTGGCAAAATAGCCTTCATTGGATTGAAGCCAAGAAAAGCCGCAAAAAGTGCGCCGGTTGGGGGCAGGTTTGCCACCTGACTGGCAACATTGCCCGGAATGCCGGCCTGGGTAAGCCCCTGGTACAAGGCGACAGGCAGGTGGGCAGCCAATCCGATGGTTACCATGGTAAAAATCCAGGTGATGCTGACCGTGTTGGCAGTATTCTGGAAGGTAGCGCGCATCCCCGACGAAGCACCGCGGTGTTCGGCCGGGACCGAGTTCATGATGGCAGTGGTATTCGGGGAGACGAACATCCCCATGCCCATACCTATCACCAGGATTGCCAGGGCAAAAGCAACATAGACAAAGTTGGTCGGTACCAGCAACAGTCCGACGAAGCCTGCCGCCGTGACCAGCATACCTGCGGTTGAGAAGGTGCGGGCGCCATAACGGTCGGAAAGGAAGCCGCTGAGAGGTCCCATGATCATGAAGCCGATCGTCAGCGGCAGCATGTAGATTCCAGCCCACAGCGGTGTATCCTCAAAGGAATAGCCGTGCAGGGGCAGCCAGATTCCCTGCAGCCAGATGATGATCATCAAATTCAGACCACCGCGCGCCAACGCAGCCAGGAAACCGGCAATATTTCCTGCGCTGAACATCCTGATCCTAAACAACTCAAGCCGGAACATGGGTTCTGGTACGTGCTGTTCGACAAAAACAAACGCGATAAGTGCCAACGTTCCGGCGATGAGACAGGCCAGTACAAAGGGACTCCCCCAACCCATGGTCGAGTTTCCGTATGGCTGGATCCCATAGGTGGTTCCGACCAGGAGGGCGGTCAGGCCAAGGGCAAAGAGAATATTACCGGGAATGTCGAGATGCTGGTGTTTACGGATCGTGGCAATCTCATGGAGAGCCAGGTAAGCCCAAATGGTTCCGCCGACTGAAAACGGGACGCTGACCAGGAATACATAGCGCCAATTAATGGCCGCCAGGATTCCACCCGCAAGCAGGCCGACGAACGTGCCGCTCGTACCAGCAATCATGTTGATACCCATGGCCAGGCCGCGCTGATTGGGTGGGAAGGCATCCGTCAGGATGGCGGCGGAGTTGGCCATCAGGAAAGCGCCTCCAACTGCCTGAACCAACCGGAAGACGATTATTTGCATGGCCGCACCATTCCCGGTGCCATGTACCAGATAAAGCAGGATCGAGCCTACCGCAAAGATGGCAAAGCCAAGGTTGTAGAGGCGCACCCGGCCAAACATATCGGAGATACGCCCAAAAGTAACCAGGAGTGTTGCAGTAACAACAAGGTACCCCATCAAGGTCCATAGAAGGTAGTCGGTTTCTCCACGAGCGAGGGGATTAACCCCAATACCGTGGAAGATGGCCGGCAGTGAGATCTCGACGATGCTTCCATCGAGCATTGCCATGAAGATTCCCAGAGTAGTGTTGGAGAGAACAATCCATTTATAGGCGATACGCCCCTTGGTGAGGTCGAGTTTCTTTTGCATAAAGTCTCCTTAAATGGCCGCAATGTTTAAATACAATCTCACCTTATATCATTTGTTTATTAACCGAGGCTGAGACCATAGCCGCGGTTTCATGGATTTATAAGCGAGGCTTTACCGCAGTGCGCCAGCAGAGTAAATACATCCTGTGTCGAATCGACCGTTTCGTTTGACATGACTGTGATGTTCTTCCCCGATAGGGTTTTGTCGGGCGTTGCGTGGTCCAATGCTGAGGGGCGACAATCTCATAGATGCGATCACCGTGATTATTTGAGGTCAAAGGACACGTCTGCGGGCATGCCGGGTTTGAGCTTTCCAGTGGTATCACGCAGTCTAAGCTGGATAGCGTAGACGGTCGATTTGCTACCCGATACAGTCTGCGTGTTGAGAGGAATGTATCCCGGCTGATTGGATAGATAGACAACGACGGCATTAAACCTCTCGCCCGGAAAAGAATCAACGGTAACAGTGGCTGTCTGTCCCAGTTTGATCTTCCCATAACTCTCCTCAGGAATATAAACAGTAATGGTTAACTCGTTCAACTGGTCCAGGGAGAGCAGTTCGATCCCGGGATTGACCACATTGCCAGGGTCGGCACTGCGCGTCATCACCACACCGTCAACCGGTGCGGTGATGGTCATTTTCCCGATCTGATCATCCAGCAGGTCGAGGTTGGCCTGCGCTACCTGGACATTGATCCTGGCCTGTTGTAGTTTCACGATCCCTGCCCCGGTGGCATTGTCGAAGATCGGACCTCCGTTCAGTGCATCCAGGAGGGCCTGGTCCTCTGCCAACCTGGCTTGTGCCAGCGCCAGGTTGGCCGCTCTAAGATCTACTTGTTCCGGGTTGGGTACTCCGGTCCATATATTGTATACAGCCAAGGCATTGTCATAAGCCTGTTGCACCCGGTAGAGTTGTTGATAGGCCGCGGCTTTGTAGGTATCGCGATCCGGGTTGCCCGGGACTTTGTCGTAAGCAGTCTGGGCCTTGTCCAGGGCTTTCTCGGCCAGGATCAGGTTCGAATGGGCGCTCTGAACGGCATCGGTATTATTTATAAAGTATTTCTGAGTGTCCAGCGCCTGCTGAGCATCGTCAATCGCCTGTTTATCCTGGGCGATTGTTTTTTGCAGGTTGGCGATTACCATCGGCGAGGCCAGTTTTTGCAGGGATAATTGGGCCGTTTCCAGGTTGGCAGCTGCAATGGTACGCTGGATTTTGAGCGTGGTATCGTCAAGACGAACAAGCACAGCGCCTTTTTTTACTAAATCACCTTCCTGGAAGTCCACTTCAAGGATCTTCCCCGGCATCTCGGGTGCAATGGATAGAACCGTCGTTTCCACGGTACCCGAAGCATTCAGGGCTCCTGACGAAACAGTCGCCGCCGGATTGACCAGGGAATTCCAGGCGGCCGGCAGACTTGTAGACAGAGAACCGGATGGGCGCACCAGAAAATACCAGCCAGCCGCCCCAACCACAACAATTGCTAGAATGACCCCAATCCAGGCCGCAAGTTTTCGATTCATTTTCATAATGTTGTTCCTTTTATTTATTGTTCATTTCCAACTCATCTCACCTGTCCACCAGGGAGGCCTTGCCGCGGTGCGCCAGCAGGGTAAATACATCCTCCAGCGTCGACTCTACCGTTTCGACGGATTGGACGGCGATATTTTTCCTGGACAGAGCAGTGGTCAGGCTGTCCGCAGTCCAATGCTGCGGGTCAACGATCACGTGAGCCCGGTCGCCATGCAGGCTGGCCTGCGCCACGCCCTCCGTTCCGCTCAGGCATTCGACGGCTTCCAGGAGCGGGCTGGCAGCCAGGTCCCAGGCGGCCCCCTCCAGGTAAGTGGCTTTGAGAGCGCGCGGCGAATCGAATGCCAGCAGCTTGCTGCGGTACATGAACCCCACCCGGCTGCAGTGTTCGGCTTCATCCATATAATGCGTGGTGATCAGGACGGTCGTCCCTTGGGCGGCTAACTGGTAGATCAGGTCCCAGAACTCACGCCGGGCCACCGGGTCCACGCCGCTGGTGGGTTCATCCAGGAACAGGACCGGCGGGCGATGCAGCATGGCACAACCCAGGGCCAGTCGCTGGCGCGAGCCTCCCGCCAGGCTGCTCGTCATTACCCGGGCACGCGATTCCAACCCGGCAGTCTGCAAGATCTCCAGGATGCGCGCTTTTTCCGTCGCCTTGGGGATCTCGTAGATCCCGGCATAGAACTCAAGGTTTTCCATTACGGTCAGCTCGTCGTAGAGCGAGAATTTTTGCGACATATAGCCGATGTGTGGCTTGATCGCCTCGGCATCCTTGATCACGTCGAGGCCCAGAATCCTGGCAGTCCCTTCGGTGGGCGTAAGCAAACCACATAACATGCGGATGGTGGTGGTCTTGCCGCTGCCGTTCGGGCCAAGGTATCCGATCACTTCGCCCGGCTGGACTGTAAAGGAAACATGGTCAACTGCCGTGAAATGACCGAAGCATTTGGTCAATGCCATTACCTCAAGAGAGGGTGTCTCATTTGCCATTGGTTTTCTCTTCCATCTCCAGGAGTTGGATGAAGACATCCTCCAATGAAGGGGATACGGGAATAAGATGGGCGAGATGAACACCCGCGGCTTTTAAACGTTTGGGCAGGCGGCGAAGTGGCCCTGCGGGTGCACACACCCGCAGGTGCAGGTACTCGCCAAAGGTGTGCACATCCTCAACGTCGGGGTCTTCGGTGGCGATCTGCCGGGCAGCCATGCCCTGCTCCGTGGCCAGTTCCAGTACCCGGCCGGCCAAGCCTTTCATCAGGTCGCGCGGAGCGCCCTGCGTCAGGGCGCGACCGTGGTTCATGAAGATGACCCGGTTGAAGCGCATGGCTTCATCCATGTACGGGGTGCTCACCAGCACGGCCGAGCCCGCCCGCAGCAAGCCGATCAACAGATGCCAGAACTCCTGCCGGGCAACCGGGTCAACTCCTCCGGTCGGCTCATCCAGCAGGAGTACCTTCGGACGGTGGACAAGGGCCGTGGCTAGTCCCAGTTTTTTCTGCATGCCGCCCGAGAGTGCGATGGCGGGGCGGTCGGCGAATTCCTCCAGACCGGCAAACCGGAGCAGTTCCTGGGAACGCTGCTTGCGTTCGGCATTTGGCACATTAAAAACCTCGCCGAAGAATTCCAGGTTTTCCCTGACTGTCAGGTCGCCGTACAAGCTGAAACGCTGAGCCAGATAGCCCAGCTCTTCGTGGGCTTTTTCCACCTGGTCCGGGAGTTCGAAGCCAGCGACGCGGATGTGTCCGCTGGTGGGTTCGAGCGCGCCGACCATGAGGCGGATGGCGGTGGTCTTGCCGGCTCCATCCGGCCCGACCAGGCCAATCATTTCGCCTGCACGAGCCTCCAGGTTCAACCCGTCCACGGCGCGCAGAGTACCAAACGTCTTGACCAGGTCTTTGGTTTCGAGCAGAATCTCAGGTTCCATGCCCATTCTGGGTACTATGGTCATTTCGCAATGAAGGTGACGTCTGCGGGCATGCCGGGTTTCAGTCTTTCGCTCGTGTCGTTCAGCTTGAGCTTGATGGCGAAGACCGTGTTCTTGCGGCCCGATACCGTCTCGACATTGCGAGGGGTGAACTCTGCCTGGTCGGAAATGTAGGTTACGGTAGCCTTGAAAACGACACCCGGGAAGGAATCCACCGTCACGTTGGCAGTCTGACCAAGGCTGACTTCACCGACACGGTCCTCGGGCACGTACACTGTGATGGTCAATTCATCCAGGCGGGCCAGCGTGAGCAGGGCAGCCCCGGCGTTGACCACACTGCCGGGATCGGCATTGCGCGTCATCACCACGCCTTCCACTGGCGCGGCGACGATTGTCTTCGCAATCTGGGCATCCAGCAGGTCAAGGTTTGCTTGCGCCAACTGTACGGCGATCCTGGCCTGCTGCAGTTGGACGATCCCCGCTCCGCTGGCATTATCGGGGATTGGACCTCCATTCAGCACATCCAGGAAGGCCTGATCCTCCAGCAACTTGGCTTTGGCCACGGATAGGGTAGCCGCCTTAATGTTAAGCTGTTCCGAAACGACTTTTCCAGTCCACAGAGCATACTGATAGCTGGCCGCGTTATAAGCCAGTTGAGCGTTATACAGTTTCTGGTAGGCATTCGCCTTGGGTGTATTGACACTCGGGTCGCCGCTAATATCGTCGTAATCGGTCTGGGCATCGTCCAGAGCTTGCTGGGCCAGCACCAGACTCTGAATGGGCATTCTGAACCGCGTCCTGATTGGTCGTGAAATATTTCTGGTTGTCGTAGGCTTGCTGGGCATTGTCAATGTCCTGTTTATCCTGGGCAATGGCTTTTTGGAGATTGGCAATTGTCACTGGCGAGGTCAGTTGCACCAGGGCAATTCTCGCCATTTCCAGGTTGGCGGAAGCAATGGTACGCTGATCTTTGAGAATAGTGTCGTCAAAGTGGACCAGAACATCACCAGTGTGAACGGTGTCGCCTTCCCGGACATCCACAGCCAGGATCTTTCCGGCTACTTCAGGAGCAACATTGATCTCCGTTGTTTCCACGGTGCCGGAAGCGGTCAGGTGCCCAGACGTGGCAGAGGCAGGATTGACCAGGGAGTTCCAGCTTGTCACCACGGAACCAGTCGGGCTCATCAGGGAATCCCAGGCTGCAGCCACGGAACCGGCCGGGCGGACCCAGTAATACCACAGGGCCGCGGCCGCTGCCAGGACCAAAACGATTGGAAGGATCAATCTTCGAGGTTTCATCAAATTCTTTCCTTTCAAAGCAATGAATTAGTCAAGCTTCTTGCGGAAGCGCAGCGCGGCCGCACCCAGCAGGACGACGGAGAAGATGGCCAGGGCGATGGTCTGTGGCATGATCAACTGCAAGCCGACGCCTTTGACGACGATGCCGCGCAACATGTAAATGAAATAGGTGAGGGGAAAAATGTCACCCACGAGCTGGAGGAAGACTGGCAAGGAGGCCACCGGGAAAATGAAACCTGAAAGCATCATGGCCGGCAGGAGGATCGGCATGGTCATCATTTGCGCCTGCTGCTGCGTGCGGGCGAAGGTCGAGATCAGCAGCCCAAGTCCCAGCGTCGGAAGAAGGTACAGTCCGGTCATGGCAAACAGGAGCCACAGGCTGCCGCGGATCGGCACACCGAACCAGAAGGTACCGATCAGCAGGATCAGGAGCATATCCGCAAACGAGACTATGATGTAGGGGATGATCTTCGCCAGGACCAATTCCCAGTTGCGGATGGGAGTCACGATCAGTTGTTCGATCGTGCCGCGTTCGCGTTCCCTCACGATGGAGAGAGCGGTCAGGTTCGTGGCGGTCTGGAACAGGATCATGGCGATCAAACCGGGGACTAAATTGTAGGCACCGAGAAGGTCGGGGTTGTAAAGCACACGAGTGCGTACATCCACCGGGGAGGCCGCAGCACTGCCGGATCCACCCGCCAGGGCAAGCTGCTGCAGGCGCAGGCTGATCCCATGCTCCTGGCCGGTGAGAGCGGAAGCCGAAAGGACCGCACTTGCAGTGGTCGGGTCGGAGCCATCGATCACGACCGACACCTGCGCCGAATTCCCGGAAAGCAGGTTGCTGCTGTAATCAGGGGGGATGATGATGCCCACCTTGACCTTGCCGGCACCGATCAGGTCATTGACCTCTGCATCGGTGGAAGCAACGTAATCGAACGAATAATATCCGGTCACCCGGAAAGCTTCCAGCAGGGACCGGCTGGCCTGGCTGTTACTCTGGTCGAAAATGACCGTGGGGACATTTTTTATGTCCGTATTGTTGGCATATCCCAACAACAGCAATTGCAGTACCGGCATTATAAGAATCATGATCAGGGTGCGCGGATCGCGCATCATGTGGATGATCTCTTTTTTGATCATGGCTCGAAAACGTCTCATGGTCTGGCTCCTCTTTGAATGACACAAATAAACATGTTAGGATCGCTGCGTGTTTGATGAAAGGACATTGGAACCGGCGCTTCAGGCCGTCTCCTCGAATGCATTCAATACCTTGTTCAACAACGCTATGAAATTATCCCGCTCGGCCGGGGCCAACGGACTTAAGGCCTGTTCGACCCTTTCCAGCATGAACGTGCTGATTGCCTTGTAGGTCGCTTTGCCTGTATCGGTCAGTTCAACCCGGACAACCCGGCGGTCTTTTGGATCGGGCAGCCGCTGTGCGTAACCGTTATTGACCAGCCAATCCATGGTGCGTGTGGCGGTGCTGAGCGGCACTTCCAGCTCACGGCTGAGTTCGCCCATGGTAATTGGTACTTCAGAGCGGACAAAAACAGAGCCGGCGTTTAGGAACAGGCCGGCGTCCTCAAATCCCGCACCCATGCCAGAAAGGTTCGAACTCGTGAATCTTTTTTCTTAACGTGGCGAAATTTTCCGGCGGGACCACCTTGAAGTGGCTCCTCAAGTGGATGATCCGCTGCAGCAATTTAACGGCCTCGGGAGTGATTGAAGAATGGGAGAGTGGACGCATAAGTTTCCAATCTGATATATTTGCGAATAAGAATACTTCCAGAGCGGAAGCATTCTATCCGCGAGTTCCCCCCCTGTCAAGCTGCAATTCGTCGAGCTTTGAGGACTTTAACTAAGTACGAGTTTCGAACTCATCCCCATTCTGGGGGCTTCCCCCACACTGAGGGCGACCCCAGGTCTTACCATGCGTCCCTTCAGGGTGCAAGCGGGTATTTTACGTGAACCCCGGCCAGGGAAGAGAGGATTGTATATAAAAATGGCTGCGAGGACGCTTTGCCCCATCCGCAGCCCTTTTCTGTATTTTTTCCTCCAAGAAAGTAAGCAGGAGAAATGGTGAGGTGGTAAATACTGCTACATCAGGAGGAATGCCGGGAGCTGTTTTGTAAAATCTGCCTGGCCACCTTTTGCGCACCCAACATCACGTTCAGCACCCCGCCGGTGCTCTCGCTTTGTGCGCCGATGAACCACAGGCCAGGGATGGGCGTCTTGTGCGACGGAGGTTTATTCCCGATGACCGGCGGCACCCCACCGAACGAATGATGCTTCTGGTGAGTACGCCGTCGGTAATCCTCCGGGGTCAGGACCAGGCGCGTCAGCGTGTGCTGGCGCAGGCCGGGGATCTGAGCCTCTGCTTCCGCCACCAACTTGTCAGCCAGCTCCTCCTTATGGGTGGACCAGATCCCTTCGGAAAGGGTATCGGGAGCGACGGTGTAGATCGTCACAGCATATTTACCAACCGGCACCAGCGACGGCGAATGCAGCGAAGGTACGTAGATCAGTAAACCTTCCTTACCTTCGTGGTAATCTCCGGTGCGCAGGCGCTGCACTGCAGCCTCCAGGTTGTCGGTCTTGTAGTAATAGCACAGCGCCGCCGGCTGGTAAGGTGTGGGGTCAAAGTCGATACCCAATTGAACCATCAGGACCAATTCCATCAGGCGATTGGCTTCGATCTGATTGATCAACTCTACAGGCAAGTGTTCGCGTCCGACCAGGTCAAAGAAGACTTCTTTCATCCCGCCCGAGGCCAGCACAAGGTCAGCGGTCTCGATGTGTCCATCCGCCAATTCCACACCGGTGGCCCGTCCGTCTTCAATGACAATCCGTTTGACCGCTGTGGTTGTCAAAGCCTTCCCACCTTTTTTTAGGACCACGCCCATGACCGCATCCACCAGCGTCTGGCATCCACCCAGGATGTAGGTGTAGGCGGTCTGGGCACTCTGCGTCCCTGGATAGGTTGGGATGCGTTTATCAAAGGCCGTCTCGAGGTGGATGGAAGGGACGCCCAGGGCGGGGAACTCACTCGGCGTGGTCACAAAATCAGCCACGATGCCCAGGAAGAAGGTTTTAAGGACAGGCGACTGAAAGAAATGGTCCATCAACTGTCCGCCATTCCAGTTGACATATTCTTTTACCGGTTGAAAGGCCAGCAGCATGTGCAGTTTGAGCCATACGGCTGCCAGGCCGCGGGCGGTCTCCGCCCGACGCCCCAGCGACATCAGCCTGATCACACGGTTGTAGAAATGGTAGTAACGGTCCAGGGCGCGGCTTTCGGCCGGGAAGAGCTTCTTCAGACGTTCGCGACGCCAGTAGGGACCCTCATATTCCTGAGGTCGCCACAGCGCGAATTCTGGCATGGCCATGCCGCGGTCCTCGTGCACGCATGGCACCTGCTCACTGACGCCCAATTCCTCCAGGATCAGGCGACCCTTGTCGCCGGGTGCGAAGCCCTCCAGCAGGAGCGGCCCGATATCCCAACCGAACCCATCCTGCTTGACGGTGGTGGTCACCCCGCCCAGGGTCGGGAACTGCTCGAAGATGGTGACGGCGTGCCCGGCCTTGGCCAGGTAAGCTCCGGCCGTCAGGCCAGACATCCCGGAACCTATGATGACGATTTTCAAATAGCTGTCCTATCCCAGCGCAACCTTCCGCTCCGCCAGTTCCTTCACCAAGGCGGCGTGCTTGCTGCGGGTGATCGGGTACCAGATCAGGAATGGCAAACTGAAAAGGATGACGACGGCCGGGACGATCGCAAAGAAGAGCCGGATGCCGAACAGGGCATGGGTGGTTTGTTCCACGTTTGGTATGTAACCGAACAGGTTAAGTGCCCATCCACTGACGGCCACCCCAAGCGCTCCAGTGAACTTGCTCAAGAAAGCCCAAAGGCCGTAATAGACACCCTCGCGCCGTTCGCCGGTCATTTTTTCATCGTACTCGACCACGTCCGGCAGCATGCTCCATGGGAAGACCCACTGGGCCGAGAAGCCCATGCCAGCCACGGCTGCAATAACATAGATCAACGGTGTGGCCCCGCGCGGCAGGTAGAAACTGGTGATGACTGCCATGGAGGCGATCCCCAGGCCAAGGGCATAGGACGGACCCTTGTTGATGCGATCCGAGATCAGCTTGGCGGGGATGAGGAACAATCCGATGGTCACCAGCATGACCAGCAGCACGAAGGGGACCTGGTCTTTCATGTCCAGTTGGTATTGAATGAAATATGGCACCAACGCGGTCAGTACGGTGAAACTGAAACTGCTCAAGATGAAAGCGATCATCAAAATGATAAACGGTTTGTTCTTGAAAGAGGTCAGGAACGCCTTGGCCGGCGGCAGCGTGGAGGGTTCCCCGGCAAGTTCGGGACGCTCCTTGACCGAGAAGGTGGTCACCAGGGTGGTGGTCATGACGATGGCCCCGAAGACGGCCCCGGTGGCACTCCAGGCCTGTTGCAGGTTCAGCCCGGCGCCTTTGAATACTCCCGCCAGGATGGTGGTTGCGGCCGCCCCGAGAATGTATCCAAACACGCTGAAGACCATCCGGATTGAGGTCAGGCTGGCACGTTCGTTGTAGTCACGCGTCATCTCAGGGGTCAGGGAATAGTAAGGAACCGTGGTCATGGTGTGGAAGGTATCCACCAGCCAGAAGGTCAGCAGCACGGCGAAGAATGCCGCCACACCATTCAAGCCTTTAGGCAGGGAGAACATGATGCAGGCTGCGATACCCAGCGGTACCGCTCCGATCAGCATGTAAATACGACGGCGGCCAAAGCGCGAACGCGTCCGGTCTGACCAGTAACCAAAGAGCGGATCATTAGCCGCGTCCCAGGTGAGCTTGCCAACCATCAGCGCCACGCCGGCCAGGGCCGGATTGATGCCGGCCACGTCAGTGTAATAGAAAAGCAGGAAGAATTGCATGGCCGAGGTGATCAGGGCGAAGCCCAGGTCGGCCAAACCATAACGGAACTTGCTGCCGAGCGTGAGTTTTTGTTCCATTGGTTGCCTCAAGTGAAGTTGGATATGCAGTTGGATGTGAGAGGGGAAGAGAAAAGTTGCTCTTCCTGGCGATCAGGAAGACCTGTACGTATTATATATAAGTGGATGGAAATGTCAATTCGGTGCTGAAAGACGGACAGTGCATCCGCATGGACGGCACCCGTGCCACGACTGTGGCTCTCCAGCCTCCCGGAAATGATCCGTGAAAATTCAAAACCATGTGCCTTTCGATTTTACATAATCCACAGATACGGCCTCCGCATAGGGGCACAGAGTTTGGATAAAAACAATCAGAGGTTCACGAAGGTTGATGATTTACTGGCAGATTTTCTTTAGCAAGGGAAAAAACAGAAACCCAGGTATATAAACGAAAATAATTTATTGGCGTTATACTATACTGAAGTTGTTCGCAAGGAAATCTCCCGTTTTATGTGAAATATAGGTTATGAATTATCTATTACGATTCTCTACCCCATTTTTTTATCAAATGATGATGCCTACAAGGTGGAAGTATCTTTGATAAAAACATATTCCTTTCAACCCAGGATTTTAGACTTTCGCCATCCTGGATGTGTCCAAGCAGTTGCGGTTGCTCCGGGATGAGCGGGGCACTTTTAGTTCATTAACGGAGGCAGGAATGTCCGAACCAACTCCCATCCCCAGCCAGAATGAAGCCGAAAGCTTTTCCTTCAAGGCCGAGACAAGGCAGCTTCTAAACATCCTGATCCATTCCCTGTATAAAGACCGGGAGGTATTTTTACGGGAGCTTCTATCGAACGCTTCCGACGCGCTCAACCGCGTCCGCTTCGAGATGCTTACCGATCACCAGATCCTGGACCCGGGTGTCGATCTGTGCGTCCACATTACTGCGGATAAGGAGAAAGGTCTGCTCACCATCCAGGATACCGGCATCGGCATGACCCGCGACGAAATCATCGAGAACCTGGGAACGATTGCGCAATCGGGGGCGCGCAAATTCATGGAAGCAACCAAGGATACCAAGCTGGATTTCTCCCAGGTCATCGGCCAGTTCGGGGTGGGCTTTTACTCGGTTTTCATGGCAGCCGAATGGGTGCGGGTGACCAGCCGTTCCTACAAGCCGCGTGCCAGGGCGGTCAGCTGGCTTGCCGCCGGTCAGGACAATTTCGAGGTCGGCGCAGCGGAGATGCAAGAACGCGGTACAAAGGTCGAGATCAAGCTGAAGGAAGATGCCGCCGAGTTCGCCGAGGATTACCGCCTGAAAGAGATCATCCACAAGCACTCCGATTACATCGGTTTCCCGATCTACCTGGGAGATGGCAAGGAGCCGGTCAACAAACAGGCTTCGCTGTGGAGAACGCCCAAACAGTCCGTGACCGAAGAGCAGTACAAAGATTTTTACCGCCAGGTGACACTGGACTTCGACGAGCCGCTGACGCACATCCACATGATCACGGATGTGCCCGTGCAGTTGTATGCCCTGCTGTACATCCCACGTAAGGCCGAACGCGGGCCTTTGGCCCTGCGCAGGGAAGATGGACTGAAATTGTATTCCCGCAACATCCTGATCGATGAATACAACAAGGACCTGCTACCCGAATACCTGCGTTTCGTGCAGGGCGTGGTGGATTCGGAAGATTTACCTCTCAACGTCTCGCGTGAGACGATCCAGTCCACCGGCCTGATGGCCGGTTTGAAAAAAGTACTGGCCAACCAGGTCATCAAAGACCTGGAAAACCTTGCAGGCAAGGAGACCGAAAAATACCTGGAATTCTGGCAGGAGTTCGGGGGCTATCTCAAGCAGGGCGTGGCAATGGCCCTGGAGGATGCCGATCTGCTGAATGGATTGCTGCGTTTCAAGACGAACATGCAGCCGGAAAGCTGGTCCTCCCTCGAGGACTATGCCGGGCGGATGAAGCCGGGCCAGAAAGAGCTCTACTACATCGTCGGCGAAGATGCGAAGTCGGTCCTGCGCAGCCCACACCTGGAATACTTCCAGGCGCAGGAGACGGAAGTGCTGCTGCTGACCGAACCAATGGATCCGTTCATGCTGATGGGTCTGCATAAATACAAAGACTTCGATCTCAAGAACGCCGCCCAGGTTGAGCTGCCCGAACAGCCCAAAGAGGCTGAACAGGCCCAGAAGATCCCTGAACAGGACTTTAAAATGCTGGTGGAACGCTTTAAGCAGGTGCTGGGTGAACGCGTTACGGACGTGCGTGCCAGCAACCGGCTTTCGCAATCGGTGGCCCGCCTGGTAGACCCGCAGGGGGTGCTGACCCCGGAACTGCAGCGAGTGTACAGGTATCTTGGAAAGGAAGTCGAGATCCCCAAAAAGATCCTGGAATTGAACCCATCCCACGCCATCCTGAAAAACCTGCTCAAGCTCGAGGCCAGCTCGGAACTGCAGAACCTGGTCATCGAGCAGATCTACGACAGCGCCCTGCTGGTGGAGGGGCTGCATCCGGACCCATCCAGCATGGTGCCGCGCCTGCAGCAGATCATGGCAGCGGCGCTGGAGAAGGCAAAGGATTGAAGATTTCAGATTTTAGATTTGTGATTGAAGATTGAAGAACAAAGAACCTTTCACCACGACCCCATTGAAGAACATTGGGCAGGCGGGCACGAAGCACCACGAAGGTTCACGAAGAAAGATTGCCTCTAGATGGCTCTTAAGTTATTAAGGTGCGAGATATACCCTGTTGGTTACCCTATTCGTTCCCAGTATCGAAAAAAAAACGAATATGGGGATGAAAAGTTAAACGTAATGCCTAAAATGTACCCCCATAAGCTGGGGGCAGGCAAAGTGAGAAGAACGAGGAACGAGGACTGAGGATTTATTCTTGAGGAACAATTAAGTAAACATGGAATTTTCTCGAGTGAAAATCGAGTGAATTGATCCTCAGAAACAAAAAATATGAACAAATCAGGGACAGTGTGTAAGTTACGAGTAACGAGTAACAAGATTCCAGGGCACTCAAGCTCTTTAGGCTGGGGGCAGGCAGTACCAGGTGTCCTGAAAGAACACAGGATACCCGAAAAAACCGGGTACAGGCAGGCAGGGAATCCCGCCTCGCCCAAACGATAGAAACAACAGGCGGTTTTCGGCCAGTCGTTCCGCGTAACGAAGAGGAACGACTGATTCCCGGCGAAGGATTGAGGGACAGGGATGAGTAACGAGAAACGAGAAACTTGGGACGTGAAAGCATGGCAGGCGCTTCTCCATTGGAAAAGAGGCTGCCATATATTAGCACAAATGTTCTTATTCTGGAAGGGAGGAAATTCGCAATATAATAGGCGAAGCACCCGGACCTTCGGAAGAGAAATCCGGTTCCCCAAGGTCTTGGGTGACTTTTTCCAGCCAGGCCTTGCATTCGGCGGGGGTGGAGAAGACTTCTGCGGCGATCCGTTTCAAGGGACCTTCGAATGGTAGAATTCCTCAATTTGGATCGGCATGGGTCCGGGAGCGAGGCTCCCGGCTTTTATAAGAGGAGATAATGGGTTATCTTGGCGAAGCGGCGGCACTGTTTACATCCTTCTGCTGGTCGCTCTCGGCGACCGGGTTTACCAAGTCGTCCCAGCAGGTGGGCTCCCAGATCACCAACCGCGTACGGGTGCTGCTGGCCCTGCTGGCGCTGCTCCTGATCAACGCTGTGCTGTATGGCCAGCCGGTACCTCTGCACGCCGGGACCTCCCGCTGGCTCTGGCTGGGCGTATCGGGCGTGGTCGGGCTGGCATTGGGGGATGCCTTCCTGCTCCAGGCTTACCGTGAGATCGGCCCGCGCCTGGGATTGCTGCTGCTCAGCCTGGCGCCCATCTTCGGGGCAGGCATCGCCTGGGCTTTCTTCGGCCAGGCGCTGAGCCTGCTACAGATGGCCGGGATCGTAATTACACTTGGGGGTATTTTCTGGGTGGTCCTGGTCCGCCCGGAAGAGGGGAATGAGCAGGTCCGCAAGGTGACCGGCAGGGGCGTCCTGTTCGGGATCCTGGCGGCGCTCGGACAGGCGACCGGGCTGGTTCTTTCCCAGCAGGGCATGGCCGGGAACTTTTCGCCTTTTATGGGCACGCTCATCCGCATGCTCGCGGCATTCCTGACCCTGTGGATCCTGGCTGCCTTCCAGCGCCAGGCAGGCAGCACCGTGCAGGCAATGCGCAAGCGTCCGGGAGTGCTGGGCTGGGTGGCCTTCGGAGCCCTGTTCGGGCCGGTGATCGGCGTCTCAGCCAGCCTGCTGGCGGTCCAGCACACCGGGATCGGGGTCGCCAGCACGCTGATGGCCCTGCCGCCAGTCTTCATGCTGCCGATCAGCTATTTCGTGTTCAAGGAGCGATTCGGCTGGCAGGACATCGCCGGGACGCTGGTGGCCATGGCGGGTGTGGCAGTGCTGTTCTTGAGCTAGAGGGCTTTGCGGGAGCGCTTCCGGGTCCCATTACGGTCGGGACCGCCCGCCGGGTTGGCGTATAATTCCTAATCGTCGTAACAGAAAAGAAAGGAAATCCCCGATGAGCAGCCCCAATCCGCCTCCCTACACCGGAGCGATGATCGCCATGTTCAGCCATGCAGGTCTCGAGAGCAGCCAGCATCTCGATGAGATGGAAATCCACGACTTCGAAACGTTGATCGGGCGGAAAGCCGCCAGCGTGTTATGGTACAACAGTTGGGACGACCCGTTCCCGCGGGCGGATTGCGAAGTGGCGCGGCGCTGCCAGGTGGTGCCTCACCTTACCTGGGAGTTGTTCTGGCCTTCCAAGAACCCGGCCAATACGCGTGCCTGTCGGCCGGATGAGACCGGCCTGGACCAGGTGCTGGCGGGCGAATACGATGGCTACATCGATGAGTTTGCCGGCGAGGCCAGAGCCTGGGGTGGCGAGATCCTTTTACGCTTCCTGCACGAGTTCAATGGCGATTGGTATACCTGGGGCGGAGCCAAGAACGGCGGCGCGCACGGCGGCCCGGAGAAGGTCAAACGGGTCTGGCGCTACGTGGTGGAGCGCTTCCGCGGCGTGGACGCAGCCAATGTCAAGTGGATGTGGTGCCCGCACGGCGTCACCATCGACCGGTCGGAAGAGGAATGGAATGACCTGGTCCATTACTGGCCGGGCGCGGATTATGTGGATTGGTTCGGGATGGATGCATATAACTGGTACCCGCAGGACCCGTGGGGACATGCCCGGCACTACCAGAGTTTCGATGATTGCTTTTCGGAGGTATATGCCAGGCTGCTGAAGCTGGCGCTCAAACCGGTCATCATCGCCGAGTTTGCTTCCGGTGAGTTCAGCCGGGGGGAGATGAATAAAGCCGCCTGGATCACGGAGACTTTCGCCAGGATGAAAGCGGATTATCCGTGGGTCAAGATGTTCACCTGGTTCAACATCAAGAAAGAACTGGATTGGCGCGTGAATTCCAGCCAGGCGGCATTGGAAGCGTTCCGGGCGGCCATGACGGACCCGTATTTCCTGTCAGATTACCGCCCGGCGAGGTAGTCCCGGAACTAGCACGGGACGGCTTAGACCTGCCCGAGGCGCCGGCTCCCAGGATGCCAGGCCTGCGTACAAACCAAAGCATACACAATACCCATTGGTTATGCAGGTGAATGGGGTGTATTTATGTTTCTTAGGGGGTTATAGGAAGTGCAGGGACTTCTGCACATTGCCCCTTATAATATTTATCCATAATGATGCAGAGAAATGATGGAGGTTATTACCCGACTTACCCTCCTTACCCCACCTACCCATTTACCCTGGGGTAATGGAGTATGTGGGTAGCTGGGGTAGCCGGGGTACGAACTTCTGCAGATTGGTGGAGTTGGCTGGCGAAGAAAAAGGGATGCCCAATATTAGCACAAATATTCTGGTTTTGGAAGGGAGAGTTTTCTTTACTTCAAATCCATCGCATCCTTTACCACGCGATAATTCACCTTTAACGCATCCTGGAAGTGCCGCTTGCCACATTTTATTTTACGTGCTTCATCAAGACGTAATTCTTCCAAGTTGGTTGTATCCTTCGTCTCGCGGACCAGGTAAAGCATCTCTTCTCCGGTTTTTTCCCCGAATTCATCGCGTGGCTCCAGGACGATGGCCCAGTCGGGAATGTAATCACCGACCGGGGTCGGGACGGTGAACCAGCCGGGAAGTTTTACATACAGCTTTACATCCTCACGCCGTTCCAATCCTTCAACAAAGGCTTTCTCGATCTCGGATTCATAGACCACGTAGTCGTAAACTGAATGGTCAGCCGGCACCAGATTGTCGGACCAGCCGGGGATATCCTCGAACTGCGTCATCTCATACCACTGATTGATCTTCTCATACTGAATACCATTGACAAGCTGGTCGGCAAGTTTTGCTTTGAGGATGCGCGCTGCCACGGTGGCAAACTCGAAAGGATTCTTGAGGGCAGCAGCCTGGATCTCGGGACTGGCTTGCTTGAAGATCTCCAGCAAGGTATGGCGCGTCAGGCGGACGGGCGGTGATGTCCGTTCCAGCAAGGTCGACATGACCTCAGGCAGGTTGGGCAGGATGGCTTGCTCTGTCATATAGGGCGTGCCACGTTCGGCCACCTGGATGGCTACGAAGCCTTCGCCTTCAGCCTCCACTTTCGCCTTGCGGATTTCCACGTGCGGCGGGCGGATCTCGGCCTGGTTCAACTCATTCAACACATCGGCAATCAATTGAGGTGTATCGATGTGGACTGCGTAGCGGGTTTTGTGCCTGATTCGTTCCCACAATTCCTTGAATTCCGGTTTGAGAAGATATTCCTTGCGAAGATGGGCCATGCCGCGCTCGGCGCGCATTGGCCGGTCGGGGCGGCAACCCCTCACGTCCAAACTCGGTCTCGATTTCCGACTGGTATTGACCGACATAATGCTCATAACTCTCGTTGGCGATTACTGTCAGCACGTTGACGTGCTCATCGCGTACCCGATCGCCATCCTGGTTTACAGACAGGCGCACGCCGCGGCCAATCTCCTGACGCTTCTTAACTTCGGAGGAGGTCTGGTTCAAGGTGCAGATTTGGAAAACATTGGGATTATCCCAGCCTTCGCGCAGGGCGGAGTGGGAGAAGATAAAACAGGTCGGCTCGTCAAAGGAGAGCAGGCGCTCCTTGTCTTTCATGATCAGGTCGTAAGTCTCGCGGTCCTTCTCGGATTCACCGGTCTTGCTGTCCTCGTAGATGACCTGACCGTCCTTTGTTTTCCGGGCGGCAAAGTAGGCGGCCTGGACTTTCCCGACAGGCACATCCTTCCAATCGGGAAAAGCCGGCTGAAGGTCCAGATATGCATGCTCGAAGAGGCGGCGGATCAGGCCATCGGATAAGGCATAGTTATCCACCCGGTCGATGAAGAACAGAGAAAGCACCTTGATACCGCGCTCACGCAAGCGGGACTGCTTGCGAAAGTGCTCGCCAATGGTATAGCGGATCTGCGAGTTGAAGATGGCTTGCTTGTCTGCGCCGCGCGCTTCGCCCAGGGCGAGGGTTGTGCTGTTGGTGAAGAGTACCGTGCCGGCGCCGGCATCCATCTCTTCGACCACGAAAGCCGCGTACTCGGGACGGTTGGCTTTCTCTTCCAACGATTCGCCCGGGCGGACGGTCACCACCTGTTCTTTGACCGTGCCGTCCTTCATCAGCTTGTGGACGGCGATGCGGGCGGTGAGGGTCTTCTTCTCGCTGCGCACTTCATCAAGGCGTACAAAGACCTGGTTTTCGTCGGCTTCCTTCTCGACCCCGGCCACCTCGATGCGCTTGACCAACCCCTGGCGGTAGGCTTCGCAGGGCGTGAGACGATGGACCAGGTTGTAAGGGTTGCGGTGAGTGGCCGAGTAGCGCAGGGCAAAGAGCGGGTCCAGGGCGGCCAGCGCGCGGATGCGCAACTCACTTTCCATGTTCTGCGGTTCATCCAGGATCAGGATGGGACAGGCGGCCTGCACCAGATGGATAGGCGTCTCACCCTGCAGCCGGTCGGTGGTCTGGCGGATGACGTTGGAGGCCTTGTTGAACGAGTTGATGGTCATGACCATGATCTCGACCCCATCCGAAAGGGCAAACTGGCGTACCTGGCTCAGGTTGGCCGAGTCATAAACATAATAGCGGTAAGGCAGGTTGCCATACAAGCCGCGCAGGTGCGATTCGGTGATCTGTAGAGTCTTGAGTACACCCTCACGGATTGCGACCGAGGGCACAACCACAATGAACTTGCGCATCCCATAGCGCCGGTTGAGTTCGAGCGCCGTGCGGATATAAATGTACGTCTTGCCGGTGCCGGTCTCCATTTCAAGGGAAAAGTTGGGGAAGCGGACGTTCTTCATGCCGTCGGCGGTTTCGATTTCGGCTTCGATCACCTGCAAGATGTCATCGGCTGGCAGGCCATTGGCTGCCTGAACCTGGCGAAGGTTGCGCACTAGATCGTCTTCGGCAAGATCAAGACGATTGGCAAGCGCGGCGAACCCCCATACGGGGGCAGGCCCAGCACCAAGTGAAAGGCGCATTTCACCTTCGAGGCGCGACTGGCCATCCAGCAGGCCGGCAACCGCTTCGATGGCTTGTAACTGAAATTCCTGGTTGGCGTCGAATTTGAGTTGCATCACATTGCCTTATGTCACTGCGAGGGGATTGCTTCGCCCCTATCGGGGCTCGCAATGACACAACATCGCGAAACGAAATCGTATCAGATTTTGGGATCGGGAGGAACGGGCGGAATAAGTTTTTCGAGATCGAGTACCAACGCCGGCAGGTGTTCGGTTACCAGCACCCACATCCTTTCATGCTTGATCTCACCATACTCATGCGCCAGTACGTTACGCTGGGCAATCATGCTGCGCCACGGAATTTCAGGGTGGGCGCGGCGTAATTCTTCGGAGATGCGCCGGGCGGCTTCGCCAATGATCTCCACTGACCGCTCGACTGCAAGTTACACTTTTCGGTCATCTTGATACTCTTGGAAGCGCATCCCGGCCGTGAATTCGCAGGCTGCACGCGCAGAGTCCAGCATATCCCAAAGATAGGCTGCGTCCCGTTCAACGGGCGGCATACAGCACCTCTTTGGTGCTCAAGATGGACTGGCGGCGGAAGGGATTACGCAGCGTGCCATTTTCGACCAGGTCAACGGAGCGCCCAAAGATGCTTTCCAATTCCTGCTGCATATCCGCCAGGTCCCACAGGCTCCAGCGGGCTGTTTCGGCGAAACTGACCAGCACGTCCACGTCACTATCCGGACGGAAATCCTCGCGGAGGACGGAACCGAACAAGGCAAATTCAGTCACCTTCCAGCGGCGGCAAAAGGTGCGGATCTTCTTATCAGGGATGGGAAGTTGTGGAGAGACCATGCTGCCTCCTCTCAAATCGTCTTCAGCCTGCATTGTAACGCAAAATTTGCAGCGGCCTCGTCATCCAGGGCGGAATCTCGACAGATGAACAGGTAATCGGCTTGAAGGTTGAGCAGCTTGAGCGAATCGAGTACGATGCGCTCAGACAGGCAGAGATAAAAGGATTGGCCTTTGTCCGGATCGGTGACGCGCTGGACATCCTCGACCGCGGTCGGTTCCACCATGATATTCAGACCATAGCCTTCTTTCAACGCCACTTCGTAGAGCAGATTTTCTGGCTTCCAGCCACCCACAAGAGGATCAGCGAACATCTCCGCCTGGCGGGCGTAAGATTCGGGCGAATCAGTTGCACCGACCGGCCATTGTTTGTAGTTGGACGGAGCCAGCTTGAAGACCTTGAAGCCCAGGTCTTCAGGTTTATCGAGTGCCATCTGTCCAGCGCGTTCTCTTTTCATGCGCGCTACCACGCGGCGGATGCGCTCCTTGCCAATCTCGGCTATGGTTGGGAATTTATCGTTGCTGGTGGGTTCGGGCAACTGCACCATGATGAAGCGCCGGTTGCCGCCATCCTCGCGATTGAGTTCCAGCACAGCCTGAGCCGTGGTGCAGGAACCAGCAAAAAAATCCAAAACGATTTCATTCTCACCCGAGACGGTTCCGATATTTACCAATCGTTTGATTAATCCTACAGGTTTAGGAAATTGCACAACCAGTTCACCATCAAATAGCTCTCTTAAATCCTGCGTCCCAGTCTGAGTATAGAAGCCGTCAATAATCGAGAAGGGTTTCGAACCTCTCTTCTCACCATTTTCGTCATAGAGATATTGTTTGTATGACACGGATACATCATCGCCATTTCTTATAAAAACAAGTTCATCTTTTTCCAAGGCTTTTAAAACCCGATCTTGACTCCACCACCACTGTCGTTTAGGAAGCACCTTTCCTCTCCAAGGAGTGGGAATTGGGAAAATTAGGTTAGGCCGGCTATCCATACTTTTTGTTGCTTCAAGAGGTTTTATACGATAAGGGCCTCGGTTGTCAGTGTATTTGTAATATTTCTTTTCCGATTCTTCATCTGGAGGCAACCACATTTCTCCAAAAGATTCTAAGCTTTTAGCATACATAAGCACATATTCATGTTGTCGAACTGCATATTTTTCTTTCGCCCCGCCACCATAGCTCTTTTTCCAAATAAAGCATTCAACAAAATTCTCTTCGCCAAAGATCTCATTCATCGCCAACCGGAGATTAAATACTTCGTGTTCGTCGATGCTCACGAAGATCACACCATCCTCGCGCAGCAACTGGCGTGCCAGGAACAAGCGCGGGTACATCATCGAGAGCCAGGCCGAGTGGTAGCGCCCGCCGGTCTCGGGGTTGGAGGTGAGCAGGTTGCCGAGGCTGTCCTTCTGGCCGGTCAGTTGCAGGTAGGTATCCAGCGGGTCGGCGAAGTTATCCGGGTAAACGAAGTCATTGCCGGTGTTATAGGGCGGGTCGATGTAGATCATTTTGACGCGCCCGAAGTAGGGCTTATAGAGCAGCTTGAGCACTTCCAGGTTGTCGCCTTCGATGAACAGGTTCTGGGTGGAAAAGAACTCACCACAAAGGCCACTAAGGACACTACGGTTTACTTTTTCCCCCGTGGTGTCCTTTGTGTACGTCGTGTTAAAAACGCTCTCCTCCGGGCAGGGAATCAGCGTGGCGCGTGAGGGCGCTTGCAGCAGCCGGATGGCGTCGCGTTTGCCGGCCCAGGAGAAAGAGTAGCGCTCCGGGCTGTCATCAATCATGTCACCCAATGTGGCGCGCAGCTTTTCGAAGTCTATCCGGCCTTCGCTAAAGGCTTGCGGCATCAGGGTCTGCAAGGCTGCGAGTTGTTCATCGGTCAGAGAAGGGGTGGTTTTGGAGACAGGGCTTTTGGGCATGGGAGTTTTCCTGTGCGAGGTTTCCCCCGCAAATGCGAATAATATTTATTGTATACCTATTCTCATTGAATGATGCAAATAATTATGATACCGTTTTCCCGGAGGAACTCGATTTCTGGTTGCTTAACTGCCTGCCAAGTAAACCTCCCGCCTGCGTACCAGATAGCCGCCCATCTACCGTTCCATCCAGCCGCACCCATGCCGAATCCCTGAAAGAAAGCCCCTTTCCACTAAACGCTCCAAAACCGTCGGCCGCGGCATATCGATTGTCTTTTTGATTTTCTGTTTTTGGCCTAAAAATGCCCAAAAAACGCGTTGTTTGGCCTGTTTTTGGAGGATCAATTCCGGCTGAGCAGACCCCAGGCCCTTTGGGGTCTGCTGATATATGCACAAAAACCCTAAAAATGCTCAAAACCTGCAGTTAAACCCCTTCTTCCGCCTGTCCCCGTACTTTGGGGATCTCACTTCTTCCTTTTTACTTCTTTTTCCCAGAATTGTCCCTCGTTGTTTCGGGATACCGGTCGCGCGCCAGCCCAAAATCCGGCTTTTGGAAAGGATCTTCCATACCCGGCTCAAAGTGTATAATTAACAAATGGGTTACTGGTTGAAGGATAAATGATGGAAAAGGAATATATCCTGTTCTGCGATGAATCAGATAAACGCGGCAGATATTATTCCAATTTCTATGGCGGGGTCATGGTCGGGGCCTCCCAATACCAGCGCATCACCCAACGCTTAAACGATAAAAAAGCTGAATTACACTTTTTCGGGGAAGTTAAATGGGAAAAGGTTACAGAACGATATCTTGAAAAATACCAGCAGCTCATCCAAACTTTCTTTGATGAAGTTTCCAAAGGCAACTTGCGAGTTCGCATCATGTTCCGCCAGAATGCAAACCGCCCACAAGGTCTGACACACGAACAAGTGGATTTGGAATATTTCCTGCTCTATTATCAGTTCATCAAGCACGCTTGCGGATTGGAATATGCCCCGGAACCAATTCGACTCCGCCTTTATTTTGATACTTTTCCCGACACCGAAGAAAAAAGTGAGCAATTCAAGGGATATTTACTCGGCCTGACTAAAACAAAAAAGTGGCAGGCAATCGATATCAAGCGGGAGGATATAACCGAAGTACGGTGTCATGACCATGTCCTCCTGCAATGTCTGGATATTGTGTTGGGGTCCATGTCTTTTCGGTTGAATGATAGGCACAAAGAAAAGCCCGCCGGAGCATCACGACGAGGGAAACGTACCATTGCGAAAGGAAAACTATATAAATCCATCCTAGTGGAAATTCGCAAGATCCATTCCGGATTTAATGTCGGTGTCAGCACACGCGCCCAAGATAATCCGAATCGTCATTGGGAGGATCCGTATTTACATTGGAGTTTTGTCCCGCATTATGGCATATTCGACTCTACCCTGACAAAACCCCGTCCTAAAAGGGTAACAAAAACCCCACCTGACCTACATTAGTATCTGACGCATAACGTCAGACTTCGGTCAGGCAGGGTTCCGTTGACAACAATACTATAGCACAATTATAAAAGGATGTCAAACTGTGAAACAATTTTTTGTGAAACAAATGGCATTCCTCCATAGCTAGTTTCGTTTATCGGTACTACGGCACGCATAGGCGACTTTCGCAAACACAGGAACGAAATTAGTAGAACCATTTTACAAATATTAATAGACTTATCCAGATATAGTTATGAAGATGTAACTAAAGAAGACCAGTCAAAAATCCTATGAAACTATCCGCCCTGCACATCCTGCTGACCTACCAATGCACCTTCGAGTGTGACCATTGCTTTGTGTGGGGCAGCCCCTGGCAGGCGGGGACGATGAGCCTGGCGCAGATCCGCCAGGTGCTCAGCCAGGCCAGGGAAACCGGGAGCATCGGGAAAATCTATTTCGAGGGCGGCGAACCGTTCCTATATTACGCGACGTTATTGGAAGGGACCCGGGAAGCTGCCGCGCTGGGGTTCAAAGTGGGCATCGTCTCCAACGCCTACTGGGCCATCAGCCGGGAAGATGCGCTGGCGTTCCTCTATCCATTTCGTGAATGTATCGAAGACCTGACCATCAGCAGCGACCTGTATCATTACAGCGAATTGATGAGCACACAGGCGAAGCATGCGCAGGCGGCGGCGCAGGAGCTGAACATCCCGATCGGGATGATCTGCGTGGCCCAGCCCGGGGTGGAGGCGGCTGAAAGCCACGGAACGATCAGCGACCAGGCGGCGGTGATGTACCGCGGGCGGGCGATCAGCAAGCTGGCCCCGAAGGCGAAGCTGCAGAACTGGGAAGGGTTCACGACCTGCCCGCACGAGGATCTGCGCGAACCCGGGCGCGCCCATCTCGATCCGCTCGGCAACCTGCACATCTGCCAGGGCATTTCACTCGGGAACGTCTTCGAGACCCCATTAAAAGAAATCTGCCAGAATTATCAGGCCGAGGCGCATCCCATCTGCGGGCCGCTGCTGGAAGGCGGGCCGGCTGCGCTGGTGCAGGAATATGCCCTGCAGCATGCAGAAGCATACGCGGACGCCTGTCACCTGTGCTACGCGGCGCGCCTCGCCCTGCGCGAGCGCTTCCCGAAGATCCTGATGCCCGACCAAATGTATGGTGTGGGGGTATGAGCCGTTCAACGGGGGGAGTTTCACCACGAAGGACACCAGGTACACCAAGGAAGAAAAAAAATTACTTCGTGTCCTTCGTGCTTTTCGTGGTTAATTCATTTATCCCCTTCATCCGCTCCCCAAGCCGGGTATAATTCACCCCAATTAATCGCAAATCAAAGGATTGCGGAGGAGGTACGTTTTATGAATATCATCCTGGCTGTTGCTGTTGGTGTTGTCGTTATTGGCGGAATACTGCTGGCTTTTTTTGAGTATCGCATTCGCCAGCCGGATTTTCTGGTGCTCTATGAGTCCAAAGGTCGTATAAGCCTGCGAAGAGGCCTGGTCTACCCACGCCATTTCAGTCTACCACTCCAGCGCACGACCTGCCCGATCCAGTTGACGGTCGAGGCAACTGCCGCAGGGAATCTTGGAGTACGGGTGAAACTCATTGGCTCCGTGGCGCCCAACCTCGAGCACCTTCCATCCCTGATCCGGGTTGGGGGCTGGAATCGCGACGCAGTGGTGCGCGCCACCGATGAAGTTCAGGTTCTGTTGCAAGGACTGGTCAAGGAATACACAGAGCGCTCAGGAATTAACACGCTTTCCTCGGCCAATATCCTGAATTACCTGAATGAACGCTCCGCCATGGTCAAGGAGAAATTTGGCGTTGAACTGATCAGCCTGGCCATCCAATCATTGGATCCAACCGACCCTGAGATCGCCGATGCCCTCCGCCAGCAGGAACAGGCGCGCCTGCTCGAACAGACCGAACAACTTAACCAACAGGCGCGTATCGCCGCTGCGAAGGCCAAAACCCAGGCGGATGAAGCAATCGCAAAGATGGAACATTCTCTTGACCTGAAAAAGGCGGAGTTGAAGAAGCTTCTGCTCGAAAAAGAATTGGCGCTTTCCCAGCAAAACCTGACCGACGAGCTGGCGCGCAACCGCATGCGTCTGGCTTTTGAAATGGAAGAGTTGCAGGTTCTAAAGAGCAGCCCGGAATTGCTGATGCTGACGCCTCAGGCCGCGCGCCTGGCGGAAGCCAGTCAAAACCTGAAGAATGCCCGCACGGTCATCTCTTTAACCCCGCAAGAATCCGTCCACGGTTCTGAACTCCTCAACCTGTTCCAGGAACTACTGCAAAAGGCCCTAGAGGCCAAAAAATAGTAAAGAATTTTAACCACAAAGGACACGAAGTGCACTAAGTAAAACTGTAGACTCCTTTTTCCTTCGTGTCCCTTTGTGTTCTTCGTGGTGAATTCTTAAGATCCATGCCCTCCAAGCCTGATCCCCTGACTTTTTTTCGCCTGAGACCGATTTGGGCGGCTCGAGTTTCCGAAATCAGTGAAACAACCGCAGCAACACAGATTCCGCCCGAGGAACGCGTCAATTTTCATATCGGGAACCCCCTGCAGGATGAGCGACTGTCCTCGGCCTTCCTGCGCATTGCACTCGGCATAGATGTCCACCAGGAAGGCTTGCGGGATGCAGAACCCGCTGCAATCCTGGAATATCTGGGATGGGGGGCCTCTGACATGCCAAAACTCGAGGCGCTGATCCGGACGATTCAAAAGAGTTCGCCTTACCTGCCCAGAGGCGGCTATTCGCGGAAGAACCCGCATGCCCTGATACCCGCGTTTTGCGCGTGGTTGGAGCACCAGCAGGAACCATTACACTACGATACCGGAGAAAGCTCCGGCCGGCGGGAGGTCATCCTCGCCTCGGGTGGGATAAGCGAAGCGTTGCGGATCCTGCTTTTTGCCATCTCGTCCTACCTGGAGAAGCTGCCCGCCCGCATCCTGTGCTATTGTTGCGAACTGCCTGGACCTCTGAGGAGCATCCCCAATCTCCTTTTTGAAGACCTGCCTGCAGAAGAGCGGGAGGCCCGCGAGCAGATCGAACAATTCTTGATTCACACGCCGGAGGTCCCGGTATTTTTACTGATCGGCAGCCCGCTCGGAGAGGAGACACGGCGGAAGCTGCGCAGCCTGAGTATTGAGTACCCGCTGTTCTTCATCGAAGCGAACAATGCTCCCAACCATCTTTCCCTGGCGCGCGAGGCCAAGCTGGTTCAACGCGTCATCCGCTTGCTGACACCGGCGATATTTGCGCCGCGCCTGCACACACTTTCCACGGTGTTCATCGCCGGCAACGCTGATTTTCTGAACGTGCTGGAGAATGTCCATTTCAACATGAAAGGGACACCCTCGGCCTCGGAAGTCGAGTTCCTGATCTATCTCCTGGACCAAAAATTGATCGATCTTCCGGCCGAAACTCCTGCGGATGTTCCCCATGTCAAGCCATCGTTCGATGGTCTGGGATTTGGCGTTACGGCTGAAACCGTCCTGCCAGACATAGCTGAACGGGTGGAAGGGCATCTCGAACGGTTGTTGAATGTACATGCCGGGAAATTGGCGCGTTCCACGATCGCTTTTGAAGAGAGGTCCACCAGGCTTTCCGGACGTATCCGGAATACGCTGAAAGACGGCCTGATGGATGAATTTTCAAGCGTGGATGCAAAGGAACTGCTCGATCTGCTGGTCCAAAACGTCCACGATCCAGCCTGGTGCCAGGCGCTTCAACGCAGCTTTCTAAGCACTTTCATCAAGCACCAGCCGCAATACCGGCCCGCGGCCTGCCTGGTGGCAAGTGGTTCAAACCGCACGGCGTTGGGGATCCTGGGCTTTCATTGCGGAATAACCGAAGTGGTGATTGCTGACCTGAGTTGGTCGTATGAGCAGTGCTTTCCCACTGTTCATGCGGTTCCGATGACAACCGACCTGGGACTTGACGTTGAGGCCATGATAAGGAAAGTGGAAGAACTGTCCCGGCAGGACCCAGCCTGGCAGGAGCGCGGCGCGCTGGTGATCAATAATCCCCATAATGCCACCGGCAGGATATTCGATGAAGAAGCCGTCCGCGACCTGATCACCTACTGCCTGCAGCACAATATTTATGTGATTGACGATCTGGCTTACCAGAACGTGGCGCCAGTCGACGATCTACCGGAAATCAAGACGGTCCGGCAAATCGCCTCGGAACTGGTCCGACTGGGCGAAGTGGACGAGGCGCAGGCTGAACGTGTCATCACGGTCCATTCCATGTCCAAGACCGATTGCCTGGCCGGAGCCAGGCTGGCAGTGGTCGAAATACGTGCCAGGGAATTACGGCAGCGCTATGCGGAAATAAATTCGCTCATCCAACCCAACCTGGCGGCCATATATATATGTTATTTGTTCTACCGGGGGCCATTGGAAGCGGTACGCACCTACTGGCACTTGCGCAACGCTATTTTCCGCGAACGAACCCAGGCCCTGCTTACCGCAGTGGAAAACCTCCCGCCGGATCGCAATCCGTTTAGGCTGGTGATAATCCCGCCAACGGGGAGCATGTATCCCCTGCTGCATATTGGACGCTTGCCGGCTGGCGTGTCCCTGGATTGGCTGGCGTCCTCCCTGGCACGCCGCGGGATCGGCTTGCTGCCCTTGGCCACCTTTGCGCGCACAGAAAAGGGATTTGAAACCGGCAGAACCACATTCCGTCTGACGCTGGGCGGCGTGGATGGCGCAGAAATCCTTCTGGCAAAAACCCGCCACCTGCTGATCGACCTGAACCGTTTGATGGGGGAAGAAGAGGCCCACTATAACCGGAAACCATTAACCTTCCGGGTTTTGGAAGGCCGGAGCAGCCGGTCAATCGAACTAACGCGTTTATGGGCTGGCATCTCCAGGCAAATCCTGGAATCTGGCGAAGCCTACTCGTCCACGCGTACGGCAAAACCCCTGCCTCCATTGGACAGCCGAAAGCTACAACAGGATTTTATCCGGTGCTATGGGCCGGAACGCCTGGAAATCTTCCAAACCCGCCTGCTCGACCGGGCCTTCATCAGTGACGAATTGATGCAGCAAGCCCTGAACGATTCCAGTGATTGGCTGGACCAGCGCCTGGACCGCGAGTTCATGAAAGATTCCCTGCTGCGACGCCAGGAGGCTTTCAGGCTGCGTTCCTACGACAGGACCGTCCATCCCACGCAGATGTATTCGCTGCAAGCCGAAACCGCCCTCGATGCGATTGTGACGGCGTTGGTATCCCACCAACCCATCGCAGCCTCCAGGATTAACAGAGCGGGACAGGAACTGTGGCAGGAATTTCTCGGCCGAAATGTGAGCATCAACAGCCAACAGGAGGCTGGCGAAATCCTGCTGGACCTGGCCGCGCTTGTTTCGGGCGAGGAATATGCCGGACAATTGACCGATGCGGTGCTGCCATCGTTTTTGTCGTTTTGGAGCGACTGGGATGGGAGCAACCGGCCATCCGGCCAGGGACACCGGCTGGTCGCGGCAGTCGTGATGGAAAACGTGGAGCGTATGGCCGGCATTCTTAATCTCCTGCGCCAGACCGATCCGCGTATTTCAGTGAGCCCCGAACTGGTGGCCGAACTCGACCGGCTACCGCAACGGAACCAGCGCTTTATCAGGCTCCTGGATGACATTACGCTCTTGACGCACCAGTTGGAACAGCGATATCGAGGCATCCTGCCGTTCTCCATCGACACCACCCCTCTGCAGCGTCTGGCAACGCGCTGGCATTTACGGCGTGACCCGGCCCGCATCCTGTGGCAGCATAATGATCGGTATGAGCAGAAAATGCTGGAGCTCCGGCAGCAACGCCGAGGCATGTTGGAGGTTTACTTCAACCTGAATAAAAGTCTCCGCAAGCAATTGCACGCTTTGATACCGGCCATTAAGAGCAACCGCTCTTCAGAGCACCTGCTGCGTGAAGTGGTGGGTTACCGGGATATCCTGCAGCGCACCGTGATCACCCCGCGCATCCATCAAGGGCTGGTGACCGCACGCGATCAGTTTGCAATCGATACCACGGTTTACAACATGTATGAGATCAACACCATTGCCGGGACATATGGGAATCCGGGTGTGGCGCTGGCGCTGCAGGTCAGCTATTCATCGAAACCAGAGGCGCTGACCAGCCTCGACCGGAAAATGCACATCCAGGCGGAGCAGATGCGCCGGGAACATCCGTCGGTTGAACTCCCTTCCATCTGGCTGATCCCGCTGTTCGAAGAGGTCGAACTCGGTCAAGAACATCTGCACCTATCTCGACCGGGTCTGGGACTACGCCGCACAAAGCCGCCAGACGGCCCAATCGGTGCAGGAGCGCTTCGCGGAAATCGTCCCGGAAGTTTTCATTGCCGGATCCGATTTGAGTCAACAGGTTAGCCAGGCGGCGGGGGCTCTGCTTTATCTGAAGGCCAAGTACGATATCCAAACCTGGCTGGCCGAACATGGCGTGGCGGAAGCCATGCGCATCAAATTGGGCAGCGGCGAACCCATGCAACGCCAGGGTGGATATTACAGCCGGGTGGCCGGTTGCGCGGCTTTCCTGCCTGCCTGCACCAGTACCGGCCCGTCCCTGGCCCGGGACGGGACAGGGCAGGCACAGGTGGCGGCCAGGCCAGGGAATTCCGAAGGCAGCAGGCGCCGGTTTGAAACAGCCCTGCCGGCTGCGGCCCGCAAAAGCGCGGCTTATGCTGTCACACCGCTGCAGGGTGTTTTCCTGGCAAGAGATTTGAGAACATTCCAGAGCAACCTATCTGAACAACTTCGTTACCTGCCGGTGCGAGATTTTGTAAGCTTGCTATACCATGTGCGGGAATCTCAGCAGGAGCATCGCGGCAACCTGATCCGGGCCGCTGAAAGCATTGCCGAGAGCCGCCTGAGTGCACAAAGCCGGAGTGTTCAGGAACTGCAGCGTCTGACGGTCGGAACAAACGAAGTGCTCTACGAGAGCTTCCTGACAGAACTGACGGATAATTTCCGCCAGATCCTGTATGGTCACGAAGAGGATGTGGTTGGCATTCACGTCATCGCTTATTTCATCGCAAGGTCCATCCCGCAATTGCGTGACCGACCCACCTCCCGGAGCGTGCCTGAGGCAGGCACTGAACGCGGGCAACAGATACTTGCCAATATCGCAAAAATCATTCCTCTCGCAAAACAAGGCAGCCTGCTGCGGGCCATCGCCCATAACCAGGCGCAAACAGTGGTGCTTGGCATCAACCAACTCACCACCGGTCTGTTCCGCGCCCTTGAGCGCTTCGCCCAACAATCCTTTGTTGAGGCGGAACGGGAGAGTATGATCTCAGAGCATCTGTTACCGCACCTGCCCGTTTATGAAATTCTCAGCAGCCTGCGCATCTACCAGGACGTGCAGGGCGAATTTCTCAAGCGCATTGAAACCGCCTTCCCGGCCGGGAATTCCGCCTTTATGGCGCTGCGGGAAGACAACAACGCCATGCAGCGCTATTTGCCTTTATTCCAGCAGGAACTTCTGCGCCGGCATGGCGTCAATGTCACCGATTTCTTCGCCAACGGGGTTTTCATCCCGGAATTGCTACCCACCCTGCGCCCCGACCTGGCGGTGTTGTTGCAGAAAGATCTGTTCAACACGGACATCGATCTGCTCCTAAAGCATGTCACGGGGAGAATTGATGAGTCCTGGCGGGTGGAGGTGGCAAAATTGCTGCAAATGCCGCACTATATCCGCAACTGGCGCGCCACCATCTGGGAGGTTTTGGGAGAATCGCTCCACCAACGCGTGCAGAGTTTTTCCGAACTCGCCACGGCGTTGTATTCCTTCTCGGCCGCCAGAGCCTATGGCGGAACGCCCGCAGCCGTGCGGGCCTCCAAACTTTCTCCGGCCCTGACCGGATTTCTTCGGACCGCCCGCACCGACGACGAGATGCGTAATTTCCTGAGAGATGCCATCGAATACCTGAGTTCGTTCTCTGAAGGGAACATCGAAGTGCCGGTCAGCATCATCCGGGCCATGAACGATGTCGAACGCATTGCGCAGATCGAAGAGAGCGCCCTGCCTCCCGAAAAGCAGGATGTGATCCGCACCTGCCTGCTGCAGATGGCCCGCCTGGCAGGTGAGAACGGGTAGCCATTGTTTGAATTGATAGGTGATTATGGTGCAGGGATTTAACCTTCCTTACCAACCGATCCCTCAAAAGCTGTATTCAAATGCGGATCTATTTCAAGGCTTTAATCCAAGCCAGCCGGCCTCTTGGGTGAAGACTGCGGACTTCGAAATCTATCGGCATTTCGTCATGGAAGGCCGAACCACACCAGCCAACCCGTATATGGGGATGATGCAGGCTCTGCACGACAACGCCATATCCCAGGCAACTGCCACGTTCATCGAAGGTCGAAGAGTGGTCGCCATCATTGGCGACCACTCGCTAGCGCGCGACTCCGCCACCTACCGCAATACAGCCATGCTCGCCCGCCACCTTGCCCGTAGTGGCATTTTGATATGCACCGGCGGCGGGCCCGGCGCCATGGAAGCCAGTCACCTGGGTGCCGCCCTCTCGAATAGCCACGATGCAGAACTTGACAACGCACTTGCCCGGCTGAAGACTCAACCGGTAGTACCTGCCCTCGGAAAAATCGTTGATTCCAAAGGTGAGATTGATTTTGCGTTGGTGGCTCAAGCCGACGCCTGGTTCAAACCAGCCTTCGAACTCGCAAAATCGATCAAAACCGCCGGCGAGAGTTTGGCGATCCCGACATGGCACTATGGTCATGAGCCCTCTACTCCTTTCGCCACTCACATCGCCAAATATTTCCAGAACAGCATTCGGGAAGATGGCCTGATAGCCATTGCCAAGCAAGGTATCGTCTGCATGGAAGGCAAAGCTGGCACGATCCAGGAGATTTTCCAAGATAGTACACAGAACTACTACCAACCGTTTGAACTGTTCAGTCCGATGATCATCTTTGGAGTCGATTACTGGACAAACACCTACCCTGTCGTCGGCGTTATTAAGAAGTTGTTTCCTGATCAATTTGCGAAGTACGTGTTAGTTACGGACAATGTCGATGCTGCGGCCCGGTTCATTGAACAGTTCTCCCCATAACCGGGCTACAACCGATTTCACGTGCGGGCTTTGCTTCAAAGGCTCGGCTTGTCGTAGGCAACCCACATGCTTATGAACGCAAATCAACAAATGCTCATGAACTCGCCAAGACAGGATGTTCCTCGTTCAAGAAACATCCGAAGCTCGATATAATAACTAGACGAGTTCCGGAGAAGCCTTATGAAACCCCTCCCTGATCTTTCTCCCAGCCCCACGCTTAATGCCGGGCAACAAGACACCCAGGCAACTCCGGGGGCTTTTTGGACCCTTGCGCCCGAGCAACTCTTCTCCACTTTGCACGCCACCCGTGACGGTCTCCAACCAGCAGACGCCGAGCAGCGCCTGAAGCAATACGGACTGAACACGATTGGAGCCCAGCAACAGGCCACTGCGTTACGCCTGTTACTTAGGCAATTTAAAAGCCCGCTCGTTCTTATCCTCATCTTCGCCGCAATTGTCTCCGGTTTGGTGGGGGAGTGGGTGGATGCCAGCATCGTGCTTGCCATCGTGCTGGGCAGCACGATCCTTGGTTTTATACAGGAATATACTGCCACCAACGCCGTCGAAAAATTACGCTCACAAATCACCATCAAATCCAGTGTGCTGCGTGGCGGCCAGCCGCAAACGGTGCCCTCCGAACAAGTAGTGCCAGGCGATGTGGTGCTGCTCTCTGCAGGCAGCCTGATCCCCGCAGACGGCGTGGTGCTGGTGGCCGATGACTTCTTTGTCAATCAGGCCGTGCTTACCGGCGAAACTTTTCCAGTGGAAAAGCAGCCAGGGACCATCCCGGCCGATGCCAGCCTGGCGGAACGAACCAACTGCGTCTTCATGGGCACGAGTACAGGCAGCGGAACCGCCCAGGTGCTGATCGTCCAGACGGGTTTGGCCACGGTGTTCGGGCAGGTGGCGGAGCATCTGAGGCTGCGCGCACCGGAGACCGAGTTTGAACGTGGCATCCGTCAATTCGGTAACATGCTCACGCAAGTCATGCTCGTGATGGTGGTGATCGTTTTGGCGGTCAACGTCTTCCTCAAAAAGCCGGTAATTGACAGCCTGCTTTTTTCGCTGGCGCTGGCAGTGGGTTTGACGCCTGAACTCTTGCCCGCAATTATCAGCATCACCCTCTCCTACGGCGCCCAGCAAATGGCGAAGCGCGGCGTGATCGTGCGCCGCCTGAACTCCATCGAAAACTTCGGTAGCATGGACATCCTGTGTACCGACAAAACCGGCACACTCACTGAAGGTGTTGTCAGTCTCGACGGTGCCCTCGACACACAGGGAACAGCCTCCGAAGCCGTCCTGCGCTACGCCTTTCTCAACGCGCACCAACAGACCGGGTTGAACAACCCGCTTGATGAGGCGATTCAAGCTGCCGCACAGAAGGCTGGGCTGGAAATCGGCACCGAACAAAAAGTGGAAGAGATCCCCTACGACTTCGTGCGCAAGCGCCTGAGTATCATCACTGCCAATGCCCAAGGCGAGCGTACCCTCATCACAAAGGGTGCATTGGATAACGTGCTGAGCGTTTGTACCAGCCTGCAATCTGGGGATGGGGTCCATCCGTTGGACAGTAGCGCACGGGCAGGGATTGAAAAGCAGTACAGCGATTGGAGCGCCAAAGGCTTTCGCGTGCTTGGCCTGGCGACGAAATCAGTGGATGGGAAACCTGAAAAATATACCAGTAGTGACGAAAACGGGCTTTCCTTCGCAGGCTTCCTGCTCTTCTTCGATCCACCGAAAGCGGATGTACAACAAGTCATCGTAGATCTGGCGAAACGAGGGGTGCAGCTCAAGATCATCACCGGCGACAATCAGAAAGTGGCACGTCATGTCGCGGAGGCGGTACACTTGCCAGTCAAGGGAGTGCTAACCGGCCGCGAACTGGCCGACCTGCATGACGAGGCTCTCTGGCATCTTGCCGAACGCACAACGATCTTCACGGAAGTGGATCCCAACCAGAAGGAACGCATCATCCTTGCGCTCAAGAAGACCAGGCATGTGGTTGGATATTTGGGCGATGGCATCAATGATGCGCCAGCCCTGCACGCCGCGGACGTGAGCCTCTCTGTGGATACCGCAGTGGATGTTGCCAAAGACGCCGCCGACTTTGTCCTGCTTAAGGCGGATTTGGGCATATTGCGCGAAGGCATCGACGAAGGCCGTGTAACGTTCGCCAACACACTCAAATACATCCTCACGACCATCAGCGCCAACTTCGGCAACATGTTTAGCATGGCCGGAGCTTCGATGCTCCTGCCATTTCTGCCCCTGCTCGCTCCACAAATCCTGCTAAACAACTTCCTTTCCGACATTCCTGCCGTGACCATTGCCAGCGACAATGTGGACCCGGAAACGGTGGCAAAGCCGCGCCGCTGGAACACCAAGTTCATCCGCAACTACATGGTGCTCTTCGGTCTGGTCAGCTCGGTCTTTGACTTCCTGACCTTCGGGACGTTGCTGTTTCTGTTCCGCGTTGCGCCGGAAGAGTTCCGCACCGGCTGGTTTATAGAGTCCCTGATAACGGAGTTGGTCATCGCACTGGTGGTGCGAACACGTCATCTCTTCTTCCACAGCCGCCCGGGCAACCTATTATTGATGAGTACGTTGATCTTCATAGGAATTACCCTGGTGCTACCGTACCTGCCGTTCATCTCAGTGTTTGGTTTTGTCGCTTTGCCTGCACCACTCATGCTGGCAATGCTCGGGCTGACAGCGCTCTACGTCCTGACCACTGAGTTAACCAAAAAGTATTTTTACTCCCGGGTGGAGAATGCCAATACTTAGGTCAGGTGCAGGCAGGGAGATCCAAGAGCTCTGGTCATTTCACCACGCAAGGCACCCTGCAGGTTTGGTGGTATAAAAGACATATCCAATACCAGGATGTCTACCAGACCATGCTCCACCGGAAGATGCAATGACCCGGGTAATTCATGGGCCTCAGCAATAAACCTTGCATTAATAAAGAGAACTCGGGAGTAGCATAATCATGAATGTAAATATTGAATCTCATCGTGCCATATTACAGGATATAGCCCATCGGGCCATGCTCGAACGCGGACTGCAACCGGATTTTTCCCCCGCAGCACTAGCCGAGCTTGAACGACTTCAACACGCGGCGGTGGCCGATGGCGGGCCTTTGCGTGATATGCGCAATCTGTTGTGGGCTTCGATTGACAACGATAACTCGCGCGATCTGGATCAGCTCAGCGTGGCCGAGGCGCTACCCGGAGACAAGATGAAGATCCTGGTGGCAGTGGCAGACGTGGATGCGCTGGTTAAAACTGGGTCAGCCATCGACGATCACGCGCTCCACAATACCACCTCGGTTTACACGGCTGCCAAGATCTTTCCCATGCTGCCTGAAAGACTTTCCACCGACCTGACTTCCCTGAACTTCGGCGAGGAGCGCCTTTCGATTGTCCTTGAAATGGTTATCGATGCCGCTGGGAATCTACAGGACTCAGATGTGTACCGGGCACGCGTCACCAACCGCGCCAAGCTGGCTTACAACAGCGTGGCAGCCTGGTTGGAGGGAAGCGGCCCCGAGCCAGAGTCCATCGCGGCCGTGGATGGACTGGCTGAGAATTTACGCCTGCAGGACAAAACCGCCCAACGAATGAAGAATCTCCGGCACATCCACGGGGCGCTCAGCCTGGAAACGATTGAAACCAAACCCGTATTCGATGGCGATCAATTGCGTGCGCTTGAAGTGGAAGAAAAGAATCGCGCCAAGGAACTCATTGAGGATTTCATGATTGCGGCCAATGGAGTGGTGGCCCGCCAACTCTCGACCATGAAATTCCCTTCAATCCGGCGCGTTGTACGCGTCCCCAAACGGTGGGACCGGATCGTCGAAATTGCCGTGGAGCACAAATTCGTGCTCCCAGATAATCCGGACTCGAAGGCGCTGGAGGAGTTCCTTGTCAAGGAAAAGGCTGCGGATCCATTGCACTTCCCGGACCTTTCCCTGACCGTGATCAAACTTTTGGGCGCTGGCGAATACGTAGCCGAACTTCCGGATGGGGACGTCCCCGGTCACTTTGGCCTGGCAGTCAAGGACTATGGCCACTCTACTGCTCCGAACCGCCGCTATCCCGACGTGCTGACCCAACGCCTATTGAAAGCGGCCCTAGAGGGCCGACCCGTGCCTTACCGGAAGGATGAACTGGATCTTATGGCAGCCCACTGCACCGCAGCCGAGGATGCCGTCCACAAAGTCGAACGCCAGGTCGACAAATCCGCCGCGGCGCTGCTGCTCGAAGCGAGGATAGGAGAACAGTTTGATGCGATCGTCACAGGCGCTTCCGAGAAAGGAACCTGGGTCCGGTTGCTGACGATTCCGGTGGAAGGAAAACTGGTCGGTGGGTTCGAAGGCCAGGATGTCGGTCACCAGGTGCGCGTGCAGTTGACCTCCGTGGATGTCCAGCAAGGCTTCATCGATTTCAAAAGGATCAATTCGTCCAAGCATTGAGGTTTCCGCTGGCAAATTGTTTTCAAAATGGTGTGAAATACAAGGGCTGCGGATGGCGTATAGCGCCATCCGCAGCCCTTGTTCGTTTCTTTCTTATATCCCTACATTGCTGAGTGCTTCAAGGAGCTTGGAAAGCAGGATCGTCAAGGTTGGGTGGGTCACCTCGAACTGATCAAGCCCTTCTTCCAGGCGCCGGAGGGTGGATGGATGGACCGGTGCAGTAAGCCCCCCGGTCTGGGCGAGCAGCTTGCGGATGTCCGACTCGAGGTGAACCAACAGTTCTTGGCCTTTTTCGTCCACAGTGCGGGTATTCTGGATTTCAACATGCAGTTGTTCGATAAGATTGCGCAACTCCTGGTCGTCCATGTGAAGCACCTCCTGACAAAGATGATTCTGTCAGGCCAATTTTACACCCGTATTCCTTCAGGTTGGTACCTATCGCCTGGATGCCCTAGGGCCTGAAGTTTCGAGCCCTCCCCCGGGCTGAGGGCTTCCCCATACCCTAGGAGAAACGGGGAGGGGAGCATTTCGATATTTATGGTGAAATCTGATGACCTTAACCACACGCCAGGTCGTACGCTTCCAAAACAGATATCACTTTGTCAATAATGAGCGCTTCCGGCGTGTCCCCGATCTGCCCGGCGCGGATCTTTTCCCACTGTCGCGGCATGAACTGGCTGACCAGGCTTGGGGGGAGCTTTTTCCCAAAAAAGTTTTGGAGCAGGCGCCCAAGCGCAGACTGTACCTGGGGAACATTCCAGTAATAGCGGATGCGGTCACTCAGGCTGTACTTGCGGGAAAAGGCCATTTCCTGCAACGTACCATGGTAGTGATCCTTCCAATTAGCCGGCGCCTGCAGCATGGCTTCGTCGAGTATCTCGACCAGGCGTGATCGATCCGCAGGTGAAAACAATTCGTTTTCCATCCTCGCCAACGCAAAGACCGCCTCCCGGAAGGCATATGTCAGTGCCGGGCCCACCTTCAAGATGGCAAAATGATCCTGCAAAAGCTGACGTAGAGATGCAACGGTTTGATAATCGGTAGAATGAGCTTCGTAGACAAAGGGGATCGTTTCGGCAAAGCGACTCAAGGAACGCGCCGCGACAGGGTTGTAGTCCAGCACAAAATCATCGCCGAACTCAACCCCCGGTTGAACGACCAGGGCAATGACACGTTCCCAGGCCGATTCCAAGTCGGCGTGCAAGAACGCGGTTTGCATGACCTCAAGCGTACGGCGGGTGTCCTCCACAGTCGTAACGCTTACACCATCCTCGTGTGTGGTGGCACCCCCAGGGATTGGGACTTCGCTGCCAATCACATACCGCAGACCTTGTGAAGACTCCAAAACCTTACCACCTGTACCTGCCCCTGCTCCCTCCCGGGTCAGGGACGGGGCGGTACCAGCGCAGGCATAGGCCTCCTCGGCTGCCCGAACGAGAAAGACCGTGCGGCGAGCGACCAGCTCCACATCCATTGGGCTGGAAGGGTCATCGTCAGCCAACCGCATGCTGACATCCAAATGGAGCTTCGTGAAACCGGCCAGCACGTAGTCCCGCAGCATGTCGGCCGCTTTTTGCATGGCGCTGGCAGATGGCTCCTTCTGCCACAGGCTCGGTCCCAGATGATCCCCGCCTAGGATCAGCCGATCGACGGAAAAAGCGTTTTCAGCGGCCAGGTCGCACACATAGGCGACGAAGGTCGCCGGGGTCATGCCGGTATACCCGCCAAACTGGTTGACCTGGTTGCAGGTGGACTCGATCAGAAGCGGGACGTCTCCCGGTGTGGCAGTCCCGCTTCCAGCGAGGTAAGCCCGGTTTTCGGACGTGAGGCGGGACATGGCGGCTTTCAGCACCCAGGGATGGGCGGAACAGATCGAAGGGATCCCACGCGCTTCCCCGCGTTTTTGGAGACGGACAATTTCATCCAGATAATTTGACAAACTTCAGCGCTTCTTCCAGGCTGGGTTGGGCGGACGTGCCGCCTGCAGCCCGTGTAGAGAGTGACCCGCAGGCGCCCGCCAGCGTAAGAACTCTTTCCAGGCTCCAGCCTTTCAGCCAGCCATACAGGAACCCGGCATCGAAACTGTCCCCGGCCCCGACGGTATCTACGACCTGGACCGGCAGCGCCGCGGCACGCACGCTTTCGCCCGCCTGCCGCGCCAGTGCACCCTCACGCCCACATTTGATCGCCACGACCCGGCATTTCTGGCTCAAAATCTGCAGCGCAGCTGTAATGGTAGAGGCACCGCTGATGGCCAGTGCCTCATTCTGATTGGGCAGAAAGGCGTCCACCTGACCGAGCAGTTCGTCGAAGCTGCTCCACTCGCCAGAGGGGTCCCAATTAGTATCCAGGGAGGTTGTCAGACCGAGCGAGTGAGCACTCCGGAACAAGTCCGGGAGGCCCGGACGCAGGGCGGTCTGCAGGAAGTAGCTGGCGACGTGCAGGTGGCGGGCCTTTTGCAGCAGGCCGAGGGGCACCTGCTCCGCCCGTAGGCGGTTAATGGTCCCCAGGTGGGTCAGGATGGCACGGTCGCCCGCAGCATCTTCGCCGGGATGATTAAGGATCACGCTCAGTCCGGTCGGTTGGGCCGGGTCGACAATCACTCCCGAGACGTCCACGCCACGTTGCGACAGCTCGTCGAGCATGAAACGTCCGAAAATATCCGCACCGCACACGCCCACGAAGGCCACCTTCAACCCCAGGCGGGTTGCCCCGCAGGCGAAGATGGCCGAGGAGGAACCGATTGTCAGGTTGGCTGAGTTGACCAGCTGTTCCACCTGGCCAAATTCGGGGGTGATGTTCCCGGAGAGGATCAGGTCGGGGTTGATCTCACCGGCAACCAATATGTCGAAAGTACGTTTCAATTTCATATGTTCCTGCGGCATATTATCCAGTGTCAAGAGACTCAAACCGAGAGCCCTTGACACTGGAACACTTTAATACGTTTTATACCAATCCGGTGTTATCACCTCTGCCGAATAAAAATCCGTCCAGGGCCGGCCAAGTTCGGTGCACAATCTGGCCAGGGTTTCCATGTGCGGACGGGCAGTCTCTCTCAGGAAAGCCAGGCGCGTCTGACCGGTCAGCCCAACTGCTTCCTGCCAGACAGCCCGTCCAACCGCACACCCGCTGGCGCCCGCCTGGCAGGCCAGCTTGACCTGGTGCAGGTAAGTATCGAACTCCACCGCGGCGGAGAGCAGAATCCAGGGCACGCGGCTGAGGGACGAGATCTCTTTGCAAGCCCTAGCCCACTCGGATTCGAGTAGATCGGCGGAAATTTCCAGCGGAAACTCGGCCTTGAGGATATCCACCCCGGGGACCGTCAAGCGGCGGGCAGTTTTGGTGACCACGTAGCGCTTCTCGTTGGAAGTCAGCTTTTTATCCGGCTCCAGTGAGTAGGAAAGTGGTTCGAGCATGAGGCCGATATCGTGCAGGATACAATCGTCCGCCACCTGCCGGACAAAGGTCTCGATCTCGCCGGCGGTTGGTGAGTCAGGGTGGTAGTACACCAGAAGTTTGATCATGCTGGCGCCCATACGTTTGGCCTTCTCCACGCTCCAGCCGGGCAGGATCTGGCTTTGCCGGGCAGTTGCCTGGCCCCCATAACCAGTCGATTCGACCGCCACCACAAAGGGGATATGCCGGGGCAAGGTCCCGGCGGCGATCGCCTGTGCGGCGCTGAATTCCGGGTCGAGCAGGACGGCTGTGGAGGCTCCGGCCAGGGCAGAGGTGACCTCCAGCTTAAAACGGGTCAGGTCATCGTCACTTACTGAGCCCGGGTCTGCCGGGTTGATGGCCCGTCTCAGGTTTTGGCGATGGTCGAGGGCTAGGCAGGTGAAGGTGAAGCGTTCAGAGGAGCATTGCTGCAGGCCGCGCAGTTTACCAATGGAGAGGTTCATCATGACCCTATTTTACCGGCGATATGCCATGACGGAAAGCCGGTAAGACAATTCGGCGTTTGGGAGGTTAGCGTACTTCGTCGGCACCGAGGTCAATGGTGTCACCCTGAATACGGGGTTGACCGTCAATGTCCAGTGTGTCACTTTCGGTCAGGTTCTGACCGCGGTCAATGGCTGGAGAAGTGGCTTGCAGGTGCAGGTCGGGTGTCGCGGTGGAGACCAGCAGTGGATCCATGCCGGCCAGGCTGTTGGCGTCTTTACCGGTGGCCGCCTGGTAAGCGGCAAAGGTGGTGTATTTCACGTTCTTCCAGATCCATGTGCCGTTCTTCCCACCGCCCAGTGCGAAGTATAAGTTGTAATCCAGCACGTTGGCGGTCATCTTCGGACTCCAGGACTTGATATAGCGGCGCGAGGCGTTGGCGTAGATGAGGTTGTTCTTGACGATGTTGTAGCGCGTATCGAACTGGATGTACAATTCAGCGCCCCAATCTCCCTGGGTAAAATTGTTGTAGAGGGTATTGTTGACAATGTTGCAGTACTGGGTGCTGCCGCGCAGCTTGTCGTACCCGCCAAAGGCAATACCGGCCTGGGTATTGTTATACACGAAGTTGTTGCGAACCGTGATGTAACTGGTGGTCTTGCCAGCCCACTCGCTGGCCAGTTCGATGCCGAGGTTGGCATGGTGAACGATGTTTCGCTCGATGATAATGTTCGTGCCTCCATCCACGTAGATGCCATCTGCGCTGCGATCGGTGCCGTAGGCGGGGTTGCCATAGGAGTTGATGTTGTACACCAGGTTGCCGACCACCGTGCCATCGCGGGCACGATCCAGGGCGGGATCGGGATTCTCACCTTCGTAACCGATGAAATCCATCCCGATGTTATCGTTATCATGGACGATGTTGTTGGAGACGATGAACTTCTCGACATTGCCGTTCAGTACCAGCGACTCGCTCCAGCCGAACTTGCCGTTGTAGACTTGGTTGCCGTCAAGGACGATGTCATGTATGGAAGCATTCGGGTCGCGGCCATAGACCGCAATACCGTGCGCTCCACAGCTATCGCAGCTGTTCTCGATATCGTGCACGCGGTTGTTGCGAATTTCAAGGAAGGCGCCGTTGCCTCGGATCCAAATGCCGGCCGGGAACGCGGCTGAATCGCCTCCGGCTTTCAGATTGCGGATCTCGAAGCCGATCACTTTGATGTAGGCTTTATTATCGATAACAATCAGTCCGGTCTCGCCACTAATGGTGACCCCGGTGCCGTCAATTACGGGCGCGTCCCCTGGATAGTTCTGTAGCGTGATGTAAGCGCCGCTATCCCCCGACCTGTGGAAGGTGACGGTCTCGTTATACACCCCGTTCATTACGTAGACCGTGTTGCCCGGGCCAACATTATCCAATGCATATTGGATATGCCGCCAGGGATAAGCTGCGATGCCTGGGTTGCCGTCGTTGCCATTGACAGAAACAAAGTAATTCACGGGAGCAGAAACCTCATCAAGAATCAGCGGCAAATAGACTTGATCATTTGCTGACGTTGTACGGGCGCGGGATGGGGACGACTTGCCTGCCAGCGGAGCGGCAAGGACTATGTTCAGGTTGGATGCGACTAGGATAAGCAGCAAGGTGGAAGCATATGCCGTGCTCAGGGCTATGTCCAGGGTAGATTTCTTGCATTGTAACATTCTAAACCTCCGGATCTGATCGAACATGATATCCGCGACACTGCGAGCGTGTGCAAAACAAGGACACGGATATCACCGTGCGCCCCTCAACATGCACAATATGGGGTTTGCCGGGTCGGAAACTTGCAGTCGCCTCCTCGTAGAATCGTGATAAGGCGATGGTCAAACCCTGAAGTGCTTGAACTGCGACAGGTAGGGCTGGTTCCGGGCAAACATATCGTTGACCATGCTGCGAATCTCGGCCAGCGAGAGCACCGCGGCCGTCAGGGGGTCGTTGCAGATGGTCCGGTAGAGCATGACCGGGTCGCCGGTGAGTGCGGCGGTGATGGCCATTTCCTCGATCCCACTGGATAGTTGGGTCAACAGGGCGCACTCAGACGGTAGTGCCCCGACGTGCAGGGCATGGAAACCGGCCTTGTCCACGTAGACCGGCACCTCAACGCAAGCGCCCTGGGGCAGGTTGGTGATGAGGCCGGTGTTGGGCACATTGCCATTGAACTTGAAGGGATCGCCACCCTTGAGGGCATTGATTATGTAAGCGGCATATTCCAGACCGCGTGCCAGGTCCCCATGTGTGACCTCCTTTGCCAATTCGACCCGCACACCGTCCTTCCAGGTGGCCTCGGTCTTCTGGTATTCCCTCAGAATGTAAGCGTATTCGCCTGGATTCCAGCCGGTGCCGTGGGTGCAGTACTTCTCGATCAGGTCAGGGCGCTTGCGGAACCACCAGTTGTACTCGGAGTTGTGCCCGCTCGACTCGGTCACGAAGTAGCCGAGCGCCAGGTACATTTCGTTACGGACCTGCTCCTCGTTGTAGATATCCGGGTTTTCGGTAACGGCCTTGTAGATCTGTGGATAGGCGTCCCGGCCGTTGACTTCGTACTTGAGGTACCAGGCCTGGTGGTTGATCCCGGCGCACAGGTAGTTGACCTCGGGATAGGATGCCCCAATCCAGCCTGCCAGCATCATGGCTGTTCCCTGTACCGAGTGGCACAGTCCCGTGACGGGAATGGTGGTGATGCGCTGGAGAGCGCCGCACAGCATTGCCATCGGGTTGGTATAGTTGAGCCAGACGGCATTCGGGCAGACTTCCTCCATGGTGTGCAGGATATCCAGCATTGGCGGCAGAGTGCGCAGGAAGCGGAAGATGCCGGAAGGGCCACGCGTGTCACCGACGTTGATGTCCACGCCGTATTTCTTGGGAATCTCGATGTCGTATTTCCATACATCCGTGTCACCGGTCAGGATGGTGGTCAGGACCACATCGGCATCCCTTAGCGCCTCGACCCGGTCCAAGGTGGCGGTGACCCGGGCGGGATACTTCCCGGCTGTGATGAGCTTCGAGACTTTTCTATAAGCGAAATCCAGGCGTTCGGCGTCGATATCCATCAGGGCGATGAGGGCATCTTCCAAGAGTGGGAATGTTAAAACGTCACGTACCAGCCCTTCGGTAAAACCCAGGCTGCCGGCGCCGATGAAAGCAATTTTGGTCATGGGATCTCCTTATTCCCTACTCGAATTGGAGCGCGCCGCAGCGCCCCTTTGACTTTAACCCGGAATACTGTAAAGACTAGCGTTTCAAGCCGCTCAAGGAAATACCTTCGATGAACTGTTTCTGGGCGAAGAAAAATACTATCACCAGCGGCAGGATGCTGATCAACGCGCCCGCCATCAGGACGGTGAAGCGCCCGCCCTGGGTCAACTGTGTTTGGAAGAAGGCCAGCCCGACTGTCAGGGTGGTGTTGGGAGCCGTCGGCATATACACCAACGGGTGCAGCAAGTCGTTCCAGGCGCCCTGGAAGGTGAAGATGGCCAGGGCGGCCAGGGCCGGTTTCCCGAGCGGCAGGTAGATGCGCCAGAAAATCTCCCAAAGGGAGGCCCCATCCACACGGGCGGCATCCACCAGTTCGCGCGGGATGGTCAGGAAATACTGGCGCAACAAAAAAGTCCCAAACGCCCCGCCCCAGAAGGCTGGCAGCCAGAGCGGTACGCTCGTCCCGACCAGGTGCAGCCATTTGAAGATGATGAAGTTCGGGATCAGGGTGACCTGCTCAGGGATCATCAGAGTGACGAGCAGGAGAGTGAAGAGCAAATTTCGGCCGCGGAATTTCACCACTGCAAAGCAGAAGGCAGCCATGGCGCAGGTCAGCATTTGACCGACGACCGTCAGGATCGAAATGACCGTGCTGTTCAGGAACAGCTTCGGGAAATTCAGGTCGAACGAGAATAATTTTCGAAAGTTTTCCAGCGTGGCCGGATTGGGGATGAGGGTGTGGGTGAACTGGTTCGGCCGGAAGTTTGAAGGAGGTCGCCACCATCCACAGGAAGGGTCCAAGCATCGTCACCGCCCCGGCGATCAGGAGCACATAAGTTACCAGGTCAAGGATGATCTTCTGGGTTGTTTTACTCATGGCGTGCTCCTATTCGTAGACCACGTAGCGCCTTTCGAGCCAGAAGTAGAAGGCCATCAAGAGGATGACCAATACGGCCAACTCGATGGCCTGGGCGCTTGCACCGCCATAGTTAAAGAAGTTCCAGGCATTGCGGTAGATGGAGAAGACCACCACCGGCACGGAGCTATCGCCCTGGCCCTGGCGGGTCATCATGTAGATATAGTCATAAGCCTGGAAGGCATTGATGGTGGACATGAGCGTCTGGAAGAAGATGCTGGGCGTGACCAGCGGCAGGGTGATGTAGAAAAACTGATTGAACTCGTTGGCTCCATCCATGGTCGCCGCTTCGTAGATATTCGCGTGGGATGGCGGTCAGACCGGCCAGGAAGATGATCATGCCTTCGCCGATGGCACCCCAGATGTTGACGACCACCACCGACATCAAGGCATTTTTCGTGCACAGCCAGCAGACGGACGGAAGGCCAAGGCGGGTCAGGAAGAAGTTCAGGATGCCGGTGTCCTTGCCGTAGATCATGTTCCAGACCAGGGCAGTGGCGACCGCAGAGGTGACGGCCGGGAGAAAATAAATCGTGCGGAAGATGGAAATGCCGCGGATCTTGCGGTTCATCAGAACAGCCACGAACAGCGAGACGATGACCACCCCCGGGACATACAAGGCGCTGAACTTAAAGGTGTTCGTCAGCGCCTTGGAGTAAAGCAGGATTATTGAAAAGGGCGGCGTAATTGCTCAAACCGGCCCAGGTGGGCGGGGTCAACAGGTCCCAATGCGTGAAGCTCAGGCCAAGCGTGGCCAGGATGGAACCCAGCGCGCCGAAGGCCAGCCCGATCAGGGTGGGGAGTCAGCATGGCCCACAACCAGAACTTTTCACGCCCGAGTGGCTTCAACCCATATTCCATACTTCCTCCTGACTTTATCCTGCCCCTTGCCCCTCTCCTATAGGGAGAGGGGCCGGGATCAGGGAAACCGGTTACTTATTTTTAGCCAGGACCGCATCCGCCTCGGTCACGATTTGATCCAAGGTCGGGTTCAGTTCCGCCTCGCCGTTCCACATGGGGGTCAGGCCGTCTCCGACCGTGGAGGACCATTCATCGTAGCCCTTGAAGACCGGCTTCATGTGGGCGAAGGCCAGCGAGTCGATGAAGATCTGGTGGTTGATCGGGGTGCTTTGTTTCAGGAATGCATCGCTCTGGGCCACGGACTTCAAGACCGGGCAGGCGAATCCCATCTCTGCCAGGCGGGTCTGGCCGGCGCTGCTTTCCACGAACTTGATGAATGCGAAGGCCGCCTCCGGGTTCTTGCTGTCCTTGCCAACAACGAACCCTGCGCTGTTGACGCTGGTGGCCTGCCCGGCAGGACCTTTCGGCATCGGGACGACATCCCATTTGAAATTGGCCTCCGAATAGCTCGGCACGGCCCAGTGTCCCATGGCGATCATGGCTGCGTTCCCCGAAAGGAACAGGTCGCCGCCGTACTGCGACGAAGTGTTGGGGTCTGGGATGGACTTGTCGATGAACATCATGTCGTGCAGGAACTGGAAGGCCTGGCGGGCGGCCGGCTCACCGAGCAAGGTCTTGGTATGGTCGGCGTTGATCAGGTCGCCGCCATAGGCCCAGATGATCTCGCTCATGCCCGGCTCGAAATCCCAGGGATCGATCACGTAGCCGAACTGGTCGATCTTGCCGTCGCCATTGGTATCCTTGGTCAGGGCCTTGGCGGTGGCGCGCAGGTCATCATAGGTCCAGCCGGCCTTCGGGTAAGGGACACCCGCCTTGTCGAACATGTCCTTGTTATAGAAGACGACAATGGTCTGGAAATCGCGCGGCAACCCAAAGTAACCGTTCGGGGTCTGGTAAGCGGTCAGAGTGTTGGGGAACAGGCCATCGAGCATGCCCGGATTTTTATCTATGTAGGGCTGCAGGTTAAGCAGCACGCCGCGTGACTGGTAGTCAAGGTACAATGGCGCATCCATGGCGAAGACGTCCGGGGGGGTATTGGCGGCCAGCAGGGTCTTGAGCTTGGTCCAATAGGAATCCCAATCGGAGACATCCACGTTAACCTTGATGCCCGGGTTGGCCGCCTCGAAATCGGAGACGATCGCCTTCCAAACATCCAGCTCGGCCGGATCTCCCCATTCCATGTAAGTGATCTGGACCTGGCTGCCGCCGCTCTGGGCAGGTGGCTGCGTCGCAGGCGGTTGAGTGGCGGGAAGCTGGGTGGCCGGTGCCGCTGTGGTACCTTTGCCGCAGGCAGCTAACAGCAGGACGGCCACCATTACGAGAGAGAACACGATCTTTTTCATTTCTTCCTCCTTGTGAAGGTTTGCCGTTTCGCACCGGCGGCACGCCGATGCTTCCGGCACGAACGGTGAAAAATCTTCTCAATATGGGGGGCTACATCCGTTCCCCGGCTTATTGAGGTGCTAAAGTTTGACAACACTATCCAGATTGGTCGGGCGATCTGGATTCAGCCCTTTGGACAACGACCGCTCGAAGGCGATCAACTGACCGACCGGCAGGAACAGCACATTCCGGACGGCTTCATCAAGTTTCGAGACGAACCGAATCTCGGACCCGTCTTCGGCCATGTCGAGGGCACGGCCCCCGAGGGCCTTCACGTCCTCCAGCACAGCCAGCCTCATAGGAACCATTGCGCGTGGAGCGAAGTCCGATGACCAGCGTCTGAGGGGTTACCATTGACTTGGGTCCATGCCGGAATTCCATAAAGTGGAACGGCTCGCTGTGGGTCAGTGACATTTCTTTCATCTTCAGGCTGAGCTCGCAAGCCAGCCCCTGGCGTGGGCCGGAACCCAGCCAGTAGAAGCGTTCGAGGCCCGGATCACGGCCCAGTTCGGCAGCCAGGGAAGCGTAATTGTTTAGTGCCTTGCTCCCCAATTCCGGCAGGCTCCTGAGCGAGTTAAACAGTTCCATGCGTCCGGCCCACAGACAAGCCAGCGCGACTGTCCCTAGGTAGAGCGTGGAAAAGGCACGCGTCTGCGCCACCGACTGCTCCTGCCCGGACGGAAGGACCAGGTTGAGGGCGCCAAGTTTCGCCAGCGGCATGTCGCCGTAGCAGGAGAACGTCAGCAGGTCGCCGCGTCGGTCAGAGAGGAACGCCTCACAGGCTTGCAGTGTCTCGGTGGTCTCACCCGAACGGCTGACCGCCACCAGTAACGTTTTCCCGGGAGTGTACGCCGACTTCGGATAAAGCCAGAGTTCCGAGGCCGGGAAGGCCCGGCTGGGACGGTTGGTCAACTCCTGGGTTAGAGATGCCGCTGCCATTGCCAGGTAATAAGTTGAGCCACAGCCTGTGTAAAGGATCTGGTCGTAATGGTGGACCGGGTTCATGCCCTGGATGGCCTGCTGTTCGGCGACCAATACTTCCAATGCTGCAGCCCAAGCTTCGGGTTGCGAAAAGATCTCCTGGCGGGTTAGAAAACCTTTATCGATGTCCATGGTATTCACACCTGCACTTGCCACAGGTGCAAGTGTCCGTGGTTGCATAAGATTTGTTCGGCGTTGCTGAAATATACTTTTTCCAAGACATCGTCCGGTAGATACAGGCCATGGATGTGCCAGCGTCCCTGCATCGGGATTGGGGCTGGATTGTAGTTGAAGTATTCATCATCCGTCTCAAGGAAACGATAGATGATCCGGTATGCTTCCGGGTAGGGTCCCATATCCGAACCAAACAATATCCGGTCTGCATACCTGAGGAAGAAGCGCCGGGCCGTATAGGGTTGGCGGCCCAGCTCGCCCAGACGAGCGGAGATATCGACGAAGAAGTTCGGACAGCGCTCAAGCAACGCACCCACCCAGCCCAGTCCCTCAGCGTAACAACCGACGTGTGCACCGATGAAGATTGTAAGCGGGTGGCGGGCAACCAGGTTCGCCAGGCCCCCAACAATGTGCAGGAAAGGCGGGAAAGGTGGGCTGGTGAAGGCCCAATCCGGATGGTTGCCGAGTTCCTCCCAGCGTTCGTTGGCCTCATCGACCGGGTCGAAGAAGGCCACCGGATCGGCCACATGGATGACGACCGGCAGGCCCAATTCTCCAGCAGTCTCCCAGAGCGGGTCCAGGCGAAGGTCGTCCACGTCGACCAATTGATCGTGATGGTCTCGAACGTGCAGGCCAAAACCTTTCCAGATCTTCAAGCCTTGTGCGCCGCGTTCCTTCTGGATTCGCAGCCTTCCGGCCGCCCATTCGGGAAACCGATCACCTTTCTCCTGCCACTGCGACCAATCCACCCCGCCGAAGACCAGGAAGCGCTCCGGAGCGGGGCTTTTGAAATGGTCGAGGTGCGCATTGAGCAGGTGTTCACCCCAGCCGCCATCCAGGTCCACGTAGCGGACGATGCCTGCCTGGTCGAGCAGTTCGAGCAGTTCGGGCAGGGGCCTGCGGTCCCAGCCACCGCCGAAGTCCTCCCCAAGGTGATTATGGGCGTCGAAAGCCGGGAAGCGCGGCTTATCGACCAGGGTGGTTTTATTGACCAGTTTGGATTGAGGGCGGTAGTTTTCGAGTTCCATGGAAAACCCTAAACGCAAAGGACACAAGAATCAAAAGACTATAAGACTATAAGACTAAGAGACCACGACCTGCAAGCCGCGTTCCTGGACGGCGTCAATGAAATCCTGCGGGGTTCCGTTATCGGTGACGATGGTATGAATACTTTCGAGCGGAGCCAGCCGGACCGTGGCGGCGCGTCCAAACTTGGTGTGGTCAGCCAGAACGATGATCTCTTTGCCGGCCTTCAGGATGGCGCGGTCGGTCATGGTTTCAGGCAGGTACTCGTGGGTCAGGCCATATTCGAGGCTGATGGCACGCGTACCCATAAAAACCACATCGGCACGCACCTCCGCCAGGGCTTGCTCGGTAATATGACCGATGAAGGAAAGTTCGCTTTCGCGCAGCATCCCGCCCAGGCAGATGACCGTCATCCCTTCTGCTCCCGCCAAGGCATTCACCACCGGCAGGGAATTGGTCAACACCGTCAGGTTCTGTCGCCCGCGCAGGTGCCGGGCAGCTTCGAGGACAGTTGTCCCCGAGCCAAGGAAGACCGTCTCCCCGGCCTGCACGAGCGCCGCTGCGGCCTGTCCAATGCGGAACTTTTCATCCGTTTGTTCGTTCTGGCGTTGGAGGATCGGCTGTTCGGGCGGGGCCTGGGTCAAAATGATCGCGCCGCCGTGGACACGCTGGAGCTTGCCCTGGCTGGCGAGGCTTTCCAGGTCGCGCCGGGCAGTCGCCTCACTGACATCGAATGTCGCGCAAAGTTCTGCCACGCTGATACGCTGGCGGCGCTCCAACAACCGCAGGATCTGGATTTGACGGTCAGTGCCTGAAACAAAATTAACTTCCATAATCGCTCATATTCAATCTAAAACAATCATTTTCAATCATATATTAGGCAATTTTATGGGCGTTATCAAGTGACAAATGTCATAACCTTCGCCATCATCAAAAAAGCACCGGACCATTTTCCGGGGCTTTTTTGATGATCATTCTACAATTTAGTATGGCCATGCTGGTCTTAACCAGCTGCCATAAGCTTGGACCAGCATCTCGTTATTGGAGTACGTCCCAAAGATCATGTCCGGGAGGCACCGGCTTATCCCAGGTTCACCTTCCCGCAAAGATGGACCTGGAATCCCATCCCGGCGAACATGGACGCTTTGACCGCCAGAGCTTTGTTGGCTGTTTCTCCATCTGGTGCGTAGGCCACATTGATGTGATTGGCTTTATGGCGGGCCATCATCTGGTCGCGGCTGATGCCATGCAGGACGGTATGCATGATCGGCCACTCCGGGGTCGTCATTTGCCAACGACGATTGGTTTCCTGTAAAGGCAAGGAAACGGCTGTCCCGCGGCCCATGTCCACATGAATTCTTTGGCCCATGATATAGATGCGGGACCAAACAATCTCCCCAGGCTTGCAGATGCCCCTCAACGTACCCCCACCCAGATGAAAATACATGGGCGGCTGTCGAACGCTGGAAGCACCCGCATAGCCCCCAAGCAGGTGGGAGGCAGGCACTGAACCGGAAATCAAGAATACCCAGACGAAATCATCTATTCCATTCCCGCAGTAAACCTCGCCCCAGCGGATATCGTGGAGCGTGGTCGCCGGATCGAGACCCATGGCAGTCCACACGCGGTTCGTTACCAGGGCATCCACACCGGCGCCTTCGTCAACTTCATTGAAATGGGGCAGCGTTCTTCCTTGATAGTGCTCCTGCTGTGTCCCATAACGATACACCGGCGGTCGTTCCAGGTTGTTCATCAGGCCTTCCGCCAGATCAGAAGCCACGGTCATATCTTTGAGACCCTGCTGGTACTGAATCCCAATGGCATCACAGCCAAAGCTGTCTGCGATACGGACCGCAGCGATATACATCTTGAGCTGCTCCTGAATCTGAGAATCGGTCAACTCCGTCTCTTCATTGGTCCCCGTAACAAAGGTCATCCCTCGTTCGTTCAACCAGGCGCGTGCCCGTTGCGCTTCTTCATCCCTGACAGTACGCATTTCTGCGACCAAAGCGGCCTGGCTAAGTCGTTCCTTGTAAATACCACAGGGATTCAGAAGTTCATCTTCAAGAATGGCATTGTACATTCCCATGCAGCCTTCATCGAAGATACCCAGAATGGCCTTCTTCTGTTTCAATTGCAGCGCCAAATGATTGCCCAATTCAGATTCCGGCTGGGGGATCTTTGCGAGGTCCAGGTCGCGCACATGGCTGTCATCGTGTGTGATCTTTCGCTCCTTTATCCACTGCCGGATCCCCTTGATAAAATACTCATCTGTAAAATCCACACTCCACGTAGTACTGTAAGCCTTCCCCATTTTTGTCAGGCAGGCATTCAGGTTCAAGAGCCCAACCAGACCAGGCCATTGGCCGCTCCAGTTGGCTATGGTCAGGATCGGACCGCGGTGATCACGCAGACCCGCCAGAACGTGGTTACTATACTGCCAAACGGCTTCAGCCACGATCAAGGGCGCAGCTTGAGGAATGGTCTCAAATACATCCATTCCCATGCGCTGATTCCAAATAAAACCATGCTTCAATTGCGGATTAAAAGGATGAGCACGCAGGACCTTAATGCCCTCCTTGGTAAAAGCGGCTATGATGCGCTTTTCCATGTCCTCCTGGGCGGCCCAGCACTCCTGGTTTGCAGAAAGCCTGAGATCTCCGCTGGCCACCAAATACGCTTCGTCGGGATTTGCCCGAAGAGGTTCAGCCAGTTTAGGCAATTGATATTTATCCATATTCCATTCCTCTCATAAATAATCTATTCGTAAGCAATCGGCGGCTCAATCCAACCGCACACGTCTATTACCTCTGACCAACTGCACCATAAATTACGCATGACAGGCAAGCAGTTACTAGTAAAAGTATAAAAAAGATTTTATCAGCTTTTAGGTTCGCATTGCATTCAACCTGACAGGCAACCAAACGCCTCGATGGCGTTCATGATCGCCAATGTCCATGCCGGATGCACGTTTACTTTCCCCTCTTTCAGCCTCCCAGGCGCCCATCCCGGTAAAGCTGATGATGAGCTTATCCATGGGCGGGTCGCTTTGGATCAGACCATCGAAGTAGTCGCGGGTCGCCGCAACACTGGACCAGCATTTATGATTGAAAAAAGGTGGCATGATTTGAATCATCACCTGGACATCTTCCGCGCCAGTCCAAAAAATGCCATGTTACATATCACAATCGGATATAGTTGATATAATAAAACCGATTTATGGTAAGATTAAAGCGATATCCATGTGTTGTGCATGTGTTTAATGATTGGATCGGAGTATAACCAAATGCAAAAGATCACACCCTTCTTATGGTTCGATCACCAGGCTGAGGAAGCCGCGAATTTTTACACCTCGCTCTTCAAAGATTCCAGGATCCTCAGCGTATCCCGCTACGGCCAAGGTGGACCCGGACCTCAGGGAACTGTATTTACGGTTAATTTCGTACTCGAGGGACAGGAATTCATCGCCCTGAACGGTGGCCCGGAATTTGCGTTCTCGCCCGCCGTCTCCTTCTTCGTGGATTGCTCCACCCAAGCGGAAGTGGACAGGTTGTGGGCCAAGCTCACCGAAGGCGGCGAGGAGGTGCAATGCGGCTGGCTGAAAGACAAATACGGACTTTCCTGGCAAATCGTTCCTTCCGGGTTGAACGAACTGTTGAACGGTAAAAATCCGGAGGGATCACGCCGGGCCATGCAAGCCATGCTCCAAATGAAAAAGCTCGATCTCGAAAAGATGCGATTGGCCTACGAGCAGGGGGAGAAACCATAAGACATCACCTTTCCCTTTTCGCGTGGCGGGCAGTTCGAGGATAAATATGGCCTGCTCCGGTGAGTTGGGAAATCCTCAAAAAATGTCAAGATTAATAATCTCGCCCGAGCAAACCTGGAGACCCTACGCTACTAAATCGGGCAAGCGCTTGAGTTTGACGCAAAGTAATATGGTCAACCGCTGATCGGAGAATAGGAAATAAAAATGCCTCTACAGTGACATTTCCTTTTTCTTGGACAAATTGGGTCCTGCTTCCGAAAGTATCTATAGCTTGACTTTTATTTCCCTGGGCAGTACATTATCTTCAGACACCAACAGGGTCTCGATCATAAAAGCTGAACCAGTAATACCAACGCGTGGAGGCGTAAATGAAGACTCCCCTGGCTGTGGCCATGTGCATTCTTCTATTGGCAATTCTCTCATGTGGACCCTTGGCGGTGACCACTCCCACTCCTCTCCCGACCGCAGAAAAACCTACCAACACGGCATTGATTCCAACTGTGTCTCTGCAACCCTCTCCGCAGGAAATAATCCCCACGACGGAGGAAACTCCTTCCCCCATTCCCGTAACCGCATGGCCAAGCCCCATACCCCAGCCGGCGGCGCCAGCCCGCCTGACCCCTGGTAATCACATCCAATTGGATCAGATTTACATGGTCAACCGGACGGAAGGTTGGGGGATCAGGGGACCCTACTTGTTGACCACGGCCGACGGCGGCCAGACCTGGCGGGAGGTCACACCGAGTGTGGGCGAGGCGGACGCGATCTACGGCACCTTCCTAAACGCACGCGACGCCTGGATCATTTTTTCCAATGCCGGCCACATTGATACGACATTGAAGGTCTATTTCACCACCGATGGCGGCCGCACATGGAGCTACAACGGAGGCCCGCCAATCCAGCCGCAGGTTATCGGTGATAGCACCTGGGCCGAGTTTGCCGTTCTCGATGCCCGGAATGTCTGGATCATGCTGCGCGGTGTCTACGTCGGGGCGGGCACACACTTCAACCACGAGCTTTTCCATACTTCAGACGGCGGCGCTACCTGGACCTCTCTGGACGGCCAGATCAGCGACGATTATACCGGGATGGTCTTTGCCGACGCCAGTACTGGCTTGCGCACCCTGCAGACAACCGGCGCCTACGCACCGGCTCCGCCTGCCTACGACCTCACCACCGACGGGGGCGCCAATTGGGATAATCGCGAGCTTCCGGCTCCGCCCGATGCGCCCGACTTGTTCAACCAGTATCCGTATTGCGAGACTTACCAACCCGTTCTGCTCTCGGCCCAAGCCATCCGGATGCTGGTCGGGTGCTTTGACGGATACGAACCACCCAGGCAGTTCATCAGCTACTTTTATGCCAGCCAGGATGGCGGTGCGACTTGGACGACGGTGCGCCTGCCGGGCAAAGTCATGGCCTCGCAGGATCGTTTGATCTGGTTTGGGACGGACAAAGCCCTGTTGCTTGGGCGCGAGTTGTACGCCTCGGCGAACGGAGGCGGCACCTGGTCAGACGTTGCAACGGTGAACTGGGACGCGCAGTTCTCCTTTGTCGACCCACAGCATGGCTGGGCGGTCGCAAGTTCCAATGGCCAGATTGACCTGGTACAGACGACCAACGGCGGTGGTAGCTGGAGCGAGGTCAACCCGACCGTTGCAAAGTAGAACGGGTCGAGGGTGCCCTGCGGGGTGAGGTGTAAATGCTGCAGGGCGGAGAGGATCGCTGTATTATTATCGTAAGTTAATGATACCTATGCCTGGTAAAAACGGATCGACCAACTACTATCCTGAAGCCTATCTAAACCAGACCATCACCGGGCTGGAATTAGCGCTTCTTCTTTTGAACCCGTTGACTATCAGGCAACTCTTTGACCTTGTGACAGGCATCCGGCTGGCGTTCGAAACCCACTCGATTTATGAAGATGAAGACCCGGCTTTACGGCTTTTAAGCCTACGCGAACGTGCCAGCCTGGAAAACGGCTGTGACCTGGAGGAGGCCATTGCATGCTCTTGTGCCTCTCGCTCTGGTCGCATTTTGGGAAAGCATAGCAGGGTGTCGTTGATTTTTCGGGACGGGAACTCCTGGCGTCAGTCCATCCACAAGTCCTGGAACTCCTATGACTTGCAGGCAGCCGGGGTGGAAATCCTTTTCCCTTTTAAGCAATTAAACCTTTACCCTGAAATACAAACCTTCAGGGACCTGTCGAAGATCGCGAATTTCAGCCTCTTTCTTCCCGAACAATGGGATAAAGGAAATGTGTATCGGTTTAATTTATTTCTCATCACGGCCAAGGATGGGTTCTCCCTGGATCTGCGCGGTCTTGAATACGCACACGTGATCGGTAGGGATCCCGCATGCTTTGAGGCCTGTCTCTCCGGGCACGATCTTCAGGAAGAGATCATCAATAATCAATTTGTAAATCGGGGGATCAAGGAACTTATCAATATATTCAATGATTTGGATATTTAGGTGCAATAGTCTTGACTTCACGTCTTGTCAAAACCTCTGGCACATCACATAAATTACATTCCCTATGATGTCCGAACCTGCGCCAAACACCGGCTCTCCCGCAAAGAGCGTCCGGGGCAGGCAGCCCACCCTGTAGGTTTGGGCCTCGTGTCCCCAGTAGAGGGGTGAGAAGGCCCGGAAATCAAAACCCGCCTGGATCGGCGGGTGGTTGTGCCCCCAAGGGGACACTGTATATAGGGATAATTGAAATATAAGAGGGGCTATTCCCAGCGAAACGTTCTTACTGCGATGAGTATCCCTGCAATCAGCACCACAGACAACACTCCCACATCCACTAGATGCTGTCCCAAATTTTCGCCGAACCACAGGCCGCGCAATAGATTGACCACGTAAGTCAGCGGCAGGAAAGAAGATATTTTTTGAATCGTGGCAGGCATCAGTTCACGGGGCCAGCCTGCCCCTGAAAGAATTAACATCGGGTACATCAAGACCATTGCCACGATCTGAGCCGTTCGTGCGTTGGGCATGATTCCAGCCAGGATAAAACCGATCCCAAAGATACTCAGGCTGCAGAATATAAACCCACCTGCAAGGCTTAGTGCATTGCCTGCAAACCGGACGTTATAAACCAGTCTCCCGGCAATCATAAGCAAGAGCACTCCCAAACCAGTCATGGCAAAAATCACGATCACCTGGGCGACCATGATAATCAAAGGGCCGACCGGTGTAGTCCGCAAGCGGCGCAGAATGCCATTCTCTCGGTACGTCGCCATAGTAATGGTCACGGGCATCAGTCCAACTATGCCAATCACCATTCCAGTGAAGGCGGGTATCAACGCGCTAATTGCTGAACTCGGTGCTGTCGGTTCCTGGCACAGGCTTTGTCCCATAGATGGTGCCAAAGATGAATAGCATCATCAGCGGGAAGATAAGCGTGAAAAAGGCGCTCACCGGTTCTCGCAAGAACAATTTCGCTTCTACCCAGGTCATTTTCAACAGGCTTTTCATTTCGTCCTCACTCTCGCATCTCACTTCCAGTCAGACTCAGGAAGACATCTTCTATGTTCGGCTGTTCGGTATGTAAATCATGGAATTGGATTCCCTGATTGGCAAGCAGATTGACCACCTCGCTAACGAGGGGGACCTGCCGATGGTTCGTGCCATGTACCGATACCCGGTCGCCCTGGAGCTCAATCCGTATGCCTTCTGAAAGGGATGACGCGAACACTGCTGGCAGTGTTCCATCCACGATGAAGATAACATGTTCTTCTGCACCCAAATTGCTGATCAAGTTTGTGGGAGTATCAAGCGCAACGATTTTTCCATGATCAAGGATAGCAATCCGATCACACAATTTTTCTGCCTCTTCCATAAAATGCGTGGTCAGGAGGATTGTCTTGCCGCGGGCGCGGACATCGCGAACCAAGTCCCAGATGGCATGGCGGGCTTGCGGGTCGAGACCGGTGGTTAGTTCATCAAGGAAAACTAATTGCGGATCCGGAAGAAGAGCGAGAGCAATAAACAGACGCTGCTTTTGTCCGCCGGAGAGTCTGGAGAAAGATGTATTCCGCTTTTCATCTAGCCCAAGTTGAATCAATAAATCCTTCCAGTTGGCCGGTGTTGGGTAGAACGAAGCGTACAGGTCGAGCGCCTCCCACACTTTCATCTTGTCTTGCAAGTTGGACTGTTGGAGCTGCATCCCGGCACTCAAGCGTAATGTCTGGCTGTCAAGCTGCGGGTCCACCCCGAGAACGTGAACTATTCCACGGTCAGGCTTGCGAAGCCCTTCCAGACATTCGATGGTGGTTGTTTTACCCGCCCCGTTCGGGCCGACCATCCCAAAGATCTCGCCCTGTCTCACTTCGAAGGATATGTCATCTACAGCGATGGTGGCCCCATATGCTTTGTGTAATCCTTGAACTTGAACGATGGGCTCCATACTCACCTCACTTGTTTTTCAATATTGACTCTAGCGCTGCCACATGTTCCTTGAATACTTTGCGTCCCTCGGCGGTAGCAGAAACATATGTGCGCGGCTTGCGTTCGACAAAAGTCTTGTTGACCGCGATGTATCCGGCCTCTTCCAGTTTGCGTAAGTGAGCACCGAGGTTGCCATCGGTGACATTGAGTAGGTCGCGCAGGTAGGTGAAGTCCACTTCGTCGCCCACATCCAGCGTGACAAGGGCAGCCATGATGCGCAGACGAACAGGCTGGTGGATGGTTTCGTTCAACTCAGCCATGGCTCACCACCTGAAGCGGATGAAGAGACCAAGGGCGATCATGACACCACCGCCAAATAGTCCCATCCACAGATAGAACCAGTCAGGCATAAGGAAGTAACCGATCAAGACTACGGCTGCGACCGGCACGGTCCACCAGGTGGCGGAGAAGGAGAGCAGGAGCCCCATGCCCATCTGTCCGATCATGGCGAATAGGATAATGAGCAGGGTGATCTGCTTTCCATCGGTGGGATGGGAAACCGCTATAGTAGCTGCGGCAAAAAAAGCCAACAGCACCCAGAAAGTGATGATGCGTTTCCCCATCACAGCGGACGAGGCGATGCGCACGCGTTTTCCTGTACGAATTCCCATGAAGGTGGCGAAAGCACTACCGACGATGCTAGTTACGATCCAGATCCAAACGATGAGAGGCGCAGTGAGGAACTGTGTGGCAGTAAATCCGATCAACCAGACGATGCCGGTGGTGATGAGGGACATGTATGCGCTACCACTAGCAATCAAGTGACGGGTCTTTTGCGTCATGGTTCGGATGGCGGCTAATGCTTCTTCTGCTTCATTAGGGGATAGGTTCATATGCCTGCTCTGTTTATAGAGAACTCTATAATATAGAGTATTCTACAGTTATTTGTCCCGCGTGTCAAGGGAGTAATACTGTTTGGATACCCATTCAAATAAATTCGACTTGAGACCGGTAGCCATGAGAGTATATTCGCTGTGAAGCGGGAGGGATTCCCCACGTTAAAACAAAACGGGGGGTTCTTTTGGTCGCCCGGTCTATTCAACCGTGACGGCCTTCCGAACACCCTTGTATAGTAGTGCCCCCAAGCGGACTCGAACCGCTGTTTGGGCCTTGAGAGGGCCCCGTCCTGGGCCACTAGACGATGGGGGCTTTATGCAGCTTTCAAATTGTATCAACGGCATGGCCAATGGTGGCTCGCCTGCACATGTGCCTGCGTCACTCGTGCAGGCAGGCACATGTGATGCAACCTTTGCCAAGCGGGCGTGATTTTATCATCCGCCCACGGAATCGTCAATCAAAAGACTGCATTCCAATTCTATGATATTCGCTACAGGCTGGCCTGATTCTTTGGTATGATTGTCTATTTGGAGGAGAGAACATGCCGAAATTTCGCGCAAAAATTCCAAACCATTTCGACCTGCCACGCCGCATCAACCGGCTGGGTGAACTGGCCTATAACCTTTGGTGGACATGGAACCCATCCGGCCAGCGGCTTTTCTACCGCATAGATTACGCCCTCTGGGAACGTCTCAACCATAATCCCTTGCTCTTCCTGCGTTCGGTTGGCCGCACCGAGGTCAACGCCGCCGCGTTGAATCCCATCTATCTGGAGATCTACGACCGCGTCTTCGCCAATTTTGATGCCTACATGAATGCCAGGGAAACCTGGTCCACCCAGACATACGAAAAGCGTAGTAGCCAGCAATCGGCTTACTTCTCGATGGAATTCGGTCTGCATGAGACCCTGCCTATCTATTCCGGTGGTATGGGCATGCTGGCTGGCGATTACCTGAAGGAATCCTCTGACCTTGGCCTGCCGCTGGTGGGTGTGGGCTTGATGTATGCCGAGGGTTATTTCTCCCAGCGCATCTCCGAGGATGGCTGGCAGGAGTCGATCAATAACCTGCTTAATTTTGAAGAATTGCCGGTTCTGCAGGTGCTGGACGGCGATGAGAAACCCCTGACAATTTCAGTAAACTTCCCCGATCGCACTGTCATCGCGCATATCTGGGAGCTGCGCGTGGGACGCGTGCCGCTCTACCTGCTCGATACTGACCTGGATGAGAATACTCCCGCCGACCGCAACCTGACCCTGCGCCTGTATTATAGTGACCTGGATTTGCGTATTGCCCAGGAGATCCTGCTCGGCGTGGGAGGCGTACGTGCCCTGCGGGCGCTGGGGTACGACCCGACTGTCTGGCACATGAACGAAGGTCACGCCGCTTTTCTGACCCTGGAACGTGCACGCGAACTTGTTGCCAAGGGCCTGACCTTTAATAAAGCAATTACCAAAACCCGGCATGGCAATATCTTCACCACGCATACCCCTGTCCCGGCCGGGAATGATGAGTTTCCACTCTGGCTGGTGGACAAGAACCTCTCTTGCTACTGGCCCGAACTTGGCCTGAACCGCGACCAGTTCATGGATCTTGCCCGCAGCCAGCAAGCCTGGGGCGATACTTTCAGCATGCCCATCCTGGCTTTACGGCTGTCGGATGGCCGGAATGCCGTCTCCGAGCTGCACGGGCGCGTCGCCCGCCGCATGTGGAAATTCCTGTGGCCCGAAATCCAGAACGAAGACGACGTCCCGATCAACTATGTGACCAACGGCGTTCACACTGCCACCTGGCTGGCCCGCCGGATGCGCGTCCTGTTCGATAGATATCTGGGAGCAGACTGGCTCGACCACTTGGATGACCCCGAGACCTGGATAAAGGTAGATGCAATTCCTGATAACGAATTATGGAATGTCCGGCTGCACCTCAAACGCAAGCTGGTATTCTACGCACTCGAACGCACCCGCCAGCGGTGGATGAAAGGTGGCTACCACCCGGTTCAGGCCATCGCCTCCGGTATTATGCTCGATCCCTACGTTCTGACAATCGGTTTTGCACGCCGCTTTGCCACCTACAAGCGCGCCGACCTTGTCTTCCACGACCTGGAGCGCCTGCTCGAAATCATCAACCGCCCCAACCGCACGGTCCAGATCATCTTTGCCGGAAAGGCCCATCCTGCCGATGACCCCGCCAAACATATCATCCAGGATGTGTACCGAATCATTAAAAAGGCAGAGAATGGCGGACGGCTGGTCTTTCTGGAGGATTACGACATGAACCTGGCCCGCTACCTGGTCCAAGGCGTGGATGTGTGGATGAACAACCCACGCCGCCCGAACGAGGCCTCCGGTACTTCGGGGATGAAAGCCGCCTTGAACGGGGTGATCAACTTTTCAGTATTAGACGGATGGTGGCGCGAGGCCTATGACGGGTCCAACGGCTGGGCCATCGGCGACGATCCCAGCCTGGATGCCGAGGTCGAGGATGAAGCGGACGCCACGAGTCTGTATGATGTTCTGGAGAACCAGATCGTCCCGCTCTATTACACAGAACGCAATGCCGACAACACCCCACTCGAGTGGCTGGCGATGATGAAGAAATCCATCCAGACCATTACTCCGCAGTTCAGCACCCGCCGGATGCTTAAAGAGTATATCGAACGGTTATATCTTCCCACCAGTAAATAGGATCAAAGCAATTTTGCCCTAATACATCTGGAAACTTCTCCCTGGAATCGGGGCTGTCCCAAAAGTAAGGGACAGCCCTTCACTTTTTTAAGGAACCGTGATTCAATCGGGGCATGAAAAAAGGACACAGTCAAGTCACATTCAAGCCCTACACGATGGACCAACCGGCCTTATTACCGCCGAACCTGGAAGAGTTGATTCCCGAAGATCACCTGGTGCGGGTGGTAAATCGGGTGATCGACAGGTTGGATCTGGAGCCGATCCTGAAGCAGTATAAAGGGGGCGGGACGAGCAGCTATCATCCGCGCATGCTGCTGAAAGTACTGGTGTATGCATACACCCAGAAAGTGAATTCGTCCCGACAGATTGCCAAGGGGCTGCGGGAGAATGTGAACTTCATGTGGATCAGCGGGAACAACCGGCCGGACTTTCGGACGATCAACCGGTTTCGGGGAAGCGTGATGAAAGAGGGGATCGAGGTGGTGTTCAGTGAAGTGCTGGAATACCTGATTGAAGAGGGGTATGTGAAGTTGGAGAACTATTTTCTGGATGGGACTAAGGTGGAGGCGAATGCGAACAAATACAAATGGGTCTGGGCAAAGAGCACGGCGAAATACAAGACCCGTTTGCAGGAGAAGATCCAGGAGTTATTGAAGCAAATTGAGCAGGACAATGAGGCCGAGCAGGAAGCCTATGGAGACAAGGATCTGGAGGAACTGGGGGGAGGTGGCCAAGGGGGTGGGGGGATCGATAGCGAGGCATTGAAGAAAAGGATTGAACGCTTGAATGAGCGGCTGGCTGGCAAGGGGAAAGACAAGCGGACAGCCAAAGCTATACGGACCTTGCAGGAAGAATATCTGCCGCGTTAGGAGAAGTATGAAGAGCAGGAGCGGATCTTGGGAGAGCGCAATAGTTATGCCAAGACCGATCACGATGCAACCTTCATGCGCATGAAAGACGATGCCATGCACAATGGTCAGTTGAAGCCTGGCTATAACGTGCAGATCGGGACCGAGAACCAGTTTGTGGTGGGGTTCAGTATTCACCAGAAAACCAATGATATCAACTGCTTGATTCCTCATCTGAACCAGGTGAAAGAACGGTTTGGCTATCTGCCCCGACGAGTGATCGCCGATGCGGGCTATGGCAATGAAGAGAACTATGCCTATCTGGAACAAACCGGAACAGACGCATATGTGAAGTATTACTTGTTCCACCAGGAGCAAAAACGCAGCTGGCGCAAACAGCGCTTCCGGGTCGAGAACTGGGATTATGACCCCAAACAGGATGAATATCTCTGCCCCGGACAGCAAAGATTGGCCTATCTAGGGACCCGGCGCGTCACGACTGAAAATGGCTATCGTACCTTCCGGCGAGAATATGAGTGTAAATCTTGCGCAGATTGTCCTCTCAAACCTCAGTGTACCCGGGCGATTGGGAACCGCCGCATTTGGGCGAGTCCAACCTTGAACCGCTATCACGAACAGGTGCGCCAAAAACTGCTCTCCGAGCAAGGCAGAAGACTGCGTTCGCAACGTTCCATTGAGGTGGAGACGGTCTTCGGGCGTATCAAACAAGATTGGGGTTTCCGCAGATTTACGCTTAGGGGCATGCAGAAAGTGAAAACAGAATGGGGTTTGCTCTGCATTGCCCATAATATGGCAAAACTGGCGGTCCAATAACCGCCAGTTTTTTTGCCCAATCTTCATTTTGGGCTTTTTTCTGATTCTTAGGGCTGTCTAAAGTTGCTTTTTAGACAGCCCTGATTTAGATACATCCTTTACTAGACCTTCTTCAACACTGGCAAGCCATTTGGCGTTTCTTGCACCTTGTATCCTTGGGGCACGACTTCCAGAACTCCCGCTTTCTTCTCTTTGGAAAAGAAGTAAAGCGTCTGGGTCTTGCCTGTCTTCGTTTTGGTCACTCTTGCATGCAAGAAATAAGTGACACCGCGTTTGTTTTTAAAACTGAATGCCATAGAAACCTCCTTTTGAAAATAGGATGTGCCGGAAATTAAGCACATTTGGCCAGACAATCTCATTATACAGCATTTGAGCCTCCCAAAACGCCCATTTCCAGCGCTGAAAAACCGCGCAACAGGTGCGGTATAATCACGCCCGTGATCAACCCGAAGAGCCCCGAAGAATTTTCGGAACAGGAGTTGCGCCGCCTGTTGCTCGATAAGCGCCACGATGCGCGCCAGAAGCGCTTGGAGCGCTTCCGTCGCAGCGGACGGGCCGTCTTGCTATCCCCGGACTTGCCACCCGCCGCCCTGGGCGAGTGGCGCACCCAGCCTCCGATCGAGGGACAGGACTCAGATACGGTAAGGCCGGTCGTGCGTCCAGCCCGCAGACGTTGGTATGATGGTATATTGTTGAGCGTCGAAATCCTGGCAGTGCTTGGTTTGGTGGGTCTGATGCTGAACTGGTTCGGCATGCTGCAATCGTTGAACCACGAGGTGGTCGTCGCCCTGCGCCAGGATACGTTGACGCCCACTCCACTCATTACGGCAATCGTCCTGCCAGGCGGCCACACCCCGCCGACCGCACCGGGTGGTGCGCAGCCCAACGAAGCCGAGATTCCGGAGCACCTGCGCCCGCTGGTACAGTCGATCGCCAACCTGCCTCTCCCCACACCAGGACCCGACCAAGTCATGCGTATCCAAATACAGGCCATCAACGTGGACGCGCCGGTTGTCCAGGGTGATAGTTGGGAACAGTTGAAGAAAGGTGTCGGCCAGCATGTTGGTTCAGCGGACCCCGGCCAGCTTGGCAACGTGGTCCTTTCAGCTCACGACGACGTTTTTGGCGAAATATTTCGCAACCTGGACCATCTCCAACCCGGCGACCAGGTTCTGCTCTTTACGGCACAGCAACAATACATTTATATCGTGACCGGCAGCCAGATCGTCGAGCCGACGCAGGTGGAAGTGATGAACCCCTCCGGGGAAGCGACCGTCACACTCATCAGTTGTTACCCGTACATGGTTGATAAGAAACGCATCGTGGTGTTTGCAAAACTTGTATCATCTCAATAATTTGGAGGCCGGCGGGTATGCTTCTCGACCGCTCGCATACCACCCATCCTCCCCCACTTATTGAGAAGTTACCAAAACTTCAAAACCTTTAGGAGAAGTATGAGCAAGAAAAGTAAGCGTCAGGTTTCACGTCAAGTTCCCCGTCCATCCACCATCGTGGCGGCAAAAACGGCTGAATTCAATCCGGATTACAGCAACACCAAGCGCGAACTGCGCCGGATCGGCATCCTGGCCGGCACATTTGTCGCTATTCTGGTCGTGCTGGCAATATTCCAGAACCAACTGCTGGCACTTTTCATAAAATAACCTCATCCGGAAGAAGCGCAGTTGATCTGCGACCTATCCTGATTGTATCATGAGCAATGACATCTTCGAGATCATTCTGCTGGTCGGCCGTCCGGCCTCAGGCAAGAGTGAGATCATGGATTTCCTCAGCCATACCAACGCAGATGACCGGCGAAGGCATTTCCATGTCGGTACACTGGATGTTCTGGATGACTTCCCCATGCTATGGACCTGGTTCGAGGAGGACGAAATCCTCAACCGAAAACTCGGCTTGGCGCGCCTGCACACCAACGCTGACGGTTATTTCGATCCACCGGGATTGTGGCATCTGCTGATCGAACGCCTCAGCCTCGATTACCACAAACGTCTGCGCGACCCGGCTTACCACGACCATATCACAGCCCTGATCGAATTCTCGCGCGGCAGCGAACACGGCGGTTACCGGGAGGCCTTCCAGCATCTCTCGGAAGAAATCCTTTGCTGGGCGGCTCTGATCTATGTCAGGGTCTCGTTCGCCGAGTCGCTGCGCAAGAACCGTCGCCGTTTCAACCCTGACCGTCCTGATAGCATCCTTGAGCATGGTCTATCGGACGAGAAGCTGGAACGACTCTACGGGAACGACGATTGGGCGGAGCTGGCTCCCGGCGAAAACGGTTTCCTGGAAGTCAATGGTCAGAGCGTGCCTTATGCTGTTTTCGAGAACGAGGATGACGTTACCACCGGGAAACCGAACCTGCTGAGGGCTCGCCTAGAAACGGTGCTTGGCCGACTCTGGGATTTGCATATGCACCCATGACTTCTCCACCTCATCCTCGAAGCAACGACGCAGACCTGCTGACCGTCAAGCTGGAAAAACTGGTCTACGGCGGTGATGCCCTAGGACGGCTTTCAGGCGGGGTGGCCGCTTTTATCCCATTTGGATTGCCGGGAGAAAAAGTAAACGCCAGGGTGATCGAGGAGAAGCGCGGCCATGTACGCGCTGAACTGGTCGAAGTGCTGGAACCATCCCTAGCGCGTATTGCGCCGAGGTGCAAGCATTTCATGGCATGTGGGGGCTGTCATTACCAACACCTTGCTTATCAAACCCAACTTCAGGTAAAAACCGACATCTTGCGCGACCAGTTAACACGCATCGGCAAAATCCCAGACCCACCTATCGAGCCAATCATCGCTTCCCCGCTTGAATGGAATTATCGCAACCATGTTCAATTCCATCTGACGCGTGAAGGGAAATTGGGCTACATCGCAGCGAACGGGCGGGGTGTGATTCCCATATCGGAATGTCATCTTCCCGAAACTTCCCTGAACGAGTTCTGGCCCAGCTTGGAATTCGATCCCGGCCTGGGACTGGACCGCATCTCTTTGCGTTTGGGTGTGAATTCTGAGTCTATGCTGGTGCTGGAATCCGAGGATCTTCTACCGCCCGAATTGGAGATTCAAGCAGATCTCTCGGTGGTGCACTTGATGGATGACGATATGGTCGTGATGGCAGGCAATCAAGCCCTGAACATATCCGTCAAAGACCGGAGGTTCCGTGTTTCGGCGGCTTCGTTCTTCCAGGTAAATACTGGGATGGCTGGGAAGATGGTGGATCACCTGCTGAAACATTTGCCGGTTTCTTCCAGCACGATCTTGCTGGATGTTTATTGCGGAGTCGGTTTGTTCAGTGCATTCTTCGCAGGCCGCGTCGGGCGCTTGATCGGGATCGAGGCATCTCCATCGGCTTGCGAGGATTTCGCGGCCAACTTAGATGAATTCGACAATGTGGCGCTTTACGAGGCTCCCGCAGAGGCTGTGCTGCCCGCCCTGGATGTCATTCCCGATATTGCCATCCTGGACCCGCCGCGCGCCGGTCTGGATAAACGCGCCCTGGAGGCTCTACTGGTCCTTGGTCCAGCCGGGATTGCGTACGTCTCGTGTGACCCGTCCACGCTGGGGCGCGACGCGGCCCGTCTCATCACCGGAGGGTACCGGCTTATCCAGGTCACTCCATTCGACCTGTTCCCGCAAACTTATTCTATTGAAAGCATTTCCATCTTCGAGAAAGGATGAAACCTATGCGTTGGGAAGAATTGACCGGTGACCTGTTCCCGCAGGCCGTCAAACAGTCTGAAGGCGTCTGCCTGCTGCCACTCTCGTGCATCGAACGGCACGGGCATCATATGCCGCTCGGCACGGACATGTATATCGGACACGAACTGTGCAACCGCGCCGCCGAGCTCGAACCGGTGGTGGTATTCCCGGATTTCATTTACACCCAAATCCTGGAAGCGCGTCACATGCCCGGTTGCATCGGTATCCAGCCAGAATTGACCATTCGTCTTTTGGAGAACGTTTGCAGCGAAATTTCCCGCAACGGGCTGAAGAAGATCGTTATCGTTAACTCGCACGGTGGCAACGATCATCTGATCCATTACTTTGCCCAGATCCAGCTTGCCAGTCCGCGCGACTATGTAGTATATGTGGCGCAACCCCCACATGTTTCCGAAGAGGCGACCACCGCCTCCCAGTGGGAGACGACCGTTGACGGTCATGCCGGAGAACGTGAAACCAGCATGATTCTTGCCATCCACCCCGAGCTTGTCAGGCCCGAGGCTTTGCCAGCTGACGGTGAGGGCATGCCCCAGAAACGGCTCAAGCCTCTGCGCGACCTGGGCACGGATATGGGCATCTGGTGGTACGCGGATCATCCGACCCATTACTGTGGTGATGGGCGCCCCGCCACTGCCGAAAAAGGCGAACGCTGGTTGGCTGACCGCGCCCAGGCTCTGGCAAAGGTCATCCGGGCAATCAAGGCCGATACAGAAACTAAACGGCTGCAGGATGAGTTTCTTGGAATGCTGCAGCATTAGAAGCAAGCCGAAATCAGCAACCTCCTTCGATTAAAATTGATCAGTGGAATATTCTGAAATAGGTCTTCATAAAATAGCTTTGCCCCTGACGACCTTGTACTATGCTAGGTGCGGACATGGACCTCCACTCGTTATTGTCCCGGCGACCATTTCGAGGATCAGGGATTGGCAGCCTTTACTTCATTTCATGGGCCAGAAATTTACCGCCTTTTTCTTTGAGTTGCCCGGGCACGGAGGCTCGAGCCCTTTTCCTCAACCCTTCTCCAGCAGACTTGTCGGTCAGACGATCGAGGATTTGATCAATGCGCTGCAGTTCGATACAATCACGTTGATGGGGTTTTCATTCGGAGGAATACTGACATTACGGATACTTAATCAAATTCACCCCAGGATCAACAGACTCATCCTGTTGTCTCCCTGTGTATCGCACAGTACATTACTTTATTCACCAACACGGATCCTGCTCTTAAGAATGTTGGTAAAAATCATGCTCCGGCGTTCGCCGCAGGCCTTTCTCTTGAAGATGATGCACAACGAGGCTTTGGTTGATTACGTACTACTCATGCTAAGAAAATGGGGACATGTCGAATTCTTTGGCAATGCGCTGCGCAACACGCTCTTGTCCCTGCCAGGATCGACATTGGATGTATTGACTTATCAAATCAACGAGATTCTATGTACTGATCCGATCTCGGAAGTCGAGGTATGCAACACCCCGTGTATTTTCGGCATGTCCAGGCTGGACCCTTTACTCAGTTTCGAATTGACAAAAAAATCCATTTTGGGCAAATTCAGAAATGTTTGGGTGGAAAGTTATGATCTACCATACCACCAGCCGCCCGAACCGTTCACTTTTGAGGGGCTAAATCGGGAATATGGTGGGGTTCTAGAGAAGTTCTCTTAGCTGCTTTTCAGGAGTTTTGAAGTGACCGAGGATTTGACCTACTTTACTCAACCCGGCATGCTGACCGATCCGGGTCCGTATGCGCCGCTGCTGGACAAACTCCCCACTGGCATCGATGAACTCTGCAGGATCGTGCAAGGGACAACCGTCCATATTTTCTGGGCAGAGCGCTATGGACTCAATTTGTCCGAGCAGCGAAAGGCCGAGGTGCAGTTGCGCACTCTGCAACGTAGGTTAGCACACACCCTGGAACTGGATCCGCGTCCATTGACGGAAACCCGTCCGCTTGAAAGAAAGATCGTGGGCAACTGCCGGGATTTCTCCTTGCTGCTGGTGTCCATCTTGCGGCATCAGGGCGTCCCGGCACGCGCCCGCTGCGGGTTCGGCGCATACTTCATACCGGGCCATTATGAAGACCATTGGGGCGCCGAGTATTGGAATGCAGATCTGCAACGCTGGGTCCTGGTGGATGCCCAACTGGACACGCTCCAGTGCGAGGCGCTGAAGATTTCATTTCGATCCTTTGGATGTGCCGCGCGACCAGTTCATCGTGGGTGGGAAAGCCTGGCAATTGTGCCGGAGCGGGCAGGCTGACCCGGATAGTTTCGGCATATTCGACATGCACGGGCTGGGATTCGTGCGGGGGGACTTTATCCGCGACGTGGCCGCACTCAACAAGGTTGAACTTTTGCCGTGGGACTGCTGGGGCATTATCGAGAAACCCGAAGAAAACGATCCGGATGACTTGAGGTTTCTCGACCACCTTGCGGAACTGACTTCCTGCGACGTACCCGACTTCGAAACGGTTCGCAACCTTTATCAATCGGATACCCGTCTGCGCATGGACGGTGTGATCCACAGCTATGCAAGTGCAGGGATGGAGACAATCCAGATCCTCGGGTAGCCCAACAAACCCCACTCATATTATGCCTGTGATCCAGGCCCTTAGAGGGTTTCGGCATATCATCTATCTGTGGTACATAGAAATCTGGGCGGCCCGTTGGGTCGCCCAGATTTCTACTTCACCAGGTTCCTTAAAACGGTTTGCAATATGCCCCCGTTCCGGTAATAGTTCACCTCCACTGCCGTGTTCAACTGCGCAATGGCCTTGAAAGACACCACCGAACCATCGGCTTTCTTCGCTTTGACGGTCACCTCGCATTTGGGTTGCATGCCGTCCCGCAGACCTTCGATATCGTAGACCTCTCTGCCATCCAGTCCAAGCAATTCGGCATTCTGGCCATCCTTGAAGCGCAACGGCAGGATACCCATACCGACCAGATTCGAGCGATGGATACGTTCGAAGCTCTCGGCGATTGCTGCGCGCACGCCCAGTAATAATGGACCTTTCGCCGCCCAATCGCGGCTGGACCCGGTTCCATATTCCTTGCCAGCGATGACGATGGTGGGAATCCCTTTCCCCTGATATTTCATGGCCGCATCGAAAATGGTTGCCTCCTCGTCCGTCTCTTCCTCGCCGCTCGACCCAAAGTAACGTGTGAACCAACCTTCCTTTCCGCCGGCTAAGAGGTTCTTCAGCCGGATGTTGCCAAAAGTGCCACGCGTCATCACCAAGTCATTCCCGCGCCGCGCACCATATGAGTTGAAGTCGCGCGGCTGGATATCGCGTTCCTGCAGGAAACGGCCGGCCGGGCTGTCAATGGCGATATTGCCTGCCGGGGAAATATGATCGGTCGTGATTGAGTCACCCAGCAAGGCCAGCACCCGAGCGCCAGTGATATTCTGGATGGATGGGACCTCCAGCGTCAGGTTCTGGAAGAACGGCGGATGATGAATGTATGTGGATGCATCGTCCCAGTGGAACAGCTCGCCTCCCGACACTTTGATATCCTTCCACAGCTTGGAGCCTTCGAACACGCTGGCATAGCGCTGCTCGAACATGCCTTCGTCCACGCTGGTCGCCACCAAATCAGCCACTTCCTGTGTAGTCGGCCAGATGTCTTTCAGGTATACCGGCCCGTCCTTCCCCATCCCGATTGGCTCGGTGGACAGATCGATATCAACCGTACCTGCCAATGCATAAGCTACAACCAGAGGCGGCGAGGCCAGATAATTAGCTCTTACAAGTGGATGGACGCGCCCCTCGAAGTTGCGATTGCCGGAGATGACCGCCGCTGCAACGAGATCGGACCCGGTAACGGCTTTGGCAATCTCACCCGGAAGCGGGCCGCTATTGCCGATACAGGTGGTACAGCCGTAAGCAACCACGTTAAAGCCCAATTTGGCGAGCGGCTCGATCAATTTTGCCTTTGTGAGATAGTCTGTCACCACCCGCGAACCAGGTGCCAGGCTCGTCTTGACTTGCGGCATTACCTTTAGTCCTTTTTCGGCGGCTTTCCTGGCCAGCAGGCCCGCCGCCAGCATCACAGAGGGGTTGGAGGTGTTAGTGCAGGAAGTAATCGCTGCAATGACCACCGCTCCATGACCGATTTCGTAGGACCCTCCATTGGTACCGACCTTCGCCTTGCTATCCACGGCCTCTGGCTTGAGCCCATAACCCCTTTCTTTGATCGGCGTGGTGAGCGCGTTCTCGAACACTAATTTCATCGAATTCAATGCAACGCGATCCTGTGGGCGTTTCGGTCCAGCCAGGGACGGCACAACCGACCCCAAGTCCAACTCGAGCGTATCGGTAAACTCGGGCTGTGGGCTGTCTGCCTCTCTGAACAAGCCCTCTTCCCGATAATAGGCCTCAACCAGATCGATTTGTTCGCTTTTACGGCCTGTCAAATGCAGGTAACGTAGCGTTTCAATATCCACAGGGAAGTAGCCCATCGTTGCTCCGTATTCGGGGGACATATTCGCCACCAAGGCACGGTCAGGCAGAGATATATTTTCAAGTCCGGGGCCGAAGAACTCGACGAACTTATCCACCACGCCTTTCTTCCGCAACATTTGGGTGATGGTCAGGACCATGTCAGTGGCAGTGACTCCCTCCTTGAGCTTTCCGTAAAGCCCGAAACCGACCACATCTGGAAGGAGCATATCCATTGGTTGGCCTAGCATGACCGCTTCGGCTTCAATGCCACCCACTCCCCAACCAAGCACACCCAGACCGTTAACCATCGTGGTGTGTGAATCGGTGCCAATAACCGTATCGGGGAAGGCGAACAATTCGTTTTCCACACGTTTGGTTGAAACAACCTGGGCCAGGTATTCCAGATTGACCTGATGGACGATGCCGGTCATCGGTGGAACGACGCGGAAGTTTGAGAAAACCTTCTGCCCCCATTTAAGGAATGCATAACGCTCATGGTTGCGCTGGAACTCCATCTCTACATTGCGCTGGAGCGCATCCGCATTGGCAAAAAAATCCACCTGCACCGAGTGATCGATGACCAGGTCGACCGGCACGAGTGGATTGATCAATTTGGGGTCACCTTTCAGCCGGGCAATGGCAGTTCGCATGGCAGCCAGATCCACCATCGCCGGGAGGCCGGTAAAATCCTGCATGATCACGCGCGCCGGCAGGAAAGGGATGCCGGGACGAACGCCGGTCGGTGTCCATCCGGCGATCTGACCCACATCATCCTGGAATATTTCCTTCCCGTTGCATTGACGGAGCGCTGCCTCAAGCAGGATGCGAATGGAATATGGCAGCTTGCCTAGCTGTGTTAGACCGGTCTTCTCCAGTGCATCGAGGCGAAATATGACATATTGCTTATTCCCAACCTTGAGAATGTCGCGTGATTTAAAAAGGTCATGATACATATTCACTCCTTTGGTGGTCTCCCCTCCTCCCCGCCCATTTCCCAATAGGACGAGTGCCCATCAGAGTAGAGTGGGTGCCGGTAAGGAGGAACCACAGAGAACAAAGGCACCAGGAAGTTCCCCGGATGCCTTCCGGCCCCTCCCCTGCCTTTGAAAGATGGGGCCGCCCTTGGTTGGATTAGATCAATTCTATCTTAAGTTCATCAACAAGCTTCTGCCGTTCCTGGTCAGACAGGAAGGCTGCTTTTGCCGCTGCCAGAATGCGTTCCTTGAGCTTCGGCAGCGATAAATCCATATCCTCGCAGACTCGGTGATATTCATCCGTCAGCGTGATCTGGGATATGGATGGGTCATCGGTGCCGAGGGTAATGTTTATGCCCTCATTCAACATTTTCATTAACGGGTGTTCCGTCGAGGCTGGAATGACCCCGGTCTGGTAATTGCTGGTAACGCAAACCTCAAAAGCAGAACCACGCTCCCGTGCCAGCGTCACTGTTGACTCATCCTCCAACACCCGCACCCCATGGCCTATTCGATCAGCATTGAATAGCTCCAACGCCTCGCGGACATTGGCTGCCCCTCCCCATTCTCCAGCATGGACAGTCAATTTAAGCCCTGATTGTTGGGCCTCACGGAAGATACCCGCAAACGGCTTAGCCGGGAATTCAGCTTCATTTCCCGCAAGGTCCAACCCTGTCAGGCCACGACCGAGGCGGGCGACTGCCAGCCAGGCCACTTGCTCAGCCAATTCCATACTTTCGTGACGGTTTAGACTTACGATCAGGCCTACCCGCAGGCCAAATTCGCTGGCTGCTTTCAGGGCGCTCTCGCACACCCAGTCCATCACATCGCCCAAAGGGAAACGCTCAGCCCGACTCAATGCCACCGGTGTAAATCGCAATTCCAGATACCGGACATTATCTTTCGCCGCATCTTCCACCGCCTCCCTGGTTATGCGGTAAATGACTTCCGGGGAGCGATAGAACAAACGCAAAGTTGAAAATTTCGACAGGAAATTTTGGTAGGTGGTCGGTTCGCCCGTTTGAACCTGAACAAGGTTGCTCAGATTGTCGGTGCTGGTCGGAACGGTGAGCCCTTGTGCGCGCGCAATCTCTTGCATCGTCCTGAGGCGTAGGGAGCCTTCAAGATGACGGTGGAGTTCCACTTTGGGAAGGGCGAAATAGTAATCCTTCAGATTTTCCACTGGACTAGTGCCTGTGTCTTTTTCGCTTCCTGTTGGAAATTTGGGCCTGATTTGCCTTGGATGGAGCGGAGGAGGATAATCCACTTCCAGGTACTTCTTCACCGTTCATGCCGCCCTGGCCTGACCGCCAGGACTGGCGAGAATCTGCGGCAAGCTGATGCGAGACGACAGGTTCAGGGCGGCGCCCCGTTCCTTCACTCATATCAGTTTGCACAACGGCGGCGCGTGGCTGGTACAGGAAGATTCTCCCGATGACTGCCGCACGGATATCTCTTAGCAGGCTTTGGAACATCTCTGAAGCCTGGCTCTTGTATTTTACCAGTGGATCTGATTGGGCATAAGCTTCCAGTCCGACCGAAACACGCAGAGCTTCCACGCGTGTCAGGTAGTCCACCCACAGTTCCGTTATGGCTCCGAGCAACACTTGGCGATAAATCTGCGTCTGGATGCCATGGCCCAATTCCTCCGCCGGGATTGCTGGGGCATTTTCTCCCAACCGGACATGTTCACTTTCACCCCAAGCACGCCGCTGCGCCTGCTGGGCTTTTTGTAGGTGTTCCAGTACATCTTCTTCCAAACTCTGGCTGTCGGAATTGCGTAGCAGCTCCCCGGCCAGGTATACGTAATGCAGACGGGTAAAAACCTGACGTACCTGGCGATGGGTCCTGGCATCAAAGGAGGTGCTGGTTCCCTGTGACATCAACCCAAGCAGTCGCAATCTGGCCTGGTCATTGTATTCGGATAAACGCTCCAGGGCTGATTCAAGGTCACGCGGTATCTGTCCATCAGTACCAAGCAGTTTTTCCTGACGTACAGCCAGCGCTTGGCGGACGCGTTCTTCTATCTGACCCGATACATCGTTCCAGTCGAGCTCCTGTAAATCAGCTGGATTCAGACCAAGCGGCTCACCGAGGCGGAACTCGATGGTATTGGCCAGGCGGGTAATTGTCGTGTAAGTGACATATGCCTCCAGCTGGGCACGCAGGTCGCCGGATAAATCCTTCGGGTCGTTGACCAGTTGCGTCAATTGCGCCGAGTCCATCCGGAAAGGAACGCGTGCAAGTCCGGAGAGCTCCTCCAAAATGACGTTCGGGCGGCGGTTTTCGGTCTCGAGATTGTCGGCCAGACCATCCAGAGCGGTATCGAGGCTATCGATCCGGTCGTCAATCTGGTTCTTCAGGTCCAGGCCGGCACGATCAATCTGATCCAGCGTGGCTGCCAAGAAGTGATCTTGATCGGCCTGGATGGCCCTTAAGGCCAGATCATGCAGAGCAATGGCCAGTTCCAGAATCTGACTTGTTGAGTTCATCCAGCAGGAGTTTATAGGTGAAAGGCGGGAAGATGCCGCCTGGAGCATTGAACGGCGGTTGGACCTGTTCCAGCCAGGCCAGTAATCGCCAGTACTCCTCAGTCTCTTTGGCTTCGTTGACACGCAGTTCGACTTCCTGCGCCAGCAGCTCGTTCACATCTTCGACGAGGTCTTCCTTTTCAAAGACACGGTCACGCTGGGAATAGATACGCTGTCGCTGTGCGTTGAGCACGTCGTCATATTCCAGGGTGTGTTTGCGGATATCGAAATTGGCGCCCTCCACCCGATGCTGTGATTGTTCGATCATATTGCTGACCAGGCGGGCCTGGAGGGGGTAGTCATCGTCGATACTGAAGCGTTCCATCACGCCCTTGACCTGGTCGCCGCCGAACATGCGCATCAAATCGTCTTCGAGGGACAGGTAGAAGCGCGAGGAACCCGGATCGCCTTGGCGGGCGGCGCGGCCGCGCAACTGGTTGTCAATGCGGCGGGCTTCATGCCGTTCGGAACCGATAATGTGCAGGCCACCGAGTTCGCGCACGCGTTCCATTTCCTCGAAAAAGTTCAGAAAATATTTTGCCTCGGTTTCGTAGATGCCATAAAGCGACGGATCCACTTTTTGCAGGGCTTCGCGGCGTTCCTGCATGGGCATATCATAAGGATCTTTGTATCCGGCTTTGCGCAGGATGCGGTTGACGCCGCTCAGGATTTCCTCGGCCAGGTCGCCGCCCAACTTGATATCCACGCCGCGGCCGGCCATGTTGGTGGCAATGGTCACCGCGCCGAAGGCGCCGGCTCCGGCAATGATCATGGATTCCTCAGTATGCTTGCGGGCGTTCAACACCTGATGCGGCACGCCTCCCTGAAGAACCGCCTTCAGCCGGTCCGTGTCCGATTCCTCCAGCTTCAGGATTTCCAGCAGACGTTTCAGGTTGGCCGGGTCTTCAGGGTTGAGCGAGAGGCCCAATTCCTTGGCCATCGGGCGCAACTCCTCCGGACGGAGTTGCTCGATCGGTTTATTGAGTGGCTGGAGTTCCGGGATGAGCCGTCCATCTTCAAAGCGGTTGTTCTTTTCCAGCCAGGCGTTGCGGAGCTGCAGGATCTGCAACAAGCGCCGGACGGGTTCGGCGCGCAACCGGTTCGAAAGGCGCTCCGAGCTCTCAACGGAGGTTGTACCGACCAGCATCGGACGTCCCAGGACATGGTAAACCACTATTTCACGGACGATGGAGCGCAGTTTGGCCTCTGCTGTACGATAGATGACGTCCGGGTAATCCTTACGGCGCCATAAATAGATCTGCTTATCCGGGTCTTCGGCGTGGGCAAAATAAGAATAATCAAAGCCGTCATCGTCCTTGGCCTTGATTTCCACCAGCGGCGCATCCGGTCCAAAAGCCTGGTATTCCAGGTTGGTGGGGATGGGAAGGACAGCCAGTTTGTAGATTTTGTCGAACTCTTCGGCTTCGGTCAGGGCGGTACCGGTCATGCCGGCCAGTTTCTTGTACATGCGGAAGTAGTTCTGCAGGGTGATGGTGGCGTAGGTGACGTTCTCCGGTTCCACCTTCACGCTTTCCTTGGCTTCCACTGCCTGGTGCAAACCATCGCTCCAGCGGCGTCCGGGCATCAGCCGCCCGGTGAACTCATCCACGATGATAACCTTGCCGCCCTGTACCAGATAATCCTTGTTACGCTTGAACAGGTGCTGGGCGCGCAGAGCTTGCTCCAGAAAGCCGAGCAGGTGAGCCTGTTCGGGGGTCACGTCTTCCGGGCGGTCAGGGTCACGCAGCGGTTGGCCCAGCAACTGCTCCACGTGGGCGGTCCCGATCTCTGTCAGGGCGACACTGTGGTCTTTCTCGCTGACCTCGTAGTCTTCCGCCTTCAACTGGCGCACGAGCACAGCCATTTTGCCATACCATTCCACGTCACCCGAGGCCGGACCGGAGATGATCAGCGGGGTGCGGGCCTCATCGATCAGGACGTTATCCACCTCGTCCACGATGGCATAATGATGGCCGCGCTGCACCTTGTCTTCCGCTCGCATGACCATGTTATCGCGCAGATAATCAAACCCGAACTCGCTGTTGGTGCCGTAGGTGATGTCGGCCTTGTAAGCTTCCACCCGCTCAACCAGGCGCATCTCATCCTGGTCCTCGCGCGGGGACGTACGGGTCGGGTCGTACAGGAAAGCCTTCTTGCCATTCTCGGTGGCGGCAGCCATCTGCAGGATGCCAACCGAAAGACCCAGGAAGCTGTAAATTGCACCCATCCAGCGACCATCCCGCCGGGCCAGGTAATCATTGACCGTTACCAGATGGACCCCGCGGCCAGTTAGAGCGTTCAGGTAGAGTGGCAGGGTGGCGACGAGCGTCTTGCCTTCGCCAGTGCGCATCTCGGCAATCTTGCCCTGGTGCAGGATGAGTCCGCCGATCACCTGTACATCGTAGGGACGCTGGCCGATGGTCCGTTTGGCGGCCTCACGCACCACCGCGAAAGCTTCCGGCAGGAGTTCGTTGAGCATGGCTTGCTCGACTTGGCGGCGTTCGTCATCCTCCTCGATGCCCTCGACTTCATCGGCCAGGCGCTGCCGAAACTCGTCTGTTTTGAGGCGCAGGGCCTCATCGCTGAGAGCTTCGAACTCTGTTTCCAGCGCATTAACCTGTTCCACGGTGTCGGAGGTCTTTTCGATTTCGCGTTTATTGGGGTCACCCCCGAATACTTTGACAAATTTCTGGAGCATGGAAAATACCTTTCGTGGCGATTATAGCATGGGCAGGAAGGGTCGGCTATTAGAGCGATATAAGAAAAAGGAAGGATGAAATAATAGGGGCGAATGGCACTTAGCGCCAGTTCGCCCCTATTATTTCGAATGGCATTATTATTTGCGTACCGGGTTGCTTAGTTTCCCAAGACCTTCGATCTCCACCACAACCTCATCGCCATCCTGGAGCGCACCGACGCCCGCCGGGGTCCCGGTAAAGATCAAGTCGCCGGGTTCGAGCGTCATCACTGAAGAGATGAATGCGATCAACATATTCACATTGAAAACCATATCACGTGTGGAGGCCATCTGGCGCGGCTGCCCGCTGACCCGGCAGGTGATGACCGCGTCGGATGGATCGAAATCGGTGTCCACCCAGGGGCCGAAGGGGCAGAACGTGTCGAAGCCCTTGGCGCGCGTCCACTGGCCATCGCTTCGTTGGAGGTCGCGTGCCGTAACGTCATTCCCGATCGTGTACCCGAAGATATGTTCCTGGGCTGCCTCGACGGTAACGTCCTTTCCGCGTTTTCCAATGACGACTACGAGTTCACCCTCGTGTTCCACCTGCTGGCTTTGTGGCGGCAGGATGATTGCCTCGCCCGGGTTGTTGATCGAGGAGGGTGGCTTCAAGAAAAGCAACGGCACTTTCGGGACCTCGGCATCGTGTTCCTTGGCATGTTCTGCATAGTTGCGACCGATGCAGATGATTTTGGACGGCTGGACCGGTGCCAGCAGGCGCACAGATGCCAGAGGCTGGGTCACTTCCTGCCGGCGGTACTCTTCGAAAATATTCCCGACGATCGGGCCAACCTTATCGTCCAGAAGCCAGCCATAGCAGGGTGCTTCGGTTTTATATTGATAACGCACGATGCGCATAAAATTCTCCAAAAGCTATTCTTCCACAAAAGTGTAACACACTTGCCAAAATCTCGGTATAATTGCACCGCCGGGCGCGCTTTTCGAATGTTGGGGCTTGGGGTATTGGCTGGCGGTGTAACCGCCAGCCAATACCCCGGAACCCTTTCAATATTCGTGAAAGCTCCAAATCGGGCGCATAGCTCAGTTGGTTAGAGCGTCTCTCTTACACAGAGAAGGTCAGGGGTTCGAGTCCCTTTGCGCCCACAAGAAGAGGCGAAAAAGGACTGTGGAGCGCAAAGCGCTCCACAGTCCTTTTTCGCACTTGACCCACCTCACATCGGGCACTACAATTCACTGTTGGTAAACAGAGTTTCGCACGTGATTTACGACACAGGAGAACTTCCATGTCCGATTACCTTTTCCGCGGTGCCCTTGCCGACCTTGACCCCGAAGTCTACGAACTGACCCGGATAGAATCCGAACGGCAGGCCCGCAAACTGATTCTGATCCCATCCGAGAGTCAGGCCCCGTTGGCCGTGCGCGAAGCCATGGCCTCGGCTTTCCTGAATATCTATGCCGAAGGCTATCCCGATGAGGAATCGCGTTGGCTGAGCGAGGCCGAGATCCTCGATTACCCTGCGCGCCTGGCGAACTTCCGGCGCAATTCGGACCCGCGCTATTACAAGGGCACCGAGTACGCCGATGCCGTTGAAGCCCTGGCCCGCCGGCGCTGTGCCGAAGCCTTCGCCGCCAACGGAGTGACAGCCGACCAGATCTACGTCAACGTGCAAGCGCTCTCGGGCGCGCCCGCCAACAACGCTGTTTACCAGGCGCTGGTCGAACCCGGCTCGGTCGTCATGGGCATGAACCTGCTGCACGGCGGGCATCTCTCGCATGGCTCCTCTGCCAACCGCTCTGGCAAACTCTACAAGATCGTCCACTATGTCGTCGACCCGGAGACCGAACAGATCGATTACGAAGCCGTTATGGAACTGGCCAAGCAGAGCCAGCCCAAGATGATCATCTGCGGCTACTCGTCTTATTCCTGGATCCCCAACTGGAAGGCCTTCCGCCGCATCGCCGACAGCGTCGGCGCTTACCTGCTGGCCGATATCTCCCACATCGGCGGGCTGGTGGCGGCCGGGGTGGTGCCCTCGCCGGTTGGCTATGCCCACGTCATCACTTCCACCACCCACAAGACCTTGGACGGGCCGCGCGGGGCGGTCATCCTGACCACCGACCCAGGCCTGGCCAAAAAGCTCGACAAGGCCGTCTTCCCCGGCGAACAGGGTGGACCGCACGTCCATATTTTCGCCGCCCTGGCGCTCACGTTCAAATTGGCCCGCACCAAACAATTCGAGAAACTCCAAAAGCAGACCATCAAGAACGCCCAGGCCATGTCCGAACGCTTCAAGGAGCGCGGCCTGCGCGTGCCCTTCGGCGGGACCAACTGCCATATGCTCAACCTGGATTGCCGTACCATCCAGGGTCCGGATGGCACCAGCCTTTCCGGCGACCAGGCCGCCCGCATCCTGGACCTGGCCGGCATCGTCGTCAACCGTAACACCATTCCCGGGGATAAATCGGCCTTCGACCCTTCCGGGATCCGTCTCGGCACACCCTGGATCACCCAGCGCGGCTTCGACGAGGAAAAATCCCGCCAGTTGGCCGACATCATCTCGAATGTACTGCTGGCTGCCGCGCCGCACAGCGTTCCATCCGCCCATGGCAAGCTCCAGCGGCGCGCCAAGCTGGATTTCAACGTGTTGAACGAAGCCCGTCTGCTGGTGCGCAGCCTGGCGCGGGAAGCCGGGATCGATTACGAGCCAACCGTCCACGGTTACCCCCACTTCTATTACATCGACGACCAAGCAACCTCCGGCGTTTTCGACCTGACTGGCATACGGATCCGCCAGTTCCTGGATTACGCCGTTTCCAGCGATCTGTCCGCCCTCAAACCGGGCAAGTCCCAGGTCACCACATTGAGCACCCCCAACCCCCATCCGGGGGCAAGCGGAGTCATCACCGGCACGTTGGCCTGCGTAGATTCCGAAACTTACCGTCTGTCGGTCCCGCTCGGGCAGGCCAGCCTGGCTGCGACCTGGCTGCGGGACCTCTCGGATGGATATGTTTCATTCGACCTGGACGGCAAACCGGATTATTCACCGTCGCGGCTGCCCGGTCCGGTGATTGTGATGGAAATGGGTTCGTCAATGGACATTAAGACGGACCAGGGCTCTGCAGCAGAGAAACCCTGGTTTATCGGGGTTACCGGCAAGGGGCTCGGGAAGACCTTGCCTGATTTCAAATGGCAGGAGTTGGAGTTGCCCCTCCGGAGGACCCCCCTGTACGATATTCATAAAACCCTGGGCGCCAAAATGGTCCCGTTCGCCGGCTGGGAAATGCCGGTCTGGTATAGCTCGGTGGTGGAAGAGCATCTGGCCACGCGCCAGGCCGCCGGGTTGTTCGACGTCTCGCATATGGGCGTCTACCAGGTCGATGGCTATGATGCGGCTTCCTTCCTCGACTCGGTTTGCGCCAACTCGGTCGGCGCGCTCCTGCCGGGAAAATCACTTTATACCCACTTCCTCGACCCGGACGCCAACGTCATCGACGATACACTGGTCTACCGGCGGGCGGGCGACAAATTCCTGATGGTGGTGAATGCCTCCAACGACGACAAGGACCGGGCCTGGCTGGAAGCCGTGCGGGATGGTAAAGTCAGGATCGACAACCTCCGGCCCGGGGCGCGGACGCTCGGCTACGAAGCCGTGATCCGTAACCTGCGCGACCAACAGGCCGGCCCGGAGATGAGGGTGGATATTGCCCTGCAAGGCCCCAAGAGCCAGGACATTCTACTGGCGCTGGGCGTCAGCGCCGGGACGCGCAAGCACCTGCTGGCGCTCCAGCGTACCGAGCTGTGCGATGCCAAAGTGGGCGGCTTCGACCTGATCGTTTCCCGCACCGGTTACACCGGCGAGAAGCTGGCCTACGAATTATTTATCCACCCCGAACGGGCAGTTGATTTCTGGAACGCCGTGCTCAAAGCCGGGGAAAAGTTTGGCCTAAAACCGGTCGGGCTGGGGGCGCGTGACTCGCTTCGCACCGAGGCCGGCCTGCCGCTTTACGGTCACGAGATGGGTCTCGGCTCCGGCAAGGGCGGCGAGCATGACCTGGGTGCCGGTGAAGCCGGCTTCGGCGGCTATGTCAAGCTCAGCAAGCCCTGGTTCATCGGGCGCGAAGCCTTCATTGCACGCGAGCAGACCCGCAAAGGTCTGGTTTGCCGCTTCCAGTTCCCTGAAAAGGGCGTTCGGATGGCGCACAATGGCGACCCTGTACTGGATAAGCGCGGCAAGGTCATCGGCTGGGTGACCAGTTGCGCCGCCGACAAGGACGGCACTCTTACCGGGCAGGCTTACGTGGAGCTGAAGTATGCCATGGAAGGTACGCACATCTACGTCTACCAGAGCGCACCGCAGGAGGTCGGCCCCGCCCCCGCCGAGATGAAACTCGGCGACAAGGGCCTGCTGCCCAGCGAGGCAGTCGTGCTGGCGAGGTTCCCGAAGTTGTAATACCGGATAGTAGAGAGTAGTCGGGCGACAGAGGGAGAGCTGCCGTCCGGTTGTAATTAAGACTGGTTTGACACAAGTTATAATCTTCTCGTTTAGAGAAATTTGAAGTGGTTGGTGGAATTGTACTTTGGGAAAATTGAACATATAACGAATCCCATGACGAAAAAGATTGATCAGGAAAACACTATGCCATACGATACCCTCTTAGCCGCACGCATCCGCGCCGCTCTCGGCCCGCTCCCCGACCTGGTCGAAAAGAAAATGTTCGGTGGGGTCGGATTTATGGTCAATGGCAACATGGCTTGTGGAGTCCACAAAAACGACCTGATCGTGCGGGTCGGGCCGGAAAGCTACGATAATGCTCTGTCCCGTCCGCACACGCACGTCTTCGATATGACCGGTCATCCCATGACCGGCTGGATCATGGTCCAGCCGCAAGGCTGCGCCTCCGAAACCGACCTGCAGGCCTGGGTCGGGCTGGGGCTGGCGTTCGCCCGTTCGATCCCCGCGAAAGGAAAATAAGATGACTACACCCGCTTGGGATGCACTGCAATTCCTGGTGGGAGAATGGATCGGTGAAGGCGGAGGCGCGCCCGGTCAGGGCGGGGGCAACCTGACCTTCCGTTTCGACCTGCAGAAACAAGTCCTGCTGCGCGAGAACCACGTGGACTTTCCTGCCATTCCGGAGCGGCCGGCCTTCGCCCACGATGACCTGACCATCATCTACCCGGACCCCGCTGGGAGCCTGCAAGCTGTCTACTTTGACAACGAAGGGCATGTTATCCACTATGCAGTCACAAGCTCGGTAGACGGGCAGGCGGTCACGTTTGTCAGTGAACCGCGTCCATCCGAGCCGCGTTTCAAAACCACCTACATCCGGGAGAAAAACGAGTCCGTGACTATCCGCTTCGAAATCGCACCGCCCAGCCAACCGGACGGGTTTTCTGTCTATACCGAAGGATCGGCGAAAAGGAAATAACGTGGCCTGTTATGAACCGTTTGATGGCAAGGTAATTTTCACCTCATGAGTAGCAACCTCAGGAAATGGCTTATTCGGTTGGTCGTGCTCGTCATCCTGGCCTTGCTGCTGTGGTGGGCCTTCAGGAAGGCACCGCTGGCCGAGATCTGGTCGGCCATCCGCCAATTGCGCTGGTGGCAGTTGCTCATCATCCTGACGCTCAATGGCATCTTCTACGTGGTGGCCACGCTGCGTTGGTGGACCATCATCCGCGCAGACAATAAACACGTGCCCTATTTCCCGCTGCTGGGCGTGCGCGTCTCGGTTTTCGGGGTCAGTTACTTCACCCTTGGGCCCCAGGTTGGCGGTGAACCGCTGCAGGTGCTGGCGCTGCAAAAAAGATACAGCCTGTCCTACACCCACGCCACCGCCACCGTCCTGATGGATAAACTGCTCGAATTCCTGGTGGACTTTCTCATGCTGGCCATCGGGCTGACGGCCATTCTGCGGGTCGGCGTCCTGGCAGAAAGCGGCCTGCAGTTTTCGGGGGACCTGGTTCTGCTGGCTTTCCTGGTTTTTTGGCCTCCCGTCCATTTGATCCTGCTTTACAACCGACGCTACCCATTGAGCGGGCTGGTGCACCGCATCCCTTTTATTGAGAAGAATTCCAAGCCGGTCCGGTTTTTACGTGCTGCTGAACGCTTGGCGGGCCGGTTCTGCCAGCGCCACCCGTCGCGTCTGCTGGCCGCCATCGGATTCTCGCTGCTGGCCGGGGCGGGCATGCTGCTTGACTATGCCCTGATGACGGCCTTTCTCAACATTCCCCTGCCATTCTGGAAAATGACCGCCGGCTGGATGATGGGTTGGATCTCGCTCATCATGCCGCTCCCAGGTGGGCTGGGCGCCTTGGAGGCCAGTCAGGTTTTTACCCTCGGTAGGTTCGGCTTCAGTGCCGCCGTCGCTCTCAGCCTGACGCTGGTCATGCGCGGCCGAGATATCCTGATCGGCGGGCTGGGGTTACTGCTCGCAGGAACAGGATGGAACCGGAAGGCCAAAAAACCTGCCAGGAATGATTTGAAGGAATAAGCGGTCAGGAGATGGCAATCACTTGTTCCTTGCCGGGGAAAAGATCCGTCAATTAAAATATTTCAGCGTGCACATGCACGGCTGATAGCTTTCGAATAGGTTTAAAGGGCCATATTCAGGTATGATTGGCATGCATGAAATTTACCCATATCATAGTTTTGGCGACCTCATCCGTTGGGGGACTGAAGTCCCCGGCTCAGCGCATGGAAGCCCGCTCAAGCGGGCTTGATCTGGCGACGAGCCGCCTTTAGGCGGCTTTCATGGCTTCAGCTGGGGGATTTATCCCCCGGTGACGGCAGAAAGGTGAAGCTGGCATAAAAGTGTCGGGTGGCTGGTGGACAAGTAGAAATCTTTCCTCATTTGGCCCGTATATAGAATATATGCGCAAGGAGAATGTCCTATGAAAAGAAATGTCTCGAGCATCTTCTGGGGGCTGCTGTTCATCCTGGCCGGTATGGCCTTCCTGGCCGACCGGATGGGCTGGTTAAATTTCAGCCTGTTCTCGACGAATACCTGGGTCTACATCTTCGCGGCCGTCAGCCTGGTCTTCTTTCTAAGCTACTTCCTAAGCGGCCTGCAAAAATGGGGCTGGCTCTTCCCAGCCCTGATATTCGGCTCCATCAGCCTGACTATCTGGATGGCAGATCACGGCCTGACCGGTTCCTTCGTGGGCATGCCGGTCCTGCTCGCCATAGCCATCCCCTTCTACGTCGGATTCGCATTCGACCGAAAGGCCTGGGGCCTGCTCATCCCGGCCTGGGTCATGACCGTGCTGGCCTTTATCACCCTGACGGCTGGCTTGGTCAATGGGAACCTGATCGGTGCGCTGTTCCTCTTTGCGGTCGCCGTGCCGTTCCTGGTCGTCTACTTGCTGAACCGCTCGCGCTGGTGGGCGCTTATCCCGGCCTGGGTCACCTTCGTCCTGGGCACGATCACCCTGCTCTCAGACCACGTCAACGGCAATCTGATCGGCGCCTTGTTTCTCTACGCGGTGGCCCTGCCGTTCCTGGTGGTCTACCTGACGGGCCGCACCCGCCGCTGGGCGCTCATCCCGGCTGCCGCAATTGCCCTGGTCGGGACCATCCCGCTGCTTTCCTCCATCGCTGGTGGGGACTGGATGGGTGCGTTGACCATGCTGCTCTTCTCGGCAGCCTTCTTTTTCGTCTTTTTCCGCTGGCCGGAGAACTGGTGGGCGCTTATCCCGGCCGGCGTCTTTGCCTCCATCGGCCTGGTGGTCCTCCTGGGGATGAGCATCCCGCAGACCCCCTTCATCGAGGGCCTCCTGAACGGCGTCCTGCTTCTTGGCCTGGGCCTGACCTTCGGCGCTCTGTGGCTGCTGCGTGGGACCCGCCCGACCGCCTGGGCCCGTTACCCGGCCATTGGTCTGTTCATCGCAGCGATACTGGCCGGCTTCTCGGGCGGGAATTCCAACCTTTTCTGGGCCGCCGCCCTGCTGGTCGCCGGGATCGCTCTGGTGATTTACAGTCTCCTTCATAAAAAGTCTGAGGGCCAGCCATAACAGCCTGAAATTCAGGAAAGAGTTCCCATATAATTTCAATATGGCCTCCGGCATGGTGCATGCCGCCTAGAGCATTCCGGACTCCTGCCAGACCCGACTGCGTCTCTCCAAAAGATGACTAGGGTTCTAATCAAAGGAATGAATAAGTAAAAACCTTTACGGGAGAAACCCAATGATCGAAATCCGTCTTTCCACCGAACCGAGTGACAATACCCTTATCACCTTTGACGGACACATCCTCGAATTCTTCTCGGTGATCTCCCGGCAAAGCATTCGCATTCATGTTTTCGAGATCGCCAATATAGAGATTCTTACAGACCAGCACGGCCGGAATACCCTGAACATCAATTCAAAGTATGTGAACAGCGTCATATTGGGCGGAGCGACCATTCGCCCGGAGGCGCTCGCCGAGACCCAGGCCCTGGTCGTGGCGGTCCGCCAGGCCATGGCAATGTATCCATAAGCGGGCGAGGCGCAGTCTTCTACGCATTTACTGACCCGTTCGCGTCCGAACGGAAGAGAGGTGGTTCATGAATGTCCATCCGACAATCCGTGAGCGCTTCCTCGCTGGCTTCAACATGGCCTCCGGCATGCTGCGCTCCTGGGACGGCGACCCACAGGCCTGGGAGGCCAGTATTCGCCGTTTCGAAGCCCGGGAACGTCTCCAGCCTTCTCCGTCGGAGGCCGTCCTGTTTACCGGCAGTTCCAGCATCACCTTCTGGTCCTCCCTCGAGGGCGACATGGCACCCATGCCCGTACTAAACCGCGGCTTCGGCGGCGCCAAAATCGCGGATATGGTCCACTATGCTGAACGGATCGTCCTGCCCTGCCGCCCATGCGCGGTCGTGCTCTATGTCGGGACCAACGACATCGCCTGGCCGCGTCCGGCCACCCCGCAGCAGGTCTTCGATGGATACAAGGATTTTGTCCAGCGCATCCATGCCGCTCTGCCCGACCTGCCCATTTACTTTGTTTCGATCTGTCCGGTTCCTTCCCGTTGGCGTTACTGCCCGCTGGTCAAAGAAGCCAACCGCCTGATCGAGGTCTATGCCCAGGCCAGCCCGTACCTGCACTACATCGACATCACCACCGCTTTCCTGGGTCCGGATGGCCAACCGGACCGCCGCCTGTTCCGGAGCGACCGAACCCACCCGACCGCCCGTGGCTACGAAAAATGGACGGCCATCCTCAAGCCAGTCCTGCTGGCAGACTTGTTCCAGCGCTGATTTTGCTCCAGCCGTGACAACCTGCCTTCTGCCGGAGTACCGGCAGAAGAGAAAAAAGGTGCAAATAGGCACTAAACCTGCCTGGACCCTTTTTGGCTTGGCCTTGACATCCCTGCTGTCATCGGTTATTGTACTAGCCGATAATCGCATTAGTTCAGCAGTCGCTGCTGTTGTACTTTTCCCCAACGCTTGTCTGACTCCTGAAGAAAAGGAATCTTAGTGAACTTTACCCAGTTCAACCTTGACCCACGCCTGCAGGCGGGGATCAACCGTCTCGGCTATTCCGAGCCGACCCCCATTCAGGTTGCAGCCATCCCGGATGCCCTGGCCGGAAATGACTTGATCGGCACTGCCCAGACCGGCACCGGCAAAACCGCTGCGTTCGTCCTGCCCATTCTAAATAAACTGCTGAATGGTCCGCGCAACCGGACGCGTGCCTTGATCGTCACCCCAACGCGCGAACTCGCCGAACAGATCCACGAAGCCGTCCGTGACCTCGGAACCGGCACCAAGCTCCGCTGCGCCGCCATCTACGGCGGCGTAGGCGCAGCCTCCCAGACCTCCGCCTTGCGCGATGGTGTCGAGATCCTGGTCGCCTGTCCGGGCCGCCTGCTGGACCATATCCAACAGGGACATACCCAGCTGGATGGCATCGAAATTCTCGTCCTGGACGAGGCTGACCGCATGCTTGACATGGGCTTCTTGCCGGATGTGAAGCGTATCCTGCAGCTTATCCCCGCCAAACGACAAACCATGCTTTTTTCGGCCACCTTCCCCCAGGAAATCGAGAAACTGGCCGCCCAGACGCTCCATCACCCCAAACGCATCGCCATTGGTTTCAGCCGGCCGGCGCACACCGTCACGCATGCCCTTTACCCGGTACCCCAGCATTTGAAAACCTCCCTATTATTGGACCTGCTTAAACAGACTGACACCGAGTCGGTCTTGATATTCACCCGCACCAAGCACCGCGCCCATCGTCTTTCGCAACAGATCGAGCGGGCCGGGTTCAAAGTCACCAGCTTGCACAGTGACCGCACTCAGGGTCAGCGACAGGCAGCGCTGGGCGGGTTTAAAAGCGGCCAATACCAGATCATGGTCGCCACCGATATCGCCGCACGCGGTCTGGACGTGGAAAGCATCTCACACGTCATCAACTTTGATATGCCCGCCACCGCCGATGATTACATCCACCGCATCGGGCGGACCGGCCGCGCCGAACGCAGGGGGGATGCCTTCACCCTGGTCACACCGAATGACAAGGACGTGATCCGCACTCTGGAAAAGATCATGGGAAAACCACTACCCCGCCAGGCCCTGGACGGATTCGACTACGATATCCCGGTCCCGGAAATATCCCCGTCGAAAGGGAGGACCGCTTTTGCAGCGAGTGAGCCGCGCCATACCCACCCTGCCCACTTTTCAAAGCCCACTCCGAGAGGGAAACCGCTAAGCCGTTCCCCCCAGCGCAGACTACGGCAGAAATTCGCAAGTGGGAGAACAAGATAGACTTTAAAGTAATTGTCCGGCAGGTACCTGCCGGACAAGTGATTTATTCCTTCTCTTCTTTCTGTTTCTTCGGCATGCCCCAGATGAAGATGGCCGCACCAAATCCGATGCCAAATCCGCCTAGAGCCGCCGGGGCAAGGAAAACCACCATGGCGATCACCAGACCCGCCAATCCCAGGTAAACAACGACTTGCATTAACCATTCCTGCGCTTTATGCAGCAAGTCCAGCACTAGGTAGCCAATGCCCACCCCCAAGGCTGCCATGCCAATCAGGCGGAGAAACCAAGCGATCAAGTTGATAATATCAAACACAATACTAGGCATAGAGATCCTCCTTACTGAAAATGGAATAGGTTACGCCAAGGCCCAGATGAGCCACAATCCAATCATGACTATCCCAATTATAAACCTAATCAAGAACGCCCATCCCCAGCCTATTAACATCCCTTTTATGGAAGCCAGAGCCTTTCGCCAATCCTTGCGACGGATCCATTCGATCGCGAACAATGTCAGCAACGCCGCCAGGATCCCACCGATAATGGGAACAGGAATGACGAAACTTCCGATAATGGCGGCTGCCGTCGCAATCAGGATTACCCACCAGGGAGCACCTTCTTTGTGTGCCGATGTGCCCATCAGGATATTGTCAATGACCGAACCGGCCAGCATAAGTACCGTGAGGATGGTAAAAATGATCCAACCAAACGTACTATAACCGACCACCAGTCCACACCCCAGTGCCGCTACCCAGATGATGACCAGGCCTGGCAGGATGGGAATAACCAGCAGGCCCACCAGCATGGCTGTCATGGTGAGGCCCTTGATGATCGGCTCGATCCCGATAAAGAAAGGGCCGATTGTCATGCGTATCTCCCGCTTGACTCAGAGGCGGATGACATCCACTCCCCCCATCCAGGGACGCAGGACTTCCGGTATGGTTATGGACCCATCCGCCTGCTGGTAGTTTTCAAGCACGGCGATCAACGTACGCGGCATGCCCAGTCCCGAACCGTTCAGCGTATGGACGAAGCGTGTCTTGCCACCATCCGTTGGACGGTATTTGATATTGGCCCGGCGTGCCTGGAAATCGGTATCGTTCGACACCGAAGAGACCTCCAGCCATTCCCCCAGTCCCGGCGCCCAGACCTCAACATCATACGTCATCGTTGCGCCAAAACTAATGTCACCGGTACACAACCGCTTGACCCGGCAAGTCAGCCCAAGGCCTGTGCAGGTTGCCTCGGCATCTCCACACATCTTCTCGAGCATGGCATCTGACTCTTCCGGTTTGCTGAAAATGTACATCTCGACCTTGTCGAACTGATGGCCACGCTTGATGCCGCGGACGTCCCGTCCGGCGCTCATCTTTTCTCGCCGGAAACAGGGTGTATAGGCTGTGTACTGGACGGGGAGGCTTGCCTCGTCGAGAATTTCATCCATAAGCAAGCCGGTAATGGGTACTTCGGCAGTCGGCACCATCCACAGATCTTCTTCGGCGTCATGGTATAGGTTGTCGGCGAACTTCGGCAGTTGCCCCGCTGCGAAAAGAGTAGCCGCCTTGACCATAAAAGGCGTGTACTGTTCGGTGTAGCCCTGGCGGATATGCAGGTCGAGCATATAGGCGATCAGCGCCCGCTGAAGGCGCGCCCCGGCACCACTAAGCACATAGAAGCGCGAACCGGTGATCTTGACGCCGCGCTCGAAATCGATGATACCAAGCGCCGGCCCCAGGTCCCAATGCGGTTTTGGCTGAAAATTGAATTCCGGCAGAGCTCCAACCGTCCGAAGTACTACATTCTCGCTTTCATCCTTACCGACCGGTGTACGTCCATCCGGGACATTGGGAATGCCTGCCGCTAGGGATTTGAGTTCTTCCTCGACATCGGACACTTCCTTATCCAGAACAGCAATCTTTTCCCCCACTGCCCGCATTGCCTCGATTTTCGCCTGGCGGGAGGTCACCTCTTTCATCCGGCCGATTAAAATGGAGACCGTATTTCGTTCGGCTTTGAGGGCCTCCACTTCAGAGAGCAGACTGCGCCGGCGCTTATCCAAATTGAGAATGGCATCCACCGGCGCCGGGTCCATCTGGCGATCCCGCAATGCCTTGCGGACCAAGTCGGGTTGTTCTCGAATAAGATTGATGTCCAACATAACGCACCTCCTTGGGAAAATAGAATACGCCCCCGTTCCATTTGCAGGACGAGCACCGGAACGGTTGTTCCGGTACATGGGGGCGTCTCGTGGTGCCACCTGCTTTCACCCGCCTCCTCCGTCCCTTTGGGATTTCCTGCTCCGTTTTTTCAAAACAGGGGGGAGGGTGGGGGCTGGGTCTTGGCTGCGCGCTAACGGGCGGACCCGGTTCTCTTACGGTCGCGCCGCGTTCAGGCGCACCCCTGCGAGAACGACTGCCTCTTTCGAGACGCCGGAGTGGATTTCGCCGCCTGGCTGCCTGCCTCTCACCGACCGGCAGGTCTCTGAGCAGCTGAACGGATACTCGTCTCCGGGTTGGTCGTTGGATATGGACTGATTATATTCACCAGCCAATGGCTGTCAAGGTGATCATGCTGGATTTCCAGAGCTTCCTCGAAGCATGGATTTTTACCCCTACCCTACCCCTCCCCGCTCGCGGGGAGGGGATATGTGCTCTTTTCCCTTTTTGTAGAAAAGGTAGAATCCATTTGCTGGATTTTATAATGCAGACAAACTTGGTATAATTCGCGCCCGACGTAGTCCTGCGCTTAATATCTCGGCGGCAGGCTAATTGCTCAAGGAGCAGGATGAAAAAATATGCCGTTTGGACTGAAGGCTGCCAAATGAACGTGGCCGATTCCCGGCGTGTCGGATCGGCGCTGGAACACCTGGGCTTTTCTTTTACCGGCAAGGTCGAAGAAGCCGATGTAATTGTCCTAAACACTTGCGTCGTACGCCAGTCTGCCGAAGACAAGGCATATGGCCGTCTCAGTTCCCTAAAACCGCTTAAGGCGAAAAATCCCGCGCTGGTCATCAACCTGATGGGCTGTATGGTCGGGATTCGGGAAAACGGGAATCTGCACACCCGCTTCCCCTACGTGGATGTTTTCTCCCCACCTTCAGACCCTGGTCCACTGGTGGCTTTTTTAACCCAGGGCGAGGCGCACGCCTTCGAAGTCTCCGAAACCGGAAACCGGTTCGCAATTATGGATGGGGACCTTGTCCTGCCGGAGCACGAGCGCGGCAAACTGGTGTCGGCCCATGTGCCGGTGGTGCTGGGCTGTTCGCATGCCTGTACTTTTTGCATCATCCCATCCCGGCGTGGGGCTGAACGCTCCCGCCCTGTTGAGGAAGTGCTCGCCGAAGTGAGCGCATTGGTGGCACAGGGAGTCAAGGAAATCACCCTGCTTGGCCAGATCGTCGACCGGTACGGGAAGGACCGGCCCGGAAGTCCTAACCTGGCCGCGCTGTTGCGAATTCTCCACAAGGTCGAAGGTCTGGAACGCATCCGCTTCCTTACCTCCCACCCGAATTATTTCGGCGAAGATATCATGGACGCAGTGGCCGTGCTTCCCAAGGTCATGCCGCACATCGAAATCCCGATCCAGGCCGGGGATGATGAGGTGCTGAAAAATATGCGGCGCGGCTATACCCAGGCTGACTACCGGAAAATCGTTCAAAAAATCCGGGAGCGCATCCCCGGCAGTTCCATCGCCACCGACATAATTGTCGGCTTTCCAGGCGAGAGCGAGATGCAATTCATGGAAACCTACCACCTTCTCGAAGATTTACGATTGGATGTGGCCCACCTGGCACGCTATTCAACGCGTCCGGATACCGTGGCCGAACGACGCTTCCCCGACGACGTTCCGGAAGAAGAAAAAATGCGCCGTTTCCGGATGTTGGAAGAGTTGCAGGAGCAGATCGTTGGTGAGATAAACAGCCGGTACCTTGGCAAAAGGGTAGAAGTGTTGTTTGAAGATAAGGTCAAGGGTCGCTGGCGCGGACGCACCCCCACCAATAAACTGGTCTTCGCAGAGGCCGGGGAGGATTTGCATGGGAAAGTCATTCCCGTGAGCGTGACGTGGACCGGGCCATGGTCCATGCAAGCAAGAATTTAATCATTTGGAGAGAAAATCTCTCGCCATTTCCGGCGGGAGATTTTTATTTTGCAAGTCATTCACCTGCTTTGAAATCCGGATTTTTGCATAGCTGCAAAGTCCACGCAGCGGGCAACGCCCGCAGGCGGGCCTGCGGGCTGCGCAGATCTCCCGCCCAAGGCGGATGATATTCAGATGGGCGGCATAGTATGTCTCCGGAAGGAACAGTTTCTCCAGGTGAACGTGTGCATCTTCTACCGTCATTTTCTCCGGCCGCAGGCCAATGCGACCCGTGACCCGGTATATGTGCGTATCCACCGGAAAGGCCGGACGTCCCAGCGAAAAAAGCAGGACAATTGCTGCTGTCTTTGGCCCAACGCCCTTGAATTTTTTCAACCAGGTACGTGCTTCTTCAAGCGGCATGTCCCTGAGGAAATCCATTTCAAGCGAACCGCGTTCGCTGGTGATCTCTCTCAGAACATTCTGGATGCGCGGCCCCTTCTGGTTGGCCAACCCAGCTGGCCGGATGGCCGCAACTACAGATCCCGGTTCTGCATCACGGACTGCCTCCCAGCTTGGAAAATACCGGCGGAGCGACTCAAAAGCCCGGTCGCGATTGATATCGTTGGTATTTTGGGAAAGGATCGTCGAGACGAGCTCATCCACCGCCGGCAAGGGGTTACGCCAAGTGGGCTGCCCATAGAAATCCAAGAGGCGGAGATGGACTTCGTTGGCGAGTTGGGGCATTTTCATAAGTATCCGGCCTCCCTAATGATCTCCATCGTCCGGTTGACAACCTCAACATCTTCGCCAAGGAGAATATTCTGCAGCAGCCTGGCAGTCTCACAATACAAACGCAGACCGGCAATTCCACACCCGATGAAGGCGGGTTGTTCCAGCGGTAGCGGGTCAAGACCGACTGCCATCCGGAATTGACGTGTCCAGTCTGACGTTGGGCCAGCCGTATCCTGGGCGAGACCTATATATGCATTCTCGCTGGGGATAAGTATTCCGCGTTGAACAAGCAGGGTGTTGGCCAATCCACGTGTTAAGCCCCAGGTGGCGTAAAATGTCTTGGACTCATCCTGCTGTGCCAAGCCTCCAAGGATCTTGAAGACTTCTTCGGTGCAGCCGGAGAGGTTCCAGGAAGCATATGCATCGGCATCCGTTTGCAGTTGCTCCCAACTGGTATTTGCAGCAGCTTCTTTGAGCGTTGCAATCGAGCCATCTTTATCGAGCAGGATCAGTTCCTGGCGCAGTCCCGGAATAGCCCAAACGGCTTTTTTGGGATCTCGCAGGCTGGCATACTCTTCCTCCAGCGTGATCAGGGTAATGCTTACCAGGTAGCCGTCCGTGTAGTGCAAAAAATATATATCTCTTGCATTGGCTGGCATTTGCCGGACATAGTGATGGAGGTCCACGTCACTATATCGCCCGCCTTCTCCACGCGCGAAACTGCCTGTCATTGTCACACCAACGGTATTCTCATTTACCTGTTTAGCAACCAGAGACTGCAAGAACGAATTGGTTATTGTGCTCATAGGGGATATCAAAAGGCGTACAACCGTCCGCCCTGGCTTGTTTATTCTCGTTTGAGTGAAAATGCCGGATGGGATTCTCCCACCACGATTCTTCTCGCATTGGTAACAGGCCTGACCGGCCCGAATTCAGCCAGCGCTTCCATTTCCTTTGCGGAAACGTAACCGAGTTGTCTCAGGATTTCCAGCGCCATTGCCGGACGGACGCGATTGCGGAAATTCCCATCTGCATCGCGCACCGACAAGTCACCGTCGGCAACTTTGAAAACGATCCCAATTCCAGGCGATTCAACACCCAGTGCGCCGGCCATAATCCCCAAAGCCATGTAACCTTCCGCACCACCCTTTGCCACAATACGCTTGGAGCAGACTTCCATAACGCGCGTATCGAAACGTCCTGCCCCGCTGACCATGACCGGATTCGCCATCATCGCCGAGGTGATCCGGCGGCACGCGGCAGCACGTGCTCGCGAAAGTTCGCGCGGCCCACACAGGCGGGCAAATCCCAGCGCGGCATTCAATAGCGGAACGGCAAAATTGGGAGCCGAACAACCATCCGTGCCAATCACCACTTGTCCAGGTTCCATTCCACACATTTCAGAGAAAGTCTCCAAAATCGTTTTCTGGACAGGGTGTTCGGGATTGATATAGTCTGCAATCGGAAGGCCACGCATTCGGGCGTGTGCCAGCATGCCCGTGTGTTTGCCGGAACAGTTATTCCGGTTTGGAGTCAAAGTCTCGCCGCGGGCCCTCATCGCTTCCACGGTGGGACGGTGTGAGAGCAGGTGTGTGCCACACAACAGGTCACTCTCCTGCACACCGATTTTGTCCTGGATAGCTTTGAGTACTTCAACGTGCTCATCACTGCCTTCGTGCGAGGCGCAGATGATGGCGATTTCCTTGGATGTCAGGTGAAAAGTCTGATCACCACCATGTTCAATAAATGGCAATGCTTGGAGCGGTTTGGCACTTGACCGCATGAAGGTCACTACGGTTGGATCACCGTACCGGGCCAGCAAACGACCGCTCGAATCCACAACTGCCACTGCCCCAAAATGAGTGGATTCAACGATGGTTCCTCGAGTCAGCTCAAAAACGGGTTGATATTCACCTGTCACGAAAAATTTACTCCTCCCCCGTAATATTGCTGGCTGGATGGTAATGCCGGCCATAATAATGATATAAGCCATATCGTAAGCGTTGTGCATATTTTTGGTGCCGACTGGCAGGTATTTTAAATGGAGTTCAAAAGAGGCGTGATCAAGTTTTCAATGGCATCTGGTGGGCTTTTCTTCTGCGCCAATTTTCCAATCTTGTTGAAAACATGCTCCAAATATTCCTTTTGCGCCCGGATGGCGTCCACGTTCACTAATCCGCCTCGCCCACTGACCACCAGCCAGCCACGGTAAGAGGGAGAAAGTAATAGCTTGATTGTCTCCAACCAGGCAGGTAAATCCGCTCCGGCCAGGAAAGGAGGCTGGTTGTATAAAACAGCATCCCCGACAAAGACAACTTTTTCCTCTCGCAGAATAACCCAGGTAGCCCCGGCAGAAGGTCCGGGGTGATGCTCCAGAATAACTGGAGCGTTATCATCCCAGTGGAGGGTCATCTGGTGGCTGAAAGTAATCTCCGGCAAAACCCAGCGGATGTTTCCCAAGCCAGGAATGCTCTCCCAGTCCGCGCCGGTGTCTTCTCCCTGGGCTTTAAAAGTGTTGGGACGGCTTCGGAAGACTTGGGCGGTTTTTTCGTGGACAACGATCGTGCAATCCATCGCGCGTGCTCCCAACGTACGATCCGGATGCGCATCGAGGTTGACCAGCAGCCGCTCGGAACCACCGCCGAGACTAAGCAGGGCCGCACGCCATGTGCGCGCATCCTCCGGAGAAGGTGGTGCGTCAATCTGAAGCAATCCGTGTGTCAGGGAAATAACACCCAAGGTGACACCCGGGTACCCGTTTTCAATATAGACATCCTTGGCAATGGCTTGCATTTTTTCTCCCAAGAAAATTAACTTCCTTTTACAAGTGGCAGAGTGATGATAAATTTGGCTCCCTGACCAAGTTGACTCTCAACCCAGATCTTACCGCCATGACCCACCACGGCCAACCGGCAAAAAGCCAAGCCAACTCCCAACCCGCTGGGCGCGCCTTTTTCCTTCAAACGGGTAAACTTGTTGAAGATTCGTTCCTGGTCGGCAAACGGGATGCCCGGGCCGTCATCCTGCACCCACATTTGCAACCATTCACCTTCAAGGCTGGCTCCTAGTTCAATCTTGCCGCCGGTTGGAATGAACTTGGATGCATTCTCCAATAGGTTAATAAGAACCCGGCGGATCATGTCCAAATCCACCCAGATGGATGGCAGGTTCTCCGGCAAGCGGTTCATCAATGTTTGATGTCTGCTCTCAACCATCGGACGAACTGCATCGATCACTTCCTCGGCCAGCGAGGCAGTGACGACAGACTGCTGGGAGATGATGGCTTGCCCCAATTCAAGCCGGTTAATGTCGAGCAGAGAGCTAACCAGTCGTTGGATGCGGTCAGTGGAACGGCGGGCAATTGTCACTACCGATTGAACGGTTTCGTTGTCCTGGCCGGGTCCCATGGCAGTCAAAACATCCAGGCTGGAGACAATATTCGCCAGTGGCGATCGCAGATCGTGATAGATCATGGAGAGCATGTCATTACGCAACGTGTCCAGATCCTTGCGCTCGGTGATATCCCGCATAAGCCATTGCAACGATTCGGCCTCTTCAAAAACCACCCGCCGTACCTGGACCTGGATAGGTATGGAACTTCCAGTGCAGCTCTTCAATACTGCCTCATAACTTATCATCTCTCCGGATTTGAGTTTTTCAATGTTGAAATTCCTGTCACCTGGAGTGACATCGTGTAATTTATCTATCAACATCCCTTGGAGTTGCTTGGATGTGTAACCGCTTATGAGAGCCGCCTGGCGATTTGCCTCGTGAATATGCCCATCCCAACCAGTGACGAAAATGGGATCGACGCTGTCGTCAAACAACTCACGGTAGCGTTTATGCGCTGCCTGCAAACGCTCGAATAATTGGGCGTGTTGGATGGTTGTGCCAGCCAGGTTGCCAATTCCCGCGAGTACCAGTAAGGCATCCGGGTCGAACGCACCGGAACGAGGATTGATTGCCTGTAGAACGCCGATGACGCGTTCCTGGGCATAAATCGGGGCGACAGCCATGGCTTGCGTTTCAATGCCCTCAAACTGCTCGATTGTCGGCCGGAAGCGCTTATCTTCCTGGACGACCGGAATGATAACACCTTCCCCTTCATGTACCACCCAGCCAAGGATACCCTGTCCAGCCGCGATGCGCTTGCCTACAATCCCATCCTTGTTTTTCCCGGTGGCGGCCCGGAAAACCAAGTCCCAGTTTGGCTCGACAAGCGCCAGCGTTACCGTCTCCACTTCCAAAGCCTGGATCGTCTCGTTCAGGATCCGCTGCAACACCTCGTCCATGCGAAGTGAAGCATTGATGGCGGCTGCGCTTGCAGCCAGAGCGGTCATAACTCGCGCCTGGCGCTGGCTCTCGGCAAATAGGCGGGCATTCATTACCGCGATCCCGGATTGGTCGGCAATGGACTGCATCAGGGCGAGATGCTCTTTGCTATAGGACCCTGGCTCCGGGTGAACCAGGGTTAGAACACCCACCAAGCGCTCGTGTGCCATCAGCGGGACGCATAACGCGGCCTTTGCACCCGATTTATCAATAGCATCATCCGGGCGGCGCAGCCAACGTTCGTCGCGGCTGGTATCCGGCACCCAGGCAGGCTGCCGCGTCCGGACAACCCACCCGGCCAGGCCACGCTCGATCGTCTCGCGCAATTGTTGGGTGGTGTGGTCGTGGACTTTACGGCCATAGACGATGGTAGATTCCACAGCTTTGCCATTATCGTCGATAACCACGATACTGCCACGCTCGCCGCCGACATGTTTCAGCGCTTGGAACAGGATACGCTGTAAGACTGTGCGCAATTCAAAGGCCGAGGCAAGTTCACGGCTGACTTCAAAGAGTAATTCAAGGGAGGAACGAGTTTCATCTTCTGGCATAGGTTTTGCGTTACCACTTCTTGCATTCCGCTGCGCGGCAGACAGCACTGCTACACAGCATTCAGAAAATGCATGAATTTGGAATTACCGAAAAACGGGCAATTACAGCTTTCCGGGTTCACATTGTTGCACAGTTAGTAATAAATATACCTTAAACTTGATAGGGTCGAATTACACGACCAGTTCATTTTGCTGAACCTGGTTTTCCCGGATCTGCCTGACACGAACGTCGAGGCAGGCAAGGTGCCTCGAATCCCATCGGATAGTATAGCACAATTGAATATTGGAGCCCCACGATCCTTGGGAAAGGGCGATTTTCTGTATAATAAGCCCATGATTAACCCCGCTCGCCTCCTTTTCATCCACGGTTCAGACAGCAGCAGCCAAACCTATAAAGCCACCATTCTGCGCGGCATTTTCCCCGGCATGCTCATACCCGACTTCAGCGGCGGCTTGCCAGAGCGCATGGAGCAATTGGAGTCAGTTCTGGGATCTGAAACAGGCTGGGCACTGATCGGATCCAGCCTGGGCGGACTGATGGCAGCCATTTTCGCAATGCAGCATCCGGATCAGGTGCGCAAACTGGTGTTACTTGCCCCGGCGCTGACACTGCCCGGATTCAGCATGAACCTTGCCTCCCAGATCTCCATAACGACAATCATCATCCAGGGCACGCAAGATGATTTCATACCGCTCGAGCCCACCCAAAAAATAGCTGAAAAAGTCTTTACGAACCTGACCTATATTGTCGTGGATGACGATCACCGCTTGCACAAGACCGCAGGGGAGCTGGATTGGAAGAAACTCCTGGAATGAACGGATAGGCTGGCTTGATGGGGGCCCTTCCGCATTCAGCCACCGCCCAAGCGCAGCAAGGCTTCCGGTACCCAAAATCCCCCATATCCTTTGAAGACCAGGACGAAGCCTGACACCAGCATCAATACACCAAAGGTGATCAGCAGCCAATCTTTGGCATGGTAGTGGAGGTGTTCCAACCAGGTACGCGGACCGATGCCGAAGGCCCGCAGGTCCATCGCATCGATGATGTCCTCGCTGCCGATAATGGCGTGGATGGTGACCGGGACAAAGATCGGCCCGAGCTTGCGGACCTGGGCAATGAGACCGCCGGAAATCTTTTCCAGCTCGTAGCCGCGCGCCCGCTGGGCATCCATGGTCAACTGGAAATCGCGGCCAAAGGTGGGGATGAAGCGCATGGTCAGATCCATGGCATAGGCAATCTTGTCGGGCAGGCCTATGCCGCGGAAGGTGATACCGTAAAGCGCCGGGTTGAGGGTGTAAGGGATCAGGATGGTCATGATGGCGATCCCGAAGACCCGCCCGAACTGGCTGACGGCGAAGAAGGCCCGCTCAACCGTGATCTTCAGGCTGGGGGTCCAGCCCAGGATCGAGAAGGAGGCCCGGAATTCGCGGATGAGGTGTTCCTGTTTATAGACTTCCGAGCCTCCCCGCCCGGTCAGAAAGGTCAGGAAGGTAAAAATGAAAATAAAGCCAACGATGAACAGGAAAGCGCGCCGGATCTCACGCCATTTCAGCCCGGAGGTCAGGAGCACGATGACTGCAATGGCAATGGGCAGCAGGAGGAAGCGGATATCCCAGAATAGCAGGCTGGTGACCAGGAAGCAGCCGTAAAAGATGATCCAGGCGCGTGGGTCGAACCATTGGATAAGGGACTTGCGTTTGCGGTATCGCCAGGTGACGAGCATGGTTTCTTTCAGTCATTGCCTGCACCTGTGGCACAGGCACAGGCGGGCCAGGACGAAAAATGGCAGGCACAGTGCGAGCCCCCTTAGCTATGCAAAGGGGGCTCGCAAGGGAAACCGTTAACGACCCGATTGCTTCTGGACGGCCGCGTAGGCGACCACAAGCAGCGGGACCAGGATGGCGGCGAAGATCAGGTTCGGGCCAGCCGCCGGCAGGAACTCGCCGACCACGGCGGCCGCCGGGCTGTAGCCATTGATCCAGATGTCGGAGATGGCAGCGAAGCCGATGCCCAGGATGTTGCCAAGCATGCCCCAGGTGACGGCCGCGGCGATGTCGATGTTCTTGCCGAAGACGAAGCGGACGATCAGAACCAACACCAACCCGATCAGGATGGCTCCGCCTCCCGCCAGGAGAGTGATCTGGGTCTCACCGAAGGTGTCGTTGGCTGGGTTGTAAAAGTTCAGGTTGGAGATGGTCGGGAAAAGGAAATACAGGCCGGCCGCCAGCACTGCCAGGACGGCGCCAATGATCAGAACCACATCCAGGCTTTTCTTCTTGTCGGCGAACAGCATCGGCAGGCCGGCAATGAAACCGATCAGGCCATTGCCAATGCTCCACTGCGGGGTCAGGCCAAAGCCGGTCAGGGCATCGCCGAACATGTTGCCGACCGCGCCGGTGAAGAAGCCGACCACCGGGCCGAAGGCGTAGCCGAAGAACATCGGGATGGCGATGGCCGGGCGCAGAGCCACCTGGCTCAGCGACGGGACGACGAAGACGGTGCCGTTGAACAGCCAGGAGAAGACTGCGTACAGGGCCGCGCCGATGGCCATCCAGACCACCTGGCGGGTGCCGATTTCCCAGGCCTTGTTTTCGCGGGTGGCCAGGTAGACGGCAAGGGCGATCAGAATGCCCAGGACAACAAAGGCAAAGCGCAGCAGCACGGTGGCCTGGTCAGTCTGGAAGCGGGCCACACCCAGGACGTTGCCCACCAGGAAGACAGCCAGCACGAAGATGGCCAGCACGACCAACAAGGTGAGCAGAATGTTAAGCAATTTTTTATCCATATTATTCTCCTCTTCTGAAATTTTCACATTATCTCAATAATCTAGGGGACGGGAGGCAGGTACCATCACCCTCCCCCACTTATTGAGAGGTTACAAATTCTCTATTGAATGTGCGCCAGTGCTTCGGCACGCAGGAAACGTTGGGTATGCGGCCAGCGTTCCAGGTTCTCCGCTCAGCAGGCTGGTGGGCACGAGACGGCACTTTTCCAGCCGTCTCACGTCACCCAGCACTTCGTGCGGAGAACCGTCCGCGACAATGTAGCCGTCGGCTACCATCAGGATCCGGTTGGCGTAAATGACTGCCAGGTCGACATCATGGGTGATAAATAAAATGGCTTCGAAACCGGGCAACTGCAGGATGGCATCCATGAAGCTCATGTAGTTACGGTAATCCTGACCGGCGGTCGGCTCATCCATGACCAGGATACGCGAGCGCATGGCCAGGATGGCTGCAATGCTGACACGTTTCTGCTGGCCGAAGGACAGCGCCAGGGGGGGATCTTTTTCCATGTCCGAAAGATTGACAATCTGTAAGGCCTCTTTCACCTCCTTTTCGATCTGGTCTTTGGGATGCTGCAGGTTTTTCGGTCCGAAGGCCAGTTCCTCCCGCACAGTGGGCGCGAAGAGCATGTGGCTCGGGCTCTGGAATACATAACCGAGCGTGCTGGCAATTTGCGCCACGCTGGCTTCACGCGTGTCGCGGCCATTCACCAGCACGCGGCCGGATTTGGGCTTGAGCAGGCCGATGGCGTGCTTGACGAAGGTGGTCTTGCCGGCCCCGTTCGGCCCCAGGACGGCGATCACGTCGCCGCGGCGGATGTCCAGGGTCATTCCGTGCAGGACCTCCGTCCCACTCTCGTAATCGAAGGCGACTTCCTGGAATTGGACCAGCGCTTCATTCTTTAGCCCAACACCTGTCCCGAGCGAGGTCAAGGGACGCGTTGAAAGGGGAGCTGAGGGAACCAGCGTGTCCGGCAGAATTTTCAGCTCGGCTGGGGCGGGGTCGTGCTTGGCCAGTTCGATGACGATCGCGGCGGACAACTTGACCTCGTGGTAATCCACAGCCTGCTCCAACCCCTTGAGCGGACCGAGGTACTTGACCCCGCCGTCCGACATGAACATGACCCGGTCAGGCCGGATGCGCAGGACATCTTCAACACGGTGCTCAATCATCAGGACGGTCATGCCTTCATCCGCCAGGCGGCGGACCATGTCGAGGGTTTCGTAGGCTGAAGCCGGGTCCAGACTGGCGAGCGGTTCGTCGAGCAGCAGCATGGACGGACGCATGGCCAGCACCCCAGCCAGGGCGACCTTCTGCTTTTCCCCGCCCGACAGGTTGAAGGTCTCCCGGTCACGCAGGTAAGAAATATTGAGATATTGGAGCGATTCATCCACACGGGTGATGATTTCCGGACGCGGCATGGCCAGGTTCTCCAGCCCAAAAGCCACCTCATGCAAAACCTTTGTCCCCAAAATCTGCCGCTCCGGGTCCTGCAGCACCGTACCGACCGTCTGGGAGATCTTAGCCAGCGGCCAACCGATCGTTTCCATTCCATTTAATAAAATTCGGCCTGACAACTCGCCCTTATAGGAGCGTGGAATCAGGCCGTTGATGCAGCGGATGAGAGTGGTCTTGCCGCAGCCGCTTGCGCCGGCGATCAGCAAAATCTCGCCGGGATTGGCTGAAAAGGAAATATCCCGGATGGCGGTGGTTTCCCGGTCGCGATACCGGAAGAAGAGCTTTTCGATCACAAGTGGGGGTTCGACAGTCATGGATGCTTATGAAACAACACCACAATTAGCTTGCAGTTCTATTCTACACTACTCATGGCATCGACCTCAACAATATCGCCAACTTGCGCCCCCAACACCTGCGCCGCGCTTCCATTAACAACGGCAATTTCAATATAGTTCTCGCTATCCACCAGGGCGATCAATTGGCTAGGTCGCTTATGTCCATAAGAAGCCGTCAAGCCGTGCACCTTCCGCCCATGCAGACGAAAGCGGACTTGGGCGAGCTCCAGCAGCGCGGCGGCGGGCAGGTCGGTGGTCAGGTTGCCGAAGTTATCCACCACCATCACGTGGGCACGCCAGCCGGTCAGGGTCTTTTCAGGCTTCGGCATCGCAAGGCGGACCGGGTCGGCCAGGACCGGCCCCAGGTCCTCGAGCGCGACGCCGTTGGCGATATGGGCTCCCACCGGGGCGAAGATATCGCGCCCGTGGAAAGTCCGGCTGACCTTTGCCAAGAAGAATTTTTCGTTCTCCAGGTGGACCAATTCCAGCGGCCAGCCGTTCTTTTCGGCATCCTCGTACATGGGTGTGAACAGGCCGTTATCCGGACCGACAAAATAGTGCGGACCCAGGTGCGCCGCCAACGGGCCGCGTCCGGTGCCAACGCCGGGGTCGACCACTGCCACGTGAACGGAGCCGGGCGGGAAGAAAGGATAGGCACGCCAGAGGACGAAGGCGCCTTCGAGCACGTTCTGCGGGGCAATGGCATGGCTAATATCGGCGATCTGTGCAGCCGGGCAAATGCTCCAGATGACGCCTTTCATTGCGCCGACAAAGCCGTCCTTGAGACCAAAGTCTGTCGTGAGGGTGAGGGTGGGCATGGGGAAGGAAGACGGAAGATTGGAGACGGGCAATAATGAGTTGCTTTACCATTCCATTATACAATGACGTTGCCCAAGTGCATGTATAATAATCGAGGAAAGCCGGAGGTCCATCAATGCGGTCGCTCGAAAAGGTTGTCCTTGACATCCCCTACCTGTTCCTCAAGAAGATCCCGTATGCCTGGCTGGGGGCGATTGTCTTTTGGGGCTGGCCGCCGATTTTCGCCAGCCTGCTCCTGGCGATCGTGCTGGTTGGTCTTCTGCTGATGGCTTGGCAGAACCGGGCCTGGGAGGCCGGGATCAGGCGGGATTTCCACAGCGCAACAACCAAACCTTTTACGGACCACCCGCACGCCGCGCGGATTCTCCAAGTGCGCAACCTCGGGCTGGTGCTGGCGGGCGGCGGATTGCTGGGTTGGCTGTTGAACGGGCAAATCGGCCTGAGCGGACTGCAATGGGGGCTGATGCTGGCCGGTTTCATGCTGCTCTACCGGGATGCCATGTTGTTCGGCGCCTCGGTTACCTACATCGTAACGGATCAAGGCGTTGGCATCCGCTGCGTGCCCGGGCACGTTGACTACCGGCTATTCTTCAGGTTCCACGAGATCGGGCAGGCGGTGCGTACGAGGCCTCCCGAGCATATACCGCGGCGCTGGGATGTGCTGGCGCCGCAGAAACACCCCCAGGAAGGGGTTTTGCTTTTTGCGGCAAAACGTTCAGGCTTTTCCAAGCAGCTCCAGGGGGAACTGCTATTAGCCCCAACGGATATCGAAAGGTTCCTGGAGGCGTTGGCGGGTCACATGGTTCTCACGCAAGTAGCCTCCTCAAGCTCTGACTAAAATATTTCATCCCCAAACGAGTACTCGACGGATTACTCGATACTGGTCACCTTGCTTCCCCAGGAAAATTGCCCGGGAATGTGGTTATGCAATCTTGCCAGGGCCACCGACAGAATCTGGGCGGGTAATATCTCCAGAATGGGCAGCCCGGAGGCTGGGACAGCCGGGAGATGGAAGATATCCATGCCAGGAGCAATTTCGGCGAGGGCCGCCTGGCCGTCCACTTTTCGAATGTCTGCAACGAGGCTCCGGTTGAGGAGGCGGGTGGGATCCAGACCTTCGTAGACCAGGACGAACATGTGTGGCGAAGCCATGTCCAGCGGGCCATGCCGGAAGGTGGCGCAGCTCATGCCCTCTGCCGGGAAATGGGCGGCCTCCTTGATGATCAATCCGCCGGTCCCAGTGGCCGCCAGGGAAACACCCCGCCCGGCCAGGATCACAAACTTTATATCCTGCAGCCTCTTTTCGAGGGTTTCCAGGTAGCTCGGCAGGCCGGAAAGGTATCCGGCAACCGCTTCCGGCAGGCTCGTTAGCTCAGAAATGACAACTCCCGGATCCCGACCAGTCAAGATGGGTTCCAGAACAACCAGGGCGGCCAGGGCAGTGACATAAGTTTTACAGGAGACTGTATTCTCGGCCCCGGCACGCGTGAGCAACACTGCATTGGCCCGATCGGCGAGAGGGCTCCCGGGTGTGTTGGTTATTCCGATAAGCCCAGCATCCGGTGGGAGGCTTTTCAGCAAATGCAGGATTTCCGCGCTGGCCCCCGATTGGGAGACTGCCACGGTTAAAGCGTTAGTCAAGATCAAGCCTGGCATATGATGGACCAATTCCGAGGTTTCCACCATCCAGGTCTGGATACCCTGCCTGAGCAAACCGAGCAGCAGCGGGTGAAGGACGTGGTAGGACGAGCCCATGCCGGTCAGAATAACCTGTTGCAAACCTTCGGAGCGCAGCAGCTTCACATATTTTTTAACACCATTCAGCTCCGCGCCAGCCAGTGCCGAAATTGTATCCTTCAACGCTCCCGGTTGGTGAAGAATATCATCTATGTAAGGAACAATGGGCAGTGAGTTAAGCATAAGATTTAGAACCTTTTATCCAGACCTGTGCCGCGCCAGCCAACCCGGCGTCCGCGCCTAGGATGGCAGGGACCAACTTGGTTTTCTCGAAAGGAACCAGGCCGCAGTTTTCACGGATGGTTTGAAGGATCTTATCCCAAAAAAGGTGGCGGCTGTGCATCACACCGCCTCCCAAAGCGATTACGTCGGGTGTAAAGAGGGTGATCAAGTTGGCAAATCCCAACCCCAGGTAATACGCTTCCTGTTCGACGGCGAGGCGAGCCGCCGCCTCACCCTGTTCGGCCGCACTACAGACTTCCAATGCACTTGACATTCCACCGCGCGCCGCCAGAGCCAAGCCGCCGGCCAGGCTTTCCCAGCAGCCGTGCGCGCCGCAAAAACATTCCGGACCGGCAGGATCGATGACGTGGTGGCCGATCTCGGGGTGGGCCCCGTCCACACCGCGGTAGAGACAGCCGTTGAAGACCAACCCCCCACCAATTCCGGTACTGACGGTGACGAAGATGAAGCGTTGTGCGTCCTTTCCAGCCCCCCAGGCCAGCTCTCCCAGTGCAGCTGCATCCGCATCATTTTCGAGGAAAGCCGTCACGTCAAAAGCGTTTTGAAGCTCGGCGGTCAGGTTGGCGCCCTGCCAGCCTGGCAGGAACTCGATCCGTCCCAATCTGCCCGCCAATGGATCGACCGGCCCGGTGCAGCCCACACCGATGCCTTCCAATTTCCCGTCGGCTTGCCGGGCAGTCTCACGCAGCATGGTAAATATCCGTTCCAACCCCGCCTGAAATCCAAGTTCTGGGTAAGCAGGGGACTCTGTCCGCGCCAGGATTTCTCCGGCGTGGGTCAGCATGCCCACGGCAATTTTCGTGCCTCCGATATCAACGGCCCCAATCATTCTTTCAACGCTCCGGCAGTCATACCTTCGATGAACTGGCGCTGCATGAACAGGAATACGATGATCATTGGCAGGGCTGTCAAGACCGTGCCCGCCATGATCTGGGCTTCGTTGGAAGTGTTCTTCATCTGGAGTTGGGCCAGTCCGACCGGCAGGGTGAACAGCTTCTCGCTGTTTATGACGATGCGCGGCCAGAGGAAGTCATTCCAACGGTCCATGAAGGTCAGGATGACCAGCGTGGCAATCCCTGGGATTGCCAGCGGCAGCGCCACCTTGTAAAAAACCTGGAATTCATTACAGCCGTCAATCCGGGCTGAGTCTAAAAGTTCACCGGGAATGGACATCAGGAACTGGCGCATCATGAAAATCCCAAAGACGCTGGTGAGGTTGGGGATGATCAAAGCCAGGTAGGTATCGGTCCAGTGCAGAGTGGCCATGATGCGATACACTGGGATGAGGTTCACCTGGCCAGGCACCATGAGAACCAGCAGAAAAAGGAAGAAAATCTTGTCCCGCCCCGGGAATTTTAATTTTGCGAAAGCATAAGCCGCCAGGGTGTCAAAGAAGGCATGCCCGAGGGTGGTCGCGACAGCCACGAAGACACTATTCGAGAAGTAGTTCAGAAATGGAATGCGGGTGAGGATGTTGACATAACTCTGGATCGACACAGGCGCGGGCCACCACTGCGGCGGGCTGGCAAAGACAAATCTTTCCAGTTTAAGCGATGTGCCAACCGACCAGTAGAAGGGCACGATCATCAGCAGGGAACTTGCAATCAGCAGCAGGTAAAGCAGTCCACAGCGTGAGAAATTTTTTGGGTGCTGTGCGCTGGATTCTCATTGCCGGACCTCCTAGTTCTTCTCGGTGAAAAAGCGCCACTGGATGAAGGAAAATATGACCAGGATGGCGAACAGGATGTATGCGATGGCGGAGGCATATCCCAGGCGCAGGTCCATAAACTTGGTGAAGAGGTAATGCACAATGGTGGAGGTGCTGTACACCGGCCCGCCGCTGGTCATTACATAGATCTGGTCAAAGACCTGGTAACTGCCGATAATGCCGTAAATGTAGATGAATACAATTACATGCCGCAGGGATGGCAGGGTGATATACCAGAATCTTTGGTACGGATCCGCACCATCCATCATGGCAGCTTCGTAAAGTTCGCGCGGGATGGATTGCATGGCAGCCAGGAAAATCACCGTTTCAAACCCGAAACCCTGCCAGATGCTGGCGATTACGACCGACACGAGCGACACGCGTGGATCAGACAGCCAGCCGAGCTTTCCCAATCCCAGCCCGGCCAGGACACTGTTGAGCAACCCATTCCGGTTGTACAGCATGACCCAGATGGTCGAGACAACCACCAGTGAGGTCATCACCGGCAGGTAATAGGCGGTGCGGAAGACGGACTGGTAGCGGACTTTCTGGTTGAGCAGCAGGGCGGTCAGCAGGCCAAGGGTCGGTCCGACGCCCATGCCCATCAAAACGAACAGGGTCGTGTTGACGAGAGTCTTGATGAAAATCGGGTCGGCGGTAAAGAGCTGGATGTAGTTTTTCAGGCCAACGAATGTCGCGGCCTGGATGCCGCTGAAATCGTTCAAACTCCACCAAAATGAAACAATCATTGGGACAAACAGGAAGACCATGGTAGAGAGCACCGGCACGGCAATGAATAAATAGGGCATGGAATATTTGCGCATAAAGCGCCGGACGCGATTGGGATATGGGGCAACGCTCATCAGGTTCCCTGCCATTCTCCGGTTGAGATTTCCGGGAATTCACAGCTTCCCCGGCCCACTTTTCCTCCTGGCGGGGAGGAAAAGTGAGCGCGGGCCTGTTGATTCTGTCATTGCCTGCACCAGTACCGCAGGAAAGCAATCCCAGAAATGTCAGTATTGCTTATCGAACCAGAGATTGCTTCGCCGGAGTACGGCTCGCACGTGTGCCTGCGCACAGTGCAGGCAATGACCCCAATAAACGAGCTATTTCGCGAGTGCAGTCGTGCTGGTCTGGGCAGCCTCGTCCAGGGCATCCTTGACGGATTTCTGGCCAAGGGCGATCTGCTGCATGGCATTGGTAAAGGCGGCATCGATATCCGTCCACTGGCGCACGTACGGGAAGTGGTGAGCGGTCTTCATCGTGTCCAGGAAGACTGCAAAGGCTTTTTCACCGCCAAAGTACGGGTCGGCCACATCGACTTCCGGGCTCTGCAGGGCTGCCGTCAGGGCAGGCGCAGCGCCGGCCAGTTTATATACACCAATCTCGTTCTGGACCTGCATGGCGTATTGGATGAACTTCCAGGCCGCCTCGCTGTTCTTTGAGGCGGAGGGGATCATCAGGCCGGTACCTCCCAGGTAGGAACCGGGGTTTTTGCCGTAGGGATGCAAGGCCACCTTCCATTGTCCTGCCATTTCAGGGGCGGCGCTTTTCATAATGCCCATGTAATAGGGGCCATCCGAGAACATGGCGATGCGGCCATCCTTGACACCCTGGATGCGCTCGCCCTGGTCGGTGGTCCAGTTAATAGCCACACCGGCCTTCAACAGGCCGGCATAGGCCTCGATTCCCTGCACGGCCTCGGGCGAGTTGAAAAGGACGGTCTTGTTGTCAGGGCTCATCAGGGATCCGCCGCTCTCGTAGATCCATTGCGAACCGTGGAAGGTATCCGCATCAAATTCATAATAATATTTATCGCCTTCATGCAACTGCTTGGCGACCGCCAGCAACTCATCCCAAGTCTTGGGAACCTGCAGGCCTTTCTGCTGGAACAGGTCCGCCCGGTAATACAGGGCGTACGTGTCGAAGTCATACAGGGCCGCCACGATCTTATTGTTATAGGTGATGGCTTCCAGGCCGCCGGGTGTGTAGGAGTCTGCCCAGGAGACCCCGTTGAGCTTGCCACCTGAGAGGGCCTTGAGGTCGGTGAAGGCGCCCAGGGCAGCCAGCTTGGGCAGCCAGGTCATGTCAATGGTGACCACATCGGGAGGCGTCCCGCCGGTCAGCACTACATCCAACTTCTGGTTGGTCGTGTCCCAGTCCAGGGCCTGATAATCAATGGTGATGTCCGGATTGGCTGCCATGAAAGGTGCGACCAGCGGTTTGAGCGGCGTGGCCTCGCCATAATAGTCCCAAAGGGTAATCGTGACCTTTTGGGCCGTGGCGGGTTTACCTCCGCAGGCCGTCAGGGCCAGCATCAGCGAAAGCCCGAGTAACAAAATGGAACGAAATGTTTTTTGCATATGCTTCTCCTTCTTAATCCAAATGGGGCCAATCACAATTTCCATTCCACGACCGCACCATCGTAAGCGGGTATTTCCATCCGCCAGGCGTGGTCCTGGAGTGATAAGGGTTGCCTGTTTTGACTGGTGATCTGGTTCACCTCCTTAAGATTTAGTTTCGAGACGACCGTGACTTGCTTTTGTTCGGGGCTGTGGTTGGCCAAAACGGCATAGCCGCGCCGCCGGCCATCAGCCCGGCGACTTCCACACCGGGTACATTCGTGAAAAACAATGGCTGTATCCCGGCCCATTCCGCCAGGGCGCGGTAGAGCAGGTATGTGCTTTCCGGGCCCTCGAACGCCGCCGGCTGGACGGCCAGATAGCTCTCCAGCGGATAAGCGCTCAACAGTGTTTTTCCCCGGCCGCGCACGTTTGCCACAAGCGCAGGCCGGCCAGACCCGTCCACTGCGACCACCATACCGGAGGCCACATCCAGGGTGGCGGGCCAGTACCTGCCGCTGGAAACATCCGCCCGGAAGCGGAATTCGGTTCCGGCAGCCAGACTGCCAAAGGGCTCGACCAGCCTCAAGAGAACGTCTTCCGCCGGGGCATGGTCGGAGAGGCTCGCCCCGAACAGGTCAGCCATCCCGGGGATGGCGGCATCCGCGCACAAGGAGGCATACAGCACGCCACCCTGGTCAACATATGCCCGTGCCGTCTCCCAGAAAGCGGTATGGACATGGACCAGGTTCCGCTCGGTGCTGGTCAACGGGGAGGGCAGCAGCAGGAGTGGATGGGCCTGACAGTCTGTATATTCGCGCGGCATGTCCACCTTCCAACCCGCCCGCCGCGCCTGGATAAAGGTGTTGAGCAGGCTGCGTGTTAACCAGAGATTGGCCTCACCGGTCTCTGAGACCTCCTGGGTGGAGGTATATGGAATGGCTGCCGGTCCGGAAAGTCCGGCATGTGACATGTCCCCGTGCGGTTTGGCCCATTCATGCGGTACGATCAGGACCGCCTCTCCGGGCGCTGGCTGGAGGCCGCTTAGATCCATCTGGCTGAGCAGTTGGCTGAATTTCCTCAGAACCCGGCCGCGCGGGCGGTCCTGGCGGTCCCAGGTCGTCAGGCCGAATTGGGTCTCATGAGGAGCGCGCAGATAGGGAACACGCCGGTATAGTTCGGGCGCCGCGTCGGTGTAGCACCAGGGTAGGAAGCCACACGCTCCAGCAGCCAGCCCGGAGTAGAGGGTAACCCGGTCGAAGGCGGCGATGCGTTCAGGATCATACTGGGCCGAGGATGCGCCGAACTCATGGATCATCACCGGATGTCCGGCTCCCAACGATAGCGTCGTCTCGAACGCGCCGGCATAAGTGCCGCGCTCAGAGAGCATTGGATCGGGGAAGCGGTCGGGGGTATAGATTGAATAGGGGTGCACGGAGAAGAAATCTACCTCGGCGGCCAGATTATCGGGGCGGAAGGGACCATGGGAGATATCTTCCATGCTGGTACCCACGCACAACAGGTGACCGGGGTCGTAGCGGCGCAGCGCTCCAGCGATTAGACGCGTCCAGTTGATCGCCATGGCGTCCGTGGTGCGATCAGCCACAATCCAGAAAGGCGGCTCGTCGGTCAAATCCCAGGCCAGGATGGCGGGTTCGGCCTTATACCTGCGTGCGAACTCGGCGGCGTGATCGGTCTGCAGGCGCAGCATCTCCGGGTCGGCATGTGGGTGGCGGCCTTGCCGCCAGGGCAAATCCCAGAAGGCCTCACCCACCTCCCCGCCGATGAACAGGGCGGGATGCAGGTAAATGTTGTACTGGTGTGCCAGACGGATAAAGACGTCCAATTGGCGGAAGGCTTCGGGGTTGTAATCTCCCGGGCGGGGTTCGAACCAGGCCCAGAACAGGTCGAAACGCACAGTATTGAAACCCAGATCGGCCATCTTGGCGAAATCTACTTCAAGGCCGGCGTCGTCCCATTCCACCGGCCAACCCAGGCCGGTTCTGGCAGGCACCCAATGGGCGCCAATAGGCAGGAAGGGCTGCCCGTTCCTGACGAAATAATTTCCACTCAACGAAACAGGGTGAAGGGTCATGGGAGCTCCACTTGAATATCAAAACCAACCTCGAACGGACGTTGCCAGGGCAGGCTGATATTGCTGATATCCACCTCGCGGACCAGGCCGGCTTGTACGAATTGGTCGCGCAGTTCAACGGCTGCCGCGGATAGACGTATCCGTAAGCGCGCCTCGACCGCCTCCAGTTTATCCGTCGGCAGCCGTTCCATTGTTGGAGCCAGGCCGAGTGCAGGCAGATCCTCGTAAATGAGCTGGGTGCGCGCCACAGCCTGGTAAAAGTAATCGTCCAGATAGCGCCGGAAGAGGAAAGTCTGCTGGGCGGCTGTTTGTTTTGGAGTTGGATTGCCTCGCAGCATCAGAAGGTGCAGGACCGCATGAGCGAGCACGGTGCCGAGCGTGTTCCCGGCGGTATTCCAGCCGGCATAAGCCAGCAGCCGGGGAGCGAGACCGGTCTGCAGCAACTGCCGGCCCAGAAATAGATCCGCACCATTGACGAAGGCCACATCAGCCAGCGCTACGGGGAGGTGAGAGTCCAGCGCAACCTGCAGCGCCCGCACGAATTCCTCCACGCTGCGGCGCGGGGTAGTCATCTCGCGGCGGGTAAGCTTGTAATACTCGTCTTTAGCAATTGGGACCTGGTAGGATGGCTCACCAAGTTCACGGGCGATCAATCCCTGCAGGTCGGCCGCACCCTGGGATTCGGCGGGGGCATTGACAAACAGTGCCAGGTCGGCTTGCTCAGGCGACCCGGCAAGGCTGCCGTTCAGGGGGGCCAGGTGCGCCTTGAGCAGCTCGTGTATAGGCCGGTCTTCATAGGCGGTCACGCTCTGGGCGGCGAGCACACTGGAGTAGCGCGGCCAGACGTGCGGGGCAAACCCGGCCTGCTGGCAGGCGTAACGCGCCAGCAGCAGGCTGGCCGTTTCGTCCGCGCCGGGATAGGTGATCGCCCGATCGCTCAATCCACGCAGGCGGATGGTACCTTGGAGCGAGCGAGCTTCGGCAATATTCCAGCCGTAGTCGGCGGTATCGTCCTGCGGCAGGAGCAGGTAGTCGAAGAAACCCTCGGCCAGCCAGTCGAGCATGGCCCGGTTGACGGCGTGGTTGCGCTTTCGGCCCAACCGGTAATCCTCATAGACGGAATCGGGGATTTGCTTCCGCAGTACTGCACTCTCGGTAATCTCGGCATCATCAGCTTCACCCAGCCCGGATTTGTGTTCCAGATAAGACAGGCGGAACATGCGGCTGCCGTATTCTGCCCAGTAGGTCTTTTCTTCCTCGGCCGAGTTGGCGCGGCTGATGCGCAGGATGACGTTATAGGCCAGGATGAGAAGGCTCGGCCGCCTGACCTTCAACTTCTTAACGACGGAGAGGCGCTCGAGCACTTGTTCGGCCCTTTCACTGGAGGTACGTGATGGGACTAAACCACCATAACCGAGTGTATCCAAAGCCACCAGCAGCACGTCCGCCCGCGCGGCGGTTTTTTCCAGCCAGTCGACCAGGTCAACATGCCGGCTTGGAAGCCAGGGGTTGCCCAACCAATCCCGCGGCGGCAGTTCGATCTCGAACCCGGCCAATGCCGCCATCTCACGCGGGTAGTCGTAGTTGACCGGGCGATCGTCGAGAGGCAGGCAGGCGAGCCGGGTCATACTGTACCAACCTTCTTGAGAGCGTCCACGAAGCCGGCGGTGATGCATTGCGGGCGGGTGATGGCGCTGCCGACCACCACGGCATAAGCGCCGAGAGCCAGGGCCCGGGCGGCCTGTTCGGGCGTGGCAATGCGACCCTCTGCGATGACCGGGATATCCGACGGCCCAAGTGCTGTCACCAATTGCTCGAGCAAGACGAAATCCGGTCCGGTCCGGGCGGGGCTATCGGTTGTATAACCGGACAGGGTGGTGGCAACGAACTCTGCACCGCTGGCGGCTGCGGAAAGGCCTTCTTTCAGTGTGGAAACATCCGCGAGCACCGGAAGCCCAGTGCGTCGGTGGACCTGCTCGATCAATCCTTCCAAGCTGCCAACAGGGTGGGGACGCAGAGTGGCATCCAGGGCGATCAGGTCTGCGCCGGCTGCGGCGACCTGCAGGGCATGTTCAAGAGTTGGGGTGATGCGCACATCAAAACCGGGCAGATCAACCTTAAAAATTCCAATGATCGGCACATCCACTTCCGCGCGGATGGCTGCTATATCCTCCGGCCCGTTGGCGCGGATGCCCACCGCGCCAGCAGAGACGGCGGCGCGCGCCATGGCGGCCATCATCCCGGCGCCGAAGAACGGCTCGCCCGGCATAGCCTGGCACGAGACGATCAGGCCTGCATGCAGTCGCTGCTTTAAATCCGCGAGGTCCATGGCAACATGCCTCATCCGATGAACTGGCGTCCAGTGTAAAAGCTGAAGCGGTCGCCGCGATAGACCGAATCGACGGTCTCGATGACATCGTAGTCCGCCGCGTAGGTCACCCGGTGGGCCACCAGCACCGGCGTCCCGGCTTTCAAATTGAGCAGGCGGGCCTGCTCCCTGGTCGGCAGAACTGCCTCAATCTCGGCATCCGCCCAGGTAGGCACGCGGTTGAATTTTTCTGCCAGGAGGGCGTAGAGCGAGCCGCCAGCCAGGTCTTCCTGGAGCAGGCCGCGGCAGATGCGGCAAGGCAGGTAGGCGATCTCAACCGCGACCGGTTCCTGATCGGCCAGGCGCAGGCGTTTCAGCAGGAGGACATGCTCACCCTCGGGGACGTGCAGGCGTTCCCGGAGGGCAGCCTCCGGCTCGATTTCCTTGAAGTCCAGGACCTGCGAGCTGGGGGTGAAGCCGCGGGCGCGGATGTCCTCGCTGAAGCTACGGAAGCCGGAAATGTCACGGATGCGGGCCTGGGCGACGAAGGTGCCGCGTCCCTGCTGGCGGTATGCGCGGCCCTGCCGGACGAGCTCATCGAGGGCACGCTTGGCCGTGATACGGCTGACCTGGTACTGGCGGGCCAGGTCGGCTTCAGTAGGCAATTGTGACCCAGGCTGAAGCTGACCGGCCTGGATCTGTTCCAGGAGGCCCTGTTGGATGCGGAAATAGAGCGGGGATCTGGGTTGAGAGGAGTTGGCAAACATCGACACTGCCAGCCGTATTGATATGTTGATATATCAAGTTGATCTACCTGGATGATACCCAGAATCCGTAAGGCTGTCAAGAGTGAATCCTGGAACGCAGAGGAGCAACGCGCCCTGCCTATATAATAAAAATAATCACCTTTCGCAGGAACATTTTTCTGAAGCTGGGCGGATCGAAACGGTGGGAAAGGATGTCAGGTATCAGTAGCATGTGTCAAGTTTCACTTGTCAGGTATCACGTTCCAAGAGCTGGGCGTAGCTAGGAATGAGAGGCTGATTACATATGTGATAATACTAGAACATTTATTCTAGTTTGTCAAGGGGGCACTTGGGAGGGGGTGGTAAATCATGGGAAAAAAGGAATAGAGGATTTCAGATCATTGACCACCAAGGGCACGACCCTGAAGAGACACAGGGCAGGTGTTACGCGAAGGAAGAAGATAAGAGTGGTGCGTTACGTTTCAAGTATCATTGGTATGATAACGTCAATCTTCCTCATGGAGGTGAGCCATGAAAAAAGGTCTGGCGGTGGCAATGATCGTTTGGGCCGCGATCGGTATTGTATACGGTCTGGTGTTCATAATTGCTCCCGGGCAAACCCTTTCCACGTTTGGTCCTGGAAAGTGGCCTGCGTACGCGCCTTACTTTCTAATGCTCCTTGGCAACTCCTATATCGTCTCGGGCGTCTTTGTAATCATCCCAGCACGGGACCCGCTAAAGCACATCCTGTGGCTGCAATTAGCCATAGCGTGGTCTCTCCTTGACGCACTAGGCGCGTTTTACTTCATGATTTGGGGTGAGGTTAATTTCAGCCAGGCGGAACTGGGGCTTGTCATTGATATTATCTTTGTCGTGGCTTTCCTGGCCCTTTATCCCAGGCGCAAGACACCTGCCAGGTAGATGGAATACGGCGATTGGTACCCTCGGTAACCCCTGCTAATCAACACCAATCTAATTACTCTTTAGAGCCATTGCCGATTCCGATTGTGCTTTCAATATATCTGTAAATTCAGAAGGATCAGCCTTTAATCGTTGAAGGTGAGATCTATTGATTTATATAACTTGGTGATTTGTGTCTCTCATAACACGTTCCGCTCAATTGGAATAAATTATCTGTGGCATAAGATTATCAAGAATCATACTGCGATGTCTATGCAACCTTCTTTTGTTGCATAAGATTAATTTTCTTTTCACATAGAGCAATTTGCTTTTTAAGAGATGCTATATTGTTTATCGTACTATCGATTTTCATCCCCGTAAACAATCCTTTTTTCTTGTTAAGTTTTGCTAATTTGGTTTCGGCTTCATGTAATTGAATTTGTAACTGGTTACGTAGGTTAACGGCTTGTTGAATTTGCTCCACTCTTTGTACATTTGCAATTTTATTTCTAACCTCGTCACTCCATGTTATCCAATTTCCAAATTTTGCCACATCCCTAATCTTAATTAATAAATTGTAATCATCTGGTTTGTATTTTGAAGCGAGCATATAATAATTCATTGATTGAATTACATATTTTTGGCACTTCTTTTTAGCTTCCATATGACCGTCCCGGGCATCATATGTTGATGAATATATATCAATAATCTTTCCAACTTGGGCATCCGCAATATTTCCACAATATACACACCAATTGTATTGACTATCTATCAGCCAATCTTTGGTTGTCTTAATTTTCGGATTGTCCTTATTTATATTTTCAGCCTTACCTAAATATCCCATTGCCTCATCGAATTGATTATTAGCCTCTGTGGTAAGCCAATATGTTGCATATGCTTTATTTATCCAAGCATCAACGTTTTCAGGGTTAAATTTCTAGAATTTTATTTGCATATTGTATTGATTTATCGTAATTTTTTCCATCTAATGCTGCTTGACCTAATTCAGAATACCGTTCTATATTTTTGCCTTCAACTTTTTCAACAGGCGGTTTGTAATTGATTGTAGTTCCACAATAACCACACTGAACTAATCCTGTGTGGTCAGGCTTTCCCAGAGCACTTCCACAAGATGGACAATTTAAGCCAGTACTGGCTATATGATCTAGGTTGGTTTCTGATGATACTGATAGGAGTTCCAGTTCAGCTAATGCCTTTTGAACACTGGCGTTTTTGGGGTTGATTTCGAGTACTTTGTAAAAACATTCTCTTCTCTCTTCTATTGTATCTACACTAAAAGCGAACCATAACCAAGCGATTTCATTGTTTGGTTCTTGATTCACCAAATCCTTAAAAATAATTAGTGCTCTAGCCTTATCACCTGATTTTATGTATTGAATACCCGTTTGAATATTAGACCCATCCATATTTTAATTATTACTCCTTTCTAAGTCGGAGCGCAAGGTATCTAAAAATATTGCTTTAACCTCAGTCATTAATAACCACTCCAATATTCAGCCTATAAATAAGTATATAGCAATCCCCAACCTAATACTAGTACATCCCTCTAAACTCCAACTTCATTACCGGTAAAAACCTAAAGCCTCACTCTGAGAATTCATCCTTAGGGGTATGTATGAATGAATACCGTCTACCTTGGGTCTATAGCGAACTGGCAAGCGATCTGGTAGATATAGAACAACTGCTCATACAAAAAATATTGTACGAGCCATCATATCTCCACCATATCTGGGGGTGACATGCGGGGAATACCCCTATATATACATGATGAGCGTGGAGCCCCTTGCGCTACGCTCCAGGGGTGCTTCGCGCCCCCCTACGCTGCGCTCCGGGGGCATAGGCTCGAACTCCCAACAAACGGCTTAAAAGGCCGCTGCTCTATCATTGAGCTACACGCCCAGCTGGTGCGCCCAAGGCATACAGCAATCTGCCAGATGAAATGCCTTGGTGGTTCTCTCTGACTCTTCAACAGCATAAACCTCTTTTCAGAATAATGCTTATCATAACCAGGCACAGTTGCATTACGTCTGCAGCATCTCGACGCTGTCGTCCGGGGCGACTGGCAAGTCCTCCCCGGCGATTTTTGCGCGGATCTTTCCCTGGACAGTTTCCGATTAAAGCCTTTTCTTGCCAAGATACAACCCACGTCCATTCAACCAGCGTGGGTCATGGATGACATCCAGGCCGCAGGCCCGAAAAGCAGACAGGCACTCATCCGTGGTAAACAAGCCGAGTTCATGGCGTTCATAGAAGTAAGTGATCCCTTCAGGCGTACCCACCAGGTAGTGAAAAACAAAGTAGGATAAGGTACCATCCAGGCCGGTCAGGTTCATGCGCGCAACTTTTAAGGTCGGGCTGATCGACAAAGGTGGCGTGAACACTACCCGTATGCCAGTCCTCCGGCGTAAACCAAGGTTCGATGGCGATGACTCCGCCGGGTTTGAGATGCCGCTCCAGGTTGGCAAGCGCCTGGTTGAGTTTGGGCAAGGTTTTGACATAAGCGATGGAGCTGAACAGGCAGGTGATCACATCAAACTTTTTGGGGAGCGTAAAATCGAGCATGTCGCCCTGGTAGAAGGGAATATCGGGCAGTTTCCTTCTTGCCACTGCGAGCATGCGCTCATCCACGTCGAGGCCCTCAACCTGATAGTGCTCGGCGAGGTAACCGGCATGGATGGCTGTGCCACAGGCCACATCCAACAGTGTATTTCCTCCCGAGCGGAGATGTTTTTGAACCTGCTCGTGGACGGACTGCGCTTCGGCAGCATAGTCCTTGCCACGACTTAGATAAATGGCGTCATAGAATTCAGCGGACCGGGTAAACATAAGACTCCTTATCTGGGGTTTTTCGACCGTTTGTCATGCAAACGCTTATATTAGCTTATTGGTATCCCGGATACAATCCGGACAAGGAAGCGGTCCAGGACTGTCTCAAAGTAAGTCGTGTCAGCCCCACCCCCGTCCCCTCCCCGGCTCGAGGAAGGGAGAATTGTGCGAAAACAGGTGTGCGGTGGCGCAAAGCGCCACCGCACACCTGTTTTCGCCTCTTTTTCCACTTCCCTTTGGGAAGGGGGCAGGAGAATAGGTCAAATAAACGTGTGTTTTCCGATCATGAGAAAACCCTGGGAAGCGGGCGAGCGTTTGACCCGGGTGGATTTGGCGTTGTGGGAATTTATCCCACCTGACAAATGATTGTTGAATCAAGCAAGGGTTTGCCATATACTATATTTATACATAATTTATACATGATACGGAATCGCATAATAGTAAAGTGCTGCCCATTGAACCTTGACCAGGAGGCTGGAATTAAGACATCGTAAAGTTATGCGACTCTCTTGAGTAGTCGCCGGGTGCGCCCGTGACAGCGCAGGAGGAAAAATGTCACCAAAAAGTGGAAGAGAGGCAACATTTAGAGCAATCCTTATATTATTTTTTGTCATACCCATAACAGGCTGTGGATTGGGCCAAAAATCAGCCCCAACATTGACCCCGGTGCCGATCCATACGTCGGCACCATCCTCCACGCCAACATCAGCACCAACAAATACTCCCATACCGACAGCCACACTGGAGCCATCCCCTACACCCATTCCGTTACCAGTCGGGATCTCAGACGTGGTTTCGAATGCCTCGGTAAAATACCAGGATCGCTTTGATTATTCATTCCTGTCGCCCAAAGGGTGGGCATCCTGCACCGGATTCGGGGCAGTGTGGTCTGCGGAAGATGGCCACTTGGCCATCAACTCGGAAAAGGATAAATACGGCACCGTCTATTATTACGCCGATGAAATGATCGATGCCAATGAGGCCGTTTATTTTCTGTTTGCGTATGAAGGCGACCAGGGTGACTTTTCCCTGGGATTTGACGGCTATGTAAACGGAAAAGTTTGCGATAGCGTGAAGGGCCGGCTTGGCTTTTATTCGGTTGCATTGCAGCATATGCCGGGTTTACCACTCACGGTGCATTCACTTATAAATAACGACCTGAAGACTGGTTATTTCGCAGGCGATTGGAGATTACAGGCGGATAATTGGTACAGCGCCCTGATGGGTTTTGATCAATCCAATACCTTCTTTATTGATATCTGGAAACCCGGCGATCCAGACCACAAGCTTGTTTTCAAACAGACGAATGCGGATTTTCCAAAGACGTACAACTTCATAAGCTGGCTGGCGGTAACCCGCAAAATGATGATCGATGATTTTACTATAATCAAGTTTGACAACATACAAGAATAATAAAAATCGAAGATATCCAGGACCATACCCGAACACACGCTTGCAACGGGTCCTTAGAAAAACACCGAGGGCCCTGCAACAAGCGGCGAGCACCCCCACCCCCTTGGTGCGGGGGCAGGCAGGATGGGGGATAGCACCCCTGCCCTAACCCCCCTTCGGGGTGCAGGCGGGCATCCCCCCATTTCGAAGTTCAGAAATGAGGGAACCAATTTTCTTATTGCAGTTATCTTACTTAAAATGGTTGCCGCGGAGGAGGCAAGCCATCTTTTTGGATTTTCTCGCTTTGTCATATTGATACCTTAAGCTTCTTATCAGAATAATGCTTATAATAACCTGATATATTTGCATAAATCCGCCAGCCTGGACTCTCCATGAGCGAACCTGTCATCCACCTGCAAGAATTGTGCAAGACCTACCGGGTCCCGGAACGCGAGTCCGGCATGGGCGCGGCCGTGCAAGTCCCTGTTCCACCGCCGCATGCAGGAGGTCCAGGCCGTGGATGGGCTGACCTTCGACCTGGTGGCCGGGGAGATGGTGGGCTTCCTGGGTCCGAACGGGGCCGGCAAGACCACCACCCTCAAGATGCTCTCCGGACTGCTGCATCCCACCGGCGGCGAAGGGCGCGTGCTCGGTTTCGTCCCCTGGAAGCGCGAACGGGCCTATCCTCCGCCAGATCACCCTGGTGATGGGCCAGCGCAACCAACTGGTCTGGGACATCCCGGCGGCCGATTCGTTCGAGTTGAACCGGGTGATATACCGCCTGCCGAGTACTGATTATCAGCGTACGCTCAAAGAACTGACCGAACTGCTCGAGCTGGGTCCGTTGCTCAAGAAGCCGGTGCGCAACCTGTCTCTGGGGGAACGCATGAAGTGCGAGATCGCAGCGGCCCTGCTGCACCGCCCGCAGGTGGTCTTCCTGGACGAACCCACGATCGGCCTGGACGTGACCATGCAGCGGCGTATCCGGGCTTTCATCGAAGAGTACAACCGGCGCTACGGGGCGACCATCCTGCTGACCAGCCATTACATGGCGGATGTGGAAGCCCTGTGCAAGCGCGTCATCGTCATCCATCACGGGCGCCTGCTCTTCGACGGCGACCTGGCGGACCTGGTGCAGCAGTTCACCGCCCATAAGACCATCGTGGTCCAATTGGGGGATTGCCTGGCCGACCTGCACAGCTACGGGGAAGTGGTCGATTGCGAGGACGGGCGCTTCACCCTGCGGGTGCCTAAAGCCAGGACCGCCCACGTGACCGAGCGCCTGCTGGCCGACCTGCCGGTGATCGACCTGTTGGTGGAGGATCCGCCGATCGAGGAGGTGATCGACCAGGTCTTCACGCAGGAGATGAAATGAGCGTACTCGAAGAGTTGCGGGCGCTGGTGCGGCTGTATGCCCAACAGTTCAAGACCACCTTTGCGACCATGCTGGCGTACCGGGCCTCCCTATTCATCTGGATGATCAGCTCCGTGCTCGAGCCGATCATCTACCTGATAGTCTGGTCGACTGTATCGAACGGCAGTGGCGGGAGTGTGGGAGGCTACACGGCGGGTGGTTTCGCCGCCTACTATATTGCCTTTATGCTGGTCAACCAGGTCACCTATACCTGGGTGATGTGGGAATACGAATACCGCGTCCGGCAGGGCTCGCTCTCGTTTGCCCTGCTCAAACCGGTCCACCCGATCCACTCGGACATATCCGATAACCTTTCCTCCAAGCTGATCACCTTACCGGTCCTGCTGCTCGTGGCGGTCGGCCTGGGCCTGATCTTCCATCCGAATGCGACCTTGGCACTGTGGGCCGTATTGACATTTATCCCGGCCTTACTGCTGGCCTTCCTGGTGCGCTTCCTGCTGGAATGGACGCTGGCACTGGCGGCCTTCTGGACCACGCGGGTGAACGCCATCAACCAGGTTTATTCCTTCTGATGCTGTTCCTGGCAGGGCAGATCGCCCCGCTGACGCTCTTCCCGCATTGGATTCAGATCGTGGCGGACATCCTGCCCTTTCGCTGGATGCTGGGCTTCCCGGTGGAGCTGGTACTCGGCCGGCTGACGACCTTCCAGGCGCTGGAAGGGCTGGGGGCCCAGGCGTCTGGGTGATTGCCAGCCTGGTGCTGATCCGGCTGGTCTGGCGTGCGGGCGTGCGGGTCTACTCGGCGGTGGGAGCATGAATACCCTGCGCCTGTTGTATGTATACTTCCGGGTGAGCGTGCTGAACGAGACCGCCTACCGGGTCAACTTCTTCGTCCAACTCTTCCAATCCCTGCTCGAGCTGGGCACCGCCCTGGCCGGGCTGGCGGTCATCTTCTCGTACACCCAGAGCCTGGGTGGCTGGCGCCCGGACGAAATGCTGGCGCTGGTGGGAGTCTACTTCCTGGTGGGGGGAATCATCAGCCTGGTGATCCAGCCGGGCATGTCGGCCCTGATCAACTCGGTGCGGGATGGAACGCTGGATTTCACTCTGACCAAACCGGAGGATGCCCAGTTACTGGTCAGCATCCAGCGCGTGGCGATCTGGAGCCTGCTCGACCTGTTGATGGGAATTGGCGTGCTGGTGACCGCCCTGGTCCGGCTGGGGAAAACGATCGGGGGCTGGCAGGCGGTGGGGTTCATCGGCATGCTGCTGGCCGGAGCCGTGATCGTCTACAGTTTCTGGCTGATCCTGGCGAGCCTGTCGTTCTGGCTGGTACGGGTGGAAAACCTGCTCGAAATATTCCAGAGCATGTACCAGGCGGGGCGCTGGCCGATCAGCCTGTATCCGAACTGGCTGCGCTTCGGCCTGACCTTCATCGTCCCGGTGGCCTTTGCCACCACGGTCCCGGCCGAGGCCCTGACCGGACGGTTGGGTGCATCGACTTTGCTGGGGGCGGTCGGGCTGGCGATCCTGCTCTCGGCAGCCGCCCGGCTGATCTGGCGGCTGGGCTTGCGGCGCTACTCGGGCGCCTCGGCGTAATCATCCAATGAAACCATCCCTGCGCAAACGACATCCCGCCGTGTTGTGGATCCTGTTGGGGATTGCACTGGCATTCAACCTGCTGGTGCATTTCCACCCGGCGGTGACCGGCAACGACGAAGTCAACGGTCAAAGCGGCGTCTTCCTGGGGTTGTTCATCGCGGCTTTCCCGGCCGCCAATTTCCTGGATATGCTTCTAAATGAATTGGGCGCACGGCGCTGGCGCTCGCTCCAGCAGGCGGACCTGCCGTGGGTGGCCCTGAACCTGCTGGTGCTGCTGGCCGGCCTGATCGTGATCGTGGTCGGGACGAAGCTGTTCTTCCGGCACTGGGTGCCGGGGTGAGTTATCGTCCAAAATTGAAAGAACCAGGATATAAGTGCTTCTCTTGTAAATCCTTCCGCTTTCTATGCTTGCCCACACAAAATCATTTCAAAAATTACCATTCAGGGTGCCGCTGTCATCAGGGCGGATGCCGGAACCGTCACTTGCAGGCTATTACGACCGCTCGTAATCCCTCCCCAATTAATTGTCCTGATGGCTTTGGGTGTAGCACCCAGGTAGTTGAAAATGGTCACATCGGTTCTGCCAAGGTTTCCCCGTTCAATATTCAGCACAAGGTTCCCTGCCGAACCCAGCCCGGTCAAAAGCAAATCCCAGGTCATTTGCACTTGTGCGCCACTTTCTGCATCAGCAAGTGGTTGCTTCAGGACAAAGTGACCGCCGCTTTCCATACCAGCATAGGCAGGGCTCGGGCTGCTTGAGACCAAGTCCGGGCGGAGCCATGTGCCACCGCTCACCAAGTTGAGGGTGGTCCAGTCTGATGTTGTGGTGATCTGGATACGCGTCCGGTATGTCTCCGGCCAGGTGGTCGCCAGGAATTTGTCCACCCACTGGCGAGTCAAGGTCAGGTAGCCATCCGGCGGCAAGGCGCCAAAGTCAGCATAGGAATAGCCTTGCCCATCGTTTGCTCCGATGACTATTGGTTCGATCATGGTGCCCTCATGCCACTCGTTGAAGGAGGTTATCATGACCATGGCTGGCTGGACGGACGTACCCAGGGCGGCTTTCCATTGGTCGTTGTAGGTGTTTCCGTTCAGACGGGAAACGGAGGTGTCAGACGAGTACCCAACCCGCTTGGCCGAGAAGCCAGGGATAACGCTTGGAATGTAAAGCGAGTCCGGCGGCATCCCGCCAGCCCAATCAAAGCCGCCCTCCTGGTCGAGGTGGAGCGTGGCGTAGTTATACAATCCATCAAAGTGACTGTCGGTGATCCAACTGCCATCCTTCATATCAGCAATAATCAGCCCGCCCTGTGGTAATACATGGATGGCGTCCAACGCGTCCCTCCAGTAGTCTGTCTGGATTGGATTTCCAGTATCCCGTTCGCTGCTGTCCCATACAAAGAACATTGGCTTGGGCTGTTTTCCCGGGCTGAACCGACTGGTCGCCGTAGAGAGGAAAAAGGCCGGGTCGGATCCGTATTTCCCATAGATATATTTAACGTCCGCTAAAAGCCTGTCGGCAGTACGCCCGCTGTAAGGCTCAATGTGGAAGGTCACCTTGATCCCGTAGTGCTGTGCCATCTTCAGGAGGAGCGGGACCGGTTTTTCTTCTTGCCCTGCCTGTCCCCACCAGGAGACTATGATCACACCGATGCCCGCCTTCCGCAGCCAGGCCATGTGCTGTGCCACCACCGCTGGATCATTGGCAGAGTATGCTCCCAAGGCGGGCATATAATCACTGGCGATATCCTTGGGGGGGATATGACCATTCTGTGTCCAGTGAATCCATTCGCCATCCGTGGCCGGATTACCATACCAAGGATAATAAAAGGCGCCTATTTGGTAGGATGGATCCGGGCCTTCCACGGGTGGCAGAGGCGTGACGAGAGGCAGAGGCGTGGCGGGCGGTGGGTTCGTTACTGTCGGTGGTTGCGTCGATGTGGAAGTCTCATTTATAGGTATGTTGCAGGCGGTCAAAAGAAGAAAGATTGTCAAGATGAATATTCTTTTCATGGCTCACCTATAAACTGGGTTTACCCCCTTTTTAACAAATTGTGCTGCTTTCAAAGTTTTTATATTCAAGGAGATTCGTTTCTGTCCAGTATATATCACCTTTTCTATCCATGCAACCAGGCGGGTTGATCAGGATCTGCAGTGGATAGCCTTTTGCCTGGAACGCTTCCACACATTGCCGCACCGACGCAAAGGAAGCCAGGTCCAGCGGGAGCCACTCGAGGCTGGCGTTTGGGTTGGCCACCACGATTTACTCAATGGCCTGGGTGCTTTTCTGCGCATTCCGCGCCGCCAGGATGACGTGAAAGCTGCGTGCGTCCAGTTTACTGGAAACCGCAAAACCGATCCCGCTGTTCCCGCCTAGGACAGAGCCGCCTGTTTTCGATCTTTCAAGTTGGTTTCTCCCTGGTCCAGGCCTGGTTTATGGTGCATCCTGCCGCATAGCCTGCCTTCACAAAACACTGCCCTACCAGTTTGATCCAGTAGGACAGTGTTATGAACAGTAAGTTCCGCAGGCAAGTTCAGATATCCAAATTCCTGACCGCCTTGGCGTGGGTCTGGATGAAGCGCTTGCGGGGGTCGACTGCATCGCCCATGAGCATGTCGAAGGTGCGGTCGGCTTCGGCAGCGTCGTCCACCGTCACCAGCAGCAGGGTGCGGTTGACCGGGTTCATGGTGGTCTCCCACAATTGGGTGGGATTCATTTCACCGAGGCCCTTGTAACGGCTCAGGCTGACCTTGTCAGGGCTGACGCCCAAGCTCTTGAGCAGCTTGTCCTTGTCGGCATCATTGTAGGCGTAATGGACCTGGTTCTTATAGGCAAGGCGATAGAGCGGCGGCTGGGCGATATAGAGATGTCCTTCGTCGACCAGCGTGGGCATATAGCGAAAGAAGAAGGTCAGCAGGAGCGTCCGGATATGGCTGCCATCCACGTCGGCATCCGTCATGATGATAATACGCCCGTAGCGCAGGCCTGCCAGGTCGAAGTTGTCACCGATGCCGGTCCCCAGAGCCGAGATAAGCGCCCGCACTTCGTTGTTCCCCAGGATCTTATCCAGGCGTGCACGCTCGGTATTCAGGATCTTACCGCGCAGGGGCAGGATGGCCTGGAAATGGCGGTCGCGGCCCTGTTTGGCCGAGCCGCCGGCCGAGTCACCTTCCACGATGTAAAGTTCGGTCTTGGAGGCATCCCGCCCGGAACAGTCTGCCAGCTTGCCCGGCAGGGTTAAGCTCTCCAGGGCGGACTTGCGGATGACCAGGTCACGCGCCTTGCGGGCTGCATCCCGGGCGCGCGCCGAAGTGAGACACTTTGCGATGATGGCCTTGGCGGCCTGCGGGTTCTCCTCGAGGAAGGTCCCGAAGGACTCGCCCAGCACCTGCGTAACATAGGTCTGGACTTCGGGGTTCATTAACTTCACTTTCGTCTGGCTCTCGAACTGCGGATCGGGGTGTTTTATGCTGATAATGGCGGTCAGACCCTCGCGCGTATCGTCGCCGGAAAAGTTCGGGTCGGCTTCCTTGAGCAACCCGCTCTTGCGAGCGTAGTCGTTGACCACGCGCGTCAGGGCCGAGCGCATGCCGGTGAGGTGTGTGCCACCGTCGACAGTGTTGATGGTGTTGGCGAAGGAATAGACCGAACTCGGTATAGGCATCCGTGTACTGTACGGCGCATTCTATACCGACACCTTCAATATCCTTTTCGACATAGACCACCGGATGCAGGATCTCGCGGTTTCGATCCAAATAGCGGACGAAGGAGGTGATGCCACCCTCGAAGTAGAAGGTCAACTCGCGGTTGCTGCGCTCGTCCAAAAAGTAAATGGTGGTGCCGCGCGTGACGAAGGCCATCTCGCGGAAACGCTGGATGAGGGTGTCGAAACGGTATTCGAGCGCTTCGGTGAAGATAAGCGGGTCATACTTAAAGGTGGTCTTGGTGCCGGTATCTGCGGACTTGACCTTCCCGATGACCTTGACCGGTTCCTGGGGGTGGCCGCGTATGTAGCGCTGGAAGTGCACATGGCCATCGCGTTTGACTTCCACCTCGCACCATTCGGAAAGCGCATTCACCGCGGAAACACCCACCCCGTGCAGCCCGCCCGAGACCTTATAACCGCCGCCGCCGAACTTGCCGCCGGCGTGCAGCTTGGTCATCACCACTTCCAGGGCTGATTTCTTCTCGGTTGGATGCATGTCCACCGGAATGCCGCGCCCGTCATCAATGACGGTGACGGACGAATCGGCATGGATGATAATTTCGATGCGCGTGCATACCCCGGCCAGGGCCTCGTCAATCGAGTTGTCCACCACTTCATAAACAAGGTGGTGCAGGGCTTTGATGTCCGTGCCACCCACGTACATGCCCGGGCGGCGCCGGACAGCTTCCAGTCCTTCCAGGACCTGGATGTCCTTTGCGTCATAACTTCCGTTGGTTACCATCATCTCCTCAATTCATTGGCAATCCCCGTGATAGGGGGCAAGATATGGGGGAACACCCCCTATGTTCTCACTCACCACCGAGATTCCCACAGAGTCATTTTCCTCTAGTTCAGCTTGGACGAAATGGCCTGTTTCTGGAGCTGCTCAAAGACCACCGTCAGCCAGGCGTTGATATCTCGATAATATATGAAACTGCCCGCCAGCAAGGCGGTCGAGACAAAAGCGTGCCCGGTAATGCCCACCAGCATCCACCAGGAACTTTGCGAAGGGGTGTTCCATAAAAAGTTCAGCCCGGTATTAATGAGCAGAAATACCAACAGGAACAACCCGGTATTGGGCAGGGTAAACCGCACCATACGAAGGCTGCCCAGGATGGAGCGGAAAGCATCCAATTGAAGGATGAAAATGCCATGCGCAGAGAAAAAGACCGGCACCGCCAACCATAGCAGCAGAAGAGCGCCTGCAAAAAACATGATCTGACCCAGGAGCGGGCTGAAGAAGCTAATCACGGATACCAGCATGATGGCCGGCAACCCGAAAACGAAAAGGATGCCCAGCCAGATGATCGAAAGGAAGGTTGCCTGTTGGATGGACTTCCAGAGCGAGCGTATTTCCGGTTTGAGCGCCACGCCGGAGATCCAATAGTAGTAAACCGCGCCGATCAACCAGCCTAGCAGAGCCAGGAGCATAGCCCAGCCAATGATCCCAAGCAAAGAACCGGCATCCAGGCTCTGCGGGGCTCCCAGCGGCGTCTGCCCGGGCATCTGGTAGCCCAGCAGACTCGTGGCCCCCACCGGGAAGGTACGCAGGATAATGAACAGGTTGAAATGGTTCATGAAGCTCGTCCAGGCCTGTTGGACCGTGGCAAGGTCCGGGAAATTGGTTGGGAAAGCCTTTGCCATCGAAGGGAGCTGTTCAATCAGAGGCTGGAAAAAGCTTTTCAAGCGCAGGTGCGGGCCGAGCCACAGGAACAGGTCGAGCAAAACGGGAGGCAGGATGACCAAGACATGGTTGGCAACAGAATCGAAGCCCCGCACCAGGGAGGTGATCAATCCGGGGGGTGCAGGGAGTTTACGGCGTTCAGTTTCCATAGAAATTAATTTTACCACATGGACAAGTTCGCACAGATGTTCTTGTGTAAAGGACTGGGAAGTTCTTATAGTTTGAGTTTCAGCTTCAGATTGGAGATTTCCCCCAAATGGGGTAATTGTGATCAACTTTAAGATGACTCTTTGTAGTATCATTTCCCTTATTGACTAACCGGTTGAAAAACCTTTATATCCAGCCGGAGCGACGCCTTTCCCTTCGTAACACAAGGTTTTCTCCCAACCAGAGCGACCAAAGGAAGGCCATCCTAGTATATAAAGAAATGGAAGGAGCGTGCAAGCATGGATCTTTACCCATTGAACCCTCCGTCCTGGTTAAGCGGTGTGAAAAAGATAGGGATTTTACTGACAGGCTGGCTGGTGGAACCTTCGCAAAAAATCACCAAACCAGCCGACCGACGCAAAGCCCGGCTGCTGTCTTACTTCCTGATCTGCCTGTTCCTGCTCTTCCTGTCGGTCAATCTGGCGTATCTACTAACCATTCCGGGTTACCGCTTCCCGATTGCCGACCTGATCGGATACGCGGTCCTGATCATTACCTATACGATCAGCCGTACCAGCCTGACCGGCCTGGCAGTCGTAATCCTGTTGGTCATGTTCCCTTTGAATGTCTTCCAGAATATTCTCGAAGGGACGAGTTTGAATATCATCGTGACCTTATCTTTCCTTCTGCCCAGTTATGTCCTCGCCAGCATCTTCCTGACTAGCGAATGGATGGCCCTGTTCGGATATGGGACCAATCTGATCATACTTCTGCTGCCGGTACTCGCCCCAAAAATGGTTCTTGGCATCCCGGACATCCTTGGCCCCCTGGCTGTTGGTCTGATCAGCGTGACACTCCTGATCATCGCGATCGAGAACCGCAACCGGATTGAGCGGGACCGCCAGTCCGAGATGCGCAAGACCTATGACAGCACTCTGGAAGGCTGGTCGCGTGCATTGGAAATCCGTGACAAGGAAACTGAGGGCCACTCCCAGCGGGTCACCAAGCTGACCTTACGCCTGGGGCGTGCCTGCGGTCTCGAAGGGGAGGATCTGGAATACCTTTACCGCGGCGCCCTGCTGCATGACATTGGCAAGATGGCCATTCCGGACGCCATCCTGACGAAGAAGACCTCCCTGGACGAAGAGGAATGGAACGTGATGCGGACGCACCCCAAGATCGCATGTGACATGCTTTCCGCGATAGCATTCCTTCAACCAGCCCTGGTCGTCCCAGCTTATCACCATGAATGGTGGAATGGGGAAGGCTATCCCTCCGGGTTGCGCGGGGAGGAAATCCCGCTCCCGGCGCGCATCTTCGCCGTGGTGGACGTCTGGGATGCTTTGCTCTCAGACCGGCCTTACCGTAAGGCATGGACGAAGGAGCAGGCGCTCCAATACCTGAAAGACCAGGCCGGCAAGCAGTTCGACCCCGCCATTGTGGCACGCTTTATCGACCTGGAGCCCTGACGATTCGCCCCGTTAAATACCTGGTCGCGTGATCCCCTGATGTTTCCTAATCAAACTGGTGGATTGGTGTTTTCGGAGAACGACAAATCCTAATAATATGATAAAATATGTCAGATTTAGTGGTATAATAGAATGAGGATGGCGAACCCATCACCTGATTTAGTGGTATGAAAAGGAGTAATTAAGTATGGACGCAATTAGCATGATCAAATCTGGATTGGCCGGGATGGAAATGGGGCAGCCCGGGAAGATGTCCGAAATACTGGCAGACGATATGGTCTTCGCCGGGCCTGTGCCCGAGCCGGTTGGCAAACGCGAATTCGTTGGCCTGCAAACTGCAATGGTGGCTGCCATGCCCGATTGGAAATTCAACGCGACGGACTTCAAACAGAACGGCGACCAAGTGACTGCCTCATTCCAAATCACCGGCACGCAAACGAGAGAACTAAATCTGCCCATGCCGGGTTTCCCGAAGGTGCCCGCCTCCGGCAGACATGTGTCACTGCCAAGGGAACCAATTACCATCACATTAAAGAATGGCAAAGTCAACCGGCTCGAGTCGGCAAGCGTACCGGGCGGGGGTGTGCCAGGTGTGCTGGCCCAGCTCGGAGTTCAGATGCCAAAAATATAACAGCTCAACACCATCCAATACAACAGCAGGTCTCCCGAAAACTGGAGACCTGCTGTCATTTCCGGCATGAACTTATGCAGGGCTATCTTAAGGCTATTCAACAAAAGGCGCCATTTACATGACCAAACGCCTTATTACCGGCAGAAAGATGGCTTTTCAGGCCCATGCAATCCTGGACTTCCTCGAACGTCTGTCGGGCAATAAGCCGGGCGTGTTCCGTACCAGTCTCCAATATTTCCATGAGCATTTTGGGTTGCGCAATGAATGCGGCCCGGCGCTCGCGCAAGGGGGCAAGGGAGGTGTTGAGCACCTCGGCCAGGCGCTGCTTAAGCTCCACATCGCCAACCTTGCCGGCCCGATAACGGAACTTGAACTCTTCAATTTCCTCATGATCGGAATTGAATATTTCATGGTAAGCAAATACCGGGTTGCCTTCCACATGACCGGGGTCACTGGCATGGATGCGGGTGGGATCGGTATACATGCCCAGTACCTTGCGGGTGGTCTCTTCGGGGGAATCACCCAAATATATGGCATTCCCATAGGAAGTATGCATGGCGCGGTTGTCCACTCCGGGCAAACGCGCAGTTTTGGAAAGAAGAGGCTCGGGCTCGGGGAAGACCGTCCGGTAAGTCTGGTTAAAGTGGCGGGCGGTTTCACGGGCCAGCTCAATATGGGGTAACTGATCTTCGCCCACCGGGACGGTGTTTGCCTTGTAGACCAGGATGTCTGCCGCCTGCAGGATTGGGTAGCTCAACAGGCCAAGTGAGGGCTGAAGGTTAAGCTGCTGTGCCTGCTCCTTGTAGGTCGGAACACGTTCCAGCCGGGCCACGGTAACCAGCATGCCGAGCAGCAGGGAGAGTTGGGCATGTTCCGGGATGGCAGATTGCAGGATAACGCTGGAACGTGCCGGATCAATCCCGGCAGCCAGCCAGTCGGCCAGCATAAACCGGATGTTTTCCTGGAGGCGTTCCGGGTGTCTGTAATCAGTCGTCAGGACATGCAAATCCGCCACGAGGAAGAAGCATTCCGAGGTATCCTGCAGCTTCGTCCAGGTTTCCAATGTGCCCACCAGGTGGCCGATATGGCGCGGACCGGTGGGGCGGTGGCCTGTTAGAATGCGGTTTTTCTGCATGTGCAATCTCCTTTCTGAATTAATGCAAACACGTTCGTCCGTAGAACGGGACGAACGCGTAGTCCGTGGTGCCACCCGAATTAGGCCGCTGTTAACAAAAAATCCCTGCGTGATGCGCAGGAATTGGAGCCAGCCTCACTCGTTTCAGGTACGCTCCAACGGACAAATTTCAACCGCAGGAGTTATACCCTAACCCTGTAACGGGAGTATCCCGGCGCGAGCTACTGGGGTTCGCTCTGCAACTCTGAGGTCCATTCGGCTTCATCGTGCGGACAGGACTTTCACCTAATGCATCCTGTTCTCTGACTGCCGTACGAGGCGTACTCGTCCTCTTCGAAGTCTTTCAAACTATTGGGCGGTATTATACGCCGTATGGACAATTTGTCAATAGTTCAACTGCCTCTTGCCCATTCTCTTCGGAGACTGTAAAATCATCCCACAGGGGCTATCCCGCATGCAAACCTCCGACCAACCCACCCCCAACGCCTTCGAAAGGCTGACCGCCTTTCTGCCGTTGCTGTGGCTTTCGCTATCATTCTTGGTTGGCATCTTGGTTGCCAGCCAGATTCACCTTTCCCGAAGTTACTGGCTTGCTCTGGCCCACAGCCTCCTGCCCGCGCAAATTCCCCTCAACCGGAGTCTCTGGCTTATTCTGGCTGGCACTTTCATCCTCATTGCCTTAATCACTTTTATCGTTCGTATTTTCTATTCGCGTCTGCGCATCAAGCTTTTTCATATTCCATCTTCCTCCCTCCTGCTTGCTTTTCTTTCAATCAGCGTCTTCCTCCTCGGCGCGGCCCGCTACCATTTCACCATCCCTTTTGTTGACGCCCACTACATCTCCTGGTACAACGACAGGGAATATGAAGTACTGGTCACCGGTACGCTGGTCAGCCCGCCGGATGAACGGGATACATACACCAATCTGCGGACGGATGTAAGTGCAGTGAATACCGGGGACGAAACGCTGACCGTCCACGGCCTGATCCTGGCACGTGTGGCCCCCAACGGAGACTGGCATTACGGCGATGTGGTGCGCCTGCGCGGGTATCTGAAAACTCCGCCAAGCGGCGAGGAATTTTCCTACCAAGATTATCTGGCACACCAAGGCATCCGTGCCTATATGCCGGATGCGCAGGCCACGCGGTTGCCGTTCATGGGAGGGAACGCCATTCTACGCCTGGTTTACGCTTTCAGGGATCAGGCAATTGTCCATATCTACCAGATCTTTCCCGACCCGGAAGCCTCGCTACTGGCCGGAATCCTGCTCGGAGATGATAATGGCCTGCCAGCCAACCTGCAGCAAGCCTATAAAAACACCGGTACGGCTCACATCATTGCCATTTCGGGTTTTAACATCGCCATCATCGCCGGGCTGTTCGTGGGCCTCTTCAGTCGCCTGCTGGGAAGGCGCAAGGGTGCATTCGCGGCTGTGGTTGGCATACTGTTGTATACGATACTCGTGGGTGCCACTGCTTCAGTGGTGCGGGCCGCCATCATGGGCGGACTGGCGATATTCGCCCGACAGATGGGTCGCCGCCAGAACGGGTTGAACACCCTGTCCTTCACCGCCGCAGTGATGGCCGTCATCAACCCACAGGTACTCTGGGACGTCGGTTTCCAACTCTCCTTTGCCGCCACCCTCGGCTTGATCCTCTTTGCCCAACCCTTTGAGGATTGGGCAGTCAGGATGATTTCCCGATTCGCCTCGCCTGAGAAAGCCAAAAAGGTTGCCGGTCCCATTTCTGCCTATCTGCTTTTTACTTTGGCCGCCCAATTGACTACCTTACCGGTCATGGCCTACCAGTTCGGGCGAATTTCGCTGATCGCAGTGGTAGCCAACCCATTTATCCTGCCCGCGCAACCAGCGGTGATGGTCCTGGCCGGGCTGGCCCTTCTGCTCAGTTTTATCTACCTTCCGCTCGGCAAGCTGGCCGGTTGGGTTGCCTGGCCATTCGCAGCCTATACCAACCGGGCGGTGGAGTTCTTCAACGGTTTCCCGCATGGCGTGATCGTATTGGGGGAATTCTCGCTGCTGTTCGTGATCCTCTTCTACGCCTTGCTGCTCTCCTGGACTCTCGCCCGGTCACGCCTGAAGGAAAGACTGCGGGTAGCTCTGATCCCATCCGTTATCATCGCCATCCTGGGTATAGCGGGTTTCCTAGTCTGGTCGGCCGCCTTCGCAGCCCCGGATGGGAAGTTGCACCTGACCTTCCTCAATGTCGGCTCCGCCGACGCCATCCTGATCGAGACGCCCTCTGGCCGGACTGTGCTGGTGAACGGCGGGGAAAGCCCTTCCGTGCTGACAAACGCCCTGGGGCGGCGTCTTTCCCCTTTCGATCGCCATCTCGACTGGCTGGTGGTGGCCTCACCGCAGGAACAGCAGGTGGCGGCCCTGCCGTCCCTCCTGGATCGTTTCCAGATTGATAATGTGCTATGGGCTGGCAACCTGGACGCATCCCGTTCTGCAGAGGCGATTGGCAAATGGCTGACCGATAAAGCCACACCGGTCACACTGGCTTATGATGGAGCAGCGCTTGACCTGGGCAAGGATGCCCAGCTGAAAGTCCTGGCCGCATCGCCGCGCGGGGCCGTTCTGCTGGTGGAATGGCAGGGGTTCCGGGCGCTGCTGCCGCTCGGCATGAACCTGGATACATTGACTGAATTGGAGAATGGCAAAAAAATTGGCACGGTGACCATGCTCCTGTTGGCCGATTCTGGTTTCGCTCCGCTCAGCCCGCCGGAGTGGGTGGCAACCCTGCAGCCGCGCGTCGCCATCCTTTCCGTGGCAGCAGGAGACCCGGATGGTTTGCCGGCTCAATCCGTCCTGGATGAACTGTCCGGCATCACCCTTCTGCGGACCGACCGTAACGGATGGATCGAGATCTCCACGGATGGGACCGGGATGTGGGTTAAAGTGGAGAAATAAAGAATCATTGTCTTGAAATGACATCCGATGTATACTGAACATCGGTGGTCAGGGTTTGAAGAATCATTAAATTGAAATTTTTTGTCGTATAGTTGAATACAGGGAAATGATATTCATCGAAATATGGCCATTAAAAAGATTCTATATGGTGGGAAACTACAAGACGATCCATATGAAGTTGTCAAACGCAAGATTTTCCTGGTTGCCACACCCGTTGGCAGCCTGAGCATGCTGGTCGTGTGGGGGCTTGGTCTGAAACATAACGATCTGACTGTTTCGGATGTTTTTTCCCTACCGCTGCTCGCCATCCTGTTACTAGTACTCGTCGTCTTGCTCTGGCGTCAAACCATCCATTTGCGTTCGTTTGAATTAATCATGTACGCAATGGTATTGGCCTATGCGTTAAGTGAATTTGTATCGATCATCCTAACGATCATCCTCGCCAATGGTTCGTTAAGCGGGGACTTTACGCTCTGGCTTCCTTTTGTCTATATCTTGAGTTTTCTGATCCTGAGCACATATTGGGCTCTTTTGCTTTCCACACTCTTCTTTTTAATCACGCTGGCACTCGGGTTGGCTGCCTGTTTGGATTTCCTTATCAAAGGCATGGTTTTCCCGAATATCGCTCTGCTGGTACAGATATACATCGCCAGCGTATTTTACATTACCCTTCTTTACCTTATTGCTCGAATAAAAGAACGGTATATCTCGCAACGCGCAGTCGCCGACAATATGTCAAAGCTTGCCATGATCAACTCGCTTACACAGGTGGATAACCGCCGCTTGCTCAACCAATACCTTGAGGAGGAAGTACACCGCGCAGAGAGGCACAAGCAACCTCTCTCAGTATTGCTTTTCGACCTGGATTGGTTTAAGAGAATCAACGATTCTTTCGGGCATAATACCGGTGACAAAATTTTGCAGGAAGTTGCCCAACTGCTACGACAAAAAATCCGCACATCTGATCCATTCGGGCGATGGGGAGGAGACGAGTTCCTGTGCCTGGCGATCAATTCTGACGGAGAACAGGCTGTCGAATTGGCCGAACGATTGCGAGAGGCGCTGGAGCGACATCAATTCAGCACGGTGCGCAAAGTTACTGCAAGCTTTGGCGTCACGGCTTACCAAAAGGGCGATACTCCAGAGACGTCTGATCAGAAGAGCAGACCTGGGTCTCTATAAAGCCAAAGCTGACGGCAGGAATCGGGTCGAGGTGGTCCTTGCAGGTATAACTCTGCCACTTTTTGAAGGGGAGAAACCTGATTCAGCTCAATTTGACGAGGCTGAATTAAAGCTGTTGGACCGTTCGCATAAAACAACCAATTGAACCGATTGACCGGTAAGCGGAAGCAACTCCTTTCCCGGTTGGGGGTTTGGATATTTGTTGTTTATAATTCAATACTTTCCAAATTTGCCAGGAGGCCTGCCCAATGAAACAAGACAACTTCAAAGTCTACGGTTATCGCTGGATCGTTCTGGTCGCGTTCATGTTCATCGTCGCCATCACCCAGCTACTCTGGATCACCTTTGCACCCATCACTGGGGACGCTGCCAAGTTTTACAGCGTCCCGGACCTGAGCATCGGTCTCCTGTCGATGAGCTTTATGATCGTCTACATAGTCGTTTCCATTCCGGCTTCCTGGGTAATAGATACCTATGGCATCCGGGTGGGTGTTGGAATCGGCGCGGTATTAACGGCGGTCTTTGGCCTGTTGCGCGGTATGTGGGCGTCAAACTATACACTTGTTTTGATTGCACAGATCGGAGTTGCCATTGGACAACCCTTCGTTCTGAATGCGGTAACCACCGTGGCAGCACGCTGGTTCCCGGTGCGTGAACGGGCCACCGCCTCCGGGCTGGGGTCACTGGCTATGTATCTTGGTATCTTCCTTGGCCTGGCGTTGACGCCTTACCTGACCATCCATTTCCAGATCGGCGGCATGTTGCTCGCTTATGGGATTGCTTCCGTGGTCGCCGCGCTGATCTTCGTTGTGTTTGCCCGGGAACGCCCAGCCACACCTCCCTGCGAACCCGGAATGGAAGTGCGTTCCCTGGTCTTTGACGGTTTCAAACAAATGCTGCGTCAAAAGCAGTTTATCCTGCTTCTGGTCATCTTCTTCATCGGTCTGGGCACTTTCAATGCGGTCACCACCTGGATTGAGGATATCGTCCGGCCAAATGGCATCAGCAGCACACAGGCGGGCATCATCGGCGGATTGATGATCGTAGGAGGAATCTTAGGTGCCCTGTTCATCCCAACTCTCTCCGATCACTACCGCAAGCGGACGCCGTTCATCATCGTGGCGCTGGTCGGCGCCACCCTGGGGCTGGCTGGTATCGCTTATGCCACGAGTTACTGGCTCCTGCTCGTTGCTGCATTTGTCATGGGCTTTTTCCTGCTCAGCGCAGGCCCAATCGGGTTCCAGTATGGGGCTGAAATCACCTACCCGACCCCGGAAGGTACCTCGAACGGTTTGCTCATCCTGATGGGCCAGATCTCCGGGATCCTTTTCATCTTTGGGATGGACAGCTTCAAATCTCCAGGAACAGGTTCGATGACCCTCTCTCTGGTGGTACTGATCGGGTTAATGATCCTCAGTCTGGTCCTCAGTTTCTTCCTCAAGGAACCGAAAATTCTGCTGACAGAAAGTGTAAAATCCGGCGATGCAACCTGATAGCTAAGGGCTTCCTTTCGCACGAAAAGATTGCTCCCATTTGGAAACAAGGGTGCGAGCGGCGGAACCGCCGGCTTGCACCTTTGTTCTTAAAAAGTTACCTTTCCCGAAGCCAGGGGGTGCAAGATCCCTTTACAAGGAAAGGGTTTGATATAATCCAACCTGCCTTACAGGTAAAGTTTCAGGTAAAATCCGCAGCACATGAAACCCCCCTTCCTGCCCTCTCCAAAGTCAAACCCCTCCCAATCAGGCCTGGCCATCGGCCTGTTTATCGCTTGCCTGGCCGGAATGCTGGCTCTGGTCGTTTGGTGGTTATACGGTGTTATTGGCACATACACATCCTCCCGGGCGGTACGGAGTCGGATGCCAACTCCCACTCCCGATGCAGACAGGTTGGCCAAGCCTGCCTTGACCAACCCCCAGAACCCAACCCAGCTTGACCAGGGCAGTCTGAATTACTGGCTTATTTGTATGACTTGCCACGGCGACCGCGGAGAAGGTCTCACCGACGAGTGGCGGGCGGTCATCGGCAAGGATCAGAATTGCTGGGCCTCCAAGTGCCATGGCGCCAATCATCCTCCGGAAGGGTTTACTATTCCACGCGATCGCCTTCCCCCAGCCGTGATTGGACCCGGGAGTCTGACCCGTTTCAACACCGCCCAGGAACTTTACGATTACATTCTGGCCAGCATGCCCTGGTGGAAACCTGGCTCACTCACGCAGGAAAAGGCCTGGGCTCTTACCGCCTATCTTCTCAAAAAGAATGGGACCCTGCCACAGGGGATTGTGCTCAATGGCACGGATGCCTCGGCCATTCCAGTACACCACCTGGTGAACTCCAGTCAGAATGACCAAGCCGGAGAAATCATCTTGGCTGCGCTGCTCGCATTGATTGCTGGTGTAATGATCCTGCGGACAACCGCCACACGTAAAGCCGCAGCTCTTCCCAGCGATGGATCTGCCCTCACTGCGCCCGCTCCGGCGCGCGCACGACCCAATTTCCTTCACCACCTGCACCCGCCCACCATTCCTGCCGCGCAAGCGCGCTGGAGATACACTCTCGGAACCGGCGGATTGGCTCTATTCCTGTTCCTGGTACTCCTGGTAACGGGTATCCTGGAGATGTTCTACTACATCCCTCTGGCGGATCAGGCAACGATCTCGATCCAAACCATTGCCAATTTTGTGCCCTACGGTGGACTGATCCGCAATCTGCATTTCTGGGGCGCACAGGCGCTCGTCGTCGTGCTTCTCGTCCATTTACTACGCATTGCAATGACCGGCGCTTATAAAAAGCCGCGCCGTTTCAACTACCTGCTCGGGTTGTCCCTATTGATGCTTGCGGTGGCCCTGGATTTCACCGGGTATATCCTGCGCTGGGACCAGGGCACAAGTTGGGCGCTGGTGGTGGGAACCAACCTCATTAAGACAATTCCGGGCATCGGAAACAAGCTGTATGAGTTCACCATTGGCGGTGTACAACTCGGTTCTGCTGCACTGATTCGTTTCTACTCCTGGCATACATTCGGTCTGACGCTGGCAATGATCATCATCGTCATCTGGCACATCTTCCGTATCCGCCGGGACGGCGGCATTGCGGTCCCGCCTCCGGCACTCAGGCAGAGCGACGAACGCATTTCACGGGTCGAATTGGTCCGGCGCGAGATGTTATTGATGACAACCGCAGCGATTGTCCTCGTGCTACTGTCCATTTTCTGGCCTGCTCCGATCACGCCTCCCCTGACCAGCGCCACGGCTGATCTTACCAACGCGCGCGCACCATGGTTCTTCTTGTGGGTACAACAGTTGCTCAAATTCGGCGATCCTTTCCTCTTGGGCGTGGTGGTTCCACTTATTTTCCTGATGATCCTGATCCTCATCCCCTATATCTTTCCGAAACCGGCTGACTCCGACTTGGGCCGCTGGTTTCCGAAAGGGGGACGGGTGGTGCAAATCCTAATCACCATACTCACACTGCTACTCATCGGCCTGACACTCTGGGCCCTCCTTCCGGTAAAGGTATGAGCTGGGATCGATGTATCGATAAGAAAAAGACCTATTAGGTTTTGGAATGAATAAACCAACCATCTCGCGACGCGACTTTCTTAAACTGACCCTGGATAGTCTCCTGGCATTTGGCGGGCTGCTGGGTCTTGGAGGCTTAATCCGCTTCTTAAGCTACAAGACCGAGCCGCCCCAGCCAACCGAGTTTGACCTCGGGCTGGCAGGAAATTACCAACCCAACTCTAAGACGACCTTTCCCGAAGTCCCAGCGGTCCTTATCCTTAGCAACGGCAAGTTCACAGCCTTGAGTCTGGTTTGCACTCACCTTGGCTGCACCGTGGCGGTTCAATCCGATGGCTTCGCCTGTCCCTGCCACGGAAGCCGTTTTAATAGTGACGGTTACCCGGTCAAGGGTCCCGCCACCTCGCCACTAAAAACGCTGCGGGTCGAACAAACGATCGATGGAAAGCTCATCCTGCATACGAAATGAAGACAGCCTATCAATAAGGAGGGAAGGGCTGGGGACGTTCCCCAATTCCCACGTTTATTGCGATAGCACAATGAAAAAGGTTCAGCTTCTAATCTAAAATTAATACAATTAAGATAAATTCGGTGTAATATATGAACAAGACACCTGTTTTCATTTACTGGTACAACAACAGGTGTTTACCATCGAAGGTCTGCGTGTCCCCCCCATGCCGACCGAGATCGGTGGTGTCCCCTCCCCCTTAGATCACCAGGCCTTGTGCCTGGTGATCGATTTAACGTAGGATTTTGCCTTTAAAACCGGGGATATAGTCCATAGAGCGAGGACTCTGTGGTTTAATTAGGGCATGATCAATTCGACAAAGAAGTTTCCTCTGCACGGCTGGTTTGGACTGGCATTGGTTGCGCTCTTCTGGACGCTTAACTGGAGCCTGAGCGGGCTGCGCACACAGTGGACCTTTTTTCCGCTCTGGCTGGGCTACTGCCTGACGGTTGACGGCCTGGTGCTCTGGCGCACCGGTACATCCCTGCTGACCCGCAGTTGGCGGAAATATATCGGATTATTCATTGCTTCGTCACCGGTATGGTGGCTGTTTGAACTCGCTAACTGGCGGTTGCAAAACTGGCACTACAACGGTGCCGAAACTTTTTCGATTTTCATGTTCTGGGTCTGGGCCACGCTCAACTTCACCACCGTCATCCCGGCAGTGTTTGGCAGTGCCGAATTGGCCCGAAGTTTCATCAAGAGACCGATCAAGGGTCCGATCATTAAGCCGACGAAGGCGACCTCGTTTGGTTTTTTTCTGACCGGTTGGGTGATGCTAGCTGTGATGGTAGTCTGGCCAAAGATCTTCTTCCCCTTTGTGTGGATTTCTCTCTATTTCATCCTGGAGCCAATCAACATCTGGCTGGGCTACCGTTCGCTGGTGGAGTGGACCAAAGACGGAAACTGGCGCCCGGTGATTTCGCTATGGCTGGGTGTACTCCTGACCGCCTTATTCTGGGAGATGTGGAATTACCTCTCCTACCCAAAGTGGGTCTATCACGTACCCTGGGGCAACTGGCTGCATATTTTTGAAATGCCCGTGCTGGGCTACGGCGGTTACCTGCCCTTCGCGCTCGAACTCTTTGCCCTGTACCATCTCATCGCCGGGCTGTCCGGCCAGAAGAAAACCAATTTCGTGATCGAGGTGGTAGTCTGATGCTCAAAACGATCCTGCTGGATCAATGTAAACTAGACCCGGCGAAACCGGTACTGGCAGGGGTGTCCGGCGGACCGGACAGCCTGTGCCTGCTGGGCATTCTCCAAGAGGCCGGCTACCGGGTCATCGTGGCGCATTTCAACCATCAACTCCGCCCCGAAGCGGACCTGGAGGCTGCTTCCGTTTCAGAGCTGGCGCGTATCCACGGCCTGCCTTTCATGAGCGACGGTGCGGATGCGCGCGGTTACGCCAAGGAGCAGTCTCTCTCACTGGAAGAGGCCGCACGGCTGCTGCGCTACCGTTTCCTGTTTGCGGCAGCACGGCAGCAGGCTGCGCAGGCCGTTGCCGTTGGACACACTGCTGACGATCAGGTCGAGACAATCCTAATGCACTTTCTACGCGGGGCCGGATTATCAGGCTTAAAGGGGATGGAATATCGTACCATCCTGCCGGTCTTCGATCCGCAAATTCCTCTTATCAGACCGCTACTTTCGCTCTGGCGATCTGATACCGAAACTTACTGCCACGAGCACGCTCTGGAGCCGCATTTCGACGCCTCCAATGACAACCAAGCCTACTTCCGCAACCGGTTACGGCATGCACTCATCCCCGAACTGGAAACATACAACCCGCACATCAAAGAATCTCTTTTACGTACCGCCCTAGCCTTGCAAAGCGACTATGCGGCGTTACAGGAAGTATTGGAATCCACATGGAGAGAGGTTTTTTTCGAGAGGGGGGAAAGCTGGGTTGCGTATGACCGGCAAAAGCTGGCGACCCTTTCGCGCGGCTTGAGAAGGAATCTTATCCGCCGTGCAGCCGAGTTACTCCGACCCGAAAACCGCGATTTCGGGTTCGATGCGCTGGATCGGGCGGCCTCTTTCGTTGAGGCTTCGGCAGGCAAGCAAATTGATTTTATCAACGGCCTATATTTATTCATAGAGAAGGGGAAAACCTACCTGGCGGCTTACAAGGCCGATTTACCCTTTTCAGAATGGCCTCAGGTTAGGAAGCCAGCCACCATCAGCCATCCGCAACTTGATTTGGGGCACGGCTGGGTGTTAGTAAAAGAAGAAACATCCATGAAGGCTGAGGACTGGTCGAAAAGCAGTGACAACTGGTCGGCCTGGCTGGATGCTGACCGTCTACAGGTGGGCGACCTGGTTCTCCGCCCCCGCCAGGCCGGGGATGTTTTCTCCCCGCTTGGCATGGATGGTCAAACGATGAAAGTAAAGGATCTCTATATTAATCTCAAAATCCCCCAACGGGCCCGCGCACAATGGCCGCTGGTCTGTGCGGGAGAACAGATCGTCTGGGTGGTGGGATACCGGATTGCGCAGCCTTTCCGTATCACTGAAGAGACCAAACACACATTGCATCTGGAAATTAAAAAACTCCCGGAGGCTTGAAAGCTGCGGGAGTTTATCCGTGCCTTACCCTTGCCCGTTTGGGCTTTATTCACCTCGTGCCAGTTGTCTTAATTTCGAATGGATCTCGCGCCACTGGATCTTCGAGACACCCAGTTTTTGGCGGATTTTCTCCGGCTCGACGTTGTTCAGGTAATCCTGCAACGCACAAGTCCAACGGCACATATCGAAGGATAGGTGTTTGGGCAAACCGGCATCCTTACCGATATCTTCGAGCAGGTATTCCAGCCGGCGCGGCGACCAGGGCAACAACCGGTCCACCGGGTTGTACTGGTTCAGATATTCCTGATAGGCAGGAAGCCATTCTTCAGGCAGGGTCAGGTTGCGTTCCTTATATCGATTCGCCGGGCTAGCATACCGGATGAAGATGACCGGTCCATTGGGGGCTTGCAAATCAACATGGTTAAGGTGAATGCCCAGGCATTCGGACTTCTTGATGCCAGTGGCAAGCAACAACGCCAGCAAGGTATAAGGACGTGCATCCGGCTTGGTCTGGCGACGGTAGCGGTCCGCGGCTAAAAGTACCGTCTCGATCTCCGGATCGGTTAAGACCTCGGGAAGGGGACTTAGCACTGAGTGCTGGACGACCTTCTCAGCCGGGTCTACCAGGATTGCACCACCCCGATGCAGCCAGCGAAAAAACGATTTGACAGCGGTTACACGCCGTGCCAGACTCTTGGGCGAACAAGGGACATCGCGTTCGTGTTCCAGCCAGTGCAGGAAGTTGTTCAGGTCGGTGGTGGTGATGGCACCCAGTGTCCTGTCAGGTGGCAGAACCTGGGTCAACAAGCGGACGTCAGAGAGGAAGGCTTTGACCGTGTTGAGAGATCGACCTTGATCATTGAGGTACATCTCCCAGGCATTAAGTGCTGGGAGTAGACCGGTTTGAGGGGAAAGGTGAGAAGCGGATGATTCGAACATTGGAATCTCCTTATTGCACGCGCAGTGCCGCAGGCACATGTGTGTGTTCCTGGAGCACCGTGCACTTCTGTAAATGCATGGCATTCATCTTCACTGCGTATAGTTTAGCAAATGCGGTGGAAAAAGTCAAACGGAATTGACCACAAGTTATCGTCTGCCCCGTCTATAGCAGAACTTTCTCAAGGAAAAAAGTTTCTGGGGTATACCCCGGGCCCCAACTTTGTGAAAAACGTCCCGCTATGGCGTCAGTCCGCTCGGGTTAAAGCACGGTTGGTAGTCCGCTCCGAGGATGAGAACGTAATCCATGTCGGCCTGTGTCGGAGCCGTGACAAAGGCCGAAGATGGCAATCCAAGAATGGACAAGAGCGAAGCGGCGCGGGTGAGGTCGGGTACTGACGCCAGGTCGTACAGCAGCGAATGGGCATAATCCAGCTGGTCAGCCGGAGCGAGGCGGGTGTTGTACCCGGCATAATTAAGTCGCTCGGCAGCCAGAGCATCCCAGGCAGGGTTGGCGGTTCCATTGCGGACCTCGACTGTCAGCGCAGCCTGCGCGGCGATGCGGGAAGAGGGCGAGAGGGCCTGCTGGAGCATGGATTGGATGGCTGGTGCATTGGGGAGCAACACGGAGGCACCGCCGGGTGTCATCCAACCAGTAACATCGTCGCGACCGATATAATAACTGCGAATGTCAGCATTATTCAAATGCAGAGCCAGGGGAACCAGTTTCAAAATACCATCCAGCCCAAGGTCGGTAATGACTGAGGAACTGAAGTCGTTGTAAAGTTGCGGTATTTTACTGATGGCGTTGGTTTGTAAAGCGCGTGAATAAAGAGCGCGCAAGACCTCTTGTGAGCGGCGACCACGATCAAAATCGCTGGATTTCTTGCGGGAGCGGGCATACCACAGCACCAGGTCTCCATCCATGTGAACAAGGCCCGGACCAACCGTATAGAGCGACCAGTTGTTTTCGTTCTCAGGGTCATAGTTGGGATTAATCAGATGCCAGTCGGTGTAGGAGCAGAAGACCGGCACATCCAGGCCTCCCAAGGTATTAACGATGCGAGTGAAAACGTCGAAATCCACAATTGCCAGGTGGTCTATGCGAATGCCCAGGTTGTAAAGAATGGTATCCTTGAGCAGTTCAGCACCACCACCGGGATACTTGCGCATCTGGCCATACTCATAGGCGGTGTTGATACGGTCCATGCCGACAGTGGGGATGTAGATGTACAGGTCACGTGGGACAGAGATGAGGGTTACCTGCCCGGCTACCGGGCGAATTGCTGCGATGACAATGGTATCCGTCCGGAAATATGTCTGGCCGGGACGCTTATCAGAGCCAAGCAGCAGGAAGGTGGCCGTCTGGCTGTCGGTCAGGACGGGAACTGGTTTGGGAGCATACGGCGGAGCATAGAACGAGTTCCGGCGCGGACTCGGTTGGAAGGATTGCATTCGGGTCAAAGGTGGCGGTGATCAGAGGAATTGGGGGGGGTGTCTCACCTTCGGAGAAAGGCTGGAAAGGTGTCAGCGTGGGTGTCGCATTCGGTGGCACGGTAACCAGGAACAGGCCCGTGGGCGAAGTGGCAGGCAACATGGCAGATGAAACCCCCAAGGGGGCTGCGCAACCTGTCAAAAAAAGGATGATGAATACCGTTGTCAGAAGTGTTCGTCGCATGACATTCCTACTGCTAGTTTGAGGTATTACTGCATGGCATCCCTTTTTGGCAGGATTGTCGCAGCAGAAAGCATATCACCGACCCCGGGTTAATTGTACAATCCGGAGAATGAAGTCATCCTGCAAAGTCAGGTCCCCGGATGGGTCAACATTCACAGGTGGGGGTGAATGTATCCGTGGCGGGTGGTTCGGGAGTATGTGTGGGTAAAGGAGTGCGTGTGGGTAGGGGCGTGTCTGTAGTCTCCGGAACGTCGGTATCCGTTGGTTCAAATAATGGGGTGTCTGTGGGAACAGCGGTGTGCGGGATGATCACCTTCGTATTGATCGGTGTGGGGGTCGGTGGGAAGGTTGGTGTGGGGGTTGGTGTGAACGCCTGGGGGATGGTTGGCGAGGGGATGCGCGGGGCCCAAGGCGGGACATAGAGTGTCTGCCCGACGTGCAGGGTCGTGGAGTTGCCCATGCAATTGGCCTGTTGTAGATCGACAACGCCAATCCCGTAAGCCAGGCTCAAATGGTAGAGTGTATCGCCGGGTTGGACGAAATAGACGATCCAACCGGAGGGCCGTCCACACGGCCAAGGGGTCTGGGTGGGTACAGAAGGAACGTAGATAAGTGTCCCGGGAAGCAACTCTGACGTGAGCAGGCAATTGGCCCGCTGGAGCTCAACAACGTTAATCCGGTAGTATCTGGCGACCTGATCGAGTGTATCACCAGACTTAACAACGTATGGCCACCATCCCAACGGCATTGGACAATTAGTCGGTGGCGGGGGCAAACTGGGAGTCCAGGTGGGAGACCAGGTGGGAGTCCAAGTGGGAGTCAAGCTGAGAATCAGGACGGGAGGCGGCGTAGGAGAATACACCGAGGGCGTAAATGGTTGCCAGATCGGAGAATTTGTTGGCGTCGGTGTTTGAGTGGAGGTCAGGTTGGCAGGAATAATCCCCTCTGCCACGGACAGCGAAATGCCTCCCAGGATCAAGACGATGGAGGCCAAGGCAATGATTAATCCCGGGAGCACCTTTTGCGAATTCTTCATTACTGGTCCTCCACGGGTGACTCTATCACAACCGGCATCAGGACACTGAAGGTGGAACCAACGCCTGCTTCGGTTTCAACCCAGATGCGCCCATTTTGCGCCTCGACCAGCGTCTTGGCAATGGAAAGACCAACACCGGTATCGCCCAATCCCTGGATGAGAGAGTGTTCAGCCCGATAACGGCGGGCAAAAACACGCGGGATATCTTCCGAGGTAATTCCACCACCGTTATCGCTCACCTGGATGGAGAGGAAATGGTTATCCTGCTCGTCCTGCAGCTTAATGCGCAGTGTGATGTTTCCCTCTGTTTGCGTGGCAGCGGTAGCATTCTGAAGCAAGTGGATCAGGATTTGCTGGAGGGCGTCACGATCGGTCAGAATGCGCGGGGCGGCCGCGGTGAGATCCAATCGCAAGGTAATATTCTTCTCGCGGATCTGCGTACTGGTATAAGCCATGGCATTATCAATGATGAGATTCAAGTCGATTGGCTGCGGTCTGAATTCCATCTTGCCGGTCTCCAGATTGGTGGTCTGGATCAGATCATCCACCAGGTCGCCGATGCGTTCCGTGGAAGCTTTGATACGCTCAATGAACTTGCGCTGGAGTGCACCCAGGATGCCAACCAACTCGCCCATCAGCAAATCCGTGTAACCGATGATGGAAGACATGGGTTGGCGCAGTTCCTGCGATATGGAAGCAATCACTTCCACCTGTTCGCTGGTGATGGGTGAAAGGGCGCGCTTTTCCAGGTCGAGGATCTTGATGTTCGCATCAGCCAGAGCATTTTGCATACGCGCCATCTCTTCAAGAGTCTGGTGTAATTCGCGTTCCTCCAGGTTGCCGGCTGCGGTAGGTGCGCCCCCGGCAACGTGCAATTGCTCAATTTCGGTTTTCAATTGCTCAATGGTCTTCTGCGCTTCTTCCTGGGCAATCAGCAGCGTCGCCATATTCTCGGTTTGCAATTGCGACTGGGAAATTCTTTCCCGCTGACCTTCCAGTTCGGTCGCCATTTGTTCGTAATTCTTCTTTGCTTCGGCAGCCCGTTCCATTGCATCCTGGGCTTCCTTAACAGACCGCGTCCCGCTCGTTATCCAGGGTCGCCGAGCGCAGACTACGCTCGAGGATGGGGATGAAAAGGGATGAGACATTAGAAAGGTAGGTCTGGTCTTCGGCATTCCACAGGCGGTTGGAATATGGCGAGAGGATCAGGACACTGCCCAGAGGTCCAAACTTGGGAGAAGTGATCGGGACGCTGAGCAGATTGCCGGGATTACTCAGGCTGAGGATTTGGGCCAGGCCTTTGAGGTCCGAGGAGGTGCTACTGGCCGGTAGACGCAGTGGGCGCCCGCGCTCGATGGCATTCGCCAGCAGTGGAACGCTTTCCCGATCAATCGCCGTGCCTCCGAGGTCTTCCTCGCGAATCAGGTCATAACCGCAATTAATGGCCAGGGATTTGTCATCACCCTGGGTGATCAGGAAGCATAAATCAGCCAGCATTGCCTGGGCAATCCCGTGCGCCAAGGCCTGGCCAATCTTGTTGGGGTCAGTCTCGGCCGCGAGCGAGATCAGGGCATGGAATGTTTTGGGATCAGTGCTGTAGCGCCGGCGTTCCTGAATGGGCCATTCCGGTTTTCTGGATTCGGCAGCAGGTGCTTCCCCAAGGGTCGAAAATGGGAACCGTTGTGAAAGTGTCAGCAGGATGGGGAACATGGCAATCTGTGCCAACCGGACGGCACTGGGGAAATTACCATTCATGGGGTGAACCAAAGTGGCGAAATGCCCCACAAAGCCCAGGATAAGCATCGCCAAGCCATAGCTCCAGCCATTAGGTTTGCGTAGAACCAACCCCAGAATCCCGAGCAGAATGACTACAATACAGAAAACCTGCCAGCCGGTTTCAAGCCCCGACAGGTTGAAGGAACTGGTGGGTTTCTGGGCCCAAAAGACCAGCGTCAGGCCGAGGAATATAATGCCCAGCAGGTTAAGCAGGAGCGCGGCGGCATCTGCGATGCGCACTGGTTCCGGAAAGACCCATAGCCAGACGATCCAGACCAAAGTGAGCAACGTCACAGCCCGGTCGAGCGGCGGGAATACCACTTGAGAATTGAGCAGTCCCTGCCAGGTTAATCCGCTGATGAGGAAAAGCACCAGTTGCAGTCCCAGCATAATGCCGAGGCCAATGACCGTCCGCCGTTCCTGGGGAAAATTGCTGGAACGCAGGGATTGGATAGCACCCAATAATGCGCCGGCAATCGAAAATACCAGCACAATATGATATGTGATATTACCAGGTGTTGTGGAAAGGAGCGTAAGGATTTGTCCAAAGAACAAACTCATATTTAACCGCCTGCACAATGCCTGTGCTATCGCAACCTCTCAACGTACCGGGGAGCGGAGGTGTGTCCCCATCTCCCGTAATTATTGGTCTTATACCACTTCTTATAAGTTTACCCGATTTTATGCAATGGGAGTATGGCATTTTTACATAAAATAAGAATAGCATTTTTGACCAGTGACTGATTTATAATCCAGGTTGTGAAGCAACCAACCCGTCTGCAGGTACTTGCCCGGAATGTCCTGATTCTGCTTACCTTGTTGCTACTAATCCTGACTCCGCGACCTTTTGTAGGCTATCTGGATCTGAGGCAGGCACGTTATTTAGATTCTGCCGGGAAGTACGCCTCTGCCGCAACCGCTTTCGCCATGGCGGCGGGACGCCTGCCCTGCCAGCCGACCTTGTGGGAGAAGGCCGGAATAGCTGCACAACTTGGGGGTCAACCGGTCGATGCGGAGTCTTTCCTGAACCAGGCTGCCGCCCGGAGTGCCATCTCCCAACCAGGCTGGGTCTCTCTGGGCAGGGCTTACCAGGAAACTGGAGATATTCCATCGGCAGCGAATGCCTGGCAACATGCCTTACCGCTGGCAGACGCCTACCGTTACCTGGCACAGGACCAGCGCAAGATGGGCGATTTCATGGCTGCCATGGCCAATTGGCGCGCTAGCCTCGCACAGGAGCCGAAGAATGCCTCCGCCCAATACCAGTTTGGCCTCTTGGAGATGACGCTTTCGCCCAAAGATGCCCTGTCCGAATTGATGCGGGCTGCACAACTCGACCCATCTCTGGATGCTTCCGTCCAGAGTCTACGCAGTGCGTTGAACGTTGCCCTCCTTTCAGACGACCGCGCATACCAGTTCGTGGTCTCGGGGCGGGCTCTGGGGGCAACGGGGAATTGGGACCTGGCTGCCGAAGCCTTCCATAATGCCATTTCCGTGCGGGCGGATTATGGTGAGGCCTGGGCCTGGCTAAGCGAGGCAAAACAGCGACAGGGTCAGGATGGTTCAATCGAGATTGACCGGGCATTGTCCCTCAATCCAGGTTCGGCCATGCTGCAGAGTCTGTACGGCCTTTATCTCCAGCGGCAGAAACAGCCAAAGAAGGCTTTGGTGGCCTTCCAGACGGCCGCGACTCTGGAGCCGGAAGATCCCGGCTGGCAGATGGCCCTGGGCGGGGTATATGAACAGATCGGCGATCTGGTGGCTGCCCTGGAACACTACCAGCGCGCGGTTGTCCTTTCCCCAAATGAGGCAACCGCCTGGCAGGCATTGGCAGAATTCAGCCTGCGCAATAGCGTGGACCCGACCGGTATAGGCCTGCCGGCTGCCCGGAGGTTGGTTGAACTGACAAGTAACGCCTGGCAGTCGGACGATATCGCCGGGCAAATCCTGCTCGAGACCGGCGACCCGGTGGGTGCAGAAGTACTATTGAAGAAAGCCGTTGAATTGGACCCGACCCAGGCCGCCCCAGCCCTGCACCTGGGATTGCTCTATTTGCAAACCGGTAACCGAGCTGCGGCTTATTCTTTCCTCAACCAGGCAAATGTCTTCGATCCTGATGGCCCGTATGGTTGGCAGGCCAAACATCTACTGGAGCAATATTTCCCATGAAACCCTTCACAGCCTGTCTGTTAGCATTTTCAATCCTCCTGCTTTCCGCCTGTCAGTCCTCCCTGATTTCTGACATGACCACGCGGTCAGGTGAAAAACTCTTCTGGGATGATTTCTCGGATACCTCTGGAAACTGGCCGCAGGCCTCGGATCCGAACGGAAGCCTGGGTGTCACAAATGGAGCATACCGGATCCAGCTTTCCTCCGCTCATTATGAAGTGCTGGCAGCCCCCGGACACGCCTTCCGGGACGTGCAGGTCGAGGTCGATGTCGCCCGGCTGGGAGGGCCGGTACAGAACCTGTTCGGGCTTGCCTGTCGTTCAAGCAATAAGAATAATTTTTACTTCTTTACCATTTCCAGCGACGGTTATTATGCGCTCGGTAAAATCAGAAACGGCGAGACCTCTTTACTCGGCCAGGAAATGATGTCCTATAGCGCCGCGATCATCCAGGGCGATGGCCCCAACCATCTGCGCCTTGATTGCATCGGCGAGACTCTGAGTGGGTATGTCAATGGCCAGGTTATCGCCATCAGCAAGGATGCTGATTTCTCATCCGGCGCAGCTGGCCTGGTTGCCGGGACACTCGACACCCCCGGCGTGGATGTGGCATTTGATAATTTTACGGTGTATAAACCATAAAGTGGTAGAATACCGGCCTTACGCTTTAACAGTAGAAGAGCATGAAGATCTTCCTCGATACCATCGGCTGCCGACTGAACCAGGCGGAGATCGAAATCCCTGGCCCGCCAGTTTCGGAAAGCCGGACATGAAATTGTGGCCACTGCAACGGATGCAGACCTGGCAGTGATCAACACCTGTACGGTCACTTCCGAGGCAGCCTCGGATTCACGCGCCGCCATCCGACGGGCCAATCGGTTGGGTACGGACGAAGTGGTCGTCACGGGTTGTTGGGCCACCCTCGAACCTGACCAGGCTGCCGGCCTTCCCGGCGTGCGCAAGATCGTTCCCAATCTAAAAAAAGACCAACTGGTTGCCGACCTGCTCGGTCTGCCGCAGGATTTTTTCGACCTCGAACCGCTGGCCCGCCAGCCCCTGCCTGGTCTGCACGCCCGTACACGCGCCTTTGTCAAAGTTCAGGATGGCTGCGACAACGCCTGCACTTTCTGCATCACAACTGTGGCACGCGGCGTAAGCCGCAGCCGCCCTGTGGAGCATATCCTCGCAGAGGTCCAATCGGCACTGGATGGCGGGACGCAGGAGATCGTGCTGACGGGTGTCCAGCTTGGTTCGTGGGGGCTGGATTTTCCAGCTCAAAAGCATCTCGCGGACCTGGTATCCACTCTGCTCGCCCAGACTTCTGTCCCGCGCCTGCGCCTGTCCTCGCTCGAACCGTGGGATCTGGAGGCGGATTTCTTTTCGCTCTGGCAGGATGGACGGTTATGCCGCCACCTGCACCTGCCTCTTCAATCCGGGAGCGAAGCAGTCCTGAAACGCATGAGACGAAAGACCACACCCGGTTCTTTCGCGGCGCTGGTTCAGGCGGCACGGACGGTCATACCAGAGCTTGCCATCACAACAGATGTCATTGTAGGCTTTCCCGGCGAGACAGAGGCTGAGTTCTCAGAGACCCTGAAGTTCATCAAGTCCTTGAATTTTGCCGGAGGGCACGTCTTCACATACTCAGCCCGCTCCGGTACTGCAGCGGCGCGCATGAAGGCACAAGTCCGGCACGAAATCCGGAAGGAGCGCAACGCGGTTCTCAAGGCCATATTAAAAGAAACAGCCTCGGGCTACCGGCAGCAATTCCTAGGCCGGATATTGCCGGTCCTGTGGGAATCCACTGACCAGCTATCCGATCGCGGCTGGCAACTGGAAGGCCTTACCGATAATTACATCCGCGTCAAAGCTACCGCACCTGAACCAAGGTGGAATCGACTGGATAGTGTAGAATTGATGGAGAATGAAACCGATGGATTGCGAGGATCAATCCGGCGTGTGCAGAGCTGAACCTGTCCGGGCGATCATGGCAATTTTATTGACCGTAGCATATTCTGCAAAAGGCACTAGAGCAGTAAGTACCATCTGCTTGCCAGTACAATAGGATTTGGAAAATGGCTTATCGCGATTGACAATCCTCTTGATGGTGACTGCCAACCGATCTTGGTTCAGAGAAGTATATGCGCCATTATCGAAAACCTCAGGAAATAATGGAGAAAAATCCATGACAGCCCGAACTCATTGACGGGAAAGTGATCGCCCAGAAAGTGCGCGAAGAAGTTGCTGCGGAAGTAGCCAGACGCACGGAAAACGGGAAACCCCGCCCCAACCTTGCCACGGTGTTGGTCGGCGACCGGACGGACTCGGCTGCCTACGTGTCCTCCAAAGGAAAAGCCTGCCTGGAATTAGGCATGGAGTCAATCAGCGAACACCTCCCTGCAGACGCATCCCAGGAACAGGTTGAGAAACTGGTGAAGCAATTGAATGCCGATCCGCGAGTGAACGGGATTCTGGTCCAATTGCCCATGCCTGCGCACATTGATGAGGAGCGCGTTCTGGCCCTTATCAGCATCGAAAAGGACGTGGACGGTTTCTCACCCATCAACATAGGCCGCCTGGCCCAGAAGGGACGCCAGCCGCTCTTCGTGCCGTGTACGCCATACGGTTGTATCTATCTGCTCGAGCAGGCCGGGGTGAAAATTGAAGGAGCCAATGCGGTTGTCCTGGGCCGCTCGAACATCGTTGGGATGCCGGTGGCACTCCTTCTGATCAGCCGGAATGCCACCGTAACCGTTTGCCACTCCCGCACACGCGACCTGCCGGCAGTTGTCCGCCAGGCGGATATTCTGATCGCAGCCATTGGCAAAATGGAAATGGTGCGAGGTGACTGGATCAAGCCCGGTGCGGCGGTTATTGATGTGGGCATCAACGAAAAACCGGATCCAACCAAGAAGAAAGGCTATCGCCTGGTGGGAGATGTGAAATTCGATGAGGCCGTGGAGGTAGCAGGCTGGATCACCCCGGTCCCCGGCGGCGTTGGCCCGATGACGATTGCCATGTTGATGAAAAACACCTTACACGCCGCTCAGATCCAGCAAGGGAAATGAGCTTACGAAAAAGTTCACTACACTCATGATTTAGGGAATGCGGCGGGTACATTTCCCTGGAAAATCCAAGAAGCCCGGTAAAGATCGGGCTGCTCATATGCCTTTATCTAGCCATAGGGCCTGGTTCAAGGCAATGGATGCCAGATCAATGACAGCAGGATGGCAATCCCAGCCAGGAGCGCACCAATGGCAGTAAATATGACGCTGATTTCAAGGACTTCGTGCTTGATAATCAAATAAGTTGGCAGGCCAGCGAAAACGCTCTCAAGCTCACCGGCGCTTGAAGCCAGGTGATACGTTCCGCCAGTCGTAGACGCAATCTGCTTCAGCATGGTTTCATTGAGTCCCAGGCGGAACCCGCCACCTCCACCGCCGGGAAATCCCCCACCTCCACCGCCCCCACCGCCAAAGAAACCTCCGCCACCGCCAAAACCGCCGAACGGGCTTTGGGATACATCCGGGCCGTTTAATGTGCCAAACCCGATGGTATAGACACGCACCCCGCGATCGGCAGCCTGCTTGGCGGCCGCCAGTGGGTCGGGACCTGCATTGCTGTCTCCGTCGGTAAGCAGGACGATGATATCGGGGGCGTAATCACCTTTGGGTACCGGCACCGGCTCCACGCCCGGCTGACCGGGGGTAATGCTTGGGGCAACGTTCTTGTCCACCTGAGAGATGGCATCCAGACCAACCAGGATTCCACTTCCGATGGCTGTCCAACGTCCCAGGGTTAAACTATCCAGCGCAGCCTGCAGTGCTGCCTGGTTGGTGGTAGCCGGTTGGATGATTTCGGCAAAACCAGAAAATGCCACCAATCCAATTTGGGTGCTGGATTTTTGATGTTGAATGAATGAAAAGGCGGCTTCCTCGGCGGCCTGAAGGCGGCTGGGTTCAATATCGCGTGAGCGCATGCTGCCGGAGACATCCAAAGCAAGAATGATCGTTGTCTGGTTTGTGGGGAGGTTCACGATGGCCACCGGGCGCCCCAAGGCGACCATCAGACTGGCGAGGCCAAGAAGAAACAGGATGACCGGGAGGTGGCGTCGCCAGTTTGTTTTTTGGGGGTTTGCGGCACGAACGAGTGCCAGGCTGGAATATCGAACTGCAAACCGACGTCGCCGCAACATCCAGATATACAAGCCAACAAGTAGAGGGACTACTCCCAGCAGGATAAGGAATCCAGGCCAGAGAAATTCCATCTGCTATCTCCTATCCATAGAAATCGTTACCGTTTCGAGGTCAGGGAAGACGGCTGAACCACAGGAGCGAAAACAGGCCGCCGATCAATATGAAGAAGATGCCTGCCCCGGCAAAAGGAGCCGTGAGCTCGGTCTTTTCCGGTTTGTTGACCAGTTGCGTGTCGAGGTGATCGTAAATTTTGAGCAAGTCTTGTTCGCTCTGGGCGTTGTAATACGTACCGCCGGTAATCCGGGATATTTGCTGCAAGGTTGTCTCATCCAATTGCGTGTGCATGGAAAAACCATTGATATGTACGGTGGTACCGGTTGGGCTGCCGATGCCAACGGAATAAATCCGGACACCCCGGTCAGCAGCTGTCTGGGCGGCTGCCACCGGGTCCGGGTTCTCGTTGTTCTCACCGTCGGAGAGCAGGATGATGACTGCCGGAGTATACGTTCCTTGTGGAACGGGTGTGGGGGTGGGGGTCGGCGTGAGCAGGAGATTACTGTAGACCTCCGTAGGCAGCGCGCCGCGTCCAGCCAAAGCAATCGCGTTGAGCGAGGCGAGGATGCCATTTGCCACGGAGGTACCGGTTTGCGGAGCCAGGCGATTGATGGCGGCCAGAACGGCACTTGGATCGTTGGTAGGAACTTGTATTGACAACCCGTTATCGCTAAAGGCAACGACACCTGTCTGCACGAAGAGTGGCTGGTGTTTCACAAAATCGCGCGCGGCAATCTTGGCGGCTTCCATGCGAGTCGGTTTGATATCATCGGCACCCATGCTACCAGATATATCAAACGCCAGGATAATGGTTCCTTCCTGCTTGGGCAAGGCGACCACTGCTTGCGGGCGTGCCAGTGCAGTTGCAAGGATTGTGAGACCTGCTAGAAAAAAAGCCGCAGGGATGTGGCGGCGCACACCGGGTTGGCGCCCTTTGCCACCGGGGGCAAAACCAAGGTTGCCATAATTGACAGTTAATTGCCGCTGGCGCCGCAGCATCAGGAAATAAACCACGATGAACAGTGGGACTATTACGAGAGAAAAGAGCATTGCCGGCCAGATGAATGACATAGTGGAAACCAGGCCTATTTTCTTCGTTGCCGGCGAAGGGTGGCAAAGCGTACGATGGCGCGAACCAGGTCTTCTTCTGTCGACAGCGGTAAGACATCCACCCCTGCACGCTTGAAGGCCTGCGCCAGTTCTGCTTCACGCTTCCGGGCCGTTTCTTCAAATCGCCGGCGGAATCCCCGGTCGTGGGTATCAACGAACATTTGGTCACCCGTTTCTGCGTCTTCCATCACGACCATGCCAATATCGGGAAGCGCGATTTCCCTCGGATCCCATAATCGGACGGTGAGAACTTCATGACGCCGGTTAAGCAAATTCAATGTACGTTCCCACCCGGGAGCGCAGATGAAATCCGAGACCACGAACACCAGGCTGCGTTTTCTTAATGAATACAATCCGCCTTCGAGCAGGGGCGTCAAGTTTGTAAACGGGGCATGCGACAATTGAGGCTGTTTGAGCAAATCATTGACGAGACGCAGCACCTGGATGCGGCCACCGCGCGCCGGGATGGTCCGCTCGATGTGGCTGTCATAGAATATCGCACCCACCCGGTTGCCATGACGAGTCAACAGGCGGGCCAGTGTGGTGACGAAATCTATCAGTACGGTCCGTTTCAGGCTCTGAACCGTTCCAAAATCCACCGATGGGCTGAGATCCAGCAGAAACCAGGCTGTAATTTCGCGGTCTTCGACATATTGGCGGATGTAGGGCGTATTCATCCGTGCGGTTACATTCCAATCGATATAGCGAACGTCGTCCAGAGGCTGATATTCCCGCAGGTCGGCGAAATCCACCCCATACCCATAGAACAGGGTGCGATAATCGCCTTGCAGAAGCCCGTCCAAGCGGCGGATGACCTGCCAATCGAGGCGTTGCAGGATACGTTCAGGCGTTGATACGGTCGTTGGCGTGTTCATGGAGCGGTACTACAGGGATTGGAACGCGGTCGAGGATTTTCTTCAAAATGTCGTCACTGTTCACATTATCTGAAAGCGCTTCATAGGTCAACACCAGGCGGTGACGCATTACATCCAGCGCCATATCGGAGACATCCTGCGGCAAGGCGTAATCCCGCCCTCGCACGAAGGCCAACGCGCGACCAGTGAGGATCAGGTTGATCGAGGCACGCGGGCTGGCGCCGAACATGATGTAATGCTCCAGTTCCTTCAAACCAGCCTCCTTTGGATTGCGGGTGGCGGTTACCAGCTTTACCGCATACTCAATCAGGGCTGGATCCACGAACACGCGGTCGGTTTCCTGCTGCAAAGCCAATAACTGCTTTGTGGTAAGCACCTTCTGCATGTTCTGCAGCATGCCAGTCATGCGTTCGACGATGACGAACTCTTCGGTTGAACTGGGATAACCGACCAGTACCTTGAGCATAAAACGATCCACCTGCGCTTCCGGGAGGGCATACGTTCCTTCGGTCTCAATGGGGTTCTGAGTGGCAAGCACCAGGAAGGGCCCAGGTACCTTGAATGTCTCCCGGCCAATGGTAACTTGATGCTCCTGCATCACTTCCAGCAGGGCGCTCTGCACCTTGGCTGGCGCACGGTTGATCTCGTCCGCCAATAGCAAGTTCGTAAAGACTGGACCCAGCGAAGTGGTGAACTCTCCTGTTTTTTGATTGTAGATGCGGGTGCCGATTAAATCGGCCGGGACCAGGTCTGGGGTGAATTGGATACGCTTGAATTCACCGCCAATCGCTTCCGCCAAAGTTTTAATGGCCAGTGTTTTAGCCAGCCCCGGAACTCCCTCAACCAGGATATGTCCTCGCGCCAACAAGGCAACCACCAACCTTTCCAGCAGATGGTCCTGTCCGACGATCACCTTTTTTACTTCGTACAAAACACGTTCCATCGGCAAACCATTCTCGGAGTTACCATTGTGATCCATCAGTCATCTCCTTTTTCATTAATTCTGTAAATCCACAGGAAATCCTTTGTAAAAATCAGTGCCCGAAAAGACTGAGCGCGGTTTACTCAAACGCCATTCAATCCAACGGTAATCCCGCGGCTCCGCCGGCAACATTGATTGGGATAGCAAATCCAATGCCGACAAAGAAATTCTGATCGGTCGGATTCACGAGGCCTTCGATAATACCGATGACTTCGCCATTGCGGTTTAAAAGCGGCCCTCCCGAATTTCCTGGATTCACAGCCGCGTCGATTTGGATCAAACCCGTGAGGTTTAAATTGCTGTTTCTTGGTTGAAACGTCCGGTTGAATCCGGATATTACCCCCGCGCTGATCGAGCTGAATAAGCCGAATGGGTTGCCGACCGCATAAATCTCATCCCCCACATGCATGGCGTGCGGATTTCCCAAGACGGCGGGGACAACTTGAGCCGGGAGCTTATCCGCCTTCAAAACCGCAATGTCATTCTCCGGCTGTTGGGTCGTCACAGTCGCGGTCGAGGTTGTGCCATCCGCGAATGTGACCTGGATATCGTTCGAAGTCGGCGACTACATGCAGGCTGGTCAGGATATCGCCGTTCGCGTCAACGATCGTTCCGGTCCCCAAGCTGTCATCAGTTTTTCCATCTGTCCCAGGAACCTTGGATTGAATCAGGACGAGGGAGGGCTGGATGATCTGATAAACACCCTCGGAAAAAGGCGGAGGCGGTGTGGCCGAGGCGAGCACCTGGCTCACAGTGGTGCTGACATCATTGGTGGATAACTGGTGCGGGATGGGGGTGAGAAGACGGTATAGAAGAAGTCCTGTGAGAGCCGCTGCTACACCCAGGATGAATAGGACACCACCCCGCAGGCTTTTGCGAAGGCGCTGCAAGCGTTGCCGCCACAGTTCTGATCTTGAAATAGACGGTTCATCCATTTTCACTCAGAAGGAATCTGGCCTGATACCGCGCTTCAACAGGAGCAACAAGGCCATCCTAAACCCTATTTTCCCAGAAGAAAATGAGATAAAAATGAGAAATATCTTATAAAATCACTGGCTATTGTGTAAATATTATGTGTTTTTCCACAGAATTCCGGTAAGTACGATCCCAGCCTGCTGCCGGCCCTTATGATCGCGGCGTTGTCCCAATGAAAGATCGGGGATATTCTTTAACCATATGACAAACATCCGCTCCTTGATGAGAGCGGATCTTTGTAGAGTTAATCTGGCCTTCGATGGCTATGCAATTGTGCGTTGTCTTTCAACCAGCCGCACCAGTCGGGCGGCGATACTTTCCACGTAAACATCCGGCACTCCGTCGACAGCCTTCGACTGCAGCCGCAGATCGACCGGATCGTTTACATAATCCACCGCCAGGAAGGTCCCGTCCTGCGTCTGGGCGATCTCCGTGGAGAACAAATGCAGGCCGCAAATCTGGGCGATCCGGGTCGGGAGCTCGCGCAGGTTCCGTAAACTGTAGCGGGCCTTTTCTTCCGCAGTGACGCGCCCGTAAACGTGCGTATGTTGATCCCACCAACACGGATAAACTGCTCCATCGCAGAAGAGCACACGGAACCAGGCCGGACGTCCGCCCAGGATGCATGTGGTAACGTGAGCTTGCAGAAGATATTTTTCATGAGGATACTGCTGGCGTGCATTCAGAACCTGCTCCCAGGAGGTGGCTTCGAGGATTACTCCATTCCCGCCTCCCTCACAGGCCGGCTTAATGGCGAAACTGGCGCCCAGTGCCCCCAAGTCAGATGGATGAATGGAGACTTGTTTTAAGTACGGAGAAAGGATGATCGTGTAAGGAGTATACAGGCCGCGGCTGATGAACTCCAGATGCATGGTGGCTTTGTCTCCCGACCAGATGGTCCGATTCTGTGGATTCATACAAAACACTCTGTGACGGGTTGCCCAATCGACCAGCGGTTGGAAGCGTGGATCGGATTCGGAAGCGCGGTCGAAGAGGGCTCTGAATGCAATTTCCCCACTTTCCAATCCAACCAACACCTGGTCCAGGGATTGCGGCGTGACTTGCAGTAGCGATAATCCGCGCGCAGCGCAAGCGGCTTCGATCAGCTGGACGAAGTCGACGTCATACTCCCAGTTCCAAGCCAGGCACAGGTCGTAACGCGACATCTGGAAGCATTATAGAGGCGATAAAAGGAAGAGTCAACATAAGCAACGCTGAAAAACGAGACTAGCCGGTCACACCGGCATGCTTCCGGCAATCTAAACATGGCAGTCCGTGGGAACCAGAAAATATATAATTATTTGGATGGCTGGGAATGGCATCCACAGGAGCGGCGCAGAACGATTTCTGTGGACAGAATGATTTCCTGCTCGACGGGTTCTCCTTTGAACAACTTTGACAATAGTTCAGCCGCGACATGCCCGGCTTTTTCCGTGGGGGCTCGAACGGTTGTCAATGGAGGGTTCAAAAACGGCGCCAGGCGAAAATCATCGAATCCGACCACTGAAACATCTTCGGGCACACGAATACCAGCTTCCCCCAAGGCAGTCAGGACACCAACTGCCGAGTCATCGTTGCCGGTAAAGATGGCATCGAAATCTCTGGAACCTTTTGATAAATAATCGCGGAGCACTTGATAGGCGACATTATTGTCAAACTCGCCGGGCAGGATCAGGTTACTGTCGATCGGAAGGCCGTGGGCTGCCAGGGAAGCCCGGTATCCCAATTCACGCCAGGCGGAATCTTCCTGGTCCCTGGGACCCTGGAAAAACATGATTCGTTTTCTGCCATGTACTTCGATCAAATGGTCAACCATTTTTTTGGTGGCCTTTTTATTTTCTATGATCACGTGGGAAATCTTCAGATTGGGAGGAGAGGTGCGGTAGAGCAAGACGACCGGGAAGCGGATCTTGCATAATTCGGTCAGTTGCTCCTCGGAGAGGCTGTTGGCAAAAACAAGCATGCCATCCGTGTTACGCGGACCGATGGGAGAGGGGATTTTATTCTCCCGCATTTCCGGCCTGGATACCGCGACCAACAGATTGTAATTATTCTCACTGAAAACTGCGGCAACTCCATTGATCAACGGTGCAAAGAAATCATTCATTACGTTGGTAATGACCAGGCCTGCGGCACGTGATGCAGGAGTGGCCAACTGGCGGGCGGCCACACGCGGGATATAGTTCATTTCGAGCATCACCTGGGAAATCCGGTCGCCCACACTTTGAGAAACAAGATCCCTGTGATTCATGTAGCGGCTTACCGTCGCAACAGAAACCCCGGCGTACCTGGCGACATCATGGATAGTGATTGATGAGGATTTTCGTGTCATGCGCAATTAACCTTTGGAGTTTCCCGATTAAAAACTATCCTAAACAGTTCAATGACAGCGTGTTATCTGAAGCGTTCCCTAACTTCGGGCGGAATTCCGTTGAATTGATCAATTATATTGCATCACTTCGGTCTGCTGGCGAAGAGGTTGAAAAAGGCGATTCGATGAACCGGGATGGCTTCGCCCGAGTTTCACGCACAAGTGAGGTTGATACTGCTATTTTTGATTTGCCTAAGTAAGCTCCTGGTCTATTCTTTCTTCATCTAGCTTTTTCACAAAATCAATATCGATGGCCGCTGTTCCTCTCGTAGAGATTCTTCCACCTGTTAAGGCCTTGGTAATGATGTCTCCGCACCGCTTATTTATTGATCTGGGCGTGGATTGCCCAGGTGACAATGTCTCGATAATCCATTTTAGGCATTCTGGCGTAAAGGGAAAGGTATCATCTAGGCCTATTCCGTCAAATTTTTCAGTGCGATAAGATTTAAGAAGATCTAATACATAGTAATAAGCTTCTTCCTTGTCAGGCTCCTTATAATATATCTGATGAGTGACTCTGTCCATTACTGCCTGGCCAAGGATTGCTGTAGCGTCTTCATAGGCTTCGGGAGCTGCCAATGTGAAATTCATTAGCAACGTAAGATAGTTTGGGATTCGGTCGATTAGATCACGCAACCCCTGAGTGAAAGGTCGATATTGTTTAGATGCCAAGTAGATAAGATCCTCCATTTCGTCTATCCACAAAACTACTCGACAATGCTCCTCTATTTCTTCAACCGGAGCAAACCCGATCAAGCATTGAAGTATAGCCCCCAATACTCTAAACCTATCTTGTGAGTTATCAATACCACGACTTAGGCCCAGTTTCTTTAGATCAGTCTTTGTTTGTTGGGAGTAAAAATAGGTTTCTAGGGTCCGATCCCAATCGTCGGAGACATATTCATCCCCAAACAAGTACATCTGGCCTGAAGGACCTTTTTCTAAACCCATTAGCCATATCGCTTTCCCTAATGGTTCACTGCCTACAAGTTTCTGGAGGGTTCTAAGTATAATATCTTCCCCTTGGGCATAAATCAAATCTTTTACTACGTGTCTTAGTTGTTCAAACTGAAGGCTTTCCAAAATATCGCGATAGAAAACCGTGTCAGGTTGAACTGGGTCTCGGGCTGTATGGATGTAGAGAATCCATGGTTTCTTTATTTGTCTACCTTTTACTTTAGGTAGCCTCTCGGGAATTCCGAAATATCTTGCTGAATGAGTTTTTCCGCTACCCCATGCACCCCAATTCAGAACAACCTGAGATGAGGGGTTGGTTTTGGCCTCATTGAGTAATTCATCTAGTTGTCTTTTGAGTTTTTTCATCCCTGCCCAGACAGCACTTTCTGGATCTCTCGGAGGAATTTCTGGAAAAGGGGTTTCTCTTAGAAAGACGAGATCCCAGTTTATGGGATGTAACAAAGTTGTCATGGATTCTCTCCTTAAGATAGATGGTTTTATTGCGAAGAGCTTCGAAAGCGATAAATGCGTCTTGCTCTATTTATATAGAGTATTCTTCTTTTAATCCATACCTGTGTGGATGCTTGAGTTTGTCCTGCCCAACCACGCCTGCAGCATTTGCTATACTTCTTGCAAAGCACCCTCCACCATATTTAGTGGTATACAATTCCTGTATTTGAAGAAAATGTAAAGTATCAAATCCAGTGATGTCCACGACTGTCCTACAGGGAAATCTTCAAACACCGCATCGACATAGTCTCTCTTCGCGAGGTAATCATCTGTTAAAAAGATAACCTGTTTGTTGCTTGTGTGGATTACTTGTTCAAGAGATAGGCAAAGGTTGTGCCGCTCTCCTCTATCTTTGGGAGTTATAAGATCGGGCAAAAAGGCGCGAGATTCAAAAGATGGTTGATTACACCACTTACATCTCCTAATCTCTTCCTTTCTGTGGTGATCCTGACCGAACAATGCTCGTTCATAAGCATCTATCTGAGGAAAGACTGGGGCATATCTTCTTCCAATTTTCCTCAAGCGGTTTTTATCATTCCCCATTCTATCCAAGTTGTTCTCGATTTCACCCCAAACAGTTTCACTATAAACTACAGCAAACTCTTCCCAGAGCCACCTGTGTAGAGAGCGGTTAGCAAGATTGATATCATGAAGAATAACAAGCGAACAAGTATCAACAACGCAAACAGGTTTCACAAGCTACTCCTACACAGATCGTGCAATCAAGTATCTTTCATTTTCGCGCGGTGAGTAACGTACCTCATATTGGCGATTTGAAAAGACTTTGGGAATCTCCAACCATTTTGATAGCGAGGAGGAGAAAAAACAATTTTCTGGTTAGCCAATAACGATATAACGATGTAAATGAGAGCTTGAGTTAACGATATCTTTGGTACCATTGTATGACGAAAAGTGGTAAAAGCTCTCTCCAAGTAGTGATAGACATAGCTCTCTATATCAGCCTGTGGATTAGTCTCATCCCACAACCTTAATCGATTGGGTTCGGTGATTAGGCCACCTACAGCATACCAAAACTCAGTATCTAGCCAATGTTCTGAAACATCATGTAGATGGGTGTCGCCTAGAGTTGGAAGTTTGGTCAGGAACTCTTTTTCTGGTTGCATAAAATGGAACTGATGATGCCTAAATAATCCAGGCTCAAAAAATCCGATGTCGAGCAGCCAATTCAGCCTGGGAGGAACAACATGCTCGATATATCGTTTGGGGCTTTTCCACTTGTCCTGAATAAAGTTTCTGCGGTCAAGCAAATCTCTTTGCGCCAATTCTTCCTTTGAGAGAAAGAGCTTAGTGCTTAACCTCTGAACAAGGGCATTCTGGTATTGCGCTTGAACGTCGGCGAGTTGCGCGTCCGGCATCGTTAGCAAAATGTCAATTACTGTAAGAAGAGGATCAGCGTCATTTCTCAGAAGCCAATAGAGAAAAAATATTTCCTCTGCATCCGAAAGGAAGAAGGGATTTGACCGACTGTATTCGCGAATCAGAGCAAACAAGACCAACCCCATTCGCGTTAACCGAAAAATACCCGCGGTATGCGCTACCAGTCCCAAGCCGACTACTAAATCTAGATAACGTTGGGCGGAAGATCTGGATGGTGTTATCGTGACCTCCCCAAATCCACCCAATAATCATGAAGGAATTGTCGATTTGACTCACTCCAATCAAGTAGTCTAGTGAGAATTCCACTTCGACTAATATCCGTTGTCCCGATGATTTTAATTGTTGCGGAAATATATGCCAAACGTCGGGTACGAGTATTTGTTCCCTCCAAGGCTCTGTAGCGGATCTCCAAGGCGTTCATTATCATTCTTTCGTCCCCAAATCCTCATCCTTATCAACTTATTCTATCGTAAGCGTTCGAAAAGCAGCTACACACCCAACCATCATCTGGGAGTTTATTATACAAGCTCGTTTCGTTTGGCTGTCTTTGTGTATCATCATCTTCAAGACGTTGTCTAAGTTCTCGGAAAGTCATAGGGCGACGTTCTCCACCCTGTCTATCCACTAGAATAGATATATTTTTCCCTAGGTAGTGTCTCAATTGTTCTTCTTGGTTCTCATGCCATCGGTACCTATCAGGGAAGGTTTTCCAGAGATGAGCCCATTGCTTAATGCCCGCTTTTACACAGGCTCCTCCACAATTGTTATGAGGAAAACCATATTCATAAAGCCGAGGGGGTTCGACACCATAGCTGCGAACAATCCCAAAATAATCTTGAGGGAATAGAAAAGGCTCCCAGCATAGAGGAAAGTCGACCTTGATACCATCTTTTCCCCAATATTCACTGGCTCTGGATACTCTATGAGGCTCTGTCCAATCTAATCCTAAATAGACTGTTTTATTTACGTCTCCAAAGGTGCTGAAAAGTTTTTCTCGGAGGAACTGGCGTTTCAAAATCTTTGAGCAAGGGTCAATTCTCGAATTACCCAGAAACCGTTCATCTTTAAACACTTCCCAAGGTGTTCTACCCTCGGCAAAACGCCCAATTTTTTTACCAAGTATAGCCTCAACTTCATTCAGAAAGCGATATAGATCTTCATCTTCCATTCGGGTATCTGCAAACCAAAGATGAACATTTTTCTTCCCATAACGTTCAAGTACTCTATGCGCAGCTTCAAATGACCCCAAACCCCCAGAAACCATAACTACGCGCACAATTTCAGGAGTGCTTTTCTCGGGGGTAGTCAGCATAAGTTTTTCCCTGATGGATTATTAAGTTAAATTGTCTATAATTTAGTATTATAGGACACAACATGACTTACAGTCAACGTGTTTTTTTTTGAACAATTTATACTTACTCTACCTGTGTGCACTTGCCTTAGCGATACTTGAAATAAAAAAACAGCTTGATATATTCGTTATTGAGCGTGGTGAGCCCGGTCTCATCTTTCCACCAGTTGGTCTGGTCAAAGTCGCGGTATGGAATAGCCACCATTTCCAGTGTGACCGGCAGCCCCGCAAGCGCTTTTTGCAAAATCCATCTGGCGCGGCGGGTGTGGAATGCCGAAGTAACCAGGATAATTCCATGGAGCTGGTGGGCTTTGGCATATCCCCGGAAGGCAACCGCCTCGTCGAATGTACTGGTCGCACCCCCGGGGAAGGGCAGAATGATAATCTTCCCGGCAGGCACACCAAGCTTCTCCATAACACCCACCGAAATATCGGTATCATTGGGCACCAATCCCAGGTCAACAACCGGTGTGTCTACTGCACGGGCAATGACGATCACGGGAGCAAGTCCCTGCTTGTACAATTCGGCCGCCCGGAATGGCCGGGTGTCGACTTCGCTATTGAGCAGGAAGATGACATCGGCTGGCTGGAGTTTGTCGTTGATAATCAGATAATCGGCAATACCAGTCAGGATTTGGGAGCGAAATGCAAAGGCCAGGATGACCAGTAACAGGAGCAGCGTGCCTACGGCAAGGCCGTTTCGCAAGGAATGCTTGTTATGCCCCATACCTGCATTCCTGTCCGTTGGCGGGTTTTTCACTTCACAATCCAAATCCACCCCAACACGGTCAGCGGGATGAAAAACAGCAGTACGGCCGTTGTACCCGCGAAAGCGCCATGTCCTTCGCGTTCGTCAATCAGCCGTACGGATGGGTAGAATCCCTCCACCTTCCAGCGCGGACCTCCAAACCAGGTGAAAAGTACCCCGCCCAGCAGTCCACCCAGGTGTCCAAAATTATCCACACCAGTGGTACTGAAGCCAATCAACAGGTTAATGCCGGCCACGTACAGGACGTTCATCAGGGCACGGTTGGCCCGGTTACCGAGCAGTTGCCGGTTCTGGAAAACGAACATCCCTTCCGCCGCCAGAAGGCCGAAGATGGCCGTCGAGGCTCCCAGTGAAGGACTCGGCGTCAGTAAAAACGAGAACACGTTCCCGGCGTATGCCGAGAGGAAATAAAGCAGGCTGAAACGCCAGTGGCCGAAGCGGGCTTCCAACCCGCGCCCATACAGGAACAGGGCATACATGTTGAAACCGATGTGCAGAAGTCCATAAGGCAGGCTGGAATCATGCAAAAAGACCGGCGTGATAAGGCGCCAGATCTGACCGGCCCGGATCAACCCATCCACCTTTTCGCCCAGGATGGCTGCGATGTCGGATGTGCCGAAAGCTGTTATCCAGGAATTGGCCAGATTGGCGGGGAGCAGGTATTGACCGGCAACCTGCAGGAGGTAAATAAAAACAGTAAAACCCAGGATGGCATAGGTTACATACGGTTTTACATTAGGCACAGCCACCTGGATGGCACGCGGCTGCGGAGGTTGCGGAGTTTGCGGGTACTGGTCGGGGTTCGGGTTCTGATTCATGAATAAACCTTAATTTATTTCCTGTGTATCTATAGATTCACTTTGCGATGATTCACGCGATGATGCTCTGCCCGGATAATGGCGACGACGGTATCCACCGTCTCCTCTAGGCAGCCATCCGCATTGACGATAACGTAATCAAACTCGACGGCACGCTTGAGTTCCTGCTGCGCCGTGGCAATGCGCAGGCTCAAATCTTCGGCAGTATCCATCTTGCGGTTCTTCAGACGCTCCACCAGCTCACGTTCGCTTTGCGTGGTCAGGAAGATCAGCACTGCCTCCGTCGCCTTTTTTCGAACAGTTGCAGCACCCTGAACATCCAGGCGCATCACAACATCCTGGCCGCAGGCCAGTGCATCCCTGACCTGCTTCTTGGAGTTGCCCTTATAATCCTTGTACACGATCGCATACTCAAAGAATTCATCATTTTCGATCTTCCGGGCAAACTCTTCCTTGGAGATGAAAAAGTAATCCCTGCCGTCAACCTCGTCCGGGCGCGGCGGGCGGGTGGTGGTAGTAATCACAAAATGGAAGGGCAGGTGGCGCGCTTTCATGGCACGCAATACGCTATCTTTGCCTACGCCGGAAGGCCCGGAGATGACGATCAGCAAAGGCTGGGGTTTATGAAGGTTGAACTCGGATTCGGTCATGGTTCTATTGTAACCGAAAGCCAAGCGTAGAAAAAATGGGGGCCAGGGCAATTATATTTAGAGATAATTTCCGAGGAGGCGGACAGGCTGAAAACCGGCTGCCGCGCGATCGGTAGTCCAAAACAATGGAAAACAATTGCCCCACCCCCGCCCCCTCCCCAAATGAAAACCCACATTTAGGGAGGGGAGCAACCTGAAAAGTGTTTACAAAGCCGAATAACTGCATGTTTTGGGCATTTTGAGGGTATTTTATGCAGGGAGAGGCGGAAGGAGAGGAAAGCAGGCAAGAAGAGAACAATCATTGAATCAATTGTTCCGCGTGGAATGAGCTTAAAAAGGGCGGTTTTGGGGCGTTTTGGGGTAAAAAAAGCGTTAAAATAGGTGTATGCCACTCTACGACTATATCTGCCTTAACTGTCACCAGCGCTTCGACGTATTTATGACATTCTCTGAATACGGCACCCGCCCCGTCACCTGCCCCCAGTGCAAAAGCCAGAACGTTCGCCGGGGCATCCCGCGCGTACGCATGGCAAAATCGGAAGACAGCCGGATGGACTCGCTAGCGAGTGATTTTTCCGACCCGTCCGCCCTGGCTGGATTGGAAAATGACCCCCGGGCCATGGGACGGATGATGCGAAAGATGGGGAATGAAATGGGGGAGGAGATTCCGCCCGAATTCAATGAGGTGGTGGACCGGCTGGAGAAAGGCCAGCGCCCGGAAGAGATCGAAAAGGAATTGCCGGATCTAGGCGGGGATGAAATGGGCGGGGGGATGGATTACGACATGTAATAAATCATGATTTTCTCCCGCAAGAGCCGGAATGATATCCCCAAAAAACCAGGTCCTTGTTGATTAATGTGAATATAAAAAATGGGATTTGGTTTCACGCCAAATCCCATTTTTTTATGCACTATTTCGCCGGGACTATCTCAAGGCTCATTTCGTTCTGGGTTCGTGACAGGGTGAACTGCATGTTCTTGATGGTAGTCTGCTGCTCGCCTGAAACTGGGACGTTGGAGTAATTTTCAGCCAGCCAGGCCAGGAGTGGCACCTGGACGTCCAACGGTATGATGGCAGTAAACAGGAGGTTGGCTGCAGCCAGACCCTGGTCAATCGTTTCCTGTTGGTCAGTATAGGGAGCCGTGATCAGGATCCTGCTCAAATTGCATGGGTCACCGATGAACTGTGCGGAAAAACTATTCGCTATCGCTGAAAAAGTTGACCCCCCGCCCGAAGACAGCGTGGCGGTGGAGGCTGGCTGGCCACCCACGGTGCCGTCTGTAAAAGTAAACTGCCCGGTGGCCTGGAGCACTGTTTTTACGTGCTCCAGGACGATCCCCAGCCCGGCTGAGGTGGGGGTGCCGCAAGTGGAAGTTGGTTCCGCCGCGACTGTTTCAATGGCACCCAAGGTGGTCGGTGCACCGGTTAAAATTCCAGGCATTTGGGTGGAAACTGCGTTCGAAATATTCTGAACTCCTGAGATCAATCCACAACCCAAAGCGAAAAGTAAAAGGAATGGCAAAACGAGCCAGCGTTTGTTGTGCATAATATTTCTCCTTATCTTTATGCGATTTATCTCAATTATCTCCTGTTTTTCGGGAAACGCAAGAGGGCCGGCGGTACGGGTACAGGACTTTCACAAAGTCTGAAAGTGCCTGAATCCCCACCCCCCTACCCCCTCCCCAAAGAGCGGGGACAGGCGCCCTAAGGCGGGGAAATAGAGATTCTTGGGGTACGAGTACCCCAAACACCTACTTTGTGAAAGTGTGGTCACGGGGATACAAACTTGACCCGGCACAGCTTACACTGCGATTGGCATCCCCGGTTCGAGTCTCTGTTTTTCCTGCCCCTTCCTCAGGATCCATGCCTCTCCTTGAACAAGGCGGGTTTTCCTTCCTTCAACCTGGACGTGGGCGCCGTCTACCAGCATAATGACGGGATTATCGTGAAAGACATGATACTCGCTCAGCCAATCGTCCCTGCCGGAACGCGAATATTCATCTTCCGGATAATGGCTGTTGAAGTTGAACGGGGTTATATTCAACCCCGGGAAAAAAGGAGTTTCAACGGTATTGATATCATTACTGGTGAGGATGTTCGGTCCACAAAGGACTGTCCCAGCACTAAAAGCGATGAGAGGCAGACCTGCCAGCACTTTCTTGCGCAGATACTCTTTGATATTGCTGATGTGCAGGCGATGATTGAGGAGAAAGGTGTTCCCGCCAGGGATGTACACCAGAGCCGCGTTGCGAAGGATTGCTTCCATTTCCGGCAAAGTCATCAGCTCCGTGTTAATGATCTGGAGGTACGCCAGACCACGGAAAGCTTTTTCATTGTATTCCTGGTACGTGTCGCCCAGGGAACCTGCCGGAAGATAGGCGACTACCGGATCGTCCTTGCCTTCCAGATACGGGCGGCTGGCATCCAGGATGTCTCGAATGTCGTCCTTGCCGGGGGTGGAGAATAGGTGGAGATTCATTTTTTCAATATTTTTTCGATGGTGAGGCGATGCTCGGAAAAATGCGCCGAGGTATTTGCAAGCACCCAGTTCAAGAGGGGTTGCTTCGCAGGGTCATCGGCATGGCGCGGTTTCATCAATTCATTAAAGGGGGTAGCCTTCAGCCTGGCAACCAGTACGGCATAGACCCGCGTGAGTTCGTCCAGGACTTCTCCGGACGGACGGTGGCGGTTCCGCTCAAACAGAAACTTGTTTATCACATCCGATATCCCAATCCCTGGTCACTTCAGATGACATACCCACGACCTCATGGGATGGGCGCTTATCCATGTGGTAACCCAGAAGGATTTTCATCCATTCGGTCAGGTGGGCAAGGTTGTCCTTGGGTGACCAGCCGCCCTCATCCGGCGCGATCATTTGTTCAGGGGTGAGCTGGTCCACCACGTGCATGAGGACCGACCATTCACGATCAATGTCATCCAGAAGATCTGCCATATTTTTGGGAAAGATTGTCTCGGGCATAGATTCTCCTCTCAAAATTCATATAGCCCATAAATGGAAAGAAATATCCTTTATGGGACACACCTCGGATAGGCGTCGGTTGCAGTGCTCGTGTCGGAAATATAGGTCTGATCCGGCAGGAGAGGGTAATTCGCCCCGAAATATTCATCGAAAATCAGTCGAAAGGTATTGACCGGAGAGATCGTGGGATACAGTTTTACGTTTCCATTCTTGGGGAGATAGAAAGCCAGCAAATTGGTCTGGCGATTGGCGCCTTCCAAACCGTGATCTCCCATCAGTATAATGATTGGAGGATTCTTTGATTTGCTGATGATTGTTTTTAAAATCGGGACGATACGCTTGTCGATGTATTGTATTTGGTTGACATACCCTTTTTCTGCGTAGGTGCGGTTGATTGGAGTGCCCAAATCGCCGCCATAATAGCCCGGGTCGGTCATGATTTCGCCGTCCGGACCAAATACATACGGTAAATGTGGAATGATGAGGTGTGCGTAAGTGAATTTCGGCCCTGCAATGGCAGGTACATCCGTAATGTGGTCCAGCATGAATTGTGTCGAAATTATATGGGCTGCAACTTGATCCCTAAGCTCACCCGCAATACCGGATAAATCCACTGAATTCGTTCTTTGGCTCGCAGGCTTCACCTGGAAGTATTGGGAAATTCTTCCCTTTGGATCCAGGGCATTAAGGATGATCGCCGCAGTACTCTGCCTGTACATGATCTCAAACGGATACAGGTAATTGAATTTAATGGAAGAGTGATTCCTTCCAATAAGGACGTCTGAATCGTCGAATTCGAGCAATGGGTATTCTTCCTGAAAAGCGACTGTCTTATAACCGGCACTCTTTAATTGCTTGCGCACCTCATCGTTCTTCAGGATGCTCCAAAAACCGCTATCAGAAAATTTGGACGGGTCGTCATTTGCGTAAGCCTGGGGAACATATCTCATATTCAATAAAGCCGAGAGGGAGGCATATGTGAAGGTGTAGTTTGGACGGCTGCAAGCGGCTACGTAAAACCTCATTTGGGTCAATTGGTTGATAAAGGCGGAATTATCATACCCAAGGTCTTGTTTCAGCGCGTCCGAGCGCATATAAGTGTCCAGAACGATCACATAGATATCCGGCAGGTCTTTGGGGGCGGTAGTGAGGGCCAGACCTGATTGCACTTTTACCGGCTGACCGGCCGCGTAGGAGCTGCGGATATAGGCATAACCCAACTCTATGGCCTGAAGGGCGACCAGGAACAGGCTGATCCCATTCAAATAGATTACAAGACTTTCATACTTCTTAAGGCGTAAGATTCCCAAAATGGCCAGACCAAAAAGAAGCAGGTAAAGTGGGACCAGGGTGGTGTGGTGGCTAAGAATCCGCAACGCCGGGATAGCCCGGCCTTCATAATAAATATGGCCGTATGAGAAGAACGCGATCAGGAGCAGGGAAGTGATCAAGGCTGCTTTGATACCGTCCCGAAAAACAAGGTAGAGCATCCCGTAAAGGATGGCAGATCCGATCAGGGTGAATAAGAATGGCCGGATGACCACCGTCGGATCCACCTGGGAAATGTTTTCCGCCCACAGGAAGAGCAACGGATAAAAAGTGAAAAGAATAAGGAACCATGGAAAACGTGTTAATGGTTTTTTCATTGCTGAAAAGTGTAACATAAAGTCACCATCACCGCCCATTAAATTTATATGGGTACAGAGTGGAACCTAACCAGCTTAAGTTGCTGGTGTGGAAGAGGATTATTTTTTATACGACCAATCGGAAGCGATTACTTGATCCTCTTCAGGATCGCCCCACGCAGATCAGCCTGAACCGAATCCCAAGCCTGACCGGCATCCACAACCACCCACCGGGCGGGTTCCTGTTTCACCATTTCAAGATACCCGGCTCGCACGCGCTGGTGGAACTCCACCGTATAAGCATCCAGCCGGTTCCACTCGTCGGCCTTTTTCTTGCGCTTCAGTCCCATTTCCACGTCCACATCGAGCAAGACGGTCAGATTGGGTACCAAGCTACCGGTGGCATATTTGATCAGGACCCGTACCTGTTCCAAGTCTTGCTGGTGGCCGTAACCCTGGTAGGCCAGGGTGGAAATCCGCATAACGGTCGGAGAGCACGATCTCGCCCAATGCCAGCCGCGGCCGGACGACCTGTTCCACGAACTGCGCGCGTGCCGCCTGGTAGAGCAGAGTCTCAGTACGCGCATGCATCTCGGTATTTTTCAGGCTATGCAACACCTCGCGGATCTGCTCGCCAATGGACGTACCGCCAGGTTCACACGTCGGGAAAACGGTAAAGCCCTGTTCGCGCAGGAACTCCACAAGATAAGGAATATGAGATGTCTTTCCGGAGCCTTCCGGGCCTTCGAGGGTGATGAACATATTTACCCACCTGGGGTTCTATTCGCGAAAAATCCTGACATGCCTTCTGGGCTCTTTGCCGTAGGAATGGCTGACCAACTCAGCATCCCGGGCCAGCTCGTGCTGGATTCGCCTTTCGGTGGCCGGACCGGGTGGTAGATCCACCCAGTGCTCCCCGTTCAACACGGCAGCAATGGCCGCCTGTGTCTGCAGCTTGACTGCATCCAGCTCGGCCGTCCCTGGCACTATCTCTGACAGGTTGAATAGGTCGCTCAGGAACTGTTCCATCTGGCTGACAGTATTGGCTCGCAGCACAAAAATCGGCATACCGCGGTGTTCGGCCTGTAAGACTGTCTGCTGGCGATCACGGTAATAGGAACGCAAGGTTACCATCACATCCGCATCACCGGCATCCTTTGCAATCAGGGCAGGTACGCCCAGTCGTTTGGCAGCCTGCATCAAGCGGTCACGCGCCACTCCGTAGGGATAGACGCGCACCGTCTGGAGCGGATTACGGCGGGATTCCGCAGGAGGAATAAATTCCGTCCGTTCTATCTGATTTATCAAAGGCTCATGGAGAGGCTGCGCACCCTGGGTCCGGCGCGGACCGGTGGTAGTGCCATTTTCAATGCGAAACTCTGACGCAGGTTTGGCCTTCGGATTGGTTTTGACTCTCTCAATCTGGATCTTGCCCTGCGCATCGCGCGAGCGGATCTCCGGCGGGAGCGGGTAACCGCGCAGAAGGCTGTCGACCGAGGCGGCGATGTCCATGTGGACGGCGAAGCGGTCGCGTTGCTGGATTTCGACGAGCACATCGAAGGTGGGCGGAGCGCGTCGTTCGAGGACGGTTTTCTGGGTGCCGCGCCGACGCGCTTCCTCATCCGACAGGGTGACGGCTTCGATGCCGCCGATCAGGTCAGACAGGGTCGGGTTAAGCAGCAGGTTGTCGATGGTCTGGCCATGCGCAGTACCGATGAGCTGGACTCCGCGCTCGGCGATGGTACGGGCAGCCGCGGCTTCCAATTCACGCCCGATCTCGTCAATCACGATGACTTCCGGGTTGTGGTTCTCGACCGCCTCGATCATCACCTCATGCTGGAGCATGGGCTCGCGCACCTGCATCCGGCGGGCTTTGCCAACGGCAGGGTGCGGTACATCACCATCACCACCGATTTCGTTGGAAGTGTCCACCACAATGACGCGCTTGGTCTCGGCCAGAATGCGGGCGGCTTCGCGCAGCAACGTAGTCTTCCCCACACCGGGCCGCCCAAGGATGAGCAGGGATTTGCCTGACTCAACAATATCCTGGATGATATCCACCGTTCCATAAACGGCACGCCCGACCCGGCACGTCAGACCGACAATATGTCCCCGCCGGTTACGCAGACAGGAGATGCGGTGCAGGGTGCGTTCGAGACCGGCGCGGTTGTCGGCGTCAAACTCGCCGATACGTTCGACGACGTGGTCAAGCTCGGCGCGCGCAATTTCCCTGTTGATCAGGACCGTTTCCCCCTGGACGTAGCGCGCCGTTGGGACGCGCCCAGGTCGAGGATGATCTCGAGCAAGTTATCGTAATCATTGGCTTTATGTACGGCCTCGACTATGTTGCCGGGTAATACTCCCAGCAAGGCATCCAGGTCGTCCGTTATTTTGAGTTGTGTCATGCTTGTTTTATATCACTTTTTTGGTGGAATTTCTTGGGTGGTTACAACCCGTGCCACCGGCGCAGTGGGTTTGACCAGGACTTTATCCATGGCGGAAACCTTTTCCTCGACCTTCTGGAGCTTCGCCAGCCGCCTGACCATAACCGCCTGGCGTGGTCCTGCCTGCGCACCCAGATCTTCCAGCACGGACTCGAGCCAGGCCTGATAAGAACGTACACAGACGTAGATGGGCCTTTCGCGCCAATTGGTCAAAGCATGGGTCAGGCCGGCCAACTGCTCGGACACACAATCAGAATCAGGAGGAACGATCGGCTGGATCCAGATGCCTTTTGGCCCGCTGTTTACCGCGACATAAGCCTGCAGATTTCCCTGCGAGCAAACCAGACCCATGACCTGTTTCGGTAAAACTTCCACCGGGTGAAGTAATGCCGGCACTATCTGCCCAAACAGCGACTGGACGGCCGGCCAATCTGTCTCGGCTGCCTGTCGCCAGATATCTTTTTTATCAGCCTGGTCCGGGGGGGGTAATTTCCAGACCCGTTGCCAGGCGTACATGGCAAAGCCTGCCTGTCGGAGCAACCGGAAGGCCGGAGAGTCTTCATCCACTTCGGCCAGCAGGTGGAATGCACCCCACTCCCCGACCTGGGTCACCAAGTGTTCCAACAGAGGCTGCGTTAACCCGTTGAGGGCTTCCGCTGGGGCGAGGAAAGTCATCCGGGCGGAGGTTTCTTCCTCACGCAAAGTCACCTGCCCCATCAATGAAATACCGTCATCAGCAGCCACGGCCGTGTAGATGTTACGTCGCGGATCAAGATAGGATAGCATTGCCGCTGCACCCAAGGGGTTGCCACGCGTCAGGATGCGGGCGCTATCCAGCGAAAGCAAATCCCGGCGATAGCGGGAAAGCAGGGGCAGGTCGAGGACGTCAAGAGATCGGACGATCATAATACACGTTTACTAGCGTCAGAGTACCAGAGAGAGGAAGAATTCGTGGAAACGCATATCGTTGGTCAACTCAGGATGAAACGATGTGGCAAGCAATTTCCCTTGTTGTGCGGCGACAATCCTGCCGTCGGATAAAGCGGAGAGAATTTTCGTATCCACCTGCACAAATTCGATAATCGGGGCTCGGATGAAGATAGCATGATACAGGCCTCCCTTGCCCAGTTCGGGGATAGCAAGATCCGCTTCAAAAAAGTCCACCTGTCGACCAAAGGCATTGCGTTGAACGGTGATATCCATGAGACCCAGCAATGGTTGATCCCGGCGGGCATCCTTTGAGAGGAAGATGGCACCGGCGCAGGTGCCCCAGACTGGGTGCGTTTTGCCATACTCGCGCAACGGCTCCAGCAAGCCATAGTCGACAGAAAGCTTTCCGATGGTGGTGGATTCGCCTCCGGGCATGATCAGGCCGTCCAGTCCGGTGAGGTGCGCGGGCAGGCGCACTTCGGAAGTCTCAACACCCAGGTGTTTGAGCATGACGATGTGTTCGGCAAAATCGCCCTGAATGGCAAGAACACCTATTTTCATAAACCGCGGACTACCATCCTCTACCCGCGATCTTCTCACCCTCCGGCATCTGTGAGATGTTGCGTCCCACCATCGGCTCACCGAGGTTTTTGCTGACATCGGCCAGTATTGAGGCATCATTGTAGTGCGTCACGGCCTTGACGATGGCCGCCGCGCGCCTGGCCGGATCGCCCGACTTGAAGATACCCGAGCCGACGAACACGCCGTCCACGCCCAATTGCATCATCAGGGCTGCATCTGCGGGCGTGGCTATACCGCCTGCGGCAAAATTGACCACCGGCATGCGACCCAATTGTTTGGTTTCTTTGACCAGTTCGTAGGGCGCACCGATTTCCTTGGCGTAAGCCATCAATTCTTCGTCGGCCATGGTTGTCAGACGTCGAATCTCGCCGAGGACAGTGCGGGCATGTCGGACAGCCTCGACCACGTCACCGGTGCCAGCCTCGCCTTTGGTGCGGATCATGGCTGCGCCTTCGCCGATGCGGCGCAGGGCCTCACCCAGGTTACGACAACCGCATACGAACGGAACTTTGAAATTGTGCTTCAGGATGTGGTTTTCCTCATCCGCAGGAGTCGAGAACCTCGGACTCGTCGATGTAGTCGACCCCGATGGCTTCCAGAATTTGCGCTTCAACGAAGTGACCGATCCGGCATTTGGCCATGACGGGGATGGTGACCGTATCCATGATCCTAAGAATCAGGTCGGGGTCCGACATGCGCGCTACACCACCCTGGGCGCGTATATCTGCCGGGACACGTTCCAGCGCCATGACGGCACACGCACCCGCATCCTCTGCAATCTTGGCGTGTTCGGGGGTGACGACGTCCATGATGACGCCGCCTTTGAGCATTTGTGCCAGTCCTTTTTTGACGGCAAAGGTTCCAGTATGTTGTTCCATAGTTCTCTCCTAATCGCGATGCGATGATGATTTTACCACGACGCTTCCAATAGACAAATCAGGCTGTGATCCGTGCCGTGGTTTTCAAAAAAATCGGGGTGTGGGGTTTTGTGAAAACCCTCGGCCCATGCTTTCTCTGCCTGATTTTAGGAGAAAATTGGCATATGTTAAGAGCCAATATTTTCCAATCATCACCCATCCAATTTATTGGATTTTTGCCCATTTGTGAGAATTGGCTCTATTAAATATGGCATGGATGTGATATATTCACCAAGCCAATATATCTGGAGAGTTGCCATGCACATCCTGTTGGACCGTCAAAGTGCTGTACCCCTGTACCAGCAGATCAAAACTCATTTGCGTCAGGGCATCCTGTCGGGCGGCCTGGCGGCCGATACACGCCTGCCGGCCAGCCGCCAGCTTGCACATGATCTGGGCGTGAACCGCATCACCGTGGAGAACGCCTATTCCGAGCTGGAGGCAGAGGGACTGGTATTTTCCCACGTGGGCAGCGGCACTTATGTCCTACCACCCAATCCGCTCCCACCGGGACCCAAAAACAACCCCGAAATTTCCTGGCCATTATGGCAGCAGAGTATTCAAGTCAATAATATTGTATCCAAGCTCGGTGCAGCAGAGCAGATGCTCGAAGCTGCCGGGCACCCCAATCCAATCAATTTTGCCAGCGGGATCAGTGATTCCCGCCAATTCCCGGCCGAAGAATTCCGCAAAACCATCCAGTCCGTCATGCGCCGGGACGGCATCGCGGCCATGGATTATGGCGAACGCAACGGTTTTGCGCCCCTGCGTGAGGGGATTACTCATATTCTGGCAAGCCAGGGCCTGCAAACACATCCCGAGAATATTCTTATCACCGCAGGATCGCAACAGGCAATCGGACTGGTATCGCAGCTGATCCTGAATCCGGGAGATGTCATCCTGGTGGAAAGTCCCACCTATTCGATTGCCATGGAGTTGTTCCGCGCCCTGGGTTTCCGGATTATCGGAATCCCCATGGATAATCAAGGGATGCAGGTGGAAAAACTTGAAAGACTCCTCCAGCAGCACCACCCCAAACTGATTTACACCATTCCCAACTTCCACAACCCGACCGGCACCTGCCTGAATAGTGCGCGTCGACGTCAATTAATGGTCCTGGCTGATCGGTATAACATTCCAATCCTGGAAGATGACTTTGTGGGCGACCTGCGATACGAAGGACGTTCGCAGCCATCTCTCAAGGCGCTGGACCCGGGTGGCCGGGTGATCTACGTAAGCACTTTTTCAAAGATGTTGATGCCGGGCCTGCGGGTGGGATTCCTGGTGGCGGACGGCCCGGTATACGACAGCTTGCTAGGACTCAAACGGCTCAGTGACCTGTCCACCTCCACCCTGATCCAGCGCGCCCTGGAAGCCTATGTGACCGTCGGACGGTACCAGGCTTACCTGCGCCGCTCGTGCCAGGTCTTCCTTAAACGACGGGATGCCATGCTGGAGGCCATTGATCACTACCTGCCGGTTGGCGTTTCCTTCGAACCGCCGCAGGGAGGTCTTTTCCTATGGTTGCGCCTGCCTGATAATCTATCTTCGGATGAACTGCTTCCCCTGGCCTGTGAAGAGGGTGTCGCCTTTGCGCCTGGCAAAGCCTTCTTCCCGGAAGGTTCCGGGGGGCAGGACTGGATGCGGCTCAATTTTGTTGCCCAGCCGGCAGATGAGATCGAGGCAGGCATCCAGCGACTGGGAAAGGCCATCAAAAGGTTGCGATTGCGTTCCTGACAAGAAGCCAATATTCCTGTAGAGACCGTCCCATCATCTTCCCGACGGTTTTGCCCGTCCAGAGGGGAAGTGAATCAATGCTATACTCATATCTCTGCAATAAGATAACTCCGACCAAGGAAATTATAATGAAACTCTCTGAAGAACTGCTGGCGCTGCTGCGCCAGCCAAGCACCTGCTACATCGCCACCTCGATGGCCGATGGTTCGCCTCAATTAACCCAGACGTGGGTCGACACCGATGGCGAGCACGTGCTCATCAATAGCGTGCAGGGTTACCTGAAGCTCAAGAACATCGCGCGTGACCCTCGCGTGGCCGTTGCCGTCTTCGATCCACACAACCCTACGCGCTACTTTCAGGTACGCGGCCGGGTGGTCAATGTCACCACGGATGGCACATCCGACCACATCGAAAAGCTCGCCCGGAAGTATACCGGCACTCCTTACCGTTGGTACCGAGGGCGCGATCAGGTGCGCGTGATTATCATCATTGCACCCGAGAAAGTCAGCAGCATGGGCGGTTTCTGGGCGGCGGCAAATACGCCTGACCTGCCCAGGTGATATTTGCCGGTTGTAATGTTAATCCTGGTGCACTAACGACTGGTTGTGGGGCCCCCCGCTCATTGTTCCAGGATTAATCTTCTATAGAAGGTACGGCCATGATTTGCGTGTGGGAGGCGATTAAAGGGGTGGTTTAACCCTTGACAAATCCAAAAGCTTGTATACAATTAGTACAATGATACAATGATACAATATTGACTATGAACCTCGAACTCGACTTCCGTTCCGGTATCCCAATCTACCTCCAGGTGGTGGAGGGCGTCAAAGAGCGCCTCGCGGCCGGCCTTTTGAAACCTGGTGACCAGTTGCCCACCGTCCGCTCCCTGGCCTCCGATTTGCGCGTGAACTTCAATACCATCGCGCGTGCCTACCGGATTATGGACGACGCCGGCATTATTTCCACCCAGCAGGGACGCGGTACGTATATTCTTGAAGCGCCCAGCCCGGAAGTGATCGGAAGCATCCGGGCAAACGCCCTGGAGGACCTGACCCGCAGGTATATCGAAGATGCAGAACGCCTGGGCGTCTCACCGGATGAATTGGATGAAGTATACAACAAGCAGCTAACCCGGTGGAAAGATGGCCGGCTGTCTGCCACGCTCAACAAACCGGACGAAGGAGTTAATCAAGGATGAATATGAATGGTAAGTTCTTAGCGGTATTTACACTATTCCTGGTGATGCTGGCGGGGATGAGCGGGTGTTCCCCCAGGCACGCTGCCCTTTCTGACCAGCAGGTTGCCAGTGTGACGGAGAATATCCTGAAAAGCATTGATACGAATAATTACCCGGGATTTACCCATGATTTCAGCAAGCAAATGAAATCTGCGTTTACGCAGGAAAAATTTACTCAATTGCGGACATTGCTTTATCAAACCAGTGGAAACTTTATTTACATGGATGTACCCAGCCTCTCGAACAACCAGGGCTACGCGGTCTATCGTTTTCCGGCCAAGTATGCCGACGAGACCGTTATCGTCACCATTACTTTTGTGATTGGCGGGCAGGAAGTCGAAGGACTATTTTTTGACTCGCCTAACCTGCGTAAAATTCCTCAATAACCTCTGAGGCCTTCAGGGCCTCACCATGAATATAAAAAGGAGAATACCATGTCACCCATCCCCGTTTCTAAAGATTTAAACTCGCGATCACTGGCTCGCCGCAAGTCTGATCAGCACATCTCTGGAATATCCGGCTTCCTCTTCGGCATCTGCATGTTGATCGCCATCATCGGCACGATCATCATCACTAACAAGAACCCACTGGATCAAACCTGGCCGCCTGTCTGGATCATTGGCTGGTTGTTGGTGGGCGTCTATTTCCTGTTCTGGCTGAAGGTTGCCTCCCAGTGGGAAAAAGCAGTCGTCCTGCGTCTGGGTAAGTTCCATAAACTGGCCGGACCGGGTGCCTTCATGCTGGTCCCATTTATTGATACACTGGCCAACTGGATTGACCACCGCGTCATGGTCACACCCTTCTCGGCCGAGAAAACGCTGACGAAAGATACCGTTCCTGTGGATGTGGACGCGGTCCTGTTCTGGGTGGTCTGGGATGCCGAGAAGGCCGCCCTGGAGGTGGCCGACTACAAGGCCGCCATCGCCTGGGCCGCCCAGACCGCCCTGCGCGAGATCATTGGCCAAAGCATGCTGGCCGATATCCTGGTTGGACGCGCCAGGATGGACGCCGACCTGCAGAAGATCATCGACGAGCGCACCACGCCCTGGGGCATCACCGTCCAATCTGTGGAAATCCGGGACGTGATCATCCCACCCGACCTGGAAGATGCCATGTCCCGCCAGGCGCAGGCCGAACGCGAACGGCAGGCGCGTGTGATCCTGGGCGAGTCCGAGAAACAGATTGCCGGCTCCTTTGAAGAAGCCTCCAAGTCTTATATCGACAACCCGACCGCGTTGCACCTGCGCGCCATGAACATGCTCTTTGAAGGTTTGAAAGAGAAAGGCGCATTGGTGATTGTCCCCAGCAGCGCCGTGGACACGATGAACCTGGGCGGGCTGAGCGGCATGGTCTCGCTGGCCCAGCAAAATGCGCCGAAAGAGAAAAAATAGTTGTGCTGCATCTAAGGAATAGAGTGAATGCGAGAATCCATTATTCACACCGAACACCTTTGCCGCTCGTTTGGAACGATCACCGCGGTGGACTACCTGTCAATGGATGTGCCTCCCGGAATTGTTTTTGGGCTTCTTGGGCCAAACGGCGCGGGAAAAACCACCACCATACATCTTCTCTTGGGTCTATTGGAACCTACTTCGGGCCAAGCCAGGGTGATGGGTTTTGATGCGCGATCACACGCCGAGGAAATTCGTACCAAGAGTGGTGCGCTGCTTGAATTTTCAGGCCTTTATGAACGGATGAGCGCAGAAGATAATCTTGATCTGTACGGGCGGATATACCGCATGCCCGGCCCCGAACGGAAAGCCCGCGCCAAAGATTTGCTCACCCACCTGGACCTATGGGACCGCCGTAAGGAAATGGTTGGTAAATGGAGCCGGGGGATGAAACAAAAACTTGCCGTCGCCCGAGCCCTCTTTCACCATCCTCCCTTGATTTTCCTAGACGAGCCCACCGCCGGATTCGACCCGGTGGCGGCAGCGGCTTTGCATAGCGACCTGGCCAGCCTGGTGGCTCGCGAAGGCGTGACCGTTTTCCTGAATACCCATAACCTGGCAGAAGCCGAAAAACTCTGCGCCCAAGTGGGGGTCATCCGCAATGGGCAACTCATAACGGTTGGCAGCCCCGACGAATTACGTTCAAGAAAAGGCGGTCTTCAGGTTGAGATCATTGGAAAAGGTTTCAACGCACAAACCCTGACCTTGCTACGGGCCCGGCCTGAGGTCGAACAGGCTGAAATTCAAAATAATCACCTGCTGATTGCACTGCGAGGCGAGAGCAAAACCGGGCCCCTGGTCACCCTGATCGTGCAATCCGGCGGCGAAGTGGAGGAGGTCCGCAGGACAGGGACAAGCCTGGAAGATTTATTTTTGGCGATGATGAAGGAAGAAAATAAATGAGCGATCTGTTTACGATGATGTGGAAAGAGTGGAAGGATCTTCGCTCGACCGGGCGCTCCAATTGGTTCCTGCCTTTGTGGATTATCACCATCATGGGGATCGTTTTACCCTTATCCTTTAGGTTGCGTTGGATCAACCTCGACCCGGCACCCATCCTGATCATGTTATATGTCCCTTTCATGCTTATTGCCAGTTTCATTGGCGATGCCATCGCTGGGGAGCGCGAGCGCCATACCCTCGAAACCCTGCTTGCCAGTCGTATCTCGGACCGGTCAATTTTACTGGGTAAGGTGCTGGTGACGGTCGGGTTTTGCTGGGGGATAATCGTCTTTTGCCTGCTGCTCGGAGCAGTTGTGGTCAATTTGACACAAGGTCCGGGACAATGGCTATTTTATGAGCCCATCAACCTCTTCCTAGTAGTGCTTATATTGAGCTTCTTGACCACTCTGCTCGCCGCCAGCGGTGGGGTGCTGATCTCCCTGAAGTCTGCTACTGTGCGGCAGGCGGCGCAAACCATGGTCCTGGGCGAGATATTACTTGGTTTGGCCGTTTACGTGGTGGTCAGGCTTTTGCCTGCTAGTGTGACTGCATCGCTGACTACTGCCCAAATGGTCCTGGTCATCATGCTGGCCCTCGTTGTGCTCGATGCGATCCTATTGGTCGCTGCGCTGGTAAGCTTTCGACGTGCGCACCTGATTCTGAGCTAACCCGACTCGCAGTTTGTCTCGTCTTGCAGCTGACTGCGCGGAGGCCACATGAGCTGGGCGGCTCATAACAGAGACAATTTAAACTGCGAGGCGCTGATTTGTACCGATAAACTGCCCCTGACAAGGCGCAGGTTAAAATCAACCTTGTTTTTCGAAACGTTTTGAGGAGTTAAAAATGGCAGAAACCACGCAATGGGAATACCGTGTGCTCACTATTGGCAATGTCTTTGGCACAAAAGACGAGCAAATCGAAGCCACATTGAACGATTGGGGCCTGGAAGGCTGGGAGGCGACCCAGGTCTATACACCCAGCCAGAGTGGCAAAGTTACCATCGTTGCCAAGCGTCCGCTGACGGCTTCCAGCCGTCGCCAATCCTCCTGGCCCGGCCAATAAATAAGGAGAAACATCATGGAAATCATTCGACAATACCTGCCCCTGCTTATCCCGGTCGTTTTGATCGAACTAGCCCTGATGATTACTGCTTTGATAGACCTGGTCCGCCGGCCACAGACGCGTGGCCCGAAGTGGGTCTGGGTATTGGTCATTATTCTCATCAATTTCATCGGCCCGATCATCTACTTCGTTGCCGGCCGCAAAGACGAGTAGGAGCAGCCAGTGAGCATCGTTCATGTAGAAGCCCTAAAGAAATATTATGGGGCCGTCCACGCACTGGACGGCCTGGATCTGGAGGTCGCAACGGGGACGGTCTTTGGCTTCCTGGGTCCGAATGGGGCCGGAAAAACCACCACTCTGCGCATTCTCACCGGGCTAGCACGCCCGACCTCCGGGAAAGCCCATGTGGCCGGAGTGGATGTCTTGAAGGACGGGGGGATGCTTTCCCGCCGTATCGGACATCTTCCTGAAGAACCGGCTTTTTATACATGGATGACACCGCCTGAATTCCTGGATTACCTCGGACGCTTGTATGGCCTGTCATCCCGCGAACGCATTACCCGAACGCGGGAATTGCTTGCCCTGGTTCGGATGGAGGACGTTTCCAGGCGGCGCATCGCAGGCTTCTCACGCGGCATGCGCCAGCGGCTTGGTGTCGCCGCAACGTTGATCCACCACCCCGAAGTGCTTTTCCTGGACGAACCCGCCAGTGCCCTCGACCCGGCCGGTCGCAAGGAAGTACTCGATCTGATCGAAAGTCTGCGCGGCCAGTGTACGGTGGTCATGTCCACCCACATCCTGGCCGACGTGGAGCGCGTTTGCGACGTCGTCGGGATCATCGCGAAAGGCCGCATGCTGGCGCAATCGCCTCGCCAGGAGTTGATGGAGCATTACGCCATTCCCGCATTTGAAGTGGAAGGGGTCGATCACGATGCCCTCTCGCTTTGGGCTGAAGATTTGCGCCGCCTGCCCTGGGTAATTTCCGTTGTTCCCCGGAATGGGGCATTTCGTATCACCGTCAGAGATGTGCAGATTGCCAAGCGCGCGCTACTGACATTGGCAGTAAACTCAGGATTGTCATTGAACCGTTACGAAGAGGTCCGGCCGTCGTTGGAAGATGTTTTTCTGCAATTGGTCGGATTGGAGAATGTGGCATGAACTTCATCCATGTTTTTCGCAAAGAAATGCAGGAGCAGTGGCGGACTTACCGCTTCCTGATCGTGGCGGCGGTCTTCGCGGCTTTCGGATTGGCTTCACCCTTGTTGGCTAAATTTACCCCCGAAATGCTAAAAGCCATCCCGGGTGTGCCCCCCGAGCTCCTGGCCGCCATCCCCGCCCCGACGGTAACAGATGCCGTCACCCAGTATGTCAAGAATATGAGCCAGTTTGGTATTTTACTGGCACTGCTGATGACGATGGGCGTGGTGGTACAGGAAAAAGAACGCGGCACAGCCGCTTTTTTTCTGACCCGTCCTGTTTCACGTGAAACATTTTTGTTGGCGAAGTTTGCCGCCCTGGCTGTAGTCTTTATTGCCAGCCTGGTGTTGGCGGCCATCGGATGCTGGTATTACACCTTGGTGCTCTTTACGCCTCTGGCATGGGGACCGTTCCTGGCTCTTAACGGGTTAATGCTGGTGGTATTTCTGGTCTATATGGCGCTGGCCTTGCTGGCCAGCACGCTCGCCCGCACCAACGGAATGGCGGTCGGCCTGGCATTTGTAGCCCTGGTTCTCCTGGGTGGAATCGGAGCTCTGCCATCCATCGGCGAGTATTTTCCCGGCCGGCTTTTCAGTTGGGGCGCGACCTTGTTATTGGGAGGGGAGGCGACTGCCTGGCCGGCTCTTGGGATCAGTCTGGGTATCATTGCCGTCGCATTGCTGGTTGCCTGCTTGATCTTCCGTCACCAGGAAGTTTAACCTGCCAGCCTTATTATGTTTCACGTGAAACAATCGACCAACATTTCCATGCGCAATCAAGCCTCCCATAAAATTCTCATGAAGGCCTCTTAATTGTTTTTAAAACCGCTAATCTGCTGAAAAGACGAGAAAGAACAAATGTTCTGTTGACAGATTGGGTATTGCCTCTCCTCTGTTTTCGGGCTAAACTATTAGTAGAGGATGATATGACTACTCCCAAACTTGAACTACGTCACGTGGCAGAGCAGTTGGCCCGCTTGATTGAGGTCAGCGTCACGCTCAACTCGACGCTCAACCTAGATGAACTGCTCCAGTTCATCATCCGCAGTGCAACGGAAATCCTGGATTGCGGATCGGTCTCGATCCTCCTGTACGACGAAAAAAAAGAACGCCTAGTCTTCGCGGCTGCCACCGGGGCCGACCCGAAGCGCCTGGCTGAAACCCCCGTATCGCTGGACGACAGCCTGGCCGGGACAATCTTCCGCGAGAACAAGGTCATTTGCCTGTCTGATGTCCAACTCGATACGGGACATCGCCTGGTGGTCTCGAAACATGTCAATTTCGAAATAAATAATTTGCTGGGCGTCCCGATGCGAATCCAGGACAAGCCGACCGGCGTGCTCGAAGCCGTGAATAAACGCAACGGGGACTTCGATGAAAGTGATGCCGATATTCTGGCAGTGATCGCCTCGCAGGCTGCCGTTGCCATCCATAACGCCCGACTGGTGAAGGCTTTGCAGGATACATATGACGAGCTACGCACGGCTGACCAGCTAAAGACCAATTTTCTAGCGGTGGCTTCCCACGAATTGCGTACACCGCTAGGGATCATCATTGGGTATGCCACTTTTCTCCAGCAAGAATCACCAGGTGAACTTTCGGAGCACGCCAAACAGGTGCTCAATGCCGCCATGCAGATGCGCGCTCTGGTGGATGCCATGACAAACATGGATATGCTGCGATCCAGTGAAATGATCATGCATCGCTTGGCCGTCCCCGTGCAGCAGATTCTGATGGCTGCATACAATGATGTCAAAAATCTTGCGGAAGCGAAAAATCAGCAAATTACGCTCGACTTACAAGAAGCCCCCATCCTGGTCAAGTGTGATCCGGAAAAACTAAAATCGGCCTTTGTCAACCTGCTCGATAACGCCGTACGTTTTACTCCTGAACATGGCAGGATCACCCTGGGAGCAATCCCCCAAGCTGGCGGCGATGTGTTGAGCTGGGTGCAGGATAATGGTATTGGCATCCCCCAGGGCGAGTTGAAGAAGATCTTTACCGAGTTCTATCAAATCGAGCCGCATACCACCCGCACGCATGGCGGAATGGGGATCGGACTATCCATCGCCAAAGGACTGGTCGAGGCGCACGGGGGCAAAATCTGGGCCGAGAGCCCCGGACCAGGCAAAGGATCCGTATTCAAAGTGCTGCTACCTTTCATCGATACCAAATCGTTGGAAGCAACGAAGCGTTAAAGCTACTTGGCAGCCGAGGACCCATTTAATGCTGGCAATTGTTTATCTATTCTTGGGGTTTATTCCACCGCTGATTGCCGGACCTTTGGCTGGGCTGACTTATATCAATATACTCAAACGCGGGAAGGGCTGGTATCAGATCCCGTTCTGGGCTTCGTTGGTGGCAGTGAACCTGCTCGTCATGTACTGGATTGCCGGTTCAGCAGGGGTGTGGATCTCGGTCTCCAGCTTCTCCGCATGTCTTTTCACACCGGTTGCGGCCATCGTCACTGTGCTCGTGATGCGCAGTGCCTGGCGCAGACTTGAAGGTAGTGGTGGAGTTGATGCGGCTGGCAAACGCTGGTTTACCCTCGGTTTCGTGCTGATCCCGGCGGTGCAGATCGGGATGTTCGTAGCGCTGATCCTCTTCGGGCCGCTGTTGTGTAAAACGGGTCTGGTGGCTTGTCGAAATTTGTAGACCCTGTCTCTTTTTTCACCTTTCCTGCTCTTCGCGTAGAAACGCCAGCGCTTTCCCCACATCATCATTCATAACCAGGGTCATGGAATAACCCGGGCAATAATCATCCACCTTTATCAGACGTAAGGCGTCAAGTATTCCCTCGTCCGAACGGACAAATTCGGAAAAGTGATTGGGGGTTTTATAGAAGAAGTCCCGGTTGAAAACAGTTCCATGGTCATCCAGATTGACATTAAGCGGGTAGATATTCAATTCAACCAGGTCTTGGAAGAAATGCGTACCGAATGACGGCTCGAGTTCCGGGCCTATGCCCTTGCCGGTAAGTTCGACCAGGGCGCGCGTGCGGTAAATATCTCCATAATCAATGCCAACCCCCAAGTCGGGCGTTGATGTTCCCCAGCGCCCTGGTCCAACGGTTATAAAGATCTCATTTTTCAAGGTCGCGTTGACGGTTCCAATGGTACGCTCCAGCCGGTTGCGGTCTGCTGTAGAAGTCAGGGCAAAGTAGCCTTCCGGTGGGACGAACAGCACCCAGCGGATACCCGTCACGATCCCGCGTGGTACTATGCGCCGGGTGGAGAAGATGACATCCGCAGGATCGAGATTGGCAGGCAGTTCCACCTCACGCGCGTCGCGCAGATGACTCTGCGGGCGGCATTGGAGCAAGGTAATGCGTACCTCTGGGTGGGCCGTATTGGGATCGACCACTTCGGCGGTGAACTCGGTATCCACCGGCGAATCGTAATGTTTTTCAAGGGTGGAAAGCAGGCCTTTCATTCGTTTGGCAAAGGATGTCCTGCGTAACAGGCCATCGAAGGAGACTACCAACCGGTTGACATCCACCATGTTGCTGCTCAGGGTACTCAGGTAACCATCTGCCTCAACCTGGGCAATGTAACGCAGGAGTGGGTATTGCGCCGTCAGGACTGTACGGACTGGAAGAGTCTTCAGGACATTTTCTTCGAGGTCAATCAAATCCACGGATTGCTGGGAGTGCTGGCGGATTTCTTTGACCGAAGTTGCCGGCTGTAATAACGGGTGGCTGAGCGCAACCATACGCGGGTGCTCGTCGCCAAAAAACTCAACGGCGCGGGTGCCCAGGCCCCACACCAGACGCAGGAAACCATCCTCCTTCCTGATTTGCGGCGACCAGCGGTACAGGTTGCGGCTGAAAGCTACGCCAGATGCCTGTGGCATGAAGTAGGGCCCAAACTGCTCTCCTTCCACAAACTGGAGCAGCACGGCAATACGCTCATCATACTCCACCAATCCCTTGGCATGTCGGTAGAGCAGGGCATTCGGGTTTACGCAGGATGCGTAAATGCGTGCGATGGCTTCGGTCAAGGCGGTCAGGTTTTCTTCGGGTGTACCCTGGTTGGGGCAAAAGTAACTGTTGTATTTTCCTGCGAAAGAGAAGCCAAAGTTATCTTCCAGCAAACTGGAGGAGCGGACGATCAGAGGTCGTTTTCCAGATTCGATTAAAATTTCCCGCAAGCGTTCGAGGATATCATCCGGGAATTTCCCCTTGACAAAATCCTGCACAATTCGGGGATATTCGGAACGCATTTGCGCTTCGGGTTTATATTTTTGATCGGACCAGTGCTCCAGCCCATTATTCGCGGTGAAGACATAATACAGGTCGGATGCCAGGAAGTATGAAACGGGAATGCGCACAGCTTCCTGGACCTCGGGCGGAGCGGCATCCTTAAGGATTCGGTATGCCAGCATCATCCCGGCTGATTTCCCGCCAATCTTCCCGTAGCCGATCTTGCGGAGGTAGATATCCTTTAAATCCGCCACCGTAAACCATTTGCGGGCAATGTTTATATAAGCCAACTGGTCGCTGATCATGGTGCGAATGAGAACCGACTTGATCTCCTGCAAGCGTGCTTCGTAACTTTTACGCCTGGCAGCTGGCATGCGCTCAATATCCTCCGCCTGCTTGAAGACCATGTCCTGTGGGGCAAGTTCAGGGTTGAAAGTGATCAAATTCGGGATTTCACCCCGCTCACTTATCGCCAGGCGGACGATTTTCTCAAAATCCTCATACGGCAGGTTGTAGGCGAAATAGAAGTCGGTCAAGTGATCGCGTACGATCCGTAACCGGTCTCCCCAGGTTTCGGAGGCCTCTTCGCCATAGGGATCGTGCAGACCCTCCCGGAATTGGGACTTGATGGCCTTCTGACGTGCCTCCGCATCAAAGGCTTCCCGTGACAGGATGCCGCGCTCGAAGAGTTGCTTGCGCATGATGTGTCGGATGCGGGCGCTCAAGACTGGATATTCGGTCAGCGTCAAATAAATGCTAAGGACGCGGTCGGAGGGGTGGTCGTAGGCAGGCATGACTCTTTGGGGAATAAAAAGGGCAGGTCAGAGACCTGCCCCTGCAAGGGCAATGACTAGCCCAGGTGCATCGGCATGATGACGTGTAGAAAATTATCGTCTCCCACCGGGCGGACAACACCGGGAGCGTTGGCGGCAGAAGTTTCGAGTGCCACATTCGGCGACTTGATCACTTCCAGCACCTCACGCATATATTTAACATTGAATGCAATCAGGAGGCCAACTCCTTCAATCGTGGCTGCCACAATGGTCTCGTTCGAACCAGTTTCTTCGGACTGGGCTGAGATTTCCACCGCACCCGGCTCAAGATCGCCGGCAGACTTGATATCAAGCCGGGCTACATTCGAGCCTTCGCGGGCGAAAATTTCAGCCTGCTTGCAGGCCTTGAGCAGGGCCGGGGTTGAGAGGATGGTGCGGGATTTATAGGAACGCGGGATGATCTGTTGGTAATCCGGGAATGTCCCGTCAATCAGTTGTGATACCACTTCCACTTCCTTCATGCGGAAGATGACCTGGCCGCGGCCTTTCGGCATGACCATCGAGATTGACTCATTGCCATCGGCAGCTACCCGCGCCAGTTCACCCAAGGCACGCGCCGGGATGATGGCTGTCACCACCTGGGGAGCGGGCTGGGAGAGCGTGCCTTTACGCACCGAAAGGCGGAAACCATCCGCGGCAGCCATGGTGATGGTATCTTTTTCCACCGTGACCAGCACGCCCATTAGCACCGGTCGGGCCTCGTCGACCGAGGCAGCAAAGACTACCTGGCCGATCATATCCTTGAAGTCGGCCACGTTCAAATGGATGGCCCCTTCCATCTCCGGAACAGGCAAAGGTGGGAACTCCTGAGCATCAATGCACTTGATGTCGGTGTTGGAGGCCCCACAACGTACATTCAAGGTCTGGTTGGCGGTGGCCAGGTTCAGGCTGACCTGTTCCTGTGGCAACGTCGCCACCAGGTCCACAAAGGTGCGCGCCGGGACGGTGGTTGATCCTTCCTCCTCGATCTTGGCGCCGATCCAACAGGTGATGCCCAGTTCAAGGTTGGTGGCCGAAAGACGCAGGCGGCCCTCGTCACTTGCCACCAGTACATTGGAAAGTACCGGCAGGGTGCTGCGCGGCGAAACGGCGCGTGAGACGATGCTCAGTCCACGCGCCAGGCTTTCTTGCAAGACGGTTACTTTCATGGCTCGGTCCTCTCCATAACATGGAGTAACGATTTTGGATCGTTACTGTAAATCATGCCCAACTAAAGTATATACCGAGAACCCAAAAGTGAAAAGGCAGTTAGCCGCCCATCATTGAAATCCCAAGCGAGATTAGCAGTCCCAGGATTTCCAAACCAAACAACCCGGCCACGATGTAAACTGCAATCATCCAACCGGAAGTGCCGGCTGGCTGGCGAATTTCCTGTCCCTCGGCCAGTTGACGGACAGTCTGGGCCGCCTGGGTCGCGGCAGCCGGGAGCGGACGTACCCCGCCCGTCCATAACCAGCCTTGCGCAGCCTGCGGGACGATCAGCCTGCTCCCGGTATATTCGTCAAGCCATTTTCGCAGCAGGATGGGCGGGTCCAGGGCCAGGTCGCCGGGCACGAGAACGGCTTTCGGGGCAGCCTCTTCTGCGATCAGTTGGTTGGCAGGCTGGAGCACGACCGGTAAGCGCGGGGACTGCCGGTGGAGTGCGGCCAGGATCGTGCTACCAAACGAGCCGTCGCTGGAGTCAAACACGAGCACAGGGAAGGCAGCATGTTTCTCCGCCAGAGTCTCGGATGCCAGTTTGCCATCCTTGCCAAGCACCAACCCATGATAGGTCCCCAGGCCGACAAACAGGAACAAGTATTCCAGGAACTTCAGAGCTTGCTGGAGCAGGTTTTCCACTGAACTACCCAGAAGGGAACGCAGGAGCAGGTTCAGAAGGCCTACGGCGGTGATCATTCCTCCCACCACGCTGACGAACAAAGCTAAGTAGAGATAAACCTTGCGGATGATCGAGCGCCTGGCATGGTCCCCAGCATCACCCGCCAACAGCGCCTCGACCTGCATCGGTCGCCAGGCCAGCCACCACAGCGGCAAGCCCACCAACAAGATTGCCAGGGCGGCAGCCAGGCGTGGGCGAAGTACATCTGCCCAAACGATATTTCCGATTGCAGCATCCACCACGAACGCAAGCAAAAGTCCAAGTCCAGTGAAAGTAGCCCCCAATCCAATGGCAGAGAGAATATAAGAATACAGCCGGCGCATCCCGGCCCGTCGCGGTGCGTCAGGAGACTCGGTCATGGCGCGGCTCAGCCAGCGCCCATAATAAGCCCAGACACCCGCCAGCGGAATTCCAATGGATAGCGGCCCGGCAACCTTTTGTGTAAAAATGGAATATGTCACTGGTTCGCCGAAAACCGCCCGGAGTATCACATCGACCACCACACCGCCGGAAGCGAGCACTGTGATAACTCCCGCCAGCGAAAGCAGGTAAAGCACCCCCAGTCGCAGGAGACTCTCGCGTTCATGTTGCTCGGCCAATGCGTCTTGCACAGTTTTCCATGCGAAGTACCATATTGGCAAGCCCACCAATGTCAGGGCAAGGCCATGGGCGCCACTGGCGCGGTATTGAAAACTGAGTGCACCCGGGAAAAAATTCAGGATGAAGCGCAACAATTGCTGCACGGCCCCAACAACGATACCCAGGCTGTAGATCAGCCAGACATGCCTGTAGATCCGGCGAATGTCTGTAAAGGAATCCTTCGGTGTAATAACCAGCCAGTCCGTTCGTAAAACGTAGATAAAGTAGGCAGCGACGATGGCGTTCATTACAACCGCGATCAGGTTATCGCTCCAGGTCTGGTTCGGGCCGAGGATCGCTTGAGAGGGTGAAAGCCCCACGGCCTGCAATCCCAACCGGTCCAGCAGCGACAGGGCATTTTGCACGATGGGGATCAGCGTTCCCAACAGCGCACCGTAAAGGAAGACAGCCCGCACACCCGAGGCGTGTTCTTCCCCTTCCTGGCGGGCGAAGCGTTCCGCCATCCACCAATGGAAGCCGAAGACCGGTACACCCACCAGGATGAGCGCCAGGCCCTGGGCCAGGATCGTTGCAGCGCCACAGACGGCAATTCCCCGGCCACAGAAAAACGAACGCGCCAGCCCAACCAGTCCCCACAGGACGACCTCCAGACTGACGAAGGCTATCGCATAAAAGTAAAGACGGCGGACGGTGCGCATGCTACCTCCTGCGTGTTACTGCTTTGCCGGCGCGGGCGTCGGCTGGTACCAATCCCAACCCCAATAAGGAGCCGGCAGAAATATGATTTTCCAGGCGCCGTTCTGCTTGACGAGCGTGCCTTTGTCGCTGCTGGACCAACCATTGTTGAGCAAGCCGTTGCCGGCGTATTGGATGGTGACATTCACCCAGGCTTCGCCGTTCTCGAGCATCTGCACGTTCCCAATTTGCAGGGCTGAAGTGCTCGTGTCCAATTGCCGGGTCAGGAAGGCCTGATGAAAAGTATTGTAAGCCGGCTTGTTGTCTTTTTCGGCCAGGTAGCCATAGGCGCGAGCGTAATCATGCAATTGCAGCGCCACAGCGTAGTTGTAAAGCACCCCTTCAGGTTTGTCCTCTGGACCATAAACAGGTTTTTCGTTGCGGACGAGGAACAATACCAACGCAGCGACCACCAGCGCACCGATAAAAATCAGAATCCCCATCAGAAAACGGTCTTGTTTCATAATTGGTTATCTCCGATTCTCCGCAAGCAGGCAGCCAACCCGCAGCAGTTGCACGGCCTCGGCAGTCATTCCGGACTAATTGTATCTTCTTTACAGGCAGGGAGCAAGCAGTGGAATTATTGATTTCTAAATACACTACAGTTTTCTCCGGTACTCCCGGTAACGGCGGTAGACATACGCCCCCAGACGAGGCGCCAGCTTGTTGGTTTGTGGATTAGTCTCGTTGGTCAACGAAGCGTCGATCCAGGTATACCCTTTGCGGATCACGGCCTTCCCCATTTCGAGGAACATGGCCGCTTCCATTCCGTACCCCCAATAGTCCGGGTCGATCGCTAAAATTTTAAAGCTCACGCCCTTGATCCTCTTCTGGGACATGGCGAAACGAATGTAATCCCAGGGGTGCTGCAGACCGTTGGCATATTTCAATGCTTCCGTCAGGACCGGCAGGCCGAGGGAAAAACCGACTGGTTTTCCGTCCACTTCAGCGATGAAGACCAACTCCGGGTCCATCACCTCCTTGAGGCCCAGGGCTTGGGCGCGGAACTCGGCCAGCTCGATCGGTGCAAATTCCGGCAACACTGACAGGGACTTGTTGTAGACCATGTGAAGCTTATCCACCTCGAGATCCCAGTCCTTCATCTTCGGCGAACGGATGATGGTTTCGCCATGGCGCTGGCGGACACGCGCTGCGATGCGTTTCAGAATTTCAGGCGCATTCTCCGCATTGTAATCATAGCGTTCGAGGTCGAGACGGTAGGCCAGCCCTTCAAATAGTTTTTCGAAACCGTAGCACTGTGCATATTCCGGATAATATGGCGGGTTGTGACCCATCATTATGGACGGTAGAGTTCTGGAAGCCTTCGACCAGAAAACCCGGGTCGCCGTCCGCAGAAAAACTGTAGGGGCCTTGCAGTTCATCCAAGCCTCTTTTGCGCGACCAGTCACAGGCAAAATCCCACATCAGGCTGGCCGCATCGTAGCGATCCGGCAACACCTCGAAAAAACCGAAGGTGCCGGCTTTCCAGCCCTTGTCGCGGTTGCGCGGCAGGTTGACCGCAGTACCAATCGTGCCGACGACTTCCCGACCGTCTTTGGCCAGCCAGAAGTCGCCTTCACCATAGCTGAAGAAGGCGGCTTTCTTGTCCAGGTATTCCTTGCGCTGCGGCCAGAGTGGCGGCACCCAGTTCGAGTCATGACGGTAGACGTTGAAGCCAAACTTGTAAAAAGCCTTTTTATCGCTTTCCGTCAGAACGGGGAAAATACTAATCGCCATAAAACCTTATTCCCGTATAAAGGATAGATCCAGGAAAGCTTTCATCCCATCCGGGTCGAAATGCAGGCCAGCCTGCTCCTGAATATACTGGATTGCTTTTTCCTTTTGCCACGCTTTCCGGTAGGGCCGGTCGGACGTAAGTGCATCCCATACATCAATTATTGCGAAGATACGTGCCCCAATGGGTATCTGCCCACCCTTCAGCCCGCGTGGGTAGCCCGTGCCATCCCATTTTTCATGGTGACAATAGGGGATATCGAGCGCCTACCGAAGATATGCGATTGGCGAGAGCATATCATAGGCATACTGCGGGTGCCTGCGCATGATGACCCACTCTTCTTCCGTCAGCGGGTCTGGCTTGAGCACAATACTATCCGGCACACACATTTTCCCGATATCATGCAGCAGAGCCCCCCGGTACATCTGCAACAGGTAGTTCTCCCTTACTCCCAGAGTTTGGGGCAGTTGCTCAGCCAATTCAGCCACGCGCCGGGATTGTCTTCCACCAGCAGGATGTTAACCGTAGCTTAGCTCGTCTTATTCCTCTATGGGCGGATTGTAGAACCGAAAACCATTCCGCTCTTTTTTAGCCAGATACATGGCCTGATCGGCATACTTCAGCAGCGTTTCTGCATCATCGCCATCGAGTGGGAAAAGGCTGATCCCAAGGCTGGCCGTAATATGGACGGTTTTGTTGGCAAGGGCGAATGGTTCGGATAAGGCGTGCAGGATTTTCGTGGCAATGGCAGCACAGTCTTTCGGATTGTCGATTTCTTCGCTGATGATGGTGAATTCATCCCCTCCCATACGGGCGGCGGTATCCGACTTTCGCAAACAATTGAGCAGCCGGCCTGAAACGAGACACAATAAGTTGTCACCCTGTGCGTGTCCAAGTGTGTCATTGATATCCTTGAAATTATCCACGTCAAGCAACATCACCGAGGTATGGCCTGCGTTGTTGTTGGAGCGGTATTCACGTTTGGCCCGTTCCAAGGCATGGTCCAAGCGGTCCCGGAACAACATTCGATTCGGTAAGCCGGTTAAGCCATCGTGCGTGGCAAGATATTCCAGGCGCTTCTCGAAGCGCTTTCGTTCAATGGCGTAACGGATGGTACAAATCAGCAATTGGCCAGATATGTGTCCCTTTATTAGATAATCCTGCGCTCCGGCCTGGATCGCTTTAATCCCAAACTCATCATCAAGGCTTGTTATTACAATCAGGGCGATCTCCGGGGCCTGTTTGCGAACCCTGGACAGGCTATCCAGCCCCAGGCTTTCCGGAAGGCTGAGGTCGAGCAGGATGACATCGATCTCGCCTTTGGTCAGGAGGAACAACCCGGTAGTCAGGCAATCCGCTCGTTGGAAAGCGAAAGGGAGCAGCCGGCTTTCGGCCAGCATTTCCTGGACCAGGCGGCTGTCGCCCGGGTTATTCTCGATAAATAGCACTTTCACGCGGTCATTCATATTGAGCTCGACAATCTTCAAATCTATTTCTTCTTCCGACGCTCCATCCCGCGGCAGAGCGTTTAAATTTCTTACTCTCCTTGACCTGCTTCAAGGCTTCCAGGCCGTCGATCCTGCTTAACCTGAACTTCCCCGGGATCCCCCGGGTCAGGCACACATTCCCTGGATTATCCTTAACCAGGAGAATATCATTTGGTCTCGCTTCGCTCGCCTCGGTCATTGTTCCCCTCCTTAGGATGAGGATTGAAAAATAGAAAATTGATCATTTCAAATATTAGAAGGGACAATACTATTATAGGACTTATTTCGTCTTTTTGCCTAGAGGGTTGGACGTTAATCATCCACACATAAAACACCCGGCGCACAATCAAGTGCGCTGGGTGTTTGGTCATCCTTTCAGTTGGACATTCAGCTTTTCGGCCGCTTCCAGGAACGCTACCAGGCGCTCGCGCTCCTTCTGGACGACCGCCGCCGGGGCCTTGCTGGCAAAATCCGAATCGAGCAGTTTTTCCAGCCGCTCGGTTTGGATCTGGATGTCGGCCAGTTCTTTCTGTAACCGCGTGCGCTCCTCTTCCAAGTTGACTATCCCTTTCATTGGTATTTTTATTTCAATGGCAGAGTCTGTTACAAGATTGATATCATCTTCTGATACCGAATCAAAGGATTCGACCACCCTTAATCCTGGAATTGGACTTGTACCTGTTAAGCCAGAAATATAATCAGCCTGATCTTGTAGTTCATCGTAATATATACCGCTTGCAAGAACAACACCCTCAAGTTTAAAATCTGGCTTGATTTTTTTCTCAGCTCTTAAATTGCGGATTGTTCGGACAGTTTCTTGTGTTGTTGCTTGAAATATTTTAAGTGCATCTTTCTCCCACTCCTCCTCCGGACGCGGCTCCGGCCAGGCTGCGACGATCAGTGCTTCAGTCCAATCGGCAGCCAGTTCCTTCAATGGAGAAGCCAGGATGGCTTTCCTCAAGTGTCCCCACAATTCCTCGGTCACGAAGGGCGTGATGGGGTGCAGCAGCCGCAGGCACATGTCCAAAACCCGTACCAAGGTAACTACTGTCTGTTCTCTGATCTCGACTTTCTGCATTTGTATTTTTGCCACTTCCACATACCAATCCGCGAAATCGTTCCAGAAGAACTCATAGATTTGCCGTCCGGCCTCGCCGTACTGGTAGGATTGGAACAACCGCTCCACTTCACGCACCAACGCTTGCAGCCGCGCCCAGATCCAGGAATCGGCCAAGGTCCAGGTGACCTGATTATCTGTTCCCTGAATACCTACTTCCTGAAGCGTGGATATTGCACTGATTACGAAGCGTCCCGCATTCCATATCTTATTGGCGAAATTGCGATTGCCTTCCACTTTCTTCAGGCTCAGGTTGGTATCGTTGCCGGGTGTGGAACCCACCAGCAGGGTGAAACGTAGGGCGTCCGTGCCGAATTCTTCCATGACCGGCAGCGGGTCGATCCCGGTGCCCTTGCTCTTGGACATCTTCTGTCCATTCTCGTCTCGAATCAGACCATGCAGGTAAACCGTCTCGAACGGCACCTGACCGGTGAACTCCAGCCCATCCATGATCATGCGTGCCACCCAGAAGAACAGGATGTCATAAGCGGTTTCCATTACAGTCGTCGGGTAGAAATACTTGTAATCAGGAGTCTCCTCCGGCCAGCCCAGAGTGGAGAACGGCCAAAGGCCCGACGAGAACCACGTATCCAGCACATCCGTATCCTGGTGGATTTTCTTTGAGCCACAATGAGCGCATTGGGAGGGGTCTTCGCGCGGTACAGGTCTGTTTTCCGCAATTGTCACAGTACCAGACCGGGATGCGATGCCCCCACCACAACTGGCGTGAGATACACCAATCCTTGATATTTTCCATCCAGTTGTAGTAAACCTTCCCGAAGTGTTCCGGGATGATCTGGATGCGCCCGTCACGGACGGCCTTCAGCGCCGGTTCCGCCAGCGGCTTGATCTTGACAAACCATTGTTCGGAAATCATCGGCTCGACGATCTCGCCGCCCCTCTGCGAATGGGGTATGTTGAGCGTGTATGATTCTTCCTTAATCACCAGGCCGGCCGCCTGCATGTCGGCCCATAACTTTTTGCGGCACTCAAAGCGGTCCAGACCGGCATACGGCCCGCCGATTTCGGTCACTTTCGCCTCCCGGTCCAGCATCGAGAGCACCGGTAAGCCATGCCGTTGGCCAATCTCGTAGTCATTGGGGTCATGGCCGGGGGTGATCTTGAGCGCCCCTGTGCCGAAGTCACGCGTTACGTATTCGTCCTCAATCACCGGGATCTCACGGCCCAGCATCGGAACGATCACCTTCCTGCCGATGAATTTCCTATAGCGCTCATCATCCGGATGAACAGCCACAGCCGTATCGCCCAGGATGGTCTCCGGGCGGGTGGTGGCGACCGGGATGTACTCTTCCCTGGATCCGGCGAGCATGTACTTGAAGTAATACAATTTGCCGGGTTCCTCGGAATACTCCACTTCCAGGTCCGATACCGCCGTCTTCAAGCCGGGCGACCAGTTGATCAAGCGCGGGCCGCGGTAAACCAGCCCCTTCTCATACAGGCGCACAAAGGCCTCCCGTACCGCTTTCGACAGACTCTCGTCCAGGGTGAAGCGCTCACGACTCCAGTCGCAGGAGGCGCCGATCTTGCGGATCTGACCTGTGATGATGCTGTGATATTTACCCTTCCAGGACCAGACCCGTTCGACGAATTGCTCGCGGCCCAGTTCCTCGCGGGTGACCTCTTCGGTGCGCAGCAGGTCTTTCTCCACCTGCAATTGGGTGGCGATGCCGGCGTGGTCTGTGCCGGGCACCCACAGAGTTGGGACACGCCTTTCATGCGCTGATAGCGGATCATCAGGTCTTCCATCGCCACGAACATCACATGGCCAACGTGCAGCTCGCCAGTCACATTGGGCGGGGGGATGGAAATGACGAAAGGCTTCCTGGTTGGGTCGAAACCCGGCTTGTTTGGGTCGTTGGACGGTTTGAAATATCCACCCTTTTCCCACATTTCATAGATGCGTGGTTCGGTGGATTTGAAATCATAGGCTTTGGGAAGATCATATTTGTTGGTCATTTGTTCACCTTGTTATGTCGTTGTTCAGCCCAGTCAAGTTTAATGGCTTCACGGCTTCCCAATCTTTCATACAGTTCGCCTGTGTGTTGTTGGATGTGACGAATGTTTATGAATTGCAATTCCATCTTATTGAACCGGTTCCCGAGGAAACCCGCACCTGCTTCCAGGTCGGTTAAGAGGAATGCGCACGGTAACCTCTTGCTCAACAAAAGCCAGGTATTCGAGAGCTTCATCCTTAGTAATTGGTTCTTCGCTGTCTGGTTTGTGGCCTTTTTTCCAGGGGACAAAATCCCTGGTATTGATCTGTATATATTTGTGGGCATAATAAAGCGTATGATAGGCTTTGAACCAGGCTTTATCCTTGTCCTCTGGAGCGTCCCAGACAGACGACGGGCACTTGACAATTGCCTGTTTCAGCATGGCGAGAGAGGCGAAATATTGAGATTGGATAACCTTTTTTATGCCCATTTCAGCTCCTTTATCACCAGAAAAGCCTCATGAAATGCTTCCAATCCATTCAAGATCAATACCAGCTTTTGCGCCAAGGCGCTCATACAGCTCGGCGGCGTGATGTTGGAGATGGCGGATATTGTAAAACTGGAGTTCCAGCTTGCCGAACGGCAGCCATTCAAACCCGGAGGCGGCTTCCAGGTCGAGCACCGGGACACGCGTCTTGGACCTGTTTCCGAACCAAATCCAAGTAGATCAGCACATCCTCCCTCGTATAGGCTTCACCGATCTTGGGCGGATCATGCGGCGGCCAAGGGGTTTGTCCAAGGAACTGGTATTCATTGCGGTGGTTTTCCCATGCTTGGAAATCTTTTTCCGAATCCTGCAGATACAGGTGGGTATAGAAAATGGCATGATAGGCGACATGCCAGAATTTATTCCTATCCTCCGGGGCATTCCATAATGAGTCCGGGCATTTATCCACCGCCTGTTTCAACATCTCCAGGGCGGCCAGATACTGGGATCGGATGACCTGTTTGGTTTCCATACTTTCTCCTTGTTTAAAACAAAACGCCTTTCGTCCATCTTGAATGAGGACGAAAGGCATGCCTTCCGCGGTACCACCTCACTTCACCCATACGGGGTGCGCTCTGTTCCCGACCATCATCGGGCTGGCCTGTAACGGGACCATCCCGTGCTGTTCTACTCTCACGAAGATTTCTTCAGCATCGGAACCGTGCGACTTCGACAGGGCTTTGCTGCGGAGGCTTCCAGCCGGGGCCATCCTTCTCTATCGGCTTATGGACTGTCTACTACTCACGGTGTTATGTTCAGATTATACATTTTGGGGCAGGGCGAGTCAAGCGCAGATTAGCCTTTCCTTCCCGTTTCTTCCTTTTTACTCCGATCTTTTATGGTATCCTTACTCAACACTTTTATCTGCGAGAGAGACCATGTACATTGCCATTGAAGGTGTCATCGGCGTCGGTAAGACCACCCTGGCACGCCTGCTCCAGCCGGCGTTCGAATCGGAACTTCTCCTCGAAGTCTTCGAGGAAAATCCGTTCCTCTCCGATTTCTATGCTGACCGCGAACGCTACGCCTTCCAGACCCAGATATTCTTCCTGCTCAGCCGTTACCATCAACAGCGGCGCGGTGTCAGAACCATCCTGGAATCCGGGAAGACCCTGCTTTCCGACTATACCTTTGCCAAGGACAGCCTGTTCGCCCGTATCAACCTAAAAGGCGACGAATTGGATATGTACAATCGCGTCCACGAGGCGCTGGCTGAAAAGATTGTCCTGCCCGATCTGCTGGTCTACTTATGCGCTGACACCGACGTGCTGATGCAGCGCATCGCCTTGCGCGACCGCTCCTACGAGCGCAATATGGAACGCAGCTATATCGAGGAACTCAATCGGGCTTACGATGAATTCTTTTCCAGGCCATATGATGACACACCCGTGTTGACCATTGACACCGACCCGCTCGATTTCGTACACTTACCGGAGCACCTCAAGCTGATCGAGAACCGCATTCGGGAGTCCCTCAACCTGAGCCCTTACCAAGCGGAACTCCCTCTGGATAAATGAGCGATGTATGTATATCACTCGCGAAAACTTTTCTCGAAGCGTCCGGCAGCCCTTCTGTCGAGAAAAGCATCTCACTCGTCAGGCAGAGATACTACAAACAGGCCTTCGAGGCCATCCTGGCAAGCGAAACACCGCAGGCCATCCTCTGGCCCTTAATGCTTACCAGGACACTGTCCTTGTCTGTGCTCCCGCCCTCCTGGAATGTCCTCTGGCACTCCGCCTGTGTAGCACTTGGAATGGGCGAGGGCTCCTTCGGCGGGCGGCTGGAAGAGCTGAACCGTTTTCTGGATTCCGCCGAGGCAATGCAGGAAAGCGTGACTATCCGGCAGGCCCTGTGATGCGCCATATATGGTGCTGCTGTTCAGCAGTCACATTGCCAAACTGTGGATAACTGCCTAAAAACTGTGGATAAACTACTCGAATTGTGGAAAACTCGCTCAATTGTTCGGTTTTGGACCCCCATATCTGGCTGGCATTTCTCTCCTACTCCAAATTCTGGATGGGACGAAAAACCGCCCGCTAGGTTCGCGGAAGGCCCTTTTTTTCTCCCCACTTTCTCCACAACCAATGGAGAATTCTCTCCGGGTCTCCACCCAGTGCTTGGCGCTGGGCACCTCGCTTGGTCACAGGTGGGGGTTTTCAATGTTTCTCCACATATCCACAGCGCCTACTATGACTACTATAATTCATACTCTTTTATATATATGTGGAGGAAAGCATGCCCATCTTCCGCTTCGATGAATTGACCTGGCCTGAAATATCTGCTCTTTCGTGTGAGACGCGGCTTGTTCTGCCTCTTGGCGGCTTGCCAGACCAGGGGACAATTTCAACGCTGATTGAGACTTCCCAATCCGTCGGGCTGCTCCCTCCCATCCCGTTCGGCTGGCCCGGCAGCGGGCTGGAAGTTCCGGCGGAGATTTTTAATACCGTCGTACGTAACCTGATTTCCAACCTGCTCGAAGACGGTTACGCCAATATTTATTTATTTGTTCCCCCGAGAGTGAACCTGGGGATCGATGTCCCGCAGATCGTTTCATCACCCGGCTCATCAAACGTACCACTTTTTTTGGACGCAGACACCGAAAAGGTTGCCATCCTTCCCATTGGTCATACTGAACAACACGGCTACCATGCACCACTCTCCACTGATACGCTCATCATCGAAGCCATCGGACAGCGGTACGGCGCAGGCCGTCCCGCAGGAAGCGCTGTGTTTGCCGGTCTTTCCATACGGGGTCAGCACGCACCGGCGTTCGTTCCCCGGCACATTCAATGTCGGTGGGCGGGCCTTCGAGGATTTCTGGCTGGCGGTGGTGGATACGCTCGTCGCACGTGGCTTTTCACGTTTTTACCTAATGAGCGGGCATGGAGGCAACTCCTCCTTCTTGGTGAACGTAATCAAGTACGCCGGGGAAAGGTACCCGCAGATTTTTTGCGCCACCTCCTTCCTCTACCTTTCCGGTCCGCAGGGCGTGGCCGCTCTGGAAGCCAAACGCCAGTCCCCGCTGGGCGGGATGGGGCACGCCTGCGAGTTGGAGACCTCGCTCATCCTGCACTTGCACCCGGAATTGGTCCACCAGGAACGGGCTGTGGATGAGATGGATTTCATCTCTACCCCCTCCTATTACATGGATTGGATCGAGGGCGGCGCTCTGTCTGCCAACCCGCCCTGGGAGGATGACACACGCACCGGGGCTTACGGTGCGGGCAGTCTGGGGACGGCAGAAAAAGGGGAATATTGGTTGAAAGTGGCGATTGACGAGAAAGTCGGGCACGTGACGGAGATCCAGGAGCAGTACCGCCGCAGACTTGCCAGGAATCGCCACCCCTTGAAGGAATAAATTCATCCTTAAAGTTTCAGTCGCGATCCCCTATCATGGAGTGGGTATTTTGGTTGGCTTGGGAGTCTTCGTCGGCTTGGGAGTGGGGGTCTCAATCGGCGTTTTCGTTGGCTTGGGTGTAAGAGTCACGGTCAGTGTTGCCGAGGGACTGCCCGTCGGGGTTGGGCTTATAGCGCCGACGGTAATCCTGACAGCAATTCTTTCACCGAAATACTGGCCTTTGTCGTCCACCAGTCCCCAGATGCCCTCCAATTTGCCGGTCGTGTCAGGCACGGTCATATTGACTGAAATATCCACCGTCTGACCTGGTGCGACCACATTGGGAAGTGCTACCGTGTTTCCCCCCATCTTGTTCCCAGATATAAAAACAAGCGAGAAGTCCGTTGTCCACGCACAGGTACCCGTGTTTTGGATGCGCCAGGTCTTCGTGAAATCCGTGTTCACTGGCAGTTGCGTCCCATCCGGAATGGTAACGTCGGAGACAAGTACTGAATTTGCGCAATTTGCAACGGTTGGAGCGGCCAAAGTCGGCTGCCGAAGCGTCGGCGTTGCGGTTGCGATGGGAGTGTCAGTAAATACCGGTGAAGGTGTAATGGTGGGAGCTTGTTGCGTCAATTGGGCAAAGACCGTCTGAGCGGCAGCCGTGGAGATCGCTTCAACGCTCAACGGTGTGGCAGTGGGAGTCGATTTGGAAGCACAGGCGCCCAGGACGAAGACTCCCAGGATCAAAGTCAAGACGATACAGAAGGATTGTTTTTGCATTTTTCCCTTTCTTTTACTATAGGCTACCTAATGGCAGGATTTCGTCCACAGTATAATACTTTTCGAAAAGTACCTTTCACGTTCTCTATTAGGAAATTGTCATGCCTGCACTTATCTTGATCACCACCTCTTCACCGGATATCCGCCAGGTGAGGCGCGCCCGCCTCCTCAACTTCCAACAGACCACTGTGCTTTATCTGGCAACCAGGAGTTCTTAGTTTGAATAAGCACTCATTGATCACCACCCTGAAAAGCCTGCGCGGCAACCCGCGCGGTTGTGTATATACCGAGCCTTTATGGGGCATTCCCTTCAACCTATATGCCCCATATGTATCTATTTACATGCTGGCGCTCGGTCTGTCGGACAAACAGATCGGCCTGATCGTGAGCATTAGCTGGGGCTTCCAGATCTTTCTGGCGCTATTGAGCGGTGTGGTCACCGACAAACTGGGGCGCCGGCGCACGACCCTGATCTTCGATATCCTGTCCTGGAGCGTTCCGGCGCTGATCTCCGCCCTGGCTCAAAACTACTGGTATTTCCTGACGGCGGGTGTCATCAACAGCCTTTGGCGCATCACCCATAATTCATGGACCTGCCTGCTGGTGGAAGATGCCGACCAAAGCCAGTTGGTGGATATTTACACCTGGATCTATATTGCCAATATCATGGTCGGATTTATAGCGCCGCTCGCAGGCGTCTTGATCGGCGTTTTTTCGCTGGTGCCGACCATGCGCGGGCTGTACACCTTTGCAGCTGTCATGTTTACTGTGAAAGCGATCATCACCTACCGGCTGACGCAGGAGACCGGGCAGGGCAAGATACGCCTGCACGAGACGCGTCATCAGAGCATGTTGGATGTGTTGGGTGGGTATAAAGGCGTTTTAAGTACCCTGCTCCATACACAGCAGACACTCTACACCGCCGGGATCATGCTGGTACTCAGCATTGCCTCGATGATCAGTGGGAGCTTCTGGTCGATCATTGTGACCGAGAAATTGCATATTCCTGCCCGGAATTTGGCCATCTTTCCATTTGTCAAATCGGCCATCATGCTGCTGTTCTTTTTCGTGGTGATGCCGCGCATCAGCAAAATGCACTTCAAACTGCCACTAGTGGTCGGGTTCATCGGCTTTGTCCTCAGCCAGTTGCTGCTTATCACCGCACCAGACCAGGGCTATTTCCTTCTTTTCATCAGCGTATTCCTGGAAGCCTGTTGCTTTGCCACGGTCAGTCCGCTCATGGATCAGATGTTTGCATTGACCGTTGACCCAAAGGAACGCGCCCGCATCCAGTCCATCCTGTATGTGGGTATTATCCTGTTGACTTCCCCCTTCGGCTGGATCGCAGGCACCCTTTCTGGAATCAATAAGGGCCTGCCATTCATCCTGAATATTGTTCTGTTCGCGGCTGGTGCGGTGCTGGCAACCCTGGCCGGGAAAGCCTCGCAAAAAAGAGCCGCAGCCGAAGCGTTGGCGACCTTGAACGTGTAAGACGGGCCTTTCTTTAATTCCCGGCACTGATGATCACCCGCTCCCCCAGCCCGGCCCAGTCATACAACCATTTCGCATCCGCCGGGGCCAAATTGATGCAGCCGTGTGAGGCCGCTGAGCCAAAGGAGTCGTGCCAGTAGGCGCCGTGGAAGCCGAAATCGCCGGAATAGGTCATGAAATAAGGTACACCCTGGATGTAATACTCGCTGGTCGACCATTCCGGAGGCGTGATGGAACTGTAATTAAATTTATTGACAATGGTAAACTGGCCTTCGAACGTCCACGAGTTCTTACCGGAGGAGATCAGCGTGGCGAAGACCAGTTTGCATTTGTCAAAGACGGACAATGTCTGGGCGGCAAGGTTGACATAGATGAACCGGCAGGTGTTCGCTCCAGCTTCCGCCGGGAGTGTCGGGCTGACCAAGGCCACCGATTTTTCCGGCAGCCATTCATCAGGACCAACTGCGATGTAACCGGGCTTTTCTGCGTCCGCCGGGGCCGTATGCACGATTTGGTAGCGTTGGTAGGTCCGGATGGGCTCCCCGTTCGCGTTGACGCTCTGCGTTTCGGACAGCACCCAGCCGAAGTGGAAGGTCACCTCACGCGTCAGAAACAGGCCGGAGAAGGTGGATGGCGTTAAGAGCTGAAGATCGTCCCCGGTCATCCATCCATAGTAGACTGGAAGAAAATAGTAAGTATGACCTTCCTGCGTCTCGGTGGAGGTGTAAGCTATGTAGGCGGGGAAATTTGGCAGGGAACCGTAATTGCCGGTCTTCCCCACTGCATCCTGCAAACTGGCATAGACCTTTGCCCGCTTATTGACCACTTCGGCATACTGGTATTTCAGCACTCCTAAAGATGGGTCAAGCGGCTGGTACCAGGCTGGCTCCGGCGTGGGCGTGACAGTCGGCGTTTGAGTGGGAGTGTCGGTAGCAGTGGCGGTTGCGATCGCCGTGGGGAGAAATATGATGGTCTCTGTTGGGACGAGGGTCGGCGTTGGTGCGGCCTGGCAGGCAGGAAGCAATAAAATGAGAGAAAGCAGCACCAAAGCTAGGTTTTTTTCTTTATGTGCTTTTCCCTCGTGAACCCTAATGGCCTTCTTGCTAAAGACTTTTTTACACATGCGGCCAATCCAGCAGCAGCACTTCCGCCAGCAGCCGGGCGTTGACATTGCGCTCCAGCTTATCGATGGCAGCTTCCGCGGCCTCCACCAGTCGGTGGGCCTCGGCCAGCGATAATTTCCCCGCCAGCGCCTCGATCTCTATTGTGCGATCCACGTTGGCGAGAGGAGCCTTCGCCCCGGATGCGCGTAGCATCACATCCCGCCAGAACGAGAGCCACAGCAGTAAGGTTTCCCGGAAGCGTTCTTCCGTCTCGTTATCCTTCTTCTTCCGGCCGGTTAATTTTTCAGCGTAGGCAAAGCGCTCGCGCCGCGTGGACTTCAGCAAACTCTGCAAGTCCTCCAGCCGTTGTGTGCGGAACTCCAGCGTTTCTTTTTCCTGGATCAGGCGCAGGGCATAACCGGGCCGTCCGCCCGAAATGTGCGCCAGCAGATGGGCGGTCTTCTCTTCGGAACCGCGCTCTTTTAAGTAGCCTTCCACTGTCTCGATTGACAGCGGACGCAGACGCAATATCTCGCAGCGCGAAACGATGGTTGGCAGGAGGCTTTCGGGGGTATCAGCGGTCAGGATGAGGATGACTTGCGCCGGGGCTTCCTCCAGCGTCTTGAGCAAAGCGTTTTGTGCGTTGTCGTTGGCCTCCTGGAAGCGCAGACAGAGCGCCACGCGATACTTCCCCTGGTAAGGCTTGAGCACCAAGCTCTGCCGTATGGAACGGATCTGTTCCACCTTCAGAGTGCCGCCTTCTTTTTCCGCCTGGATGACGGACAGGTCGGCGTATTGCATCCGCTCGATTTGCTGGCAGGTCTTGCACTTGCCGCAGGGTTCGCCCGGCGCAACCGGCTGCGGACAGTTCAAAGCCTGGGTCAGGCGCAGTGCCAGCGTGCGGCGGCCCACGCCGGGAGGTCCGCTGAAAAGATAGGCATGCCGGATGGAATCATGCCCGAGATGCTGTTTGAGCATCTGCACCGCCCATTCATGTCCGACCAGACCCCAATTTTCGGTCGGCCGCCGTCCTTCGTCCGTCATCATTCTTCTCCGGCTCTCAAGCGCAAATATAAGTCATACCTCTCAGGGCGCACCTTCCCGGCTTCCACGGCCGCCCGCACCGCGCAGCCCGGTTCGGTCTTATGGTTGCAGTCGCTGAACTGGCATTGGCTCACCAGCGGCGACAGGTCGGGGAAGTAGCCATCCAGTTCCTCCGGCTTGGTATCCCATAACGCCAGGGAACGCATCCCGGGCGTATCCGCCACGTAGCCGCCGCCCTCCAAGGGAAACAGCTGGCGTACCGTGGTGGTGTGGCGGCCCTTTTGGTAAGCGCTGATCTCGCGGACCACCAACCCCAGCCCGGGTTGGACTGCATTCAACAGACTGGATTTTCCCACCCCGCTCGGTCCGGCCAAAGCCGAAATTTTACCCTTCAAGTGCTGGCGCAATTCACCCACACCCTCACCAGTTTTGGCGCAAGTGTAAACGACGGGGTACCCAATCGAGGGGTAAAAGCCGAACATCTCCTTGGCCTGCGCGCCTCCCACCAGATCGATCTTGTTGGCAACAATGATGGCGGGCAGGCTTTGACGCCCGGCAATCACCAGATAACGATCCAGCATGCGCAGATGCGGAGCAGGACGGGCGCAGGCGAAGACGAAGACCGCCTCATCGGGGTTGGCCAGGATGACCTGCTGGTACACGCCCTGCGGCCGCGGGTCCAGCCGGATCAGCGACCGGTTGCGCGGTTCGACGGACTCGATGCTCCCCACACCCTCTGACTGGCATGTCACCATTACCCTGTCACCTACGGCCGCGATATCGCCCACGTGCTTGCCTTTCTTGAGTCGACCGCGCAGGTGACAGGTCAGGCTGCCCCCCTCCGTTTGGACAGTGAAAAATCCCGATAGGGAGCGGATGATGAGGCCGGGAATTTGTTCTGTCGGCATTGCAGTCAGGGAATTAACCGGCTGGCGGATCGAATGCAAAGGCTAACATGGATTTTATCGGATTGCCCGGAGGCTTGAAAAGTGTCTTATTTTTTTGCTTTAGGCTTGGGTGTCGGCGTTGGTTGGGGCTTGCCGTAATCCGGGTTGACGACGCCGAAGCTGTTCTCCCATGGGTAGACCGTCTGCGGACGGCCGAAGAAGTAGATTTCCATGATGCGGCGGAAGATCGGAGCCGCCCAGATGGCGCCTTCACCCTCGTTCTCAACCAGCACCGCCACAGCAATATCCGGCTTGTCGGGATTGTTATACAAGCTGTAGCCGGCGAACCAGGCATGCGGGTTCGACTGCGCTGCTCTCTGCGGTGCCGGTCTTGGCGGCGATGGGGATGCGAAGTTGCCCAGGGTATAGTAAGCCGTGCCGCGTGTGATTGGAGGCCACTTCGTGCATGGCATCTTGGATGACTTTCAAATCCTCTGGCTTGATCGGCAGGGTGCCGTTGGCCTGTGGTTTGAAGGCGCTGATCGGGTCACCGCTGACTGGTTGGATCTTTTCCACCAGCTGGGGCCGGTAGAGCGTGCCGCCGTTGGCCACCGCGGAAATGAAGGTCGCCACCTGTAGTGGCGTCACCAGTACCTTGCCCTGTCCGATGGCGATGCTGGTTGCATCCAGCCCGTCGGTGGGGTCCGGGATGGAGCCCTCGGCTTCGGCCACCTGCCCAATCCCGGTGGCTTTGCCCAGCCCGAAGGCCCTGGCCATGGTCGAGATGTCGTCCTTGTGGCTGCCATCATCTTGGTTATAGAGGGTGAAGCCGATATGGTAAAACCACGGGTCACAGGAGCGCATCAGGCCTTGTGGAAGGGTCAAAGTGCCGCTGGGCTGGCTGTTCACTCCGTTGCAGGTATTGGTGCCGTTGGCGGCTTTTTCATCCTGACAGTGCTGCCAGGTCCAGTCATACAGGGTGTGGCCCGGGATTTCGGTGAAGTCATACGTGCAGTCGATGGTGCTCTGCGGTGTGAATACGCCGCTCTCCAATGCGGCGGCCATGGTGATGATTTTGAACACCGAGCCGAGCGGATATTGTCCCTGAGAGGCGCGGTTGAAAGTCGGCTGGTCAGGGTTGTTTAACATATCCTGGAGAGCCCACTGCATGTTGAAGTTGTTGGTGTCGTACAGGTTTGGATCGTAGCTGGGCGAGGAGACCATTGCAAGCACTTTCCCGGTATTCACTTCCATCACGACGATGGCGCCCGGCAAGCCATCCATGGCATCCTGGGCTTGTTGCTGCAGATCCTTGTCTATCGTCAGGTAGACGGAATCGGCCGGTTGGGAAGCCGCCTGGGCAAGCACATTGCTGGATGCCCCGTCCACATACAGGCTGGCGGCGTCGCGGCCGTGCAGGTAGTCTTCCGCCCATTTCTCGACCCCTTCGAAACCCACCCGTTCAGTGCCGTTATAGCCGAGCCGCTGATATTTCTCTACATCATCTTTCGAAATATACAATGTGTATCCGACGGCATGCGGGGCAACGTTGGGTTCGTAAAACCGGGATGTGTAGGGATTCATCGTCACGCCGTTGAAATTGGTCACGCCGGATTTGTTGACTGCGTCTGCGCTGGCCTCCCCGACCGGGACATACAGGCCGTCCGGGTAAGAATCGTAAGCATCCCGGATAATTTCAGGGCGAACGCCGGTCAGTTTCCAAAGCATGTTGTAGAGGGCACTTCCACTTTTAGCCGACACGTTTCCGGAAACCAGTCCCAGCGCATCCGCATCTGTCTGTGTGACGATGGCAACGCCATTACGGTCGTAAATATCACCGCGCGCCGGCGGTACGTGCGAGGCCACCAGGTGCTTGCCGCCCGCCAGTTCGGGCAGGATCAGGCCATCCTCCCATTGGATCTTCCAGTCACCGTTTTCCAGGACAAGGTTCGCAGTCATGTCGCGCCCCAGGTCACCGAACAGGACAGTGTGGTAAGTAAAATGGAAAGCCACCTGTGCCGATTGTGGGTTGGTCAATGAGGACAGGATATTGTATTCCATCTTGCTGACACTCATGGTGTTCAAGGCTTCCGTGTAGCGCTTGGCGAAATCAGCCTGGCTGATGGCAGCGTGGCTGGCTTCCGTCAGCAGGGCATACATACTGGCGTAGTTTTCCACCAGTTGCGCATCCAGGAAAGTGCGCAGGGCTGGCTCGGAGTCGGGAGTGTGGATGATGGTGGTTTGTGCGGTCGGCAGGGAGCTTGTCTTGGTTGGTCCCGGCAGGAGACCTCCGCCAGCGCAGGCAGCCAGGAAGACAGGCAACAGGATCAGTTTTATCCAGCGGGGGAATTTCATTCGGAATCTCTTTCTATATCAACCCAGCATTTCCCCGCGCAGAACCGCGGAAAAAATGGGACAGGCATAGCTTAATGTAGATTGGCACTGCGCGGCAACATCAGTAATGGGAGTCAGGCCGAGCTTGCGCAGACTACGGGTCAGGTGACACAGCGGCAGCCCCATCACGCTGGCATAACAGCCGCTCAGGCCTTCGACCGGGTGGAAACCGGGATGCTGGATGGCATACGCCCCGGCTTTATCGAGCGGATCGCCACTGGCGACGTATGCCTCGATTTCATCGTCGCGGTATTCCCGCATGGGCACCTCCGTGATACACAGGTCGGTGACCAGGCTACCGTCGGCTGGTCTCAGAACGGCCAGGCCGGTCAGGACTTGGTGGCTGTGTCCGCGCAGGGACCGCAGCATTGCCAATGCCTCGTTCGGGTCTTTTGGCTTGCCCAGAATGACCTGCCCGTCCACCACGGCGGTATCGGCAGCCAGGAATATCTCGCCTGTGTGGGCGGAATTGGCGCAGGCATGTGCCTTGCTATCGGCCAGGCGCAGCACGTACGCCGCGGGCGCTTCGCCGGGCCGCTGGCTCTCATCCACATCGGTAGGCCGGGTCTCGAACGTCCAGCCGCCCAGTGCGAGCAGTTCACGCCGCCGGGGCGAGTTGGAAGCCAGCACCAACAAGGGGGATATCACGGTCAGGATTCTAACACACTCACCCCCGGCTTCGCGCTCGCCAGGGCTGCGGATCCCCCTGCCCCTTTTCACAAGGGTGGGAGCTGTGCATTGATTTTTTCAGCCAACACCGCCACGTGCGGAGGTTCAAAAGCCGACATGTGATCCCCCGGGATGGGCACGATCTCGAATTGTCCGGTGAGATATTTCCTCCATGGCTCCATCGGATCCCAGCGTATATACCACAAACGTTGTGTGGCTGAAAATAAAGTCACCTTTCCTTCAAAAGGTTCCGGTTTATAGGTGCCCAGAATAAGTTTCCAGACATCCTCGCCGCGTCCCTCCTGTTCGAAACGCTTAATCGTGACCGCGTTCATCTCTGCCTTGCTCCGCCGGCGAGCCAGGAATCTCAGGATCGAACTTTGGGAATATTGCAGAATTTCCACAAGATTCTTTCCCCTGAGATTAATCATGTGGATTTTCACCCGATCGACCGGGTGTGCCTGACGTTTCGGGCCGGGGGGCAGGGTATCGAGCAAGCCGAGGAAAGCCACATCTTTCCCATTCTTGATCAGCAAACGAGCTAGTTCCAACGCAAAAAATCCATGGCCGGAGTGCCCTAATAGCAGATAAGGCCCCTTGGGGTAAAAATTGACCAGGTTTCGGTAATAAACCCTGGCGGCCTCTTGGATCGATTGACCAGGGTTCTTCACGCCAAAATCAACTGGCTCCAGACCATACACTGGCCGCCCGGGAGATAAGATGTGTACCAACTCACGATAATAGAGACCAGGCCATACAATGAATATTGGCACCCCGGACCCTTCCGGCCGGATCGGTACAATCCCTTGTGGATGGACGGTTTTTTCCTTGCCGCGCAGCATTTCTGCGATTGCTTCCACGGTTCCAACCTGGAATAAAGCCATCAGCGGCAGGTTTTGACCGAAAGCCTCCTGGATGCGGGTAAACAACTGCACCGCCAACAGGGAAAATCCGCCCAGCTCAAAGAAGTTATCCCTGACCCCCACCCGCTCGATTCCCAGGACCTCCTGCCAGATCGAGACCAGGCGCTTTTCGATCTCGTCCCCGGGGGCAATGTAGCCGTCCGTCACCGCCCCGACCGCAGGGCGGGGCAGGGCCCGCCGATCGATCTTGCGGCTTGGAGTGAAGGGCATATTGTCCATTACAGTAATGGAGGCTGGCAGCATATAAAATGGCAGACGCTCGGCAAGATAAGCTTGCAAATCAACCTGGATTTGCTCCGGATGCCCCTGAACCAGGGTGATATACGCAGCCAGGCTATCCGTAGCCCCCTCGTGCCATAAAACCACCGCACCATCTTTAACGCCCGGGAACTCGCCCAGGACCGCTTCGATCTCGCTCAATTCCACCCGGTAACCGCGCAGCTTCACCTGGTCGTCAGACCTGCCCAGGAAACAGGTCGTCCCATCCGGCAATTGCCTGCAAATGTCGCCGGTGCGGTACATCCGTCCGCCGGGTTGAAACGGATCGAAAAGGAATCGTTCCGCGGTCAGGTCCGGCCTGTTCCAATACCCCCGTCCGACCCCGACGCCTCCGATAAATAACTCTCCTTTGGATCCCGGCGGGACCGGATGGAAATACTTGTCCAGGATGTAGGTATGCGTGTTGCTGATAGGTTTCCCAATCGGAATGATCTGAAGATCGCCCGGGAGCGAGGCTGGGATTACATAGTCGGTCGCCCAGATACTGCATTCGGTAGGCCCGTATCGATTGACCATTTCCACCGATTCCCCAAATGCCCGCCGGGCAAGTCTCACATCCGCATCGCGCAGGATCTCTCCGCCAGACGCAATTAATCGCAGGCTGTTTTCCTTTCGTTCCCCCGCCTGGGCGGACTCGCAAATTGCCCGCAGCATGGTCGGGACAAGGGCGATGTGGGTGGCTTGATGGTCGATGATCGCAGAAAAGATAAAATCCGGATCGCGCATCTGCGAGTTATCCATTAAGAAAACCGTACCTCCGTAAGTCAGGGTGCCCAATATATCCAGCACCGAGGGATCAAACGATAAGGAGGTGAATTGGACGACACGGTCAGCTGGATTGAAATGAAAGCGTTTTGTCATGTAAGCTAGATAGTTGACAACGCCTTTGTGGATGTTCAGGGTGCCCTTGGGACGGCCGGTTGAACCGGAGGTATACATCACGTATGCCAGCGAGTCGTTGGTGGTAATCGAAGCAGGCCTGTCAGACTCGCAGGCATCGATGGAGGCGGCTTCACCATCCTGACATATTTTTCTAGCCTGGCCGGGCAGCGCAGCGCATAAATCGGTCTGTGTGATGATCGCAAAAGGATTGGAATCCTTCACCATGTAGGAAATGCGTTCGGCCGGATAGATCATGTCCAAAGGAAGGTAAACCGCTCCAGCCTTAAGGATTCCCAACATTGCAATGACAATCCATTCGGAACGCGGCAAATAAATCCCAACCCGGTCCTCCGCTCCCACTCCATTTGCCCTGAGATAATGTGCAAGCTGGTTGGACTTCCTTTCGAGGTTGCCGTAACTTAATGAATTGCCATTACAAACGACAGCCAGGGCCGCCGGATCCTTATCGGCCTGCTCGGTGAACAGATCATGGATGCAGTTCTGGGGAAAATCCGCCGCGGTATCGTTCCAATCGAACACAATCCGTTGGCGTTCGGACGGTGTTAGCATTTCCAGTTCTGCGATCGGACTATCGGTCTTCTCTAGCAATTCACTAAGCAGGTTTTGATAGTGGGTAGCCATGGAAATGATGCTGGTTTCATCATACAGATCGACATTGTATTGCAGCGAGGCATCCAGTGTTCCATCCTCGACGACATCAAAATCCAAAGTAAGGTCAAAAGGACTGGCAGCGTCTTCCCGCAGGATACTGTCCACTTCCAATCCTTTGAGGAAAGCCTGGCGTTTGGGAACATTTCTCAGATTGATCACGACTTGGAAGACTGGCGTACGGCTCAGATCACGCTGGGGCGAAATCTCGGATACCAGGGCTTCGAACGGGGCTGTTTGCCAGGGATAGGCCTCCAGCATCACGGCCTGGACGCGTTTCAGGAATTCCCTGGCGGTGGGATTGCCCGTCAGATTCACGCGAATCGGTAGAGTATTAACAAATAGACCAACCAACCCATCCAATTCGGGGCGGGACCGGTTGGCAAACGGGCAGCCGATGATAACGTCTTCCTGTCCGGTATGTCGCATTAATAGGAGCGCATAGGCTGCAAGGAGTAGTTGAAAGAGTGTATTGCGTTCTTCCTGACAAAAACTTTTCATCCGGGTAGACAATTGATCAGATATCGGAAAATGATGCATGGCACCCCGAAAGGTCTGTAAAACCGGACGCGGCCGGTTCGTGGGTAACTCAAGGATGGGCAGATCACCTGAAAGGATATTTTTCCAGTGCTCAATATATGCCGCCAGCGTCTCCCCGCTCAGCCACTCCCTTTGCCAGGCCGCATAATCGGCATATTGGATCGGAAGCTCGGGCAGGACCGGTTCCTTCCCTGATCGGAAGCCGTCATAAAGCTTCATCAATTCGCTGATAAAGATCTGCCGTGACCAGGCATCGAAATTGATATGATGGGTACAGAAGAACAGATAGTCGACGTTCTGGGTTGTGCGCAGATGGGCAAAACGTACTGACGGTCCCCGTTGAAGGTCAAACGATTGGTCGTTCAGCTCAGAAGTATATCTGACAACAGCCTGTTCCTGTTCATCTCCGGGCAGCCCGGAAAGATCCTTGCACGATATTGAAAACGGCTCAAAGGGTTGGACAACTTGGACCGGTCTGCCCCCCTGGTTTGGGTATTGTGTCCGAAGAGGTTCGTGGCGGCGAACCAACTCATTGATAGCTTGCTCCAGGAAGCGCCTGTCGATACCGCCGGTGAATTTAATCAAAAGATTCGAGTTATAAGCAAAATTTTCCGGGTCGAGCTGCTGCAGAAACCACAGGCTTTCCTGGGAAAATGACAGGTCGGCTTCTTTGAGACGGCGTGGTTGGATGGGAGGCGGCTTAGGCGGAAATTTGGTCATGTCCAGCATCCTGATCTTTTTTACCCTGGATAAGATCCGCCATCAAGGCAACGGTTGAGGTCGTGAAGATATCGCCGATCTGCAGATCCATGCCGAAGCGTTCATTGATTTGGAGCAAAATCCGCGCGGCTTGAATGGATTCTCCGCCCAAAGCCAGGAAGTCATCCTGGATGCCGATCTGTTGTTTGTCAAGCGCCTGTTGCCAGATCGAGAGCAGCTCGGCGTCGAGTGGATTGCGCGGCCCGGTTGAGTCGTCTGCCTTGCGGACCAGCAAGTCCTGCAACGCGGACTTGAGTTTTTCGGCAAGTCCGATACGCTGGATCTTACCGGTGGGGCCTTTCGGGATTTCTTTGACGAAAACGATCTGGCGCGGAACCTTGAAATCTGACAGGCTGGCCGCCGCATACTGACGTAACTCCTGTGCTGAGACCGTCTGATCGGCGTTCAGGACGATTGCCGCAGCGACGTCCTCCCCCAGGCTGGGATGGGACACCGCGAAGGCTACTGCTTGTTTGACAGCCGGATGACGTGATAGGACTTCATCGATTTCACGTGGAGTGATCTTCTCTCCGCCGCGGTTGATGAGCTCCTTGAGGCGTCCCTGGATGAACAAATACCCAGCCTCATCCAGGATACCGCGGTCTCCGGTCCGCAGCCAGCCATCGGTAAAATTGGCGGCATTGGCAGCAGGATTGTTCTCATATCCGCCCATCACGTTCTCGCCGCGGATGCAGATCTCGCCAACCGCCCCGGGTGGAAGAACCTTCCCCTGCTCGTCCAGGATGGTAACCTGGGTGGCGCCGGTCGCCAGGCCGACCGAGCCGAACTTGTGCGAACGCGGTGGGAGTGGATTGCTGGCAATCTGGTGGGTGGCTTCGGTCATGCCGTAAGCCTCCAGCACGGATACGCCGAAGGCCGCCTCCAGGTCCTGTGCCACCTGCGGGGCAAGCGAGGAAGAGCACGACCGGATGAAACGCAATTTATACTGTCGTGTAATTTCCGGATGGTGTTGAACCATCTCCAGGATCGATTGGTGCATGGTGGGGACGGCCGTATACCAGGTGGGCTCCAGCCCTGCCAGCCAGCCCAGCACCTGGTCTGGAAGGAATCCCGGGGCACACACGACACTCGCACCGCAGGCCAGCGAAGCTGCCAAAGCTGCGATCAGGCCGTGGATGTGAAATAAAGGCATCATGTTCAGGCAGCGGTCGGCCGGGGTGAGAGCATATGTTTCAACGATATTGCTAACCGAGTGGAAGATATTGCGGTGAGTAAGCGGGACAGTCTTTGGGCGGGAAGTTGTGCCGGAGGTTTGCAGCACCAACGCCACATCATCGATTCCCGCCAGGAGCGGTTCGGAGATCGTCTCATTTTCTAGCAAGTCGCCTGACAAGCTGAAAATTCCCGCAATGCACCCATGGGTTTCCAGGGTGATGACCGGGATCCCCAGGCTGGTGGCGGCTTGGCGTGCCGGAGATTGGCTTCCAGGAAATGTCACTAGGGCCTTGATATGCAGATCAGTCAGGCTGGCTTTGAACTCCTCCACGCGATAGGACGGGTTGAGCGGGGCACAGGCACATACCGAGGAAATCGCCAGGAAGGCGGTTGCCATTTCCGGGCCATTTGGTAGGACAACCGCCAGGCGATCGCCCGGCCGTATTCCCAGGCGTGTCAATTGGAAGGCTGTGGATACTAAATGCCGGGAAAGATCCCGGTACGATAATGCTTCCAACCCCGGCGAAAGGATCGCCAGGGCTTGTTGGCGGTTACCGTGTTCAGATGAGATCATTTGATGGAGTAAACGCGGCGGTATCATCACACCTCACTGCCTAAATTCTCGCTATCATACCTCAAAAAAAGACTGTGAAGCATCGAGCTTATCGAAAAATAGGGGCTTGCGAACCTCGCTCGCAAGCCCCTATTTTTCGTACAATTCTTCCCTCTCCTGCAGGGTAGGGGCAGGGGGAGGGGCTGAATGCTCAGTGTAAGAGCAAATTTGCAGCTGACACGTCTTGCGAATCCTTGGTATGATATAAATATGAAGACACAACCCTCCCCCACACCGATCTCCCGGAACAGCCGCGTACTGGTGGAACTCGTGGATGGCTCTGGCCAGGCGGAACGCGGCGAGTTCACGCTGGTCCCAGCCGAACAGGCTGATCTTAAAAGTGGTTTGCTGGGCGAGAACACGCCCTTGGGCCAGCTACTGCTGGGTCACTACGCCGGGCAAAATCTCCCTTACCATGCCGGCGACCTGAAAGAAGTGCGCATTCTGGTCGTGCAGCCCGGGGAGGGCGCCGTCCCTTCCGAGGCCGCCGATAAACGCCGGCAGGCGGTCAAGAAGGCCGCCGCCCAGTCTGAAATCACCAGCCAGATGATCTTTGCGACTGCCAGCGGCAGCAAATGGGGCGATTACGATGTGGATGTAGATAAATTGATGAATGACGAAGAATAAGCCGGGTGTGGACAAAATGGATATTACACCGCTTCACTTCATCGACCAGCCCATCGAAGTCTGCTTCGATGCCGCGCCGGTCCGGCAGAAGACACCCCCCTGCCCGGATGGATTCACCTGGGATGGCAAAAACTACCGTATTACCGAGAAAATTTCGGAGTGGAAGGATTTCACCCGGCGCGGCCGCATGGCCCGTAATATGCAACCAGCTCATGCAGCCATCGCAGCGGAACATGGATCGCTCGGGGTGGGCCGTTTCTATTTCCGGGTGCGAGTGGGGACAGGCCAGGTGTTTGATCTGTACTATGACCGCGCCATAAAAGACGTCGACGACCGTCTCGGTCACTGGTTCCTGTATCGTGAGATGGAAGCAGGCAGCATTCCCGCCGCCGGAATCGACTGAGAACGCCGGTAATGATAGAATCAGGGGCATGGTGTTGTTCCACCGATAGGAGAGATTATGAAGCACACTCTTCTCGGATTAATTATCAGTCTTGTCATCCTGTCGCTGACCGGCTGCAGCCTATCATTGCTGGGAACATCGACCGCGCTGCCGACACCCCTCATCATGGCCTCTCCGACGCCGCTTTCCGAAACGCCGACGATGGCTGTCTCCGCCACGTCCGCCATTCCGAGCGAGACCCCGACCGTGAGCTTGCCAACCGTCACACCCGGATTGGTGCCTACCGCCACGACCGGGGGCATTCTGACCGGAAGCCCCTCCGGGCCGTACGGCGTCATCCAGATTGCCCCTGGTGATGTATTGAACATCCGTTCCTCTCCCGGTTCGGGCAATCCCGTCACAGGGTCTTTTGCCGCTAACACCACCACCGTGATGCGCACCGGTCCAGCCTCCACCGTTGGCGAAGACCTGTGGGTGCAGGTGCAGAACCCGGGCGGCGATACCGGCTGGGTAAATGCCGCCTACCTGACCGAATACGTCTCCCCGGCTGCTTTTTGCGCCGACGGGCGTGTCAATAGCCTGCTTACCAACTTTGGGAATGCCATCAAGACTTCCAACGGGCAGGCATTGGTTTCGCTGGTCGGTCCGGCGCACGGCATGACCGTCCGCCTGTGGCGCAATGGGAATGCCTTCGTTTTCGATCAGGCACTGGTCCAGTGGATATTCACCAGTACCTATGAGCACAACTGGGGTGCGGCACCCGGCAGCGGCCTGGATACCATCGGGGCGATCCACGAGGTTGTCATCCCAAAATGGCTGGATGTACTTAATGCTCCCACGCCCGGATATATTTTAAGCTGCGATGCCTCCCAAACCGGCGGCGCCAGTTATGATACTTCCTGGCCGGCAAGTTATGCCAATCTCAACTTCTATTCCCTTTACAAACCCGGCCCGGCCGGGAATGAAAACTCCTGGCGGACCTTGATGATCGGGGTGGAGTACGTCCAGGGGCAGCCTTATATCTTCAGCGTGACGCAGATGGATTGGGAACCGTAGGATATTCCCCAGGCATCCATTACGGACCCGTTTCCTCGAAGGAAACGGGTCCGTGTTTTTTGTTGTATAATAAGCTTGCTATTGATAATAATTGCAATAAGGAGGTCGTCCTTGTCCTGCATACCCCAACATACCCGGACCCTGCGGGCACGCGGCTATCGCATGACCCCTCAGCGTCTTTCCATTATGCAAGCCTTGCACGAGGGTGGCCACCTCTCGCCCGGGCAGATCTACGAGCGAATCCGCGCCGTCGGCATGACGGAAACAACCGTCTACCGAACGCTGGAGTTCCTGGCCAGGAACGGCGTTGTCCATCCCACCCAGGTTGGCGGAGGTCACCTGACCTATGAGCTAGCCGGACACGACCACCACCACCTGGTTTGCAGGAACTGCGGCGCACAGTTGAACCTTGAGCCGGAGGCGCTCAACGAGGCAATTTCCGGGATCGAACTCCAGACCGGCTACCAGGTTGAAGCCGGCCATCTGACATTCTTCGGGTTATGCCCGGAATGCAGTACCAAACCCTAAGGAGGAGATATGTCACAGTTTACGATGGCTCTTAAGTCACTCACCAAGCAAACGCCCCGGAGCTTGATGATTTATTATGGGATGTTGGCAATCTGGCTATGCACGACCGCAATGCACATCCCCGACGGGTACTTGAGCCCGGTCACTTCGATTATCATGTTCGCTCTCGTTCTGCCATTCTGGGTTATAGGCGTCAGGAAGTTGCGCGAGAAAATGACTGCCAGGAATGTGCCATTGGTCGCCTTGATCGCGGCTTTTTCGTTCGTAATCATGATGTTCAATGTACCAATCCCGGGCGGTACGACTGCCCATGCCGTGGGAGGTGCATTGGCCGCCATCATCCTGGGTCCTGAGATCGCAACAATGGCAATATCCATTGCACTGGTCATCCAGGCATTCTTCTTCGGGGATGGCGGCATCCTGGCAATTGGTGCGAACTGCTTCAACATGGCCGTAGTGCTGCCATATGTCAGCTATGCCATCTACCAGGTTTTCTCGAAGAATCAACCCCTGTCGTCGAAACGCCGGATTGCCGGGGCTGTGGTCGGGGGATGGGCAGGCTTGACCGTGGCCGCTTTTTTTGCCGGGTTTGAATTCGGTATCCAGCCGTTGTTATTCCATACCGCCAATGGCACGCCCCTCTATGCGCCTTACCCTCTCTCGATCTCTATCCCGGCCATGGTTTTCGCCCATGCATTGATTGCTTCGCCCATCGAGGCCCTGGTGACAGCCATGGTGGTGGCCTTCTTGCAACGCACAAACCAATCCGCCCTGGCATTGGTCGGGAAAACCGAAATTAGCCCTGAATTGAGCGGATTTGCCAAATGGCGTGTCCTTTGGATTGCCCTGGCTATAATGTTGGCAATTGTCCCGATCGGGTTATTGGCTCCCGGAACAGCCTGGGGAGAATGGGGCACAGAACAGCTGTCCCAGTTGGGGCTTTCCTTTATTCCTCAAGGGATGGCAAAATTATCCGGGCTCTGGTCTGCACCATTACCCGATTACGATTTACCGGCTTTGAAAAATGCCAACCTTGCCTACATCCTTTCGGGCATTGTCGGGACGATTATCATCGGAGTGGTGGTCTGGTTGTTTACGATGCTGGTCATCAGGCGTAAATCGGAATCCATGCAGGATTCGTCGTATCGTTGAATAAAACCCTTCAACCATCGAGACACACCAAGCGTAGCAGTTTCGTCGAGAAAACGCTGGTGGATATCAATCATACACTGGAGCAATCCTTGTTTGCCGAGAGAACGGCCCGGCAGCCGGGGTTGCTCCAGGGACTGGATCCACGGCTTAAAATCGTAGCTCTGCTACTGCTTATCCTGGCAGTCAACCTTTCCCATAGTATCCTCGTCATCCTTGTGCTCTATTTCCTGACTCTGGGTCTGGCTTTCTTTTCAAAAATCCCATTGGCCTTTTTCGTCAAGCGCGTCTGGTTGCTCATTCCTTTCTTTACCGGGATCATTGCGCTTCCAGCGCTGTTCATCACTCCCGGACCGATAATGGCGCATTTGCCGCTTGGATTAGTCATTACGAAAAACGGTGTGATGACAGCCGCATTCCTCTTGCTTAGAGTCGGGACATCGGTCTCGGTTGCCGTCCTGTTTATCCTTACCACCCCCTGGAACAGCGTGCTCAAGGCGCTGGGGGTGCTGCGCGTCCCGGCTGTGGTCATCTTGATCCTGGGCATGACCTACCGGTATGTTCATTTGCTGCTCCACATCACCAACGATATGTTCCTGTCACGGAAAAGCCGTCTCTTGCGTCGTTTGAGCGGATCTGAAGAGCGCCATCTGGTCGCAACCACCTCCGGTACGCTGCTAAACAAGTCCCTGCAGGTTAGTAGCGAGGTATATCTGGCAATGCAATCACGCGGATTCCGGAACTACCCGCGTACGATGGATACTTTCAAGATGCGCCGGGTGGACTGGTTGTCCGGGGCGGTGGTGATCATAGCGACCACCGCGGCCATCTGGCTGGGAAGATAGGAAGTTCGAGGAATTTCTTTTATGGAAGTCGGCCCTGTAATTGAAGTGGACGGAATTTGTTTCGACTACGATAACCAGTTCCCTGCCCTGGACCATGTCAGCCTGCATGCCCAGCCGGGTGAACGGCTGGCCATTCTCGGATCGAACGGTTCCGGGAAAAGCACACTACTGAAAATCATGGATGGGCTCTTTTTCGCCACGCAAGGTTCCGTGCTGGCCTTTGGAAAACCCCTGACAGAGCAGGCCTTGCAGGAGGATGCCTTTAACTTCGAGTTTCGCCGCCGGGTCAGCCTGGTATTCCAGGATAGCGACGTGCAGTTGTTCATGCCCTCCGTGTGGGACGAGTTGGCTTTCGCGCCACTCCAGCTGGGAATGAGCCACGAGGAAGTAAAGGAACGCGTCGAATCTGCGCTGCGCGATCTGCAGATCGAAAAACTGCGTGAGCGCGCCCCGCACCAACTTTCAGGAGGAGAAAAGAAACGCGTCGCCCTGGCGTCCGTCCTGGGTCTCTCCCCGGATATCTGGCTGCTGGACGAGCCTTCTGCCGGGCTGGACCCAACGAGCGTAGCCTGGTTGATCGATTTTATCAGCCGGCAGGGGAAAGCCGGGAAAACGGTCTTGACTGCCACGCATGATCTAAGCATCCTGGAGGAAATTGCCGACCGTGTCACCATTATCAACGAACAGCATCGGATTGTCGCAGAGGGCACTCCGCACCAGATCCTGACAGATAAAGCTCTCTTGGTATCAGCTTGCCTGATGCGTCCAAGGTAGAAGATGCACCACCGGCAAGATATTGGAACTCACGGACTGGAAAAGCCTTGAAGACACCCGCATGAGAAATCAAAATCCATGCCCTTGACAGCCCGCCATTTCTGCGGATAATAAATCCCAACAGGCGAGCCTATAAAAAGCATGGACGGAGGAAAGTAGATCAGCGGAAGCCGACAGGGAGATACGGGCACAGACTGAGACTCGTATCCGGCGGAAACCGACCGAAGTTCCCTCCTGAGCTGCTCAGGTGAAAATGTTCCACGTGCCAAGTATTCTTGTTTCACGTGTCACGTTCAGTAGTTTGAGCCGCAGTCCCAGCGTTAAAGGGGTAGCCGATGATGGTCGGTGATGAGTGGGCCGATTGGCCAATTTGGGTGGTACCGCGGGAATCCCCTCCCGTCCCTTCGTTGGACGGGAGTTTTGTTTGCCGGAGGGCGTTATGCTCGACAAATTGAATGAGGTTGAACGCGTCGGATTGGAAGCTCTGCAAAAAGTGCAGGACGAGGCCGCTCTGGAAGCCTGGCGCGTGGCGCATCTGGGCCGCAGCTCAGGGTTGATGCAGGTTTTTGGTCAATTTGGAGGTCTTTCGAAGGAAGAGAAACCGGTGGCGGGCCAGCGTGCCAATGAGGTGAAAAAGGCACTTGAGGCGGCCTTTGCCGCCAGAGTCCGAGGAGATGCGGAAGGCGGCGCTGAAACGTTCGCTCGAACAGGAGCGACTGGATGTGACCCTGCCGGGACGGCGCCTCCCGCTGGGCCGCCTGCATCCCGACACACAGATCCAGCGCGAACTATTCCGCGTCTTCGGCGAAATGGGCTTCCAGGTCTACCGCTCACGCGAAGTCGAGAGCGACGAATACAACTTCCAGCTGCTCAACTTCCCGGTCGGCCATCCGGCACGCGACATGCAGGATACATATTTTATAGAGGCCGAGGGGCGTGGTGATAATCCCCTGGTCATGCGTACGCACACCTCTCCAGGCCAGATCCACGCCATGCGTGAGTATTCGGCGCGGAACCCACAGGACCCACCGACCGTGCGCCTGATCCTGCCGGGGATGTGTTACCGCTATGAGCAGACAGACGCCCGCCACGAGACCCAGTTCGATCAATTGGAAGGCCTGGCGGTCGGGCCGGGCATCACCTTCAGCGACCTGAAAGGCACCCTGACCGATATGGCCCGGCGCCTGTTTGGGCAGCAGACCCGCACACGTTTCAGGGCTTCCTTCTTCCCGTTCACCGAACCAAGCGCCGAGTTCGACATCGAATGTTTCCTGTGCGGTGGTAAGGGTTGTCCGGTTTGTGGAGGCGGCTGGTTGGAGATTGGGGGCAGCGGCATGGTGCATCCGGAAGTGCTGAAGAACGGTGGCTATGACCCGGCCCGCTACACCGGTTTTGCCTTCGGTTTTGGCATCCAGCGCATTGCGATGCTGAAATATGGCATTAATGATATCCGCTATTTCTGGGGGAACGATTACCGTTTCCTGGAACAGTTTTAGGAGCGCTGTTATGAAAGTTCCTATCTCCTGGTTGAAAGATTTTGTCGATATAGATATTTCGATCGCGGAGTTGGCCAGTCTCATCACCATGGCCGGCATGGAAGTGGAAGCCATCCAGATTGTCGGTCTGCCGATGCCCAAACCCGGCAGCGTGGATGCGGCCCTCTCCGGCCTGGAATGGGACCGGGAGAAGATTGTGGTCGGCGCCATTTCCGAGGTCATGCCGCATCCCAATGCAGACCGGCTGGTGCTGTGCAAACTCTTCGACGGCCAGCAGGAGCAGATTGTTCTGACCGGTGCACCGAACCTGTTCGAGTTTACAGGGAAAGGTGCGCTGCCAAAGCCATTGAAAGTGGCCTATGCCAGGGAAGGTGCACAGATCTTCGATGGCCACCAACCCGGGCAAGTGCTGATGACGTTAAAACGCGCAAGATCCGCGGCGTGGATTCCTACTCGATGGTCTGCTCGGAGAAGGAACTGGGCATCTCGGAGGAACATGAAGGCATCCTTTTCCTTGACGATGCCGCCCAGCCCGGGATGCCTCTGGCGGACTACATGGGTGACGCCGTACTGGATGTGAAACTGCTGCCCAGTTATGCACGTTGTGCCAGCATGCTTGGTCTGGCGCGTGAGGTTGCCGCCATGACCGGGAAAGCATTGAAGCAAACCGCCTCCGGCCAGAAGGATTCTGTTGCCAATAAAGCCCTTTTCGCCAAAATTGAGATCACCAAACCCGAACTCAACCCGCGCTTCGTTCTCGGTCTCATCAAGGACATTGAAATCCGTCCCAGCCCGCTCAAAGTCCAGCAACGCCTGAAACTGGCTGGAATGCGCCCGATCAATGCCATCGTGGATGCAACCAACTATGCCATGCTCGAAATCGGCGAACCGCTGCATGCCTTCGATTATGATGTTCTTGTCAGACGTGCCAAGGACAAGACTGTCAAGATCATCACCCGTACCGCCCGACCCGGTGAAAAGTTGACCACTTTGGATTGCGTGGAGCGAAGCCTGGACGAGAGCACCGTCCTGGTGTGCGATAGCGCCGGTCCACTCTCCATTGCAGGCATTATGGGCGGAGCCGAGTCCGAAATCAGCGAAAAGACCACGAACATTTTGCTCGAAGGCGCGGCCTGGAACTTCATTAACATCCGCAAGACTGCCAGGGCGCAGAGTCTGCCATCCGAAGCCTCCTACCGGTTCTCGCGCGGCGTCCACCCGGCCATGGCCAGACGCGGCGTCAGGCGCGGCTTGGAGCTGATGCAGGCCTGGGCAGGCGGGAAGGTCATCCCCGGTCTGGTGGATGAATATCCGCTCCCGCCCAAAGATCCAACGGTCGAAATCACCCCGTGGGATGTGCGACGCTGGTTGGGAATCGAACTCTCGCTGGAACAGATCCAGTCCATGCTGGAAAGGCTCGAATTCACCTGTAAAAGCTCTGGTGGTGATGGCCTGCTGGTGACCGCCCCTGATCACCGTCTCGATATCGGCGAAGGCATCGCCGGCAAGGCTGATATCATCGAAGAGATCGCCCGGATTCACGGTTACGAAAATATTCCTGAGGCTCGCATCGCGGATGAACTCCCGCCGCAACTGGGCAACCCCACCCTGGATAAAGAACAGCGCATCCGTGACCTGCTGGTGAATGAGGGTTTGCAGGAGATCGTCAGCTACCGCTTGACGACGCCCGAACGTGAAAACCGGCGTCTCTCGCCCGTTTCTCCGCCGGATGACCGGCCATACGTGCGCATTGCCAATCCTCTGGCGTATGAAAAATCCTTCCTGCGCCACAGTGTGCTCGCGAGCGTGCTGGAGGCCGCCGAACACAATGCCCGCGTACGTGAGCGGCTGGCCCTGTTCGAGATAGGCCCAATCTTCATGACCTCTGAAGCTGGTGATCTCCCCGATGAATTACAACGCCTGTCCATTGTGCTTACCGGAGCGCGCGGCCTGCCGGCCTGGCAACCATCCGACAGCACACCGCTCGATTTCTATGACCTGAAAGGGATTCTCTCCGGCCTGCTGGATGGATTACACCTGTCCGAGGTCCGTTTTGAACCGTGGGAGCATCCCTCTTTCCATCCAGGGAAGTGTGCCCGCATCCTTTCCGGTGGAAAGCAGGTCGGCGTTTTCGGTGAACTGCACCCGCAGGTACGTGAACGCTATGACTGGCCGGTGACATATAAGGCCAACCAGATCCTGGCAGCTGATCTGGATGTCGATGCACTCCTATCGCTCATGCCGGATCTCTACGAAACGGCGCCCGTGCCGGAATTCCCGCCCGTACTTGAAGACCTGGCCCTGGTAGTTGACGAGAGCCTGCCGGCTGAGCGAGTCGCCGAACTCATCCGCCAGACCGGTGGAAAAGTCCTGCGGGAGGTGCGCTTGTTCGATGTGTACCGCGACGAGAAGATCGGCGCGGTCAGGAAGAGCCTGGCCTACAGTATCACGTATCAGGCAAATGACAGGACCTTGAGTGATAAGGAAGTAGCAGGCATCCGGACGCGCATCCTGCGCCGGTTGGAGCAGGAATTGGGAGCGAAATTGCGCCAATAAACGCTTGCATAAATATGGTAGAAATTGTATACTGACAGATAGAGAACAACAAAATAACCAAGAGGAGAATTATTATGGAGATGCCTGTCGAGAAAAAAAAGAACAAAACCTGGCCGATTGTTGGAACGGTCGCTGCCATCCTTTTATGCGGATGCCCGGGGCTGGTCGCCTGTGTCGTTGGCGCACTGATTGCTTTCGGCGTGCCATTTACGACTACGCTGAATGGCTCCTCTTCCACACAACCACTCCCCATCGGTTACGGGATTGGCATGTTGTGCTTGGCGGTTATCTTCATCATCATCGCCGTTGTGGTTCCGATTCTGCTCCTGCGCAAGAAGAAACCCGCACCCGAGGCAGCAACTCCAGAGGTGCTCCCCCCGCAGGAACCCCTGCCCCCGGCTTCATAACCTTCATAAAAAATGTGGCGCTCGTAGAAGAGCACCACATTTTTTATGGGTCATTGGTGAATCCTGTGTCAATGATAAGATAAGGGGGTATTGGGCGAGTGAAGCTCGCCCAATACCCCCTTTTTACTTTTTTTTCTCCTGAGGATATTTGGGGTCATTCTACCTCCGAATTTTTATATTGACCTGTTCCCTTTTTACTCTTACAATAACCAAACTCAAAAGGTCTAGTCTATCTGGAAATAACCACAAAATCACCAGGACACAAAGTATCACAAGGTTTTCCCTATTTTTCTTTGAGACTTCGAGACTTTGTGGTAAATTCCACAGTTCTCGAATAAGTATCAGGATCTCAGACAAAATTTAGTAGAGGACAAATGAACCTACCTTTCCCTTCCAAACGTGCCCCCGTTTTCGTCGACATTCCGGATGAAAAGTGGAATGACTGGCGCTGGCAGTTGAGCCACCGCCTGAACTCGGCGGAAGAAATCGAAAAGGTCATCCCACTGACCGAGTCGGAGCGCAAAGCACTCAGCGCCGACCGGCTCTTCCGTGTTGACATAACCCCGTATTTTATCTCTCTGATCGACCCGGATGACCCAGACGATCCCATCCGCAAACAGGTCATCCCGACCGATTGCGAAATGATCCCCTTCACGGCGGAGATGGAAGACTCGCTCGCCGAGGACAAGCACAGCCCCGTACCGGGCCTGGTCCATCGCTACCCCGACCGGGTGCTGATGCTCGTCACTACCCAATGCGCCTCGTACTGTCGCTACTGTACGCGTGCCCGCATCGTCGGCGACCCGGCCGCCCAGTTCTCGCGCCAGGAATTCGACATGCAGATCGAATACCTGAAACGCACTCCCCAAGTGCGGGACGTTCTACTCTCGGGCGGAGATCCGCTCGTGCTGGCGCCGAAGATCCTGGAGGAGATTCTGACACGCCTGCGCGAGATCCCGCACATCGAGATCGTCCGCATCGGGTCACGCGTGCCGGTTTTTATGCCCCAGCGCGTTACCGATGACCTGTGTGATATGCTGCAGAAATTCCACCCGCTCTGGCTGAATATACACGTCAACCACTCAAACGAGATCACCAAGGAACTGGCCGAAGCCAGCGATAAGCTGACCCGGGCCGGCATTCCTCTCGGAAACCAATCGGTCCTGCTGGCGGGCGTCAATGATAATGTTCACATCCAGCGTAAGTTGGTGCAGGACCTGGTGCGGATCCGGGTGCGTCCGTACTACCTTTACCAATGTGACCTTGTGCATGGCGCCGGTCACTTCCGCACGCCGGTTGCCAAGGGTATCGAGATCATCGAGGGTTTGCGCGGGCATACTTCCGGTTATGCCGTGCCGCAGTACATTGTGGATGCCCCCGGAGGCGGAGGCAAGATCCCGGTCATGCCCAATTACGTGCTGAGCATGTCAGACCACAAGATTATCCTGCGCAACTTCGAGGGCTATATCACCACGTACGAGGAGCCGACCGATTACACCCCGGCCATGGCTGCCAAGTACAAGGGCCCCAAACGTCCCGAACCCGGGCAGGAAGGCCTGACTGCGCTATTGGATGGCGACCAGATGTTTATTAAAAATGAAGGCTTCGATGAGATTCATGACCGCCATGGCAGCCAGCACCGCTTGAAGGACGAGTCCAAGTGGAAGCCGCTCGGGATCGGGTCGGGTGAAGAAGAAAATAAGTGATTTGTCTTAGGATTAACTTAAAAGGTCTGACGGACACCCGTCAGACCTTTCGCTTTTTTCAGAAAGCTATATCTGATCCTTAACCTTCTCGGCGGCGGCAAAACCGGCTTCCAGCGCTTTGCGGTTCATTCCCTCGGTGCCGTGCGGGGCCCGGGCGGTAACGGCTTTTTTGATGGCCCGGCGGGAGACCACGCCGGTCAAACCGACCAGCACGCCCAATGCGACCGTGTTGGCCGTGATGGCTTTGCCTGTCGTTTCGAGGGCCAGACGGCTGATGGGGATTTTTACGGCATTTGCCACTCGGATCTGGTGTACCTTTTCATCGTCCACGATCAACAGGCCGCCCGGTTTGACACTTGCGGCGTACTTTTCATAGGCTTCCTGGCTGAGAGTGACCACCACATCCGCAGCCAGCACTTCAGGATGGTCGATCTCTCCAGCGGCGATGACCACCTCGGATTTACTGGCGCCGCCGCGCGCCTCGGGCCCGTAACTCTGGGTCTGGACGGCCATCTTCTTATCATATATAGAGGCGGCTTCCGCCAGGATGATCCCGGCCAGGATCATACCCTGACCACCTTCCCCCGCCAGCCGGATCTCGGTGCGGGGCGCCATGAGGCCGGTCATTTCAGCCCTCCCTGGACTTGCGTGATCAGGTTGGCATATGCCGACGTATATTGCTCACGGTCGATGTTGATGAAATTGCCGCGCACGATCTTTGTGTTATGGGTCTGTTCTTCCGGAGAGAGTTTTCCATAAGCGGTCTGGGAGAGGCTGTTATCTTTCAAAGCACGCATCATATCCGCGGCGGTGCCGAGTTTGTTCAGGCGGCCATAGGTGGTGTGGCAATAGCTGACCGCCTCTACCACGCTGAAACCATCCTTGGAGATGGCTTCGGAAATGAACTTGTCCAGCTCGAGGGCGTGGTAGACGGTGCTGCGAGCCACATAGCAGGCACCGGCGGCGATAGCCAGGTCGCAGATCGGGAAGGGCGACTCAATGTTGCCATAAGGAGCGGTGGTGGCACGTCCATGCAGAGGAGTGGTCGGACTGTACTGCCCACCGGTCATACCATAAATGGCATTGTTGACAATTATGGCAGTTATGCCGATATTTCGCCGGGCCGCGTGGATGAAGTGGTTGCCACCGATGGCCAGTGCATCCCCATCACCCATGATGGCGATGACTTTCATATCAGGACGGGCTATTTTCAAGCCGGTGGCGAAGGCCAGGGCCCGGCCATGTGTGGTATGCAGGGTATTGAAATCCAGGTAGATGGGCATGCGGGCCGTGCAGCCGATGCCGGCCACCAGGGCCACGTCATCGTTTTTAAGCCCCAGGTGGTCAATGGCCCGGATGAGGGCGCCCATGACGATGCCAATCCCGCAACCTGAACACCAGATGGTGGGAAATTTCTTGTTCTTGCGCAGTTTCTGGAGGGTTTCACTGCGCTCAAACCAGTTCTCCGGAGGCGACTGGCCTTCGTTTTCCTTCAAACCGTGGGCTTCCAATATGGTATTGTCCATGCTTCAGCCTTCCACCGCATCCAGGATCATTTGCGGCGTTAGCATCTCTCCGTTGGCACGCGTGACGCGCCGGACCTTCTTACGCCCGACCATGCGTTCCACTTCATATGCCAATTGGCCGAGATTCATTTCGGGAACGATGATGCGGTCCACGCGTTCACCCAGAGCCTCCACCTGCGTCTCAGGGAAAGGCCAGATGGTAAGCAGGGTCATCAGATCCACTTTCTGACCGCGCGCGCGGGCCTGTTTCATGGCGTGCCGGGAGGTCCGGGCGGAGGCACCGTAAGACAGGATGGCTATCCTCGCGCCGGGGATCGTATCCTGCTCGACCATGAGGATCTCGTCCAAGTGCTTCTCCAGTTTCGTGTTGACCCGTTCGAGCCACGGGTCGATCTCGTCCAGGCGCTGGGTGGAAAAACCCAGCGGATCGTGGAAGAGACCGGTAATGTGATAACGGTAACCCACGCCAAAATTGGCCAATGGCGGCACCTCGCCGGGTTCGTTGCGATAGGGGATATAATCCCCGGTTTTCTTCGTCAGACGGTATTCGGGGAGCTGGATGGTCTTGAAATCCGGCAATTCGACCGGTTCACGCATATGCCCGACGATCTCATCCGTCAGCAGAATGACCGGTGTGCGGTATTTCTCGGAAAGCTCAAAGGCTCTTATTGTAAGGTCGAAGGCCTGGCGAACAGAGACCGGGCATAATGCAATGATCGGATGGTCGCCGTGGGTGCCCCAGCGGGATTGCATTACATCGCCCTGCGAGGCCGCGGTGGGTTGACCGGTGGAGGGGCCGAGACGCTGGACATCCACGACCACGCACGGGATCTCTGCCATGGCCGCATAACCGATGTTTTCCTGCATCAGCGAGAAGCCGGGCCCGCTGGTGGCAGTCATCGACTTCAAACCGCCCACCGAGGCGCCGATGATGGCGGCCATGCTGGCAATTTCGTCTTCCATCTGGATGAATTTACCACCCACTTTGGGCAGTTCGCGCGCAAGGATTTCAGCAACTTCCGTGGAAGGAGTGATCGGATAACCTGCGTAAAAACGACAGCCCGCCGCAAGTGCCCCCCAGCCGATGGCATCATTCCCTTGCATTAACTTGATCGCCAACGTTTCCTCCTACTTGTAATAATGACTTTACCGTTACTAATCCAACTTCCTGATCACGATCGCCAGGTCCGGACAATGGGTATCGCAAAAATGACAGGCAGTGCATTTATCCGACAATACCACCCGGGGATGGTCTTCATCCGGGTCCATTGCCAGCACTTTGGGAGGACAGAATTCCACGCAGATGCCGCAGCCTTTGCACCAGGTGGCATAAATGATAACTTCGCCGCGCGGGCCTTTTTTTACCGGGGCAGGTGTGATTTGGGGCGATTGTGGTTGCGAAGAAACATCAGGCATTTAGTCCCTTTCAATAAACCGGTCTTGCCAACCCGGATTTATATTCTACTATAAGAAGCATTCTTGACAGGGATGAAGAATATCATCTTTCCCCCATTACGAACAGCGCCTCTGGTAGGGTTGCAGAAATGAAAATTGGACGTAAGTCACCCAAATGGTCTATTTGAATTCCCGCATTTTAATGCTATACTTTTACTACTTATTCACATATATAATTCAAAGAGGAGAAAATATATGGACACACGCAGGAAATTCTGGCTTGTTATATTAGGAGTTATTGCGGGGCTGTTAATCATAGCCTGCTCGTGCAGTTCTCTTATTCCCGCGGCCACACCGACCTCCGCCCCATTGGCAACGATGCCTCCGGCAACAGTGCCCCCGGCAACCTCCGCACCCGTACCAGCCAATAATCAGGAGCCGATGCCTGGTCTGGCCGGTCGCTGGAATGACCCGGACACAATTACGGACACCACTCCCACCCCGACCGTCACCACGATTGCATGGGAAAATGGCCAGTACGTGGTTACATCCGTGATTAACCCGAGCAGAGGCGGGAATGAGGTCACCAATTCGTCCTGGTCGAACGGCGTATTGACGTGGACATACTGCGTCCCCAACGGATATTGCATCACTTCCGTGACAGTGTCACTCAATGGTGATAAGCTGGATACAACCTATACGGATGATCAAGGCAACTCTGGTACAACGACATTCGAACGCGCGCCTTAAATTCCGGGAATAATGATCGAACAAATACCCTGAGAAGCGACCCTTCCCAGGGTATTTTTTTTATTCCGAGATCATTTCTCATATTGAATTACTGGTTTTTATGCTATACTTTTTATCCTTATTAGAATACATTATTCTATAGATGGAAAAAATATGGACATGCGAAGGAAATATCGGCTTGTTTTAATCGGCATTCTCCTTGGGATGGCAATCACCGTCTCATGCAGCTCCATCATTTCTACACCGACCTCGACACCCCAGCCAACCTCAACTCCCCAGCCGACCATGACACTCCAGCCAACCATGACACCCCAGCCAACCAATAACCAGGAGCCGATGCCGGGCTTGGCGGGGATTTGGATCGACACACAACCTGGCGGTGATGAAACTATATCGACCATTGGGTGGCAGAACGGGGAGTATGTAGTGACCTCGGTGGTTAATACCGGCAGAGGCCCGAATGAGTTGACAAAAACCTCCTGGGCCAACGGTGGTTTGACCTGGGAATATTGTCCCGCCAATTGGTACTGCATCACGCAGCATACCGTATCGCTCTACGGTGATACCCTGACCGTTGATTGGGCACGAACGGATGTAGAAAGCTCCGGCACATCTATCCTCCAACGCCAGCCATAAATTTGGATCAAATAATTACACTGATTGCCTTGAGGAGGAATTCTTCTCAGGGCTTTTATTTAACCAAAGGCATTTCCGGATTCTTCCAAGAAGCAGTACGGGTACTGCGTAATACGCACAACCAGATTTCCGGATTCAGGTAAGAAGCAGTACGGGTACTGCGCAAGACGCTGAACCGAGACTCCGGATTCTTCCAAGAAGCAGTACGGGTACTGCGTAATATGCACAACCAGATTTCCGGATTCAGGTAAGAAGCAGTACGGGTACTGCGTAATCCGCACAACCAGATTTCCGGATTCAGGTAAGAAGCAGTACGGGTACTGCGCAAGACGCTGAACCGAGACTCCGGATTCTTCCAAGAAGCAGTATAATGCCGCCATGCTTGACCGTCCAACTCACACGAGGCATGCGTCGGTTTCCCCGCTCGTATATATGTTCATACCTATCGCGTTCTTCCTTGGGTTGGGAGGCGGATATCTGCTCTGGGGCAATAAGCAACCCTCGGCCGCGACCGATCCGAATACGGTCCGGCGTGTGGATATCTCTACCGACGATGATCCATCCATCGGACCGGTGAATGCCCCGGTCACCATTATCGAGTTCAGCGATTACCAATGCCCCTATTGCCAGGTTTGGTACAAGCAAGTCTACCAGCAGTTGCTGGCGAGTTACCCAAACAAGATACGTTTCGTATACCGGGATTTGCCGCTGCCAATGCATCCCGAGGCAATACCAGCCGCTGAGGCTGCAGATTGTGCGGGAGCACAAGGCGCCTATTGGAAATATCACGACGCGCTTTTCGACCAGCGATATGGTTTGAACCGCACGGCTTATGAGCATTATGCTGCTGACCTGGGGCTGGATTCAATAGCCTTTGCTGCCTGCCTGGATAGCCAGCGTTTTCAAGGCGAGATTCAAGCCGATGCCAGTGATGCAGCTCGTGTAGGTATAAGCGGCACACCATCATTTGTAGTCAATGGCAGAATTCTAGTCGGGGCTCTCCCTTTCTCTGATTTTAAAGCAGTGATTGACGAAGAACTGGCTGCAAAACCCTGACCTTCCAACCTGCCCGACGGGGTGTTTTCACGAGAGAAACCATATGAAGAAATTTATTGCCATTGCGGGGAATATCGGCGTAGGGAAATCCACGCTGGTTGAGATGCTGTGTGCGAAATTGGATTGGACGCCGTTTTTTGAGCCAGTGGCAGAGAATCCTTACCTGGCTGATTTCTACCGGGATATGCAAACCTGGGCTTTCCACTCGCAAATCTTCTTTCTGACCCATCGCCTGCGAGCCCACCACCAACTGGCCCTATACCCTTCCTCTGCCATCCAGGACCGTTCAGTGTACGAAGATGCCGAAATTTTTGCCCACAACCTGTTCCTGCAAGGACATATCCGCCCGCGCGATTACCAGACCTACCGAGAACTCTACCTGACATTGGTCGAGTTCCTGCCTCCACCCGACCTGGTCATTTACCTGCATGCCTCCGTGCCGACCCTGGTCCAGCGAATCAGCCGGCGCGGGCGCGACTATGAACGCACCATCCCGGCAGACTACCTCGCCAGCTTGAATAACCTGTACGAAACCTGGATTTCAGATTTCACCCTCTGCCCGGTGCTGACCGTCCCGGCTGACGATGTCGATTACGTGGCTCACCCAGGCCATCTTGAATTGATTGTAAGCAAAGTGGAGGAAAAACTGACCGGCAAAGAGGAGGTTATCTTTGATCCGGAAGAAGTGGCCCGAGCAGCCTTTGACTGAAAAGCCAAATTCCCCGCTAAGCCGGGGAATTTTTATTCCAGAAACACACCCCACTTCCAGCGGCTTGGCAGCCAGAAAGTACCTTCCCCCAGATTATTCGTAATCCCGGTCCCAAAGCTGCCACATTCGGCCAAAACCAGCGCTTGTGGGGCTATATTTCCCTGCGGACAGTTGGATCCCCCACCGGCCACAGAGCCGGACACTGGTAAAGCGGCACTGACGGAAATGTTGGGTTGACCCGGGGTCGGCCGGCAGACAAACCCCCAGAACGCGCTCCCGTCCGGCAGACGGCACCAGGTCCGTTCCGGTAGTTCAACTACAGGATAGGTATACGCATCCACAATTCGCCCATTTAGCAGGCGGACCGTTCCGCCACCATCGCTGAGTGAGAGGCCGGTCTGCGAGTCAAAGAAGGTGGCAATCTGGCGCGGCTGTAAAGTCAAGTCTGGCAGGGTGAAGGTCTTCACGCTATTCACGCCGGTATCCAATTTCCAGCCCTTCACATTAAGGGTATTGGGACTTACGTTGATGATCTCGATATACTCGTCACCAACGTTGGCTGTACCGTCGCCATTCCAGTCGGTCTGCGGGTGCGGAAGAAACTCATTTAACACCACTGAGGCAGGTATCGCGGTTGGAGCGCGGGTAGGCGTGCGAGTGAGGGTGATTGTGCTTGTAAGCGAGGGCGTTGGACTGGTCAGCACCACCCCGGCACACAATACTGAACCGTTGGACTGGGATTGCGGGTTGGCCGGAGAAATGAGGGTAAAGTCATTGACATTATCGCCGGTGTCGAAGCAAGAGGTAAGACCGCCAGGCTTACGCTCGTAACTTTGGTTGGACGTCCCTGGAATAGGCGTGGGCGTTCCTGTAAGCGGTGCCACCGGGAGAGGGGGCAGGGGTCTCCCCTCGTGATAGTACGTTCCGCTGCACATCCCGACCTGGTCAATCACCGAACCACCATACGTGACCAGGGCCAAGCCACTGGTATCAGCGATGCCGGGAGAGAATCTCTGATCTGCGTTGGTGATGCTGGAGTAGGATGCATATGCGGCAACCAGGTAATGCTGCCCGGGCTGAAGGATGGTGCCGTAGTAGATGGATACCAAAGTCGAAATGGTGGTCCCGCATGCGCTCGACTTGCTGATGTACCAATACCCAATATTGACCAGCGTTCCGGTAGGGTTATAGAGTTCGATGAATTCGTCGTTCGCTCCCAGGGGCCCGATCGTGCGGAATTCGCTGATGACGACGTGATGCGGCGCGCTGGGAGTGGGAGTTGGGAGTGTTCCAGTATTGGTAATTGTGGGTGTGGGTGTGCGTGTGCGCGTGGGCGTGGTGGTGCGCGTGGGAGTGCGCGTGCGCGTGGGCGCCCGCGTGTGCGTTGCGCGGGATTTGAGCGAGGGGGTTTCGGTCTCGGATGGTGTCAGTGTGATTGTTGGCGTCAGCGTATCCTTCGGCGTGTCGGTTGGCGTCAACGTATCCGTCGATGTCTCTGTTGGCGTATCGGTTTCTGCACCCTGCTGTGCTGGATTATTTGCTGGCGCGGCGCGCGCGCTGCTCTCCAATGCCATACCCAACATTCCGCCTGCCAGTAGCAGCGTGGTTAAAACGCGCAGATAGAATCTTTTTTCGCGCAACATGACCGGAGTGATTACCTCCCGGTAATGATAACACAATGGGCAAGGGCACGGCGCGCTAAACCCAGCTGTGGTGATTGAATCAAAGAAATTTCAAGTTTAACGGGGTTCGACAACCAGTTTAATGGCCGTACGGACTTTGTCCTCGATCTCAACGTCCACGAACTCCGGCACACACACCACCGAAATATCATCACTTTTGAGGTAGCCGGTTGCCAGGACGAGTGCCTTAACGGCCTGATTGACCGCCCCCGCTCCAATTGCCTGCACTTCCGCCCGTTTATGTTCGCGGACAACACCCGCGATTGCCCCGGCGACTGCGGAGGTACGGGAGGTTGCGGACACCTTGATTATATCCATAGTGTTTCTCCCTTGAGCGAACGATCGGTGAGAGGGGCACAGTTCCCGATAAAATTGTACAATATTTGGGGTCGCGATACAAGATGCTGGAGGACTAATGTCTGTACATTCTGAAATGCGCCCCCTTGAGGATCGGCCTTGTCTTAAGGTTTGATTTTAAAGATTGCTAACGTGTGTATTCGTGGACTTTGTCGCTGGGGAGGGCGCCCAGACCCCGGCAATGGATGTCCCGCACTGCGGACAGGTCGCCTGGGGCGTGACATTTACCTCGTGGATGAAATAGCCCGTCCGCTTGACCAGGGCACTGTTGCATTTTGGGCAGAAGGTTGTCTCGTATTCATCCACCCGACCTGGCAGGTTTCCGGCGTAGACATAATGCAACCCGGCCTCGCGCCCGATCTCAGCCGCACGCAGCAGCGTATGCGCTGGTGTGTTGTTGGTGTCGCTCATCTTATAGTCTGAGTGGAAGGCTGTAACATGCCAGGGGATGTCTGGTGATATACCCGAAAGGTAGCGGGCCGCTTCCCACAACTCGGCGTTGCTGTCGTTGAAGCCTGGGACGACCAGCGTTACCACCTCCAGCCAGAGACCCAACTCCTTGACACGTTTGATCGTGTCCAGTACGTTCTTTAGCACACCGCCCAATTGGCGGTAGTTCTTGTCTTGCATGGACTTCAGGTCAATTTTCATTCCGGTCAGAAAAGGCCGAAGGTACTCCAGCACTTCGGGCGTGGCATTGCCGTTTGAGACGTAGACACACTTCATCCCGGCCTGGACGGCCTGCTTAAAAACTGCCACTGCCCACTCGCTGGTGATAAGCGGCTCATTGTAGGATGATGCAATTACTCCAGCACGAGTTCGTCGCGCCACCTCCACGATTTGTTCGGGAGCAATGCGCCGTATGAAGCCGGCCGATTCGTCCGCGGTCGGGTCACGCAAAACCTGGGACGTCAGCCAATTCTGGCAATACCCGCAGTGGAAGTCACAGCCGAGCATCCCAAAGGTCAGGGCAGTGGAGCCAGGCATGAGATGGTAAAAGGGTTTTTTCTCGATCGGGTCGGCATTGAGTGCAGCCACATATCCCCATGGTACGCGCAATTCTCCAGCCTGGTTGAATCGCACCTGACAAATGCCACGCCGTCCCTTCCGAATCAGGCACCGGTGTCCGCAGGCGGTGCAGCGGAGGGAACCGTCGGGCAAGGCTACTGTCAATTCACCCGTGGCGGTCATGCCGTCCAAAATAGTTGCTAATGAAGTCATCAACTTAATCATACCCCAAACCTTGTGTCCCTGAAATGCTCTCATGAGGGTGACTGTCAGATTGTTCGCAAGTAGTATAAATACCCAATCGGGGACCATAGAAAGAGGGCATTTTTCATCCGCTTTGGCAGTTAAGGTTTACAGTTTCATTCAATAAGCAGTACAATCGTGCTGGCGCTCATCTGTTCTGCCGTTCAATATCTTGTGCTATACTGGTAGTAGAAACATGCATTTGGATCCTGTTCCCGAAGCACGTTCCGCCTGGCATGACTGGGCCGAATTTCTCCACCGCCATGGGCTGGAGAATTTGGTCGCCTGGGTGCTGGAGGCCGCCGGTCCGTTGACGGTGCTCGGGGCGCAGGTGCTCTACTTTGGTGGCCCGCTCCTGCGTCCGGCATTGACAGATATGCAGCGGGATGCCTTGGCAGGTCTGCTCGAAGACCGGGATGAAACCTTGGCCTTTACTGCCTACCTGCGGGAGGAAATATCCCTGTGAGTGACTTTCTAGTGGGGCTGGTTGGTTTTGGTGTCATCTTTCTCAGTGCGGCTCTGATGGGGGGATTGGTGGCTTTGAGGCGCAAGTCTTCCCCGGTTTTTCGTGAAATCCCTGCATTCACCCGCCTGCGCCATGCCGTTGGCCGTGTGGTTGAAGATGGAACCCGACTGCACGTCTCGCTTGGGCGCGGTGCGCTGGTCACTCCACAATCCGCCTCGGCCCTGGCGGGTCTGGCCCTCCTGCGCCGCCTGGCTGAGCTGACTTCCGCCGGAGACCAGTCGCCCATTGCCACGTCCGGGGATGCCGCCCTGGCCATCCTTTCCCAGGATACATTACAGACCGGTTCTCAGGCTTCTGCTCAAGGTGCTTACGACCCAACTGCCGGTCGATTGACCGGCCTGACGCCTTTTTCATATGCTGCCGGGGCGTTACCGGCCATTCGGGACGAAAACATTTCAACCAATGTACTGATAGGCAATTTCGGGGTTGAAGCCGCCTTGCTGATCGAAGCGGCCGAAAGAGCAAATACCTTCACCCTGGCCGCCAGCGATAACCTGACAGCGCAGGCCGTGTTATATGCGAGTGCCCAGGAACCGCTGCTAGGTGAAGAACTGTATGCGGCCAGCGCTTACGTAGATGGCGGACATTTGCATGCTGCCAGCCTGACAGTGCAGGATATCCTGCGCTGGCTGATCATCGTTGTCATCCTGGTTGGTGCACTTCTAAAACTGACAGGTATCCTGTGAAACTTAAGGGCCTCCTCTCCACTGTAATTGCTATTTCCTTTGGCGTGCTTGTCCTGGCGGGATACCTGTTTGGCTATAATGCGGACGGTTCGCTTTCCCTGGTGGGGGAATTGCAACTGTTCATCCTGAATGATAGCCGTCATTCTGACAGGGTTTGCGGTGCTGGTCGGGATTTGTAATTTACTCCTTGTCCACACGAAAAAAATCCGCCATAAACAAAAAGGTGCAGTCTATAGTGGCGTATTAATTGTTTCGTTGAGTATCACTTTCCTGCTAGGTTTGCTGGGTCACTACCTCCCTTCGGCTGCATCCTTGTTCAATGATATGTTTAAATTCATACAGCTACCTATCGAGACCAGCCTGATGGCTATGTTGGTCGTTACACTGACCTATGCCAGCATCCGTTTGCTGCGCCGGCGTCGTAACCTGCTCTCGATCATTTTCCTGGTAACTGCCTGGCTCATCTTGGTCGGCATGGCTCCCTGGCCTTTCCTGGGAGATGTCCCCTTCCTGAGTGATTTTGTTCGCCCGATCATCACGGAGATCCCGGCTGCTGCGGGAGCGCGTGGCCTCTTGCTCGGTGTGGCTCTTGGCACGCTGACCACCGGCTTGCGCATCCTCTTCGGCTCTGACCGTCCCTATGGGGGAATGAATGGCTGACGTGCGCTGTCCGATGTGCGGGAAACTCAATCCGATGGAACTGGAAGAATGCCAGTACTGTGGAGCACGTCTCAAGCCCGTCGTTCCATCCAATCCGGTTGATTCTCAGACACTCAAACCCGGGGAGGAGCCGACCAAGACAGATACTTCAGAATTAGAAAAGGGTAATTTCACCGAGGAAGGTCCCATCCACCCAGGCGAAGCTCCCATCAACCGGAATACGGGGGAACTGGAACGGGATTTACCTTCCTGGCTGCGTTCCCTGCGCGAGGGGAAACGCCCCACCGCGGGTGAGCCCCTGGCTGAACCGGCCTCGGACGGAGGCCAACCTCCTGGTTTCCAGGCGATGCCCAGCCCCGACTCCTCCAGCGGTTTGCCAGACTGGCTCTCAGGTCATGGCGCGGCAGTCTCTGGCAATGAAGAAGTCCCCGATTGGCTGGCTGACCTGCGAGGCGGCAAGACTTCCGAATCCGCACCGGCCCCAACCGAAGAAATAGAACCGACTCCCGAACTTGGTAATCAGGATTGGATGCAACGCTTGGGCAGTGAACCGCAGAAGACGAGACCTGAGCCAGCCGAGACCGCCAAGCTTTCGGCCTCGGAACTCCCTGCAGTGGAAGGATCACCCGAACCTCGTCCAAAGGGCTTGCCGGATTGGCTGCAAAACCTGCAATCTCCAAGTCCCGGTGGACAGGAACCACCGGCTTCATCGCAAGGCGGAGAAAATTTGCCTGACTGGCTTTCTGGAGTGCCGGATATACCCGTGGAAAGCCGCCCAACCATGAGCGGGACTGAAGAACCTGTCCCTGCAGAAAGGGTGCCGGACTGGTTGGATCAACATGAACAAAGGTCGATCGCAATGGAGACTGGCACACCTGCTGAAGGCGAAACTGTCCCGGATTGGCTATCCAGCCTCGGGTCTGTACCGGCAGAGCCCGACTTGACTCCCGCGGAAAAGGTCCCGGAATGGCTGTCAAATTTGGTAGAGAAATCCAGATCGGGATCTGGAACGCCTGAAGCACTATCTGGTGGCGAACCATCTGCTCCAAGCAATCCGCCTGCAGAAAAACCCGACTGGTTGTCCCAATTACAGGCAGAGGCAAAAACGGCGGAGGAGGTTGAGAAACATAAGGAAGGCTCCGAGGTCGTTCCCGAAGCGCCTGCTGCTTCAAAAGGTACTGGACCGCTTCCCAGTTGGCTGGCTGGAATCGAAAAAACGACCTCCTCCACTAGCGGTACACCAGCATTGGTTGTGGATAATGAAAATCTCCCCTCCAACGGGGAGGGCGAAACTGCCTTTTCAATGGATATGCCCGATTGGCTTTCTAAACTTAATCCGGATCAGGGTACTGAAAAAGCTGCCGAGGACAAAGACGAACAGGCCGATTCTGGGAACATCGAAACGGCCGAATTGCCTTCTTGGGTGAAGGCCATGCGTCCGGTGGAATCTGTGGTCGAGTCGAAAATGATCCCGTTGGACGAGAATCAGATTACCGAACTGAGCGGCCCACTGGCAGGTTTGCGCGGGGTGCTGCCGGCAGAGCCGGGCTTGGGGCTGCTGCGCAAGCCCCCGATGTATTCATCCAACTTCAAGTCTCCGACGGTCAACAGCGCTATGCCACGTCCCTCGAACAGTTGGTGGCTGGAGAAAGTCAGCCTCGAGCGGTCGGGACAATGCGCCTGCCTTCGAACCGGTTATGGCGCTGGTTGATCGCTGTGCTCATGGTCCTGGCGGTCGGTCTGCCATTTGTAGGTGCCGTGCATATTGTGCCTGCATCATTGCTATTATCATCTGATAAAGGTGCAACATCCAAAGTAATAGAGGGGCTTCCGGCAAATATCCCTGTGCTGGTTGCATTTGATTATGATCCAGCGCTCTCTGGAGAACTGGAAGCTGTGGCTGCTCCTATAATGGACTCACTTGCTTTCCAAAGGAACACCTCTGGCGCTGATCTCCACTTCACCGACCGGCCCAGCCCTGGCGGAACATTTCTTGAAAACCACCCCATTGGTGAACGTGCATCAATACCAAAGCGGAGAGCAATATGTCAATCTGGGCTACCTGGCCGGAGGGCCGGCCGGTATGTTGTATCTTGCCGATTCATTGACAGATGCCATGCCGGTCAGCGTTGATGGTAAATCTGCCTGGAAAGCAGGTCCCTTGCAAGGTATCCAAAGTTTGAGCAACTTTGCGGCGGTCATCATCCTGACCGATAATGCCGATACCGGCCGCAATTGGATTGAACAGGTCGGTCCGCGTCTTGGCAATACTCCGATGCTGATGATTATCAGCGCTCAAGCTGAACCGATGATCCGGCCGTATTTAGATTCCGGTCAGCTCAAAGGATTGGTCTCCGGGCTGTCTGATGCAAAGATTTACGAACAAACGTATAACCGTCCCGGCCTGGCTGATCATTATTGGAATTCGTTCAGCGTTGGAATGCTGGTTGCTGAGTTGTTGATTGCTGCCGGAGCAATTTTAGGCATTATGGCTGATCGGCGCGCCATCCGTAAAGATTCCAGAGGAGTGGCCTGACCATGGCTGCAACCCTCTCAGCCGACCTGGTTACCGGGATCATAAGTTTCCTGCTCACGCTGATGATTCTGAGTTATCTGATAGGAGATAACCCGCTTTTTCGAGTGGCAGTCTATATCTTTGTTGGCGTTTCTGCAGGGTATGCCGCGGCGGTGGCCTGGTGGCAAGTACTCTTTCCCAGGCTCATGCTACCCTTGCTCACAGGCAGCTTTTTCGAGCGTTTGTTTGCACTCATCGCGCTCATTTTAGGCGTATTGCTTCTGATGAAACTCGCACCACGCACGTCCGCGCTGGGCAATCCCTCCATCGCATTCCTGGTGGGAGTTAGTGCAGCTGTGGCGGTAGGTGGGGCGGTTATGGGGACAATCCTCCCTCAGACTCAGGCATCCATCAATGTATTTAGCCTATCGGGAGCCGGAAAGAATTGGCTGGAGCGATTTTTCTTTGGAACGATAATGCTTGCCGGCACTATAACAACCCTGGTCTATTTCCATTTTGGAGCCAGAGCCACCCCTGACGGTCCGCGGCGTCGCAAGCTGGTGATTGTGCTGGGCTTGATAGGGCAGGTCTTCATTGCCATCACCCTGGGTGTCTTATTTGCAGGCGTCTTTGCCGCTTCCATGACAGCGTTGATTGAACGCTTGAATTTCATCTGGTCTTTTCTTGCTAAATTGCTTTAACGCTTATGCCTGGTTCCCTGGTTGATGCTGATTCCCTCCTGGCAGTTGACGTCGGTACCGTGACCACGCGTGCGGCTCTGTTTGACGTGGTGGAAGGGTACTACCGATATATCGCCTCCGGCCATGCCCCCAGCACGGCTGCTGCACCTTTTAAAGATCTCGGCGAGGGCGTCCGCCAGGCAATCGAAAATCTTCAAATTATTACCGGGCGTACGTTTCTGGGTAGTGACCGTCAATTGATCGTACCAGCTAACGAGGGGAAGGGCGCGGACACTTTCGCTGCAACATTCTCCGCCGGGCCGGCTGTAAAAACAGTGGTGGTTGGTCTACTGGACGATGTTTCCGTAGAAAGCACCCAGCGATTGGCGCGCTCTATCTATTCCCGTGTGGTGGACACCATCGGATTGAACGACACACGCAAAACAGAACAGCAAATCGATAGTTTACTAAGTCTCCGTCCGGACCTGATCCTGGTCGCTGGCGGTACGGACGATGGCGCCACATCCTCTGTCCGGCACTTGATCGAGACAATCGGCCTGGCATGTTTCCTCCTGCCGGCTGAAAACCATCCCGCCTTGCTTTTTGCAGGAAACAAGAAGTTGACCGAGGAAATCAAGGCCAGCCTGGAGAGGCTGACACTCTCCTTGAGTATAAGTCCTAATATACGCCCCTCCCTTGAAACCGAGGATCTCCAGCCTGCACAACATGCCCTGGCCAATCTTTACACCCAGATCCGTCGCAACCAGATGGGCGGTGTGGATGAACTCAATGCCTGGTCTGGAAACACATTAATGCCAACCGCCTATGCCGAGGGACGTATGATCCGATTCCTCAGCCAGGTGTACGATTCGAGCAAAGGAATCCTTGGCTTGGACCTGGGTGCATCCGCCGCCACCGTGGCCGCGGCATTCGGCGGAGAAGTGACTCTCGGCGTCTATCCGCAACTTGGTCTCGGGGAAGGCCTTGCCAACCTTCTTCGTTTCACCAGCTTGAATGAAATCCTGAAATGGATCGCGATTGACATTCCGGCCGAAACGGTACGGGAATATCTTCATCAGAAATCCATCTACCCGGCGACCCTGCCTGCCACTCCCGAAGACCTGGCCATCGAACAGGCGTTGGTACGCCAGAACTTGTCAGTGGCATTGAACAGCCTCGCCAAAGATTTTCCAAGACATGTTCGCCGCGCCGCCCCTGGTTTAGTCCCATATTTCGAACCCATCCTGGCATGCGGGAGTGCAATCACCAGTTCCCCAAACCTCGGACAGAGTTTGCTCATCCTATTGGATGCCATCCAGCCGGTGGGTATCACAACCATGATTTTGGACCAAAACAGCCTGCTGCCTGCCTTGGGCGCAGCAGCAAGTCGTAATTCCATTCTTCCCATCCAGATATTGGAATCGGGTGCTTTCCTTGGACTGGCAACAGTGATTGCACCGTATGCGAGCGTCCATCCTGGGACGCCCATCCTGACAGGCCGTCTCGTTTACCAGAATGGGAACGAAAGCAACATCGACATCAAACAGGGTGCGCTGGAGCTGTTTCCCCTCCCCGTTGGACAATCGGGCCGTTTGTTCCTGCAACCATTACATCATTCCGATATAGGCCTTGGCCCCGGGAATACCAATGGAGCAGGCATCCCTGTTACCGGATCCGCACTGGGTGTTGTGATCGATGCGCGCGGCCGTCCGTTGAGTTTTCCGTCAGATGCTGGACGGCGGCGTGATGTCATAAAGAAATGGTTGTGGACATTAGGAGGGTAGACACTCGATGCTGGCGCCTGTTACGCATTTCCTCCCTTTGGCCACGATCCGGCGCGAACGCGTATTGCCCGTGCCAGGCCGCATTACCGTCCGCCTGGAACAGAAAGTCAATCCGCTGGATGTGGTGGCTGAAGCTAATTTTGGAGCCGAGCATCTTCTGATCGATGTGGCCCGCACGCTCGGCCTCCAGCCGGCTGCGGCGCAACGCTTGATCCAGGTCAAAGCAGGAGACTTGCTTTCCCGAGGCGATTTGATCGCCCGGCAGACAGGGCTTGCCCTGCAAACCGTCCAAGCCCCAAGCAATGGACGTGTGGTATTAACCGGAGCTGGGCGGGTGCTGATGGAAGTCGGCGAGACCACATTTGAATTGCGCGCCGGTATCCCTGGAATGGTGATACGCCAGATTTCCGACCGTGGCGTGGAGATCAAGTTCAATGGGGCTTTCGTGCAGGGGGTGTGGGGGAACGGGCAAATGAATATTGGCTTGATGTTGCCTGTGCTCTCGGCTCCGGAGGAACCGTTGGTCGCCAAGCAGTTGGACATCAGCTTGCGCGGCTCAGTGTTGTTGGCCGGCAGTTGCAGTGACCCGGCAGCCCTGCAGACGGCCGGCGACCTTCCCGTGCGCGGCCTCATCCTGGGCAGCCTGTCTCCTGCCCTCATCCCGCTTGCGATGCAGGTTCATTATCCAATCGTTGTAGTGGATGGCTTTGGGCGAAGACCGCTAAATGCTGCCGCCTATAAACTATTGACCACTAATGCCAAGCGTGAAACGACTCTTAATTCCGAGCCGTTTGACCGGCAGACTGGCGTGCGGCCTGAAATATTCATTTCTCTGCCGGTGACACAGGAACAGCCTCCGCCGAGCGAAGTGGAAACGTTCGCAACCGATCAGACGGTGCGGCTGACGCGTGATCCACACATCGGAATGATTGGGTCCCTGGTCAGTTTGCGTCCTGGATTGATGAAATTTCCCAACGGACTGCGGGCGGCGGCCGCGGAAGTGAAATTGGATACTGGAGAACAGGTTCTCATACCGCTTGCCAATTTGGAAGTCCTAGGGTAATATAATTTAAACGAGGAGGAAGCAGCTATGTTAGATGAAGGAAATAATAATAACCTGGTAACCCCTGAGGCTCCACCACCGGAGGAGTCGAATAATCGTACTTTCCTGATCGTGGGTGGAATTTTTGCGGCTCTGATTTTCCTGACCCTGGTATGCGGGGCAATTTATTTCCTCTATTTCGGGCCCCGTATCACTGCCCGGCGGAATGCCACTCAGGCGGCCATCGAGGCCACGAATACTCAAGTGGTCATGAACTTGACAGCCACTGCTGAAGTCGCCCTGTTTACGCCCACTCCGCTGCCCACTCTTACGCCGACGAATACCCCCATCCCTACGGTTCTTCCGGTCAACAGCCCAACGCCGGTGATAGTCAGCGGTGCATCTGTTGGGACGGCGACCGCGACGACTGATCCGGCCACCCTGGCGGCCATGCAGACTCAACTGGCCCAGCAAATGACATCCACCGCACTTTTGGTAGGCGCAGCAAGTACACCTATTGCTGGTGCAGCAATGCCCAAGACCGGTTTCTTCGACCAGATTGGCTTGCCCATTTTGATTATCTTGGCCCTCGCCCTGATCTTGGTCATCTTCCTGGCGCGCCGCTTGCGTAGAACACCTACGAAATAGCACTGTAGGGAACCATATCCCTACCGATTTTATTCGCGTGAACCCACCTCATGGGTTCACGCTTTTTTAATTTCGAGGTTATGTTACGCTGGCGGCTACTGTTTCACCGTAGCCGAGCAGGGCTTTTACCATTTCCCGGCTGCGGCCTTCGGCATAGACGCGTAGTACTGGTTCGGTACCGGAGGGCCTGATAAGCAGCCAGGAGTCGTCGGCCATAATGTACTTGACCCCGTCGACATTTCCGATTTCGACAACCTTCTGTTCGCCAATCTCCGCCGGCGCCTTCTTGATCAGGAAATCGGTCATCTCGGATTTGGAAACTGGATGGTGCAGGCGCAAGTCAGTACGTTCGTAGACGACCGGACCAACATCTGCCAGTAATTCTTCCACCAGCTCGTACATGGATTTATGTGCATTGGCGATGATTTCGACCAATAATAACCCCATGATCGGACCATCCCCTTCGGGGATATGTCCCTTAAAGGAGATACCACCCGATTCCTCGCCGCCAATGAGTACATCCTGGGTCATCATATAGTCGGCGATATGGTTGAAGCCCACCGGCGTCTCGTAAAGTATCAGGCCATAGCGTTGGCACAAACGGTCGATCATGCGCGTGGTCGAGACCGTCCTTACCACCGCGCCGTTCCAGCCGCGCTTTTCCACCAGATAACGCAAAGCCAGGGCCATGATTTTATGCGGATCCACGAAATTGCTGTGCTCATCCATGGCGCCGATCCGGTCAGCATCGCCATCGGTGGTCACGCCAAAATTACCCATCCCCGCGCCGATTGCGCCCGCCAGCGCGCCCAGGTATTTGGCGATTGGTTCGGGGTGGATATTGCCGAACCCCGGGTTCATCTCGCCACGGATCTCGGTTATCTCACAGCCCGTCCCCTGCAAAAAGGATTTGATCACACCACGACCGGAACCGTACATGGAATCCACAATAAAATGTTGAGGATTTTCAGCGATTACGTCGCAGTTGATCAGCGTTCGTAAATGATCAAAATAAGCCGGCAGCGGGTTGAACTTTTGGATAAGCCCTTTATCGCGCGCCACGTCGAAATCCATCAAGTTCGGGCCGCGGGCACGTTCTTCATTGTCATTGAGGTAGACTTCCACCCGGTGGCACTGCTCGTTCAGTGCCGATCCCCCATAGGCTGCCTTGAGCTTGACCCCGTTGTAACGCGGGGCATTATGGGAGGCGGTGATCATCACTCCCGCAATGGCGTTTAGGTTTTTCACCGCGTAAGAGATGGCGGGGGTGGGCGCGTCTGACTGCGCCAGATATACAATAAAGCCGTTGGCAGCCAGAACACGGGCCACTTCCCCGGCGTAACGATCGGAGAGGAAGCGGGTATCAAAGCCAACCACAAATTTCTTGGGGTCCGGGACAGGACCTCCATTCCCGGATTTGTCCCAACTCTCGGATGCGACCGCATCGGCAATGGCTTGGCTGAGCATACGCAGGTTAGTGAAAGTGAATGTGTCCGAGATAACCGCGCGCCAGCCGTCCGTGCCAAAATGAATGGTCATACAAAGTACTCCTCTCTGGGAATTACCTGGGTGAGGCAGAAATCAGGGGGAATGAAGATCAGGCAATGGGCGTGAGCGTCGGCGTCGGTGGCGAAGGCGTGGAGGTGGTCGCAGTGAGGACAGTCGTCAAAACCCAGCCATTGATATTGTTCCAGCGGATATGCACCCAGTTAAGACCGAAAGCACTCTGGATTTCTGGGAGCACTTCGACGATGATACCGTTCGTTAGAACGGTAAGTACTGTCCCAACACCGGGCTCTGAGCGGACAAGTGCCCCGCCACCGGAAGAAGATGTGATGATGGCATAAGAAGGAGTGGGCGCGAGGGTGGCCGAAGGTTGAGGTGTGTCACTCGGAGTGAATGTGGAGGATATGGTCGGAGTGGAGGTTCGGGTCGGAGTCCTGGACGGGGCGACAAGCGTTGCGGTGAGTGTTGGTGCAGACCGGCGTGTCGCGAGAATCTCATCCCGAATAACTTTTGTCAACCCAGTAAAATAGACCAAAACCGCCAGGCAGAGTAAGCCAAGCAAGATTGGAAGAAGATAACTGCCCACTTTCACTGGTTTGAAGCGCATAGCGGCCAGTGTAATTCCTCCGACCAGTATTGCCAGTGCCAGGTGGACGAGGAAGACCAGCACACCGTCCGGCCAAATGGAAGCGGCGCCGATCCCCAGCCCAATACCGCCCGCACTTAGCGGCAGGAACAATCCATAAGCAAGGAGAACGCTCGGCAGGACGGGCTTCTGTTCAGATCGGACGAACGAGATTATCAGTAGGACCGCGCCCAACGCCACTAGGAATAGATCCGGCCACCACAAATGCGAATGAATGGTCGCATGGAAAAGGGGCAAGGGCAGCCAAAGATGCCCGGCCAACCCGGCCAGCGCCCCGGTTAGAAAAACCAACAGACTGGCGACCAGTAGACCAGCCATGGTCAGAAAGAAAAAAAGCCAGGAACCGGTCAGAATGGCCAGCGTCATGCCTGCCCAGGGTGTCAACAAAGGAGCAAGCAGTATTCCCAGCAGGAGCAAGGCCGGGGAATCCAGCAGATAGGCTGCGCCCAAGACGGCACCGGCAAAAAATGCAAACAGGAAAAATTCGAAGGAAGGGAAGGCTCTCCGGGCCAGGCCAGCCAGGATGGCGGCGCGCTCTTCTGGGCCGGGGGGAACCAACATACGATGGGCCCGCCTGCGGCGGGCACGTGCCGACCGCCCCGTTCTGTCCAACGGGGTGAAATCTTCCGGCAGTTCGGTTTCTTCTGGAAAGGTTATCTCAGGGGAAGGGTTTTCTTCCGGAGGGGCCGGCGCAGCCTGTTCTTCAGGTTTGGGCTGTTCTTCCTGAAAGCTTGTCATCGCATTCTCGCTCCCGTTTCCACAAGCCTATTATACAACAACAGGGACGTCAGCAAATGCCTGGCGTCCCTGTTTTGAATGAAAATGAAGTGGGTTTATACCCAGCCGCGCAATTGCATGGCCTTGACCACCCGGTCAATTGCCACCATGTAAGCTGCATCGCGCATGTACACCTTCTGTTTGAGCGACATGTTCAGTACACCGTGGAAGGCCTGGGTCATCTTCGTATCAAGTTTTTCCAGCACCTCCTCTTTCGTCCAGTAGAAGTTCATGTCGTTCTGTACGCTTTCGAAGTAGGAGCAGGTCACGCCACCAGCATTGCACAGGAAATCCGGAATGTCAAAAATGTTGTTCTTCTTGAAATACTCATCCGCTTCCGGGGTGGTCGGGCCATTGGCGCCTTCGGCCACAATTTTTACGCGCTTTGAGATCTTCCCGACGTTTTCTGCATTAATCTGCCCGCCGAGTGCGGCCGGGATCAGCACATCCGCTTCCTTGGTAATCCAGGCATCACCATCTTCAACGACATAACCGGCTTTGATGGCCGTTTCCCGATTAATTTCGTTATATTCGTTGATGATGGTCATCAGGTAGTGCGGATCCACGCCGTTTGGATGGCTGTACGTATAAGCCTTCTTGTCGACGTGATCCCAGCATGAGACACATGCCACTTTACCGCCCAGCATTTCGATAAAACCGATGGAGGCATATTGGGATACGTTGCCAAAACCCTGCAATGCGGCTACGCATTTTTTTGAATCCATGCCCAGGTGTTTCATCGCCTCACGTACGGTATAGATGACACCATAGCCGGTCGCTTCGGTGCGTCCCTCTGAACCGCCGCCTCCGAGTGGTTTACCCGTGACCACGCCGGGAGTGTATTGGCCGGTCAGTCTGGAATATTCATCCATCATCCAACCCATCATCTGGGGAGTGGTGTATACGTCTGGAGCCGGGACATCCTGGCGCGGACCGATGTTCCGCCACATCTGTTTGATCCACCCGCGGCACAGGCGTTCCTTCTCATCGGTCGAGAGCGTAGCCGGGTCCACGACGACCCCACCCTTTCCGCCGCCCAGGGGAATATCGGCCACGGCGCACTTCCAGGTCATCCACATGGATAGACCGCGCACGGTATCGAGCGTCTCGGCGGGATGGAAACGCAAGCCGCCCTTGTTGGGGCCGCGGGCATCGTTATGCTGGACACGGAAACCTGTGAAGACCTTAAGTGTTCCATCGTCCATGCGCACCGGGATGCGGAAGGTGAACTCACGCAACGGCCAGCGCAGCACCTCGGCGATTTGCGGGTCCAGGTTAAGCAGGCTGGCGACATGGTCGAACTGCTTCTGGGCCATTTCAAACTCATTAACTCCTGACATATTCAACTCCTTGTAGGATTGATCAATGCAGAGAAAATATAAGCGGGCACCCCGGACGGGAGGCCCGCTTTATAGCTCTTTTCCATGTGGACAATTTCTGCATAGGCAATTCCGGTATTATCTCAATAAAAGGGTGAGCGGGGGTTGTGCGGACGGTCGTGAAGCATACCCGAAGGGTGCGGAGCCGCCCGCACAACCCCCATCCTACCTCAACTATTCGAATAACACTAATTCCACTAAGTTGTCTAACAACTTAAAGGTACACGATTAAGCGTCCAGAGTCAATATGACGAAAACCACACCTAACCATGATTTAATGTGACAAAACTCACAATCAAGAGACTGTCTCGATCAATCACACTTTAAATAATAATGGCCCGGGAATCCAGACCAATATTCCATCTTAAAAAGGATTATCCTCATCTCCCGGCTCTTCATCCTCACCCGAGTTGAGTTCGAGGCGGACCTTCTGCGGGTCCAATTGGACCCAGAGCAGAAGCACATGTCCGTCGTCTGTGTCAACCGAGCGTGCCGCCACAATGGGAGCCTGTTCCGCCAAGCCGAGATCATTGCGATATTCAAGGTGGATGGGTTGATTGAGACGCCAGCGCCGGTAACAACGCTCCACCAGCGCCGGGCCATTGAATGTCCGCAGACGGGTCAGCAGAGTCAATGGCAGACGCGGCCCTTCCCCGAGACCAAGCGCCCAACCATCCTGGACGGGTTCGAATACGGGCGGTGGACCTTCGATAATGGTTATTTTGTCGTCCATAGTGTGAAAATCATACCATAAAAATCCAGCTTATAATCTAAACTTATCGTTAGAATTTAGAAAAATTACTCAATAAGTGGGGACGGATAGGGGGGTGTCCGAGTAGCGGAGCTGCTCGCATACCCCCGCCCCCAAATTATTGAGATGGCGCTTTATAACGCTAAAGTGTTGGCCTTGATCAAGGAGAAAGCCATGGGCAACAAGCTCACCCCCAAGATCATTCTGGAAGGCACCCGCCTGACCCTCAAAACTGAGATTGCCTTTGCCCTCAACGAGAACGCGCGCATCGTTGGGCCGCGCAAATATCGTTACCATTCCCCGCTTGTTTCGGCCGAGTGGTGCGCCTTTACCAATTTTCCCTGGGGGCGCGGGGCGATCAACTTCGAGCCACAGGAAGCAGACCAGGCGATGGAGACCTATGCCACCTGGCTGCGTCTCTTTGAGCTCCAGCGTTACTACTCCTGGATCGTGGACCGCTTCCATATCTCCACGCGCGCCTACCAGTTGCAGACCTATGGTAAGGATTATGACTTCGGCTGGCTGGAAGAACGCCTGACACCGCTTAATTTCCGGCTGGTCTTCCTCTATCGCACGCCCGAGTCCTTTGCCGCGGCGCGAGAGGAAAGGCTGAAGGTATCTGGCAAACTAGACCAATATAATGATCTGTCGATCTTTGTGAGAGAGCAGGAATTGATGAAGCGGTTGGTGGGAGAGTCTATGCTTCCAAGGCTGGAGCTGGACGTCTCGGATAATGACATTCCGCGTGCGGTGGAGAAGATCGCTGATTGGTTGGAAACCACCGGAGGGTTGTGGATGGATTAAATAGTAAGGGCACAGCGTTGCTGTGCCCTTTGTTCTCACAAAAAGAGGCTCACAAACGGATGCCCTTGGGGATTCAAAGCGACCCGGATGCCAGATTTTCCGGTGGAATCTTTTTCGCCAACATGAAGCCCGGAAGTGTGGCTATAGCTTTCAATAATAACCTTCCATATCCAATCCGGTCAGCGAACATGTCCAGCAATCCTTAACTCACCGCGGGGTTTCGCACGGCAAATTCAAAGGAAGACCGGGGAAATTGGTAGAACACTTTCATCAAAACCCGGGCCAGCCTGTGATTACGGCCGATCGAATTATCCACCCAAGCGGTGTAGCGTTCGGGATGGCTTGCCAGGATCGCCTCAGCCGCCAGGCGTCCGCTTTTGATCGCAAAACGGATTCCCTCCCCCGAAAACGGATCCACCAAACCAGCCGCATCACCGGCCAATAAACAGCGCGCAGTGCCGAGTCGTTCGCGCTGGCTGTAAATCGGTATCGGGTGGCCGCTCCACGGCTGCGCCCGGATCGAAATCCCAAACCGCTTCATCACGCCCTCCAAAACCGATTGCAACTCCCCCGGCTTAGGATGGACTCCGCCGATCCCGATGGAGAGGTGATCAGCCTTCGGAAAGATCCACAGGTATCCATTGCCAATCTCACCGAGGATCAGAACCGGATTGTTTGCAAAGCGCCGGAGGGTTTCATCCGGCACCGAGGCTTCGATCTCGATTGCCCCTGCCATGGTTTTTTGACGCCGCAAACCAAGCGCATGGGCGATGACGGAATTTGCCCCGTCTGCCGCGACCAGATACTCGGATTCGATCTGCTCACCCTCGACCGTTTCAACTGTCACTGCTTCATGGGTTTCTTTTACCGCCCGTGCTGGCGTGCCCTGCCGTATTTCAGCCTTGGCATGGCTCAACAAAAAGGCGTCGAACTCACTCCGCATGACCATGCGCAAAGAGGAATCTCCGACAGGGATGGTAACCATCTTCTCACTAAGCACATATGAGACGGCTTTCACCCTGGATTGGATTACAGGGTCGAACGAAAAAGGGAACTGTTCCAAAACTCGGGCCGATACTGCCCCACCGCAGGATTTGTAGCGCGGCAGGATCTCCTTCTCGAGCACCAGCACTTTTTTTCCGGCCTGCCCAAGATAAAAAGCGGCCGTGGCTCCCGCGGGACCACCGCCGGCAATAATCACATCATATCGTTGGGGCATGGTGTTTCCTTTTCAAGGAGAGCGATAATGAACACAGTGGAATCATATCATCCTTCTTTGCCCTTCTCAACCCCCTGCCTCCCTTCTCTAGGGTGTTCTCAAAGTTCTGATTTTCAGCCCCGCCCCATTCTTGGGGTGGGGAGAATAAGAAAAAACGGGGATTTGGCGAGCAAAACTCGCCAAATCCCCATTTTTTCAATCTTCCCCCTTCCGTGGGTAAGGGGGATAAAGGGGGGATGGGGTAAAGAGAATTCGACTTTAGGAAAGCTTCACCCCATTCCCTCAATGGGAAGTGAAAATGCTCAATCTTCCTTCGGCGGCCCGACCGGCCCGTAATCCAGCACCTCGCGCACGCCGGTGTCTAAGGCGGGCGGCCGGGTCCGAATTGAAAAGCAAGATTTCCGTTCTCAAAGAATTCGAAAGCCTGATTTTCCCCACTTGCAGGAAAGAGTGTTTTCTTGTATGCTTTATTTATCTTTGGAATCGTTCTAGGAGGGTGTCATGATTAAACTGTTGTCATTTGATATGCAGAATCTTTTGTATATGCTTATGTGCCTGTCAGTGATCCTCTCTGCCTGCGGACAAGCACCAACCATCCCCCCAACTCCGACCGACACCGAAACCCCCACCAGCACTGAAACATTCACTCTGTTGCCAACTGCCACAGCAACGCTTACGCCAACGCCCTCTTACCCGCTGGAAGGCTATGGCCCGACAGCCTTTCCTGCGGAGGTGGATCCTCTCACCGGCCTGAAAGTCATCGACCCGGCATTGCTGGACCGCCGCCCCATGCTCATCGAGGTGACAAATACTCCGCGCAATGCCCGCCCACAATGGGGGCTCTCGCTGGCCGATGTTGTTTTCGAATATTACAGCGAGGCAGGCTTCACTCACCTAGCAGCCATTTTCTACGGCAAGGACGCCTCGATGGTTGGCCCGATACGCTCGGGGCGCTTCATCGACGGCGACCTGGCGGATGGCTATAAGGCCGTCTTTGCGGTTGGTTCTGCCGGCGCAGACGTGTGGAAACGTTTCACTAATTCGGATTTTGCCAACCGCCTGGTGGTCGAAGGACCGAACACACCCCTGACGCGTTACGATCCGAAAGGCTCCAACTACTTGATGGTTAACAGCGCCGATCTAAGTGTCTACGCTACCAAGAATGCCATTGGCGGGAAGCAGAACTTGGATGGCATGTTCTTCAACCTCAGCGCGCCGGCCGGAGGCCAGCCGGGTAGACAGGCTTTTGTGGACTACTCGCCTGTCATCTATGACCGCTGGGACTACGATCCGGCCAGCGACACCTATCTTCGTTTCTCCGATACAGCGGATGTCACCTCTGCAGGACAGACCGAGCAGTATGCTCCGTTAACCGACCGCCTGGCCAACCAGCCCGTTGCCTTCGATAATGTGGTGTTTCTGTACGTAAATCACGATCTTTACAGTCCTGACATATATGACATCCTCTTGACTGGCTCGGGAGACGCATATGCTTTCCGGGATGGGCAGGCCTATCAGGTCAAATGGCAGCGAAAGGATACCGAGGTGGTCTCACTAATCAATCAGGACGGTACAGCTTTTGCCTTCAAACCCGGCACAACCTGGTTTGAGGTGGTCGGGTTGAGCTCGCCTGTCACGCAAACCGACCAGAACTGGCACTTTACCCACATGATGCCGTAACCATTAATAAAGGGCGACCCATTGGGTCACCCGGACACATATCACCTATTCTTCCTTCGGTGGGCCGGCCTCCCCGTAATCCAGCACCTCGCGTACTCCAGTGCCCGGCGTGGGCGGACCGACAATCCCCTTATCCTCCATGGTATCCACCAGCCGGGCGGCGCGTGTGTAACCGATGCGCATCCGGCGCTGCAGCATCGAGACGGAGGCGCGCCCTTCCCGACGGACGGTATCGATGGCATCGTTAAGCAAAGGATCGCCCTGAATGGCCGTGATGTCCTCGAACATCGGGACTTGCTTTAATGGTATCCCCTGTGGCAGCGCATCGGCCGGCCCGCCCGAGGTCGCGCTCGCGGCGGCTGCGGCATATGGGCTGGCCGCGGCAGCCTGCTGTTTCCAATAGTCCACCAGCCGGGTAATTTCCACGTCTGAAACAAAAACACCCTGCAGGCGCACCGGAGCGGGTGCATCCGGCGCCTGGAAGAGCATGTCACCCCGCCCGAGTAGGCGTTCTGCACCGGGTTGGTCGAGGATGACGCGGCTGTCGGTATTGGAGGCCACAGCAAAGGCAATCCGGGCCGGGAAGTTGGCCTTGATCAGGCCGGTCACCACGTCCACTGAAGGGCGCTGGGTGGCCAGGACGATGTGGATGCCGGTGGCACGTGCCAATTGGGCCAGGCGGGTGATGGTGCGTTCGGTCTCGTCTGGAGCGATCATCATCAGGTCGGCCAGTTCGTCGATCACGACCAACAGGTAAGGCAGTTTCTTGCTACCCTGGGAGCCCAGGCGCTGGTTGTAATCGGCAATGTTGCGCGCCCCGATCTCGGCGAATTTATGGTAACGATTGTCCATCTCGCGCGTCATCCATTGCAGCGCGCCGACCACCCTTTCGATCTCCACCACCACCGGAGCCAACAGGTGTGGGACGCCGTTATAGTTGGTCAACTCGACCCGTTTGGGGTCCACCAGGATCAGGCGCAAGTCATCCGGTGTATTGTTCAGCAGGAGACAGCTCAGGATGGCGTTGACGCAGACCGATTTGCCCGAGCCGGTCGTCCCGGCGATGAGCATGTGCGGCATGGATTCCAGGTTGGCGGCTTTTGGGTGACCGGCCACGTCCTTGCCGAGGGCGAAGCGTAGGGGCGACTTGTTGCGCGTGAAGACTTCGCTTTCCACCACTTCGCGCAACGCCACCAGCGCCATCTCGTCGTTGGGGACCTCGATGCCAACGTACCCGTGTCCCGGCACCGGCGCCTGGATGCGGATGCGCGGCGCGGCCAGTGCCAGTGCCAGGTCATCCGAGAGTGAGGCGATCTTTCCCACCCGCACGCGCGTCTGCCCGGCGCGTGATTCGACAAAGAGCGGTTCCACGCCGAACATGGTGACCGTGGGTCCACGGCTGATCTCGACCACTTGGCTGGGCGCGCCGAAAGATGCCAGCGTTTCCTCGATCAGGCGGGCACGCTTTTGCACAAATTCCTCATTGACGATCGGAGCCTGGGGCGGTTCCAGGATCTCGCTCACCCTGGGCAGAACCCAGAGAATGGCTGGAGCGGCTGGGAGATTGGTCTTAACCGTCACGCCGGGTGGCTGTGCCGGCACTGATTGAATGACCGGCGGTCGCCTGCCAACTTCTTTGGTATTCGTAAGCGGCGTGAATTGATCCTGCGGACCTTCCGGCTCGGCTGGCAAAGCGTTTCCCAGACCGCCCGGCTGCCCGCCCACGGCAGCCCTCTTCTTAAGCTTGCCCAACCGGTCTTTGAGTTTGGCAGCCAGGGGACCGGCCCACTGGAACATCTCCTGCAACGAAAGATCGAGCGTCATTGCCAGGGCGATCACCAGCCAGGCGATAATCAGGATGACCGTCCCGGCGTCACCCAGGGCGCCGACCAATCCCTGCTGGAGTAGCGCTCCGATAATACCGCCGCCGTTCCCGTCCGTGGCACGCGGGATGGCGGTCGCGGACGGACCGTTCACCCAGTGGAAGGCTGCCAGCAGGCCTACAAAGAGAAGGACAATACCGACGATGCGTTCGAGCGATAGTTCCGGAAGGCGGTCCACGTTGCGGGCCACCAGCCAGGCGCCCAGCACGATCAACCCGATGGGGAGAATGTAAACCCCCCAGCCGAAAATGGACTTCAAGGAGCTGATCCAGTAACCGGTCAGCCCACCCTTCTTAGCGGAAAACAGGCTTAGGGCGGTCAACAGCCCCACCAGAGCCATGACCACGCCGAGGATATCCATCTTGCGCTCGGGCGAGATGCTCCCCATGAGCGACGTGCGCGGCAGGGAGCTTTGCCTGGAGGGAGAGCGGGACGGTTTTGGCAAACGTTGGGATGTTCTGCTTACCGGCTGCGAGCCGCGTGAGGGACCGCTGCGGCTGGAGGGACTTGTGGCTTTTTTTCTAATGGAGGATTTCGAGCGGGTGATCGGCATGGCAGAATCATTATACTGCCTTTATCGCATCTTCATAACAATTCCAAACGAGCCGGGTTAGGTTATTTCTTCCTGACCGCTCTCCATGTATATGCTCCCAACCCAATCCCCCCCAATAAAAGGGCTGCACCTATCACTCCCAACAGCGGCGAAGTACTCTTGGTGGGCGTGGTCTCCGCGGTTACCGTCTTGGGTTGTGCGCCGAAGTTAACCGAAGCCACATCGCCTGGGATGATGTCGACGCTGGCAGTCAAATTAACCGTTGGGTTGTAACCGTCCGGGGCGGCAGCGCTGACATTGTATTTTCCGGGAGGAACATCGGCAAAGCACATTCCCTGGTAGGCGGTTGCATCTGGATTGATCACACTCGTCAGTGTCTTGGAATATGTCCCGTCCGGGCTGGTCAGGCTGATGGCAGCTCCGGCAATGGCGCCCTCATTTGCCTGTCGCAGGGCATCGCCGTTGGAGTCATCGTAAACGAGCACGCAAACCTGTGCGGTGCCACTTGCTCCGGGAGTGGCTGTGGGCGTCACCGCCGTCGCCGTGGCAGCCGGGTTGGGGGTCGGCGAAGCGCTCGAAGGCCCGCCCACGCCGATCATCAACCGCTGTCCTTCCCGTAGCGTACAGTTCTCATCCAGCAGGTTGGTCGTCCGGATGTATTCCACCGATACACCATACATCAATGAAAGCTGAGTACAGGTTTCACCGGCTTTGACGATATAAATGATCCGCCCGTCCGGACCGGGGGTTGGGGATGGGTAAGCCACCTGCTGGTCCGGAGAAGCCGCTGCCGGTATCTGCGACCAGAGCAGCACCACTCCGGCCAGGAACAGGAAAATAGCAAGAACAGGTTTGGACTTCATTACTCACCTGCGGGGATTATATCATCCTGGTGGCCCGTGAATTTGGCTCTGATATAATGCAACTGCTTTTTCTGGAGGAGCCTCGTATGCCGCTACAAATCGTTGTTGGAGCCCAATGGGGTGACGAAGGAAAAGGTCGTATTGTGGACTGGTACGCCGAAGGGGCCGATTTCAGCGCCCGCTATAACGGCGGTGACAATGCCGGTCACACGGTCACGGTGGGAAAACGCATTTTCAAACTGCACCTCATCCCTTCGGGCATCATCCACCCGCGGGTGGTGGCTGTTTTGGGTAATGGCATGGTAATCAACCCGCACACCCTGTTTGAGGAAATGGAAAAGCTCGACCAATTGGGGATCCACCCCTCACCTGACCGCTTGCGCATCTCTTATGCCGCCCATCTCATCACACCTGCCCATCAGGCATTGGACAAGGCCCTTGAAACCGCACGCGGCAAGGGCAGTATCGGCACCACCGGACGCGGTATCGGCCCGGCTTATACTGATAAAGCCACCCGCCGCGGCCTGCGCGTTGGCGACATGCTCTCCCCTGAATTCTGCGAACGGGTGGGCGAAGCCGTGGCCGAAACCAATCTGACCCTGGGAATGTATGCCGCACCCGCTCTCGACCCGGCCCCAATCTGTGCGCAGTACCGGGAATATGCCGAACGGCTCAAACCCTATATCGCCGATGTATCCATCGAACTGGATTCGGCCATGCAGGCCGGGAAGACGATCCTGGTGGAGGCCGCACAAGGGGCGCTGCTCGACCTGGACTTTGGCACTTATCCTTTTGTCACCTCATCCTCCACTACTGCCCCCGGCGCGCTGACCGGCCTCGGCCTGGGTCTGGGTGCGGCACGCACTGCCAGTGTAATCGGCGTAGTGAAAGCCTTCCAGACGCGCGTCGGTTCCGGGCCATTTCCCACCGAGCTGACCGGTGACTTGGCTATGCGTCTGCGCGGTACCGGTGCCAATCCGTGGGATGAATACGGCACCACCACCGGCCGTCCACGGCGCGTTGGCTGGCTGGACGGCATCTTGTTGCGTTACGCCGTCCGCATCAACGGTATCAACGAGCTGACCGTCACCAAGCTGGATATCCTCAGTGGATTGGAAAATATCAAGTTGTGTACCGCCTACCGCCGGGATGGAAAGATCCTCACCGATCTGCCCTTCGGACCAGCGGATTTGAGTCCGTACGAGCCGGTTTACGAGGAATTAGCCGGTTGGCAGGAAGATTTAGGCACCCAGCAAAAGTGGAGAGCGCTACCGTCCACGGCGCAGGCTTACCTTGAACGCATCGAAAGCCTGGCGGGTGTACCGATCCGCTTGGTTTCAGTGGGACCGGAACGTGAGCAGGTGGTGGAAAAAAGGTAATGTTCCTTATTTTTGTAAAAAGGGTGCAGTTCAACAGTATCAAAGCTGAACTGCACCCTTTGAAAGCCGGTCCTCAAAATCTATTCTTTTTCTTCAGGGCGTGCAAAAATCATCCGGCCGGCCGCAGTCTGCAGGACCTTGGTGACGGTGACGTGGATCACCTGGTTCAGGTACTTATTGCCGTTTTCTACTACGACCATGGTACCATCTTCCATGTAGCCCACGCCCTGGTTGATTTCCTTACCCTCCTGGATCACGTTCACTTCCATCAGTTCACCGGGCAGGACAACGGACTTGATGGCATTGGCAAGTTCATTGATGTTGAGAATAATCACACCCTGCAACTCGGCGATGCGGTTCAAATTATAGTCATTGGTTAAAATGGGGCATTTCATCTGGCGCGCCAGGATGACAAGTTTATCATCCACTTCGCGCACGCCATCCACATCAATATCGCTGATGCGCACAAGCACCGAAGCGGCTTTTTGCAATTCCGAGAGCACCTCCATGCCGCGGCGGCCGCGTGCCCGGCGCAGGCCATCGGGAGAATCGGCAATGTATTGCAGTTCATTCAGTACGAAACGCGGGATGAGCAGCGTACCGGGGAGGAAACCGGTTTTGGCGATGTCAGCTACGCGTCCATCAATAATTACGCTGGTATCCAGCAGGATCGTGCGATTCGCCTGCCCCCAGCCTGCCGTGGAGCCATCCTCACGCCGGGAGGAGATGCCGCCCAGAATGTTGAGAATATCGGTCTGGCGCATCACAAATATTGCCACGCCAAAATAGCCGAAGACCAGCACGCCCAGGAACGGCAGGATTTTTCCGAGCGGGGGCGGGAGCATGGAGAGCGGGAAAGCCAGCAGGGCGGCGGTCAACAGGCCTGCCACCAAACCGATCAGCCCGGTGAAGAGCGTCTCCGCAGACAGGCGGGTCAGCAGGGCCCTCAGGGCGCGGATGGGACGCGTGGTCAAATACGGAGTCAACACCAGGCCGAAGAGGGAGCCTACCAGTGTGAAGGTGATCGTATAAAACAGTTGCTGGCCTGGATTATAGTATGACAGACCGTTGCCCGTGTATGCCCCCACTACCGAAAAGACAGCCATGCCAATAATACGAAAAATAAAATCTGCACTCATTTGGATAACTCCTCAATAATAAATCGGATAATAATTGTAGTTATAATAGCACGCTTGATATTTGACGTCAATTGGTAAAAAAATTGGAAGGGAGTATAATCGCCCCACTCTTTAACGGTACTCATGCCCACGAAGTGGGTACCCGTGAGGAAATATGGCTATAGACCGCTTTGGACGGAATATTCACTACTTGCGTATCAGCCTGACTGACCACTGCAATCTGCGCTGCGTTTATTGCATGCCAGATGATATGACCTTCCGGCCGAATGCCGAGATGATGCAGTATGAGGAAATCCTCCTGCTTACCCGTCTGTTTGCAGATCTAGGTTTTGATAAAATCCGCCTGACGGGCGGGGAACCTACCGTGCGGCCGGACATCCTCGATATTGTGCGAGGTATCGCCGCCACCCCGGGAATCCGTTCCCTCTCCATGACGACTAACGGTGTCCTGCTCTCGAAACTGGCCGGACCGCTGGCTGTCGCCGGGCTGCAGCGTGTCAACGTCAGCCTCGATACGCTCGATCCGGCCAAGTTCAAACGCATGACCCGCCGGGGCAAATTGGAGGATGTCTGGAATGGCATCCTGGCTGCCGAACAGGCCGGGCTGACGCCACTCAAGCTCAACGCAGTGGTTGTGCGTGGCTACAACGAAGATGACACGCTCGACCTGGTACGCCTGACCCTTGATCACCCCTGGCAGGTTCGTTTTATCGAGATGATGCCTTTTGCCGGAGCGACCGATTTGCAGATAGGCCAGCGGGTGACGGAGGCGGAAATTAAGGGACATATCGAACAGGCCTTCGGTCCGCTTGAAATCAGGAACGGAGGCGAATTGGATGGAGAAGCACGCTTGTTCCACGTTCCTGGGGCACAAGGTGATATTGGTTTCATTTCATCTGTAACCGTGCCTTTTTGCGCTTCCTGTGCACGGGCGCGTCTCACTTCCGATGGCATCCTGCGCACCTGTCTATTGCGCGAACATGAAATAGACCTGCTCACCCCCCTGCGCGGCGGTGCCACACTGGAGGATCTGCGAGAAATCGTTGTTGAGGCGCTCTGGGAAAAACCCTGGGGGCATGGGCTGGCAGAGGGCGAGATCCCGCTCAATCGTGGAATGAGTGAGATTGGGGGATAAATACGCAAGCATAGAAAAAAAGCTTCCCACCTAAATTTCGGCGGAAAGCTTTTTTCATTATTAGTTATGCTGATGCTTTTTCGCCACCAGTTCCTTCAAAACCGTTCCCATGCGGGTAATCCCCTCCCGGATGGTATCGGGGTTGGAATAGGAGAAATTAAGTCGCATGGTATTCTTGCCTCCTCCGTTTGGGTGGAATGATTCACCTGGCACAAAAGCCACCTTGCGTTCGATCGCGATCTTGAGCACCTCGGCCGCGTCCATCTCCTCCGGCAGGATCCCCCACAGGAACATACCGCCCATCGGACGCGTCCAGTGCACCTCAGTCGGGAACATCTCTTCCATCATCTCCAACATCACATCCCGGCGCTCCTTGTAAATGGTACGGATCACCTTGACGTGTTCATCCAGGAAGCCGTACTTACCGACCTCGTAAGCGACCATCTGGTTGAAGGCAGCAGTGTTCAAATCGGCAGCTTGCTTGGATTGCACCAGCTTGCGGATGACCTGTTCCGGGGCGATCACCCATGCCAGGCGGATACCCGGCGCAAGCAGCTTGGAAAAGGTGCTCAGGTAAATGACATTGCCGGTGTAACAGCCATCATCGCCGCGGTACCCGCTGTCGAGCGAGACAACCGATGGCAGGTGCTCGCCCTCGAAGCGAAGTTGTCCGTAAGGGTCATCCTCCACGATCGGCACGCCGTATTGGTCTGCCAGTTCGACCAGCCGCTGGCGGCGTTCCAGGCTGAGCGTGGTTCCGCTTGGGTTCTGGAAGTTCGGCAGTACATAGATGAATTTGGGTCCAATGCGCAGTGCCTTCTCCAACTCATCCGTCACCATGCCGTTCTCATCCGAAGGTACGGAGATATACTGCGCCCCATAGGCATTCCAGGCCTGCAAGGCACCCAGGTAGGTGGGAGATTCGACCACGATGTGATCGCCCTGGTTGATAAAGACACGCCCGATAAAGTCGAGCGCCTGCTGGGAGCCGGAAGTGATCAGGATATTTTCCGGAGTAATCGAGACAGCATACCGGGCAGTGCGCTGGGCGATCATTTCCCGCAGAGGCCGGTAGCCCTCGGTGGTGCTATATTGCAAGGCCTGAGCGCCGTGATTCTCCAGTACATAATTGCAGGCAACTTGGAACTCCTTGAGCGGAAATACTTCCGGCGCCGGCAGCCCGCCTCCAAAGGAAATGATATCCGGTTGCTCGGTTAGTTTGAGCAATTCGCGGATGACAGAACTACCCATTCGCTTCGTCCGATTTGCATAACGATATTCCCAAGGGGTCTGCATTCTTTCTCCTTAAATAATAAGATTAGGGTTGAAATAAAAAAACCTGGCAGGTACGATTGACCCGTCAGGCTTCCGCTGACCTATCAGTGCCAGGCAGAATGATTGACATCAAAATCCTTGGCATGGCACTATTATCTTACCGCATTTTATATTGTTAGACAACCTGCAAATAGCCCGCCTTGCATATGGCACCTGTCAGGTTTTTAATAATTCAATTGTTTGGGGAGTCTCCCCTATGATTGAGAAGTTACGGTTTTTATTTATGCTACAATGCCCTGCAGAGGACAAAATGAGACGTTACTGGATCGTGACCCTGACCGGCTTTTTCCTGCTGGCTTCCTGTGGTTTTCCCCCCGGGGCCAATCCACCCCAACCGCCACTTCGGCGGCCTTCAGCGGGCGGGTCAGAACCACTACAATCCTTTCGGAAGGCATGAATATTGCCGTGATGGTCGCCTCACCGCAGAAACCTCGATACACGGAAGGCGCCGGAGTGATGGTGGTCGCCTCGCCCATCTTTACCGAAACCAACGGCTTTATGACCGATCCTGATTCCACCTCGCTAGGGCTGGTCCAGGTCAGCTACCTGTGGCCTGGAAAAACTGACACACGGACCGGTGCCAGGAGCAGCGGAACATTCGATTACGGCGGGGACCAGTCTGTCAAGATTTTACGGGATGTCATCCGCTTTGCAGCCAACCGCATGGCCGATGTGGATGGTCGCTACATTGTCTCCATGACATCCGTCCCGCCGTTGGTCGGGGAAGTGGGTGTGTACGCTTTTTCAGACGCAGGGATCGCCGCCATCCGGGCATTCTCACTCTATGGGACCGAATTGCAGGGTTTGGCATATTTCATTGGACGCGAGATTCCTACCGTGGATACCATTACCTGCATGGAGATCGGTACCTACAACGAAGCCGGCCAACCGGTCTATAATCCATTCTACAACTATCCAACCAGTTACAGTTCGACGACTTTGACGCTGAACTACACTAACCTGCGTTGGGCCCCGACTTATACCAGCAGCTTTTCCAAGGCTGTCGGACGCCCCTACCTGGACCTGGACGGCAATGGCAGCCTCGGTTCAGGTGACTATGTCTTCGATGGGCAAATTCCTGTCATGTTCGGGAAACGCTATTATTCCACTGCCCTGACGATGGCCTTACTGACCAATGGTGCACTGTCACTGGAAAAATGGCCGGTCGATCTGGCTACACCGCAGGAAGCAGCTCAGGCTTGGCAGATCCGCCAGACCCCGGGTCTTTTCGCTGCCTTGCAGAATGACGAGATCATCAAGAATATGAAGGTGATGTTGGTGTTTGCCCAAAATGAGCATGCCCAGGTGGCGCAGGATAAGCCGCATATTCACCAGCTTTACCAGGGTTTTCGTTTCGAAGCCAGACTGTGGGTGCGCCTTAACCCCGACCGCGCCTATGTGGGATCCTTGTTCCAGAATGTTGGGGTGACTCCTCAAGGAACTGTAGTGATGACAGCCACTCCAGGTGCCGTGCTGGATTTCCCGGATAATCCGGCGGATACCCAGCCTTCCGACTGGGCACAGATCGGCGACTATGCGTATCCGGATCAGGGGCAGGCAGGCCGCCTCGTCCCTCTGGCAGCCGTTGCCGAGATGGCCGACCGGGCGCATGACGGTATCTGGGACGAAAACCTGGGGCAGGTGCTTTACACTTATCCCGTTCCAACCAGCCAGCCGTAAACCGTCCCTAACTCAATTTTCCCCAGCCAAACTCTTCGAACATTACGCCCGCCTGGAAGTTCTTAATCGCCTGCCGGATATACGGGATGGTATTCTCCGGCAGTTCGTTGACATCCGCCCAGAGGAGTATGTCACATTTCTCCGGCTCCGCGTTGACCGGTTCGCCGTCCCAACTCCGCACGTGCACAAAGAAGTCCACCCGCTCGTCGCCCTCGAAACGATGGAACACTCCGGCGAAGTGGATCTCCGCCGGGTCGATCCGGACCCCGATCTCTTCGTGCGCCTCGCGCACCGCGGCCAGGCGGACCGGCTCGTTCCCGTCCAGGTGCCCGGCCGGGACGCTGTAGTGCCCGTCCATGTAGCCGGTCTGAAAACGGCGAATGAGCAGGACCTTGCCGGCACGCAAGAATAACATGTGGACGGTGACGGGGAATTTGGCGTGCATGGCGGGTTTTCCTTTTGTACTATAATCACGTTATCGGCGTATGATTGTTCCCGTAGAGCCTGGAGGTGTGGCATGTCCTTCACTCCCAATTATATCTCCCAGCGCGATCCGCTCTGGATTAACGAGAAGCTCGGCTTCGATGATACTGTCACCATCGGTACCGATGGCAGCACCCTGGTCTGCCTGACCATGCTCGTCAATGGGTATGGCCTTAGTGAAACGCCCTCCAGCATGAACCGCAAGCTTAAGGACATGGGCAGCGGGATAGGTTTTCTCGGCAGTCTGATCGTCTGGCCCGGACTCACACGCGCTTTCCCAAAGATCATTTTCAGCCGCATTATCGTCTGCCGCGACCAGCCTGCCCCTGTGGATGAGATCAACGCCAGCCTTGACAATGGCCAGCCCCTGTTAATCGAAATGGACGGGTCACCCTCGCCGGGCTTGCAAAACCACTGGGTGGTTCTTTATTCCCGCCAGGGGGATGATTACTTGATGCTCGATCCGTGGCCTCAACCTCCGGACAACGCACCCACCACCCTAATGGCCCGCTACGCCTTGGGCCGTTCTCTGAGCGAGTTCATCACTGCGGTCGCTTGGTATGAGGCTGGCGACAGCCCTGCCCCCGTTCCCGGAACCGGATTGTATATGCGCGTCCAAGCCGCCGTAACGGCTGGCTTGCGCCTACGTTCCGGTCCGGCGACCTCCGCCAACGCCATTACGGTGGAAACACCCGGGACGTTATTGCATTGCCTTGAACCGGAAGAATTGGCCCTGCCAAAGATTGGCGTCACCAATCAGTGGCTGCAAGTGCGTGACCCGGGCGGATTGGAAGGTTTCGTGGCGGCCTGGTACGTGGATCAGGTGGGAAGTCCTGCGCCAACCCCGGTACAGGCCCCCGCATCTGCCCCGGAGTCGACTTCACTTCCCACCCCCGCCCCCGCGCCTCCACCGGTACTCCCGACAATTCCGGGGGCGTTGATCTTGCTTGTTCCCCAAAGCATCGGATCGGTTGGCTTGCGGCTCCGTGACCAGCCCACCACCAACTCGGACACCCTGGCAATCCTTTCCGCCGGCACGGAATTGACCAGCCTTGAACCAGCCGACCAGGCCCTCCTGAAGATCGGGCAGGTGAACCAGTGGCTCAACGTGCGTGATGGCAGTGGAGCATCTGGTTACGTGGCGGCCGGGTACGTGGAACTCAAGAATACGCTCACGCCCGCACCGGCTCCCCAGCCTCTGACGGTACTGGTCTCCAGCCAGGCAAGCGCCGGCTTGCGCCTGCGCGACCGGGCAAGTGAAAATGGCAATACCCTCGAAGTCCTGATGCCGGGTACTTTATTGACCGTGCTGGAGCCTGCCGCCACGGCCCGGGCCAAGATCGGTGTTGTCAACCAGTGGCTGAACGTCAAGCTGCCGGGAGGCATGACCGGTTTTGTGGCTGCCTGGTATGTGACAACATAAGGAGCAAGCATGGACGAAAACCTCACAACACCCTATCTGAGCAAAGCCGACCAGCGCGGCGATTTCCAGGTTTGGATCGTGGACGGCGCGTATATCCGGGGGCACACCGACGAGGAGTTCACCAACTTCGGGCAACACTTCCGCTATCCGTATATCCCTGACATGGAATTCTGGATCGACCGGGAGGCCGAACACGATGAACGCCAGTTTTTCATCGACCACTTGCTGGTCGAACATGAATTGATGGCAAAGGGCATGCCCTACGGAGATGCCCTGACCAAGGCTGACGAAACCGAACGCAAGGAACGCCGCCGGGCCGGTGACCTGGACAAAGTGACCCACCAGGGTCAATCCCTGCCGGACCCCACCACGGTACAGGAACGGCTATGGAAGAAGCTTGAAAATGGCATCTGCGTCTGGGTCGTGAACGGGCGGCTGGTGCGCAGCGCCTATGACATCGATTTCACTGCCGGTGGGCACGACCATGTCTACGAGTTTGTACCTGCTGCCACAGTCTGGATCGATGATGCCATCGAGGAGATGGAGCGCGGTTTCGTCCTTCTGCATGAGCTGCACGAACGCAACCAAATGGAGAAAGGCATGTCTTACAGCCAGGCACACGCCGAGTCCAGCCGGATGGAGTTTCGCTGTCGCCATCACCCGGACGAACTGCACGATGCCCTGGCTGCCGAGGGTTGGGCATGAGCATGGAGAAGATCAACCGCCAGAGTGTGCTCGACCTATTGATGGGGGACTGGGCGGAATATGTCGCCCGTTTCAAAAGTCTTCCACCCACCGCACAGGCAGCCTTTCTGGAAAAGCAGGGTTATAGAAGACTGGCGGACCTGCTCGCGCATATCGTAGCTTGGTGGGAAGAAGGATTGCAGGCCATCCAGCGCTACAAGAACGATCCTGCCTCCAGGCAGCCCGAGATCGACGTTGACAGTTTCAATGCCCGGGCCGTGGAGAAGGTCCGCACGGTTAGCGAGGCCGAGGAAATCAGGGTCTTCGAAAGAACCCGCAATAAATTCATCGAGGCGGTGAAGGAGCTATCCGAAGATAACTTCAAGGACGAGCGGGTGCTGAACCAGATCAGGTGGGAATTGGTCAACCATCTGGAAGACCATCGAATTCAATAAAATAAACCTTGCCCTGAAATAAACATTAATCATAAATGGATGCAAAGCCATTTTGAGGATGATATGAATATTATCGAAGAGATAATCAAGGATAATGCCAGAGAAAATGAGCATCTCAGGAAACTGATCGAACACCTGGACGAAGAAGCGCTTGCCATCCCTCTGGAAGCCGGCTGGACTGTATCGGCAGTGCTGGCGCACCTGGCTTTCTGGGATCAACGGGCGATCATGCTGATCGGGAAGTGGAAAAAAGAGGGGGTTGGTCCTTCCCCAATCGATACCGACATAGTGAACGAAGCAACCCGGAGTTTGTGCCTGGCCATCCCGCCGCGCAAGGCTGCCGAACTGGCCGTGACGCTCGCCGACGAGGTGGATAAGCTCATCGCCGGCCTGGCTCCCGAAATGGAAAAATCCATCCAGACCAAAGGGACTACGGTCAAGCTGAGGCGCGCCGATCATCGCCGGACCCATTTGGGGGAGATAGAGAAAGTGTTCGATGGTCGAAATAAATAAGTAAGATGAATTAATGACTGTCACCAAACTCGACCTGATACACCGGGAGGCTTTCCGGCGGATGTTGGAAGATTATGCCACTTACGACCCCAAAAATGGAGAATTCTATGTGCGCGGGCTGGCGGATTTTCCAGCCTATGTGCAGAGTCTTGACGATGAAGAGCACGGAATCAACCTGCGCCCTGGCTGGGTGCCCTGTTCCCATCGCTGGCTGCTGGATGATACAGGTGCGATCGTTGAAATCGTCCGGATACGACACAATATCAACAACAAGTTCCTGGCTGAAGAAGCTGGACATATCGGATACGACGTTCCCCCGTCTTATCGTGGACAGGGATACGGGATCGCCTGTTTGCAGGCGGGGCTGGAAGTGGCACGCACACTCCATCTGGAACGTGTGCTCTTATGCGCTGACACGGATAACCCGGCTTCGTGGAGGACCATTGAGCATTGCGGGGGAATATTTGAGACGGAATTTTATTCATCGCATTACCAGACCCTCGTACGCCGATACTGGATCGAAACAGGGGCTCATCGGGATGCCCCGTGAATGAGGGAAAGATATGGGGGTGTTGGGCAGGCAAAGCCTGCCCAACACCCCCTTTTTACTCTATCAACACAGCGATTACCAAAAAGCCGAAACAGGAAGTGCTCACTAAAGGATTGAATTGATGTTCGAAGTGACTGAAACTTGGAAGTTGGCTTTCCCGGAGGCGCATGCCGGTGTGCTGGTCATGAAGGATGTACTCAATCCCGCCAGCCATGCCGGCCTGGAACACCGCAAGGAAGCGCTCATGGGGGAAATACGTTCGCGCTATGGTGGGTTGGAGCGCAGGCAATTGGAAATCCTCCCCAGCTTGCAGGTCTATGCCGCTTACTATAAGCGCTTTAAAAAGACCTATCACGTCCAACTCCAGCTTGAGTCGATTGCATTCAAGGGGAAATCCATCCCCAGCGTGGCAGCCTTGGTGGAAGCCATGTTCATGGCCGAAGTCAAGAATATGCTGTTAACCGCCGGGCACGATTTCGATGTCCTCCAATTGCCCATCCGGTTGGATGTGACCAAAGGGGATGAAGTTTATACCTTGATGCACGGCAAGCCACAGCAGGTCAAGCCGGGGGATATGATGATCTCGGATGGCAAAGGCATTATCTCCAACATCATATACGGTCCAGACCAGCATACCCAGATCGCGCCAGGCACGCGCAATGTGATCTATACCACTTATGCTCCAGCCGGGATCGGCAGGCAGGCTGTCACAGAACACCTGCAGGACATCCAGGAGTATGTGCGTTTGTTCGCCCCGGCTGCGCGGACGGAAATGCTCCAGGTATTTGGATAGGAGTCTCAGCATGTATGAACATCGTAACGAAGCCCTGCTTCCTCGCTCGGCGTTTCTTCGGCGGCTTGCGTCGCACGCCGGGGTTGCCATCGGGATCGTATTGGGTTCGCTCGTTATCGGGATTCTGGGCTATCACATCCTGGAAGGCCTCACATGGGTCGATGCCCTGGTAAATGCGGCCATGATTCTTGGTGGAATGGGTCCGGTGAATACTTTACATACGAATGCAGGGAAACTGTTTGCTTCCTTTTACGCCCTCTATTCCGGCATTGTCTTTCTCGTAGCAGTGGGGATTATCGTTGCTCCGGTCTTCCATCGCATCCTTCACCACTTTCACTTGGAGAACGTGGCGGATGACGATGAAGACAGCTCGGGATCTTCGCAGGATCCCGGTTGACCTGGTCCCGGATCCGTCCTGCCCCTTTCCCTCTGGAAAGGGGGAAATTGGCCTTTTTTTCCACGCTCCTGTGATAAACTTTGCCCCATTATGGATCCAATAGCCGGCACCAGTATCGTGGTCAAGCTGGGCACTTCTACGCTCACAGCGGGGACATCTGCGCTTTCTCCGGCGCGCATGGTCGAACTGGTGCGCCAGATGGCCGAATTGCATAGTCAGGGCTGCAAAGTGGTGCTGGTTTCTTCCGGCGCCATTGCTGCCGGGAGGGCGCGCCTGGCTTTTCCCCAACTTCCCAAGGATATCCCCGCCAAGCAAATGCTGGCTGCCGTCGGGCAGCCGCGCTTGATGGCCTTGTACGAACAGTTGTTTGAAATCTATAAACTGACTGTCGCGCAGGTATTGCTCACCCGCACCGACCTGGCGGATCGCCGACGCTATCTTAATTCCCGCAACACCCTCTCGGCCCTGCTGTCCCAGCGGGTGATCCCCATTATCAATGAAAATGACACGGTTGCGACCGAAGAGATCCGGGTGGGCGATAACGACAACCTGTCTGCCCTGGTGGCCAATCTGATCGAGGCCGACCTTCTGGTGATGCTGACCGACCAGCCCGGACTGTTCACGGCCGACCCGCGCACGGATCCTTCGGCGGAGCTTATCCAGGATATCAATTCCCCCTCGATCCCGCAGTCCGTATGGGAGGCGGTCGGAGGGGCTGTCGGGAAATTGGGGACCGGCGGCATGCTCACCAAGCTCCAGGCAGCCGACCTGGCTCGGCGTTCCGGGACAGCGGTCGTGATTGCTGCCGGCGACGAAAAGAATGTGCTGACCCGGCTTGCAGGAGGCGAAAAACTGGGCACGCGCTTTTCCGCGCTGGCTACCACGCTGGAAGGACGGAAACGCTATATCCTGGCAGGTGGGAATCACCTCCCGGGGATTCTGGTTGTGGATGCCGGTGCGGCGAAAGCGTTGCGTAAAGGCAGCAGCCTTTTACCGGTGGGCGTGAAAAGCGTGACCGGGAAGTTCGACTGCGGGGATACCGTCAAAGTGGTGGACTCTTCCGGGAGGGAGATTGCGCGTGGCCTGGTGAATTACAGCGCCGAAGATCTGACCCTCATCGCCGGGAAGCAGTCCGGGGAAATCGAGACCATCCTGGGCAGTGATTACGAAGACGAAGTCATTCACCGCAACAACCTGGTGTTATTGTAGTAGATGACAGGAATACGGCCCTATCTTCCCCCAGGGAAGAAAAGATAGGGAAAAAGGTTATGGAGAATTTGCCATGTTAACCGATATGGGAAAAAGAGCCCGCCAGGCTGCCCGAAGCCTGGCACTCGCAGAGACAGCACAAAAAAACGCCGCTTTGACCTCTTTGGCAGAACAGCTCCTGTCACAATCTGCGCTGATACTGGCAGCCAACGCGCAGGATGTGGCCGACAGCCAGGCAGCCGGGCTGGCTCCGGCGATGCTGGACCGGCTCACTTTAAACCCCGCCCGCCTGGAGGGCATCGTTTCCGAGCTGCGCCAGGCTGTTTCCCTGCCCGATCCGGTGCGGGAAATATTCGAGCAGGCGACCTTGCCGAATGGGTTGAAGATCCACAAACAGCGCGTGCCTCTGGGCGTCATCGGCGTGATCTACGAGGCCCGCCCGAACGTAACGGTGGATGTAGCCGGCCTGGCCTTGAAATCCGGCAACGCCGCCATCCTGCGCGGCGGGAGCGAAACCTTACGTACAAACCGGGCGCTGGTGGCGGTCATCCGTTCGACGCTGGAAGAACACAGCCTCCCGTCGGAGGCCGTGCAATTCATCGACAGTCCAGACCGCGCCCTGGTGCTCGAACTTCTGCAATTACATGAGTACGTGGACATCATCATCCCGCGCGGCGGCGCGGGTCTGCATGCCTTCTGCCGGGAAAACAGCCGCATCCCGGTTATCACCGGCGGGACCGGCATCTGCCACATTTTCGTGGATGAGAGCGCTGACCTGGAGGCCGCTTTGCCGGTCATCCACAATGCCAAAACCCAGCGCCCATCTGTCTGCAATTCGCTGGACACGCTGCTGGTTCACCGGGCGGTCGCGCCTGATTTTTTACCTCGCGTGGTGGAATATCTGGGCAAGGAAGGTGTCACATTCCGGGCCGATCCGGCTGCGCTGGAATTCCTGCGGGCAGGCGGGCAAGGCGAACTGCCGGCTTCCGTCCAACCAGCCGGGCCGCAGGATTTTGATACGGAGTGGATGAGCCTGGTGCTCGGATTGAAAGTGGTGGATGGCCTCGATGAAGCCATCCGGCACACCAATGCACACAGCCTGGGCCATTCCGATTCGATCCTGACTTCCGATTCTGGGAACGCCCTCTCCTGGGTGGACGAAGTTGACTCGGCCGCAGTCTACGTCAATGCCAGTACGCGGTTCACGGATGGCAACCAGTTCGGATTGGGCGCCGAGGTGGCCGTTTCCACGCAGCGCCTGCATGCGCGCGGTCCTATGGCGCTGCGCGAACTTACCACCTACAAATGGGTGGTGGCCGGGGATTACCATATCAGGCAGTGAAATGTCAAAACATAAAGACCCATTGCTTGAGGCTTTACAAGAAAGCAAATCGTATACCTGGACAATACCGGATGGCGGTAATCTGGCCTCCATGCGTGCGGCTATAAAACATGGACAAACGCTCACGATGTCGCCGATTGTTGATCCAGGCGAAATTCAAGTCGGGGACATTGTCTTTGTCAAGTGGCATCAAAGCCACTTATTTCATGTGGTTGGCGAAATTCAAGGCGATCAGTATCTTATCGTAAACAGTTTGGGCAAGGTCAATGGGTGGGTAAGCGCCAAAGATATCCTTGGCAGGATAACAAATATCGTTGAGCCAGAGCCGCATCCAAGCGTGCCAGGGATGTTGGAGCAGTTGGATGTGGCCTATCATAATCTGGTGAGTCTCGAACATGCCACCGAGGATGACGCACATCGGCTCTCTGTAATTGTTGATGATTTACATTGGTATGCAGACAGGATTGGAATAGAGCGATGGGATACCATGCCGCGATCCAATAAATGGAGTTTTGCACAAAATCTATGGAGACTTACCAGACAGGCCAGGAATGCAGTTTCGCCGGTTCCGGACCGCATTCACTTCTTTATTGATCGTGGTAAGCAATGTGTTGGATTGGCAAGTGAGATCTATGCCTTATTTGAATATGCCGATTTGGATTTATGATTGATTTCCACAGCTTGGGAGAGTTGCCATGATCGTGTTTAAGCTTGTCTATTGGCTGGGAGTGATTATCCAGGTAGTGGTGCGCGCACCCTTCCAGAAGACTGCCAAGGAAGGCGTGAAGATTGACCGGCGTGTATCAAGAACCGAAAACATCCTGCTGGGTTTGCTGACGCTGGTAGCGGGTGTCCTCCCGCTGATCTATACGGTCACACACTGGTTGGATTTTGCAAATTATCGCCTGCCCGCATGGATCGGCTGGTCAGGTGTTTTCGTTCTGGCTTTCTCCTTGTTCATCTTCTGGCGCGCCCATCTAGACTTGAAATCCAATTAGTCACCCTCGCTTGAAATTCGCCAGGATCATACGCTGGTGACCAGTGAGATCTATGGCATCCTCCGCCATCCGATGTACGCCAGCCAGTTGCTGTGGGTGATCGCGCAGATCCTGCTCATGCAGAACTGGCTGGCAGGCCCGCTTGATCTACTATTTTTTATCCCGTTCTATTTCTTGCGAGTGCGGGCGGAAGAAAAGATGATGCTGGATGCATTCGGCAATGCATATCGCGAATACATGGAAAAAGTGGGCGGTATCTTTCCAAAACGGTCAAGGTTTCGTTAATTCGTATTGATCGATCAGCTTTCCCGTCCGGCTGTAGAATTCAAAGTGTAAACCTGTGCCGGTGGTGGTTACTAGCATGGCTCCGTAATCGGCATCGTAGCGGAACTGGCTTTCAGGCAAGGCAGTGCCAAAGTTGTAAATCGCCCCGCCTCCCAGCCCGTTGACGAAATACGGCAGGCCATCCACCAGCAGGCGCTCGTAAGTGTGCTCGTGCCCGGCCAGGACGGCATCTGCGCCCCAGGCTTTGAAGGGCCACCGCATCCAGGTCGTGCTGCCGTGCATCGTCCCGGAGGAGTAGGGGGCATGGTGGAAATAGACGATATTCCAGTGGCTGGTCGAGGCGGCCAACGCCACCTTGAGCCAAGTAGCCTGGACCGAGGCTTCGTTAACGCCATCCGGTTCGTTCTCGTCGCTGTCGATGGCGAAAAAGTGCACCGGCCCCCGGACGAAATCATAATAACGCTCATTGCCCGGCAGGCTGAAATAATCGAGATAGGGTTTTGCTCCGGGTGTATACCAGTCGTGATTGCCGAGGGTCGGAAAGAAGCGGTTCTCCGACGCCCCCGGGCCGTACGTGCCGGTATAGGGGAAAACGAAGTCGTGATAATACTGTCCGATATGAGCGTCAATCGTTTCGGCAGCGCCGGATGGGTAGTTGTCATCACCGACCGTTATGACAATGTCCGGATTCCAACCATGCACCAGCCCGGCGACATCTGCTTCGGGTTGGCCACCCAGCCCGAAGTCTCCGATCACGGCGAAGCGCAGGGATGGATTCGCCGTGGGGGATGGCTCAAACGTCGCCGTTGGAGTGGCAAACGGAGTGGGCGAGGCGGGCAAAGATGTCGGGGATGGTTCGGATGGAGTGGGGGAGGCGGTTGCAACCGTTGCTGAGGCCGGCGCTGGTGCGATAGTCATTGGCGTGCAGGCCATCAGCAGTGCCAGCAGGCCACATACCAATATTAGCGAGTATTTCCCTTTGGCATTCATGGTTTCATTTTACCTCATCCCAACCATGAAACCTTCCAACACCCGTATACGAATAAAATAGTGCGGCTCGTTTCTTTCTGGCCGCACTCCGGTCAACACTCCATTTCTTTGAATTCCGGGATATATTTTACCCTCCCGGACGCGCCTGCCAGCGCACCGTGGCGCAGTTCCAGCACCTGGAATTCGTCACCGTCACCATAATCACTGGACAGGCTAAAACCTCTGCCAGGTTTGAAACCGAAACGGGAATAGTAGTGCGGATCGCCCAGCAGGACGATGAAATCGTAACCCCGCTCGCGGCAGAGTTCCAACCCGGCCCGCATCAGCCGTGAGCCGATGCCGATCCGCTGGCATTCAGGCAGGACAGCCACCGGTCCAGAGTCCCACTCCGAGCAGGCTGGTGTTCGGAGGCTCCAATGTCACCGGGGTAAACAGGATATGACCGGCGATTCGTCCGGAACGGACCGCTACCAGCGATAGCCTGACCTTGCCGCGTGTGCGGCATAGATCCACCAGATCGGCTTCGGCGAGGCGCTGGAAGGCCTGCTCTTCAACCAGGCGGATGCCGGGGAAATCGTCAGGAGACTCCTGTCGGATGTCGAGATTGATTTGTTTCAACAGCTCCTCCAGCGGCAATTCCGCCAGGGACCCGAGCACCAGGCTGGCCCCGTCTATCGTACCATTTGCTGTGATGGGGTTGGGAATTGCCACCACGCGCATCCTGGCACGCCGGGCAGCCAGCACGCCGTTGGCCGAATCTTCAAGAACCAGCGCCTCGTCCGCCTGCAGCTTGAGCACATCCAGGGCAGTCAGGAACAGCTCCGGGTCCGGTTTGATGCGCCGGACGTCCTCCCTGCAAATGAGTGCCTCGAAATCGTCGGATAGACCAAGCTGGTGGAGATATCCTTCCACCCAGGCGTGTCCCGAGCTGGAGGCCACTGCCAGCCGCAGGCCGAGGCCCTTGGCAGCTTTTACGTAATCAGTCACACCCGGCAGGGCGGGGAAAGTCCTCAACTTTTGGAGGCGGTAGAGGTGCGCCCGGCTGTGCAGGGCCGGCAGGTCGAGGCTCTGACCAAGTCTGTCAGCCAGATGGACAGCCGGGTCGAAGGCTGCAACGGTGGAACCGACCACGTCACGGATCCAGACCTGGAGCGGGAACTCCTGCCCGTACTCGGCATAAATTGCCTTCCAGGCCTCCACTACAGGCAACTCGGTATCCATGATAAGACCGTCAAAATCAAAAATGAGTGCTTTAATCACAGGGCCTCCGGGTTGGAACTGGCCCATTATACCCGAGACAAATGCACCTCCCCATTCCCCCCATTTATTTAGAATTCACATTAAAATATACTCTGCTTCCGGCAGGGCTTGCCTGCCCGATCCGTAAAGGAGCAATTTGTGTCGAAGTTTTTATATCCTCATCCATGCTTGAGGCAAATATCCGTGCTCTTCCTTGGTGCGCTCATCCTGGCCTCCTGCGGAACTCCGGCCCCTTCGGCGATCCCGCTGACCAGGCTAACAGTCCCCGCCACACTCACGGCGACGACCTCCACACCGCAAAACCCGCCTCCCACCCTGTACAATGTCATCCCCAGGCCGGTCTCGGCGGTTGCGACGGGAGGCACTTTTATCCTGACTGCTCAGACCGGCATCTACGTTGAGCCCGCCACGGATGAGGCGAAGGCCATTGGCGAGTACCTGGCCGGGGCGCTCAAGCCGGCCGCCGGTTATGCGTTGATGGTTCAGGGAACGAATGGCACGCCTTCCAAAGGGAGCATCTACCTGACTCTTTCCGGGGCCGACCCTGCCCTCGGTGATGAAGGCTACACTTTGACCATCACGCCGGAGCTGGTCAAGCTGTCGGCAAACCAGCCGGCCGGGCTTTTCTACGGCGTCCAGACCATCCGGCAGTTGCTGCCGCCTGCCATTGACAGTTCATCCATCCAGCCCGGGGTGTGGGGGATCGGCACGGGTACGATCACCGACTACCCGCGCTTTGCCTGGCGGGGTGCCATGTTGGATGTGGCCCGGCACTTTTTCAGCGTCAGGGATGTCACCCGCTACATCGACCTGCTGGCCTACTATAAGATCAACCGTCTTCACTTGCATCTCACTGATGACCAGGGCTGGCGCATCCAGATCAATTCCTGGCCGAACCTGGCATTATATGGGGGCAGCCTGGAGGTGGGAGGTAATCCCGGCGGATACTACAGCCAGGATGACTATTCATATATCGTGGATTATGCCAAAAGCCGTTACATCACGGTGATCCCGGAGATCGATATGCCGGGGCATATCAATGCCGCCCTGGCTTCCTACCCCGAACTCACTTGTAATGGGGTCCCGCTGGAACTCTACACTGGCACGAATGTCGGCTTCAGTACAATCTGTGTCAACAAGGATATCTCTTATACCTTCCTCAAGGACGTCATCGGTGAACTCGCCGCGCTGACACCGGGCCCGTACATTCATATCGGTGGTGATGAAGCGCAAGCCACTTCCGTGGCCGATTACATCAGCTTCATCAAACAGGTCCAGTCCATCATCGAAGCCAATAGCAAACACGTGATCGGATGGGAAGAGATTGCCCAGTCGCAGCTCCTGCCTGCCTCCATTGTCCAAGACTGGAATCACGAGGCAGGTTTTGCTGTGCAAGCGGCAAATCGGGGTGCCAAAGTGATTATGTCTCCGGCCAATAAAGCCTACCTGGACATGAAGTACACGGCCTCAACCAGCCTTGGACTGGATTGGGCCGGTTATATCAACGTCGAGACGGGTTATTCCTGGGACCCAGCCACGCTGGTTGTCGGCATCACCGAAAAGGATATTCTGGGCGTGGAAGCCCCGCTCTGGTCCGAAACATTGACTACAATGGCTGATATCGAGTATATGGCTTTTCCACGAATACTCGGTTATGCCGAGATAGGCTGGACTCCGCAGGGCAGGCGGGACTGGAACGAGTACAAGGCCCGCCTGGCAGCACAGGGCCCCCGCCTGGAAGCCCTGGGTGTGCACTTCTACCAATCTCCGGAAGTCATCTGGCCATGACATACAGGTAACACGGTCCACGCAGGCCGCTATGGTTTCATCTGATCGCTTTGACATCATCATTGTAGGCGCAGGCCCGGCCGGAATCTCCACTGCGTTGCACCTTGCGCAGATGGCGCCGGAAATGGTCGGGCATACGCTCATCCTGGAAAAAGCCCGCCATCCGCGCCCGAAACTGTGCGGAGGCGGCCTTATACCGGATGCTGAATTTATATTGCAGTCCCTCGGGCTGGATATCCGTGAAGTAGCCCATTGTGACGTGGACTGGGCGCATTTCGATTACAACGGCCGGGGCATGCGCATGCGTGGAGAAAAAGCGGGCACATTTGCCTTCCGCACCATTCGCCGGCATGAGTTCGATGTCTGGCTGGCTGGCAAGGCACGCGCTTGTGGTTTCATCATCCACGAGAAAACCTCTGTGAAACGCATCTCGGTCAATGGGTCCGAGGTGCTGCTCGAAACTGATCAAGGCGGGTACCGCGCCACGGTCGTCGTTGGCGCGGACGGGTCAAAGAGTGTTGTCCGCCGCCTGGTCGTCCCCCGCGAAAGCACGCACACCGCCCGCCTGCTGGAAATCGTCACCGAACCCAGGCCGGAGAAATCCTCCCACATTCAGGCTAACTCCTATTTTGATTTTCTTTACGTTCCACAGGGGATTTAGGGCTATACGTGGGATTTCCCGGCCCTCGAAAACGGCCGGCCAGTGCGGGTGCGCGGTATCTACGATGGTAACGTTTACCCGGTCAAAACTGATATCTCCCTGCAAGCCGCGCTGGCCGACGAAATCGGACGCCATGGCTACCGCCTGGATGAATATGAATTGGAGGGCCACCCTCTGCGCTGGTTCGAGGCGAAGAGCGCCTTTTCGGTCCCGCACGTTCTGTTGGTCGGGGATGCCGCCGGCGCGGATGCGCTATTCGGCGAGGGGATCAGCATCGCTCTCGGCTACGGCAGGCTGGCCGCCCGGGCCATTCAGGAGGCTTTCACCAGTCAGGATTTCAGCTTTCAGGATTACCGGAGCTCCATCCTGCACTCCGAACTTGGCAGGGCCTTGCAGCGGCGCACCTGGCTGGCTAAAATCTTCTACAGATTGCGCAGCCGGGCCATCCAGGCGCTTGTCTGGAGAAAATTAGGCTGGCTGGTCGAATGGGTCATGCAGACTTTCATGATAGGGTGGGCGCGCCGGCAGGGAAAGCGCAAGTAGGTTGTCGGAGAACTTCACAGACAAAAGATTTTCACCGCGAAGTTCGGAGAAACGCGAAGAATTCTTAAAATTACTTCGTTTTCTTCGCGCCCGCCTGCCCCGTCTCCCCCGTGTTCGTTGCGGGGCGTTCTTCAGCCGGGTCGCGGTTAAAATCACTTTTTAATTTGTCTTATGAATCCAGGGGAATTCAGCCCGCGCTCCAGCAGGTAGGTCAAATACTTCTGCGCCAAAGTCTCGAGTTCATTGCGGACCTCGGCACTGGGCCGCGCCCTCTGGGCTTCGGAATACGTACTGCGTTGGAGGTGTCTGAAAACCTTGAGGGCCTCCACCGAGACATTCCAGACTCCCGGCAGCCCCGTCCCGCACTTTGGGCATAACACTCCGCCTGCCGCCGGCGAGAAGAATTGGTCGATCGGCTGGATCTGCTCGCCGCAGTTGGCACACTCGAACAGGTGCGGGCGGAAACCCAGCAGGTCCAGCAGCCGCACCTCGTAATAGCGGATGGCCAGCCAGGGGTCCGTCTCGCTGGCAATGCGGGTCAGGATCTCGGTCAGCAGACGGAAGATGGCGTTATTTTCATTCTCGTCTTCGAAGGTGAAACGATCAAGCAGTTCAACCGCATACGAGGCGTAACCGGTCTTGACAAGGTTCGCGCCCAGTGGGAGATAGGCGTCCAGGGTATCAGCCTGGGTGACGATGACCAGGTCACGCCCTTTGGCCAATTGCAGGGTCACGCGCGTGAATGGCTCGAGATGACCGGCCTTGCGCGAACGGATTCTGCGCGCCCCCTTGGCGATTGCCCGCACTTTGCCGCGCTCGCGCGTATACAGCGTCAGGATGCGGTCGGCCTCACCCCAGTCAGCATGACGCAGGACGACGGCTTCAACACGGAAGGAACGGGCTTCGCTCACAAAAAAATTATAGCATTGAAAATCCGAAAACGTGATACAGAAGATCCCCGAACGATCCGGTTAAATGTTTGCAGCACTCCATCGATTTGATCTTGCACCGAAATTAATTCCTCCAGCCCTCCTAAAAAAGGATATAATGCCACCTTAAAGAGCAAAAAGCATGCTTGGACCAGCGCACATTTTCACGACTACCAAGACTATTACAACCCAGCCCCCCGCTTAAGCGGACGGATGGTCGTACCTGGTCTAATCCCGGCTTCCGAAGTCTGCAACCTTCGGATTTTTTTTAGTAACGACTTTAGTCGTTACGAATCGTATAAGGGAGAGTCATGTCATCCTATCAAGGCATTCTGCAACGTTATCAAGGCTTGTTCAACCTGCCGGCGCATACCCGCCTGGTGACCCTGCTGGAAGGCGATACGCCGCTCATCCCGGCCGGACGCCTGGCGGAGCAGTTGGGCGGCGGTGTGGAGCTGTTCGTCAAGTTCGAAGGCTTGAACCCGACCGGTTCCTTCAAGGACCGCGGCATGACCGCCGCCGTCAGCGAAGCCGCCGGGCGGGATGTTAAAGCCATCATTTGCGCCTCCACCGGGAATACGGCCGCCTCCGCCGCGGCCTATGCCGCACGCGCCGGGATGCGGGCGGTGGTGCTCATCCCGCAGGGCCACATGGCGGCCGGGAAACTGGCCGGGGCGCTGGCATACGGGGCCCAGGTCATCCAGGTGGACGGTTCGTTCGACGATGCCCTCAGCCTGGTGGTGCAGATCACCCAAAAACAGCCCATCTGTCTGGTCAACTCGCTCAACCCGTACCGCATCGAAGGCCAAAAAAGTGCCGCCTTCGAGATCTGCGACGTGTTGGGAGCTGCCCCGGACTGGCTGTGCCTGCCGGTCGGTAATGCCGGGAATATCACCGCTTATTGGGCCGGTTTCAAGCAATATCACGGCCTGAAGTCGACCGGTTTACCGCAGGTACTGGGCGTGCAGGCCGCCGGGTCCGCTCCGCTGGTGCTGGGACACCCGGTGGACAAGCCCGAGACCGTCGCTACGGCCATCCGCATCGGACGTCCGGCGCGCGGAGAACAGGCTTTGCAGGCCGCCGGGGAATCCGGCGGGCGTATCATCGCGGTCAGCGACTCTGAGATCCTGAGGATGCAACGGATGCTGGCCCGCCTGGAAGGCCTCTGGGTGGAGCCGGCCTCGGCGGCCGGGCTGGCCGGCCTGGCGCATGAGATCGCCGCCGGACGCTTCGAAGCCAAGGGCAAACGTATCGTGGCCGTCTGCACCGGTCACGGCCTGAAAGATCCCGATATCATTACCAAAGAGATGACCATGCCGCTGGTGGTGCCGGCGCGGCTGGATGCGCTTGAGGAGGCCATCTTGAAATGAAAAGTGTAACCGTCCACGTCCCGGCCACCACCGCCAACCTGGGTCCGGGCTTCGACACGCTCGGCCTGGCACTGGATCTATGGAACGAAACAGAATTCACCCAGACGGGTGACGGTGACCTCTCGCTGAGTATCTCCGGCGAGGGCGAGCAGACCCTCCCCTGCGATGCAACGAATCCGATTGTCGTGGCAGCGCTGCAGTTGTACGCCCTGGCCGGAAAAGATCCCGCCGGACTGGGCATCCGCTGCACCAACCGCATCCCGCTCATGTCGGGACTGGGGTCGAGTTCCGCCGCCCTGTTGACGGGTATGCTGGGTGCGAATGCGCTGCTGGGCGAGCCGTGTTCGCGCCAAGATATCCTGACCATGGCCACCGAGAATGAGGGTCATCCCGACAACGTCGTCCCGGCCATGCTGGGCGGGCTGGTGGCCTCGGTCGTGTGCGAAGACCAGATTGTCACGCGCAAACTGGTAGTCAGTCCCATGAGCATCACGGTGGTGTTCCCCGATTTCTACTTCCCGACCAAGACAGCCCGCGCCATCCTGCCCGAATTTGTCTCGCGACAGGACGCCATTTTCAATGTCAGCCGGGCGGTGCTGGTGATCAAATCGCTCGAGACCGGTGACCTGGCGCTGCTCGGCGAAGTGATGGAGGATGCCCTGCACCAGCCTTACCGCCTGCCGCTCATCCCCGGAGCGCAGGCAGCCATTCAGGCTGCCCGGCAGGCCGGCGCCAGTGCGGTGGCGCTTTCGGGCGCGGGACCCAGTCTGATCGCCTTTTCCAGGCAGCCGACGGATGCCGGGATCGGCCTGGCCATGCAGCAGGCTTTTGAGCAGGCCGGGCTGGCTGCTCGCATCTTTCCACTGAACATCAGTCAGAGCGGCGCCAGCGTTGTGGAAAAGCGTTCTCCCTCTAAAAACAATCCGGCCTTGGCATAATCAGACGATTAATTGGTTCCCTGAACCTTTGGGTGAAGGATAGGGCTTTCCTAACCGGTAACCCTTTTCTCTATCCCCCTTCATTCCCCTTCCCCAAGGAAGGGGGATGATTGATGAAATTGAGATTTGACGAGCGTCGCTCGTCAAATCTCAATTTCCACTTATTTTCCCGCCCAAAGAGTGGGGCGGGCAGGGATGGGTTTGAATATGCAGACTTTGGGGAAGCCCTTTTGGGAAGGGCGAAATTGAGGTGATTTATAACCATTTTGTGCGATAATTGGGGCAACGGAGGTCGCATGTGCGCGCGACGAGCCCTGCTATACATGCCTGGCGATGACCGGCATAAAATCGAAAAAGCCCTGACCCTGTCTGCGGATTGTATCTGCATGGACATGGAAGACGGCGTGGCGCAGAACCGGAAATCCGAAGCCCGCCGGACCATCGCAGCGGCGCTGCATGAATTGGATTTTGGCAACTCAGAGAAGCTGGCCCGCATCAATGCGGTTGGCTCCGGGCTGGAGACTGATGACCTCCAGGCGGTGCTGCCCTTCCGCCCGGATGGTGTGGTCGTCCCGAAAATCGAGACCCTGGAACAAATCGAGTGGGCGGTTGAGAAAATCGAAGCGGCGGAACTGGCCTACGGCTGGCCGGTCCATTCGATCCATTTGCTGGTGGGGGTGGAAACGCCCAAAGCCATCCTGAATCTGAAAGACATCGCCTCGCATCCGCGCCTGGATGCGCTCATCTTTGGAGGGGAAGATTATGCAGCCAGTACCGGTGCTACGCGCACCCCTGCGGCGTTGGAACTGCTGTATGCCCGTTCGGCGTTGGTGGCGGCCTGCGCGGCCTATGGCTTGCAAGCCATTGATATGGTCTCGATTGACTTCAAGGATTTGGAGGCCCTGCGTCGGGAAGCCCGGTTCGGGGCACAGTTGGGCTATACGGGCAAGCAGATCATCCACCCAAACCAGGTCGCGCCGGTGCAGGAGGCATTCACGCCTGACGAGGTTGCCATTGCATCCGCCCGGCAGCTTGTGGAAGCCTTCCAGGCAAACCAGGCCAAAGGCTCCGGGGCGTTTGGGCTGGATGGCAGGATGATCGATATGCCGCTGGTCAAAGCCGCCAAAGGCGTCCTGGAGCGCGCCGCGGCAGCCGGAAAAATCTAAGAAGAAGTAGAATTAATGAATTATGCGACCTGGAATTTTTGCTTGGTTATCATAATAATCCTGTCCATTCGAGGAAGATAAACCCATGACTGAAATTGAAGTCCGCCCTGTAAAGACTCGCCGAGAGAAAAACATCTTCCTGACCTTCCCATGGCGCGTTTACCGGGGCGACCCGCTCTGGGTCCCGCCGCTATTGCCGGAGCGAAAAAAGGTGATCGACCCGCAGAAAGGCAAGTTCTTTGAAGATGGCTATGCCGAGCTGTTCATTGCCTGGAGTGATGGAAAACCGGCTGGCACCATCTCATGTGGCGAGGACCAATCTGCCACAAACAGCCGGGACTTCGGGGAATGCACGATCGGTTTTTTTGAGTGCGTCGAAGACTACGCCGTCGCCGAAGCGCTCTTTGACCGGGCAACTGCCTGGGCAGGTGGGCATGCCCTCATCCGCCTGGTCGGAATCTATAACCTGGACCGCGAGGATTCGCGCGGTATTCTCATCGAGGGTCGCGACCGCCCGGCTGCCATCTATTGTGGCTACAACCCGCCCTATTACCAGACCTTTCTTGAACGATATGGCTTCACCAAATTCGATGAAGACGGACTGGCCTACGCCATCGACCTGAACCTGGACCGGCCCGAGGTCCAGCACTTGCTACGGCTGGCCGATCGGATTCGCCAGCGCAAGCAGAATATCACGGTCCGGGGTGCCAACCTGAAAGATATCGACGGCGAGATCGACCGCATCCTCGACCTGCAGAATCGCAGCCTGGCCCACATGATCAACTTCACCCCCTACACGCGTGCCTCCATCGAAGCCTTGGTCCTGCCCATGCGGGATGTGGTTGACCCGGAGTTGGTGCTTTTCGCCGAGGTGGATGGCCAGCCGGCCGGCTGGTTCCCGGCTGTCCCCAACCTGAACGAAATTTTTATTCATCTCAATGGCCTGCGTTATCCCTGGGACTACCTGCGCCTGATAAAGTATTCACGCTATAAAACAAAGAGCATCGCGATCAAAAGCGTGGTCGTCCCGCCGGAATACTGGGATACGGGCGTGGGGGTGCTGCTCTTCGATGAGATGGCCCGCCGCGCCGTTGCTAAAGGCTACCAATGGGCCGATATGTCCATGACCGGCGAGTACAACAAGGATACCTGGCCGCTGGCACACCGCATGGGTGCAAAAATCTACAAGCGCTACCGCTTTTACGAGAAACCGTTGAATTCTTGATGGAACCCCAGTGTCTGAAACTGAGAACCAGAGATAACCAATGATCAAGTATATGATTATCGCCAATCCCAATGCCGGACATGGCAAGGGGGCACGCGCCATACCGGAGATTAAGCTGGAACTGGCCCGCCTCGGCTTGGACTTTGACCTGGTCCGCACTGAACGGGTCGGGCACGGCATCCAGCTGGCGCGCGCGGCCGCCCTGGCGGGTTATCAGGTCATCGTGGCTGCCGGGGGCGATGGGACGGTCAATGAAGTGCTCAACGGTTTGATGGAAGCGCGGCTGGCGAGTGAAAATCGCCCGGCCTTGGGCGTCTTGTGCACCGGTCGCGGCAACGACTTTGCGCCCTGTGTCAATATCCCGGGAGATCTGCAGTCCGCCTTTCAGGTGCTGAAGGATGACCACCGGCGCATTATCGATATCGGCCGCGTGGCTGGCGGTAAATTCCCGAACGGACGCTATTTTGCCAATAATGTCGGAGTCGGGTTTGACGCCATCGGCACCATAGAGGTGGCCAAACTACCGGAATGGGGCATGTTCAGTTTTCTGATTGCCATCTTCAAAACCATTTTCCTGTATTACAAAGGGCCAACCGTCCGGCTTGACCATGATGACCAGACCCTCACCACCTCCACCCTGATGCTCCTGACCATGAATGGGAAGCGGATGGGGACCGGATTTAAGATGGCGCCCAACTCAAAGCCGGACGATGGCCTGTTCGACCTGGTTATCGTCCGCCAGGTCAGCCGTCTGCGGATTTTCAGCCTGATCCCGCATTTTATGAAAGGCACGCAGGGCAGCCAGCCTGAAGTCCAGACGCTGCGGGCTGCCAGGGTTGCCATTACGGCACTGGAAGGTGCCCTCCCGGCCCAGAGCGATGGTGAGATCATCTGTGTGGACGGATCGCGCCTGGATATCGAACTGCTGCCCCACCAGGTTGAGGTGGTTTGCCCAAAAGAGTAGCAATATGAGCCTGCTCCGGTGGATTACGACGACGTTTCTCAAAGCCCTTACCGGCCTGATGTTCCGGGTGGACGCCGCACAACTGGCCCAAATCCCCAAGTGCGGACCATTGATTATTGTCACCAATCACGTCCATGTCCCGGAAATTCCCACGTTATATACACGGCTTTTGCCGCGCAAGGTGTACGGCATGGCCCTGGCCGAACGTGTCCTCGACAAAAATATTGTCGGGGGCATCCTGCGACTGTTCGGTACCATTCCTGTCTGGCGTGGTGAGGCGGATTTGAATAGCTTACGCACGGGGATCAAGGTGTTGAAAGAAGGAAACACGCTCCTGCTCAACCCGGAAGGGACGCGCAGCCATAACGGTTGCCTGCAGAAAGGCCGCCCGGGTGCCATCCTGATGGCACTCCATAGCGGTGCGCCCATGCTGCCGGTTGTTCATTATGGCAGTGAAAATTATCTGGAAAACTTGAAACGCCTGCGGCGCACGGATTTGATATATGCGGTCGGCAAGCTGTTTCGGGTGGATGCAGGCAGCCAAAGGGTTATCAGTTCCATCCGCCAGCAAATGATCGACGAGGTGATGTTCCAAATGGCTGGCTTGTTACCCCCACAATATCGTGGCGCGTACGCGGCATTGAACAACGCTCCGCATAAATATCTGGTCTTCGAAGAGTAAGCTCAAGGGGTTAAGCGGGAAACAGAATATGCTATCCAGTCTTTTTGGTCTACTCTCCGCGCTGACCTGGGGCGTGGGCGATTTCAGTGGTGGGATTGTCAGCCGCCGGGCCGGGATTTACCGGGCCGCATTCTATGGGGAATTCACTGGGCTGTTCTTCCTTGTGGTCATGCTGGCTATCGTCCGGGAGCCAATCCCGAAATGGTCTGTTTGGGTCTGGAGTGTGGTCGCAGGCGCGATTGGATCGTTGGGACTATTGATACTTTTCCGCTCAATGGTGTATGGTCAAATGAGCATCGCCGTACCCGTCTCAGCCTTGATGGCGGCGGTTTTGCCCGTTATTGCCAGCGCGCTGACCGAAGGCCTGCCTGGCCCGGCGAAGTATTTTGGATTTGGTCTGGCGTTGGCGGCGATCTGGCTGATATCGCAGGGCGACAGCCAGCAAAAGAAGTTCCGTCCGTACCTGGCAGACTTGAAGCTCCCGCTGCTCTCCGGGGTTTGTTTTGGGATCTATTTCATCCTGATCCACCAGGCCAGTCGTACGGCGACCATCTGGCCGATGATGGCTGCACGTGCAGCCGGGGTAGTCGTTTTGTTATTCTTCGCAGCTGCCAACCGCCAGTTGAATTGGCCGGAAAGACATATTGCGCCGCTGGTGCTCTTGAACGCGGCCGGGGATATTGCGGGCAATACATTTTATGTTCTTTCCGGGCAGGTTGGGCGTCTGGATGTGGCGGCCGTGCTTTCTTCGCTTTATCCCGGAACAACCATCCTGCTGGCGGGTTTACTCCTGCATGAACGCCTGAACCGGTTCCAATGGCTGGGGATAACGGCCGCTCTGGGCGCGATTGTCCTGATGACAATCTAAGTCATTTCTGCCCGGACAATCAAAAATGAGACCGCGGGATTTGCCGTGGTCTTGGTCCTTTCTTTCCCGGTTATTTTTAGTTCAAGAGGGCGGGTTTATTTTTGCAAGCAGAGCCTGGTAATTTGACAGGTTGGGTGGGTTCATCGCAATGATGGCTTCAACAACCTGGATTGCACCTTCCCTGTCCCCCGCCTTCAGTAAGCTTTCGCCCAATCTATCCAGTTGGGTCACGGCATCTGTTACCCGTTTTGCCTGGCGGTATTCCTCTGCCAGGGCACGTCGCAGGATGGCCTGTCCGGGATTCTCATCGACCAGCTCCTCCAGAAAAGGAATGACTTCGCTGCGCCGGCCTGCCTCATCCAGGTGGGCTATGAGATTTTCCAACTCTGTCGTGGCCTGCGGTTTTTGATCCAGACGGAGATTCAGCTCAATCAGGTTTTTTCGGACGGGAATATCATCCGGTTCGAGAGTTCGAAGCTGTTCGAAGACTCGCAAGGCCTGGCGCCAGTCCAGATGCTGCATGTCAATATCAGCCATGCGTAGGAGCAGCTTGACGCTCCAGACGCGATTGGCACCCCCTTGCTGGGCCAGGTGTAATGCAGTTGTGTACGTCTTGCGAGCCATGTCCAGTTCGGCCAGGCGATAATAAATTTCCCCCAGCTCTATGTATTCGCTAATGGCTTCATCCACCTGGCCGCGAGCCGCCAGCGCGTCAATGAGCCGGCTGCGGGCAGACAGATCCATTGGCGCGACCTGGACAACTCGCCGGAGCAGGCTGATTGCCTGGGCGGCCTCGCCCCGCACGCTGTAAGCCTGCGCAACGACCGTATACTTTGCAATGGCATCCTGCGCACGGCCTTCCTGGATCAGCAAATCACCCACCAGTGTGTGCAGGGGCAAATATGTCGGAGCGAATTTTAAAGATTCAAAGGCTTCATCCATCGCCGAACGCAAGTACCCGGAACGCGCCAATTGACGAACTTTGCCAACCGCCTCGATGACCTGGCCGCTTTGAGCCTGTGTCAGGATTTCAGCCAATGGCATGACCCCCTCGGCATATTTTGGAAGCTGTTCACGGGCCTGGGTCACACCTCCGCGCCAGTCGGGACGCAGCAGCAGATGTTTAACATTCTCGCATAGTTGCTCCATTTTATCGGTTTCAGTCTGATGGCTCTGCGCCTCGATCAGTGGCTCATACAACTGGCGAATTTCATCAGACTGTTCCGGTGGAACAACCAGCGTATCGGCAATTTTAAGCGCTTCCAAATATTCCACACTCGCCTCGGAAAGATGTCCCAAGTGCTGCTGGATTTGTGCCAGGAGCAGGCGTGACCCAAGGGCGTAATCCTTATGCTTGACCGCAATTTGCAAGTGTCGCAGGGCATTTTCCGGGACCTCGGTTTTGGAGCGCAGAAAGCCAAGGTCAAAATAGAGCGACGAGTCTGTGAAACCGATTGCCAGAGCCATCTCCAATTCCTCGACGGCCTGGCTTTCCTTCTCCTTCGTCTGGGCATCAATGGCCTGACCGATGTGGAGCATGATCTTGGACCGGTCACTTTGTTTGATATTCAATTGTTCGCCGCCACGGACAATGGCTTGCATGCCTCGCTTGTTCGATGAGATGGCATTGGCGCCCTCCTCTTCGGACAGGTCAAACAAGACCTCTGCCAGCCGGGTGATGGCCTCTTTACGCGCCTCGGCAATTGGGTCCAGGCCCGTGTCGGCAGACTTGGAAGGCTCCAGCAGTTTCACCTGTGCCATCCGCAGGGCACCAGTTCCTCCCTGACGGTGCATCGGTTTTGGCAACAGTTGTCCGTTTTTAAGCATCGCTTCTGCCTGGAGGGCCTCCGGATTATGAGGCTCCAGGTGAAGGGAGCGGGTTATCATTTCGGCGGCTTTTGCTCCATTCCCGGAACGTTGGTAGAGACTGGCAGCCGCTAAGTATTCGCTGGTTGCTTGGGCAACATTACCAAGGCGTTCGTGGACCATCCCGAGGTACCGGCGTGCGGTGATGTTTTGGGAATCCAGTTGGGTGACACGTATCCAATTTTCGAGGGCTTTATCGGAGTTCTGATTTTGAATGTGCAATTCCGCAGCGCGCAGGAATGCCTGAATGGCTTCCTTTATATTTCCGAGCCGTTCAAGGAGTTGCCCCGCTTTCTCCAGTGGGATTGGATCCTTGGGATCCGCATGGACTGCCTTTTGGTAAGCTTGAAGGGATTCTTCGTAACGCTGTGACTCGAACAAAGCCAACCCCAGGCTGGCAAGGGCCTTGGGGTTGTTGGGAATTTCATCCAGGGCCTGCCGGTAGGCCTCGGCAGCTTGACCCCACTGCTGATCCCAGGCAGCCGAATGTCCCCTGCTCATTGCTTCTTGGAAAACTTCGTTGCTTCCAGCCATTTTTAATGATAAGTTATGCGATGAGTTGCAGTTCGTCCCAATTGGTGCCCCAGCGAGCATCGGTGGTCAAAGGTATGGACATCGGGTAGGCATTTTCCATAATCTCCCGCGCCACATGGATTGTCTCATTCAGCTCGGTATGCGGGCATTCTATCACCAATTCGTCATGCACTTGCAGGAGCATCTTGCCATGCAGACCGGCCTGCGCAATGGCCGGTGGAATTCTAATCATGGCAATTTTCATTATATCAGCAGCTGTGCCCTGGATGGGGGCATTAATTGCCTCGCGTTCTTCACGGTTCCGTAGAGTCTGGTTGAGCGTGCTTCTAAGCGCCGGGAAGTAGCGCCGGCGGCCCAGCAGGGTCTCCACGAAACCGTTGGCGCGCGCCGATTGGCGAATGCCGTCCAGATATTTCTTAACACCAGGAAACTGCGTAAAGTAGGCTTCGACGAAATCCTGCGAATCGGCCAAAGTCAATCCGGTGGAACGCGTCAGTCCAAAGGCAGACATGCCATAGATCAAACCAAAGTTGATGGCTTTGGCATGCCGGCGCTGTTCCTTCGTCACAGCCTCGAGAGGAACATCATAGATGGCAGCCGCAGTGGTGGCATGGATATCCTGTCCCAACCGAAATGCGTTCAACATTGCCACATCATTCGCCATATGTGCCACGATGCGCAATTCGATCTGCGAATAGTCCAGTGAGATGAATACATTGCCTGGATCGGCTACAAAACCGCGCCGGACACGCCTGCCCAGATCGGTACGGATTGGAATGTTTTGCAGGTTGGGATTTGATGAGGACAGCCGCCCGGTTACAGCGCCGGTCTGGCTGTAGGAGGTGTGGACGCGTCCGGTCTCAGGGTGGATCTGGGTCGGGAGGGCGTCGACATAGGTGGATTTGAGTTTGGAGTACTCGCGGTACTCCAGGATCATGTCCACAACAACGTGCTGTCCGCTCATTTCGTCCAGCACGCCCGCAGCGGTGGAGTAATGGCCAGAAGCCGTTTTTTTACCCCGGTCGGGCGGGATCAGTCGTAGGGTCTCGAACAGCACCGACGATAGTTGTTGGGTGGAGTTTATGTTGAAGGTCTTGCCAACTGTTTCATAGACTTGTTTTTCAATGGCAGCCATGCGTTCGGTCAATTGCACGGAGAAATCCGCGAAGAAGCTTTTGTCGAGCGCCACCCCGGCCATTTCCATATCGGCCAGCACGCAGATGAACGGCATTTCAATATGATTGAAGAGATCCCAGAGTTTTGGGAATTGCTTGAGTTCAGTCTCAAGAATCGGCTTCAAGCGCAGGGTGGTTTCGGCATCCGCGGCAGCATATGGGGCTGCCTCACTGATGGCGACTTCGGCCATCGTACGCTGGTTCTTGCCGGTGCCGATCAGGTCCTCGATATGCGTCATGCTCTCGCCCAGGCGGACTGCGGCCATGGTTTTCAGGCCAAGGTTGCGCGAGCCGGGGTCCAGCACCCACTCGGCTATCATCGTATCGAAAGCCAGCGGTGCCACACGCACACCCTGGCGCATCAGCATGATGAAATCATATTTCAAGTTGTGCCCGATTTTCGCTATGCGAGCATCGGTCAGTGGATTCCTTAACGCCGAGAGCACCTGTTCGATGGACGATTGCGCCCCGACTTTGTGCCCGACCGGTATATAGTAGCCTTCGCCTGCCTCGACCGCCAGCGAAATGCCGACCAGACTGGCAGTCATCTCATCGGTGGAAGTGGTCTCGGTGTCAAAGGAGATGATCGATGCGTTTGACAGCACACTGGCAAGTGCGGCGAGTCCCACAGTGGAATCCACCACGGTCACATTCAAACTTGTTTTTGCAGCGTTCCTAGGAACCGGGGCGACGACCGGAGCCGGTTCTTTACCGAACAGACTCAATTGCTGTGTCCCGGCAGGTGCGGATTCGCCGGTAATCTTTCTTAGCTTATCCACGAGCGAACGAAATTCGAGTTCGTAAAAGATGGCCTCCACTTTGGCCGGTTCGAACACCTCGGTGCGGGCCTGCTCCAGGTCGAGTGTGACTGGCAGGTCAGTCCGGATGGCAGCCAGCTTGTAGCTCATGTATGCAGATTCTTTCCCGGCTTCAAGCTTGGCCCGCCAGCGCGGCTCGATTTCGTCCAGGTGGTCATAGATTGCATCCAGCGTCCCATATTTTGCCAGCAAGGCTTCGGTGGTCTTTTCCCCTACGCCCGCCACGCCGGGTATGTTATCAGACTTGTCGCCTACCAGGGCTTTGTAATCCACCACCTGGTCCGGGCGGACATGCAGTTTTCCGAGTACATCCTCTGCAGTGATGTAGTTCTGGTCATCCCCGGCCAGGTAGACGATGACGCGCTGGTTCACCAGTTGAAGCAGGTCGCGGTCACCGGTGATTATTTTGACGCCCAGGCCCTGCTTGGTGGCCCAGTACGCCACTGAACCGAGCACATCGTCGGCTTCGAAGCCTTCCATCTCAAGGCGCGGGATATTGAAGGCGTCCACGACCTGGCGTATGCGCTCTAGTTGCGGGCGCAGGTCATCCGGCATTTTGGCGCGCGTGGCTTTGTATTCCGGGAAGATGTCATCCCGGAAGGTTTTTCCAGTGTCGAAGGCAACCGCCAGGTAATCGGGCTTTTCCTGTTCGAAAATGCGCAGCAGTTCGCGCGCAAAGCCATAGGTCCCTGCCGTCGGTTCGCCGGTGGAGGTCTGCCAGCGTTGACTGCCGCCGCCTGCCGTCAAGGCAAAGAACATACGATAGGCCAGAGCATGGCCGTCAATCAGATACAACGTAGGTGGCATGTGAAAAACCGCGCGAAAAGCTTAACGGAGCGGCTGACTGATCCCCTGTCGCTGGCGCGTTTGGGCAATGAATTCTTTGATTATTTGGACTGGGGGTGGGTGAGAACCGCCCATAATGAGATAGCCTGGGGCCCAGAAATCACCGGAGGGATTCTCTCTTAAAGGTTGTGAACTCATCGAAAATTTTCATGGAAATATGCTGGCGCATGATTCGCATCAGATAGGCCGGTGAAGTGACAGGCGGCACATTGACATTCCACAGCAGATATTCCGGCCGCACCGCCAGGTACTCCAGCCGCCATCCGAAGGCAATGCAAATCTCCCGCATCCAATCCGGCATGTGATCAGACATGTCACCGATCAGGTGGTGGTGGGGAAAGCGCGGCACGAGCAGGCAGGCATAATCCAGGTTGTAGACGGCTGGGGAGACCGGTTCGAGGACGATCCTGCGCGCTGACCCACTGGTGGAACTGGGACGCATACCTTCCGAATCATCCAGGGTAACAACGTTCTTCCAGAATCTGTTCTTCCGGGAGGTTGCCGGGGATTCAGCCGTCTTGTCCAGATCAATCGAGGTTTCGATTTGCCCGGGCGGTTCCAACTGATCGGTGGGGATTATCGGAGAGGAATCGTGAATGATATCCAGGGATAGTTTCGATGACAATAAGGTCCCCGGGCTGGATTCCTTCAAGTATTCCGTCGCCTCGGCCTTCGCATCCACTCTTGGATTTGTCGAATGGCTGTCGGCGATGGGAGCTGCAGGCCCTTCATCACCGTCGGTCTGTGCCATTTCATCTTGTTTTTCTGGCGTTAACGTTGATAACGAATGCACCAATTGGTTGGCCTGCGTGTGGATTGTGCTGAAGGGGGTCTCGGCATCGAAAATCAGCGCAAGCACCATATTCTTGGTCAGCCGTGTGGCGTAAAGCATATGTTCGGCCCCCGTCGAGGCCAGATGGACGAAGCGTACCAGGTCATTTTCCTTCTGGCGGTCCCAGTAGCGCAGAACGGTTTCAGTCAATTCACCCGTGGAGCTTTGGGGTAATTGCCCGGCATATGCCCACAACTGGTCATCGCGCGTGATCAGGGCTGCCTGGGCGGAAGATTCCAGGGTCAGGCGGGTAAGATGCTGTGCAGCGCGCGAGACATCTGAGAGCCAGGGTGGCTCGTTGTCTGATACACCGGTTACTGGCGTGGATTCATTCGGTGGCAGAGTGGGAAAAAGGTTGTCCATCATGGTTAGGAGTTCGGGAAGGTAGAAAGGCTTGGACAGGTAATCATCAGGAGATAATCCTTCGAGTGCTGAATGCCAGCCGGCTTCGGAGATGACGACGAAGCGTATCTTGGGGTTGGCTTGGCGAATCTGTGTGCCGATCTCGAGTAGGTCCTGCTCATCCAAACAGGTATCCAGAAAAGCCAGAGGGCAATCCACTTCATTGATACAGGAAACAGCCGATGGTTTATCCCCGGCAACACGGACATGAAAACGTCCCGTCTCCTCAAGGTTCTGGCGGATCAGATCTCCGAAAGCAATGTCAGAGGTAACCACCAGTAAAGTTTGCATCTTTATAAAGTGTATCACGGGCGGTGATTACAGGCAAGGCGAGTTTTGTAGAGTGCCAATACCATATAAATAGGGTATTTTTTCCGCATTAACCCAAAATATTGTGTAGGCCGTGCATTCCCACGCGGGTAAAACCGTATGACCTTGCAAACTCAGTGACAAAAGCATCCAAACCTGAGACATTTGTCATTTGACACACAGCCGCCGATAAAGTAATTTTAAGCACGATCATTTACAAACCATAATCAAGGAGTGAAAACCTATGGCAATGAAGATTACGGATGAGTGCATCGCTTGCGGTGCATGCGTGCCGGAGTGCCCGACCAACTCGATCACCGAAGGAACCCCTTACGTGATCGATACTGCCACTTGTGTTGAGTGCGAAGGTCATTTCGATTCTCCGCAGTGTGTAGCCGTCTGCCCGGTTGCCGACACTGCCATCCTCAAAGCATAACTACCTGGCGAATTTTCACAAAACCCCTGCACAAGGGGTTTTGTGATTCAAGCGGGGACATGTGTGATTTGACTGCACACTCTGAAAACGTTATAATCCTGTCAGTTGAATATTTAACCTTCGGGGCAGGGTGTAAATCCCTACCGGTGGTATAGCCCACGAGCGCGCAAGCGTATGACCTGGCGAAATTCCGGGGCCGACGGTGACAGTCCGGATGGAAGAAGGTAATGAAAGGACCCGTACGGGTCTGGTTTGCTGCATGCCCCGGAAACTCTTTCGTTTTCGGGAATTTTTTGGCAGGCCAGCCCGGCCCATCTGGTTTGTTCAGAGAGGGCAGCGAACCTGTTCCTTTGCCTCGCAGGTATTTCTCTGCGAGGCGCTTTTATTTGTCCCGGCATGCCGGAGCTGGAAAAATATGGATTTGAAATCTCTCCGCAAACAATCCCGACTCACCCGCTACTCACTCTACGCTACAGCGCCGGTCTCGCTGGCTGCGGCGCTCCTGCTCTGGTGGCTTGTCACCCGTACTGCCGGCCTGCCGGCTTTTATCCTGCCTTCTCCCGGACAGGTGGCTGTCCGCTTTTGGAAGGCATCGCTGGATGGCAGCCTCTTCGGCAACACTGCGGTTACGTTGACGGAAGTACTGCTCGGATTGCTGGTTGGGACCATCGCAGCAGTTTTGCTTGGTTATGCCATTGCCAAGAGCCGCCTGTTCGAGCGGCTGGTTGCCCCCTATCTGGTCGCCACGCAGGCGATTCCGATCGTTGCCATTGCACCCCTGCTGGTTATCTGGTTTGGGCCGGGAATGTTTTCAAAAGTGCTGATCTGTGCGCTGATCGTCTTCTTCCCGGTATTGGTTAATACAGTGGTCGGTTTGCGCGCCGTACCCAGGTCTCTGCATGACTTGATGGGCTCGTTGTACGCCACGCCAGTCCAGACGTTGCGCTATCTCGAGCTTCCCGCCGCCCTGCCGATTCTGTTGGGAGGGCTGCGGATTGGTGCGACACTTTCCGTCATCGGGGCAGTAGTTGGCGAACTGGTTGGGGCGGATCGTGGTTTGGGCTTCCTTGTCAATGTGGCACGCGGCCAATACGATACCGCCCTGGTCTTTGTGGCAGTCTTCACGCTGATTGTATTGGCGCTCACTTTGTATGGTGCTGTAACCCTGCTGGAAAGAAAATTCCTCTCCTGGCAGGAGGCAAACCCATGAAAAAAAACTACCTGCTTGTATTGTGTTTCCTGATTTTGACATGTTCGTGCGGCAAAAAACCCTCCGGCAATCTGACCCAAGAACGCCTGCCGCTGGGCTTTATCCCCGACATCCAGTTCTCACCGCTTTATGTGGCGGTCGAGAAAGGCTACTTTCGTGACGCAGGCATCCAGGTGACATTCGATTACTCGATGGAGACCGATATCACCGCACTGGTGGGGGCAGACCAGATCCAGTTCGGCGTGGTTTCCGGAGAACAGGTCCTGCTGGCGCGTGCCCAGGGTTTGCCGATCGTCTATGTGGCCGCCTGGTACCAGCAATACCCGGTCTCGGTGGTGGCGAAGTCTGATCAGAACATCCACACTCCGTCCGATTTGCGTGGCAAGACCATCGGCCTGCCGGGATTGTATGGGGCCAACTACATCGGGCTGCGGGCTCTTTTGCATGCCGGCGGCCTGGAAGAATCCGACGTAAGGCTTGATTCAATCCAATACACCCAGGTGGAGTCCCTGGCAACCGGTCGCGACCAGGCCGTTTCGGTTTACACCAACAATGAACCACTGCAATTACGCGCCCAGGGCTACAACCTGACCGAACTGCGGTTGGCTGATTATATCCAACTGGCTTCCAATGGATTGATCACGAACGAGAAAACAATTTCAGAGAACCCCGACCTGGTCCGCCGCATGGTCGGGGCCTTCCTGCACGGCCTGGCTGATACCATTGCGGACCCGGCGGCTGCCTATGAAACCTCCAAGGCATATGTTGAGAACCTTGCCCAGCTTGATGCGGCTTTACAAAAGCAAAAGCTGGCCACCTCCATCGAACTATGGAAAGCTGACCAGTTGGGTTACTCCCAGCCCAAAGCCTGGGAGAGCATGCAGGCGGTCCTGCTGGATATGGGCCTGTTGAGCAAGCCTCTGGATTTATCGAAAGCCTATACGAACGACTTCCTTCCATGAGATTCGGTCTAACTGGAATCCCTGCGATATGGAATACGGATAATGATTGCTCCAATCTTGGTCGTTGATGATTTGAGCGTTACCTTCCCGGATGACAACGGTGGGCTGCATGCCCTCGACTCGGTTTCTTTTTCCGTCCAACCACAGGAATTCGTCTGTGTCTTGGGACCCTCCGGCAGCGGGAAATCCACCTTACTGCGCATCCTGGCAGGTCTGCTCCCACCTACCTCCGGGACATTTACTTTTTCAACGGGCCAGCCCCAGATAGGCATGGTCTTCCAGCAGGCCAACCTGATGCCCTGGCGGACGGCCATCGAAAACGTCATCCTGCCGCTCGAGTTGCAGGATATTCCGGCGGAAGAGGCTTGTGCGCGTGCCCAGGACTTGATCAACCTGGTCGGCTTGCAGGGTTTTGAAATCCTCCTGGCCGCGCGACCTTTCCGGAGGGATGGCCCAGCGGGTGGCAATCGCACGTGCCCTGGTCCATGACCCGGATATCCTCCTGTTGGACGAACCCTTTGGATCGCTGGATGCCCTCACGCGTGAGCGCATGTGGATCGAACTCTCACGCATCTGGCTGGCGCGCCAGAAGACCGTCCTGATGGTGACGCACTCCATTAGTGAGTCGCTCTTCCTGGCTGACCGCGTCCTGGTGTTGACGCAGCGGCCCGGTAAAATCAAGTTGGACCTGGCGGTGGATTTGCCTCGTCCCCGCCCGGACGAGATCCGGTACACGGCGCACTTCGGGAAACTGGCGCGAAGACTGAAAGAAACGATCGGGTAATAGTGGGGGGCATTCATAAACAAAATATCGACAATTCCCTTCTTTGCAGGTATTTGTACGTTACACGATATAACGTCAAACGTATTAATAGAGGTCTTATGGATATAAATGATTTTGGTCATTTTTCCAACCCATCCCTGTTGATCCTGGCCAGTTTGGCCGGCGGTGAAAAACATGGCTATGCCATGATGGAAGATATCCGGGCTATGACCGGGGTCCGCCTGGGTGCCGGGACGCTGTATGGTGCCATCACCCGCCTTGAACAGAGTGGTCTGATTGAATCTCTCCCGCTGGACGAGCGCCGCCGTCCGTACCGCCTGACGGCCGAAGGCGCCGCGCTCCTGCACCAGACCCTGACAGACCTGGAAAAATTCGCCGGGCTTGGCTTGAAAAGGTTGGCAGCGATATGATCCAACGCCTGCGTCCATGGCTGACGCGCTTATATCCACGCCCCTGGCGCCTCCGTTATGAGGCCGAGTTCACCGTTTTGCTCGAACAATGTCTGAACTCACCCCTGGATGTGCTGGATATCCTGCTGGGTGCGCTGGATGCGCATTTATTTTTATTATCCGGAGAGTCGTTAAATTGGAGAATAATGAATATGCTCAATAAAATCCGTACTGCCGTTTTAATTGTTTTCGCTGCCTATATCGGTTTTGTGGTGGCGGGCATGGCCCTGAATGGGATGGCGGACGATAGCCCGATGATCGCCCTGACAAAAACCAATCCGGCCCTTTCGGCTGTCTGGACCACCATCCAGGCTGGTGCGGTTGTCTCCCTGCTGGCGGTCGTGATTGGCGGGCTGCCGCTTGCCATCCTCGTCATCCGCCAGGCCCTGTCCAATCCGCACCAGGGGCTGGGCTTGCTGCTGGTGCCCGTCGTGGCCTTCCTGGCGGTGGTTGTTTACCTTATGTTTATCCTGGCGGTGGGCTCGGGCCACATCCAACTCCCGGGCGTCGTCCCGGTGGTTCAGCCAGGGCCATTCCCGCCCGGCAACCGCCTGTTACTGGCTGGCTTGATGGCGACATTTGTGCTGGGCGCACTTGCCAGCACGCTGGCAGTCTGGAAAGTGGTCTCACGAACCGACATCGAGCAGGAAACCTTCCGGGCAATCAAGCGCAGCATAACGATCCGGGTTTATCATTTTGCCTACTGGCCGGCGGTGCTGACCACGTTGGCGATGTTCATCATGCTTGTGGCCACGGCCACCTGGGGCTGGCTGGCTTTCGCCTCCCTGCCAGGGGTTCTGGCCGGGAATTTCGGGCCATGGGGGACCAGCACACAGGCCTGGTTCATTGGCATCCTCCTGTTGATGACTCTCTCCACGGCAGCAGCCGGCCTGGGGGTGCTGAGGGGGAAAGTCAGGCAGAAGCTCTCATAGCGTCAATTCTGCCGGTAATTCTTCTTTGGCTTTCGCCGCAAATCGTTTTTGCGCCCCCAGCCTGAGATGCAGGGCAAGAAAGCCGAAGGCTGAAACGACGCACAGGATCCCTCCACCATACCACAGCAGGTTCGGGTTGAAATGGTCGAGGATGTATCCGGCCGTGCCTGGTCCAATCATCGAGGGGATGGCCCATGAAAGGCCGAAGACCGCCATGTAACGGCCGCGCATATCTGCCGGGGCGAAGTTGGCCGTCAAGGCCTGGCTGGTGGGCATGATGATCATCTCACCCATGGTGACGATGACTATAGCTAAGATGAACATGAAGTAGGCCGAGATCAGGCCGATCATGCTGAACCCGATTGCATAAAAGATGGTTCCCAGCGCCATCATCAGGAAAGGCGGCCTATCCTTGATGGTACGGCTGACCCAGAATTGGAGCAATACCACCGTGATGGCGCTGCTGGTCAGGAGGAAGCCATAGGCGGAGGGGGTGAAACCGTGGGTATCACGCAGGTACACAGGCAGGGTATTGTACATTTGTTGGTAGACCAGCAGCATGAGGATCGAAGCCAGCAGGAAAGCCATGAAGGCAAAATCCCGCAGCACGTGCCGGTAGCCAGCCACGCTCTGCCAGACGCTTTCGTGGCTTTTTTCTGCCGGGGTAGCGGGCTTGGTCTCGGGAATGAGTTTATAGAATAAAAATGCAACAATGCAACTGATAACGGAGTCAATCACGAACAGCATGAAGAAAGACCTGGCAGCCACCAGGCCGCCGATGGTGGGGCCGATGATCCAGGCCAGATTGCCGGCCACCCGCAGAATACCGAAGCCCTCGGCGCGCTGTTTTTCAGGCAAGAGATCTGCGATCATGGCGTCATGCGCCGGCCCGGCAATGTTGGAGAGCAAGCCAACCACCACCACAAGCGGATACAGGACTGCCAGCTTATTTGCCAAACCAAATGACAGGGTACTTATAGCGCTGAATACCAGACCTAACAGGATCAGCCGGCGCCGCCCGAACCTGTCCGTCAACGCGCCCCCGGCCATACTACCGATCAGCCCGAAGGCCGAGAGCACCCCCAGGATGATGCCGGCCTGGGTCATGCCGATGCCGAATTTCTTGGTGATATAGAGCGAGAAGAAAGGGAAAAGGAGTGTCCCGCCGATGCGGTCAATAAAAGCAACCAGCACCACGATCCAGAATTTGCGTGGGAATTCATGATAGATTTTGTTCAGTTTTGTGAACATGGGGTCGATTATAACTTGGGATTATGGTTGAGTTGTTGGGTGGTTGGATAGTCGAATAGTCCGATCCCGAAAGTACGCCCTGACGTTCTTTGTCAGGGCGTACTAAGCGGGAAAGCCGGGGTTGGGCAGCACTCACTTTTCTATCTTATTCAATACTCGTTCAATATCCTTCACGCGATGGTAGGTGGAATGACCGTCGAGGTCTCCAGGCCAATCTGGTCCGCGCTCTCTACCACTAAACCATTCTTCAGGTGCCTCTTGCAATGCAGCCAGAACATCCTTCTGAACTTGCCTGTGCCAAGCTAAGACCTCCTGGGGAGAGCGATTGTGCCAACGTAAGTAAACGAGATGGTTTCCCTGGTTTATATTGAGCCCGCGTTCTTCAATTGGTCTACGCTGTCTCCTGGCAGAACGGGCAACGTCGGCCTTCCAATGGGTAATGTGTGCGAGTGCGTCCTTGACTGTCCAAGGATCTTTGGATTCAGAGCGGTGCAACAATCGATTCCATTCTTCATTGGTGAGGTTGGCAACGAGATAATCTAGAAGTTCAAACTCTTGGATAGTACGCTTGATAACTTCCTCACGGTTGTGACGCATGGTAGAGAAACCTCCTTTTGTTTATGCCGCCCAA
>CAWHAM010000023.1:0-242150 GCA_963827305.1 uncultured Chloroflexia bacterium
GATAAAGTTGTTATCAGGTTGTCGGCAAACGAGTATTGCCGCAGGGCAGAATATACGCCGATGAACAGCGCCCCGAGCACAACCACCAGTTCTGATACCAACATAAGGAGCAGGGTGTTGGGCAGGCGCGAGAGGATTAACTGCATGGCGGGTTGCCGAGTTACAAGGGAATTCCCAAAATCGCCGCGGAGAATACCCTTCCGGACGCCGGGCGTTTCAGCAATCCCGTCGCCGTTAATATCCACCTTGGTCCAATCATTCCCGAGTAGCCAGTATACATATTGCACAAGAATTGGTTTATCCAACCCCAACTGGCGGGCGAGCCGTTCGCGGTCTTCGCGGCGGGTAACCGAGCGTCCGCCCATCGTGGCAAGCGGATCACCCATATTCTGCAGCATAACAAACATGATAATGCTGACGATGAAGATCAGCGGTATTCCTTGCAAAAATCGTCGAATGATATATCGGGTCATAGGATATTTCCGCGAAACAGGTAGGATGTTGCAGGCACGACTTGGGCCTGCAACATCCAGTATCAGGAAGGATTAAGGTCTTTGCTTACTTTTTATTCCATTCTCCTATGTTGTAGAAAGGTGTCGCGCCCGAAAGTTTGACGCCTTCCAGCCGCTTGCTGAGTGCCCAGATATCCGGGTCCAGCCACAGACTTAACCAGTAGACTTGATCATACATCAGCTTGGTAATCTGATGGAAGGTTGCAACGCGTTGATTGAAGTCCACCTGTGTTGTCTGCACCTGGAAGAGACCGTCCAGCTTCTTATCACATAAGAATTGTGCATTCACACCTTGCGGATTTTGATCGCTGGGGATCTCACTGCATAGCCAGTAGGCAATATCCGGATCAGGGAAAGCCGTGGGCACATCTGACCACTCATAGATGTCGAGAGCGCCGGAATAAGTTGGGCCTTTATCTGCGTAGCTGGCGAAAAAGATATCGCTGTCATAGTTCAACAACTCCACCTTCACACCAATACTCGCAAGCTCCTGTTGAATAATCGCCTGGGCGTTCTGGCGTACATCCCTGGTGGTGGTGCCATAGCGCAGATCCAACTTGACGCCATCCTTCTCGCGGACACCATCTGCACCCATTGTCCAGCCAGCTTCGTCCAACAATTGTTTGGCTTTCGCCGGGTCGTACGGATATGGTTTCAGCGAGGGATCCACATAAGGCATTTTATCCCACAAGGATGCACCTGGTTGGGTTTTTCCAAGCAACAGGTCTTTGGCCATCTTAAAACGATCTATCCCATAAGCCAATGCTTGTCGAACGCCCACATCTTTAAGGGCGGGGTGACCTTTGTCGCCCAGGTTGAAGTACAAACCTTCACTGTAGCCTGAATTGACAGAGACGATATTTACACCGGCTTGTTCAAGTGCCGGGATGTCGGGATAGGCGATAAAGATACCGAGGTCGCCATCTCCTGTTTTGAGAGCCGCAACCTGCGAAGCATCGTCCGGTACGATGCGAATAAAAATCTCGTCCAGATTGGCTTTATTGCCCCAATACTTGTCGTTACGTACAAAACGCAGGAATGATCCGGATTGCCACTCACTGAACACGAATGGCCCCGCTCCGACTGTCGGGGCTTTATTCCAGGGAGCATTATCCAGTGTGCCGTCCTTATCAAAGACGGGCTTCAGGATGTGTTCAGGAAGGAGGGCTTTCCAGAAGGATAACCATGGAGCAAACGGCTCAGCGAATTTCATCACCACAGTGTGCGCATCCGGGGTTTCAATGCTGGCAAGTTTGCTGTATGGATAAGTGGTTGACACGGCATTTTTGGGGTTGATATACATCTCGTAAGTGAACTTGAAATCCGTCGAAGTTATCGGCTGCCCGTCCGACCAGATGATATCGTTCCGAAGGTGCAATGTGATGGTCTTGCCATCCGCGGCGATACCACCGTTTTGAATGCTTGGTATTTCGGTCACGAGGACGGGATAGGGTTTGTTCTGATCGTCATATTGCCAAGCCCACACATCATAAGCCTGTTGAAGGATCTCGGAGAAATACATACTCGTGTATATCGTATTCAAGGAGTCGGGCTCTTGCGTGAAAATCAGCGTTGCCACTTTTTTTGTTGAAGTCTGTGCCGTGTTCGTGCAGCCACCCAGGGCCAGGCTGGCAATGATCAGGACTGCCAAAACGGTATACAAGACAGATTTGCGTGACATTCTTCCTCCTTTGTTTATTGAGCCAATGGTAAAAAAAGCGCCACTAGAATAGTCGAAATTAATCCTGAAAGCTTAAACAGTTAGTGGGTTTTTGGCAGAGCGTCCATTCCGGCCTTTCGGGCCAAATTCTCGACCATCGTCCGCAACTCACGCTCTTGTTCGGGTGAATAACGTGGTTGCTCATAAGCAGCCAATAGCTCCCGGGTGCGTGCTTTTGCCCGGGCAAAGGCGTCGGGACTGCCGGAGGCCTGCCAACCTCGGATGGAGTCGCGATCTATGACAGATGATGGTAAATGTTGTTCTTTTGAGAACAGCTCGCGCGTGATTTTTTGCTTTAGAAAATCGCCTTTGAAATTAATTCCTTCGAACAGGTCTGTCGCCAGGGTCTCGGTTCGGATCTCGATCCCAGCCAGCAGGCGTTGTGCCATGGCAATCGCCTCGGCGTCCACTACCAGTTTTTCCGGGCTTTGACAGGCCAGGAAATCCAGCATCCCGGCACCTGAGATCATGTTGATACCCGCCAGAGCTCCAATCATTGCTGAAATGCCACTTTCCAGTCCAGCTTGGGCATCCACGATCTTGGCATCAGATGCCCCCAGGTATGCGTGCGTAGGCAAGTTCAATGATTTTCCGACCTGTGCATAAGCCGCGTCGATCATGGCTGTTTCGATGGCTCCCATTGGTGTGGTGCCATGCCTCATATCGAAAATGGCCGGCGCCCCTCCCCAGACGATTGGTGCGCCCGGGTTGGCTAGCTGGTGAATGGCGATCCCACTCAGACTCTCGGCTGCATGCTGGACGACCGAACCGACTAATGTCACCGGCGCAGCCGCCCCGGCAAGTGGCATCGAAATAAGTTGTGCCGGCACGCTCGCATGCGCCAATTCGATCAGGTTGTCTGCCCCAAACTCGCTCCATATAAGCGGCGGGGATGGACAGACATCGAAGACTGCTTGCGGTTTATCGGCCAATTCCTGACGACTTCCGGCAAATAAGGCCAACATATCAAACATTACCGCCAGGTTCTGGACGATGAACGAGCCCGTTACAATCGGTTTTTGAGAAAAAATGAGGACGATGTACAGGCGATACAAATCCCCAATGGCTTTTGGTACTTCGTTACAGACAATGGCGGTGGACTGGGCAGCATATTGCGGCAGCATCTCCGCCACCTTGACTACGCGCACCAAATCCGGGGTATATGAGCTCTTGTGTTCCAGGGTTTCCGGATCGAGGATATGGACGCCGGATGATCCCGGGTCAAAATGCACCGCGTCGCCCCCATAACGGACCTTCGGTTGTCCAAACCGGTCATATAGAAAAAACTCTTCCGGGGTGGTTTCCAGTGCTTTGCGAATGATTTTTTCTGGGATACGAACCACCTCTCCATCCTCACTTGCACCGGCGGCTGTGAGCAACTTTCGCGCCGGGACAGATTGGACTTTTATCCCCGGCCTCTTCATTAACTGGAACGCTTCGTCCAGGATGCGGGCAATTATGTCTGGTGTGAGTAGCTCAAGTTTGGGCTGCATTGGAATCTAGTTCGACTCGAGTGACGCAATGATTTTCGCCATTTCAGTACTGATTTTTCCGTCAAGTGGGTCTGGTTGGTGAGTCTCCAATGTTTTACGGGCCTTTGCAAGTGCCCAGTCACGTGCATCATCTTTTTTAGCTTCCCATTCATTATACGGACGCCGGTCCATGAATTGAGGTAAGAAAAGGTCGCGCATATGCTTGAGGGTGTGCTTCTGCGAGAGAAAATTACCTCCGGGACCTACCGCCGCGATGGTATCCAGCGCCAGAGTCTCGTCATCTACAACAATGCCCTGCATGGTCTTGTGAATGATTGAATAGATTTCGCAATCCATCATCATCTCGGCAAACGACCAGATGCGGCTGCCATGCAGGAACCCAACCCCCAACAGCATATCTGACATGACAATGCTCGCCATGAAAGTGGATAAGCTGTTCTCTATTCCTGCCTGCCAGTCAGGCTCTTTGGCACCTGTGGCAAAGGAACCCATGGAAAGAGGAATTCGATAGAAATCTGATAACACGTTCGTGGCTGCTCCGTAGAGAAAGTCCTCCGGACCACCGCCTGTATAGGCGCCTGTTCGCAAATCTGAAGCAGTTTGGGCGGCCGCATAGAAGACGGGTGCACCGGGGAATGCCATTTGGAGTAAAGCTGTACCCGCAATGACTTCGGCGTTGCCGACCGCCAGGTTCCCCGCCAGCGTGGCAGGACCCGTTGTCAGGTTCGCCGCCATGGTCATAAAACCGGTCGGGATTCCATATTCAGCAGCTACCAGCGCAGCCTCCAGGCTGCCGCCATCATGTCCTAGTGGCGAAGCAGAACACTGCATCAGCGAAAGGACTGGTCTTTGTCGCAGCTTTTTCTTGCCTCCGACAAGTAGCCCTGCCATTTCGATGGCTGCATGCGCCTCACGTTGGCTATAAATGGACTCTGTCTGAACATGCTTGGTGGAATTTTCCCAAATAGCCTTAATCTCGTGCAATCCGCGCGTCTCCGGCGGCGTATCTTGGGCAGAAACCGGTACCCAGTGGAAGGCTACTTCCTCGGTCGCATCGGCAATCCGGGAGATGTCACGCACATCCTGCAGTCCAGTAACCCGCCGCTTACCGGTATGGATGTCGATTACCTCCACCCCGCAACCATCCGTTCCCACGTAAACGTGGTTGCCATCCAGCGATAGATCCTGCAGCGGATCGCGAGCTGCCAGTGGATAGACCGGTGGACAGGTTTTCAACGCTTTTTCGATAAGTTCCGCTTTGGCCCGGACGACCATTTTACCAGCATCCACTTCCGCCCCATTGGCAGCCCAGATTTCCAGGGCGCGTTTGGAAGGGAAACGTATGCCAACTTTTTCAATGATCCACAATGTGGCATCATGGATCTTTCTGATCTCCTGTGGGGTCAGGATTTCCAGGCGCAATTTCGGGTTGGTGATGGATTTGATCATCTTGGCCATGGCAGGCTCCGGGTTAGATCAGGCTGCACCAACCAGTTGCTTGGCCAGTCCGACCGCACCGATGGCGTCTTCCGAGTATCCGTCTGCTTCAATTTTCTGTACCCAGTCTCTCGTAACGGGTGCGCCTCCCACCATCACTTTGATTCTCTTGTGTAGTCCAAGCTTGTCCAATTTGTCGATGACTTCCTTTTGCTTGACCATGGTTGTTGTAAGTAGCGCACTCAGGCCCACCAGATCTGCATCCACTTCCTTGACTTTCTCGATGATTTTAGCAGAAGGGACATCCACGCCCAAGTCGTAAACCTGGAAACCGGAAGCCGCAAGCATCGTCCCAACCAGCGTTTTACCAATTTCGTGGATGTCACCTTCGACTGTCGCCAGTACAACCTTGCCGAAGACCTGGAGGCTGGTGCCTCGCCTCTGCATCTCGGGCTCCAGGGTAGCGACTGCAGCCTTCATCGCTTCGCCTGCCATGACCAGTTCAGGCAGGAAGGCCTGCCCGCATGCAAAGCTTTCACCGACCTGATTGACACCCAGTACAAATCCTTTGGATATTGCCTCTAAAGGGTCTATTCCAGACTCGATAGCCTGCTTCGCCAGAGCGATCGCAGCATCAGAATCACCATCAAGAATGCTTTGGGCCATTTTCTGAAAGAGTACTTCGGTCATGATTTTCTCCTCACGAACCTTTCTCAAAAATCCATCGGTCTGCGTCACGCTTCCAGTCCACTAGTTCGTCTGGATTGAACCACAACTCCACCTCTTTTTCGCCATTCTCGATCGAGTCAGAAGCATGGGTCAGGTTTCGACCTACTTCAAGGGCGAAATCGTGGCGGATGGAGCCGGGGGCAGCCTCAGTCGGGCGGGTGGCACCCATCGTCTGGCGAATTGCGGCAACTGCATTTGGTCCAACCCAAGCCATCGCCATGACTGGCGCAGAAGTGATATATCTGATCAAACCATCGTAGAAAGGCTTGTCTTTGTGGATGGCATAATGCGTTTCGGCCAATTCGTGGCTCACTTGAATGAATTTGGCGGCAACCAGCCGCAATCCACGCCTTTCAAGCCGGCCGATGACCTCCCCAATCAGTCCGCGTTGAACACCATCGGGTTTTACGAGCACTAGTGTTCGTTCCATGAAGTCCTCTCCGCGTTTTAATAATGACCTCGAGGTGTGAACAACCCCGAGGTCCGATTTTACCATTTTACTCAACTGCAACAGCGATTTCCCAAAGACCTGCAATCGGTCTGTTATGCGTCACCGTAACAATTCCTCAGCCTTGGTATAGGCATCCAGGGCATCCTGTAAGCGATTGGCACGCATATAGGCATCCCCAAGAGTTTGCCAGATAATGACATCCACCGGGTAACGATAGATGGCTTCGCGGAGATCGTGGATTACTTCATCCAATAAGCGACCCTTTTTGACGAGTTTCGTATACTGTTTCATCAACTCGTCCAAAAAATCTTGATCAAGGATTGTTTGAGCGTTGGATAAAAGCTCTGCATCCTTATCCTGTTCCGGAACAGCAGAAAGCATACCGGTTTGCTTCAGAGTTGGCGGGTGTAACAGCGAGTGAACCGAAATTGAGACATGTTCAGATATCGGTTCAGGCTCGGCAGCTGGTTTGGATTCGGAAGCCGGTATGGTTTCTTTTATCGGTTCAAGTACGGCAGCTGGTAGATTCTCACCAGCCGGTATGGATTCAGTACTTGTCACAGGTTCTAGACCTGTATCCAGTTTCACCTCAGCCGGAATCCATTCTTCTGGCATGGTTGGAACAGCTTGTCCAGAACCTGGTACATTTTCATCTACCCAGGCTGGGACTTCTGGTCCTGAGGTTTTTTCAGGTTCCGCTGGTGCTATGGGAGTACGCAGCCAATCAGGCAAATCTTCAACCGGCTTTGGAGTCACAGCCGGCGTGGTTGAGCTTTCAAGGCCTTTTAACCAATCAGGCAATTCCTCTACAGGCGCGGCGGGCTTTTCTTCACCGGGTTGTTCAGTCGATATCTTCCCCAATGCCTCTTCTACATTTTGCTTGCTTAGCCAGGATGTAATCGTAATATCTTCACCTGCGGCTGGTTCTGGTGAGACAGGAGCCGATTCTCCTGGCAATCGAGCCGTGGGTTGCGTTTCTGATATTTGTTGATCCTCTTCCGGTTTCGTTTCTAGATTTTCCTTTGGGCTTAGCAAAGGTTCTAGACGTGTTAATTCCTGATCCTCTGATAATCGTTCCAGCCAGGACATCGTATCTTCCTCACCACCGGTGGATTGGACCTCCGGTTTTGTACCCTCCTCTACTGGCAACTCGGAAGGTTGTACTTCTTCCTGCCTAGCCAAGGCTTCTTCAATGGGTTGGCCAGGTATTACTCTCGAAGGACTGGTACTCTGATCCAGGGGTTCGAGGGGAAGAGTTTCGGCAGGGCTAATGACTTGTTCCTCTTTTGGAACTGCAGAAGTATCGATTGACTTTTCACCAGGCTGACGTAACCAATCGGGCATTTCCATTGAACGATCCCGAGGGTTAGTAAGCATTTCTTCGGGTTTGGCACCCTGCTTGGCAGCCAGACCCTCCAACCATCCCAATGCATCGTCTCCGATATTAAGCGGCTTGACTTCGCCGGATGGTTGGAAGGATTCTCCCAACGTTTCAGGTTCAGATATCTGCGATTTGGCCGGCGTCTGAACGATAGGTTTCTCATGGACAGGTTGTTCAGGAAGAGGTTGTCCACTGATCTTAGCTTGCTCCTCCGACTTCGCAGAAGGGGTTGCAGGGGGGGCGGTAGTATCCATGCCTTTCAACCAATCCGGCAACGGCTCTGCACCAGTTGATTTTTTTTCTGCAGAGGTTGGTTCGGCTTCAGATTCCCTCATGGTTACTTCAGAAAGGGTGGGTTCAAACTCGACATTCAATTTATCAGCCGTGCCCGCGGGAGCCATGGACTTGAGCCAGTCTGGAATATCCTCGTTGACCGCAGGTTCAGGTTCGATCGGTTTCTGGGGTTCTTTGAGTGTTTCCCCGACTGATTCCGCTGGAGCCTTCGATTTAAGCCAATCTGGAATATCCTCTCCGCCTGGAGGTTGGGATTCCACCGGCTCCTGGCGTTCTTTGAGCGTCTCATCGATTGCCTCCGCCGGAGCCATCGACTTAAGCCATTCCGGGAGATCCTCACTACTTGTAGGTTGAGGTTCTGTCAACTCCTGAGGTTTCGGAATAGCCGCCTCGGGAGTTTCCGCCGGGGTGACGGCCTTGAACCAATCCGGGATATCCTTACCAGTTGCAGGTTGAGATTCGATTGGTTCCTGAGACCCTTCGGGCGGTTCACCACCCGTTTCTACCGCAGCAGGTAACTTGTGACTATCAGAAATATCCTCGCCGCGTGCGGGCTGAGATTCGGTAGATCCCTCGGATTCTGCAGACAGCTTATCGGCGGCTTCGACTGGAGCAATAGAGTTAACCCCACTCTCGGAGGCAGAACTGACGGATGATTGCGATTCTAGCGTCAAATCCGTTGTTCCGTCCGCTGGAGCCATGGGCTTGAGCCAATCTGGGATGCCGTTCTCGCTAGTCGACAGAGCAACTGGTGGCTGTTCAAACTCGTTTTTCTCTTTCTCAGTAATTTCCGTGGGAGCCATCGACATGAGCCATTCAGGAATGTCGGCTTTTGCAATCGGCTCATTAGAGGAAACCTCACTTGGAATGACTGAAATCATCCTTAGGTTCACTGGTCGAATCCTGCCAACCTGCAGAGAGCATCCATTCTGGGACAGGTTCTTCTACGGCATTCGCGGCTGGAGCACTCCCCAGATCAGTTGGTTCCGGTAAATTGGCTGTTTGCTCTTCTACAACTTTCGGAGTCTGGATCAATTCAGGGGGTGGTTCTGGTCGTTTATCCTCATTCAACTTGATTCCCAATGAGGAGGTCCAATCAGGTTGGGCAGAGCTGGGCATCACTCCCGGTCTGAAATCGAGCCGCTCCAGGTTCACAGCCAAATCGGCAACCTGGTCGGTAGAAAAGACTAAATCATTTGTTGTTGTAGAATAAGGGTCGAGCATTACCAACCTGTGACGGTAAACCTGTGTGTTTTCTGCACGTGCTGTACCTGGTAGAACATCCACCAGGACACGTAAGGAATCCAAGCAATAGGGATATTTCTTAAGCAGGTTGGCTGCTATTTCAGCAGCCTCGACCTTTTGCCCAATCCGATAATAAGCTCGCATAAGCATGACCTGTAAATCAGGACGATTGGGGTCATCGGCTAGGACGGAACGGATCTCAGCAATCGCTTGATTGAAGAGTTCGCCTTGCGAATACATGTTAGCCAGTGCGTCACAACTCAATCGAATTTTGGATGGCTCAACGCCATCCCGTCGACCGTATAAACGACGCAGCTCACTTTGGATGGCCGAATTGGATGGTTGAACCTCAAAAGCACGTTCCATATGCCAGATGGCATCGTCCAGATTCCCTCCGTCATCGCGGATGATGCTCATACCAACATGTGCCACGAAATCGTCCGGAACTGCATTGAGAACTCGTTGAAATATATCCGCTGCATCTGCATACCGCCGCGCTTCCAGAAATGATTTCCCCAACAACCGGTACGTTTCAACGTGCATCGGAAATGTTTTAAGAATATGCTGGCAATGAGCAACAGCCTCATCCAATTGGCCACCCTCAATCATGCTTTCAATTTCATGATTGTAAACACGCAGGAATACTTTTTCCATGATGCACTCCTATTCCTATTATGCACTAAATATTAGGAATATGCAATCACATTTAAGCGTAAAATGGTGAAATTCTCCGGCCTATTATTGTTAATAAAACAGAGGCAGCGGTGGAACACGCTGGTCGCTCCAGCCAAAAGCTGTTCGGACACTATCCCGGACCTCCACTTGTTTCGCTTTGTCATTCGCGTAAATAGTGAAAAGAGGCTGATTCATCTTGACAAAATCCCCAACTTTCCTGTGTACGACAAATCCAACCGAATGATCCACAGGATCATCCTTCTTTGCTCGTCCCGCGCCAAGTTTGACTGCCGCTTCACCGATGACTCGGGCATTTACCTGGGATAAATATCCGCTCTGTTTCGCTTTCACAACTTCGACGAACTTCGCTTTTGGAAAATTCCTCGGGTTATCCACAAATGACATCTCCCCACCCTGGGCATTGACCAAGATACGGAATTTTTCAAAAGCCGCCCCCGAGGAGATGGCTGCCTCCGCCATTCGTCGTCCAGAATCGAGATCGGGTATTTGCTGGCCCAGCACAAGCATATGTGCACTGACTTGAAGGCAGTGCTCAAGGAAATCCGTCGGACCGCCTCCTTGCAGGGTTTCAATTGCCTCAATCACTTCCAATGCATTGCCTACTGCTTCGCCGAGTGGCTGGTTCATATCCGAGAGTAATGTCACGACCTTGCGTCCAGCCAGTTTTCCAATGTCGATCATCAGGCGGGAGAGCTCACGCGCTTCACCGAGATTTTCCATAAATGCTCCCAGGCCGACCTTGACATCCAATAGAATGGCCTGCGCGCCTGCAGCGATTTTCTTGCTCATGATCGACGAAGCGATCAGTGGGATGGACTGCACCGTCCCGGTAACATCGCGTAGTGCATATAACTTCCCGTCTGCGGGTGCCAGATCTAAACTCTGCCCAGTCAGGACAATACCAATATCTTTTAATTGTTTCTTGAACTCTTCGGTGGATAAATTCACCCGATAACCTGGGATAGACTCAATTTTATCAAGTGTCCCTCCACTGAATCCCAACCCACGTCCCGACATTTTACCGACAGGTAGTCCGCATGACGCTACCACCGGTAGGACGACAAAGGTGGTTTTATCCCCCACTCCACCGGATGAATGCTTGTCAACAGCAATCTTTACAAGATCGGTGAGATCGAGGATTTCACCTGAATGGGCCATCGCAAGTGTCAGGTTGGCTGTTTCCTGCTGCGTCATGCCGTTGAGAAGAACCGCCATAGCCCAGGCCGCCACTTGGTAATCGGGGATCTCTCCACGTGTGAAACCATCTACAAAGTATTTTATCTCTTCACCGGTTAATTCCCCTTTTTCCCGCTTCTTGATGATAACGTCAACTGCTCGCATGGAGCACTCCTTATCGATTATGCCTATTGTAACGGATTTCAAGATTGTCTGACAATCTTTTGCCCTCCCGGCGTATCCTGGATTGTCCAACCTAGGGCTGCTAATTGATGGCGGAGAGCATCTGCCTTTGCCCAGTCCTGTTGGAGTCGCGCTTGCTGTCTCCTTTCCAATAGTTCGGCAATTTCCGCGGGTGCATTTATAAAATCCGCGGGCTGCACCACATTTGAAGCCATTTTCCAAGCTTTCTCAGAAATCCCGGTTTCAGGATTCTCCGGCAAACGCAATTCGCCCAATTCCTCCATCGGGAACACCGCCCCCGCAGGGAAGATTTTCGGATTACACGCCCGTAACAACGTCACCGAACTCACGCCGCTGGCGGAACAATTTCCGGTGGCTAGGTCAATAATAATCCCAGTATGCTCGTCCAAACCGATGGTGGTATGTCCAACTGGCAGTAAGTTACACCATTGGTTAAATCTCTCGATGCCTACAAAACAACGACTGGTATCTACCTCGTCGCCACCATCTGTATTATTCCAATGAGGTAAAAATGAAAGTTGTAAATTGAAATCTCCAAATAGGTCCAACCCTGGCAGTACATTTACGTCCTCCCCTACTTTATAAATTTCATAGACTGGCAACACAAATGCCCCGACGGCAATGACTGCTGCACTTGCACAAACAACTGCCGCGCCCTGGCGATGGCGTGCACGTACCAAATCCCAGGCCAGGCTGCCTTTTAACTGCCGCACGGCATAAGTTGGGGAGCCCGGGCCCATGAAAATAAGGGTCGCCTGCAATAATGGCTGCAGGATCTGTGAATCGTCCTGGCTAAATGGCGTACCGCGCTTGCGTGCTGGAATAATATCGATCTGAGGATTGAAATTCTGCAGACGATTTTTCAGAAATTCCCCCACTCGCCCGGCCACATTTGGCGAATTCAATTCGAAACCTGCCGGAGTTTCCAAAATGGCTATTCGAACAGGCTGGGTGAATCTCTGGACAATAGTCTCAAAGATTCGGCCTCCGGACAATGAAGTTTCGCCTGACCCAAGCAAGGCTATCGGACCAAAATCGTTATGCACAGATACCTACCTGCTGATCAAATCCCGGACTGTCTTCCAGACTTTATCAAACATCGCAACCGTCAGTCGGCCGGTCTGTGTGTTTTGACGGCTGGGATGGTACGAACAAACCAGATGGATCCCTTCAGGAATTTCGATAACAAGGTTATGGACAAATGCACTAAGAGTTTCGTTGATCCCGTAAATCCGTAAGATTCGCTCAAAGGCGATCCGGCCCAGCGCCACGATGACCTTTGGTTGAATGAGTTCAAATTCACGTTCCAGATAGGGCTGGCAATTTGCAATTTCTTGTGGCGTCGGTTTGTTCCCTGGTGGAGCGCATCGGCAGATAGGAGCAGTGTACAAATCGGTGAGAGTGAGCCCATCTTCGCGGGAAACGGATTGCGGTTGAGATGCAAATCCGGATCGATGTAGTGCCGCATAGAGAAAGTCGCCAGAGGCGTCCCCGGTAAACTGGCGTCCGGTCCGGTTGGAACCGTGCGCACCCGGAGCTAGGCCAACCACAAAGACGCGTCCATGCAGATCTCCAAATCCGGGCACCGGTTTCCCCCAGTAAGTCCGATCAAGGTAAGCCCGTCGTTTTTCATGCGCCACTTTCTCACGCCATTCCACCAGGCGCGCACAGCGCCGGCAGTTCAGGAGTTCGGCATTGAGATCCTGCAAAGTCATATCTAAATTCTACCTTACAACTGGCTTGAAATCCCATATAATTGCGTTACACTTAGGTTGTGCAGTTTGGCCCATGCAGGAAGCAGTCGGCACGTCCAAAGGAGGAGAGATGAAGCCTTTTCGAAAAAATGTTGCCATTGCCATTGACGGCGGTGGTATCCGTGGTGTGATCGTTACAAAAGCCCTGTCCATGTTGGAGCAGCATCTCGGGAAATCCGTGCATGACATCTTTCGGCTCGCTGCTGGAACATCTACTGGTTCGATTATCTCTGCCGGGATAGCCTCCGGGTTGACTGCCGGCCAAATGCACCAACTCTATACCACTTTGGGCGAGACAATCTTCAAAAAAACTTTGCGGACATTCTTCTGGCCTTTGACCCGCTTCCGCTATCCACACGAACCATTGATCAATGCCCTGCGTGAGCATATCGGCACTCGGAAAATGGGGGAATTCTGGACGGCCAGCCCACCCACCGATGTGGTAATCACAACCTTCGATCTGCTAGCCGGCAAGACCTGCTTCATCAAGCCATGGAAAAAGGAGTACAAGGACTGGCCGGTTATTTGGGCCGTGCTTGCCTCCAGTTCCGTCCCAACCTACTTTCCCGTTGTGGATGGCCGCTATGTGGACGGAGGGGTCGGCTCCTACGCCAACCCCTGCTATTTGGCGGCTTACGAGGCTAAATTTTGTCTGCAATGGGATCCAATGGAAACGACCCTCATCAGTCTGGGAACAGGCCGGGATCCACAGGCGGTTAAACCTGGCCAGCCGTCTCGCTTCATGGCTTGGGATTGGCTTACTCCCACGCTCGATGCCTTCCTGTCTTCAGCCGGTGACCAGCAGGTTCATCTGGTCGAAACCTTCTTCCAGGATATGGATTTCCGTCGTTTTCAGGTGGACCTGACACAGGCAATTGCCATGGATGACCCTGGCCAGATCCCAAGCCTGACCAGGTATGGCAGAGAGATGGGGAAGATGATCCTGACCGACCAGTATGATCGGGCCTTGGGCGTTACGCCAGGAATGCCAGTCTTTTAATATATTTTTTTTATACAGAAACTTCCCGCAGGTTTGGTCAAATTATACAATCGAGCAATAAAACCTTTAGGAAGGTCTTTATACTAAGAAATAAACATCGCGTCCCCAAACGAATAAAAGCGATAGTGCTCCTGCATGGCAACCTCATAAGCATGCAGGATTCGCTCACGCCCGGCAAAAGCGCTGACCAGCATGATCAAGGTGGACTTGGGTAGGTGAAAATTGGTGATCATCGCGTCGACCAGCTTGAACTGGTAACCGGGCAAAATATATAAATTTGTCGGGCCGCTGAAAGACAGGATGCTATTCCGTCCTTCTTTTGCGGCAGATTCCAGCGTCCGAACAGAGGTCGTCCCCACCGCTATGATCCTCCCCCCGGAGTGGTGTGCCCGTGTAATGGCCTCCACTGTTGCCGGTGGGACTTCGCACCATTCAGTATGGATCTGGTGCTCTTCTGGATTTTCTTCAATGACCGGTACGAATGTGTCCATTCCAACGTGCAGGATGACCTCTGCGAAGCGGATATCCTGTGACCTGAGTTCGTCCATTAACCTGGGCGTGAAGTGCAGACCTGCTGTCGGAGCAGCCGCGGAGCCGGGTTCGCGCGCGTAAACGGTCTGGTAACGCTCCGGATCCTGGAGTGGCTCATGAATGTAGGGAGGAAGAGGAACATGTCCCACCCGGGGAAAATATGGTTCGATCGGTTCAACAAAGCGCAACCGCCTACGCGAACCCTCCATTTCTTCGAGGATTTCTGCCGCGGGACCATCCTCGATGGCGATGGTTTTGCCAGCCGATAAACCTTTCCCACCCACCAGGCATTCCCAAGTCAACTGGTCCTCCTCCGAAGGAGTAGAACTTCGACGCGCCCGCCGGTAGATTTTCGTGCAAATATGCGTGCCGGAATGACGCGCGTTCGGTTGATAACCAGTAGGTCGCCGGGGCCTAGGAATTGGCCTAACTCACGAAAAATGCGATGCTCCAAGGTTCCTTTGTCTCGTTTCATGATAAGTAAACGCGAGGCATTGCGCGGCTCGATGGGAGTCTGGGCAATGAATTCGGGAGGCAGGTCATAATCAAAGTCCGAGGTTTTCATGGTCATGGATTAGTAATCAGTTTTAATAAAATCGTGGGGTAATCGCGCAGAGTGACGTGAGTCTGGGCGATCGTCACGGGCAGACTATCCACCGTCCTTAATGTGTTTATAACAACTTCGGTTGCGTCTCTTCGCTATATTCCACCCCCAGATGTTCATAAGCTGACTTGGTCGCCACGCGCCCCTGTGGAGTGCGATCGAGAAAACCAAGTTGCAGCAGGTAAGGCTCCACCACGTCCATGATTGTATCGGGCTCTTCGCTGATGGCGGCGGCAATCGTGTTCAGACCCACTGGGCCTCCGTTGTATTTCTGGATGACCGTCCTCAGCACGCGCCGGTCCAGGTCGTCCAGACCGAGCGGATCAACAGCCAGTAGATCGAGGGCTTCCCTGGCAACCTCAAGTGTAACCGTCCCATCCGCGCGCACCTGGGCGTAGTCACGTACCCGCCGCAATAGACGTAATGCCACACGCGGCGTTCCACGTGATCGCCGGGCGATCTCAACGATGCCCCCCTCGTCAGCTTCCACTATCAATCTACCGGTGGCGCGCCGGACGATGGCCTTCATAGCCTCGATATCATAATAGTCCAGGCGATAAACCGCCCCGAAGCGTGCCCGTAAAGGCGCGGTCATTAATGCCAGGCGGGTTGTCGCGCCAACCACCGTAAAACGAGGCAGCTTCAGCCGTATGGAGCGTGCCGAAGGTCCCTTGCCGATGATAATATCAAGGGCATAATCTTCCATGGCTGGGTATAGGATCTCTTCAACGGCCTTACCGAGACGGTGGACTTCGTCTATGAACAGCACATCTCCAGCTCGCAGGTTGGTTAGGATGGCGGCCAGGTCACCGGCGCGTTCAATCGCCGGTCCGGACGTGACCTTGATATTCACACTCATCTCGTTTGCCACCACATGCGCCAGGGTGGTCTTACCCAAGCCTGGTGGGCCGTAAAACAATACATGGTCAAGCGGTTCGCTGCGCTGGCGGGCTGCCGTTATCAGAATCGCCAGGTTTTCCTTGACATTCTCCTGTCCGATCAAATCAGACAGAGACTTTGGACGGAGGGTCTGGTCGAGGTGATCGTCGGCCTTCGGTTCCGGGTCAAGCAGTCGTTTCGGACTATCTGCCATAGGTTGATTATATCAGTCTCTGAATGGAGACCCACTGACCGGTTATTTAAAAAGCGGCGATATCGTGTGCCCCTTTATGGATATTCAATATATTTTAAAGATAAATTCTCCGAACATGTGCTATTATTAACCTGCGTACTTAATCAAAGGATATTTACAAAACGTAAATACATCAGAAGAGGAGAATACAATGAAAATCAGCGATATCGAAGGAATTGGACCCGCCTATGCCAGGAAATTAGCCAAGACTGGCATTCGTTCCGTAGAAGGTCTTCTGAAGAATGGTGCTTCCGCCAAAGGTCGCAAGGAAATCGCCAGCGCAAGCGTCATCGAAGAGACTCAGATCCTGGAGTGGGTGAACCGGGCCGATCTGTACCGGATCAAAGGGGTCGGCAGGCAATATTCCGACCTTCTCGAAAAAGCCGGCGTGGACACCGTGGTGGAACTGTCCAAACGCGTGGCCGGCAATCTTTATGTGAAGATGGTTGAAGTCAATAAAGCCAAGAACCTGGTCAATGGCATGCCCGGAGTCAAGCAGGTGGAAGGCTGGATCGCTCAGGCCAAGAAAATGCCCCGGGTCGTTACCTACTAGACCTTTAGTATTACGAAGAATTCATTTGAGCTTTTTCCAACTGGTGCAACCATTGGCTTAACGGTCTGCATCACGGTTTTGATTCAGGTTTCGCATAATCTAGTAAGGGCTGTCCAATTTAAGAGCATCAACAGTCTGTATTAATTTACCAGACGCGTTTCTGGGAAACGCGTCTTTTTGTTCGATTCAGTTCCTTCTCCTGCAGGATATGGCTTTCAATCTTGCAGGGTTTCAGTTTAAATAATGAATAATCCTCGTTAATTGGACGGTGAGGGGGCTCCTAGCAGTTTGAACACCTCTGACAATGCATCGGCCGCCGCAGCCGGCTTCAGCCCAGTCTGACTGGCGAGTTCTTTGCTTATCCCGGTCGAATGAAAGTAATCTTGACTGGTGTGTTGTTGCAACACGCCACTCATATCCTCACCATTTGCCAATTTGGTGCCATGATTCGACAACATATAATGAACGGCAAAAGTAACGACCGTCATGGCAATCGCGGGAGGGATTCCCAGCTTTACCGCGATCTGATCGACCACGGGTTGGATCAGCAAGTTCAGCATGGGTTTTTGCTCGCTGCCTACCAAATTCATTAATGGGTAGCTGCCGGTCTGGTCGCCAGTTGCCGGCGTTGGCGCCCCGGTCTGACCGCCCATGAGCGAACCTAGCAAGCCTGATAATTCCCCAGCACCAGTCTGTGGTTGATTTTCTGCCTGGTTTCCGGCTGAAGGTGCTGCTTGGCCGGTCTGACCGCCCATCAATGAACCTAGCAAGCCTGACAATAAGTCACCTCCTGCCTGCGACTGGTTACCTGCCTGCTGTTGATCGCCGCCCTGGGATGCACCACTCATTAACGCACTAAAAATATCCTATAACACAAATCACCTCCGAAATTGTTTGATGCTTTTATGATACTGTTGCCAGCTAACAGGTTGACATAATCATTTGCAATTATATATATTACAATTAGCATATATTCAAGGTTTACAGGCAAAGGAGAATGAATATGGAGAACTTTGAAAAATTAGGCACCTTTTATCTTGGGCGCGTCTACGACATGGACACGAACAAGACCAAAGATGAACTGTTATTATATGATTCGAAAGATCTGGTCACCCATGCTGTATGTGTGGGTATGACTGGCAGCGGCAAAACTGGTCTGTGTATTTCCCTGATCGAAGAAGCCGCCATTGATGGTGTACCCTCAATATTGATCGATCCAAAGGGAGATCTAACCAATTTGTTACTTACTTTTCCCGATCTTTCAGGCAAGGATTTTCTTCCCTGGATCAACCTGGATGATGCCCAGCAGAAAGGTATGGCGCCTGAAGACTATGCGAAAAAGCAAGCTGAAACCTGGAAGAGCGGTCTGGCGAGTTGGGGACAAGACGGTGCACGGATCCAACGTCTGCGCGATGCCGCAGATGTCTTAATCTATACCCCTGGCAGCAACGCCGGCATTCCAATATCCATTCTCAAGTCGTTTTCCGCGCCTCCTCCGGCAATCCTTGAAGATGGTGATTTACTTCGGGACCGAATAGGCACAACAGTAACAAGCTTGCTTGGATTGGTTGGAATTGACGCCGATCCGGTCCAAAGCCGTGAGCATATCCTTCTTTCTACTATACTTGAAACCGCCTGGAGACAAGGCCGGGATCTGGACCTGGCAATGATTATCCAGCAGGTCCAAAAGCCTCCTATCAACAAGGTCGGTGTACTTGATTTGGAATCCTTTTATCCATCGAAAGATCGCTTTTCGCTGGTATTGGCCTTGAACAACCTGCTTGCTAGCCCCGGTTTCAATACCTGGCTGCAAGGCACACCATTGGATATCAATCAAATCCTATATACACCCTCTGGAAAACCGCGCATCGCCATCTTCTCGATCGGTCATTTGAGCGATCCTGAGCGCATGTTCTTTGTCTCTTTGTTGATGAACCAGGTACTCGGCTGGATGCGCGGCCAATCAGGCACCACCAGCCTGCGCGCGATTGTCTACATGGATGAGATATTTGGCTTCCTTCCGCCAATCGGGAACCCTCCATCAAAGTTGCCCATGATGACATTGTTGAAACAGGCTCGTGCTTTCGGCCTGGGTATGGTTCTTGCTACCCAGAATCCAGTTGATCTGGACTATAAAGCCCTTGGCAACGCTGGAACATGGTTCATCGGCCGACTGCAGACCGAAAGAGATAAAGCACGACTCTTGGATGGGCTGGACAGTGCCGCGGCCAGTTCGGGCGCCCAATTCAACCGGTCACAGATAGAGAATATTTTATCCAGGCTGGGTAGTCGTGTCTTTTTGATGAATAACACCCATGAAGACAAGCCAGAAATCTTCCAATCCCGCTGGGCGCTTTCTTACTTGCGCGGCCCGCTCACCAGAGACCAAATAAAATCCTTGATGGATCCAATGAAAACCTCTGGTTTAAATAATGGAACGAGCGGTAGTCAGGTTCCAGCAACTATGCCTGCATCACCAATTTCAATCCCAACCAATTCCACCCAACCGGCTGCAATTCCTCCCGATGTTCCAAACTTTTATCTGCCTGTACGCGGTAATGCACCCTCGGGCAATAAATTATCCTATCTACCAAAGATTCTGGGTGCAGTAAAGATTAATTTCTCAGATCCAAAGAATAAAATTGGATTATCGGAATCCAGAGTATATGTTACCGCAGTAACCGACAATGCGATTCCGGTTGTTTGGGATGACTTACAAGAGATTAATATCCCCGCAACGGATCTTGAAAAGAGCCCACAAGTAAACGCATTTTTCGGAGAACTTACTTCTGCAGCTACTCAAAGTAAGAACTATGCAATCTGGAATCGCGATTTTAATAACTGGCTATATGGAACTCAGAAATTAGAATTGTTTGAAAGTCCGAATCTTAATGAAGTATCCCAGCCGGGCGAAACTGAGTCTGCATTCCGCATACGACTGCAGCAATCCGCACGGGAGCGCCGTGATGAGATGGTAGCTCAACTAAGGAATAAATACTCCGGGAAAATGAGCGTTCTTCAAGAGCGTCTTCGCAGAGCTCAACAGGCGGTTGAAAAGCAAGCCGAACAGGCCAAACAAGCAAAATTACAGACTGCCATTTCTTTTGGCAGTACGCTTTTGAGCGCGTTTACCGGAAGGAAAGTGAGCAGTTCCACAATCAGCAGGGCATCCAGCACCTTTCGTGGTGTCGGCCGTTCCATCGATGAAAGCAAAGATGTTGCCCGAGCCGGCGATACAGTCGCGGCTGTACAAAAGCAAATTACCGACTTGCAGACTGAATTTGACACTGAAACATCCACCCTACAAGAGAAAATTGACCCCAGCACCGAGGCTTTGGAGACTATTGTAGTAAAGCCAAACAAATCTGATATTCTGGTGCAGCTCGTCTCATTGGTCTGGGTGCCATATTGGCAAGATGCACAGGGCAGCCTCACCCCAGCCTGGTAATGCTTCCGTAATGTGATTTCCGAATAAAATGACACAATTGCCATCAGATCAATTAATCTGATGGCAATTCTATTCGTATATAATACCCCCCGTTTTAGGGTGGATATTTTACTGCGCGCAAATCATTGATCGGCATTTTCCAGGGACTTAACTCCTAGGGGTTGGGAACACCTGAAGGCTTGGCAGGGTACCCTCCACCCCAGCTGCTAATGTCACATCTCACTGTCTGGTCACTGATCACCCTCACGAATACCAGACAACCTCCGGTATGGTTTTTCGAGTCGTAAGCCACCACCTGATATTTTCCATGGATCAGATAATTACTGGTCATAGAGTAAGAAGTATCGCCTGCTGCAGTGATCCAGTAAGAGTAGTTATAGGGCGGTTCCTGGTCAAACGCGACGATAACCAACTTTGGCAGTGAGCCATATGGATACCCGGAGATGTCACCTGCAATCACACCCGGCTTGGGTACTGGCGTATCGGTGGGCGTTAGAGTTTGCATCATCGTTGGGGTCAAACTGACCGTCGGCGTCGAGGTCGGCGTCACTGCAACAGTCTGGAAAATGGTGGGCTGTTCCAGGGTCGGAGAGGCCAATGGAATGCCTTGTGCGGACTGTGTAAAGGCCGCCAGAGTTAACACGACTTTCGTGGCAACGCTATCAGAAATCGTCCCGATTGGAGTTCCGGCGCTCTGAAGGTTACACGCACCTATCCAAAAAATTATAAATATGGAGGTTGATATCGATGTATTCTTTTTCATCGGAAAAACTCCTCCAGATCTGGTCAATTAATGTCCAACTAGGTAAGGTGGAATGGAACGTCAATGATTACCCGTTCCAATCCTTTCTGTCGGCGACGATAAAGCAAGGCTGCTTTGATCAGCCAGGCAGTCTGGTTATGCAGGAGGGTTTGCCACCAGCGGCCGGGAATGAACTCCGGTAGCACAATTGTTGCCAGTTGGCCGTCATTATGCTGCGCATCCGTATCGTCCAGGAATTGCAATAGCGGAGCCACAATCGAACGATACGGGGATGAGACGATCACAATCGGTACATCCGGCCACCAGGATTCCCATTCAGCACGCGCCCTCTCGCCTGCCCCGGATTCCAATTCCACGTAGACTGCGGTTACATTGTCAGAAATGGATCGGGCAAAATTAACCGCTCCTACCATCCCGCGGTGGACACCTGAAATCGGAATAACCACCCTGGTTGGCTCGACCGGTTTCAATGAGGGTGGGAGGCCTTTAAGCGAGAGTTGTTTCCGCACCTGTTGGTAATGTGAATAGATTCGATTGAAACCAAACAGTATCAGCGGTATGAGCAGGACAGTGATCCATGCCCCATTCATGAATTTGCTTATCACAACCACGATCAGTGTCGTCAGAGTTGCTGCTGCGCCAATACCATTGATGAATGATTTCAAACCCCAGTGCCGGCTTCGTTCCTTCCACCAATGAACCACCATGCCCGACTGTGATAAAGTGAAAGCTAGGAACGCACCGATTGCAAATAACGGGATCAGAGCATGGGTATCACCTCGAAAGAGGATTATCAATATAGCCGTACAGGAACCCAGTAAGATGATGCCATTGGTAAATGCCAGCCGATCTCCTAGACTGCTGAATTGTCTCGGCAGGAAGCCATCCCGCGCCAAGATGGCCACCAGGCGTGGAAATCCGGCAAAGCTGGTATTGGCAGCGACGGTCAGAATCCCAAGCGTGGCAAATTGGATCAGGTAATAAAGCAGGTTGCCCGCGAAGAGTCGCCTCGCCAGCGCGGATAAGATCGTTTCTTGTGGTCCGGCTACAACACCCAGAAATTGCGTCAGGCCGATGCTGCCGATAAACAACAAACCCATCAAAAAAGCCATGACCATCAATGTCCGACCAGCGTTCTTCGCCCGAGGCACCTGAAAAGCCGGGACGCCGTTACTGATTGCCTCCACACCAGTCAACGCTGTGCTTCCGGTAGAAAAAGTATGCAATATCAATAAAAGTGTTAATGGTTGGATCGCAGGGGGTGCGACGATGGCCAGTGGCGTGGGTCCCTCGATGACAAGGCGTACGAACCCATAAACCAGCATGGAAAGGTACGCTGCAAGGAATAGATACACTGGGACGGCCATAAAGGTTCCGGCTTCTTGTAGACCGCGCAGATTGACCAATGTGATGAAAAGGAGTAGAACCAACGCAATGGCAATCCGGTAGGGCCACAAGTGCGGGAAGGCAGAAACCAGGGCTGCCACCCCTGCCGTAAGGCTGACAGCTGCGTTAAGAAGATAGTCGACCAGCAAAGCAGCCGCGGCCATGAGACCGGACAGATCGCCCAGGTTAGTCCGGGCAACAATATAAGAACCGCCTCCGGAGGGATAGGCGTGGATGGTCTGGAAATAGGACAGAGCCACAACTACCAGCAAGCTGGTAATCCCAAGGCCAATTGGCACAGCGTATGACAGCCCCATACTCCCGGCCACGATCAGACCGAGATAGATCTCCTGGTTGGCATAGGCAATCGAAGCCAGGGCATCCGGAGAAAAAGCTGCCAGAGCACGAATTTTATTCAGTTGTTTGTGGCCAAGGGATTTGGTGGGCAGTGCCGGTCCAATTAATAGATCTTTGATTTTGGAAAACATCTGGTATTATCCTGGTTCCACGCTATTATAGAGCCAAACTACGTCATCGCAGACAGCGAATTTTAGGGAAATACTTCTGTGCACTGAAAAACGAAGCTCGGTATCTGGTATCTGCCCAACAGAGTAAATCGGCTTCGTTTGTTGTCGCCCCTTTACTTGTTGCTATTGTTGGGAATACTGTTGGTGTATAGCATCCTGACCTAAATTATGTAAACCTGGTTCTATCATAAGTTCGGAGATTGAGTTATCATTTATCCATCCAATCCGAACACACTCATCCAGTCTGCAAACAGAGAAACGAGGTCGTCAGATGGCGATTAAAAACAATAAGATGAAAATCAAAATATCTAAGGACGGTCCTTACACCGTCTACGGTGGAGTCCCGCTGATGGACCAAATTCTTGTACCCGATGCGGAAGGATTATCAGTTCAGTGGCACAAAGGCAAGGACTATCCGGTAAAGGAAGAGTACGACCTGTGCCGGTGCGGACAGTCCAAAACCAAGCCATTTTGTGATTTGACACATTCCGAATTCTTTTTTGATGGTACCGAAACGGCCAGCCGGGAACCCTTCGACAATCAGGCCGAACCGAAAACAGTCGGGCCGGAAATGGAATTGACAGACGTGGTGGCCTTGTGCGCATTGGCCCGCTTTTGCGACCGGGCCGGAGGAGTTTGGGACAACCTGCGCGCCTCCGATAATCCGGAAGCGAAGAAGATCGCCCTCCAGGAGGTAGGCGACTGCCCCGCCGGACGGTTGGTATTACGCGACAAGTCTGGGAACCTCATTGAGCCCGAATTCGAGCCATCCATAGGGTTGGTGCTTGATCCCGTTGTTGCTGAGCTTGGTCCCTTATGGGTCCGCGGTGGAATCCCAATCGAATCCTCCGACGGCTATGTCTACGAGATCCGCAACCGGGTCACCTTGTGCCGTTGTGGAAATTCCACGAATAAACCTTTTTGCGATGGCAGACATACCAATGGAAAATAGAATTTCGAAAAGGAAGGTGAAAATGGCTACACAAGCTTCTTTCGAAACTGACTCGTTTCCTACCTCCGCAGGGGTAGTGTCGATTACATTCCTCGGGCACGCAAGTCTGATGTTGGCCTTCAATGGAAAAATGATTTCTGTCGACCCATTTGGAGAAGTGGCAGATTATTCAAATCTCCCGAAAGCGGACATTATCCTGGCCACGCATGAACATTTCGACCACCTCGACCCGCAGGCGCTGGTGGCCATCCGCACTCCGGCGACCATACTGGTTCTGAATCCAGCCGGCGCCAAGCAAATTGGTAGTGAAATAACTATGCGCAACGGGGATATAAAGACGGTAGGCGGCCTGAAAATAGAGGCCGTTCCGGCCTACAACCTCATCCACAAGCGTGAGGATGGACAACCTTTCCACCCAAAAGGGATTGGTAATGGTTACATCCTGACCTTTGGCGATACACGCTTGTATTTGGCCGGGGATACTGAGAACATCCCCGAAATGAAGGACTTAAAGGATATTTCCATCGCCTTCCTGCCGATGAACCTGCCTTATACAATGACACCGGAAATGGTCGCCGAAGCGGCCAAGGTTATCAGACCGCGCATTCTATATCCGTATCATTATGGGAATACAGATGTCTCAAAACTTGTAGATTTGTTGAAAGGCGAACCAGATATCGAAGTGCGTATCCGTAAAATGGCATGAACAGAATACTCTCAGCTGGCCAGTGATCAAGGAGCGATAATCGCTCTTAAAGGCAATAATCATCCGGGGATCCTTTCTGCCACAGACTGACAGTCCGCCGCCGAATGCGAGACAGCCGATATGGCCTGCGCGGCGGCGGAGCTGCACTTAAGGTGCAAGCGACAGATCACAACGAAGAGTGTCTGTCGCCTGCAGGATTTGGATGGCCCGCTATTTCCCCCAATGGCTTCACCGGGCGTGCTTATTATCCACGAATTATAATTTGAAGATAAACGGTAAATAGAAATAATAAAGGTCATTCAGCACAATCATCTTTGAAACGCTGGGAATGCCGTTCACGAACACAGTAATGAGGGCAAGTACGTTCTGCATCGTTACCGGCAACGATGTATACGATATGGCCCTGAACGAGTTGGGGATCAGCCATAGCCATTGTTCATTATCCAGGCGACGGATCTGAACGAGTGGATAGTTGGTGGCAGAATTATAGGTTCCACCATACGAGCCTTCTGTAAGGTTATAGCCGCGGAAACCCGTACCGGTGAACGAGAGCGGTTTATCGTTGATCAATTCTGAGGGAATGGCGCTTATTGCTGGACGCCAGTCATTCACGAACCCCAGTCCCCGATTATAAAGTTCTGCACTATTGAGATTGCCGGTGTTGCCGCTGTTGCTGCCCCCTGCCACGAGCACCTTGCCGTTCAGCAATAGAGTCGCCGTGTGACCATACCAGGCGGTGCTCAACGGCGCGAGGGTCGTCCAGGTATCTAGGCTCGGATCGCACACTTCTGCATCGGCGAGGGCCACACTGTAACCGCTACCGTTTGAGCCCCCCGTGACGAGCACCTTTCCACTCGGCAACAAGGTCGCTGTGTGAAAGTGACGGGTAGTGTTTAGCGAGCCGGCAACTGTCCATGAGCCCAAGCTACCTGAACTTGGGTCATACACCTCCGCCCTGCTGACACTGGCACCATTGTAACCCACACACAATGTGCACTTTGCCATTTGGCAGTAGAGTGGCCTAGTGACTAAAGCGGGCGGTACTCATTGAGGGATCGGTCGTCCTGGTGTTACAGACAGGATCATAGATATCCGTGCTGAGCACAAAGCCACCTTTATAGTCGATCCCCCTATGACAAGCACTATGGCGTTCGGTAACAGCGTCGCATAGGCATTATTCCGGGCAATATGCATGGACGCACCGTATGTCCAAGTGGCGGCGGCCTGAATGTATTAGGGCAGGATCAGGCTGGCGAGCAATGCTATTACTAGCGCCAGCCGCCGGCGTCGCCCAAAATATGGGAAAGTGAAAGGTGAGAATGATTACGCATGTTTTCTTCTTGGATAGAATTATTTGGGCGAATGAAGTGTTCACGTTCCATTCCTGACTTGGTTTTTTTTCTACAGGGGCAGATTTACTAATGTGTTGTGGATAATTATCAATAAAATGGACTACAGGCAATGCGTGAAGATTGTATAGCAAAGGTCACCTATAAAAGCAATTACATAAAGATGTAATTCTTACTGCCGATCAGGAGGCCTATAACCAAGCCTTTCAGGCGGATTATGATACGAATTTTTCGTTCTTATAAGTGTGATCTTCATATAAAGTGGCATCCCATCGCAGTGGATGCCATTGTCGATACCGGATTAGGACGAATGTAAATTGGTGCTCCTCTTGCTCCTCGCAATGGTGATAAGGTTCTACTTACAGATCCTGATGCAATTTAGCTTGCATCGCCGCTTTGAGGATCACCTGGATCTATTCCGGCTATACGTCAACGACTTGTTTATTAAGCTCATCCAGAAAATCGGCGAGTAGAATAACATCCTTTCGGTAGGTTATGGCGCATCACCTTTTGGTTTGGTCATCGTGAGAAAACACCTGAGCTGCTCTTTCACAGAAATTAGAGAAAATAGGTTACGCGATTAAATTCACTCACCCCTAACGTTGTAGACACTTGTACATAGCTCTTGTAACCGATCGTATTTTCATGTATAGTATATTTAACTGTATATGTCTTTTTATTTAGGAAAGGATTTTCGCATATTAAGCCAAACCTACTCAGAATGGGAATGCCCTGCTGGATATGGCTGATACACTTGATAAAACTATCGGTATCATGATTCTTGTTCCCTATGCCTTGTTCCGTGCAGGCCTGCGGCTGATTATTGAAGGCGAACCAGGGTTGAAGGTGATTGGAGATGCGGGGGATTCTGATCGTGGCTTGTGAAAAGGTCGCGTACCAAAAACCTGATATCGTCTTGCTTAAATTCAATCCCAACGGGGATCCTGGCTTGGATGTTATCACTAGATTATTAGAAAGCTCCAGTCAGACTCGAATTATCCTGCTGGTTACCACAGAAGATTTACAGCTTTGTGCGCAGGCGATTTAGAGGGGGGTTGTAGGAATTGTGGCGGAGACACAATCGCCTCAAACCCTAATAAAGGCAATCAGAAAAGTCCATGAGGGGGAAGTATGGATCGAACGTTCAACGATGGCACATTTTGTTAATTCGATTTCACACGCTCAGGGGAATAAATATACGGACCCTGATACCGAACACATCAGCCAGCTCAGTAACCGCGAGCGTCAGGTGATTTAACTTATTGGTTTGGGGTTGAAGAACAAACAGATAGCGACCCAACTCTGCATCAGCGAGGTAACGGTACGCCACCACTTGACTTCAGTCTTTAATAAGCTGGGAGTCTCTGACCGATTAGAACTATTGGTGTTTGCTCACCGCAGCGGACTTATCTTGATGAAAGACTTAAGTTCGAAGTAGCACATTTGTGCCGTGATCATGGGTGGAATGTCGATAAATATGATGTCAATTAATAGGCGGGACATCTTATTGAAAATGAGCCAAATCGTCGATGTTTATGAATAATCTTACTAGTATTGTATTAATACTAAAACCTTTCTAAGCCCTCGACCTTTAGTTCAATGCGGGGGGGAAAGGAAAAGATGAGCGCAAATCCTCAGAATATATATTTTCCCGAACGGCGTCTTAAACCGCGATTCACCTGTAATTATCCTGCCCGGATTCGAGGCCATGATGAAAACGAAAAGCCCTATGAGGAAGTTTGCAAAGCAGTCAATCTCAGCCGGAATGGAGTGTACTTGATGATGAACCGAGAGATTCCAAGAGGGGCGGAAGTATCGATCAGGATAGGATTTCCTACTGGCTACCTTAAGCTGGGGACGTGCAAATTGGCCGTTCATGGGATGGTTGTGAGAGGAGAATTTTCTTCTGAAACGATTTATGGTATTGCGGTCAAATTCGAAGAATATCGATTTGTCTGACGCAAAGCAGGTAATGCAGATAATATTTTTTCGTAAAAGAATTTATCAATTCCTAAAACATTGAAAAAAGGTGTAAGAGAGGATTTGATCATGAATATCCGGAGTTATCTTAGTATCGTTAACCGAAGGAAGTGGGTAATCTTAATGACTTTCTTCGTAACGATGGTTGTGGTTATTCTTGGTACGCATTTTCTGACCCCAATTTATCAAGCTTCAACAACCCTTCGAATTGCCACTTCCTCTATTTCCCAAACTAACTATCTAGATTATATGTATTCTGATCGACTGATGAATACATATATCGAAATATCAGCAAGCGAGTTTGTCCAAACCGAATTAATGAAACGGCTTGGTCTGACAAAACCACCTGCGATCAAGTCAGAAATCCTTCCCAATACCGAACTGATCAAAATCACGCTCGAAGATACAAATCCAAGGATGGCCGCGAATGAAGCCAATGCCCTGGCTGATATTCTTATCGCCCAAAGTAGTCAACTTTATACTGGTGGAGGATTAAGCTCACAGAAGGCATTAGGAGATCAACTAGCTCAAGCCAATCAAAAATTAAGTCAGATGCAACAGGATTATCAGGAGCTACTCATCCAGACGCCCGCGCCTACAAATAAGATCGAGGTAGCTCAACAAGCATTAATCCAGCAGCAAAATACCTATTCAACATTGCTCTACCAATATGATCAAGCGAGCATTACAGCAGCTATGCAGGCAAACATGGTAACGATTGTTGATCGGGCATACGTGCCCAAATCACCAGTCCGACCGAAAATATTATTAAATTATGCTTTGGGATTGATCATAGGTCTAACTGGGGGCTTAGGGCTGGCGTTCCTCTTCGAAAATCTAGACACAACCGTCTATACACTCGATGACATCGAATTTATCACTAAATTGGATACTCTGGCAAAGATCACGAAAGTGAATAAAAGGGAATTGGACATTTCAAAAAATGGTAAATCGCCGTTTGCAGAGGCTTTTCGAAATCTGGCTACCAAAATCCAATTAATCGACCATCAACAGACAAGAAGAGTTCTCCTTATTATGAGTTCAGAGTCTCGACAGGGCAAGTCTACGATTGTATCTAATCTGGCATATGCCCTAGCCGAATCCGGAAAGAAGGTGGTTGCAATTGATTGCGACCTGCATCTGCCACAACTCCACCGTTTACTCCATCTTTCGAACGAAAACGGTCTTACTGATGTCTTAAAATCGGAAAGCAAAACTCAAATCCTCTCTACAGGAGAGTAAAACTGGGGGCATTACTGTGCTCACCAGTGGACCCCTAGTCGATTATCCATCCAAAGAGCTAGGCTCACCTCTTATGGCCGAACTGATCGATGAACTTAAACAGAAATATGACTACGTGTTAATGGATACACCTGCATTATTACCTTTCGCCGATACTGAAATTCTCGCTCAATATGCGGACGGTTTGATAATGGTGGTACGGCAGGCGTTTGCTAAAAAAAGTGCTCTTCAGACAGGCAATAAATTCCTTGCCTTATATCCCGATAAGACTATAGGCTGTATTGTGAATCATACAAATGATGATAGTAATTATGGTTATTATGATTTTTCACATAGATCGAATTCATTCATAAGGTCGGAGAAACCGAAAACCTTTGATACCTTTGGACAATTTGGAAGGCGAAAACCCAAAAATGAAATATTTATAGAGGAAAGTGATCTCCATTAGGAAGGCAATGTTTTATAAGTATGGGTTCATACTTCAAGGATGGCCGACTATGCAAAATGATATTCCCATTGACATAATACGCTCATCAGATCCAAATGCTCTAAATTGTTCAACCAAAGATCGAGAAGGCTATTATGTGGCTAAACGATTGTTAGATTTTTCGATAGCTTGGGCATTATTGATTCTTCTATCACCATTGATGCTCATGATCGCATTCTTGATTTTCATTTATTCTCCGGGACCAATATTCTTCGTACAGGAACGAGTTGGCGCAAAAAGACAATCTCGGGGGGACGAACTTACTGGAAAAAGGAGATTTTCCGCTGCTATAAATTCCGGACAATGCATGTAAAGGCCGATCCTGCGATCCACCAGGCATATGTCAAAGCATTAATTGAGAATGATGAAGAAAAAATGACGGCCTTGCAAGGTGCAAAAACCCAACCTCGCAAACTGGTGAATGATTCAAGGATCATCCGTCCTGGAAAGATCCTGCGTAAATTGAGTCTCGATGAACTTCCGCAGATCTGGAACGTAGTGAAAGGGGATATGAGTCTGGTCGGCCCGAGGCCGGCGATCCCCTACGAAGTGGAGATGTACAAACCCTGGCATTTGCGGCGTCTGGAGGTTCAACCCGGTATTACTGGCTTGCAGCAAGTCACGAACCGTTGTATGACCGATTTCGATCAGCAGGTGCGGCTCGACATCGAATATATCGAAAATCAATCTTTGTGGCTCGACATCAAGATCATTATTAAGAACTCCATTGGCGGTAATTTCCGTAAAGGGTGCATATTAGATCTAAAATCGAAAAGGAGGTAATTTCATGAACGCAATAAAATTAGGTCTAATTGGATACGGGTATTGGGGCCCAAACTTGGCGCGAAATTTTTTTGGTCTTCCGGGTGCAGAATTGGTTGCCATCGCCGACTTGAAGGAAACCAATTTGAACCGAGCGGAGTTACTCTACCCTCAAGCCGTTCTTAAAACGGATTACCAGGAATTGTTTAATTTGGGGTTGGGTGCAGTTGTTATATCCACACCACCAATCACCCATTATGCAATTGCCAAAGATTGCTTAATGCACAATTTGCATATCCTCCTCGAAAAACCTATGACGGCCAAAAGCGAACAAGCCGAAGAATTAATTGACTTGGCCAAGGAACGAGGCTTGACCTTGATGGTGGGGCACACTTTTGAATACAATTCAGCCGTACTTGCGTTGAAGAAATATATCGAGAATGGAGAATTAGGCCAGATCTATTACCTGGATATCGCCCGATTAAACCTGGGGCTTTTCAATCGCGATTCAAACGTGCTCTGGGATTTGGCACCCCACGATATTTCCATTTTATCTTTATTGCTTCAAGAGGACCCAATCTCGGTCAGTGGCCAGGGTTCGCAATGCGTCTTTAAAGGGGTTTTTGATGTTGCGTATCTGAACCTCATCTTTCCAAACAACATCCATGCCCACATCCACGTGAGCTGGCTGGACCCATGCAAAGTACGCCGGGTAACCGTTGTTGGCAGCAAAAAGATGGTGGTTTTCAACGATTTAGAGACCGAGCAGAAAATTAAAATCTACGATAAGGGTGTAGACGCACCCGAATTCACCGACGGATATAACGAATTTCAATACAATTATCGCTCCGGTGACATTATCATTCCCAAGATACATTTTGTTGAACCCCTCCGGCAGGAATGTCAACATTTCTTGGACTGCATTAACAACCATACTGAACCATGCAGTTGTGGGGCAGATGGACTTCGAGTGATCAAAGTACTCGAAGCAGCTGAGCGATCGATGCAAAATGGTTCCCACCATGAGGTGATCCAATGGTGACGGGACCGGCTGATTTCGCTCGCATTGCTCCTGACGTCAAACTTGGTCGAGATGTCAAGATCTTTGCTTTTGTCAATTTATATGGATGTGAGATTGGCGATGAAAGCAAGATCGGTACATTTGTTGAGATTCAAAAAGGTGCCCAAATTGGAAACCGGGTAAAGGTTTCCAGTCACACATTCATTTGTGAGGGAGTTACTATTGAAGACGAAGTCTTCATTGGGCATGGTGTAATGTTTATCAACGATAAATACCCTCGGGCGACAGCCGTCACCGGTCAACTGCAGACTGAGACTGATTGGGTTTGTACGCCCACCTTGATCAAACGTGGGGCTTCGGTTGGCAGTAATGCCACCATCCTTTGCGGTGTAACTGTTGGAGAAGGCGCCATTGTCGGCGCAGGTAGCGTGGTCACGCGTGACGTACCAGCATGGACGGTCGTAGCCGGAAGTCCAGCCAGAATATTCAGAAAAATCAATGAAAAGGAGGAAATTCTCTCATGAACATCCCGCTAGTCGATTTACATGCCCAATATGTACCCCTTAAAGATGAGATATTTGCCGGGATGGAAAAGGTATTTGACAGCATGCACTTATTCCTAGGGGAAAACGTGCAGGCGCTGGAGAAGGATTTTGCTCAATTCTGTGAAACTCATTATGGCATCGGTATATCCGATGGGACCACAGCCCTGCATATCATCCTGCGCTCCATGGGGATCGGGCCTGGAGATGAGGTGATCACAGTATCCCATACGTTTATTGCCACCGGTGAGGCAATCATCCTGGCAGGCGCGAAGCCCGTTTTCGTGGATATTGCTGCCAACACCTGTGTAATGGATGTATCCAAGGTGGAAAGTTGCATAACCCCGCGCACGAAAGCCATCATACCGGTTCAACTATATGGTCAGACCGTTGATATGGATCCTTTGATGGAGATTGCTCACCGTCATGGACTTAAGGTGATCGAGGATGCCTGCCAGGCACACGGAGCCACCTATAGGCGGCGTCGGGCCGGCAGCCTGGGCGATGCAGCCGGATTCAGCTTTTATTACTCAAAAAACCTGGGTGGTTATGGCGAGGGTGGATTTATTGCGACGAGTGATCCTGAAATTAACAAGAAAGCTCGCATGATCCGCGATCATGGTTCAGAACGTAGATATTACCACGATCTAGTTGGAATGAATGGCCGTTTGGATGAAATCCAGGCTGTAGTACTGCGCGCCAAACTTCCACACCTTCTGGAATACAACGAACTGCGCCGTCAGCATGCCGCAAGATATAATGAGCTGCTCGCAGGACTGCCCATCCTGACCCCGGTTGAAGCCCCAAACAACCACCATATTTATTACACATATGTCATCCAGGCCCCACGCAGGGACGAACTTCAGTCTTGGCTTAAGGATCGGGGTATCGCTACTGGAATTCATTTTCCTGTTCCTCTTCACCTGCAAAATTCGATGAGTTATTTGGGTTACAAGGCAGGCGATTTGCCCATAACTGAAGATGTCGTTCAGAAAGTCCTTTCTCTCCCTATGTACCCAGAAATGACTGATGAGCAGATCGAAACTGTGGCTGGATCGGTTAAGGAATTTTACGGATAAATAACCGGATACAAAGGAATGGAAAGGTTTGGGGGACCTAATGATCAACTCCAACGCAACCTGGAGTTATCAAAAGAGGACCAATCCAGAACTTTAACGGTCAAAAATATGAAATCGTCAACGTTTTCAACTCAGGTAGAAATCAAATCATGAAAACAAACTATTCGATAATCGGCCTTGGCAAGTTGGGAGCCAGCATGGCTGCCGCGATTGCCAGTCGTGGGTTCAATGTGGTCGGTGTGGATATTAGCCAGCCTGCCGTCGATCTTGTGAACGCTGGCCATGCACCTGTCCAAGAAACGAATCTGGAAGAAATAATCGGTGAAAACCGCGCACGACTACGCGCAACCATAAACCACAAGGATGCCATCCTGAACTCAGATGTCAGTTTTGTGATCGTTCCTACTCCTAGCGACGCCCGTGGGGCATTTTCGTTACAATTTGCCAAGTATGCATTTAGGGAAATTGGCCAAGCTCTGGCGGAAAAGGATGGCTACCATCTGGTGGTTCTGACCAGCACGGTTCTGCCTGGCTCAACACGCTATGGTCTGCTACCTGTTTTGGAAAAAGAGTCGGGAAAGAGCTGTGGGAAAGATTTTGGGTTATGTTACAGTCCGGAATTTATTGCATTGGGCAGTGTGATCCATGATTTCTTAAACCCGGATTTCAACCTGGTTGGAGAAATTGATGAGCGCGCAGGCAACCTGCTTGAAAAATGTTATACCGAAGTAATGGCGAATAACCCGCCTTGCAAGCGCATGTCTCTGGAAAACGCTGAACTGACCAAAATTTCGCTGAATACCTTTGTGACTACCAAGATCACTTTTGCTAATATGCTGGCAGATCTATGTTCGCGGATTCCAGGTGGGAATGTGGATGTGGTCAGTGATGCGTTAGGTTGTGATTCACGTATTGGTCGCAAATACTTGACCGGCGGTTTGGGTTACGGAGGCCCTTGTTTTCCTCGAGATAATGTCGCTCTGGGTTTCTTTGCACGTTCTATTGATTACAAAGCAAGCCTGGCAGAAACGACCGACCTGTTAAACCGGTCCCTAGCAATAAAGTTGGGAAAATCCTTAAGTTCAATCCTCCAACCGGGAAGTACCGTTTTTGTCCTGGGATTAGCTTATAAACCCCATTCCCATGTTGTGGAAGAATCCCAGGCGATATATCTAGCGCGCAAGTTAGCAGCCGACGGATTTCGTGTCATCGGACATGACCCGCTCGCGAATGAGATGGCGCGCTTCGAATTAACGGATAAGGTTATGATCCTGGAAGACATGAAAACATGTTTGGAACAAGCGGATGCAGTCGTAATCACTACCCCTGACCCCAAATTCAGCGCGCTTCAAGCATCCGATTTTCCGCAGAAGGATCCACCTGTTATTGTTTATGATTGCTGGCGAATCCTGCTTGGAAAATTGGAAACCGCCCAACATATCCGCTATATTCCTCTCGGAATTGGAATGGATGAGGAGACGAATAAAGCCCGTTTGAAAAATATGTGGAATAGCCCGGAGGAATTATGAACTACTGCTTGACCGATCCACAAGCTCAAGATTGTATAAAAAGGATGCGCAGCTCCATCCAAACCTATTTCCGTGAAAATAACCTGACCTATGCCATATTTGGTAAATCCGAAGGTCTGGATAGCTCTGTTATCGCTGGGCTGTTCAGCAACCTGGAAGGGGTAAAACCAATTGGTGTGCTGATGCCTTGTGAATCGAAACCGGAGGTTGAGAAGATCGCCCGGTTGGTTTTGGACCATTTCAATATCCCAGCGATAAGAGTTGATCTGGCTTACGAATATCATGCACTCATGGCACGTTTTTATTCTGCAGGATCAGTGCAGGATCAACTCTCCCAAATCATAGCGGATTATAAGGATGAAAAACTGCTCCAGCAAATAGTCCATCGCAAGACGCGTGCCTCCGGCAATATCAAAGTTCGCTTGCGCATGATCACCCTTTACCATATCGCTCAACTGACTGGTGGTCTGGTTGTCTCAACGGATAATTTATCTGAACTATGGATGGGATTTTGGACCATCAATGGCGACGTCGGAGATTTTTCACCAATCCAGCAAATTTGGAAAGGTCTTGAGGAATATACAATTGCCAAGTCCTTGGGTGTACCCGAAGAATCAATCAAGGCTGTGCCAACGGATGGGCTGGATATTATTCCAAATGGGACCGATGAAGATCAGTTAGGTCTACCTTATTATGAGTTGGATCAGGTGATTGTTCGCTTGCTGCAGAACAAGTTTGATGGGACAGGAAGTTTTCCCCAAGCTGAACTAGATGCGCTAATTGCCAAAATCGCTGGAGAGACTGGACTGGCTACAAATAGGGTCTCACATGTAGCGCACCAACTTGCCAGCACACACTTTAAAAGGCACTGGCCGCGGGAAGTCAGCAGAGATGAATTGGGACTAACCAATATCTATGATATGAAAGTAATCCCCTGAACATTCTGCTACCGTAGAGATGAAACTGCATGAATGTGACTTTGGAGAGAGCGAGAGATAAGATTGTTCAATTCGCCTTGTGTCTTTTGGTAGGCACAATGAGTGGGGGAATTCTGCTGCTTAATCTGGACCTCAAGTGGGAAGTCGCTGTCTTAGGAGTATTGGGAATCATTGTGTTGATATTGGTGACCAAAAGCCCGGGACAGATTTTGCTCTGTATGCTGGCTTTTCTTGTGCCATTCTACCTGGGTAAAGCGGTTTTTGATTGGCCAGAATCCACCAGCTATAATACAAACGTATCCATCTACCTGTCCGATATTTTGGCACTGATTTTACTCTTGATATTTCTCGGAGAGCTGGCGCGCAGGAAGGTTAAATTCAGCTCTTTCTCTCAGATTATGGTGCCTGCACTCGTCTGGCTGATCTTTTCCTCGTTCTCGGTGGCAGCCGCGAAAGATGGAGAACTTTTCCTATTCCAAATGTTCAATATGGGGAAAATGGTGTTGCTCTGCTGGGTGATTGCAAGCAGCGTCAGGAATGACAGCGAGCTCACTATTGTGATATCCGGGCTTATGCTGGGTATGGTTTTCCAATCGCTGGTGGGGATTTACCAGGGGATCACAGGAAACCCGCTCAATCTTAGTTTTCTTGCCGGGACAGTCACGGTTAACGAACAGATGCTTAGCGGAGGACTCGTTAGTCGTGTCAGTGGCACGCTCATGACCCCCAATACTTTTGCGATGTACCTGTCCACCGGGGTCCCCTTTGCATTGGCTTTGCTGTTTTCCAGGACAAAGCTCTTTGTGAAGATCCTGGCGGGCATCATACTTTGTTTGATGGGTTGGGCCTTGATCTTCAGCCTCTCGCGCGCAGCCTGGGGTATCTTCATTTTGACCATTTGCATCGTCCTCGTGCTGGCTATCCGGCGGAAACGGATCAGTTCGATGGCCGCGATCGTGATTGCTGGCGCTGCTGCTGTTGTGTTGTCGGGTGTAGCACTCCTTTACTCAGACCGGATCCAAGCTCGTCTCACAAGTTACGACCAAGGGTCGGTCGCTACCAGGTTTACGTTAGCTGAAGCCGCTTTGGCTATCATCCGTGACAATCCAGTCGTAGGTATCGGGTTGAACAACTATACACTGGTCAGTCCCAGGTATGACCCAGCAGACGCTGCCGCCTGGAATGAATTTACACCCATCGTCCATAACGTTTTTCTGCTCATCGCCGCGGAGACGGGTCTTCTCGGATTGGGAACGTTCATGGTCTTTTTGGTCGTTCTGATTAATCCAGGCCTGGCGGATCACCGACCAGGCAAAGGACGAAACGGTGTGGGTAGCTGGTGTAGGCATTCTGGGCGCCCTGATCGCCCTGGTAATACAAGGGATGGTGGAATATATCCTGCTTGGAAACAGCCAGGTGTTTACTCTGTTCTGGTTGTTAACAGGGCTTACTGCAGCCTTAATGAAACGTATTGACCACGAGAGACAAGATATTCGGCGCGCTTCATTCTCTTCGAACCCTTGACTTCCCAACTCTCTTTCATAATTAGAAGGGTATTCACAGCAAATGAATGAAGAAATAGAAAAACTCCCGACAGACGAAGTCAAGATCAACTCCCTGACACAGGGTCTGACGCGAAATACAATCTTCAACATGATCGGTTGGGTTTGGCCAATTGGTCTATCCATTTTATCGATCCCTTTCATTGTCAAAAGCCTGGGCAACGATGCTTATGGTGTCTTTGCCATTGTTTCGATCGTGGCTGGTTACCTTGGTTTGCTCAACGGTCCAGTTGCGATGGGTAGTGTACGCTTCATGGCTGAAGCGTATGCCCATCAGCAATGGTCAGAACTGCATGAGGCGGTTGCTGCTGGTTTGGTGATCAATATAGCCTTGGCCGCACTGGCGGGCCTCACTATGTTCCTGGCTGCTGATGTACTGGCGAGGAAGGTCTTTGCAATCCCCCCAGCGTTGATACCCTCGTCTGTGACAGCCTTCCGTCTGGCTGCCTTCAGTTTCTTTCTAAACGGAGTGATTGGTGCCCTGCAAAGCATTCCGATCGCGATGCGCCGTTACGATATTCGAAATCAAGTCGGGCTTGTCGTTGGAACACTGAATACGATGGCGATCATTCTCGCGCTATGGTGGGGGTGGGGGTTGCTGGGGGCCGTGCTGGCGCAGGTTCTCTCGAGTGTTTTGGGATTGGTGCTTTTCGCCATCGTCGCCTGGAGTCTCCTTCGCAAGTATCCGGGGGCCAAGCGCAGTTCGCTCGTCAACACCTCTCTAGTGAAGCGCCTGGCTGGTTTTTCCTCCCTCTTATTTGGCGGGAATTTAGCCGCCACGATTGGACTGCAAATCGATCGAACATTGGTGGGGATCCTTTTGGGAACATCCGCGGTGGCATTTTACATGGTTCCAACAAAGATCACTGACCGGATTCCAAGTATGATGTCCAGCTTCTCTACGGCCCTGTATCCCTTGAGCTCTGAGGCCGTGGCAATGGGCAAGATAGACGAATTACGCCATCTGTATCATGAAATGATCAGGATACAGCTCTGGGCATCTGCATTGGTTGCCGCCCTGTTGATAGTCCTGTCCAAGAACTTCCTCTTGTTGTGGATGGGATCCGAATTCATGGTCAACTCCTGGCTCGTACTCGCTCTATTGGGGGCGGGGGCAGTCTGGCAATCTTCAGGTACGGTAGCGTACCAGGTCTGTAATGGGATGGGCAGAGCAGACGTTAACCTGGTCGCCTCGGTCGCTACCACGGTCTTACTGGCCATTCCGGTACTTTTATTGGCTCCGCATTGGGGAGCGCCAGGTATAGCCATGGGTGTATTCATCGGTAAGTTTGTGTCCAACATTGCATATGACCTATATGCGCAGAGAAAGCTACTTGCCGTCAAGAGTTGGGCAGAAAGCTTGATGCCGTATGCGCGGACCATTCTGGCTGAAACGGGCTCGATTGTGGCTTTCTCCCTGTTGTCTTTGCACCTCGCCGGCTGGGGGGGACTTATCGTCGAGGCTGGTCTGATTTCTTGCCTCTTTGTGGGATTAAGTCTGGTTACGGGTGCCTTAGCGATGAGCGACATCAAGTTTATGATTGGTAAAACCAACCGCTTATTCTCGCTTGTTCGAGGTCGGAGAGTTCACGGATGAATATCCCATGTCCGCTTGTAACCATTTTAATCCCATGCCTGGACCGGGCGCGATACATAGTACTCACACATAAAAACATATTGCAACAAGACTATCCACAGATTGAGTGCAGCAGTGTGACAATCGAATCAAGTGGATGTCTGAACCAGACAAGAGCCATGCTTACGCCAACAACAAGGGTTGGTGCAAAGAATTCGTAGTAACGCACTGGCAATAATTCGTGCAGAATTCTGTTTTTGACATATCATTAAACAGGTCGATAGATATCTTTAAATAACGGTGTAGCAAAAAAACATGAAATCGAAGAACAAACTCAAAGGATTAAGTGTTTATTCTCAACTGCTGCTCGCAAATAACTTTTAATTCAATGGTGCGATTAAAATTCTCACCCAAATTAACCAACGATAGACCGCGTGACAGGGAATCCCGTGACCCATTATTCGTTGAGGCGAGTCAGGTCAGGATTAATTTCTTCAACTTATTGAGCTGGGATGACTTTGACCTAGTGTGAAAGGCCATTATGCACATTTTGTTTATCAATAATAATCTGCCCTACCCGCCTATCGCCGGGGATAAGATTTGCGTCTACAATCTGATTCGACGCATCGCCAGGCATCATGAAGTGTCGTTGGCCGCACCCGTAAGTACATCTGATGATATTAAGGCTGTAGAGCATATGCGTGAATTTTGCTTCCGGGTAGAGACAGGCATTAAAAGCCCACGCCATCGACTAAAGCACCTGCCGGGACTATTACGTTACCTTATAGCTGGCAAACCTTTGGAGTTTTTGGTGCAATATTCTCGAGAACTTGCCACTAAGATCCAGGAAATTGCTTCAAACATGGAATTCGATATCGTGCACGTTGAGCAATCGTGCATGGCTCCGTACTTGGAAAATCTTCCGTTAAGCGGTCACTATAAAAGTGTTCTCGCGCTCCAGAATATTACTTCTCAACAGCAACGAAGGATGGCGCGTGTCAGTGTCAAGACCGAATCCAGATTTCGCTCGAGGCTGTATAGTTGGCAAATGAGCCATTGGGAGCCGCGCTGCGCAGGCCAGTTTGACGAATGTATTACAGTGTCTGAACCAGACCGTCGCCTGTTGTTGAAGGCCAACCCGCGTCTGCGGGTGGAGGTCGTTCCCAATGGCGTGGATACGCACAAGTATCAACCCCTTCCTAAAGAGGATATTTCTCGACCATCCCTGCTTCTCATCGGCAGCATGAGTTATGCGCCGTGCGTGGATGCGGCTCTCTACTTCTGTAACCAGATCCTACCCCACATTCAGCGCACATTAGGACAGGTCCAGGTATGGATTGTGGGGGCCAATCCTGCTCCCAAAGTGCTGGAATTGGCTGGTGGAGACGTGCACGTCACTGGCCAGGTTAATGATGTGGTCCCTTACTATCAGCGATGTACCGTCGCCGTTGTGCCGCTCCGTGCAGGGGGCGGCACACGGCTCAAGATCCTTGAAGCAATGTCCCTTGGCCGGCCGGCCGTATCTACGACACTCGGCTGTGAAGGGCTTGATGTGTGTGATGGCGAGCATCTCTTCATCGCCGATAAACCTGAGGCGTTTGCCGCCAAGACGGTCCAACTGATCACAGATGTTGATTTGTACCATCGCATTGTTATGAATGCCAGGGAGTTGGTCGTGAATTGCTATGACTGGGACGCCATTGCCGGGCACCTAATGGAGCTTTACACGGAGTTGGCCGGTTCCTGCGACTTTTCGAGAGAGTTCCGTCACACTCCTTACACGTCCAACTTAAAGAGAGGATCCCGAATTGATGATAACGTTCTTTGCTTGTCCCAAACCGTTCGAGGAGCATATTGATACTATTCAGAGGAATGCGATTAGGAGTTGGACACTCCTAACCCCAAAGCCTGAGATCATCCTCCTTGGGATTGACAAAGGCGTTGCAGAAATTTGCACGGAGTTTGGCCTGATCCACATTCCTGGCATCGACAGAAATGAATATGGAACACCTTTGGTTAGTTCGGTTTTTCAGATTGGGCAGACAAGGGCCAGTCAACCGGTGGTTTGCTATATAAATTCTGATATTATGCTTACGAATGATTTCGTGCGGGCGATAGAGGGTATTGCAGCCAAAATGCCCAGGTTTCTGGTTCTGGGTCAGCGCACGGACATAGACATCAATGAGACGTGGAATTTTGAATCAGCCGGATGGGAAGCAGATCTGAAGAGGCTTTTAACACAAAAGGGTACACTGCATTCCCCCAATGGTATCGATTTTTTCTGTTTTCCGCGAGGGATGTATAAGGATATACCTCCCTTTGTGATAGGCCGCTTAAAATGGGATAACTGGCTGGTATGGCGAGCGAGATCGCAAGGTTACCCTATCGTAGACGTCACGGAAGCTGTTCCCATGGCACATCAAATCCATGGGTATGCTCCTGATAAGATACGAGTGATCGATGGTCATTGGGGTGACTTAGGGCCTGAAGTACAACACAACCTCTCCATGGTGCCGGCAGAACAAGGCTTGAACATTTGGGCGGCTACCTGGAAGATAGATCGAAAAGGCAGGCTTGGGCGTCGCCGGTTAACACTAACTCCGGCCTATTTATATTACCAACTTAAATTTGTGGTCCCAGTATATTGGCCCGCATTTGGCAGAGCGTTTCGTTGGATCTTGTCTTTTGCGAAGAATTTGTTCCAATCTGGGACAGCTAAAAGGTCCTAAATCCCGGATCCGCTCGCCTTTATTAACAGGAAATGAATATATTGTTTCGTCATAATGTGAGTATGCTTCATTAAAAAAATGAGGAATGTCCGTAGCACAATCGCAGCGCAATATTTCGGGGGTGGATTTACCCGCGCAATGCCAAAAAGCGGTTCTACTATGGTTTCCCGAATCTTGGAAAGGGACCAACAATGAAATACGTGATCATCACACCCGCCCATAATGAAGAAGCGTACATTCGATCTACACTGGACTCGGTAGTGGCTCAAACGGTTAAGCCCGAGCAATGGGTAATCGTAGACGATGGATCAACTGATAACACCGCCGATATTATTCAAGAATATGTTGAGCGCTATCCATGGATAAAACGGGTTACTTTGCCTGTGGAAGGTAGTCGAGAGCGTGGCAGTCGGGTTATGCGGGTATTCTATGAAGGATTTAGGCTTGTCGAGGCGGACTATAATTTCATTGTGAAGCTAGATGGCGATTTGTCGTTTGCTTCAGACTATTTTGAATGCCTGCAAGACAAGTTTGCAAAAAACTCTCGTTTGGGAATTGCCGGAGGCGGGTGTTATATTCCGGTTGGAAACGAATGGCAATTAGAAAGAGTTCCGGTCGATCACGTGCGAGGGCCTACCAAGGTCTATCGCAAAGCCTGTTTTGAAGAGATCGGTGGCCTGCCGCTTGTGAACGGATGGGATGGTATTGATGAATGGCGGGCTCAGATGAAAGGGTGGAAAACGCGCAGTTACAATGAGTTAATAGTCCATCATCTTCGGCCAACGGGAGCCGCTGATGGCAAGTGGGGAGGGTATATCAAGGAGGGTGAGTTCGCTTTCTTCCTGGGATATACCTGGCTCGCCATTCTGGCACGGAGTATTTATCGTGGTCTTTCAGAGCGCCCGCCTCTTATGAGAGGAATAGGAATATTCTGGGGGTATCTTCATAGTTGGATAATACGCAAGCCTCAGTTCGACGATGCTGAGGTAATAGCCTTTATGCGCCGTAAATTAATGAGGAGAATTGTGAATTTCGGGCGTTCTGAATATAAGTAATCATTCAGGTCGCTGACTCCTTTGAAGTGGACACCCATTCTAGTGCAATCTATAAAAAGGAATAGGCGAAATATATTGTCCATTATCATCTCACAATAACCATATGGCTCCGTTAGCATCAGTTAGATCAAAGGACAGAATAATAAAAGCGTTTAATGAAAGTCGGCGCGTATATGAAATTGAAAGACTTATTTATATAGAAATTATGTAGGAGGAAAATACAGCATGGTAAAAGTCTGTATGGTCGCTTACTCCAATTATTCCACCGATACACGGATGCGGAGGGAAGTCGAAGCACTGGTTGAGCGTGGTGATATGGTGGATTTAATTTGTTTAGGCGAGCGAGATGAGGTAAACCCCGAGTATAAAAATGGTGTCAGGACATTTAAAATTTCACTCCCGCGTTATCGTGGATCAAACACTAGAATGTATGTGTCCTCATACCTGCACTTCTTCTGTGCAGCTCTGTTAAAGCTTACCAGGTTGCAATTAAAGTATTCTTATCAGATAATCCAAGTCCATACCATGCCGGATTTTCTGGTGTTCACCGCGATTGTACCCAAGCTGTTGGGGGCAAAGGTAATAATAGATGTCCACGAGCTGACGCCAGAACTTTATCAATCCAAATTTGGGACCAATAGCAAACATCCTGTTATACACTTCATCACCTGGGTGGAACGCTGCAGTATTGGTTTTGCTCATCGAGCAATTGCCGTCCATCGACCTCACCTGGAAGCACTATGTAGTCATGGCAATCCAAGACAAAAATTTATTATTCTGATAAATCTCCCCGATCCAAAGATATTTTCAGAGGTTAATGATATTTATCATGAAAATCAAAAAAAGTTTGAATTGATCTATCATGGAATGCTAGCAGAACGAACCGGGTTGGGAATCGCAATACAAGCGGTAGCGAAACTGCATAAAGAAATTCCGAATATTCATCTAAAAATCATTGGCTTTGGAGATGCTTTGCCCAGCCTATATAAGACGGTAGAAATTGAAGAGGCTCAGGCTTGTGTTGAGATTCATCCCTTCATGCCTCTGGAAGAGCTTGTGCCAATTATTGCAAAGGCAGATGTGGGTATTGTTCCACTCATCTATGATGACTTCACCAGGTTCATGCTACCTGTCAAACTGCTCGAATATGTGGCCATGGGTAAGCCTGTTATCTGTTCAAGAACCGCAACCATAGAAGCTTATTTTAATGATGCGATGATCCAATTTTGTTCTCCTGGTAATGTGTCTGAATTGACCGGAGCCATCCGCGATCTATATGAACATCCCGAAAAAAGGAAGCTACTGAGCGCAGCCGCCAGTCAATTTACAAGGGAGTATAACTGGGAAAAACATAAATACACTTATTTCCAGCTTATCGATAGTCTGGCCAATAAGTAAGGCTATGGATTGATACTACTTTAAAGAAGTCAAAAGCCCGCAAGTATATTTTAGAACTTCAAGAGATGTGTTTCTTAGCCGTCCTTAATTTGGTATGAAAGCAGTGCAATCTGAAAATCCAAAGAAGAATAGTTGTAACAGGAAGTGACTCAAATGTCTAAGGATTTTATAAATCGCCTAGGCATCAAAAGGTTTTTAAATCCGGCTGTTTTACTAGGACTCTTCTTGCTTATCGGCATCAGTTTAAGACTTTACGACTTAGGCACCGAGAGTTACTGGATTGATGAAACGTTTACAGTGGTAGAGGGACAGCAAAGCATTCAACAGATACTTACATCAGGGAGATTAGACCAACCCCCTGCCTATTTTATTCCTTTTCATTATTGGGAAAGAATCTTCGGCACGTCTGAGGTGAGTACCAGGTCATTCTCTGCCCTGGCTGGCATAATCTCGATCATTCTCGTCTACATGATCGGGCGGGAGCTGTTTGGCAAACCAGTTGGTCTGCTCAGTGCTTTCCTGATTTCGATTTCCGAGTTCCAAATACAGTACTCTCAATATGTTCATTTCTATAGTTATTTTGAGATGATGGCATTACTATCAATCTTATTTTTCATACTGGCTCTCAAGAGTAAGAAGAGAATTCACTTCATTCTTTACGTGATAGCCAGCATACTCATGGTTTACAGCCATACTTTCGGCGTGTTTATCCTTGCGGCACAGAATGTATTTTTGATTCTCCAAGTGAAAAAGTACAAGGGTTTAATCGCCACCTGGATTATTTGTCAGGCATTGGTACTTTTCGCTTATTTACCCTACTTTTTTATCCTGACTCTAGGAAAGGGTAGTGTGGAAGGGGCGGTCATCGCAACTAATGGATACATTTCTCCCCCATCATTATGGGAGCCCTTGCGCTCCGTCTACCATTTTATTTTCTCTCCCCGTCGTGAGCGCAATTGGGAAATTATGGTTGTCAATTATGCTGTAGCCGGGGCATTTCTAATCGCAGGCACCTGGATTTACGCCTTTCGGCAAGGAAAGAATATTTGGTTATCTGCATGGAGAAGGTGGAATGCTAACCTGAAGGAAGTTCCTGATTTGACAGGTAAACTCCTTTTGGTAAGCTGTTGGTTGGTTTGCCCCATCCTGCTGCCTTTTGTTTTTTCTTACCTGATTACCCCTATTTATAAAGACCAATACACAATCGGGGCTGCCTCTGCTTTGTATTTGTTATTAGCATTAGGCATATATAGTATCCGCAAGCTGGTTCCAATAACGATTTCATTAATGGTATTAGTCATAATGATCGTACCCAGTTTAGGTAATTATTTTGTGAATGATGTTAATGAGCAGTGGAGGGAAGTGGCTGCCTTTGTTCAGGCAAACTCGAGCCCTACCGACGAGATTGTCTTTGCTCCGAACGAAGGTATAGAAATCGAACAAAAAACATTCAACTGGTATTACCAGGGGATCGAACAAAAAACATTCGATTGGTACTACCATGGGAACTTGCCAATCTGTGGCCTAAGTAATAATGTCCAAGATTCGAAAGCGATTTCTGCGGCACTGATGCAATGCGTTTCTGGGCATAAGCGCTTCTGGGTAATCATACGAAATGCGTCTGAAAATTCATCTCAATATACCTCGTTCTTCGTCAATCCTAACCAAACAACCATGCACTTGATAAACACACACCAGTTCATCGGCCCCATTTCTGTCTATTTGGTTGAATTGCAACATTGATGATCACGGTTTTCACTAAAGATCTGAAAAGGTAAAGTTATCACAGGAGTTGATTCCCATGAGCACAGATTTTCAAAATCGTTCTGGTATCAATAGGTTTTTAAATCCGGCTGTTTTACTAGGACTCATCTTGCTTATCGGCATCAGTCTAAGACTTTACGACTTAGGCACCGAGAGTTACTGGATCGATGAAACGTTTACAGTGGTAGAGGGACAGCAAAGCATTCAACAGATACTTACATCAGGGAGATTAGACCAACCCCCTGCCTATTATTTTCCTTTTCATTATTGGGAGCAGCTCTTCGGTACGTCTGAGGTGAGTACCAGGTCATTCTCTGCCCTGGCTGGCATAATCTCGATCATTCTCGTCTACATGATCGGGCGGGAGCTGTTTGGCAAACCAGTTGGTCTGCTCAGTGCTTTCCTGATTTCGATTTCTGAAAACCAGATATATTATTCTCAATTAGCTAAATTCTATGGTTATTTTGAGATGATGACATTACTATCAATCTTATTTTTCATACTGGCTCTCAAGAGTAAGAAGAGAATTCACTTCATTCTTTACGTGATAGCCAGCATACTCATGGTTTACAGCCATACTTTCGGCGTGTTTATCCTTGCGGCACAGAATGTATTTTTGATTCTCCAAGTGAAAAAGTACAAGGGTTTAATCGCCACCTGGATTATTTGTCAGGCATTAGTCCTTCTCACCTTCGCACCCTACATTTTCTTCCTAATTATTGGGAAGGGAAGTTTGCAGGAGGTAGCTGCTGTTCAAGCGAGTCTGGTATTACCGATTCCATCATTATCGGAGCCCCTGCGCTCCGTCTACCATTTTATTTTCTCTCCCCGTCGTGAGCGCAATTGGGAAATTATGGTTGTCAATTATGCTGTAGCCGGGGCATTTCTAATCGCAGGCACCTGGATTTACGCCTTTCGGCAAGGAAAGAATATTTGGTTATCTGCATGGAGAAGGTGGAATGCTAACCTGAAGGAAGTTCCTGATTTGACAGGTAAACTCCTTTTGGTAAGCTGTTGGTTGGTTTGCCCCATCCTGCTGCCTTTTGTTTTTTCTTACCTGATTACCCCTATTTATAAAGACCAATACACAATCGGGGCTGCCTCTGCTTTGTATTTGTTATTAGCATTAGGCATATATAGTATCCGCAAGCTGGTTCCAATAACGATTTCATTAATGGTATTAGTCATAATGATCGTACCCAGTTTAGGTAATTATTTTGTGAATGATGTTAATGAGCAGTGGAGGGAAGTGGCTGCCTTTGTTCAGGCAAACTCGAGCCCTACCGACGAGATTGTCTTTGCTCCAAACCAAGGCATAGGTATCGAGCAAAAAACATTCGATTGGTACTACCATGGGAACTTGCCAATCTGTGGCCTAAGTAATAATGTCCAAGATTCGAAAGCGATTTCTGCGGCACTGATGCAATGCGTTTCTGGGCATAAGCGCTTCTGGGTAATCATACGAAATGCGTCTGAAAATTCATCTCAATATACCTCGTTCTTCGTCAATCCTAACCAAACAACTATGCACTTGATAAACACACACCAGTTCATCGGCCCCATTTCTGTCTATTTGGTTGAATTGCAACATTGATGATCACGGTTTTCACATCTAGTCTAACGGCTTAGGTAATCTACTGCGACGAAAGGCTTGTAGATCATGAAGCTCTCAATTATTGTTCCTTGTTTTAACGAAGTGGATAATGTATCAAAACTCCACGATGAACTGTTACCGGTTGTTAGAGAAATCATTATCCATAACAGAGACAATTCACCGGAGGCAATTCATTCAGTCGAAATCATCTTTGTGGACGATGGGAGCCTTGATGAAACTTCTTCCAAATTAAAGAGTGTTTTGACGGAGAGAATCAAGCGGAGGTGACATATAAATTTCTCAAACATGAGACCAACATGGGTTTAGGCGCAGCCATTAGAACGGGTTTCTCGAGCGCCAGTGGGGATATCCTGGTCACCGTGGATAGCGACGGAACGTACAAGTTTTCCGAAATCCCGGTACTTTTATCCTTCCTCACTCCAGAAGTTGACATAGTAACAGCCTCACCATACCATCCTAAAGGAGGCGTTGTCGGAGTACCAGCATATCGATTATTTCTCAGCCGAGGTTCATCGGCTATATATCGGATCCTGGTAGACTGGCATATTTATACTTATACATGCCTGTTCCGCGCATACCGCTCAGGTGTTATAAAGGAAATCCATTTCAAATCGAATGGGTTCCTGGCTGGAACAGAAATATTAGTCAAAGCGATGCTTAAAGGCTACCGCGTGGCTGAGTTTCCGGCTGTGCTTTATAAACGAACGTATGGGGTATCCAAGGCTAAAATAAAACAGACGATACTTGCCCATTTAGCTTTTCAATGGAGGGTATTGCTTTATCGTCTGCAGTCCATTTTAGGACTCAAACAGGCGCCGACCATTTGAGGTGGACCATGGAATCCGAGAAAGCAATCCCCGCAAATAAAGGAGCAGGAATGAAGATCGCAGTCATATATATTCTCATCAGTGTTCTGGGCAGTGCCGTGGGTCAAATTATGGTTAAGAAAGGGATGAATGACTTGGGCGAGATAACCTTGAGCTTGAATCAACTTCCCGCGATCCTTTGGAAGATGGTTACGAATCCCTATGTTTTTTGGGGATTGGCCGTTTATTTGGTTGGAACAGTATTTTGGCTGGCAGCTCTCTCACGTGTTGATTTGAGTTACGCTTATCCTTTAGCAAGCCTGACTTATTTGATAATGATCGTAGCATCTTGGGGATTATTCAATGAACGGATTACTCTGGGCCGGTTGATTGGCACTATCGTAATCGGGATCGGGGTCATATTGGTTTACAGAAATTAGTACACCCCGCCAAATGTTACCAGCATAATGAATGAGGTGCTTAAAGTATGTGTATTTATAAAAAAAATTATATTATGGCTTTTAAAATGAATTGAGGGGTTAAGAAAAAAGGAATTTGTATCGTTATGGATACTGCAAATTTGGGTAAATATGAAGATAAGGTGAGATCATGAAATTATTAAGCCGTGAACTGCTAATAAGAACAGGTGAAATAGATCATGCGGATTGGAACTATCGTCCCTTGCTCGGCTGGATACAGCGTTTAAGGTTTAAGTTGGTTCAATCTTTGCTTAACGAAGTGCAATACCACCGGATACTCGAGGTTGGTTATGGGAGCGGAATCTTCATGCCGGAATTGATTCGGAATTGCGAAGAATTATACGGCATCGATATACATGATAAGGCTGGAGAAGTTCAAAAAGCGTTGGAACAAGTTGGAGTTAAAGCAAAACTATTCTCGGCAAGTATTGAAGGTACGAATTTCCCCGCTAATTATTTCGATTGCATTGTTGCCGTTAGTGCGCTTGAATTTGTTCAAAATATTGATGCGGCTTGCCAAGAAATTCGCCGCATTCTCGTGGCAGATGGTTCACTAATAGTGATTACACCTGGCTATTCGAAAATTCTAGACCTTGGCCTCAAAATCCTGACAGGTGAAAGTGCAAAACAAGATTATGAAGGCCGTAGGGAAGTGCTTCTATCTACGTTACTTGAAAATTTTTATGTCACTCAATCATTGATCGTTCCCCCCGTCATTGGTCGAATTGTTCCACTATATAATGGACTTAAATTACATCCGAAATAAATCCTGAGTGAACATTAAAATGATAATAAACCGTAATGATACGGAAAGATTAGTATTCAACCTTCACGAGTATGATGAAAGCCGTAAATATAAGTTGGTACAGTTGTAATCGAAATCTAAGTCAAAATAATTAATTCCTGAAATTATCTTTATCAACGTTTACTATAGAACCGTATTGGTCTTAAAGGGAATAAATACGAATGAAGATTTTATCAATCGTAGGCGCACGTCCCGAATTTATCCAGGCTATGCCAGTAAGTCGTGCTATTTGTAACGATCACCAAGAAATATTGGTGCATACCGGGCAGCACTACGATTACCGGATGTCACAGACGTTCTTTGATGAGCTTGAAATCCCGGCGCCCAAATACAACCTGGGTGTAGGATCAGGTTCGCAAGCCAATCAAACTGCACAAATCATGGTTGGCTTGGAAGAAGTTCTTTTTAATGAAAAGCCGGATTTTATTATTGTGAGAGGAGATACAAATTCTTCCCTGGGTGCTGCCCTGGTATCCAGCAAATTAAAAATTCCTTTTGCACATATTGAAGCCGGTGAACGAAGTTTCAATCGCGCCATGCCGGAAGAAATAAACCGGCTGGTGGCGGATCGTCTGGCCAATTTGCTTTTTTGTGTAAGTGCCACTGCCGAACGTCATTTAGCTGCAGAAGGCATCACGGACTCTGTCCACCGGGTGGGGGATGTGATGTTGGATGCTTTGTTGTTTGCGCTCCCTATTGCTCGGAACAAATCGGGCATTCTTGAGCGATTGCGCATTGAGCCTAAGCGTTATTCCCTAGTGACCATTCATCGCGCTGCTAATACAGACGACCCCAAACGTATCGAGCAGATCATTACAGCTCTCAATCAGGTTTCGGAGACTGTAGTTTTGCCATTGCATCCCCGAACCCAGAAAGCGCTCACCGATATAGCTGTCAATGTAGGTAATGTCCACATCATCGAACCGGTAGGTTATTTTGATATGTTAATCCTGGAGGAAAATGCCCGGTTGATTGCCACGGACTCCGGTGGAGTGCAGCGTGAGGCCTATTATATGAGCATACCTTGTCTCACCTTGAGAGATGAGACTGAATGGATGGCCACTGTTGAGACAGGCTGGAATAGACTGGTTGGTGCTGACCAGAAACTTATCCTGGATAACTGGTTTGCCTTCGCTCCGCCATCTGACCATCCCCCCATTTATGGGGTTGGAGATGCTGCTAAGCGTATTGCAGAGATACTAAATGCCTCTACAATGGTGAAATGAGAACAGTTTTTTACGGCATATCAAGAAGTGAGGTAATTTATGAAAATAGGCATAATCGGCGGTGGCTTGATGGGGGTCTGTATAGGTTATTTCCTCTCACAGAAGGGTATCGAGGTGGAGATATTCGAGGGTGGTCCATCTCTTGGGGGATTGGCCAGGTCAATGACTCTTGAGGATGGGACAGTAGTCGATCGTTTCTATCACGCAATCCTGTCCAGTGACAGTCATCTGCGCCAACTCTGCAGCGAATTGGGAATTACGGATCAGTTACGCTTTCACGAGACCAGGATGGGTTTTTTCTATCAAAATAGAACCTTTTCCATGAATAATGTCCTTGAATTCTTGCGTTTTCCACCGTTGGGATGGATCGATCAATTCCGTTTGGGGCTTACGATCGTTTATGCCCAATTTATCCGGGATTGGCACCACCTGGAGAGCATTAGTGTCGAAAAATGGTTGCTGCGCTTGGGAGGCCGTCAAACTTTTAAGAATATATGGCTGCCGTTGCTTAAAGCGAAATTTGATGGCAGCTTCGCTGATATACCTGCTACTTATATCTGGGCACGTCTGGTGAGGATGAAGTCCACCCGCAGTGGAGCAAACCAAAAAGAAGAGGCGGGTCATTTGATCGGCGGTTTAATACTTTAATCCAGGCCATGGCAGATCGAATTGTAGCTGACGGAGGAAAGATTCACCTTAAAAAGTCAGTCGACAAAATCATTATTAATCAAAATGAGGCCCATGGAATTCTGGTTGATGGTGAAATTCACATGTTTGATAGAGTGATTACCACTTTACAACCTCCAATATTTCAAACCATGATCCCAGGAACAAGCCGGGAGTACCGGGATTTACTGGCGCAGACCAGGTACATGGATATTATCTGTCCAATGATCGTTTTGGATCGGCCTTTAACGGGTTTTTGGACTCTAAATCTTACCGATGATCGTATTCCTTTTACGGGTGTAATCGAAACCACTTCATTTATCGATCCTCAATATGTTGGCGGACATCATCTTGTGTATCTCCCCAAATATATCTGCCCGGATAGTCCCTACCAGAAGATGACGGATGAAGAGGTAAAAGAACTCTGGCTTAGCCAGCTGGAATGGATGTTCCCTGAATTTGATCGTCATTGGATTCGCTACTTCTTGGTAGAGCGTGAGAACTATGTGGAACCGGTACATCCGTTGAACGCAACTCATCTTATCCCGTCGTTCCAAACACCCATTAAGTATCTTTACCTTGCCTCCGGTGCACAAATCTACCCGACTTTGACAAATAGTGAGTCTATTAGCAGAAAGGCTAGAGAAATTGCAGAGTTAATCGCTGGAGAGAAGTAAGTACATGTTTGTTTATTATGAAAACACAAGGAGAATTATGTCCAACAATAAGCCCCTTGCCAGCCTGTCCTTTGACCTAGACAACCAATGGTCATATATGAAAACCCATGGAGATCCAGGATGGGATACGTTTCCCTCCTACCTGGATCTGGTGGTGCCGCGCGTCTTGAAGTTTCTAAAAGAACGTAATTTGGTTATTACATTTTTTGTTGTGGGCCAGGACGCCGCCCTCGAAAAAAATCATGAAGCGCTAAAATCCTTGGCAAAGGCAGGACATGAGATTGGTAATCATTCCTTCCATCATGAGCCGTGGCTACACACATACACCCAAGAACAGATTGAAGCGGAAATTGCTCGGGCTGAAGAATCGATTGTAAAAGTAACCGGTAAAAAACCAATTGGCTTTCGCGGCCCAGGATTTAGCATTTCACAAACAACCATAGAAGTACTCATCAGCCGAGGATATCTGTACGATTGTTCGACTTTGCCGACTTATATCGGCCCGTTGGCCAGACTTTATTATTTTATGACCGCCAAGCTAAATCCGGACGAAAAACGCCAACGCGATAATTTATTTGGATCTATACAAGATGGATTTCGACCTATTCGCCCTTACCTGTGGCAGCTAAAGTATGTTGGATCGGATAAACAACTGATTGAGATTCCGGTAACTACGATGCCAATTTTTAAGATACCCATTCATGTCAGTTATCTTATTTATATTGCCAGCTATTCTCGTGCATTGGCCCTTTTGTATTTCAAAATTGCCATGCTGTTGTGCCGGTTGACGGGTACTCGTCCTTCTTTATTATTGCATCCGCTTGATTTTCTGGGAGGCGATGACATAAAGGAATTGTCATTCTTTCCCGCAATGAGACTACTTAAAGAAAAGAAACTAAAATTGGTAAGTGAAATATTACGATTATATATGAACCAATTTAATGTAGTGACAATGCAAGAACATGCCACGGGAATCAATGCGGCTTCCAGTTTCTCGACAATTATTAGACTTTGACTATAAAAGATGTAGCCCAGCTCTATCAAAGCCGCTCAACCATTCTATATTGTTCTTGGCGTTTCTTATACCCAAAATAACGGAGGAATATTCTTATGACAATTCGCATACATCCAACCGCAGAAGTCTCAGAGAAAGCCATCATTGGCGATGGCACCAGTATCTGGCATCACTGCCAGGTGCGCGAAGGGGTGCATTTAGGGAAGAACTGCATCCTCGGTAAGGGTGTTTATATCGATGCCGGTGTAGCCATAGGGGATAACGTCAAAATCCAGAATTATGTCTCGATATATCACGGCGTAACCCTTGAAGATGGGGTCTTTGTCGGCCCGCATGTGTGTTTCACCAATGATATGCGGCCGCGCGCCATCAACCCGGACGGATCCCTCAAGGCAGCCGATGACTGGGTACTCAGCCTGACCTTGATCAAACATGGGGCGGCCCTGGGAGCCAATTCCACCATCCGGTGCGGGATCACTATCGGAGAATGGGCATTGGTTGGTTCAGGAAGTGTGGTCACTCGTGATATCACGGCATATGGTCTGGTAGTAGGCAACCCGGCCAAGCTGCGTGGTTTTGTTTGTCCTTGCGCTGAGAAACTTATCGAATGCGGCAACACCCCTGCGGGAGTGATCATGCAATGCCCCAAGTGTCACACTGAAATAGTAATCCCCCATACTGATTATGCTGGATTGAAGCTCAGGGAGAAGACATTATGATATCGATTTCGAAACCGTTCATTGGCGATGCTGAAAAGCAGGCCGTTCTGGAGGTTCTGGAATCCGGAATGTTGGTCCAGGGACCACGGGCTGCTAAACTTGAAGAAAAATTTGCAGCACTTTGTGGTACATCGCAAGCCATTGCCACTACCTCTGGAACTACTGCGTTGCATGTTGCTCTATTAGCCCATGGCATCGGCGCAGGAGATGAAGTGATCACCACCCCGTTCACTTTTATGGCATCGGTCAACTGCATCCTTTATGTCGGCGCTAAGCCTGTTTTTGTGGATATCGAGGAAGATACCTTCAATATAAACCCTGCTTTGATCGAAGCGGTAATTACACCGAAAACGAAAGCAATACTACCTGTGCATTTATATGGTTACCCGTGTGATATGGATGCGTTGATGGCCATCGCCAAAAAACATAACCTTATGATCATCGAAGATGCATGCCAGGCGGTTGGCGCCACCTATCGCGGTAAAATGGTGGGCTCCTTTGGCACAGGCTGTTTCAGCCTATATGCCACTAAAAACATTATGTCCGGCGAGGGTGGGATGATCACTACCAACGATGAAACGCTGGCGCAATCTTGTAAGATGATCCGCAACCACGGCATGCAACGGCGATATTACCACGATATGCTGGGTTACAACTTCCGTATGACTGATCTGCTTGCAGCCATTGGGTTGGTTCAGATCGAGCGTCTGGCTGAATTCACCGAAAGGCGTAAGGCGAATGCGGTCTACTTCAATGCACACCTGAACAGCGTTAAAATCCCCACCGTACGCCCGGGTTACGGACATGTCTGGCACCAATACACTATTCGAGTAGATGGGGGACGCAACCGGGATGCTGCAGTGAAAAAACTCAATGATGCTGGCATCGGTACCGGGGTCTTCTATCCTATCCCGGCCAATAAGCAGGCCCATCTGGTGGGCGAATATGGGAACATCGTTTTACCTATGACAGAACGCCTGGTAAATGAAGTCATTTCATTGCCTGTGCATCCGCAGTTAAGCCAGGCGGACCTGGAGACCATCGTGGATCAGGTTAACAAGCTGTGATGCTCAAAGTTGTAGTAATCGGCGTCCTGGGTGCAATTCTTTAATAGTGCACAAATCAAGGTGCTAAAAAAGCCAGCACGATTGGTTTGGTGAATTCTTGAATGGTTATCGGTCGAATGCCGCTCTACCTCATAGGCATTCGGAATTGCACATTCAGATGAAAGAGTCTGGACGATGGCAGATATTTAGGGGACCACTCTTATAAGTTAAAAAAACGGCTCAGGGCGTGTAAAATTCAAACGCGCCGATATCATATCCTGCCCCCTGGGGACGGGAAATTCCGTCGAAATCATTAGGGACTAAATTACCCAAATTAACACCCGCATCAATTGCCGAGGAAGTTGATTTCAGGTGATAATCCTTAGACCCGGGATTAACAAACTGTGGATCTATATTCCAAAGTTCATGAATGGGGATCGGTTGACAGGTATCATAATCACCCCATTTCACACAAGCCGGAATTGTACCGTTACTATTATATGCAAGGTTATAATTAATCTCAATATTGGTTGTATCGCCAATGATCTGAATCGTATAATCTGCCTGATCATAAAAAATATTGTTTTGGATGATCGCATGGTTACCAAGTAATTTTATTGCACCCGGGTGTCCGTGTCCTTGAGAACCTAAAGAGAGATTATTCGCCCAAACATTATTATAAATAAACAAATAATCCGCTCCACTACCGATACTAATTCCCGTAGCAGTCCGAAAAATGTTATTTCTAATATACAAATGATTTGCACCGCCCGAGAGCATGATTGCAGACGAACCGTCATAGTTTTCGCAATAGTTCTGTTCAAAAGTGATATTCTGAGCCACTTCAAAATCTGAATCAGACCAGGTTTGGAAACAATCAATATGAGGAGTTGGATTAACATTAATACCGTTAATAGTATCATTCAAAATTAGACCATGAATGTTGTTGCCCCGAAAAATATGGCCCTGCCCAAAAAACCGCATGCCATCACCATCCAAACCACTTACGGCAGGATAGTATGGACATTTTTTCCCATTATTATCCGGTGCTTTATCCTCGATCTTGGTAAGATTGGGGTGGCATTGGATTGTACGCCACACCTCATTCCCTTCGATCAAATTATTTTGGCCTTTAACTTCAATACCAGCCATCTCGTTTCGGTATAGTCTATTGTTACTGACTATATTGTCATGGGTGATTGTGTTATCTCCGGACAGCTCTATTCCTACCAAAGAACTGTCATGAATATAATTATCTGCCAGAGTATTATATGCTCCCTTGATATATACTCCTGCGCTTGTTTCGTAGTCCCAACGCCGATAATTGGTATTTGCAATCTCAAAGTCAATAATATTTATGTGATTGGCAACAATATTAAATCCTTTCATGACAACCTGACCTTGAGCTTGGTAGGTTATAGGGTATGTACTATTCCCTGATTTTGTTATTGAGATCCTTTGGCTGGAATAATCCCCGGCTGCAACGATAACCGTATCACCCGGTACCATCGTATTCGCAGCTTTTTGGATTGTTTTCCAGGGTTGAGTTAGTGAACCTGGATTGGCATCGGAACCCCGAGCGCCGTCAACGTAATAAATTGGTGAATTTAACACTATAGGCAACCATATGGTGTATTTTGAATCAGGTGCAGCACTAATGTTATCCTTGGACGATGCCAATGATGCCGAAGGTGAAGTAAATAACCAAGCCAGCAGACAAAAAAAAATCGCAAGAGTTGATCCTTGCCTTCTATGCATTTGAAACTCCTATCTCACCACGTATTTCTTGAAATAATTGCTTCAGATAATAGATTATTTTAGAACCATGGGGATTGCATCAAGAATGCCTAAATATAACCATCTCTTTTATAACACCGAACTGGGTATTGAAAATAGGTCTTAAGAACTACTTAAATTACATCGGGCACCTTCAACTTGCGGATGAGGTTTGACCATATTTTTGACTCTACCTCATCTTCACACCACGAGAAGAATGACCTTATCCTTCTAAAGGCGGAATGTCTGCGTAAAACGGTGAAATCGCACACCCTGATCGGTTCATGCCGCACAGTGGAGGGTAGAAAGCGCTGTTGAGGTATTATATCTTAAGTGTTCGGCATACTCCGATCAGCTCTTGTCTGGAAGTGTTTTTTTCTTCAAGGAGTTTTTCTTTGTCTTTAAAAAAGGAGGGGCCGACATCGGTCAGCAAATTCCAGATTAAGTGGCCGGTATGGGAATGGGGGAACGCAGCTTTCGTAGAGAATCTCCGGGTAGATTGAGGCGGTAGGCGTTATGAATAATGCGATCCAGGATGGCATCTGCCAGGGTAGGGTCCGGGATGCGCAGGTGCCAATCCGGAACAGGGACCTGGTTGGCGATCAAGGTTGCGGAATGTCCGAAGCGGTCGTCCAGCACTTCCAGGAGATCCTGGGCATTCTGGATGGTAATGGCATCGCGCATCCATTCGTCGAAAATGAGCAGGTTGGTTTTGGCCAGGGAACGCAGCAAGTTTGTGAGAGAACCGTCCTTTCGGGCCAGGCCAAGGCTGTGGAGCAGGCGTGAAGTTCGATGGTAACGGACACTGAATCCATTGCGGATGGCAGCGTTGCCAAAGGCGCAGGCGATAAATGATTTTCCGCTGCCGTCGGGCCAGACACCAAAATATTGTGGTGGCTGGCGATCCAGTTGCACTGGCCGAGGTCCAGGGTAGTGCGGCGATCGAGGCCGCGGTCGGCGAAAAAATCGATCTCTTCCGGATTGGCCTGGATGGAGAAATTGGCGGTGAGGATGGCGCGCCGGATGCGGTTTTCCCGGCGCTGGCAGCACTCGTGACCCACGAGCAGCGCCAGGCGGTCTTCGAAGGAAAGATCGATATATTTTGGGTTGGCCTGCTGTTCACGCAGCGCAGCGCGGAATGCGGACAAGCGTAATTCAAGTAGTTGGTCATACAGGATTGGCATGGTCATGGGGCTCCTTTAGTGGTACTAGGTATTGCCACGCACATTTTCATGGGCGGGGAGGTGCTGCTCGGCGGCATACGCCGCCAGACACTCGAGTTCAGATTTGACGTCGCGATACGAGAACAGGCCTGCTGCCAGCAGGTGCCGGCAGACAGTCTCAAGGCGGGCATGGGGATGTTTGCGGGCCAGGTCCAGAATGCCCAGGCAGGAACGATAGGCCTGCTGTGGTTAGGGGCGTGATTTCAGCAGGGCAATGATATAAGCGCCCGTCTGCGTCCCGATTTTAGCGGCTGCACTCTGGAACCAATCCGCATCAGCAGTCAACATAAACCGGTGATTGGCGGGCATATGCTCGGCACGGGCAGAAAACCGTCCCTGCGCATGGCTGCGCCGGTGGATTGCCACCTGCTTCCCATAGTGGAAGATCGAAATCATGGATTCTGTGGCACGAATGCGCACAGCCTGCCCCACCAGCAGGTGCGAGACACTGTAATAGTGTCCATCGAACTCGACATGGTAATCGATGTTGATTTTGGCATTCTTCCAGGCAGCAAATTCATAAGGATGTTCCGGAAGCGGGCGCAAGACGGGTTGATCCAGTTCTTCAAACAATTCCTTGCGCGACTGGCCCAAGTAGACCATCTCGCGCTCGTTGATTACCAGACGCAGCGGCGCAATGGCGCGGTTGGTTTCTCCAATACTGAAGAAGGTGCGATTCCGCAACAGAGCAAGAACGGAGCGCTCCACGTTTTGCACGCCGTTCTCAGCATGGGGTTTGTCCCGGGGGTGGCGCACCCGGGCAGGCAGTACCGCCACGCCATAATGCTCTGCCAGTTCTTGATAAATGGGATTGAGTTCCGGCTCATAACGGTTGGGGCTTTTCACCCCTGACCTGAGATTGTCCGGGCAAACAATCCTTGGCAGGCCACCGAAAAAAGAAAAGGCCCGTACATGTCCACCCAGCCAGTGCTCCAACTCCTGCGAAGGCTAGATCTCAGCATAGGTATAGCTGCTGGCTGGCAGTACGGGCACGAATACTTACGCCTGGGTGATCTCGCCTGTCTCCGGGTTGGTGATCGGCACAGTCATCCCGGCATAATCTACCTTCATCTCCTCACCTCCTTTGTGAGGCAGGCGCATGGTAGTGTTCTGGGCCTTATTCCAATTCCTGTAGTACCCGAGGAACTGGGTCAACCCATACCCATTGAGATTCTTTTCGCGGTACTCCTTCTACAGCAACCTCAAGGTCACCCCGTGTTTCGAGAGTTCCCGATGCACCTCTCTCCAGTCTGGGAGCGGCCGCTCAACCTTCTCTTCTTCCTCAGGAAATGGCCGAGTGGACAAAGCTTCTTCGCTCAACTCTTCCGGCAGCGGCCACCCAAGACCGGCCAACTCAACCCGCTTCAGATATTCCCCAACGGTACTGTTCGATACATGGCATACCCAGGCGATCGCCCGGTTGGATAAACCTGCTTCATGATGTAATCGTATGACTTCCCGTATTTTCCGCACTGGTAATCGCTCCTGGGGCATATCTATCTCCTCAAATATTGATGAGACAGAATACCCTGAAAGATGAGATTTCCAGCGCTTCTTCCCCCTTTATACTTTGCGGCATCCGCCGATCTGGGTGTGCGACATCACCGATCAGGGTGTGCGGCTTGACCGATCAGATTGTGCGACATGCTCCGTTTTTTACAAATGCCTTCCCCACATTAATGCACGCTGTCTTACAGAGAAGGTAAAAAAATGGACTATTCTATGGGCCGGTTGGAGTGGTTATTGGCGTAGGAGATGATACGGTACTGTTGTACTCATATGCGCCGATATCATATCCTGCCCCCTGGGGACGGGGAATTCCGTCGAAATCATTAGGGACTAAATTACCCAAATTAACACCCGCATCAATTGCCGAGGAAGTTGATTTCAGGTGATAATCCTTAGACCCGGGATTAACAAACTGTGGATTTGTGTTTAATAGATTATGCGCCGGGAATCGCAGGCAGGCACGATAACTACCCCATTCTATACAATGCTGTTTTGTGCCATCACTATTATACGTGAGGTTATAATCGAAGATTGTATTGGATGTATCACCCAGAAAATACGCGGTTACGTACCCTTGGTCGTAAAATATGTTGTTTTCAACCCAGACATGGTTTATATTCTCCATTTTTAGAGCAGTCGGATAAGCGCCCAGGATGGGGCTAAGACTTCCCGCCCAAATATTGTTGAAAATATATAAATAATCTGATCCTCCCGCGCCATCCCCGTTGGCACTAATTCCCGTAGCAGTCCGAAAAATGTTATTTCTAATATACAAATGATTTGCACCGCCCGAGAGCATGATTGCAGACGAACCGTCATAGTTTTCGCAATAGTTCTGTTCAAAAGTGATATTCTGAGCCACTTCAAAATCTGAATCAGACCAGGTTTGGAAACAATCAATATGAGGAGTTGGATTAACATTAATACCGTTAATAGTATCATTCAAAATTAGACCATGAATGTTGTTGCCCCGAAAAATATGGCCCTGCCCAAAAAACCGCATGCCATCACCATCCAAACCACTTACGGCAGGATAGTATGGACATTTTTTCCCATTATTATCCGGTGCTTTATCCTCGATCTTGGTAAGATTGGGGTGGCATTGGATTGTACGCCACACCTCATTCCCTTCGATCAAATTATTTTGGCCTTTAACTTCAATACCAGCCATCTCGTTTCGGTATAGTCTATTGTTACTGACTATATTGTCATGGGTGATTGTGTTATCTCCGGACAGCTCTATTCCTACCAAAGAACTGTCATGAATATAATTATCTGCCAGAGTATTATATGCTCCCTTGATATATACTCCTGCGCTTGTTTCGTAGTCCCAACGCCGATAATTGGTATTTGCAATCTCAAAGTCAATAATATTTATGTGATTGGCAACAATATTAAAACCTTTCATGACTACTTGCCCTTGAGCCTGGTAGGTTATTGGCGATCCAGAAACGCCGGATTTGGTAATATGTACTCTTTGTGTAGAGTAATCTCCAGCAGTAACAAACACTGTATCACCCGCTACCATGGTGCGAGCTGCTTTTTGGATGGTACGCCACGGTTGTGTAATTGTACCGGGATTTGAATCTATACCCGAGGTGGCTACATAATAAACACGACCCGTCGGGGGAATCGCCTGGGAGGTTGGTTGTGCTACACAACCAATCAGTATTAATATTATTGATAATATAATCATTCCTATTTTCATTTTCTATCCTTTTTGTAGATTGCGATGCCGCCATTCGATTACGCAACCTTTTTTCTGTAAATATGAGTAAGAAGTATCCATCGAACTTTAACAAACCGATGACTTGCCTGCACAATAATGCTTTCCGATCTGCCACTCTTCGCTGATCTCCATCAAGAGTGCAGAGATCAATCGAAGACAGGAAGCCTCGTTGGGGAAGACACCCACCACCCGGGTACGCCTGCGGATCTCCTTGTTGATGCGCTCCAAGCTGTTCGTGGTCCGGATGGAACGCCGGTGTTCAAGTGGAAAATCGAAGACCGTAAATCCTTCTGAAAGGTTTTCCTCCAACCAGGCTGATAAGCGTGGTGCAGAAACAGCATACTTCTGGATGGCCGCATAGAGCAACTTTTCAGCCGTCTGTCTATCTGGGGCATTGAACATGGAGCGTATGTCGGCAGCCACCTCCAGGCGCATGGATTGTTTGGGAAGGTATGCTCCTGCATTCTGCTGCAAATGGAATTGGCAGCGCTGCCAGGGAACACTGCCCAACACTGCTCGTCTGGCTGCTCCCAAGCCTTCGTGATCATCGCTGGTTACCAGTTTCACACCATGCATGCCACGCTCCTTCAGGCTCTTCAGGAAGGCTTTCCAGTGGGTTTCATGCTCACTCAGGGACACAGAAACCCCTAAAACCTGCCTTTCACCCTCTGGAGTGATCCCGGAAGCCACCAGAACGGCTGCATCACGCACTTGTCCGGCTTCTCGCACCTTCTCGTAACGGGCATCCACGTATAGATAAGCGATCTCTCCAAGCGGTCGTTCCCGCCATTCCTGCAGGACACTGTCCAGTTGTGCAGCTGCACGACTGACTTGCATGCTGGAGACTTCCACACCACATAGTTCTTCAGTGATCGCTTTTACCTTGCGGGTGGACACTCCCTGCACATACATCTCGGCCAGCGCGATCACCAATGCCCGTTCGCTCCGCAGGCCTTTCTCCAGCGCAGAGGGATAAAAGCCACCCTCTCGAACCTGAGGTACTGCAAAGGTGATCTCGCCAACCCGGGTTCGAACGGTCTTGGGTTTGTAACCATTGGCGTGACCAGTTCGGTCCTCCGTACGTTCATACTGGCCTGCATTGAGGTAATTTGCTCGTTCCGCTTGCATAGCCTGGTTGATCAAAATACGCAGCAATTCAGGAACGGTTTCCAGTCCTTTTTCTGCAAGTCCACTTGGAAAGGTATAATCTGTTTGGTGAGTCATTAGGTTCTCCTTATTTGGTTTAGTAGCCGTGTAAGGATACTTCTGACTCACCACTCTGGTTAAGGTTCAACAATTTACAGAAAGAATGTTACACCAACCCGCCATTCCTAAACAGGCGAATTATAAGTTAGGCTGCGATAAGCGTTGATATCAAAGGAGATTATAACTATAAAAAGAAATGTGGTGTGCTGAAGCGGTGGGGAACTAAATTCAATCATAAAAGCAGGATTCCGAGCTCCTGGAGAGCTCGGAATCCTACTTTCATTGTGCAACCCTGCCTAAATTAATTCTCGATAAATATGCCCGTGGTGGACCACAGGCTCGGCCCATTCGGGCCTCTCGCTTGCACCCGCCAGTACAACGTACCCTCGGGCAGATCTGTAGAAGGCGTGTATGAGGAAGAGCTTTCCGTTACTTTCACGATCGGAGAAGAGAACGTACTGCTCTTCGACACCTGGATGGTATAGCTGTTTGCTCCTTCCACATCGGACCAGTCGAAGGTTGGTGTGCGGTTGGTGGTTGTTGTCCCGTCCCTCATATCCGTCAACGATGGTGGCAGGATGGCTGTGCGGAATGTTCGCACTTTTGACCATGCGTTGTACTGATCCAGCGTGTTAAACGCCCGCACATGCCAATAATAGGTTGTATTTGGATCAAGATCCGTTTCAGGCGTGTACTCCGAGATGGTAGTATTTATATAAAGGCCTGTCTCAGGTAGATACTCCCAGTCTGTAGTAATTGGATCAAGTTCCGCGTCAGGTGTGTACTCCGAGTAGGTCGACGGCTCGTCGACCTCTACACTGGCCGGATCAGTGAAAGCGCTATCCTTCGCCATTTGCAGTTCATATTTCTGGAACGCGGTATCTTTCGGGAATTTTGAGCTCTTCCAATCCAAACGTGGCCTGTAGTTCGTCGTCAATGCGTTGTTCTTGGGCAAAAGTAGCACTGGGATTGAAGGTGGATTGGCGGTGGCAAAGCTGCGTGTCTCGGAGAAACTGCTCAGACTATAGGATCCATAGGAACGTACCCGCCAATAGAAAGTTGTTCCTGCGGCCCAATCATTTGAGGCCGCGTAGGTTGAAGAATATACCGTATATTTTTTCAAGCCTGAAGTGAATGCTATGTTCTTGGCCACCTGGAGTTCGTAGTAGGTGGCGCCTGGCACATCCAGCCAGTCGAGGACCGGGCGTTTATCGGGCAAGATGGCACCGTAGACAGGCGATACCAAAGTCGGGCTGTAGTTCGGAGTAGCGGTTGGTGTGGCAGTGGTTGTCGAAGTGATCGTCGGATTAAGGGTGGCGGTTGCCGTAAAAATGGCGGTCCGGGTTGGGGTAAAACTGGCCAACCGGGTATTGGTCGGCTGATGCGTGGCGATTGCCGTGAACGTAGCGGTCCGGTTTGGGGTAAAACTGGCCAACGGGGTATTGGTCGGCTGATGCGTGGCGGTTGACGTGAACGTAACGGTCCGGGTTGGCGTGAAACTGGCCACCGGGGTGCTAGTTGGCCGAGTTGTGTCGGTTGGCGTAAATGTGGCTGTTCGGGTTGGTGAGGAACTGGCTAACTGGGTGTTGGTCGGCCGAGTTGTGGCAGTTGCTGTGAATGTGGCCGTTCGGGTTGGTGTGGAATTCGCTTTCGGGGTGTTGGTTGACTGATGCGTGGCGGTTGCCATTGACGTGGATGTTGAGGCTGGCGTGGTAGCCACAAGTGTTTCAGTTGGCGTATCAGTTGGTTGCCCCGAGGATTGAACCTCGTATGCGCCAATTTCATAAGCTACGCCTTGAGGACGAGAAACGCCGTCAAAATCATCTGGGACTACAGACCCCAAATCATATCCAGCATCAATTGCCGGAGAAGGTGATAGAAGGTGATAGTTTTCACTAGCGGGGTCTACAAACTGCGGGTTTATATCTAGTAGGTTGTGTAAGAAAGGGGCGGGCAAACATTGACCATAATCGCCCCAATCCACGCAGGGTTGTTTCCCGTCGCTGTTGTAGGTCAGGTTATAGTCAAAGATGATATTGGCGGTACTGCCAAGGAATATAACCGCGCTGTCGTACCGATTGTAGAAGATATTATTTTCGATCCAAACGTGATTGATATTTTCCAATTTCAAGGCGCCGGGATAGCCGCTGGAAATCTGAAGGCCATCAAACACATTATTGTAGATGTATAGGTGGTCAGCCCCACCTGCGCCATCTGCAAAGGCAGAGATTCCAATTACGCTGCGAAAAATGTTATTGCGGAAGTAAAGGTAGTCTGCTCCGTCTTGCAGCATAAACGCGGAGCCGTCATGGTTTTCGCAATAGTTTTGCTCAAAAGTTATGTTTTTCCCTGGAGTTGGGCCAGAACCACCGAAGGTCTGAAAGCAGTCGATGTGGGGATTTTTATTATAGGGGTCGCTCCCCAAGCTGGTATGGATGATATTGTTTCGGAAGATATGCCCCGTGCCAAAGAAGCGCATCCCATCAGCGTCCACATTGACTGTATTGTTGCAGTTTGTCCCAATATTTGGATGGCATTGTACGGTGCGGTTAACATCATTGCCCTCAATCAAGTTATTCGTGCCATAGACATTAATGCCAATATTTTCATTGAAGTACAGCCGGTTGTTTCTAATCGTGTTTGAAGAACCGGGCACATCAATCCCATTCAATGAAGCATCATGGATGTAGTTATTTTCGACAATATTATTCGAGCCGCCAGCATAAACGCCCGCCTCAGTCTGTGTATTTCCCCAACCAGTCCAATCTGTATTGGCAATCTCAAAACCATTAATAACAATGTAGTTGGCACTAATATTAAACCCCTTCATTACCACCTGTCCCTGAGTTTGGTAAGTGATTGGCGAACCAGATGCACCAGACTTAGTGATGCTTACTCTTTGTGTAGAGTAGTCTCCGGCTGCAACAATCACAGTATCGCTTGCCGCCATAGTATTTGCAGCCTTCTGGATCGTTTTCCAAGGTTGAGTTTGTGTTCCCGGATTTGAGTCATTCCCCGAGGGGGAGACATAATATGAATTGGCAGCTTTGGCCGGTGAAGGAAGAATCAGGCTAATAACGAGAAGAGCAGCACAGATGCAAGCGAATATATATCTTTTTGTAACCATTCTTTATCCTTTCTTCTTCTTATAGGAACTATTCTTTGCGGGAAGACGCACACGGTTTGATTTTTTCAAACGAGTCCGAGTCAGATGCTTGGTAAGGAACCAGGCGAAGACCGATAGTAGAAACAGATTAAAAAGAAAACGCGGGGAAAATGATTTTTGAGTGCCATTTGATAAATCCACGATAAAGGAACCCGGTCATTTGCACGCGTTAGGGCTAGCTAATTGTGATAGCAGCTAACAACATGCCACATGAGAAGCTTTATTTCGGCAACCTGGCTGTCATTGCCATGCAATGCATGACGGAAGACCCTAGGCTTTGCGTCCCCGGTTTTCACCGGGTTTACCTTTATCGATCGAACATATTTAAAGGTTCTGACTTCCAAAAAAAAACGAGCCTGATTAATTTCCAGGCTGTTCGTTAAACGAATAATGTTGTTCTTCAGCGGCCTGGCGATCTTGGTCACCATAGTGACTTTAGACCCATAAGCTTTGCGTCCCCGGTTTTCACCGGGTTTGCCTTTTTGGAATAAATCAATTTTATATATTTTTCAGTATACCTATATTATTTTCATTCTATTTAACTTTTTTGTAAGGAAACAGAAATGCAAGGACAATGAAATCAACTAACGTTTTTGTAAGGAAATAAAAATGCAAGGACAATGAAATCAACTGTTCCTGGTAGAATTGAGCGACCTTTTTCTGTCGGTGAGTCAGGATTTTTTGAATGAATATATTCGTCATAAGAGATCCGTTTCAGCCAGAGTTTCCGTACATTAGCCAACCAACGATTGTCCCGGTTTTGGTAAACCTGATAATTAGAATAGGCTTAAGGAAGAACTATTGCTTTTCCCATACAAAATCCCTATAATGATAAATGGATACTCATGTCCATACGACTTTGGGCATTGCAACAAGGACGACCTAACCTTATTTCCGAAATCCGTAGGAGGGGAACTATCGGGGGTTAGTGAGCGGCAAAATCGAGTTTGTCAAGAACTAGTCAACGTAGGAGTACTATCTCATTATATTAATCTGCATAAAAAAACTTATAGGTTTTTCTGAATCTCGGTAATATAAAATCCATGCGTACCACAAGGCAGAAAGGTGTTTACAGGCTGTGGAGGATCCAAAACTTTCCCGTCGTTCATTCATAAAAATACTTGGCTTATTGGCAGGAGATGCTATTTTGATGGGAGCTGGTGGAATGCTGTATGCAAATCAACTGGAACCTTCCTGGGTGGAAATTACCCAGGTGAAGTTGAAATTACCGCGGCTCGGGAAAGCCTTTGAAGGGTTTCGACTGCTGCAAGTGAGTGACATCCACATGGGTGGATGGATGAATGCTGAGCATTTCTCATATGTGATGAAGCTGGCGCTCGCTCAAGAACCAGATTTATTGGCGTTGACCGGCGATTTCGTGATCTATCATGTTAAGCGACAGGTCGATGCTGGTGTGATAAACGATTTGAGTAAAGTCTTCACCAAGTTGGGGAATGTACCACGCGTAGGGATTCTAGGGAACCATGACCACTGCACAGACCCGGTCGAAATCCGGAAGATGATGGAAAAGTATCAGATCCTCGATTTGACAAATGCTGTTCACACCATCGTGCGCGGTGACGAGCGTTTGCACATTGCCGGTGTGGACGATATGGGTTATGGTTACCCAGATCTGAACAAGGTAATGGCAGCCTTACCCAAAGACGGTTGTGCAATCCTGCTTGCACACGAACCGGATTTTGCCGATGTAAGCGCACAGACCGGGCGCTTCGACCTGCAGATTTCAGGCCATTCACACGGCGGGCAGGTGATAGCTCCTATTATTGGACCTCCATTTCTGCCCGTGGGTGGGCGGAAGTATTATGATGGACTATATCAGGTGAGGACCATGCTGCAATATACCAACCGCGGCGTCGGAATGGTGGCACCCTACATCCGCATCAACTGTCGGCCTGAGATTACGGTCTTCACTCTCTCGGCTGGTTGAGCGATTAGGGGAATGGAAGATTATATCGAAGGAAATATGCAAATTTAATGTTTCAATGCCTTTCACTCTGGAAAACCACTAGCATCTTTTCAAATATTCCCCGACTGACGTCGTTTGATCTTTTGAAATCTTCAACCTTGAACTTTTTGACAGCTTCATTTCGCATTCGACTTTTGTGCCATAACTATCACCTGCGCAAAAGGGCTAATATATAACAAGCTGATAGTCTCAGATCGGTCAGAATTATTGGTTTTCAATCATCGCAAAGAAGATGTCAAGGCGAAAGGGCTATAATTAAAATAGTACAATTGTGCCGATAGCATGGGTGGAATGTGGATAAATATCATGTCTATAAATGGGCGGGACATCTTATTGAGAATTCTGCTAAATCTTCGATGTTTCGATTTATTTTTTTCGATATTATAAAAACATAAAACCTTACTAAACTAAGCCCTGAACACTTAGATTAACACGACTGTGCAAGGTCAAAATAGACATGTATTGTGAGATTGGTTATTTTCCCGGACGGAAGCTGAAAAAACGATTTGCATGTAATTACTTTGCCTTGATTCTGGGAAATGATAAGGATGGGAAATAATGAAGACTACCAGTTTGTCACGTATGTTCATGCGGGCAATTAATACCTTAATAATATTGCTATCGGCTGTCTGTCTTCCCGGATGGGGAGGTAAGCCGGGTCGTGGCAGACACCGGAATCTTAACCTCGGCCACTCCCTCCTAAAGGTGGGTCCGCCCGGCCACGCGGATTATGGGATCGATTAGTCGGGGGGTACTTCGCCTTATCTGACAATCCTGAGGTCACTGGCAGTACCCTGCATCGCCTTTTTCACCCATAATTACATAACCTCAGGAAAAAATAGAGAATATAGAGCACCTAGGACAGAATGGAAGGAAAACAATGTCAAACAAGAATCTCAATTGCACTTTTAGCAAGATCGTCCGTCTGGTGTTCCATACAATCCTCCTAGCAGGATTGATGTTTTCTGGAATACTTCCGCAGACTGTAAAAGCTTCGTCTGAGCTCAAGTCCGGTCTGGAAAAAACTAAGACCACCAAGATTGGCCTTCAGGCACCCGGGGATTTCACGCTAACGGCCGGCAACGACGGGCACGGCACAGTGACCTTGAATCCCATCGGCGGACTATATGCCCCCGGGACGCCTGTTACACTGACTCCGGTGCCCGACTCAACTTACTATTTCAGTTCCTGGTCCGGCGCTAATGCGGCCGACGTTATCAACACCAACGGTGTGTACACGATCGTGATGAATGGCGATAAGAACATCCAGGCGAACTTCACCCAGACCGCTTACACGCTGACAGCCGGCAACGACGGGCACGGCACGGTGACTTTGGGTCCCCCTGGCAGTACGTATGGATCTGGATCAACCGTCACACTGACCCCGGCGCCAGCCTCGGGTTACCAGTTCAGTTCATGGACCGGCGCAAATTCAGCGGATGTTATCAACACCGCTGGTGTGTACACGATCGTGATGAATGGCAATAAGACCGTCCAGGCGAACTTCGTCCAGACCTTCACCCTGACGGCCGGCAACGACACGCACGGCACGGTGACCCTCAGTCCCCCCGGCGGCACGTATGCCTCCGGGACGGTCGTCACTCTGACCCCGGTGCCCAACGCACTTTACTATTTTAGTACATGGTCCGGCACCAATGCGGGGAACATTATCAACACTGCCGGTGTGTTTACGATCGTGATGAATGGCAATAAGACCGTTCAGGCGAATTTCACCCTGACCTCCTACACGCTGACGGCCGGCAACAACGGTCACGGCACAGTGACCCTGGGTCCACCCGGCGGCAGGTATGGCTCTGGATCAACAGTCACACTGACCCCGGTGCCTGCCTCGGGCTACCAGTTCAGTTCATGGTCGGGCGCCAATTCTGGAAACATCATCAACACCGCCGGTGTGTATACGATCCTGATGAATGGCAATAAGAATGTCACTGCGAACTTTACCCAGATCACTTACACACTGACGGCTGGCAACGACGGCCACGGCACGGTGAGTCTCAATCCCACCGGCGGTACATATGCTACCGGAACGACCGTGACACTGACTCCGTTGCCCAACGCCGGCTACCTGTTCGGTTCATGGTCCGGCGCCAATCTGGCGGACATCATCGACATCGCCGGTGTATACACGATCGTAATGAATGGCAATAAGACCGTCCAGGCGAACTTCAGCCAGGCCACCTACACGTTGACGATCACATCTGCGCATGGCACGGTTACAAAGTCCCCCGACCAGCCCACCTACCACTATGGCGACGTGGTGCATCTGACCCAAACCCCCAGCGCGGGCTACACATTTGACCACTGGAGCTATAGCGGCGGCGCTACCATATACCCACCCGGGGCGGTCGCGATTTCGTTTGATGATGGGTATCCGTCTACCTTTACAGATGTTTATCCCTACATGCATTCAAAAGGAGTTTTGGGTACTCTTTATTTTATTTGCAGTTGGGCTAATAAAACCTGGTCCCTAACCACTGGCCAATTACAGGTAATGGATGCAAACGGATGGTCGATTGCGAACCATTCTACCAGTCACGGATACCTCGATACCCTCACCGAAACCCAACAAGAAGCCGAGCTTCTGGGCTGCAAAAACTTTCTGGACTCGATCGGATTGACCAAAGCCTCCTCCCATGTTGACTATCCTTATAGCATATGGAATACCGACACGCTGACTGCAATGACGAATACGGGGATGTTAACGGGGCGTACGTCCGGCGGGACCACCTTTGATCCAAAAACTGTGGACATCCTGCAAATGCCGTCCGGTTCGTCCGACACATTGGCTTATGCAAAACAATTAACCGATTATGCAGTCGCAAATCATCAAATTTTCTTATATCACGGTCACCAAATGGGACAACCCGGTGAAATGTCCCTCGCAGATTTTGAAGCCTGGATCGATTATTTGGTAGCGAATCAAATACCCACATTGACTATAAACGATGTGTATGCACGCACATTCTCGCCCATCGACATCACCATCAATGGCAACACCTCCGTCACCGCCAACTATAACCGCACTCCCAGCATCTCTGGCAACGTCGGGGTAGGTGGAGCCGTGTTGAACCGCACCGGTGGATCACCGGTTGTTGCAGATGCCAGTGGGAACTATACCATCACCGTACCATCCGGTTGGTCCGGCACAGTCACGCCGGTCAAGCTGGGCTACACCTTCACGCCAGCCAGCAGGAATCATACCAACGTAGCGGCAGATCTACCGGGTCAAAACTTCACTGCCGCGCCCGGTAACACACCGCCGGTAATCGTTGGAGGAACCTTCGCCAACGTGACCATGTCAATGAACGGGACACCCACACCTTTCGCCTTGACGCTGAATGCCGTCGATTTCGATCCCTCTGATACGCTCACCTGGAGCATTTCATCTGCAGCCGCACACGGCATAGCTTCAGCTTCAGGCACGGGTACCTCCAAGGCCGTCAGCTACACCCCAACCACTGATTACGCTGGCAGCGACAGTTTCGTGGTGCAGGTATCCGATGGTACGGCCACCGACACGATCACGATAAATGTCACTATCGTAGCCGCTCCCATCTACACACTGAGTGTCAGCAAGATTGGCACTGGCAGTGGAACGCTGGCAAGCATCCCGACCGGCATCGATTGCGGTGCGACCTGCTCGGCTAGCTTCAACTATAATTCTTCCGTCACATTGACAGCCACACCTGCTACTGGCTCGTCCTTCACCGGCTGGTCCGGTGCGGGATGCACCGGCACCGGTACCTGTGTTGTAACGATGGGTGGTGCCAGGACGGTCACGGCTACCTTCACACTCAACACATATCTCCTGACCGTTACTCCGGCGGGCAATGGTTCCGGCACAGTGACCAGCTCCCCGACTGGCATCGATTGCGGTGCAACCTGCTCGGCCAGCTTCAACTACAACACTTCCGTCACGTTGACCGCCACACCTGTCACGAGCTCGAACTTCACCGGCTGGTCCGGCGGGGGATGCACCGGCACTGGCACCTGTGTTGTCAGCGTGGATGCTGCCAAAACGGTCACGGCTACCTTCACACTCAAAACATATCTCCTGACCGTTACACCGGCGGGCAATGGTTCCGGAACGGTGAGCAGCGATCTATCTGGCATCGACTGCGGCTCGACCTGCTCGCATAGCTTCGATTACAACACCACGGTCACATTGACCGCCACGCATGCCACCGGCTCAACCTTCACCGGCTGGTCTGGAGAAGGCTGCAATGGCACTGGCACCTGTGTAGTCAACATGACCACTGCCAGAACGGTCACCGCAACCTTCACGCTCAACACATATCTCTTGACCGTTACACCGGCAGGCAATGGCTCCGGCACGGTGATCAGCTCCCCGAGTAACATCGATTGCGGTGCAACCTGCTCGGCGACCTTCGACTACAATACTTCCGTCACTTTGACCGCTACACCTGTTACGGGCTCGAGATTCACCGGCTGGTCTGGTGAGGGATGTTCAGGCACCGGCACCTGTATTGTCACCATGGATGCTGCCAGGTCGGTCACGGCCAACTTCACCCTGATTATTTACCAGATTTTCCTGCCGCTGATAGACCGGTAACGGGAGCAGAGATGTAGAGGAGTTTTATGTCGATTTAAATGAAACTGGACATCTTATAGAAGAACAATAATAGGGTTACCCCTCAGCCCTGGTCAATCCCCATGTGATTGATCTACTTACCCCCCCTCCAAGGGGGGTATTTTTTCGGGAAATGCTACCTTATAGACATGATTAACTCTATCAAACTCAAAATCTCTGATCGAATGCATTCGTCCTAGACCCACCTATGGCCACTAGTGAACCTTTTTAGGGATCAAATGCCATATTCTTTTTGTTCAGGCAGCCCTGCCCGGGAACTGACGACAGGCGACACCAGCCTTCCCACCGATGAGACTGTAACTGTTGGCACTTGATTTTCCACATTTCCTTTGATGATAATGGGCAGCCAAATCACAAAGAGAAAGCTGGCTGTCGGTGTCGGAGTAATCGTTGGCGTGGATGTGAAAGTAGCGGTGGGCGTTGGGGTATTGGTCGGAGTCGATGTGAAAGTAGCCGTGGGCGTGTAGGTTTTCGAATTGGTTGGTGTGAATGTCAAGGTAGGAGTATTGGTCCGGGTCGGTGTGTAGGTCTGTGTACTGGTTGGAGTGAGTGTTGGTGTGGTTGTACTGGTCCTGGTCGGTGTGTAGGTCTGCGTATTGGTAAGAGTGAGTGTTGGTGTGGTTGTACCGGTCCTGGTTGGTGTGTAGGTCTGCGTATTGGTAAGAGTGGGTGTTGCGGTAGGTGTACTCGTCCCAGTCGGTGTGTTGCTCGGCGTGAAGGTCGCCGTATTGCTGGGAGTAATTGAGGCTGTGGGTGTGTCGGTATGCGTAATGGTTGGAGTGAATGTTTCGGTAGTTGTGATTGTCCCCGTCGGTGTGTTGGTCGGAGTGAATGTTACAGTAGGTGTACTCGTCCTGGTCGGTGTGTTGCTCGGTGTGAACGTCGCCGTGTTGCTGGGCGTATAAGTGACCGTTGGCGTCAAGGTAATGGTCGGAGTTGAAGTGAATGTGGCCGTTGGCGTTTTAGTCAGTGTTCTTGTGATTGTAGGTGTTCTTGTGATTGTAGGTGTCCGCGTGTTTGTAGGTGTCCGCGTATTTGTCGGTGTTGTTGTGGATGTAGGTGTAGGGGACGTGACAATATAGTTCTGGTCAATTTGGTCCGCAGTCACATTGGTGTAACCTTTATTGGCGGGCGAGAAGGTGTAGCCTATCTTAACAGGCGTGACCATGCCGGTCCAACCGGATGGGACGGTAAGGCTATAGTTCCCACTGCCATCTGCAACAACCGGCGATCCACCTGTGTAGGTCAGCACGACACCACCTATCCCGGCGTTGCCGGAGATGGTGTAGCTACGGGTATAGTTGGCTGTAATGGCGGTGTTGCCAAGGATGGTGATGTCGATGGGCGTGAACGTGCGCGCATACACATCGTTTACGGTTAATGTGGGTATGTGATTCGCTACCAAATAATCGATCCAGGCTTCAAAATCTGCAAGAGACAGCTCGCCTGATGCCCCCATTTGGTGACCGTGATAGAAATAAATAAGATGATTTGCGATTGCCTCATCGGTGCCTTGTAATAAATAATCCAACGTGTCGGCCGAACCGGAGGGTATATTCAGGATATAATCAGTTTGTGGATCATAGGTAACCCCATCGGTTCCGCGCCCCGTTAGCATCCCCGTATTTGTCATTGCAGTCAGTGTGTCTGTATTCCATACACCATAAGGATAAGCCACATGGGAGGAGGCTTTGGTCAATCCGATTACGTCCAGGAAGTTTTTGCAGTCCAGCAACTCGGATTCTTGTTGTGCTTCGGTGAGGGTATCGAGGTACGGGTGATCATAAGTATGATTTGCAATAGACCATCCGTTTGCATCCATTTCCTGTAATTGGTCAGTGGTTAATCCGACTTCATTATCATCAACCCAACTTGAAATAACATAAATAGTCCCCGGGATTCCTTTTGATTTCATGTAGGGATAAACATCGGTATAGGTGGACAGATATCCATCATCAAACGTAATCGCGACCGCCCCCGGCGGGTATAGAGTAGCGCCGGTGGTATTGCTCCAGTGGTCAAATGTATAGCCTAAGTCGGTCGTATGGGTTAAATGTACGACGTCCCCAGAGTAGTAGTTCGCCGAACAGGTTGGAGGGCAATTGATACCTGTCGGCGTGCTGGTCACCGTGCCATGCGCAGATGTGACCGTCAGTGTGTATTCTGCATCCGCCAGAGGGCCAACACGGCTATTTTGTGCTCCTTCAGACCCGGGCTGCGGCGAAGCCTTCACTGCCTGCATAAGTATTCCAGGAAACAGCAACCCAGCCAACAGGAAAACCTGGATCACCCAACGTATGACCTGGCCGAGTGTGTGCTTGAGATTCGTAAATATCATGGGCTCCCTTACCATGTTCCTAGGAAACTAAGCCCCCCTATCAATTCCTGGGGCCGTGCTGGAAATAAAGGCGATGCAGGGTACTGCCAGTGACCTCAGGTTGTCAGATAAGGCGAAGTGCTCCCCGACTAATCGATCCCATATTCCGTGTGGTCGGGCGGATCCACTTCTTGGGGGGGGATTGGCCGAGGTTAAGATTCCGGCGTCTGCCGCGACCCGGCTTACCTCCCCATCCAGGAAGACAAACAGCCAGTCGTGTTAATTTAAATGTTCAGGGCTTAGTAAGGTTTTATGTTTTTATAATATCGAAAAAAATAAATCGAAACATCGAAGATTTAGCAGATTCTCAATAAGATGTCCCGCCCATTTATAGACATGATATTTATCCACATTCCACCCATGCTATCGGCACAATTGTACTATTATAATTATAGCCCTTTCGCCTTGACATCTTCTTTGCGATGAGTGAAAACCAATAATTCTGACCGGTCTGAGACCATCAGCTTGTTATATATTAGCCCTTTTGCGCAGGTGATAGTTGTGGCATAGAAGTCGAATGCGATATGAAACCGTCAAAAAGTTCAAGGTTGAAGATTTCAAAAGATCAAACGGTGTCAGTCGGGGAATGTTTGAAAAGATGCTAGTGGTTTTACAGAGTGAAAGGCAAGGTTACCAGGACGCGCATTCTGTATCCGTATTATTAAGGGATTAAAGATGTCGTAACTTGTAGATTTGTTGAAGTCGGTGAAGGGCATCGAAGTAAGGATTAGGAAAATGGATTAATCTCCAGTCCTATCAATATCCGCCATTTTCCTTCCTCGTCGGATCCTTTTTCCGGAGCAAGCGCCAGCAACAATGGTGCTTCCATAATCTGGTCTAGCTCATGGTGTTGGAGTGACTTTTGAGGCGTCCAGGCAACCCTGTGGGAATTCAATGCCGATTGGCTGGTTGATCTGATTCAGCTCAATGGAAATTTCCTCATGGAGTACTTCCGAACTGTCGCTCATGCTCGTTTCTACGACCAGCAGGTACTTTACAATGTACTGCCCGTCAACCGCCAGCCAATAGTCGCCTTGGTTGGCTTTCACCTCGGCCCCTGATTTAACACCCAGTCCCGGTACCTTGAAAGTGAAGTGATTCGACGGAATACCGTTGACCGTCTCTTGGGCAACGAATGTTGGGGTATTAGTCAGAGGTGTGAAACCAAGCATGCTCTTAAACAGCCCCAACATTTCTGCTTCGTTTGGTGCCATGCTGGTCCATGACGGATCGTCTCCAGAAATGGTACACAAGTCGTTTCCAATCTGATAGGTCTCGGTTTCACTTGTATTTGGTTTCTCCCCTCCCACATCCACAACGGAGTTATTGATTTTATTGTAATAAGCATCCTGATCCTGAGAATGTTGCGATTCTATCGTCAATGTTGAAGATTGTGTTGGATCGGGACCGCTGGAATTGATTTCTATGGTCATCTGATAACTATTGAGGCTAGATAAACCTTCATTAATATTAATAGGTTGGGGATTTGGTGTACCAGCCGGTTGAAGGACTCCGCCTGGTTGGCTTTCATTACTCTGCGGCGTGTTGCCCGGCGCCTGCGGTGTTTTTCCAGTTGGTGTCATCAGGTTACACGCCATCGCCAGTATGACCAGAACCGATAGAAAAATCACCATTCTTATTTTCATAATGTTCTCCTTGTTGATTCATATAGTAATAACAGAATTATTGCTTAGGTGCAACAAGCAAATCCAATGCAGGCTGAAAATGACCTAAATCGAGTAGGTCCTACGATCAAGGACCATTATTGCTCTAACCTTCCCATTACTTCCAGCAGTCTATCCTGCCAGTCTGCCTCTTTTCCAAACGTGCACCAGTAGGCATTCTTTCCGCCGCGTACACCCGGACCGAGGTCAGGCAGATGTTTCGATTCCATTCCTTCGGGTGGAGGCGGGTAGCGCAGGACGATCTGTCCACTTTCCATGCCTACCGAGACCAGGCCAACTCGTTCAGCCAGTAACTTAACCCGCATCTGGAAAAAGAGGTTGGCAACCATTTCAGGCAAATCGCCAAAGCGGTCAGTAAACTCGGCCGCGAGGGCCTCCAGGGCAGCCTCGTCCGTTAGATCGGCCAAACGCCGGTAGAGTCGCAGGCGTAGGCTCGTATCCGGCACGTAGGTTTCGGGGATTCCAATGGCAAGCGGCAAATCCACATTGACTGGCAAACCCATGGGTTGGAGGGCTTCCAGGCTCGCAGTCTTCAGGTCAATTTTAAGACCCTCAAACTTGCCAAGGGATCGCGCTTGTTTCACCGCGGCAGCCAGCAAACGTGTATATAGGTGGAACCCCACTGCGGCTATATAACCGGATTGGCGCGTTCCAAGCAATTCGCCGGCTCCGCGCATTTCCAGGTCTCGCATAGCGATCGAGTAACCCGCTCCAAGCTGTGAATTTTCTGCAATTACTTCCAGGCGCTCCTGGCCTTCGGGCGTGGGTGTGAATTTCCGGTGGCGGAAAAAATAGGCGTACGCCCGCGCCGCACCGCGCCCGACACGCCCACGCAGTTGATATAGTTGCGCCAAACCGAAAGCATCCGCCCGGTCCACGATCAGCGTGTTGGCATTGGGGATGTCCAGACCAAATTCGATGATGGAGGTCGAAAGCAGGATATCGATTTCGCCCGCAGTGAAGCGGTGCATCACACTGGCGAGTTCCGTTTCGGGCATCTGACCATGTCCAATGGCGATACGCGCCTCCGGTACAAGGTTCTCGAGGTGCATCCGCATACCCTCAATAGTCTGGACGCGGTTGTGGACGAAGAAAATTTGTCCGCCTCGTTCCAGCTCCCGTAGGATTGCTTGACGGACTAGTTTCGGTGAGTACGGTCCAACATGGGTGGTAATTGGCAAACGTTCCTCTGGAGGCGTGTTCAAATTGGAAATATCACGTACACCGGTCAGTGCCATATACAGGGTGCGTGGGATGGGCGTCGCCGTCAGTGTTAGAACGTCTACTTCAGTACGCAGTTTTTTCAGGTGTTCCTTGTGCGTCACGCCGAAGCGTTGCTCCTCGTCTATGATGACCAATCCGAGGTCTTTGAATTGAACATCGGCTGAGATGAGCCGGTGTGTGCCAATCACGATATCCACTGCACCTTGCGATAGTGCATATAAAATCTGACTTTGCTCACGCGGCGTGCGGAAACGTGAAAGCATTTCGACCGTGACGGGGAAAGCCGAAAGCCGTTGCCGGAAGGTGTCGTAATGTTGTTGCGCCAGCACGGTGGTTGGGACGAGCACTGCCACTTGCCGTCCGTCCATCACGGCTTTGAAGGCCGCCCTTAATGCCACTTCGGTCTTTCCATAACCGACATCACCGCACAGCAGGCGATCCATCGGTCGGGGTGTTTCCATGTCAAGTTTTATATCGATCAGTGCCTTGACCTGGTCTTCGGTTTCTACATAGGGAAAGCTGGACTCAAGTTCACCCTGCCAGGCATTATCAGGACTGAATGCGAACCCTTCGGCGATCTGGCGACGGGCGTACAGGTCAAGCAGTTCCTGTGCCACTTCCTGAACCGCTTCCCGCACCTTGTGCTTTGTTTCCGACCACTCCTGCGTGCCCAGATTCCCCTGCGTTGGTGGAGAACCATCCGGGCCAATATAACGGGTTAGCCGGTCTGCCTGATGGATGGGAACGTAAACCTGGTCACCGTTCTTATACTCGACACACAGAAACTCTCTCTCCAACCCTTCGAGTGTTCGCTGGACCAGGCCCGTGTATTTGCCGAGACCGTAGTCCACATGGATAATCCAATCTCCCGGTTTTAGGTCCGCGTATGCGGCTTCGGGGGTTTCTGCACCAGGCCGTGGACGTTGACGCGGTTGCGGTCGATCCCAACCGAATATTTCAGAATCGGTGATGAGGTACGAGCTACCAAGTTTCCAGCCTTCGGAAAGACTGCCATCGATGAATTGAGGAATCTGGATTTTGGTTTGTGGATTATGTTCAGCCCACAGTTCTTCGAGACGACTGGATTGGCGGGAAACAACGATAACCGTGTTTCCTTCATTGATAACCTTGTCAAGATATTCGGTAAATGGCTTTAATCGTCCACCGAAGCGTTCCAAGTGACCGAACTGTGCAGCCAGGCTGGCGTTTCCGGCGTCCTGCCCAGTATGAGAGGTGGGTTCATTCGCTGTCGACCTGCCCAATTCCAGGCAGATATGGCTGCTAAGCGTATCAACCACTTCAGACCAAGAGAGATATGGGATCGGGAAATTCTCCGCCAGAGTTCCTTCGGCGATCAACTCATCCCGAAGCTTGACGGCCTGCTCCTCGATTTCGCCCACTGTGCTCTCGAGAAGGCTCAGATCGTGCACTAATACAAGCGATCCTTGAGGCAAATAGTCCAATAAACTGGCAGTGAATTGGTGCAGCAAAGGGATTTGGAATTCAGAGAGGGGATCCACAAATTCCGATTCGAATGACAATTCTGAGGCCGCCAGCCTTCTGGACCAATTCGAAGCCAGGTACTCACACGCCGGAGAAATGATAATGGTCTCTAGCTTTTCAACCGTCCTCTGCGTGCCTGGATCGAATCGTCGCAGGGTTTCAATCTCATCGCCAAAGAAATCCAATCGTACGGGATGTGGTTCGGATTGCGGCCAAATGTCCAGCAAGCCACCTCGGTGAGAAAACTGACCTGGTTCGAGGACGGTATCCGACGGTTGGTAGCCAATTCGCACCCACTCTTCTAGCAGGGCTTTTAGGGAGATGGTTTGTCCAACGGTAAGTAGTTTCGACGCCTTGAGGAAATCCCGCCGCGGCAAGGTACGGGTTATCAGAGCCCGAGCTGATGTGACTATGATGGGCGGAAGGGGTGGTTTTTCCGAGGAAGGCAGGTGGTAGACTGCCAGAGCCGTCAGTGTTTGCAGCCGTTCACGGCGGGTGGTTGTGCCCCAGGCGGCATTCTCATAAAATAGTGGATTGGGTTCCGAGAATATGTAACGTGAGGCATTCGGTGCCCAAAATGATAATTCATCGTGCAGTTGGATGGCATGGTCAGCGCGATCAGTTATCAGTAGGATGGGCTGAGCCATGGTCGTGTGCAGGGCCGCCAGCACTGGCAAACGTGCTGCGCGCGGGAGACCCAGGCCGGACTGCACTCGACCGGATTTCAGGCTTTCCACAACCTGCTGGAAGGCAGATAATTGGCAGATCGAGTCAAGAAGAAGTTGCATAATAAAACCGGACAATGAGGAATGCGAAAAAAGCTTCAGGAAAGGATTCTCGGTGTTCGTTACTTATTTCTCGGAACTTCCGTTGTGTTTGTTCATGGCTGCATCCAGACCTTCGGTTACAAAAGTCAGTACAGCCTCCACCGCGTGGTTGAGCGTTTCCGCGATGATTGTCAGATCAGCTTTCGAGAAATCCTGTAAAACATAATCGGAGGCCTGCATCTGCCCAGACGGGCGACCAATCCCCAGCCGCAGGCGTGCGAAGTCGTCTGTGCCAAGGCGTTCGAGAATGGAACTCATGCCTTTCTGCCCAGCCGATCCACCATCCGGACGTATTCGTATGGTACCAAGCAGCAGGTCCAGGTCATCATGAGCCACAAGCAGGTTGGTTAATGGCAGCTTATAAAAGTGGATCAGTCCTTGCACAGACTGACCGGAAAGGTTCATAAAGGTCTGTGGCTTGGCAAGAATGATCCTGCACTCGCCTGCCTCGCCTCTATTGCGGGTATACGGGACACTCGCCACTAATGACCTGGACTGCAGGCGGGTGAACCGCACGTTGAGTTTCACCGCCAGACGGTCCAGAAGCATGAAACCGACGTTATGTCGGGTTACACGATATTCGCGACCGGGATTGCCCAAACCGACAATCACGAAAGTTTCTTTCATTTTTATCTTCGTCGCAATCTGATATAAACGCCGAGAACGATCAGGAAAAGCACCGCTCCCAAACCACCGTAGGCAATGCTTTTCGAGACATCCACCGGGGTCAATACAGCCGGGTTAAGAGGTAAAGGTGTCGGCGACGGGAAAGGTGTAACGGTCAGTGTAGGAGTAGGTGTGGCAGTCGCCTGCAATGCTGTCGGAGCCGGGGTTGGCGTCTCCACTGGTGTATAGTTGCGTACCCGCAAGTTCGGAATCGGGACATCCAAGAAACTCCCATCTTTTAGATAAACTCGCACGCGCAGAATATAATCTCCATCCGTGATGGTTGTGGTATCCCAGGTTGCCAGTGTATCTAAATGAACCGGTTGGTTGCTCGTGGCGATGATGAACCATGTCCCGGTAGTGTCTCCGGCATATGAGAAAGCCACCTCCTCTGACAAGAAGCCTGCTACATCGCTGGATCCCTTGATGGTTACCACTCCTTGAAGGACTTCACCCTCCCGTGGAGATAGAACCACAGGCCCGGCTTGCGCGGCTACATTTCCGACGCCAAATGCCGAAAGAGATAATATCAAAAAGAACAATATTCCAATTCGAGTCATCTTTTCCCGACAATTTGTAACAGGTAAGTTTAACACGAAGGCAGGCGCGGGTCAACAATACCGTCCCACTTGGATCTTGACCTATGCAGCGTAAAGGTACTGAAATCGGATTATTTGCCTTAAAACTGTGTTGCGCTTACTATTTTTGAAGTAAAATCGTCCAGACAATCACACTTCCAATCTGGAGGCTGAATGGAAATTAATCAGGCTCTTTTTGAATCCGCTGAAGCACTGACCTTTGATGATGTACTGGTTGTCCCGGCTTACAGTGAGATACTCCCCACTGAAACAGACGTGACTTCGCGCCTGACTGCCACGATCCACCTGAATATTCCGCTCTTATCGGCTGCCATGGATACGGTCAGTGAGGCACGCCTGGCAATTGCACTGGCTCGCGAAGGCGGTATCGGTATCCTTCATCGCAATTTGGCGCCGGTACAACAGGCAACTGAAGCTGATAAGGTCAAGCGCTCGCAGTCGGGTATGATCACCAGTCCCATCACCTTGCCACCGGATGCCACCCTCCAGCAGGCCGAAAATATTATGTCGACCTATAAAATCAGCGGCGTCCCAATTGTGGACCTGGAGGACAAACTGGTCGGTATTCTGACCAACCGTGATATCCGTTTTATCGAACCGGCGGATTTTGGTCAACCTGTCAGCCATTTCATGACCCATCAGCCCCTGATTACAGCACCGGTTGGGATTTCCCGTGAAGATGCCAAGGTTTTACTCCAGAAGCACCGGATCGAAAAACTCCTGTTGGTTGACAATGCTGGTCATTTAAAAGGCTTGATAACCGTTAAGGATATCCAAAAGGAGCGCGAATACCCGAACGCAGCCCAAGATAGCCGGGGGCGGCTGCTGGTCGGTGCCGCCATCGGTGTCGGTGCGGAACTGGAAACCCGCATTGGTCTTTTGACCGATGCCGGCGTGGACGTGGTCGTCATAGACACCGCACACGGGCACACGAAAGGTGTCCTGAATGCCATCCACTGCGTTCACAAGAATTGGCCCAAACTCCCCGTCATCGCCGGGAATGTCGTCACAGCGGATGGGACAAGAGCCCTCATTGAAGCAGGCGCGGCAGCTATAAAGATCGGGGTGGGAGCCGGTTCGATTTGTACCACACGCGTGGTAGCCGGATCCGGCATGCCGCAGTTATCCGCCATTTATGCATGCTCCAGGGCGGCCCACTCCTTCGATGTACCGGTTATTGCCGATGGCGGGATTAAATTCAGTGGTGATATTGTCAAGGCCATCGTCGCAGGTGCCGACACAGTCATGCTTGGCAACATGCTGGCTGGTCTGGAGGAATCGCCCGGTGAGGTGGTCCTCCTGGAAGGACGGCAATTCAAAGAGTATCGCGGCATGGGTAGTATGGGTGCACTTCAGGGCTATGCAAAAGACCGTTATGGTAGTGGACAGGCCGGAGCTGGCAAGCTCGTTCCGGAGGGCATTGAAGGACGTGTCCCTTACAAAGGCTCTTTACATGACTTTGTTTATCAACTCGTCGGTGGGCTGCGTTCCGGGATGGGCTATGCCGGGGCGAAGTCGCTGGATGATTTGAGGATGGCGGCCAGGTTTGTGCGTATTACTAACGCCGGACTGATCGAGAGCCACCCCCACGATGTCATTATCACCAAGGAAGCACCTAATTACCAGTTGACCCAGGATTGAACGATGAAAAACCGCTTGATCCAGTGGTGGAAATCTGTCACAACAGCTTTAGTCAACCGGGACGATCCAGCGCTGGAACATTCCTGTGCCGGACGCATTCTAAGTGCACTAACCTTCATTGTCGTTATTTTCTGTCTTGGACTATGGATTACCGCTTTCCTGTTGTTAAAAGATCGTCTCTTCACTGAAACCCTCTCTGGAAACATTCTGACGAACCTGACCTGTCTCACTTTCTTCGGTGGTCTGGTGATAGCCATTTCCGTCGGTGCATTGGCCGGCAATTCCTTGCGACGGGCTTTCTGGAAAATGCTGATTCGAAGAAAAAAGGATTGAACGGCAAGGTCAAAGCCATGCACATTTTCTAAGTTTCCCTTATAATGGGACCATCTTATGATAAGCCAGGTTTCGGAGCTATCAGAATGAGTCAATCCCGCAGCGAACAGATGGTCAACCGTTTGCGCTCCATGCAAGCTGCCGCACCGGATATCGAAGCCTCCGCTGTTGTTTCAGTGGATGGTTTGATCATGGCATCGGCTCTTCCTGCCAATGTGGAAGAAGACCGTGTCTCGGCCATGTCGGCTGCCATGCTCAGTCTGGGTGAACGGATCGCTAACGAGTTAGGCCGCGGCGGGCTGGAGCAAGTATATATAAAAGGTAATACCGGCTTTATCGTTCTGGCATCAGTTGGTTCGGAAGCGGTACTGACCACTCTGGCACGCCAGGAGGCCAAGCTTGGTCTTATCTTCCTTGAAATGCGCCGGGCCGCAGAGGACCTGGTGAAATTGGTAGGATGAAACCAATCGGCGACATACCTTTATCAAACAGAAACGTCAACCCACGTGGGGAGGACGCCAGTCAATGGCCCTCCCCACGCCCTTTGTATATTCCTATCCCCTCCATTTCCTTATCCGTGAGCCGGAGAGATCGTAAGGAGTTGAAATGCCAACCAAATATATCTTTTTCACAGGTGGTGTAGTCAGTTCGGTCGGAAAGGGTGTGACAGCCGCCGCCACCGGTTTGTTGCTAAAATCACGCGGTTTCAAGGTAACCATGCAGAAATTGGATCCGTACATTAACGTGGATCCAGGTACTATGTCGCCCTACCAGCATGGTGAAGTCTACGTTCTTGACGATGGAGCCGAAACAGATTTGGATCTGGGTCACTACGAACGCTTTGTGGATATCCGCCTGGGCCGTTATAGTAATTTCACCACTGGTCAAGTCTATGCCGAGGTCATCAGCAAGGAGCGCCATGGGGATTACCTGGGCGGCACCATCCAGGTGATACCTCACATTACTAATGAGATCAAACGCCGCATCGGCTTGGTTGGTAAAGAGACCGGGGCGGAGATAGTAATACTCGAGATCGGTGGCACGGTGGGAGATATCGAGTCTCAGCCCTTTGTGGAAGCACTGCGTCAATTACGAAACGAAGTCGGACGTGAGAACACCTTCTTTGTCCACGTTACCTGGTTGCCTTTCATCGGCGCCACGCAGGAACTCAAGACTAAGCCAACCCAGCACTCGGTGGCCGCCTTGCGTTCTATCGGTATTTCGCCTAACATGATCATTGCCCGCTCAGATTATCCTGTGGAAGATGGCCTGTGTGAAAAGATCGCCTTGTTCTGCGACGTGGACAAACGCGCTGTAGTCCCGATGGTCACTGCAGATGTGCTTTACGAAGTCCCGCTTCTACTTGAAAAAGCCGGGGTAGGCGATTACATCCTGGAACGGCTGGGGCTACAGGCACGCGAAAAACCCGATTGGGCTCCGTGGAAGCAGTTGGTGGAGGCTGTTTTCAAGCCGAAGCCGGTTGTCAATATTGCCTTGGTTGGCAAGTATGTCGAATTGAAGGATGCCTATATGTCAGTGCGCGAGGCGGTCAACCATGCTGCCCTGTCAATGGGGGTGGAAGCAGAGATCCACTGGGTGCATTCCGCCGACTTGGAAAAAGGCAAGGGCTGGGAAGCGGTAAAGGCTGCCGACGGCATCATCGTGCCGGGTGGGTTTGGTTCGCGCGGCATCGAGGGAAAGATCCAGGCCGCCAGGTATGCCAGGGAAAATAAGATTCCCTATCTGGGCCTGTGCCTGGGGATGCAGTTGATGTGTGTGGAGTTCGCCCGGAATGTTTTGGGGCACGAGGACGCTAATTCAACCGAGTTCGACCGAAGCACCGAGTACCCGGTCATTGATCTGATGCTGGAACAGCGCGCCATCACTGATATGGGCGGAACGATGCGCCTAGGGTTATATCCTTGCGTGCTCCAGCCGGGGACGAAAGCTGCCGCTGCCTACAGTGAAAAGCAGGTGGAGGAACGACATCGCCACCGCTGGGAGTTCAATAACAACTATAAAGCCGAGTACGAGAATGCAGGCATGCTCTTCTCCGGAATCTCTCCAGACGGGATGTTGGTGGAGATCTCTGAGCTTAAGGATCACCCCTATATGATCGGTAGCCAATTTCACCCTGAGTTTTTATCACGCCCCATGCGCCCTCATCCACTGTTTGTGGGGCTGATTAAGGCAGCCAAAGAAAGGAAAAATAGAGAAAAAAATATAGAATAACGAATTCTCCATTACGTATTATTCTGCGATATACTTGCGGGTTGAAAACATACAGATATCATCGCTTGTAAACTCAGTCCGAAATCATGAAGGAGAAAATTTATGGACACAACAATCGAACTTATTTCCGGGCAGGAAATTCTCGACTCGCGCGGCAACCCGACCGTGGAAGTGGAAGTCGTCCTTGCCGATGGCTCATGGGGCCGCGCCGCAGTCCCCTCCGGGGCCTCCACCGGCATCCACGAAGCACTCGAACTTCGGGATGGCGATAAGAAGCGCTACAACGGCAAGGGTGTGCTGAAAGCTGTCGCCGCCGTCAATTATGCCATCGCCGATGAACTTTTCGGCTGGGATGCTACCGACCAGAAAGCCATTGATGCAGAAATGATCAGTCTGGATGGTACTCCCAACAAGTCCAAGTTTGGCGCGAATGCTATCCTGGGTGTCAGCCTGGCTGTCGCCAAGGCGGCCGCGGCCTCTCTTGAATTGCCACTCTACCGCTACATTGGTGGTGTATATGCGCATGTCTTACCCGTCCCGATGATGAACATTCTCAATGGCGGCGCTCACACTGCCTGGCAGTCCACCGACGCCCAGGAGTTTATGGTCATGCCGTTCGGCGCAGCCACATTCGCTGAGGGCTTGCGCTGGGGTGCCGAGATCTACCACGCCCTCAAGTCCGTGCTCAAGGACAAAGGCTACGTCACCCTGGTTGGTGACGAGGGCGGTTACGCACCGGCGCTCAAGGCCAACAACGAGGCAGTGGAAGTCATCCTCGAAGCTATCACCAAGGCCGGTTTCAAGGTTGGGCGTGGCGAGCAGGTGGCGATTGCACTCGACCCGGCTGCTTCCGAGCTTTACGACGAAGAGACCAAAACCTATAACCTGCGCAAGGAAGGTAAGAAATTGACCGGCCCGCAGATGATCGAGTTCTGGACCAAGTGGGTCAAGGATTACCCGATCGTCTCCATCGAAGATGGATTGGCGCAGGATGACTGGGAATCCTGGATCCTGATGACCAAACAACTGGGTGACAAGATCCAAATCGTTGGCGATGACCTGCTCGTAACCAATCCTGAACGTGTTCGCCGTGGAATTAAAGAAAAGACCTGCAACGCCCTGTTGGTGAAACTCAACCAGATCGGTACGCTGACCGAGACCATCGAAGCCGTCGAGACCTGTCACCGGGCCGGATGGCGGGCTGTCACCTCCCATCGCTCCGGAGAGACTGAGGATAGCACCATCGCAGACTTGGCAGTGGCTCTAAATATGGGCCAGATCAAGACCGGCGCTCCCGCCCGCTCCGACCGCGTTGCCAAGTATAACCAGTTGCTGCGTATTGAAGCCGAATTGGGTGATACCGCCAGGTATGCTGGCTGGGAAGCCTTAAAACACTAAATAAAATGAAACTGTTAATTCCTGCGCACTCTTAGGTGCGCAGGAAAATTTTAAGGTTTGAATTAGTTAAATGTCTTGACAAAACACCTCCTTATTGCTATCATTTAATCACAGTATTGTTAATATTTATACATTATCAGGCTTGTGTAGACAGGTTTTAGGCTACGATGTGGTCTATACCACCTCCAAATGTAAAAAACATTAACAAACATACTGTCCTTGATCTGATTCGGTTTTCACCGAACGGTATTTCCCGCGTAGAACTTTCACGACGGATGGGGTTAACACGCGCAGCCGTCACAGCAATTGTCAACGATCTTCTGGCAACGAGAATAATCCGGGAAGCCGGAGGTATCAATGTACGTAGCGGCCGTCCACCCGTCGTGTTGGAGATTGATCCGGCCCGCGGATTCGTTGTTGGTATTGACTTCGGCGCTAGCCACCTCTCCATCCTCATTGCAGATTTAGGGGTGCATATTTTGGAAGAGGCAGAGATTGCCATTGACATTCAGGATGGACCGAAAACGTGTATTGATCAAGCCGATCAACTTCTCCACGAGCTTATAAAGAAGGTTGGTCGGGAATTGAAAGATATCCTGGCGATTGGTGTTGGGGTCCCCGGTCCAATCGTTTCAGATGCGGGCATGGTTCTTGCACCTCCCATCATGCCAGGTTGGGATCGCTTCCCTATTCGGGATACGCTGGAAAAAATGTGGGGATGCCCGGTCTCGTTAAGCAACGATTCTGAACTTGGTGCTCTTGGCGAGTGGGCAGCCGGCGCCGGACGCGGGGAACAAAATCTGGCTTATATCAAAATAGGAACAGGTATTGGCGCCGGTCTCTTATTGGAAGGACAAATCTACCGCGGCGTTACTGGTTCTGCTGGTGAGATTGGGCACTTGACCATCGAAGAAAATGGTCCATTATGCGCATGCGGCAATCACGGTTGTCTGGAAGCCATCGCAGGTGGCCGGGCTATTGCCCTGCAAGCCCGTGAAGCCGCACGGAATGATAAACGCACGCAACTGGCTAATATTAAACCGATCGAATCAATTACTGCCCGGAATGTGGCCTCTGCCGCCCGCCTGGGTGATTTGTTGTCCCAGCAGATCTTGAGCCGGGCGGGCACTTATGTAGGCATTGCAATCGCCGGCGTGGTAAACATGTTCAACCCCGGGATGGTGATTATCGGTGGTGGGGTTGCTCAGAGCGGGGATATCCTGCTTGAGCCGATCCGGCTGGCGGTTCAGCGACGCAGCCTGCCTGCCGCCACCCGCGCCGTCCGGATCACGACAGCCATGCTCGGGCGTCGTTCCTCCAGCATGGGTGCTATAATCCAAGCAATAACTATTGCATCGCACCAAATCGCTGACCAAAAGGAGGTGAGGATAACCCCAAAAACTCCGATTAAGAATTTCGCAAAATAATAAGATGGTTCCGTAATTCAATTCAAAAAGCGCCTGTTGGAGACAAGCGCTGGCCCATTTCATCCGTCACTTAATTGAGGAGAAGAAACATGAAACGTACCTTAAGTTCTTTACTCAGTATCGTATTGATCCTAAGCTTCGTGCTTGCCGGCTGCGGTGCCCCTAAAGTTAAGCCGCCGTCAGGTCCTGTCTCTCTGGCCTTTTGGGAACAGGAAGGACCGGATGTACAAGTATTTATCGATCAACTGATCGCCAACTTCCAGACCCAGTATCCTACCATCAAAGTTGAACGGACTCACTATGAAAACGAGGCGTTGCGTGACCAGTTCCAGACCGCTAGCTTGGCTCAAGCGGCTCCCGATATTGTGCGCGTGCCGAACGATTTCGCCGGTCCATTCAGTGTACTGGATATCATCGCTCCGGTTGACAGCTTGTTCCCCAAGTCCTTCCAGAGCCAGTTCTTCCAGGGAGCCCTTGACCCGGCCATCGTCAATGGCACGCTCTGGGGCGTTCCGGATAACTATGGCAACCATCTGATGCTGATCTACAACAAGAGCCTGATTGCCACACCGCCCAAGACCTTTGAGGATTTGATCACCCAGGCCAAGGGCCTGACCAAGGGCGATATCCAGGGCTTTGCTTACAACCTGAACGAGCCCTTCTGGGGAGCCGGCTTCTACGGAGCCTTTGGCGGCTGGCCGCTGGATGCAACGGACAAGCCCACCTTCAACAACCCGGCCTTCATTAATTACCTCACCTTCGTCGCCAAGCTCAAGACCGATGAAGTAGTTCCGCAGGAATGCGATTACAACTGCGCCGATACGCTCATGAAAGACGGCAAAGCCGCCATGATCATCAATGGCGACTGGTCGTTGGGCGATTACACCAAGGCGCTCGGTGACAAGATGGGAGTTGCCCCGGTTCCAACCATCAATGGCAAACCCTATACCGAGATGACCGCCGGCAAGTACTTCATGGTTTCGAATGCCGTGCTGACCGATCCCAACAAGAAGGCTGCCGTTCAGCTCTTCATCACCTACATGACCTCCGCCGACGTGCAGAAGCAATGGCTGGACAAGTTCAAGAGATTGCCCTCCAACAAGACCGTTGCGAAGGATCCATCCATTGTTAGTGATCCAATCCTGGCTGGCTCGATGGCCGCTTTGGCGAATGGAAAAGGTATGCCCGCGGCCGCTTCCATGCGTTGCGCCTGGGATGCCTGGCGCCCGAACCTGGAAGGCGTCATGGCTGGCAAGCTCGATCCTAAGGCTGCCGCTCCCGCCGCCCAGAAAGCCGCCGACGATTGCGTCGCTACGCTTGGTCAACCCACCAAAGCACCCTAGTAATACACTCTAGATAACGAGGGGGGGCACCCTGCCCCCCCTCTACTTATTTACAGGAGGTATTAACGATGGAAAACCAATCTGTTTATCGTCGTTATTTGCCCATTGTCTTATGGGCAGCCGGGATTCTTGTGGTGTATTTTATTCTGCAAGCCCTGATCGCGCCTTTCTCCGAAGGTATCACCATGAACCTGAGCATCTTCTTGAGCAGGTTAAGGGAGATAGGCACATTCCTGTTTTCTATCCTGGCCGGCCTGGCGTTGATCGAAATATATTTCTACCAGATGTTCTTCCGCCAGCCTAAAAGCAAGGTAAAAACGATCATCACGCGTGTGCTGCAAGGTTTCATTGGGCTGGTGATTTTGCTCGGTATCATAGATTTTTTTGAGATGACCGATCTGATCAGGTTGGGAACCAGCTTTGTGGCCGACATATTACGCGCCCCCATGACGATATTCGCTGCCATCCAGGATTTCATTTACCAGAATGGAATCGCTTATGAAGAGGATACCGGTATTATCGCAGGCATTTTTATTGCGGTTCTCCTTTTGGGTGTGGTGGCGATCATTCAATCCTTGAGCAAATCGAAAAACAGTCGTCTTGGGCTGCCGTACCTGCTGGTCCTGCCTGCCTTTCTCGGCATCCTTTTCCTGATCGTCTATCCATTTCTTTTCGAGATTCGTCTGGCTTTCTCGAACGCTTCCCTGGGCACGCAGGCTACCAAGAATGCCTCCTACGGTCTGATTTATGGCTGGCAAAACATTGTAACCCTCTTCACGGGAAATGTCGCCAAGGATGCCAAATTTATTGATGTCTTCTTGCGCACGATCTTGTGGACAGTAATCAATGTCACCTTCCACGTCTCCGGAGGGATGGGGCTGGCATTGCTGCTGAACCGTCCGATGAAACTGCGGGGGTTCTACCGTACCCTGCTGGTTTTCCCCTGGGCGATTCCGAACACCATCGCAGCCATGGCATTGCGAAATGAGTTCGATAACCGTTACGGGTTGTTCAATATCCTGCTGACAGACCTGCAAACCTGGCTTACCAGCCTCAGCCAGCATACCGCCTCCCTTATTGGTATCGGCAACACTTTTGCCTTCCTATCCCAACACATCGGTCCGGTCAGTTGGAAGCAGGATCCATTTTGGGCTTTTGTGTCCATTTTAATCTCCAACATCTGGCTGGGTATTCCATTTATGGCTGTCATCATCCTGGGCGGCTTGCAAAGCATCTCGCAGGAATACTACGAGGCGGCCGAAATTGATGGTGCCAGCAAATTCGCACAATGGCGTTTCATCACAATTCCTCTCATCCGTCCCGTGCTTACGCCAGCCATTGTCCTGGGTGTGGTATGGACATTCAACAAGTTCGATGTAATTTACCTGATTACGCAGGGGGGTCCTCAGGAAAAGACCGATATCCTGGTCTCTTCAATGTACAAGGCCGCCTTCCAGTTCTACCGGTATGGCTTCACCGCTATGTTCGCCCTGGTAATATTCGTATTCCTGCTGCTGTTTACGCTGTTTTTCCTGCGCATGAGCGGTGGCTTGAAGTCTGCCACTGACTAAAGGAGAAGTGAGCCATGACTACCTTAACGACAGTTGCCAAAGTCCCTTCAAGAAACCCCATTTCACGAGCGTTCCGCTGGTTTTTTTATCGCGGCCACGGGGACAGTCCTTTCAAGAGGCTGTTGATCCACATAACGCTGATCATAGCCTGCGTGATTGCCGTCTATCCTGTGCTGCGCGTGGTGACGATCTCCCTGCGTCCCAACGACACACTGTTGACGACCAGCCTGCGCATTATCCCGGAAAACGCTACTCTGAATAATTATAAATTGGTGCTTTTCGGTGATCCGGCTGAACACCGTAAATCCGGCTTTTTCCTGTGGATCTGGAATTCGTTCTCAGTGGTGATTGTGACATCGATCATCAGTTGTATCCTCGCCGCGGTGAGCGCCTATGCCTTCTCCCGCTTTAAATTCCCGGGCAGGTCGGTCAGTCTGGTATTCTTGCTTACCACTCAGATGATCCCGGCAGGGATGTTGCTCTTACCAATTTTTATCATGTTGGCCAAGCTCAAGATGATTAATTCCGTTTTAGGCCTGATCATTGCCTACGCGGTGACATCGGTTCCACTTACCATCTGGACCCTCAAAGGATATTACGATACCATCCCGGTTGACTTGGAAGAGGCTGCTCTGATCGACGGTGCCTCCCGCTTTACAGTCTTTACGAACATCATCCTGCCCCTTTCCACGCCTGCCTTGGCGATAGCCTTCCTGTTCAGTTTCATGGGCGGCTGGAGTGAATATCTCGTAGCCCGGGTGGTTTTACAGAAGAATGACATATTTACCTGGCCGCTGGGTGATCTTTACTTTTGCACAGGATTTCACCGTCTCATGGGGTCAATTCGCGGCGGCCTCGGTCATGATCGCAGTCCCGGTTATGATCCTCTTCCTGTATTCGTCCAAGTGGCTGATCTCCGGCCTGACCCTTGGCAGTGTCAAGGGATAGGGACAAAGCACTCTTCATTGCTGCCTTGGTGACCGCCCCTTTGTTATGGATTCCGGCATGCGAAGAACACTGATCGTTCTCCTGCTCATTGCTGCCATCCTGACAGGTTGCCTGCCTGCCACTTCAACACCTGTTCCCGCAACCCCTTCTAAAACTGAGGCACTTGTTCCGGTCACTCAGGCAGCCTCCGGTGCTCCCTGGTGGAATGAAACAGTCTTCTACGAAATCTTCGTACGCAGTTTCTGCGACAGCAACGGAGATGGCATCGGCGACTTCAACGGCATCATCCGGAAACTGGATTACCTTAACGACGGCGAACCGGCCACTACCAGCGACCTCGGCGTGACCGGTATCTGGCTGATGCCGATTTTCCCCTCCCCTTCGTATCACGGCTACGATGTGACGGACTACTACTCCGTCAATCCGCAATACGGCACAATGGACGATTTCAAGAATTTGCTGAAGGCAACGCACAAGCGCGGCATTCACATCATAATGGACCTTCCTCTCAACCACACTTCAGATCAGCATCCCTGGTTCAAGTCTGCCAAGAAAGATGTCAATTCTCCCTACCGGGATTGGTACATCTGGAGCAATACCGATCCTAAGTACCTCGGTCCGTGGGGTGAACAAGTCTGGTATCCTTCCCTGACGGGGTATTACTACGGCATCTTCGAAAGTTTCATGCCCGACCTGAACTACAATAATCCCGCCGTTACGCAGGAAATGAACAAGATTGTCACTTTCTGGCTTAAAGATGTTGGGGTGGATGGTTTTCGCTTGGATGCCGCCAAGCACCTGGTTGAAGAAGGCACCAAACAGGAAAACACGGTTTCCACACACAAATGGTATATCAACTTTCGTCCGGTCTACAAAGCCGCCAACCCCGACGCCTTGACCGTTGGCGAACTCTCGGGTGATTCTCCCCAGATTCTGGCAGATTACACCAGCGGCAACCAGCTCGACCTGGCCTTCAATTTCAACTTGGCAACCGGATTCATCAGTTCCGCCAACACGGGGCAGGCCTCCTACGCCACCAGCTTACTCTCGATCAGCAACAAGATTTTGCCGAAAGCGCAATATGCGCCCTTCCTGACTAACCACGACCAAAACCGCACATTAAGTCAATTGGATGGAAACACGGACAAAGCCAAAGTAGCCGCTTCCCTATTGCTGACCTCCTCCGGAGTGCCTTTCATTTACTACGGCGAGGAGATTGGCATGATCGGTATGAAACCCGATGAGGACATCCGCCGCCCGATGCAGTGGTCAACGCAAACAAATGCTGGCTTCAGCGCCGGCAAGCCTTGGAGGCAGCCAGATTCGGGTTATCCCCAGGTCAACGTGGACGTGGAAACGAAAGATCCCGCCTCCCTTCTCTCACACTACCGCACCCTAATCCAACTCCGCAATGATCATCCCGCCCTGCAAACAGGAAGCCTCACACTCCTCTCCACAAGCAATCCCGCCGTTTTTGCATCGTTGCGCACGGGCGAAGGCGAGACGGTCCTCATTATGATTAACCTCGGAGATCAGGCGGTGAGAGACTATTCTCTGGATTTGCAGGGCATTTCTCCCAATGTGTCCTTTATTCCCTTACTGGGTATGGAAGGGACAAAGTTGCCCGCTTCCAGTCAACCCATCACTGAATTGCCACCCTACTCCACATATATTTTCCAGATCAAATGATTCCTAGAAGCACGGGGTCTGCCAAATGAACACTCCTGATTGGGTCAAGGACGCAGTTTTTTACCAGATCTTCCCCGACCGCTTTGCCAAGAGCGGGCGCATCCAGAAACAGGGATTAAATCTGGAGCCGTGGGAATCCCCTCCGACAGTTTACGGCTTTAAAGGTGGTGACCTCTTGGGCGTCTTGGAGCATTTGGACTATTTGAAAGAACTTGGTATCACGGCTATTTACTTTTAACCCGATTTTTGCTTCAGCAGCCAATCACCGCTATCATACCTACGATTACTACCATGTTGATCCTCTTTTGGGTGGAAACGAAGCCTTCCGTCAGCTCTTGGACGCTGCCCATGCCCGCGGTATCCGCATCGTGCTGGATGGAGTCTTCAACCACGCCAGTCGCGGCTTTTGGCAGTTCCACCACACTCTGGAAAACGGGGCCAGCTCACCCTATGTTGACTGGTTTTCTTTCGACCCTGACCATCTGGCAGGGAATAAACCATTCGCCGCATATCCCTCGGCAGAGGATGGCAAAGCCTTGCGTAATCAGGGCAGTCTGAAGGCCATCGGCTACCAGGCTTGGTGGGACCTGCCTGCCTTGCCAAAATTCAATACACATTCACCCGCCGTACGTTCCTTCATCTTTGATGTTGCTGAGCACTGGATCCGATTCGGTATCGACGGTTGGCGATTGGACGTTCCCGCAGAGATCGATGACGACACCTTTTGGCAGGAATTTCGTACCCGCTGCAAGGCCATCAACCCTGAGGTTTATATTGTCGGCGAAATCTGGGAGGAAGCCCGGCGCTGGCTGCAAGGTGATCAGTTCGACGCTGTGATGAATTATCAGCTCACCCTTGCCAGTCTGGGTTTCTTCACTGGTAAACACCTGGATATTCAGGAAACGAAACGCGCCGGCGGCTATCGCAATAGAATTCGTCACTTAAATGGCGCTGAATTCTCTGCTCAGGTGGATCATATTCTTGGCCTGTATGATCCGGCCATTAACCAGGTTCAATTCAATCTGCTCGATAGTCATGATACTCCGCGCTTCCTAACCAGTGCCAGTGGTGACCTTCCCTCGTTTGAGCTGGCGTTGCTCTTTATGTTCACCTTTCCCGGTGTACCTTGCATCTATTATGGTGACGAAATCGGGTTGGATGGACGCCAGGACCCGGAATGCCGGAAAAGTTTCCCATGGGACACGGCTAAGTGGAATAATCCTTTGTTGAAATATACAAAACATTGCGTTTCCTTGCGCCACAAACACCCGGCTTTGAACCGCGGGACCTACCATCCACTCTATTCCAGCGAATATATCTATGCTTTTGGGCGGAAATTACAAACAGAGACGCTGGTGATTGTTCTCAACGCCGGGGATCAGGGTTATAAAATTGATTTCTCTGTGGAAACGCTTGACCTTCCAGAGGGTTCGCTGAAGACTATTTTTGGAAAAGGAAATGCAATTGTTCGGAATGGCCAGGTCAGTGGACTCAAACTGGCTCCTCGCAGTGCTATAGTATTGAAAAGTGAGTAACCTGTTAAGCCCACCAGGTTGATATCGCACCGGTATTATGATCACCTGGGGTTGCTTGCACTAACAATTCCGTCAGCGTTTACAATCACGCTGGATAGGGGGGCTCTTGTTGCATATATTTGGTCATCATGCCTTGACCTGGGTTTCGTTTCTTTCAATCGCACTGGGGACAAACCGGATGAATAACAGCACAGCAATAACTCGTCCGATCCCGGAGCACAAGAATATGGCCTGGTACCCCCACTGCGTCACCACCCAGGCTCCAAAAGCCGCACCTCCCGCCAGTGCTAACATGACTAGAATCTGATAAAACGCCGAATAGCGTGCCCGCTGGGCATCCGGGGTAAGCGATAGCAGGAAATTGAACGAGACAAGGTTGAAGGCTCCCCAGAGAGCGCCGCCAAAAGAGTTCAACAAGATGACGTGCCATAATTTGGTGATAAAAACCCACGCGAAAGGCAGGATGGGGATTAAGGCCATACTGATTAATTGCACCCGGCGCGGTCCCCACCGGTCGGATAGTCGACCGACCCTCCGCTGGATCAACAGACTTGCCACAGTCGAAACGATGCTGGTAATACCTACCATCGAAGCGGTAAATTTCAAGTTTGCGACCATATAGACATTAAAGAATGGGCTGGCAATATTGAGTGAGAAATTCCAGAATGCCATCACCAGGCTGAGAGCCAGAAAAACTGGGTGGGCTAGAATGTCCTGCAGCATGGCTCGAGGGGAGAATGACCCCATCGCCTTTGCGGGGGGCAGGCCGCCCTTGGGGTCTCGCAGGTGGCCAAAACTGAAGGTCGAGAGCATACCGAAGGCAAATGCTAGGCCAAAGGCGATCTGATACCCAAGCGGTATGGGAAGCCGGGTGATCAATTCTCCGACGAGCAGGATGGCCAGCATACCAGTAATTCCCATGATGAAGTTGCGCGAGCCAAAATATCGTCCCCGCCCTTCCATGGGAACTATATCAGCAGTAAAGGACATCCAGCCTGGAAAAGCTAAATTCCCAAACGAGTCACGTGTCACTGAGAACACAATTGCCACCCAGACAATGGCTTGCTTCCCAACGATTAATGGAAGCAACGCCAGAACAAGGATCGCCAGCCTGGACATCCCCCCGCCAAAAATAACCGTTAACTCTTTTCGTCGACCATAGCGTTCGACCAGGACCGCCCCCAACAGTAAAAGCACTGCGGCACTTAAGCTGGAAAATGAACTCATCAGGCCTACTTGACCCCGCGTAGCGCCCAATGCGAGGATGTAAAGTGTCACATACGTGACAACAATATTGTCGCTGGCGGAAGCAAACAGCCCATCGAAAAAGAACCAATACAGATTATGTTTGATCTGTTCGGAAAGGGATACGGCCCATTCGCCCCCCCAGGTGAACTTCCGAAATCCGCGTCTGGCTCGGGCACGGGTAACCGATAAAACGGGACGTTGCATGGTTTAAATTTGCTCGAAATAAGGCATGTCAACAACAAATATCGTAGCCCGATGCTGAGATTCCTCTGGCGGACAACAGGCAATCTGCAATAGGTCTATCACCGCTTGGATTTTCTCGCCCTCCACACCGATCATCAGCGTCACATTACCCCGTCGTAGGAAGCCGCCGGTACTGGCCAGGCGCGTGACCCGATAATCCTTTTCGACGAGCGCATGGATGACATTTTCGTCGTCCTTATCACGAATAACCACAAACATCAATTTCATACCTGCCTCGCTTCGCTTTGCGCTTAGAACTGCTCGAATAGTTCAACGTTCATCAGGAATAGTTGTGCGCCACCCAATTCCACCTCCACCATCGGTGGTCCGGCCATTTCGCCTTGCATGAACCCCCTGGCAGAAATATATTTCCGGTAAGGACGACAATTCTTCCTCACCACCTCCAGCAGCATCGGGAGACGTTCACTTTGAAACCCGATCAGCAGACAGACCTCTGTCTCCTGGATCATCCCGCCTGTGCTGTTGATCACGGTAAAGGTAAATTTTTCTTTGGCAAGGTTTTTAAAGAGTTTGTCTTCTTGCTCACCGGAAACATCCAATATTGCCAACTGGTCAGGAAATGCAGGATTCATATTCGATCCTTTCATTCGAATTTCGATTAAGTATAACAGGGAACAATGGGGTGTTCACAAATACTGCGACTGACATACAAATTGTCAATTGATCTGCTGATTGTTGAGGTACAATTCAGGCGTTTGGAAAGATCTGAAAGGCCAACAATGACCTCATCCCGAGAATTAACCCAATACCGCCAGAACTGGCAAAAAGAGATCGATGGTACTGTGCTTTACAACACCCTGGCCGAAATCGAGGCGAAACCCGAGCTCGCGGCTGTGTATCGCCGTCTGGCTGCTAGTGAAGAGAAACACGCTAAGGTTTGGGAAAAGCGCCTGGAGGAAGCCGGAGCAGGTATCACATCAAGAAGACCGTCCTGGCGGGCCCTTACCATGTCTTTCCTGGCGAAACGCTTCGGTTCCCAGTTCGTTCTTCCAACCGTAACCGGAAACGAGAGGGCTGATAGTTTGGCTTATGATCACCAGCCTGAAGCTATGACCGAACTCGGGCCGCATGTCGGCTGACGAAAAATCCCATGCCAGGTTGATGGCAGCCATATCGGGTCGTCAAAATGGGCTGGTTGGAAGTGAAGTGGCGCAATTGGAAGGCCGTCATCGTGCCACCGGTGGGAATGCCCTGCGGGCCGCCGTTCTCGGCGCAAACGATGGGCTCGTTTCTGTTTTGAGCTTGACGATGGGTGCGGCCGGGGCTAACCTGCCTGGCCACGGCGTTCTCATCACTGGTATCGCTGGCTTACTGGCAGGAGCCAGCTCCATGGCCCTGGGTGAATGGCTTTCAGTGCAAAGTTCACGCGAACTCTATCAGAACCAGATCAAAATAGAAGCCGAAGAAATTGAACACGCTCCGCAGGAGGAGCAGGAAGAACTGGCGCTTATCTATCAATCAAAAGGATTGCCGGAGGAGCGCGCCCGCGAAATGGCTGCTCACATGATGGGCGACAAGGTCCACATCTTGGATACCCTGTCCCGCGAGGAGCTCGGAATTGACCCGGAAGAACTCGGCGGTTCGCCCTGGGTTGCAGCCCTTACGTCGTTTTTCTTGTTCTCAGCCGGAGCAATCGTCCCGCTCTTCCCTTACATATTCCTGCATGGTCTCACTGCCATCATCATCAGCCTGACTCTGGGTGCATTGGCCCTTTTCCTTACCGGATCTGCCATCACATTACTGACTGGTAAGAACGTCTGGGTTTCCGGTTTTCGGCAGGTTTTGATCGGCCTGGTCGCAGCCGGGTTGGTTTTTGGCGTTGGAAAATTGATCGGGGTCTCAATCGGCGGATAAGGCCCGGTTCCTGAAATGTTTTTGGAAATCCCATACGGGCGAAGTCAATTTATGTTTTCTTCGCACTTCAGTCCCTTCGCGGTAAAATTCCCCCGCATATAATTTTCTGTTGCAAAGCGATAATAAACATGACAACTCCTTACTGGGTCCAGGACGCCATTTTTTATCAAATTTTCCCCGACCGCTTCGCCAATGGCGACACGTCCAACGATCCACCGAATGTACAAAAATGGGGAACTCCACCAACCTACTGGGATTTCCAAGGCGGTGACCTGCGCGGCATTCTTCAGAATCTAGATTACCTTTTGGATCTGGGGGTTACTGCAATCTACCTGAATCCGATCTTCCTGGCTTCAATCAACCATCGCTATCACACCAGTGATTATTTCCAGATTGACCCCCGTCTCGGCACATTAGCCGACTTCCATGCATTGGTGGATGCTCTCCACAAGAACGATATGCGGATTATTCTTGATGGGGTGTTTAATCACTGCGGACGCGGTTTCTTTGCTTTCACAGACGTGCTCGAAAACGGCGAAAGGTCTGCATATAAGGACTGGTTCCATATCAAGCAATTTCCCCTGGATGCCTACGGCATGGGTGAGGCGCAGAATTATATTGGTTGGTGGAATAACAAGGCTCTTCCAAAGTTCAACACCGATAACCCTAAAGTCCGCGAATATATTTTCAATGTGGCTCGCTACTGGATCGAGCAGGGCGCCGATGGTTGGAGGCTGGATGTACCTAACGAGATTGACGACGACGGCTTCTGGGAGGAATTCCGTCATGTGGTCAAATCAGCCAACCGGGACGCCTATTTGACTGGAGAAATCTGGGATGTGAACCCACGCTGGGCCAACAATTCCCATTTCGACGGACTGATGAATTATCCAGTTAAAGATGCTCTGGCGGCATTCCTTATGGGCCGCGAAAACGCCGTCCAATTCGGCGAACGCATTGATGCACTCTTTAAAGCCTACTCGCGCGAGAACCTTTTCGCCATGTATGTCCCACTCGACAGCCACGATACTGAACGCTTTAAAACTTTGATTGGCAGAGACTCCAGGAAGCTCAAATTGGCCTTCCTGTTCCAAATGGCCTTTCCGGGTGCACCTGCCATCTATTTCGGGGACGAGATTGGGATGGAGGGTGGTAAAGATCCCGATAACCGGCGCGCCTTCCCCTGGCGGGAAAGCACTTGGGATCAGGGACTCCGCCAATGGATCAGGCTGCTCATCTCACTCCGTAAACGGACTCCGGCCCTGCGGCGCGGAGGATACGTCAGGTTGCTGGCTGAAGACGGAATTTACGCCTTCGGTCGCACCTTGGGAGAACAAAATATCCTGGTAGCCTTGAACGCCTCCGGGCACGATCGCCAGACCGAAATCCCGTGTTCAGCATTAGGTTGGAGTGAAGGGCGGAGCCTCCAAGGTTTGCTTGATGGTCAGAAATTCAACATCACTGGTGGCAATATTTCCCTCAACCTGCCTCCCTGGAGCGGTGCCTGGGTTGGTTAAACACTACCCCCACACTTGCCTGACCAGCTCTGGCAGGATCTCTCCTGATTTACCACGCAAAATAGTATCTGCCGAAATCGTAAGTGGAGTTTCCTCTGTGTTAATCTCCACTAACATCGCGCCGCGTTGTTTTGCCATCCGCGCCAGGGATGCTGCTGGTTGAACCACGCTCGATGTGCCAATGGAAAAAAAGACCTCACAGGTTCCGACTGCCTCCAGGGCTGCATCCATCTCGCTGCGTGGAAGCATCTCCCCAAACCAGATCACATCTGGTCGCAGTTTCGCACCACATCTTGGACAGTTCGGTACGCGCCCTGCCAAATCTTCCCATTCCGTAAATATTCCGCACCCGTGTGAGCACTTTACCCGGGTAATATTCCCGTGTAACTCGATCACACCCTTACTTCCCGCCTTCTGGTGTAAACCATCCACATTCTGGGTGAAAAGGGCGAGATGGGATATGCACTGACCCATTTTTGCCAATGCGATGTGACCGGGGTTTGGCTCAACTTCGCCAGCTTTCAGCCGGCGCATGGCATAGAACTCCCAGACCAGCTCCGGGTTGCGTTCGAAGGCTTCGGGCGTAGCCAAGTCTTCTGGACGGTATTGAGACCAAAGAACCTGACCTGAAGCTGGAGAAAAACCTGCACCCCGGAATGTCTGCAGACCGGATTCTGCCGATACCCCTGCACCCGTCAGAACAGCAGCATTATTGGTTATACGCAGCAGATTAATTAAGCTACGCGGGATTTGGATAATGGAATTTTGCTCGATTTTGATATGCCTTTCTACTCGTGCCACCATACGTCATTATTTACGCTTTGGTCAAGAGGGGTGCCCAGGTAAAGTCATTCCTTATCCGAAATCCTTATTATTTTATTTTCTACGCTAAGATTGATTATAACCTTGCCGTATGAGTAGAAATCAACATTTTGCTGAGTGTACGTACTCGAGCTCGATATCTCTTTTTCATTGCAGAAAGATCTCTTTTATTGTGTAGTTGCCTCATGACAAACAATGACATAGAAACTGCTGTCATGAAGTGGCGCCAGGACCGCGACGAGCGTCTTCGAACGGACGAGAAGAGTTGATTCGGCCTGGCTGGATTATTCTGGCTGAAAGAAGGGGAAAACACCTTCGGCAGCGATCCCACCTGCACTTTTACTCTCCCGCCTGATGCACCCAAAAGAGCAGGTGCGTTCTTTTTCCTGGATGGTCAGGTGACTGTCAAATCAGAACCGGATGTGAGCATGACTTGTAATAATGGGCCACTGCAATCCCGGCCTCTTCGTGATGATCAACAGGATGAACCTGATTTCCTACATCTTTCCCATTTTATCCTGGTTGTGATAATACGCGGCGGCAGTACCCTCATCCGCTTGTGGGATATCGATCATCCGGCACGCAAGGCATTTTCTGGCTTGAATTATTACCCTTATCGACCTAAGTACTGTTTGACGGCGAAATACACGGGATACGCACCATATAAGACCATAATGACCGAGGATATCATCGGTGAAGTTCACGATAGCAGGATGATAGGGTATGCTACCTTCGAATGGGAAGGAAAAGAATACCGCCTGGACGCAGAGGATGGCGGTGAAGGCCTTTTCATTGCCTTCCGGGATAAGACGAACGCCAAGACCACCTATGCGGGTGGTCGCTATCTTAAGGCTGAAAAACCGCAAAACGAGCAGGTGGTGATCGATTTTAACAAAGCCTATAATATGCCATGTGCTTATGCCCTGTATGCTCCCTGCGGCCTGCCTTCGAAAGACAATCATCTGTCCATTCCAATCGAAGCAGGCGAGAAAAAATACGCTGAAGATCACTAAACCATTCCGAGCTTCCCTTACATCTTCCATCTTCCTATATTCCGATCTCTCAAATTCACCTTACAAACTCTCCTGGTCCCCTGGAGAGTTCTGTATATGGAAGGTCTTCCTTGAGATATTCCTCCTCATCTCCCAATTCTCGCACTAACTCTTGCTCAGATGATAAAATAAAGTCTATTCATTTCTAAAATGAAGTTATCACGAGCTCTTTTCCAATCCTTTTCGCTGTACCAACCAATCATATATCCAAGAAGTTGTTAGAAATGCTTGCCATTAAAGTCTCCAATCTTACCAAGACCTTCCGCAACAAACGCAAAGCCGCCGGGCTGGGCGCCAGCGTGCGGTCATTGATTAGGCCGCAATACACTACTGTCCAAGCGGTTCACGATCTGTCGTTTGAGATGGAATTGGGCGAGCTGCTCGGCTTCATCGGTCCAAATGGCGCCGGCAAATCCACCACCATTAAAATCCTGACCGGTATCCTCTTCCCCGGCTCGGGCAACGTTCAGGTTCTCGGCTACATCCCATGGAAACAACGCCGACAGTTGGCTTATTCCATCGGCACGGTCTTCGGTCAACGCCCGCAATTGTGGTACCACCTTCCAGCCATTGACACTTTCAGCTTGTTCGGAAAAATATACGATTTGGACGACCGCGAAACCAAGAAACGCATCGCCTACCTGGCCGAAGCTTTCGAAATTGAAGACCTCCTTGAAACCCCCGTTCGCAAGCTTTCCCTGGGACAGCGCATGCGCTGCGAGGTGGCTGCCTCTCTGCTTCACAAGCCCAGACTGCTCTTGCTCGACGAACCTTCCATCGGATTGGATGTAGTCGCCAAGCAGCATATTCGCGACGCAATCCGCTTTATGGCCTTACAGGAAAATGTTGGAGTGTTGCTGACCTCGCACGACGCTGGAGATCTGGAAGCGCTTTGCAAACGCGTCATCATCATTAACCATGGGCAGATTGTATACCAGGACAAAGTTTCGGTTCTCAAGCGTTCCTTCCTGACCTCGAAACTGGTTGAGGTTCGTTATGCGCAACAGGTGTCCCCCGAATTCAATGTCGCAGGTACGCAAACCCTCAAAGTCTCAAAGGACCGTTACGCCATCAAGTTACGCTTCGACACGCTCCAAACGCCGGTAGAGAATGTCATGGCGCATCTCTCCGCCGCCGGTACCTTGCTCGATATCACCGTCTCCGATCCACCATTGGAGGAAGTCATCGCCAAAATTTACAAAACGGCTGAATAAGGGCATACTACTGGATCACCCATACGACGGAAAACTGTGAAAAAATACCTTGCCATCTTTAAGATCAACCTTCTCAATAGTCTCGCTTACCCTGCCGAGATTGCGACACGCAGTGGCATGATCCTGGTCTTTATGATCGTCTTCTTCCAATTGTGGCACGTCACTTATGCAGCTTCGGGTTCTAAAGTGCTCAACGGCCTGTCTTTGCATGATATTATGTGGTATCTTCTGTTGGCCGAAACCATCGAGTTGGGCCGCCCACGCCTGGCGCGTGTTATCTCCCAGCAAGTCAAGGATGGCTCCGTCGCCTACCTGCTTAATAAGCCCTATAACTTCATGTTGTACCAACTTTCCATTGGATTGGGCGAAAGCCTGCCGCGCATGGGATTGTTGTTTATTTTGGGAGGCGCGTTGGTCTGGGCTATGGCCGGTCCGCCTCCGGTCTTGCAAAACTGGCTGGTGGCCGCTGTCGCGTTGTCTGGAGCCTGGTTGCTGCATTTCTGCTTCAATGGATTGATCGGACTTGCCGCCTTCGTAGCTGAAGAAGTGACTCCTTTCGAATGGATTTACCAGAAACTTGTCTTTATCCTGGGGGGTATGCTTATCCCATTGGATTTCTATCCTGCCTGGTTGCAGACACTTGCGAAGTCTCTTCCGTTCGCATATATGATGTATGGCCCGGCCCGGCTCTTTGTCCTAGTGGACAGGCAGCTTTTTATTCAGATCGTCCTCGGGCAAATTTTCTGGCTGGCTTTGCTCGGTGGTTTGCTTTCTCTGGCCTTCTCACGCGGGACGAGAAGGCTTGCGATCAACGGTGGCTGATGGTGAAAGAACTCAGATTCCTCACCGCACTCTGGAAGATCAACCTCGCTTCGGCGATTGAATACCGCGTAGCTTTCATTTCGCAATCCATTGGTATGATCCTGAACGATGGTGTCTACTTCCTGGTCTGGATCATCTTCTTCGACCATTTCAAAGATATCCAGGGTTGGCAACTAACCGATATGTTTAGGGTTTTCGGTGTCTCTGCCGGAGCTTTCGGGTTGGCAGGGATGCTCTTCGGAAACGCTTTCAACTTGGGCGACATCATTGTTAATGGCCGGTTGGATTATTACCTGTCCCTGCCACGCCCGACTCTACTGCATGTTCTGGCCAGCCGGGCTGTCCCGAGCGGTTTCGGCGATTTCCTCTACGGATTTATCAGTTATTTCGCATCCGGACAGGTCAGCCCAGACGGATTGGGTCGGTTCATTCTGGCCTTGCTGCTGGCAATGGTTGTCTTTGTCTCATTCCTCGTCATTATTCAGAGCCTGTCCTTCTGGCTGGGGACTGGAGGTGCCGTTACAGACATTGCCATCAATGCCATGGTTACTTTCGCTCTTTATCCCATTACTCTCTTTAACAATTCAGCCAAGCTGATTCTTTTCATAGTCATCCCGGCTGCTTTCATGGGCGCAGTCCCGGCAGGTTTTGTGCACAACTTTTCCTGGTCTTCGCTCGGACTGATGTCGATTGCATCGATTGGATTCCTTGCGCTGGCCTTGTTACTTTTCCATCTCGGTTTACGCCGCTATGAGAGCGGCAGCGCCATCCAAGTGGAAGTGTGAATTTGCAATGAGTACACTGATCGATTTATGAAAAGATTGGAGGAAAATTGGCCGCGAGGAACAGAGATCTCCTGCTCCACCAACTTGATGAAGCCCGTCAAAAGATCGAAAATCTACTGCCAAAAATCGATCCCATAAAGGAAATTTACCCGGGCTGGACAATCAAGCAAATGCTTGCCCACATCACTGGATGGGACGATGCGACGATCAACTCGCTGCGTGCCCATATCGCCGGACGCGTTCCCGTCATTCCCGTTAATCGGGGTTTAAACGAATATAACAATCGCACGGTCGCATTACGGCAGGAATTGGATTACTCGCATATCTTGAGTGAGTGGCGGTTGACACGCCAGGTACTGCATGACATCATCGAAGAGATGCCCGACGAAAAATTCATTGAGCAATTGATCGTGCCTTGGGGGAAAAAGGGGACTGTGACATACCTGGTGGATACTTTAAAGGATCACGAGGAAGAACATGCTCGGGATATAAATGAATGGCTCAAGCGACCGAACAAACCGCTTGGAAAGGCAGGAAATTAATGTCAACCTCTTTGAAAGTCGAACAGCATGTCAAAGTAACTCCAAACCAGGTTTATTTTGCTTTCACGCATGCCATCAGCCTGACCGAGTGGATGTGCGACTTCGCCACCGTTGCACCGCGTCCCGGCGGACGCATGTACCTGTGGTGGCACGGCGATTTCTACTCTGCCGGAGAATACATCGCCCTGGAGGAGAATAAATCCATTTTCTTCAAATGGCATGCCCGTCAGGATCCTGCTCCCAGCCAGGTCGCCGTATTATTGCAGGAAAAGGATGGCGGCACGCTGGTTAGCCTGGTTCATACCCTCCCGGAAGGGGAATATTGGGAGGAACACGCCCAGGGCTTCCGGCAGGAATGGGCCTCGTCTCTCGCAAACCTGGCTCAAGTCCTTGAGACTGGCCTGGATAAACGCACTTTCGACCGTCCGATGCTGGGCATTAATATTAGTGACTTTAACGCCAGTATTGCCAAAGCCATGGGTGTTCCGGTCAGCGAAGGCATCCGCCTGGATTTCCTCCCCGAAGAAATGGGGGCATATCAGGCCGGTCTACGCAAGGATGATGTCGTTATTTCTTTGGATGCCAAGCCCATTACCAATGATTTCGGTTCGCTGGTTTTGGCACTGCAAGGGAAAAAAGGCGGTGACAAAGTGGAAGTTGTTTTCTATCGCGGCCCTGACAAAAAAACCCTTACAATGGAATTGACCAGACGTCCTATCCCGCAAATTCCCTGGGAATCGGCCGGATTGGCCGAAGCCATCCGTGCTAAATATGATGAAGGCCTGGCTGCCCTGGAAAAGTGTTTCGACGGTGTAAGCGAATCAGAATCAGAATGGCGGCCAGCTAAGTTCGACTGGAACGCCAAGGAAGTCGTGGCGCATCTCATTCAGACCGAACGGCATTGGCTGGAGAACCTGGAGGATGTGGTCGGTGGCTACCCGCGTCTGTCTGACGATTGGGCTGGCAACAGCACACACCATGTTTCCGCAACTGCAGCGGCATACAAGACCGTCCATGGTCTATTGGATGAATTGAGGCGGCTCTCAGACGAGATGGTGGCCTTTGTGGTCGGCTTACCATCGGAGTTTGTTGTCCGCAAAGCCTCATATTTTCAGGTTGCTAACATGCTAATGGAAGGATCTCTGCCTCATATTCTTTCACATATTGACCAGATCCAGGTTACCATTGCCGGGGCAAGAAAAGCATTAGCCAACTAATTGAAGACCTGAGATCCCTTCTTTATGATGACACCATATGTGGTTCCATGACCAGTCTGCGTAGCCGAATTCTCCATCGAACATTGCAACGCGTTACCGGCGCGTTGGCCTTGAATTTCTCTGTCCAGGAACAGCGCACCCGTTTGGATGCATTAGCCCGACGTGGTATCCGCCTCCCGCGAGGTATAACGGTCCGGCCCATTCTGGCGGGTGGGGTTCACGCCGAATGGATCGAACCGGTCGGTTCTGATCTACAGAAAGTCATTTTGTACCTGCACGGTGGCGGATATTGTATCTGCTCGCTCGAAACGCACCGCGGACTTGTAAGCCGACTGGCACTGGCTGGTCGGGCACGCGTGCTGATTATTGATTATCGGCTTGCCCCCGAGCACCCATTCCCGGCTGCGTTGGAGGACGCCCTGACGGCTTATCGTTGGCTGTTGTCGCAGGGCATTCCCGCAAATCAGATTGTTGTAGGGGGGGATTCAGCCGGCGGCGGCCTTACTTTAGCGACAACAATTCACCTGCGGGATACAAGCCAGGCACTTCCCTCGGCGTTGTTCCTGATCTCCCCATGGACGGATCTGACATTCTCGGGCGAATCGTTCCACACTCGAAAGAATCTGGATCCCATCTTCGGCGGCGAGGGCAACCGTCTTGGATTTGCTCCCGCATATTTGGGATTGCACGAACCCACTGACCCACTCATTTCCCCTCTTTTCGCCGACTTGCATGGCTTGCCGTCGACGCTCATTCACGTCGGCAGTGACGAAATCTTGCTGGATGATTCGGTCCGGCTGGAGGAAAAGCTGAGGACCGTCGGTGTCGCCGTCCGGTTGAAAATATGGAACGGTATGTGGCATGTATTTCAGATTTTCGCTCCCTATGTCCCAGAAGCACAACAGGCGATCTGCCAGATTGGGGATTTTGTTTATGACCAAATCCCGTGAGGATGTGTTATGGATGATTATGTCAATATAGATGCTGTATTTTCCCGAATATACACAGGCGAGAGCCTTGCGGCATAAATATGCTATAACAAATATGATCGTTGTCGAAGGTGTATGAAAATTTTACGAAGGAGACATACATGAAATACCGTGAATTAGGGCGTACGGGTTGGAAAGTATCAGAGATAAGTTTTGGTGCCTGGGCCATCGGTGGCACTTGGGGCACGGTGGACGATAAGGAGTTGATCGCTGCCTTGCACCGTTCGCTCGATTTGGGAGTCAATTTCTTTGATACCGCCGACGTGTATGGTGATGGGCGCAGCGAGCGACTGCTTGCACAGCTTCGCAAGGAACGCCGCAACGAATTTTACGTCGCTACAAAAGCCGGACGCAGGCTGGACCCACACATCGCCAGCGGTTATAACCGGCAGAACCTGACTGCTTTTATAGAGCGAAGTTTGGAAAACCTGGAAGTGGAAACTCTTGATCTTCTGCAGCTTCATTGTCCTCCCACAGAGGTTTATTACATGCCTGAAGTAATTGGTATCCTGGACGATCTAGTAATTGCTGGCAAGCTCCGCTTTTACGGGGTCAGCGTTGAAAAAGTGGAGGAAGCCCTCAAGGCCATTGAATTCCCGCAAGTACAGACCGTGCAGATCATTTTCAATATCTTTCGCCAGCGTCCGGCTGATCTGTTTTTTGCAGAGGCAATGCGTCGTCGTGTGGGGATTTTGGCCCGGGTCCCGCTGGCTTCCGGACTTTTGACCGGTAAATTAACCCGTGAAAGCAAGTTCGCCGAAGATGACCATCGTTCCTTCAACCGCCATGGCGAGGCGTTTGATCGCGGGGAAACATTTTCCGGGTTGGATTATGAGACCGGATTGCAGGCTGTCGAAGCGCTGCATCCGCTGGTACCAGCAGGTCAGACTTTGGCTCAGATGGCGTTGCGCTGGATCCTGATGTTCCCGGCAGTCACGTGTGCCATCCCGGGTGCGAAACGTCCACAACAGGCAGAGGAAAACATCCTCGCCTCCAGCCTGCCGCCTCTCCCAGATACGACAATGGCTGGAATAAACGAAATCTATAATCGGTACGTTCGTCCACATGTCCATCACTACTGGTAATTTGGTGGGATTCGATTGTTTCTAAACACTTTTCCCAGATTTCTTAGAGGTTATCGGGAGACAAAATCCATGGTTGAGAAGTCTATATATATAGAAACCCTTGGTTCAACCGCTCATTGGACCGCCGCTGCGCGTGCTATCGAAAGTACCCGTGAGGATCGCTTGTTCGATGATCCCTGGGCAACCTTATTGGCTGGGGTAGAAGGCGCAGCCTGGGCAACTGGACGATCTCCGGATAGTCTTGCCCCAATGGTCCTGCGCATCCGTTTTTTTGACGACTTCCTTCAAAGTATCACACAGGAGTATTTGGTACGTCAGGTGGTTCTGATGGCAGCTGGAACTCGATACACGCGCTTTCCGCCTGGACTGGCCCGTTGGGACAAATCTATTTGAACTGGATCAGCCGGGAGTCCTGCAATAAAAGGACTTGCTTCTTCGCTCTGAAGGCGCTCAGCCAACCTGTATACGCCATATCATCGAAGCGGACCTGACCAATCGCTGGAAGGAGCCAATCCTCAATGCAGGTTTCGATCCCAGACAACCTTCTGTTTGGTTATTGGAGGGCTTTCTCTTTTATATTCCGAATGAAAGCATTACCCTGCTATTGGATGAAGTGAGTGGTCTATCGGCCGCAGGTAGCTGGTTGGGTTTCGATATCATCAACAAAACTACGTTGACATCACCCTACACGCGCCAATGGATTGAAATGCAAGCCGCCTCAGGCGCGCCTTGGATTGGAACTATGGATGATCCGACTGGGTTTTTGACCGGCCGAGGCTGGCAAACGGTGCTCTCCCAGGCCGGTGCACCGGACGCCAATCATGGTCGCTGGCATCTTCCGGTCATTCCTGTTACCCTGCCCGATATGCCACACAATTGGTTTGTGACCGCTAAAAAGGTTAACAATAATCAAAAAGGGACTCCTTGATTAAGGGGTCCCTTTTTATCCAGCTCTGAAGGCAATTATGCTTTTCCAGTCCAAAATCTGCCCGCCTGAATAATGGTTCTATCCGGTACGTCAGCTAGTAGGATGGCTCCATTCCCAATGCGTACGCCGTCACCGATCCGAACGCCGATCGTAGTTGTCACCCCCATGCCCACCAGCGTACTTTCTCCCACATGGACTTGTCCAGCCAGTAACGCGCCAGGCGCAATATGTGTATACGGACCGATTATGCAGTCGTGTGAGACAACCGCGTTGGTATTGATCATACAGCGTGGATACAGGCGAGCTTCCGACCCGACGTAGGCATTCGCGAACACCTGTACACCTTCGTCCACCTTCGAACTCGGCTCAAGAGTGGCCCGCGGGTGGATAAGCGTCGGGAATGAAAAACCTTTGCTTTCGAGCAATTTAAAGATCTTGATTCTCACGTTGATATCCAGAATACCACCTACACCATTTGCTGCCAGCTTGACATCCTGTGCCATCAGCATTGGAAGCAACAATCGCGTACCTAACACCGGGATACCGAGAACCTGCCTCCCGGTCAGATTTTGGTCGTCGTCCACGATACCGGCGATGGTGTAGGTATTATTTTGTTGGACGATTTCCAGGACCGACTTGGCATGTCCGCCACCGCCGTAAATCAGGATAAACGGTTTCTCTTTGGAAAGCAATGTAATCTCAAGCTTGATTCCTGCGAGTTGACGAATTACATTTTCCGTCACCAGCCTGTCGGTGGGCAATGTTTTTAAGTCCAAGCCGAGTGAGTCCGCCAGAGCGCGTGCCGGCCTGGTGATTCGCACATTACCTTGACCGCGAGAGAGAGAGGACTCTCGAAGGGTTGTCCTGGCATCACGACCAGGGTCGCCGTCGGATCCACCTAAATTCAGCTTCTCATCAGCTGTATCGGTGATTACGGCCAGAAGATCTCCCACTGCCAGCGTCGCTCCCTCGACTACCAGGAATCGGACGAAACCAGCTTCCGGGGACTCGATTTCAGAGGCGGCTTTGGTTGTTTCTATGGTGAACAGTCTTGTCCCCTTTTCCACGGCCTGTCCGTCTGCAACATGGACCCCCACCAGGCGCGCTTCGGGTTCGTTGGCATTGAGCAATGGCACTTGAATTTTGGATTTGATCATGGCTTCACCAGAGAAAGAGCCGCTTGTGTAACTGACTCCTTGGATGGCAAAATGGCATCTTCTAATGTTCGCGCGTTGGCTATGGGAAAGTCCAATGCCGCTACTCGCTGAATCCGCAATCCGTTTATTGTTTCGACCGCCCGAGCCGCCACTTCAGCTCCCCAACCGAGTGTCAGAGTCCCTTCTTCGACGGTCAATAACTTTCGAGTGCGTTTGAGCGAATCAAATAACGGTTCCATATCAAAGGGACAGAGTTGGGAGAAAAGCACGATTTCAGAAAAGATTTCATGCTCCATCAGCAGGTCGAGGACAGCTGCGCGGGCGAGTTCGAAATTATAGCCGTATGTGGCTATAGTAAGTTGAGGAGGATGATTCGGAAAGCGAAAGATGTAATTTGGGTAGGTTTTGCCAATCTGTTGGTATTGAAGATCGGTCAGATCTCCCCTGCCTGGCTCGAGTTGCGGGCGGGTGTAAAGCAGTTTGTGTTCGACAAACAAGACCGGATAATCGTCTGCAATGGCGGTTTCCAGTAAAAAGCCGGCGTCACCGCAGGTGTTGGGGGCAACGACTTTGAGACCGGGGACTCCCAGGAACATTTTTTCCAATGATTGGCTGTGGGTGGGACCATAACCACGATGTCCGCCCATGGGTGTTCGGACAACCATGGGCACTTTGACATTATTGTTATACATCCATCTGAATTTGGCTGCATGGTTGACTAACTGATCAGCAGTCAGGGTGATAAAATCTCCAAACATGATTTCAGCTACCGGGCGCAGACCACGCAGTGCCATTCCGTTCGCGATGCCAACGATGGCTGCTTCGGAGATGGGCGTAGTCAATACACGTTCGGGAAATCTTGTGGAAAGCCCGCGCGTAACTTTGAATGCGCCCCCATAGGGGTCGAGGATATCTTCGCCGAGGACATAGACACGCCCGTCAGTTTCCATGACGTGATGAAGGGCAGAGTTAAGCGACTCGAGAACAGTAGGCATCGGATTTTACAGGTTGTTAGTCGTAGGGCTAAAGCCTGAAGATAGGCCTTCAACATGCAGGCGTGGGAAGGGATCGGTCTCTGCACGGCTGAAAGCATCCTCGACAATTGCCTTTACTTCGGACTCTGCCTTGTCACGTTCTTCTGCGGACAGGCGTGGGCCGTGAAGTGTCAAGGGATCGTACGCACGGATTCGTTCTATCTCCTCAGGCAGGCGCGGATCATCACCCTTGCTGTGGGCAGAGAAGCGATAAGTATGTAGGAGCAGGCAGCCGGGTCCCACCCCGGAGCGGACATGCCTAACAGCCTCCTTTGCCATAGCACGTATTTCCACTACATCCGTCGTGTCGCGCTCCCAAACCGGGATGCCAAAGGCGGAGAAACGTCCGGGCATTGACCCAGCCACACCCTTTTCAACTGGTGTGGTTTGAGCGTAGCGGTTATTTTCAAGTACAAACAGGATGGGAAGTCTCCACAAAGCAACTATATTGAGACTCTCGTAAAGTGTACCCTCGCCAAGGGTACCATCGCCGATAAAAGCCAGGACGATCCTGCCGGTCTGACGGGCTTTTTCGGCCAACGCCATGCCGGTTGCCACCGGGACAATGCCACCCTGAATGCCATTCGAGTAGAAGTTGCGCCATTGGATGTGTTGGCTTCCGCCACGTCCACCGACCAATCCGGTGGACCTTCCCAACAGTTCGGCGGCTAGGCGGTATGGTTCCCCACCATACGCCAGGAAATGTCCGTGGCAGCGGTGATTGCTGAAGATCACATCATCTGGGTCGATAATTGAGAAAACTCCTGCCGCGTCGGCTTCCTGGCCAATGTAAACATGCGTAGTGCCTACCAGTTTTCCTGTGTTGAACTCGGCCAGCAAATGCTCCTCGAAACGGCGAATGAGCAACATGGTTTTATAGAGAGCATAGTTGTTATCCATAACGGAGACATTATAACGCAAGGGCTATACTTGGTTTAGGAGAATATCTTGGTTATACGCATATTTCGTCGTAAACCCTTAGCATGCCCACCATGGTATAATCCCCAAATTATGAGCCCGGAAATAACCTCAACTAAACTATGCCCCACTTGCGGCACACGTCTCACGGAAAATGCCACTCGTTGCGTGGTATGCGGTAGCGAATTCAGCGCCACACCAAAACCAAACGCTAAATCCGGAAAGGCAGTCCAGGGATCGCACATGCCTGAAGTGACCATCAGCCTTCCGGTCGCATTGGCTGTACTTGCAGGCTTTCTGGTGCTTGGCGCAGCTGCCTTGTATTTCACACTTCAAGGTACTCACCAAATTCAGCCCCCAACGCCTATCCCCAGCCCAACTGCCACGCAAACCTCCACAGCTACGCCTACAGAGACTCTTATCCCAACCGATACACCCACACTTACCCCCGAACCACCAATCGAGTATACCGTTCAGGCGGGTGATAGTTGTGGTGCGATTGCCAGCCTGTATAATTCTTCCGTGACTGCCATCATTTCCTTGAACAGCCTGAACAGTACCTGTACAAACATGAAGATCGGACAGAAAATCCTGGTTCCACGCCCTACTCCAACGCCGTTACCCGCCGCAACTGCAACGCTTGAACCGGCCGCAGCGACCCGGTCTGCCTGTGAAACCGTGGAATACACCGTCCAGGCCAATGACTCGCTCAGTACCATTGCCACCAACTATGGTGTCTCGATGCAGGCTATTAAAGACTTTAATGGCCTGAGCACGGATAGTGTATTCATAGACCAGAAACTTTCGATCCCGCTTTGCATGCGTGCAGCCACACCTGGTCCGTCGCCGACACCTACTACTCCCCCTCCTTATCAAGCTCCCAACCTGCTACTGCCCGCCGACGGTGCACCATTTACCCTTGCGAATGATACCGTTACACTCCAATGGGCCTCGATTGGCACATTACGCGAGAACGAGTCCTACCAGGTCACCGTCGAGGACGTGACCGCCGGAACCGGACGCAAGCTTGTTGCGTTCGTCACAGATACGAAGTATATCGTTCCGATTACCTTCCGTCCTCAAGATAATCTATCCCATGTAATGCGCTGGACGGTTGCAGCAGTTCGGCAAACCGGCACAGATGACCAGGGCAATCCCATCTGGACATCTGCCGGTGCGGAAAGCACACCACGCACCTTCACTTGGACCGGCTCTGGTTTGGCTCCAACGCCAACACAATAGTTCCTTTTTCAAACTAAGAAATCTATCCCCGCGAGACTTCTCACGGGGAGTTTTTTATTCTCCAGGAAATGTTTTGGTGCTGGATTACCGAGATTACACGCACATAATATGATGTCATTGTAAAGCATCCCCTTTTACCATTTTTTGGCGGTGTATAATGGCCACTGGAGAAGTCCATGTCCAAACCCGAATCAACTTTAAATGTAAGGAAATACAACCGTTACGCATGGGACAGACAGGTGGATAAGAATAATCCGTTTACAATCCCGGTTTCTGCAGATGTCATTTCTGCAGCCCGGCAGGGCGAATTTTCAGTTCTATTGACCGAGACTAAACCCGTGCCGCGTGAATGGTTCCCACCCTTTCAGGGGCTGGACTTGCTCGGTTTGGCCTGCGGTGGTGGTCAGCAAGGACCGGTCTTTGCTGCCATGGGAGCACATGTCACCATTTTTGACAATTCACCCGCACAACTCGAACGCGACCGCATGGTTGCCAGGCGTGAAAGATTGTCTCTAAAGACTGTCGAGGGCGATATGCGTGATCTTTCTGCCTTCGCCGAAGAATCCTTTGACCTGATCTTTCACCCGGTCTCCAACGTGTTTTGCCCGGAAGTCCGGCCAGTCTGGCGGGAGTCTTTTCGAGTTCTCCGGCATGGAGGAGCCTTGCTGGCAGGCTTTGCCAACCCGATTTATTACATGATCGGAACCCATGCCGACGAGCAGGAAACCCTGCAGATCAAGTATCCCATACCCTATTCGGACCTGGAAAGCATGGATCCGAAGGACTTGGAAGTATGTATTGAGGAGGCCACGCCCCTCGAATTCGGCCACAGTCTCACTGACTTGTTGGGCGGTCAGACCGATGCAGGTTTTGTAATTACTGGTTTTTATGAAGACATCTGCCCCGACTCACCCATCAGTAAATATCATCCGACCTACATCGCTACCCGGGCCATCAAACTATAGGGAATCTTGACCTTCGGAAGCAATCTATAAGGCTTAAGGATGGTAAAAATGAAAAACGATTTGATTGGAATTCAAAAACACATCGCCCTGGTTGCTCATGACAATAAGAAAACGGACTTATTGGAGTGGGCGAAATTTAACCGGGACACGCTGGCAAATCACATTCTTTTCGCCACTGGCACAACCGGAGAAATGCTGGCTCAAGAACTCAATCTCGAAATTGCCTGTTTCAACTCAGGCCCGCTCGGCGGAGATATGCAAATCGGTGCCAAGATTACCGAGGGTGGTATTGATTTTCTTATCTTTTTCTGGGACCCGCTCGAACCCCAGCCTCACGATCCCGATATCAAGGCCCTGCTGCGTTTGGCCGTTTTGAGGAACATTCCCACCGCCTGCAACCGTGCGACGGCGGATTTCCTGATCTCTTCCCCTCTGATGAGAGAGGTATATGAACATCCCATGCCAGATCTTGAGAGGTATGCTGCCAAGCGTGATATAAGAGGGGATTAAAGAATGCGATAAAGAGAATCAAGTCATGCTGCTACAGCAACACCTGAGTCAATCCGATTAACAATGATCAAGCAAGCTTTACCCGACTTTCTGAGTCACTATTATGAAGGTAGCGATGGCCCCTTCCGCAACCTGTCGGATTTACCATCCACCGAGGCCGAAATAATCCTTCAGCAGATTCGTTCGGGAGAAAATCACAGGTTTGCCAGAAAGCGGCAGGCCGATTATCTATCGGTGCGGCGAGATCTAGAAGATTGCGTACGACAGCTTTTTATTTCGAAAGGCGGCCATCCTCAGCGGGAGCGACCCCACTACATGATAGTCGGTGCTTGCCCTTGGCTGATCAGTTGGTATCCAAGGGGATGTGAATTACGTATTCCTTTATCGGCTTTCAGTGCAGAAATCGTTAGTTTTACATATGGAGATACCTTCCCAGCCATGCGTTACCAGGATGGAAAACCTTATCGCGGGCAGATCTACACGATGGCAGAAATACCTGGCCTGGTTGAACAGTATGGGTTACCCCAAGATTGGAATGCCCGAGGTATTCTCGGACCGGACCGTTATATTGAAGTGCAGGTTTGGGCAGATGAACCACTGAAGCCTTATCTTTTAAAGCCATAAAGGAGTTTTGTCATGGTGCCGTGAAATCCCCAAGCGGTTCCATCTTACCCTATTATTACCAAGGCGGTCAATTATCCGACCTCCACTACGAGAGTTTATTGCTAATGAAAAAGCTTTATTGGTTCTATTGGAGGCGGAAGAGGAATTTATCGTAGTCGCAATTCATCAAACCCCCCTTTCGGTTGATTTTTATAAGACAAACCGTAGAGACAAGGTGTAAAACAAATTTTCAAATTGCCGCCTCCGCCTTTCGAGCACAATGAAAAGTCCACATGACGCTGGTTGCTCGACTGGATGGGCTGGAACCTGCAAATCACTGTTACCTAAGCTTGGAAAACCAGATCTCCGGATCGAAAGTTGGATGGGTTATTTATCGGAAATACTGTCTTCGGTATACCCACATAATGCCAGCGCGCGTGGCCCGGTATGGATGCCCAGTACCGGCCCGGTGATGTTGAGAAGCAATTCGACCGGGTGGAACTCATTATTAATACGATCAGCCAATGCTTCTGCTTCAGGCAAGGCATTGCCGTGCAGCACAGCAATTCGTTTCGGCTTATCCGGGGCAAGTTGCTCGAAAAAACGGCTCACCAACGTCTCAATGGATTTCTTGCGTGTGCGCGCCTGCCCGCATGATTCCACCAATCCGGTCTTGTGATTGATCTGCACCAAAGGTTTTATATCCAGAAGGCTGCCAATGAAACGGGTGGCGCTTCCAATCCGTCCGCCGCGATGGAGGTATTCCAGTGTATCCAGGCAAACGATCTGAACCAGCTTGTCGCGTACACGGGCCGCGGCTTCGATCATTTTTACCGCAGTGCCTCCCATCTCGCGTATACGCGCTGCTGCCAGCACTTGCCAGCCCAAGCTTAATGTGGGACCTTTGGAATCCACCACGTAGACGGGAACATCCATCTGTTTTCCCACTTGTTCCGCCAATTGGTAGGTCCCACTCATGGAACTGCTGACCGTCATCATGACGATTTCCTTTGCACCGTTGGCAACGGCATCCCGATATACTTTCTCGAAATCGACGGGACTTGGGAGAGTTGAGGTTGGCCAGACCGGATCCTGTTCGAGGCGTTGGTAGAAGTCTTCGGGGTTCAGGTCGACCCGGTTGCGCAATAGTTCTTCTCCCCAAACAACGACTTGTGGAACGACTGTAATTCCATACTGGTCCACCATGGCTTGGGGAATATCACAGGTACTATCGGTAATCAAAGCAGTAGGATTTGTCATAATATCTATTGATTCCTGGTTTTTGCGCTTTTATGCCTAAAGGTGCATCACAAGCGCCAATGATAACACCAATCGCAGTCGGGTATAATCGTTCCGATGTTTGAATACGAAGTCATTTCTTCCCAGGGTCACGCTCGCGCTGGTCTCTTCCACACCCCGCATGGCAACATTGAAACACCCGTCTTCGCCCCGGTCGGAACGCAGGCCACTGTTAAAACCCTCACCCCCGCCCAACTGGACGAGCTGGGCGCCTCGCTGGTGCTTGCCAACACTTACCACCTATATCTGCGTCCCGGCGACATATTGGTGGCAGAATTGGGTGGGCTCCACGAATTCATGCAGTGGCCACACCCCATCCTCACCGATTCTGGCGGTTTCCAGGTCTTTTCTCTCGCACAGACCCGTAAAATTGATGACGAGGGCGTCACCTTCAAGAGCCACATCGATGGCTCCATCCACCGCATCACACCTGAAAAATCCATTCAAATCCAGGAGAACCTGGGTGCGGACATAATCATGGCCTTTGACGAGTGCTCAGATCCCAATGACCATGCGTACAGTAAAACCGCCATGGACCGGACACATCGTTGGGCTGAGCGCAGCCTCGCCGCAAGTACGCGCACCGATCAGGCCCTTTTCGGGATAATCCAGGGCGGCGTCAATCCTGATCTGCGGGCTGTTTCGACCCAATTTATCGCCTCCTTGTCTTTTCCGGGCATTGCTATCGGCGGTCTCTCGGTCGGCGAGACTAAAACTGAAATGTTCGCCGCCCTCGACCTCGTCATGTCCCTCCTTCCAGAAAATAAACCACGTTATCTAATGGGCGTTGGTACCCCTGAAGACCTGATTAATGGCATAACCCGCGGAATCGACATATTCGATTGCGTTCTTCCTACCCGATTGGCGCGACACAACGCTGCCTTTGCCTCAGAGGGGCGTCTAAACCTGATGAATTCCACCTTCGCCCATGATCAGCGCCCCATCGATGAAGCCTGCACTTGCTACACCTGCCGGACATTCACACGCGCTTACTTGCGCCATTTGGTTGTTGCCAAAGAGTTGTTGGCAGGGACTCTCCTATCCATTCATAATTTGCATGCACTGATACAATTGGTTGCAGATATTCGCGTATCTATCATGGACCATACTTTTGAGAGAAAAATCCCCCTCTGGCTGGCACAGTGGCACGGTAATGCTGAAAGGTCGTCCACTATTAAAAAAACAGAGTAATTCCAAGAACTTACCTTCGTGTATCATGTGTACTTACGGGTTTAATCTGTATTCGATTATGGAGAAAACATGAACATCTTTCAATCCTTCCTGCTTGGTATCCTCCAAGGTCTGACGGAATTCATCCCGGTCTCGTCCACCGCTCACCTGCTCATCGGGCAGAAGATCCTCGGCATACCTTCCAGCGACACAATGTTCTCCTTCCTGGTACTGGTCCAGCTAGGGACGATCCTCTCGCTGATTGTCTACTTCTGGAAAGATCTTTGGGCGCTCATCAAAGCCATCTTTTCCAAACCCTTCTCCACACCACTTAATCGCCTGGCCTGGTACATTATTATCGCCACGATCCCGGCGTTGATCTTTGGCTATCTTCTCAAGTCTGCCGTGGAAGTTCTTTTCAAGACTCCTCTTCTAGAAGCTTGTATCCGTTTGCTCATTACCGCAGTCCTCCTGGGATTGGCAGAATGGCTCAGCAGGCGTAATCGAAATATCGGAAAAATGACCTGGCTGGATGCCCTGTTTGTCGGTATCGCCCAAGTGCTGGCCGTCTTTCCGGGTGCTTCCCGTTCGGGGACTACCATCAGTGCTGGGATGGCGCGCGGCTTCGACCGTCCTTCCGCAGCTCGCTTCGCCTTTCTGATGGCAGTACCGGTCATGCTGGCCGCAGGTGGCTACCAATCACTGGATCTGCTGAAAATGTCCAGCCTGACCTCATTCCTGCCCGTGTTGGTGGTTGGTTTTGGAACCGCTGCTTTGATTGGCTGGTTTGCGCTCAAATGGCTGTTGGGTTACCTTAACAAACATTCCCTTTACATCTTTGCCGGTTACTGTGCAGTCCTCGGCTTGTTAGTATTTGCGATCCAGATGGTTAAGTAAGCCCGAATATGGTCAGCCCCGATTTACGGTTTACGAATTCCATTCTAAGAATTACACTAATCGTATTTATCCTTTCGGTAACCTCCTGTACGCATGCTCCTCCGATATCAACGCTTAAACCCATCCAGGTTCAATATTCCTTCGCTACCCAACCCTGGTTAGCCAATTTGAACATCTGCGCCAGTCAGAATACTGTGACCTCTGAGTTGCGTGCTATAGACTTCCAGGATCCTAAGTCTACTGACTTGGTTATACGCTTTGGTTACCCCAATAACCTCACTACCCTTGGCTATCAGATCGGCGCAGACGATCTACTGGTTATTGTCAACCCTCAAAACCCGGTAAGTAAATTGACCGCAGTCCAGGTGCGCGGAATTTTCACAGGCCAGATTCAGACCTGGGAGATGGTCAACGGTACCACCTCCCCGATCCAGGTCTGGGTTTTTCCGAACGGAGAAGACGTGCAGCAGGTATTTGAACAAAATGTCTTGGGAGGGAGTGCGGTTACATCCCTGGCCCGACTGGTGAGCAGCCCTACCGAGATGTCAAAGGCCGTATCAAACGACCTAAATGCGATCGGCATAATCACACGCCACTGGAAGGCCGGTAATACAAAGGATGTATTCCTTGCTGCTAGAAGCCTGCCTGTGCTTGCAATAACAGAATCTGAGCCTGAGGGGATCCTGGCTCAAATTCTCGCCTGCCTGCAGAAGTGAAATCGAGTGATCGAAACATTTTTATTTGTCTTAGGATCAATTGGCATCATCTGGATTTCCATCCCATCACTTCGTCAACCGGGTTCGCATGGTTTCTACCGCTTCTTTGCCTGGGAAATCATTCTCGGTATGATTGTTCTCAACCTGCGTGACTGGTTCGTCAGTCCATTTGCCTGGTATCAGATCATCTCCTGGATTTTATTGATCGCCTCTTTATTCCCGATCATCTACGGGGTTATTCTATTGCGCACTGTCGGAAAGCCAACCGATCCGCTCGAAGCCACGACGCAGTTGGTGACGAACGGGATTTATCGATTCATCCGTCATCCATTGTATGCTTCTTTGCTTTATCTGGCTTGGGGTATGTTCTTCAAATCCCCCTCCTTGATAACTGGATGTATGGTAGCTGTATCAACGGCTTTTTTATATGCCACGGCACGCGCCGACGAGGTCGAGTGCCTGGTTAAATTCGGTGAAGAATACGCCGGTTATATAAAAAAGACTAAGATGTTCATTCCACTGGTTTTTTAGACGTTCGGAAAACGCGTATGCCATTCTGTCGCCTGCTCGAATGCGTGACCCGCTTGCAACACTTTCCCTTCCCCCCAATGTTTTGAGACAATTTGCAGACCCACCGGTAACCCCGCTTCCGTAAACCCACACGGTATTGACAACGCCGGTAATCCTGTCAGGTTGAAGGAGGATGTAAAACGCGTCAATTGTCTGGCGGCCTCAATGGCGCCGATGTCTTCAATTGCTGGGGCGGAGTTGGGAGTGGTGGGGAGGAGCAAAATATCAAATTTTTCAAAAAACATCTCGAACCGTCGGCGACCTTCGGTCTGCTTTCGCCGTGCCAGTGCATATTCGCTGGAACTCAGCGCTGCTCCATTCTGCAAGCGTTGATAAACATCCACCCCGAACCAGTCTGGGTGTTCCCTGAGCCTTTCTCGGTGAAAAGCCGCCCCGTCAGCTTGTGTCATCTGGCTGTTGGCCAATGCCAACTCGCCAATCCAGGAAATATCGATTTTCTCCACCTGGGCACCCAAGTCCTTGAATGCATGTGCGGCTTTGTCCACAGCTGCTAATACTTCGGTGTCTGAATCCTCAATGTACTCTCCCGTAGCCAGCGCAACTCGCCAGCCTCTGACGCCTTCCTCTAGGTGACCTGGGTAATCCTGCACGGATGTATCAACTGAGGCGGGATCGTGCGGGTCAAACCCGGCTATAACCGCAAGCATTAATGCGGCGTCACGGACGGTACGGGTTATTGGTCCGACGTGGTCGAGATTCCAGGAAAGCGGGATCACACCGCGCGTACTCACCCTCCCATAGGTTGGCTTCAACCCTACCACTCCGCATAAAGCTGCCGGGATGCGGATCGAGCCTCCCGTGTCGGTGCCAATCGCAGCCAGGCACATCCCCGTAGAAACTGCCGCCGCCGATCCGCTCGAAGATCCTCCGGTTATTCGTGAAAAATCCCAAGGGTTCTTAACCTCCCCAAAATGCGGATTAACGCCCGTCACACCCAGGGCAATTTCGTGGGTGTTGGTTTTTCCCAAGATCACTGCGCCGGATAGTCTAAGTTTCAATACCACCGTTGCATCCTCGTTCGGGATGCTCTCAGCAAAGAATTTCGAGCCTGCCGTCGTGATCACCCCCGCTACGTCGAATAGATCCTTTATCCCTAGCGGTATCCCAAGCAGCGGCAATTCCTTCAGGTTGGAAGGACTGTTTGTGAAAAGGGCATCCGCTTGCATGGCTGTTTGAACAGCCAACTCGGGTGTGGGTGTGATAAATGCATTAATCACAGGCGCTAGACGTGCCATTTGGTGGAGACAGGTCTCGGTAAGCTCAAGGGCAGAATAATCCCGGTGGTGAAGCTGCTCAATCGCGTTGGACAGGCTGAGTGTGGAAAGGTTCGGTTTCATATTCCAATTATAACCATGTGAACAAATTCTAAGGTTTTTTCAAGAGATGGAATCCCCTACTCCCATTTCCGGGTATCTGTCTACGTGTGTCGGCATATTATTCTGTGGGATCGATAAGGGTCTTTTTTGACAGAACCTACCCTACATGATAAACTCATTACCGCTATGCAAAATGAATTTCCGATACAAAGTCCAGCCGAACTTACCGAACGCGAAGAGGAGATTTTTCGGCTGGTAGCCACTGGCACTAGCAACAAGGATATCGCAAGACAGTTATTCATCAGTTCCAATACAGTCAAGGTGCATCTCCGTAATATCTTCGGAAAAATCGGGGTGGCTTCGCGCACCGAAGCTGCCGTATTCGCAATCCACGCGGGGTTAACCAAATCTGCAGATCTATCTGTATTGGAACCTGCACCTCAGGAGTTACCTTCCACCTCCCAAGGTTCCCTTTTTTCGAAAATGAAACCTCCTCTTCTCTTGGTTTCCATATTAATGATGGTTACACTGATGGGGGTGGTCAGTTTTCTTGTTATTAGAAATCGTACTACCAAGATTGCTGTTGCCAACCCGGTGCCTGTTGCGCTTCAGCGCTGGCAGGAGCTTGCTGCTCTGCCCACCGCCCGAAGTGGTCTGGCTGTTGCAGTCTATGAGGATCAGATCTATGCGATTGGGGGAAAGACTGCACAGGGCGTCACCGGCGTAATGGAGCAATATAATGTGGCAACCAATCTATGGACCACGCTCCCATCCAAGCCGCTGCCTGTGACGGATGTAAATGCCGCTGTCATCGGGGGACAAATCTATGTTCCTGGCGGTCGCCTCGCCTCAGGAGACGTAACTGACACTCTCGAATCTTATAACCCCGACCTGAAATTGTGGGAAAAGCACGCTCCCATGCCTGACGCGCTTAGCGGGTATGCGCTGGTTGCCTATGAGGGAAAATTGCTCTTATTTGGCGGCTGGGACGGTCAAAAATCAATCGCCTCTGTCTTCGAATACGATCCCGGACAGGATAAGTGGACCGAGAGATCATCTATGCCAACTGCGCGTGCTTTTGCCGGCGCAGCCATAGCCGCCGGAAAGATCTATGTGGTTGGGGGGTATAATGGAAAAACAGCCCAGGCTGTCAATGAAGAGTATTTACCTGACCGTGATTCTTGGTCACGAAGTGAACCGTTGCCTGCCGGACGCTATTCTATGGGCGTGACGAGTATCGCAGATTTTATTTATGTGGTTGGTGGAATAGGAGAAACGAACTCAAAACCACTGCCCTTGCAATATTCGTTCCAGCAACATCAATGGCAGACGTTTGAAGGACCCCCTCCTCAGCTTTGGTCATCCCTTGGTCTGGCACCTGTCCAGACCCGCCTTTATGCAATGGGAGGAATTTGGAATGGATCCCCTGCTACTTATAATCTCTCTTATCAGGCCATATATTCGGCTTTTGTGCCCGTAAGCCCTTGATTCCCATACTATTACCCAAAGGAATTATTGACGGCGCTGGGATAAAGACATATAGTTACACAAATAAAACCCGGAGGTGAATTATGTCCAAGAAAATGTTCGCATTTGGAATTATTCTGAGTTTGATCTTAGTCGCGGCATTACCTATGGCTGTCATGGCTGGTGCTTTTAGTAGTTACACCAGCGGTTTTCAGGTCCAAAACCTGAGTTCCTCTACAGCCAATATCACTATCACTTACTTTAACCAGGATGGTTCAACAGCGATATCACCAGTAAGTGACACCATTGATGCTAATGGGTCTAAGACCTATTATCCAATCGCTCCGTCCGCCGGTTTTAATGGATCCGTGGTTATTTCGTCTGATCAACAGGTCGCTTCGGTCGTAAACGTTCTGGCCAGTGGCAGCTCCAATGCATCAGCCTCCTACGACGCGGCGATGCAGGGTGGCTCTCCAATATACGTCCCGTTGCTGATGAAAAACAATGGTTCTTCCCATACTAGTACTTGGTTTAATGTGCAGAATGCCGGCTCTATTGACGCCACTGTCAATGTAGCCTACAGCGATGCCACGGCAGCTGGCCCTGTTACCATCAAGGCGGGCGCTGCCCATACATTCGATCAATTAAGCGAGACGCATAACGCGTCTGTTTTTTCTGCCAGCGTCACCAGTTCTCAACCTGTTGCTATCGCGGTAATTGAGGAAAATACTACCGTTATGTTTGCTTACGGCGGTTTCACGGCAGGCGCTGTGAACCCTGTCATGCCATTGGTGAACGCCAACAACAATACTATTGTTACTGGAATTCAACTTATGGATATCGGTGGATCTGATACCACCGTGACTCTCAGCTACAAACATTCGATTGCTGGAACCGATTGCACTGAAACCCAGACCATTTCAGCCGGGCAGTCGAAAACTTTCGCTTTGGCAGCATTTGCTAATGGCGCCAACTCGAACTGCGTTGCTGGCGCAAAGTTTGTTGGTTCTGCTACGGTCACAGGGAACACTGCCAGTCAAAATTTAGTTGCGATTGTGAACCAACTGAAACCAGGTGTAAATGGTGAAGCTTACGACGGTTTTGATCCCGCCACGGCTACTCAAACAATGGTGATGCCGCTGATCATGGATCGCCATGGTGCTTGGTACACCGGCTTCAGTGTAATGAATGTCGGCTCAGGAGATACAACGGTGAACTGCACTTTTACAGGTACTTCTTATACGCTCAACACAGGCGTTCTTTCACCAGGCCAGGCGCTTGCTTCAATTCAACAAAATCAGATCGCCAATAATTATGTCGGATCTGGAACTTGCACTGCGACTAATCCAAGCGATAAGATTGTTGCTGTAGTGAATGAAGTCAAGGTCGCGACAGGTGACTATCTGCTTGTCTACGAAGGTATCAACAAGTAACAATACTCGGGTACGCACTTCCTTGAGGGGCGACAATGTCGCCCCTCAAATGTTATATGCTCGAAAAAGTGACAATCCGAGGCGATAAATTCTTCCCTCAGAAATGGAAAGAAATTAATGAAATGTTACCTGCCAATCATCGGAGCAATTTTCTTATTATGCATGAGTACTGCCTGTTCAGCTATCAAGCTTCCCTCACTTTCTCCTAGTGCAACTTCGGTGCCTGGCACGAGTCGTGTCACTGGGGTGCTGCTAGTTAAGATAAATGGGAAATCACAACCAGCTAAAGCCGCATTGCTTTACCTCGCTGGAACAATCAAGGACAGCGCTGGTAAAGATAGTTTTGCAGCTTTGGATCGTATTCATTCACCACGAACTGAAACCGATGACCATGGTCGTTTTGTATTCTCTAATGTCCCGCCAGGAAATTACGGTCTGATTCTTGATGTCATTACGAACTCTTATCTGCTCATGAAACCCGGCTCACAAGAACCTCTTATCGTGGAGGTTTCTACCGGACAACAAGTTGATTTAGGCACACTGCTCTACGACTCATTGCCACTTTCTAATTAATCATAATCCCACTCTTTATGACTCGAGATTCTGGGTTCTTTACTTCTAAATCCTCATAGCCGGGAGGCCACGATCGCCCAGGTAAATTCTGCCGCAGTAAGATACAGACGAATAAGGATGGCGATTACAACTGCAAGGCCTGCCGGGATAAATAGTGCGAGCAACAAACTCAGAGCAACTTCCTTTATTCCAAAACTTGTCGGGCTAAGGGATAACATTGATGCTACTGCCCCCGATAGTCCCCACGCCCCAATCACTCCGGCCAATTGTGTCCAAGGCAAAGGATATAATGTCAAAACCATCATATATAGCACACAACCGCCAACTACCCAGATCAAGACATATAGACCTAACGGCGCCAGCATATCACGGTAACGCGGTTGAAGTACCGTTTGGGTGTGACCAAGCCATTCCAATACCTTTTTTACTATTGATGGATGCAACAACAAAAGACCGATCAATAAAATAAATCCCATCCAGACCATATATTTTTTCAGGTTTTCAGGGAGACTAAACCCAATCAATGCACTGGAGATTATTCCTGACACGATGATTAAGATCATCTCCAAACCTGACGCTACGCTCGTGACCTTTATATTCACCCCTAATGGCTTATATAGTGCAACACGCCCAACAACGTGCCACGGCCCTCCAGGAATACGCCCTGCAACCCGTGTCATACAGTATATTCGAAAATGATCACGCAAGGGCAGCCGATACCCCATTTGTCTCATGATAATACTCCAACCAACTACTGCCAGTAGCAAATCAAGACTATAGATAGGGAATCCTAGGATAAATGGGATTATCTGCAATTTCCAGTGGTAAGAAAGCAGGGTGGGATAATAACGCCATAACATCCAGCTGAAAAAAGCAATAGAGAAAGTGACTATTAGTCCGGTTACTAACCATTTTAGTCGATGTGAGCCGAGCGTGTTTATACGCTCCTGGATGATATGTGCATATCTCTTCATCTAAAATCTCCGGCAAATATAAACCAGGCAGTTCGCCAGATTGGTTGGCACTAACCACGACATGAATAGCCTGACAATTTTCAATGGTTTGGATAGATACCAACCGGAATCTGCCCAGGTGCGTGGCCAGGCTCTTTCATATTTATATGTTAGGTATGTTTTCAAGCCAACGGCAGCCAGCATGTCATGCCAGCCTCCGCGGGTATTGTATCTTTGTAGTGGTTGGCCATCGTCAAAAACTTGCCCGGTCTGCCAGACATGTTTGATGTTTCCAAATATGCCAAAGGAATTGGGCAATAGTACACAGGCTGATCCTGTTGGTTTGAGCACTCTAGCAATTTCGCGCATCCCTGCTTCCGGGTCTTGGTAGTGCTCCAGACTGCCGATATGGGTGACATAATCCGCGCATGCATCCCGAATAGGAAGGAGTTCACCATTTGCAACTGCCCAACCCGAATGCGGAGAATCGACCAGTCCTAACCTGACCGCTTCTTCTGAAAAATCCATACCCATTGCAAGTAGTCCCTTATCCTGCGCGAATTTGACTAGCCGCCCTTGTCCACAGGATATGTCAAGTAGATATCGCCCCGGCTCTGGTTTCAACAAATCAAGTAACCACAAATAGAGTGAATCCCGCATTAGAATTCCTTCATCCCTGTACACCTGGTTGTAAGCCAGGCGTGTGTCTTCTGTACTTATCATGTTTGAATGGCGGATCTCGATCATTTCATATCCTCTCAACCTTCCTTGCAGTAACAACCATTGAAGGACCACGCAATCCAACCCCCAACATATAGAAGAGCGGCACTGATAGAAGTCTCATCATCGGATGTTGCAGAACCTTTAGTAAATTATCGAACAAACGGCTCGGCTTATTTCTGGCGTTGATCCAGAACCCCAAGCTTAATAAGAAAATAGAATAAGCTCCAATTTGACTGCTTCGCGCTATGCTTTGAAAATGGTATGCCACCAATAAAGCATCCATTGTCGAAGGTGAAAAAACGTAGAGGTGGCGTGGAGCGTCCAGGCCGGCCCAATAGCGTCCGAAGAGCCGGGCGTCCCAACTACTCCCGTTCGGTATCCGGATTACCAGAAGCCCATCTGGCTTGAGAATGCGATAAATTTCCCGCAGGCTGCCCGCTGGATCATGCATATGCTCCAGCACATCCCACAAAGTCACCACATCAAATAAACCATCTGAAAATCGGGCTTGCTCTAATGTGCCAAGTCGCACATCCAGTCCATATTCCTGTGCGACACGTGCAGCATCTTCATTGATCTCCACTCCGAAAAGGTCCCAATTGCCTTGCTCCCGTATGCCCCTTAGGAAATAACCAGTTGCACAACCTACGTCAAGAAGTCTCCCGGATTGTTTATAGTGCGTTACAAATCTCCATCGTTTGTCCACCCCATATCGAGTCGCCTGCCTTAGCAACCATGATGATGACCCTGCATAAGGTTCAGGCGCATATAATTTGTAATTTAGTGGATAATGAAAAGCCATTTCCGCTGAAGTGGGTCGGGGGTTCTGGTAGACTAAACCGCACGAAACACACTTCACAAAGGAGGTTTGAACTTCGTAACGCTTGAACTGAAGATCAGGCAAATTACTGAAAATTTGTTCGGCATTGTTACTGCCACACAAGTTACAAGTGGTATTTTCCATTTCTATTTATCACAAGAACCGATATTATTCTCGTGATCCACCCAACCATAAATCCACCCCTGAATGAGAGGATTAATCAATGAAAAATGCCCATGAGCTAAATCTCCTAAAGAAATAGTGATCCCCCGCAAACAGGTAAAACCGAACATCACCGGGAGCTGCAGCCCTCGCGAATATCTACGATAAAAGAGGATTTGGTTTCGGATGCGTTGGTACCGGGCTGCCGGACGATCTCGGTTTGAACTGGTGGAACCCTTGTGCCACATTTTGGCTCGCGTTGCAACCGCCAGTCGAAACCCGGCTTTGTGGGCACGCCAGCACAAGTCAATCTCCTCTCCATACATAAAGAACGTAGGATCGAAAAATCCAATGCGTTTAAATACATCACTCTTGATCAGCATGCCGCACCCATTAACGAAATCCACCGGTACCAGGGATGGAAACTGTCCGCGATAAATATGCCGACGATATAGGCTATATGTTGCCAGTAACCCCGGTATCAGTCGATCTCCGAAATACCAAATTCGGTTGGGAAAATCGTGATATAGGATAACTGGGCCTAGTATGCTCGATCCATCGTTTGCCTCGATTGCTTTCTTCAATTCGGTCAGGAAAGTTGGCGAAACATAGGCATCGTTGTTCAAAATGAGTACCCAATTTGCACCACTTTTAATAGCCTTCTGAATGCCCAGGTTACTCCCTCGGCCAAAGCCTAAATTTTCCTGGCATTCAACAATGGTTAATGACGGACCGAAGTGCTCTCGCAAAGCCGATACCGATCCATCTGTGGATCCATTATCTACAATGATAATATTCGCTAGGATGCTTCCAGCTTCCAGCAACAATTCAACGCAGGCTATTGTATCCTGCTTAAGGTTCCAATTCACGACAACTGCATAGAAGGATTGAAGCATTTTATCCGGGAATAACTATATACAACAGCAATGAAAGAAATCGCTGAAGGGGTGATTATACTTTATCTGTAGGTTCGTCGAATTTGATAAATCTCTTTATTATTCAGTTTTCCCCTTGAAGGAGGTTGTCAAACGGCTTCCACTGATCATGTGTAAATAAGCCTGCTTTTCTACAGAAATCGGTTACAACCACTGAATCTCTATCCTTATATGATTTTTTGTGCCGGAATGGATGGTTTGGTTTCAAGGACTGGTTGATTTGAAAGGATTGGTTATTTTTATGGGTTCCGAACAAACAACTGGATTCATGCGAAGTAAATAATCGACCTGGGAGCCTTTTAATTGGTCAAAAACTTCACGGTGTGGGAACTCTCTGCTTTCGGGGGATACAACTGATTTAAAATATCTGTGTAAGAAATCATATAAGCTGGCAGAGGAGTATTCAATCTTATGATATGCCCATGCGGGATGTAGATTATTAATATCTGTTCCACATGGTGTCGAAAATAAAAGGTAACCATTCGGCTGAAGGTGATTTACTAGATTTTCTAAGGCTATTTCGCGATGGCTGATATGTTCGAACGTATCAAAGCTGATAATGCAATTAAAAATATCTGGCCCGATTGTATCATTCCAGCGGGTCATATCCCCTTGCCGAAATTGCAGGTTGGGAAGTTTATAGGCCTCACTGGCTAGCCTTATAGCGGTTAGATCATAATCCACACCCGTAACCTTGGCAGATGAAAATTGTCTTGCAAGCAGATAGCTGCCATATCCAGAACCACATGCAATATCCAGGATCTGAGTCATTGGTTTAAGGTCAACAATGGTTTTCCTCCCCCATTCGTACCTCAACAAATGATGGGCACCTGTACGATCGCCGTTATGGATATATTTTTCCAATTCGAGACCACTCTTTGGAACAAAGAATTCGTTACGAACCATTGGATTTTTTATCCTGGTCGCAAGGTTAATGAACATAATGAATAGTTTCTTCAGATATTTCCTCATGCAATTATTATTTCTCGTGGTAAGATAATAACGTTATGAACTAACAAATTCGTCTGCAATAATTAGGATATGCGCATATTATTCACTTCCGGTCGTGAGCCGGAATACCCACGTAATGCTATGATCCGAGCCGCACTGACCCGGCATTTTGATGTCATCAGTGTCACAAATAGTTCTCGAAATTTTTTTTTGAGATACCTGCAGGTCGGTTGGCATTTGGTTAAATCTGCCAAGGCTGATTTTGACTTGATGTTCGTGGGTTTCCTTGGTCAACCATTGATGCTGTTAGTGCACCTATTGACACCCAAGCCAATACTTTTTGATGCTTTTCTGTCTGTTTACGACACCTTGTGCTTCGAACGCCGTAAATTTGCACCACATTCAACAGTTGGAAAAATTGCATTTTGGCTGGATCGCGCCAGTTGTGCACGTGCCGACAGGGTTTTATTGGATACTAAGGCACAAGCCGATTTTTTTCAACATACTTTTGGTGTGCCGGCGAACAAGCTCCAACCCCTGTTCGTAGGCTGTGACGAGAACATATTCTACCCCCGTCCAAGTCGGATAACAACCCCCTTAGTTCTTTATTACGGTTCATATCTACCCCTACAGGGTATTGATGTGATCGTTCGGGCAGCAAAGCTGCTCGAAGAACGCTCAAATATCAACTTCCGTATTATTGGTACAGGGAGTGAAGCGCCGCATATACGTGCTCTTGCTAGAGAAATGGATATACGCAATATCACCTTCCTTCCCCCTGTTCCGTTGGAACAATTACCAGAACACATCCAGGAAGCCACTGTTTGCCTGGGCGGACATTTCGGATCATCCACAAAGTCTTCCCGGGTTATTGCAGGAAAAACATTCCAGTTCATAGCCATGGGTAAGCCTACTATCGTAGGAGATAATGCTGCAAACCACGAATTGCTCAGCCAAGGTTATGATGCATGGTTTTGTCGTATGAACAATCCTGAAGCATTGGCTGATGCAATACTGAGGTTAAACAGTGACCCGGAATTGTGTACCAAAATTGGGGGTAATGCTCACAAGACTTTCCTCGAACATGCCAGCATTCAAGTGTTGAGCAGCCAACTAATCCAAATTGTTGAATCAATGATTGGATAGAACTGCCTGGTATACCTTGTAAGTACAGCGCATCATATATTTAATATCGAACCGTTGCGCTGTCGCCAACCCGGCTTGTCGAAGTTTTTCCCGTAAATTGCGATCCCCTAATAAGAGAACTATAACATCTCCCAACTCTGTCACATTGCCTGCATCCACCAGCATACCATTGCGACCATTTTCAATGATTTCCGGTATTCCTCCCACCCGCGTTCCAATTACTGGTAGTCCGGCTGCCATTGCTTCCAGAAAGACCACACCGAAGGCTTCGGTTAACGACGGCATCGCGAAAATATCGGCCTGCGCATACAACTTCAACAGTTCATCCTGTGATTGCCATCCTACGAACCGGAAATGTTCACTTACGCCGGTTTGTCTGCACAACGACCGCATATAAGGCTCAGCTTTATCTTTTCCTGCGATCCAAAACTCTACTTCGGGAAAGCCTTCGAGAACGCGTGGCGCAGCCTTTATCAATAATGGCAACCCTTTTCGTTGCATGTTACCGCCAACAAAAAGCACACGCGGGGGATGTGAGCTTTCTTTTTCACGCAAGGCTAGCGAACTTGCATACCTCTCATTGGCAATGCTCTTATGGCATACATGAATTCGTTGCTCAGAAATGTGGTAAGCATCTCCTATCACACGTGCTGTGTAATCGCTGTTTGCAATTATGGCCTGCAGCCGCCGCATTGCCACCGGCTCGTAGTTATGTACAAACCCATAGTATACCCAGCGCAGTAGCCAGTCATTGAAGTAATGGTGGTAAAACGAGAGCGGCATGATTGTGGCCGCATAGGTATCGTTGATATTTCCGACCATCGGAACATTGGGGTGACAAAAAAGTGCCTCTCGCGCATCGGTAAAATGCACAAAGTCAAACGCCTGTTCACGCTGCAATCGCCTAAGCTCTCGAGCGAAGCTGATACTCAACGAGATCCATCGCGCTTGTGTATCTCCAGCAACCGGCTGTGGAATGCTGATAAATGGGTAAGGGAGCTTGCCTGGTGGGCGCTGGTCCTCTGGAGCAATCACGCACACTTGATGTCCATCGGCGAGCAGGTACTCTACAAGATTGTGGGCATACAGACCTATTCCGCTTACCACGTTTCCGATCTGCTGGGTTGCAACAACCACCGAGAGTCGTTTTTCTTTTAGGAATTGTCCTTGCTTATTCATACTGTCTCATTTCGGGACAATATTAAATATCCACACCCTGTCCTGGTGATATACAAGGTGAAAATTCGGGTCGGTAAGCAATTGCTTAGAAGTGAATAATGGTCCTCCCGAATTCACCTCCCCTTGGAGTTGGCCGATGTAGAGGTATGCAATGCTCCGGTCTTTCAGTTGTGATATTATCTCGGGTCTTTGGATGCCGTTTGCTTGGATCTCGAAGGTCAGGGCGTTGATCCGGTTTACATAATCAGGCAATGGGCTTTTTTCAGAACTATACAAGATTGGGGGAACTGTTGTCTGGCGCCGGGCTAATAAGGGCAGCCACCATCCACCATCAGAACCAACAATAACAGACTTATTGTACGCAGCAAAGGAATTGACCAGTAGGTGCGCATCCGGGGCTGTATTCTCCTTTATCCATTGCGCAGCCATGATATCCGGGCGGGTGACAAGAGAATAATTCGACGGTTGTACATCCTTCAAACGTTGAGGCACTCCCCAAATACCGGCTCCAATCAAGAGTATGGCAAACCCTAGAGGATAAACATTGTAATTCTTGAAATTTGGCAAAGCGGATTCGATTTTCCGGTCATCAAGCCAACCCGCGGCCGCTCCTACAAGGATTCCTGCTGGAATATACGCCGCGATGAAAATGGCAAAACCCGTTATTGCCCCAGACCCAGGTAATCCCAACCAGGACGGGTTGCCCGCCAGTAAGTTCCCGAACCACCAGAAAATGACAAGGACGAGCTCTTTCTCTCGCCTCCATAGCCCAATAGCAACGATAACCGGTAGCGCTAGCCAGATAATGGATGGAAGATAAATAAGAATATTGCCAGTGCCGTTGAGTTGAGGATTGGCTTCAACCGCTTGGGCTGCCGGGGTGGTCAGTTGGTGAGCGACTATGTTTAAGATTTTCCCGCCAAAAACGCGGATGAACCACGGAAGAAACAACAGCCCGGCTCCTACTCCCACCCAAAGTGTTTTTCTTAGCATTGAAGAGATGGTTTCCCGCCGCGCATACATAATCCACAAGGCCACCAGGAATATCAATGCCAAAATCAGCACTCGGTAATGGGTTACCGCCAGACCTCCGAGGGTTAAACAACAAATGGTCACCATGCCTATTGATTCCCGATCCCGTGTGGGAGATGGGGGGATTATAGTGTTCCACATAACCCAAGCTATCACAGGTAGAATTACTTGTCCTGCGAGTTGCGTGTATCTGCCCCAATTAACGTAGTACATTGGCATCGGCGAAAGCAATCCTGCCACCAATACGGCCACAACTCCTGCCCAGCGGCTGCGCCCGACTTTAATTGCCAGTGGGTAAAGCACGATTATGGCCAGTATGTTTAATAATTGCCCAACCCATAGCATAGCTTTGGATATATCCAGGTGTGTGATCCAGTCGAACACTGCTACCGCAGCATGAAAGCCGAAATGGTAGGTGAAGGTGGACATTTCAGCATAGGGCAGCCATGAGGTAAATAAACCTCCATGGTCCACCAATAACTGAGCGATCATTGTGTGCTGATATGAATCCCCCCACATGGGCATATCCAACGAACGTATGGACCAGAAGCGAGTAATAACGATTAAGGCCACTAAAACAATAAAAGTGAGATCAACCCAAGGGGTTATTAATCTTTTTTGACGTGGGAATGCGCGGACATTCAAACGTTTCCGATTCCGCCACAAGATCATCCCCATTCCTGCAAGCGCTGGCAACCAGGCGTATATCGCACCGAGGTGAAGACCAAGGATGTCGGTCAATAACAGCAGTAGTGGATAGAGCGCTATGCTCAAACCTGCAGACAGCCCCGACTTTTCGGGCCAAGATAATCTTCCCCAACCAGGCCATAACAGACTAAATAGCCCCCAACCAGGCAATAGAAACAGGAAAAATGCAACAGCAAGCACCCAACCCCAAGTAATGGCCTCCAGCCCCAGACCAAATATGGCTTTCCGCCGCGAGTAACTCAATTTGAAAGCAGCTTGAGCATCGTTGGACATTCCATTCTGATATAACGCCCCATTCATGTATGCATCGCCCGCTGCTGTACCAACCTGTACCTCTCCACTGCCAATGACCTCCAGGACCGCATAGTAATATTTCTGGTTCGAGGATGCTTGGGCAGGGATAAAAAAGCCATAATAGCCAGAAGATTTTACTGCATCGATAGAGAGCGTGTTCATCGATGTGGCTAAATCATTCCCTTCTTGCGGTCCTGACTGCAAACGCATTTTGATTTTTCCATTACCGGTTGCTTGAGGGGAGAGGTAAAAGTAGACCCCCGCCAATCCATCATATTTTGCGACAAAGGTCTGTCCGACGGTTTGTGCCGCTGACAGTGTCTCCCAATTCACTGCCGATGGTTGCTCCGTATTTACCAAACCTGCGCAACCCGACAGCAGAAACGTAAAAAGGAACAAGAATAATAGATACTTAACGGATAATCGCTTATGGGAGAAAATGTTGCTTTTCATGAATCCACTTGACAATGGTTATCCCTTCTCCAACCCTTCTTTATCCTTTCTTCCAAGCTCATCCAACTCCGCCTTCCGGATGCGATATAGCACTTCCTCCATAATCTTACGGTTAAAACCGATCAAGTCGGCAACCAACCCGATGAGGAACACCTGGAACCCCACGATCCACAACACTGCTGCCAGAATGACAGATTGGACGTGCCCTCCTCCTTGCCCTTGGAGGAAGAAATAAAGATACCTTGTTCCCAGGATCAGGCCACCCAGGATCATCAGAGCGCTCAGGGTCGTAAAAACGCGTAACGGGCGGTACATGGTGTAGGCACGCAGAATAGTGGCTGTCTGGTTGCTCATGAAATGACGTATGTTGTTCATTAAGCGGGAAGGACGGGTTTGGGGGTTCGTACGAACCGGCACATATTCAACCGCCGTGCGGTGTGCCCCTGCCTGGATTAATGTCTCAAGTGTGTAAGAATAGTTACTGAACACTAGGGTCCGCAATGCCACCTCGCGGCTGATCGCCCTGAACCCACTTGTAGCGTCTGGAGTGTCTATACCAGACGTTAAGGCGATTATCCAACTACCTAACCGATGTAAAAGCCGTTTAAAGGGAGAGAAATTCTTTTGGGTTGCCACTCCACGATCTCCCACTACCAACTGGGACCGCCCGGCTAGTATCGGCTCCACCAAGCGTTGGATATCATCCGCGTTGTACTGGTTGTCAGCGTCGGTGTTTACGATGATATCAGCTCCATACTTCAGGCTGGCTTCAATACCAGCGATGAACGCCCCCGCCAACCCTTTGACCGGCAGATAAATTACATGGTGAACACCCGCCTGTTTGGCAACTTCCGATGTGAGATCAGTACTCCCATTATCGATCACCAGGTATTCGATTTCATCGATACCTGGTAGTATGCGCGGTAACTCACGTAGGGTAAGGGGTAGATCATTGGCTTCGTTGTAACATGGAATCTGGATAATGAGTTTCATAAATGGATTATATCTCTCAGTTCCCCATTGAGCAACTTACGTCTTTACTGACCTCCTAATAGAATACATACCTCAAAACACAGAGACATTCTTCGCTCGGCCAATCCAGGTTCTAGCACATGACGACCTTTATTGAATTCGTCAACGCTTTTTTCCCTAAACCGTTCTGGCTTTTCTCTAGCCATTTACAATATGTAAACTACTGTCTGAACTCCTCGACCCAAGCTTGCTATAAATCACCCACCTAATGTACAATGCTCTCTGTCTTTGGAGGGTTGACTACTTCTCTTACAACAATTGAATATTGGAGCTATTCAGATTGCAGGATCATAACTATCAATAATTGGTTGCCAAATTCCATAAGCGGTTAATCCTTACCAAACGGACAAATGGATGAAACGCATTAGTAGAGAGACATTCTCGTTCAACCTTATTCTTCTCGTGGCTCTTGCATTAAGGTTATGGGGTGTAGGTTACGATTTGCCGTTTATATACCATCCTGATGAACCTGGTTACATTATCACCATTCAAAATATATTCTTAAAGGGCGATCTAAATCCTCATTTCTTTAATTACCCTTCTCTGTTCTTCTATATTAACGCACTTGCTTACATCCCATATTTTCTTCTTGGCCGATTTTTAGGTTTACTGCATACGCCCAATAACATATTACCGCCTATTACTCTGGCAATGGGAACTACGCTAGCCCAGATGCCATCAACTGTCTTACTTGGGCGTTTTGTAACTATTTGCTTCGGAGTAGGAGCTGTAGGGTTGACTTACTTCGTTGGCAAGCAAATTACAAGGAGAAAATCAGTAGGTTTGTTGGCCTCTCTAGCGGTAGCAGTGTCGCCCACCGCCGTTTGGAACAGCCGAGTGATAACACCAGACACTTTCGTTATATTCTTTTCGTTGGCCGCTCTCTTGGCTTCTATTCTGGTATACCAGCAAGGTAAGACCTGGCAGTATATTCTGGCTGGACTATGCGTTGGTCTTACGGCTTCGAGCAAATACAATGGGAGCCTGATTGTATTGCCATTAATAATGGCACATTTTCTTCGCTATGGGATGGCAGGATTTAAGCAGCTTAAAATCTATCTGGCTTTATTGTTCTGCGTAATAGGTTTTCTTGCAACCACTCCGTACGCAATACTAGACACACCCAAGTTCATCAATGATCTGACTTTTGAAGCTAACCATTATTCGACTGGACACCTTGGCATGGAAGGTGACAGCCTGGCATTTTACATAAATTATATGTGGACCTCCGCTGGTGTACTTTATCTTTTCGCCACGTTTGGAATTTTGTGCGGTTTTATTTCCCGTCTCAAAGAAACCAGTCTATTATCTATTTTCCCGTTGATTTACTTCCCTTTTATATGTTCCTTTGTCGTAAGAAATGACAGAACATTTCTTCCTTTAATTCCTTTCTTGTTCTTATTGGCTGCGTGGTTTTTGATCGTTTTGTTCGACAAACTTAGAATAGTTCACCAAAAATCAATGCGAAGATTGTTGCTATTGATTCTTATTAGCCTCACGATTGTTGCCCTCGCGCTTCCGATTACAAAGACTATAGCAGATACTCAACTCTTATTGACTGTGAATAGTCGTGAGACGGCGAGAAGCTGGATAAATGACACCTTGCCACCTGGTTCAAAAATAGCCATCAAGTCATACTCTCCGTTTATTGATCCATCTCGGTTTTTTGTGCAGGGTTTCGCACTTATGATCGACCATGAACCAGAATGGTATAGAGAGCAAGGTTTCGATTATCTGATCTTCAGTCAAGGTATGTACGGACGTTTTTATAAAGAGCCTGTAAAATATGAAAGCGAAGTTTCAAAATACGAAAGGCTATTTAGTCAGTTCAACCTTGTGAAAAAGTTCAATGATGGCAATTATGAAGTACGTGTCTATCGGGTCAAGTAAAGAATCTACACAATAACGCCGACCACAGCTATTTTAATAATATACCTGGTAAATTGCACTGTTAAGGGACAGCTTCTTAACTCCTGAATTTTACAAATAACGTCACTAATAAGTAAACGGAGCGGTTATCCACGCTCCGTTTACCACCCGTAGTTCTGGTGATTCTGAAAGTAATTGTCCGTTCGTCTCAATATCTCCCTTATTGGCTTTTACCGATCTGCTACTTACGGGTTCCATTCCAGATAGAGCGGGTTCAATGTTACATCCATGGTGGCAGCTTTAGTTACAGAATTACCCAGCGCATCCCAGGCAGCCACAGGCACACCCGGCAAGGTGATCGAATGCGTGCTTCCATCCAACGACCACACTATCCAGACGCGTCGACTTCCGCGTTGGAACTTGTACCCCATTACGCCTGAAACTCCCCCAAGATCGGCAGAAACGATATTACCCGCATATGCAGCATTGGCCAGTTCACTCGTGGCAAACTTGAAAGCCGTGTATGCGGGCTGTGGGCTGAGATCACCGTTCAGTAAGCCCGAGGCACGCCAGCCTAACGCACTGTACCATATATTCGCTCGTAAACCCTGTGCGATTGCTGCAGCATAGGCCTGCGCTATATAGTAGGCCTTGGTATAGGCCATGTCGTCCGTCACGCAGGGCGCTTCCTGTCCAGTCTTTCCACAAATCAAGGCCGATTCTGTGTTCATCAGGTACTTCCCGGTGACACCATACTGGCTCAACAAGCTGTTAATAAACTGAGCCTTTGCAATGAACACTGGGCCAAAATGAGTTGGTGTTGGGAGTGTCGAAGGCCATGACGGTAAGGTTGAACTCGAGGCGCTAAGCCAATAGGGACTGTAATACTCGCCAAGTCCTCCATAATAATAGTCGTAAGAATGAAAACTCACACCATCAAAATACGGCCCACCATTATTTCGCAGGATCCCCTCCAGAAACATCGAAGGTAGGCTGGTTCCCGCCGCACACCCGCCGCGTGGATCACATCCCAGTAACAATCCGCCGATCAACACCTGCGCTTGTGGATCGGCAGCCTTGATCTGCGGATACACCGCCTTCAGCATCTCAGCATAGTATCCGCCACCAAAATACGCATCACTCGAATCACCCCAGCAGCCAAATCCAGCGTCTCCAGTTCCATAGGGAGTGTCCTCTTCATTCCATATCTCCCAGTATTTGACATTGTAAGGGGCCACACTGTAGCGCGCCACCAAGGCTTTCATAAACTTGGCAAAATCCGGCAGTTTCGCCTCGGCTATCGGACCGCACCAGGGCCCTGTGCCGCCATCTTTGCGCGCCCATTCCGGTGTGCTGTGCACCAGCAGAACCACCTTGAAGCCATCGCTGGAGCCATTCTTCAGATCGGTTTCCAGATCAGCCAGCACGCTCCAGTTGTATGTTCCTGGAGAGGCCTCAACGGTTGACCACTGCACGCCTGGTAGACGCGTCCAGGATATATTGGCCGCTGCCACCTGGTCCAAACCCCCGGCGGTAGTGAGGTGATCCACACCAACTCCAAAGAGTGGAGCCTGAGGAGTATCTGGTGTGGGGGTGGTGGTAGCAGTTGGCGTAGAGGTCGGGTCTGGTGTGTTAGTGATAGTCGGGGTTGGCGTAGCAGTGGAGACGGGCGTGTTGGTGGCAGAGGGAGTTCGTGTTGGAGTTTTCGTTGGGGTAGCCGGTGTGGCTGTAGCTGTCCGGGTCGGGGTTTTCGTTTTTGTGAAGGTTGCAGTTGGTACACCTGGAGTTGCCGTCCTTGTTGGAGTAGTCGTTGAAGCCATACTTATCGGGTAATTATTCATCATCAGCGGCAGGTATACTTTGTAGGGCCCCGCTGCTGCAACTGATGAAGCTTTCATAGGATTTGCTTTTCCTGAAAATGGAGATAATAAAAATGCCAGCAGCAACACGACTATTATTACAATCAACAATCGTGATTTCTTGACGTTTCTCATATTTATACTCCGATGATGAAAAGGGTAAAAAATGAATATTCATTGAATATATCGGTTCAGGAACGTGATTCCCGAGAATAAAGATATTCTATACTCATGGTATCACAAGGAATAAATACTTTACTTTGCAAACCCTTAACAAAAGGAGTTACTCATTTTTTCAAATCACTCTGCCGTGCCTGAGCGAGTTTCAGACGAAGCTCAGAGAATTATCAACTTGCGCAAGAAGAATTATCCATTTCAAATTGGATGAATTATGGTCGTTTGTTACAGGAATCGAAACCGACTTACCCGGTCCTCAAGTCTAGACTAGTGTGAGTCGTTTATAAAGCCTGACCCTTAACCAGATCAGGTGTGACAGTCTGATTGTCGTTCTTAGAAGCACCGATCAAACAAATAACGGGAGGAGTTATTTTACGGGTTCCATTCCAGATAGAGCGGGTTCAATGTTACATCCATGGTGGCAGCTTTAGTTACAGAATTACCCAGTGCATCCCAGGCAGCCACAGGCACACCCGGCAAGATGATCGAATGCGTGCTTCCATCCAACGACCACACTATCCAGACGCGTCGACTTCCGCGTTGGAACTTGTACCCCATTACGCCTGAAACTCCCCCAAGATCGGCAGAAACGATATTACCCGCATATGCAGCATTGGCCAGTTCACTCGTGGCAAACTTGAAAGCCGTGTATGCGGGCTGTGGGCTGAGATCACCGTTCAGTAAGCCCGAGGCACGCCAGCCTAACGCACTGTACCATATATTCGCTCGTAAACCCTGTGCGATTGCTGCAGCATAGGCCTGCGCTATATAGTAGGCCTTGGTATAGGCCATGTCGTCCGTCACGCAGGGCGCTTCCTGTCCAGTCTTTCCACAAATCAAGGCCGATTCTGTGTTCATCAGGTACTTCCCGGTGACACTATACTGGCTCAACAAGCTGCGAATGAACTGGGCTTTAGCAACCAGCACTGGGCCAGCATTCGCCGGGTATACAGGTGTTGCTGGAGAAGGAAATAACGGTAAGGTTGGACTCGAGGCGCTAAGCCAATAGGGACTGTAATACTCGCCAAGTCCTCCATAATAATAGTCGTAAGAATGAAGACTCACACCATCAAAATACGGCCCACCATTATTTCGCAGGATCCCCTCCAGAAACATCGAAGGTAGGCTGGTTCCCGCCGCACACCCGCCGCGTGGATCACATCCCAGTAACAATCCGCCCATCAACACCTGCGCTTGTGGATCGGCAGCCTTGATCTGCGGATACACCGCCTTCAGCATCTCAGCATAGTATCCGCCACCAAAATACGCATCACTCGAATCACCCCAGCAGCCAAATCCAGCGTCTCCAGTTCCATAGGGAGTGTCCTCTTCATTCCATATCTCCCAGTATTTGACATTGTAAGGGGCCACACTGTAGCGCGCCACCAAGGCTTTCATAAACTTGGCAAAATCCGGCAGTTTCGCCTCGGCTATCGGACCGCACCAGGGCCCTGTGCCGCCATCTTTGCGCGCCCATTCCGGTGTGCTGTGCACCAGCAGAACCACCTTGAAGCCATCGCTGGAGCCATTCTTCAGATCGGTTTCCAGATCAGCCAGCACGCTCCAGTTGTATGTTCCTGGAGAGGCCTCAACGGTTGACCACTGCACGCCTGGTAGACGCGTCCAGGATATATTGGCCGCTGCCACCTGGTCCAAACCCCCGGCGGTAGTGAGGTGATCCACACCAACTCCAAAGAGTGGAGCCTGAGGGCTGTCCGGCTTGATCGCGTCGGACGCAGTCGGAGTCACAGGAGCCGCAGATGATGATAATCCAGTGGACGATGCACTATTCGTTTTGGTGGGTAATGTTTGTGGCAACGACTGCGACTGGCAGGTTGCCGTTCCTAACATCAATCCTCCAACAACAACCAGCAGCAGTAACCTCTTTAGGGGTTCCATTCCAAATAGAGCGGGTTCAATGTTACATCCATGGTGGCAGCTTTAGTCACAGAATTACCCAGCGCATCCCAGGCAGCCACAGGCACACCCGGCAAGGTGATCGAATGCGTGCTTCCATCCAACGACCACAATATCCAGATGTGACGATCGCCTCGGTTGAGCTCGTATCCTTTCACATTTGCATATTCGGTGATCTCACGAACAAACACCGCAGCGCCCAGTTCATTCCGGCTGAATTTCATAGCAGTATAGGCCGGCTGTGGGCTGAGATCACCGTTCAGTAAGCCCGAGGCTCGCCAGCCGAACACGTTGTACCAGAAATTTGCTCGTAAACCCTGTGCGATTGCTGCAGCATAGGCCTGCGCTATATAATAGACCTTGGTATTGGCAAAGTCGTCCGTCACGCAGGGCGCTTCCTGTCCAGTCTTTCCACAAATCAAGGCCGATTCTGTGTTCATCAGGTACCTCCCGGTGACACCATACTGGCTCAACAAGCTGTTAATAAACTGAGCCTTTGCAATAAATACTGGGCCAAAATGAGTTGGAGTTGGGAGTGTCGAAGGCCATGACGGTAAGGTTGGACTCGAGGCACTGAACCAATAGGGGCTGTAATACTCGCCAAGTCCTCCATAATAATAGTCGTAGGCATGAAAGCTCACACCATCAAAATATGGCCCACCATTATTTCGCAGGATCCCCTCCAGAAACATCGAAGGTAGGCTGGTTCCCGCCGCACACCCGCCGCGCGGATCACACCCCAGTAACAATCCGCCTATCAAGACCTGCGCTTGCGAATCGGCAGCTTTGATCTTCGGATACACCGCCTTCAGCATCTCAGCATAGTATCCGCCACCAAAATACGCATCACTCGAATCGCCCCAGCAACCAAATCCGCTGTCGCCTGCAGAAAAAGTAGAATCCACATCCTCTTCGTTCCACAATTCCCAGTATTTGACATTGTAAGGGGCCACACTGTAGCGCGCCACCAATGCTTTCATAAAATTGGCAAAATCCGGCAGTTTCGCCTTGGCAATCGGACCGCACCAGGGCCCTGCGCCGCCATCTTTGCGCGCCCACTGTGGTGTGCTGTGTACCAGCAGGACTACCTGCATACCCTTGCTGGAAGCATTTATCAATTCGGTCTCCAGTTCAGCCAGTACGCTCCAGTTGTAGGTTCCTTGAGTGGTCTCAACACTTGACCACTGCAAGCCCTGCGGCCGCGCCCAGTATATATTTGCCGCTGCCACCTGGTCCAAACCCCCAGCGGAAGTGAGGTGATCTATGCCAACCCCAAAGACCGTGGGAGTCGGGAATTTCTGCATCACCAGCGGCAGGTATACTTTATAGGGCACCGCTGCTGCGACCATTGATGCTTTCAGAGGATTTGCCTTTCCCAAGAATGGGGACAACAATAACGCCACCAACAGCACGGCTGCTGTAATATACTTTGTTGGTGCTACCTTATTTTTTTTCATGGTATTACTCCCATAGGTTATATATCAGAGGCAATAATATGCCTTGCAGGTATCGGTTTAGGAACTGTGTTTCCGCAGTCTACTAAACTCCAGTTTCATATTATCACAAAGAAATTATGTCCTACTTTGCAAATCCATTACAATAAGAGAGGCTCAGTTCCCGAGCAAAGTAGTTCGCCGATAGTTCTTCTTATGATTTAATCACCTATCTATTCAAACTCTCATTGTCATCTTGGTGGATCGTTTTCCTAGTACTTTTTTTCTTCCATTAAACACAAGTTCGCGGGCCCTCTTTTGATATTTTTTCCTGAACAAAGAAACTCTTTAAATAAATCCAAGTTGGTAAGACTGCCAAACCAGCCAGTCCATTCCAACTCCAGAACAGCATCAAGAGATAACCCAGGTTGCCCCCAAGTGCCAGCCATCCTACTGGCAAGGCGAACAGGAATAACAAATCGGTTTGCTGGAAATACGGGACGGCTAACGCGACCGCAGCTGCGTATAGCACCAACCGTTGAGAAAGTGGTCTGCGCAAGATCAATGGCGGTAATAAAAGCAGCAGAGCCCACGGGCCTATCCAGCGCCATAAGGAAATGCTGCCTGAATTGTTGGGTGGGATCGTCAGGATGGTATTCAACGAGAGCAGTGGCCAGCGCGGCCAAACAAACAGGGAAACGGCCACGATCCCTACCGGCACAAGCAGGCACCGGATCCTTTCACGCCAAGTCATATCCGCCGCCAACCACAGGAATAATACCAACGGCACCCCGAGTTGGTACTTGGAACTTGCGATTAACAAGCCTAGGCCGGCCAAATCAAGCCACCGGTGCGCTGCACACCACCAGAACAGCGCCAACCCAGCCAGGATCAACCCGGTAATCTGCCCGAAGTACAAAATATAAAACAATTGGAAAGAGAGCAGCATCACCAGCGGTCTGCCACCAAAGATGCGGACAGTAAAGAAAACCCCATAAACGTTGAGCGTCCCCCACAGGATATACCCGATCAAAAGCGGCAATCTTGCAAACAGGTTAAAAATCGGCAGGAGCCAATAGGCGTAGTAGTAATTACTGAAATCACCCGAAGCAGTTTTAATATAATTGTAATAGTCGTATGGGATGTGGCCCCGTACCAAATGTGCCATCGCGCACAGCCCCAACATCGCCATGCAGACCAAGGCTGCCAGCCTGTCTTGCCATATTAAAGGCTCTCTCAGGCTCTGATCCAAACGGGCCGCTAGGTCAGATAATGGCATTCTTGGATTTTTCAAGCCAGCCTGTTGCATTTAGGAATTATAATCTGAATTTGTTATCCATTTAAGCATGGGAAATATCAGGATACCAAATGGCAACGCCACCTTTATGGCAGGACAAACCTGTATGTGACAACTCGAAACTGAAAGGGTCGGTATCCTAAAACTCTAGATTTAAGCATTGCTATCCCTTTATCCTGAGGGGAATAATTGAATACACCCGTCTCCTGGTATTGCGTTTGCAGGGAAATGAATGCTACATGACTTGCGTCTGTGAAATTCTCATCATTACTTAGATTGGATTGGATCCACCAGATCTCAGATGGTTTTTGAACTGAAAGTTGTTCCCAGTTCGCCGGGGAAAAAGCCTTATAACCATACTGTTCTTGATAGTAGGAACAAGCAAAATCTTCATTTGTGCAAATAACTACTGCGTTGGGATTGGATTGGTCTCGAATATTGCTCATGATCTCCCGCCAGGGTACGGTCAATATTGGTTTGATAACCTCCCGCTCGGAAAAATAATTAAAGATGCCAACACTATATACTACCAGTAGAATGCTCAGGATTCCCCACATCCATTTATCCTTAAGCTTGATAATTCCATATGCCAGGATGATTACAAAAAGAGGATAAATGAAGAAAGTTCGATTGGGAAGATTTTGCCAATAGGATACTGTTATATGTCCAACAAGATTTACCCCGATACTGACTACTACCACAACCACAAGTATGACCACTGGTAACCAAAATAAATGTTTCCCTTTGATGATTGCATAAACAATGAGACCGGCAACAATGATGATTCCGATCCAAGCAACTGGGTTAAGCGGTGAGAAAAATTCGCCTACCCCATAGGCGTAACCAATATACCCTGCACGTAGAAATATCCCAGTTAACCAATTGGAACCTCCGATCTTGGATGGGAAATTGCTGTACAGCGTTGTCATCAGGGTTGAGATCCAGGGAATATAGAATACCAAGATCATTCCTTGTACCAGAGCCCACTTTATTAGGCTTAAGAACGCACGATTGCTTCGTACCCATTGGGCGAACCACCATAGATTTATCGCTAAAAGAACTATTGCCCCAAAATATATGGTGTAAATCAAAACAGTTCCAACCAGGACATATATAACCAGATAAAGCCGGGAATTTGTGGAAATATATTTATACATCACTAGGATGAGCAGCAAAGTTAATGCCGCTGCTATGCTATAGTATCGTGCATTGGATGCATATGTTAAGACTAACGGGGAGAATGTCAATAGTCCTGTTGCAACCAAAGCCACTTTCTTATCAAATAATTCCTTGGCAACCTTATGGGTTAGCCAACTGGTTGTTACCCAACAAACAATGGAAAATGATCTTATTCCAAGTTCACTTGTCCCGAATACCTTGCTCCAAAAAAACACTATTATCCAATACAGAGGTGGGTTGAATTCAACATGAAGGTTGTTGATCAAGCCCGAAAAACCTTTTGTGATCAACCACCCTGTCAGTGCCTCATCCTCCCAAAAACTGCGCGATAGTGCAGCCGCAATCTGTAAGCTTATGGTTGTTACAAACAATGCCGCTAAAATTATCTTATTGGATTGAATTGTTTTATGAAAATCATTATTCTCTGATGGCATATTTTCCAAGCTATCCCTTTGAGATTTTCGCAGATGACAATAAATAACTTAATAATAATATCGGATTATGGATAGGATCGATAATGCATCCAGGGTAACAAAAAACAAGAGATAAACCGCGACTTGCAACTTGATTCCCGAGTGAAACCATCGTCCAAGGATGCGCAGGATTTCCAACCACCCGGCGCTCAACACTAGGATGGTGGGCAGAATGGCTGGAAATGCGAATCGGGCAATGGGGATCCAAGTCCAACCAAAAAATGAATCAATCCCCCGCAGGATTGCTGGAATCCAAATTCCGAGCAAGGCCAGGACCATTAATAGTATTATTTCCGAGTGTAAGGTGCATCTCCTCCGCCAGACTGCCCACCCTACACCTGCCATCCCAAGCAAGGTAACGAAAGCCAGTATCCGGTATGGTTTAGAGCCGACCAGAAGGGCAGTCCCCCACCCAAACTTCGCCCAAAATGTCCGAAACATGAAGGCGCCGGTCAATTGGTAATACCAGCCGGCTCCTTTCCAGTCCAACAACGAAACTGGTATATCGTTGGCATTGAAGTAAGGTTCTATCTTCATAATGATCTTATTTGCCCAGGTGCGTACTCCTGGTCCGGCTTGCTCAGCAGAAGGATTACGCAGGAGGTTCGTAAAAGGGGTTCCACCCCATGTGCCGCGATCTCCATTTGGATCCGTAAAGCGTGGGGGTTCTTGGGTCTGCCTCAAACCTTTTACAAGTACCAGTCCATCGTAATATAAATTGCCTTCTAATTTTTCGGGTCCTACAAGAACGGTTAATATTACCGAGACATGCCGGGCATTGGCACACAATGTCCTTGTAAACATAAAGAACTTCGGTTCAGTTCCAACTTGTATCGCGTAAAATAGGGTCTGTGGTTGCCCGCCACAATCACAACCTAATAGCATTTGCGCTTTCATTGGCTGGCTTGACCAAACCCAGGCTCCTAATGTCACTGGTGCATTTCTTAGCTCAACTACAATTTCTGGTGGTAAAGGCTGAATTATAGATGGACCAGCCCTATCCTGAGACAAGTCCAGCAGGAAGGCATGCTCACCCAGAGGTGCCAAAGAATTAACAACCCGTGTCGGTACAGTTTGGAAACTACGCCGATACCACAAGGCGGCATCCCCCCATGAGAAGACACTTCCCAATCCGATCCCTGCTGTTACCAAGAACAAAGCCCATGCCAGATTCTTCCATCGTCCGCGCAACCAGGTGAAAAGCAACACTATCGGTACCAGGGGCAGGGCAGACCAGGCAGTGTTCTTCGTCCGGTAGCACAGGGCAGCTGTTCCAAAAAGGAACAGCAAGCCAAATAACGTTGGACCTTTCCTCATCGACCGTACGCCTGCCCAAAAGAAGAGTGAGAAAGCCGCAATTGCGCCAACATCGTTGTTGACCGCAGTCATATTTTCAGCAAAACCCGGCAACAGGATTAAGGTGATTGGCATTATCCAGCGGAGGGCGTGGTTGGGTGGGGTCAACTCTTTCATCATCCCCCATGCGGTCAGAATTACGACCAGATAAAGGATCAACGAGACCAGTCGGGAGGCATATAATTGGGATGTGATATTGCTGTCATGCATGAAATGCAAAGGCAGCGCTGCTAACCAGTAGTACACCGGGGGGTCGCCGACTTGCGATAATCCAATGTTCGGTACAGCCGCCGTAAGATCAATGGAAGCATTCGTCAAATAATGGGTGAAACCATGCTCCAACATCGATTTCGAGCATCGCCCGCCGCATATCCGGATCATAATCACCCGCATGCGGCCACCCAGGTCGATTAGCAATTAGCCAAACATATTCAAAGTGACCTGGTTCGTCGTTATGTTGCCATGGCGGAATAAGAAAAACGTACAATAAGCCATACACCAAGCCCAGTAAAACCAAAAGTGCTGGCATGGGAAGCTGCGAAAAGACCCTGCGCGTCATGCGGGATTTCTCTCAAATGATTGCCGGCGTTTATACCAACGCACCCAAAGGTTTCGCAAGAACACTGCGTCTAGCGCGACCAGCAGATAGTCAAACGGCAAGCGAAAGCGAATGCGCGTGAAGAAAACGGCATATACAATTGCACTAAGGAGATAAAAAAGCAGCAAGAATATTTCCCAATCTGAGAATCTTAATACCTGAAAAAAGGCGATTTGTAAAAGTAAAAGTAAAATCAAAGTGCCATATCCAATCAGCATTACAAAATTACCTAGCTGTGTGGATTCCCCTTGTGTGAGCATATCGTTACGGTAGTTAAAGTAATTAAGCAATTTGGAAAAATAGAGTTGGATCGCATGCTTTTTGTCGTCAAGAATAAAACCTAGCGCTTTGGCACGGTAGAAGGCATCCGCTTGAACCTCATCTAAACTAACCGTCTCATTCAAATATTTGTTAAAGTCAATGGTAATCCCTGAATTCGGAGTTGTTTCCGGAGCATTTCCCACGAGAAAATTGAAACCCGAGTCGGTCGCAACAAAGACAAATGCGTGGAAAACCCGAAAGTTGCGGAAAGTCCAAATCCCGATCATCAGACCCGCCGCCATCACAAATAAAACAGCAAACCGCCATGCTCGTTCGCGCCAGACAAGCCATACCCCTATAAGCGGAATACCGAAAGCAAAAATTGGGATGGTAAGGATTAGAACACCAAGTAACAGCCCCGCAATTCCGGTATGCCAGAGTCTCAGCGTTTTCTTTGAAACCAGATAGAGCGTCAGGAGGAAGAGGAATCCTCCAAACGTTTGAGGGAAGAATGTGCCCGCTGCATAAAATAATACTGGATAACAAACTATCAAACCAACACCAATCATACCGGCTTTGGCATCCGCGTGTTCCTTCAACCACAGGTAAAGGATGATGACAGAAGCAGCAAGTGCAACGAAGTTCAACATCCGTAGAAACACCCGGCCAGCACCAAGTGCCGCAAAAAACACTAATAAGAGGGGATAACCCGGAGGCCGCAAAGCGGTCGGATGAACGCCATCAAAAGTGAAGGTGTGGGTGATAAGAAAATTCTTGATATAAATAAAATATTCTTGCTCATCCCAATAGCGCAATGTATCGCCAAGCCGGATGGAGTATATGCACCCGGCGAGAAGGATAAGTAGAACAATGGAAAAAATGAAACGGGTTTGCTTACCCTTCCAGTTCATTAGAATGCCCCCTTTCCTCGCAGGACCACCCAAAACGTTTTAATCAAAATGCGTATGTCTAACCAGAGCGAGTAATGTTGCACATAGAACAAGTCTTCCTCTGTGTGCAAATGCATGATCTTTTCACCGCGACCGTTGACTTGCCACCAACCAGTCATGCCCTGTGGTACCGCAAAACGTTTACGTTGCCATGGTTCGTATTTTTCAACCAGGTATGGTAGTTCTGGGCGTGGACCGACCAGACTCATTTCCCCCCTCAACACATTGAAAAACTGTGGCCATTCGTCCAGACTGGTTCGGCGAAGAAAACGACCGACTCTTGTCACGCGTGGATCGTCGGGCTGTTTATGGAGCAGATTGCCTTGCTCATCTTTCTGTTCGACTAACCTACGCAGATCTTCGGCATTCTGTACCATCGTGCGAAATTTAAACATCTCAAATAAGCGTCCATTCTCGCCTGCCCGTTTCTGTCGTAATAGAATCGGTCCAGGACTACCGAGCCGAATCGCCACAGTGACCAAACCCATCACGGGAAGGATGAATGGTAACGCGACCATTGTGATGGCTAGGTCAAAAGCACGTTTGACGGTCCTTTGATATTCATTCAAAGCTGGAGCACGTAGATCAAGCATGGGAAGACTGGCGAATTCTTCCATGGAAGACCGAAGAAGCACGAGTGAGAAATAATCGGGAATCACCCAGACCTTCACAGGCATATCATGCAACTCTGCGGCTAAGGAATTGACTCGCTGGTAAGCCCGACTTGGTAACGCTAAAACCACATCGTCCACGTTCTGCTGCTTTATTACCTGCCGTACTTGGTCCAGTGATCCAATGACGTTTTCATTGGTGGCGCGTTTTGATGGATCATCATCCAGAAAACCAACATGGACAAGACCCAGGTTTTGATGCTGGCGGATGCGATCGGCGAGTTCCATGCCCACCTTGCCTGCGCCGATGATTAGGACTCGTCGCGACTGTGCAGAATGGATGATCCCCTGCACGAATGCAAACCGATACGCCAGGCGCCAGGATAACAACAAAATGTACGCGAGTACGAAGAACAGTACGAACAATAAACGTGAAACATCCCGATAACTTAGGTAGAGAATTCCGGCCATGGAAATTGCCGCCAGCAAGGAACCTGCCGAAAGGCTGGCCATTTCGTCTCCCACGTGCAGGTTGCGCCGGCTATCGTATACGGAAAACAAAAAAAGGATGATTACCCAAAGCAGGGAGAAGATTGGGTAGAGCACTAGAGGGGTCCTTAAAAATGGTGGAATATTCGCTACAAAGGGAAGTGAACTCAACGCCGGCCGAAAATGAGTAGCCACCCCAAGGCTCAAGGCTATCAATACAGCGTCCAGACAGACCGCGAAAATGGTAAAGTCAACCGAAAAACGCCTTAACATCTATTCCATTATACCTTTTCACTCTTCGCGCATCCGCCTCAGCCATTGTTTCAATACCAGCCATACAAAGCGCGGGTTACCAAGAAGATAACGTCTCCACAGCCGGCGTGGCTCGATTATGAGCCGCCCTAACCATTCGAGACCGTGATCGGTCATCCAATGGGGAGCACGTGGGATTTTATCTGCCAGATAATCAAACAGAGCGCCAACGGGAAGTGCAACCTTGATATTAAGACGATCCCAGTTTTCCATCAGCCAGCGTTCCTGGAGCGGCATACCCAGACCTACCAGAAGAATGTCTGGTCTGGTGTCATTGATTGCATGGATTACAGTTTCATTCTCCGTGCTGTCGTAAGATGTGTCAAAGTAACCATGCTGAATGCCGGTGATATTCAGACCGGCAAATTGCTGTTTGAGGGTCGCCCCCGCCAGCTCTCCTACGTCCGGGTGTGCGCCAAGTAAAAAAAGAGAATAATGCTTGCGAGTACATTCGGTGGCAAGCATTGCTACCCAATCCGGTGGTGTGAGACGTTTTGGTATCCGTAACCCTAGCAGGCCCGCGCCCCACTTTATTCCGAATCCATCGCAGTAAACAACCTCCGACTCATTAATAAAATCGCGAAACCAGGTATGGTCTTGTGCGAGATTGATTGCATGGATGTTCACGTATACTACGCGCGCTTTGCCTGCTTCGGAGATCGTTCGAGAGATAAAATTCACCAGGGATTCTGCCGAAAGCGGGCATACACGTACACCCAACAAGTTTACGGCGTCTTTATCATCCACTTTTACGGCCTTCCGAAAATCTAACCGTAGCCTCGGTGAGTTTTCCCCAGGTGATCTTCTCATGCCATAGTCCCCAGATGCCTAATATGGCAATTGGCACGTATATCACCAGATACAACACCAGACTGTAACCAAGCGCAACATTTTTATCGATGGCAAAGATTGAGAGTGTCAGGATCACCAGGTATTGAAAAACACCGATAGATCCAGGTGAAGAGGGGACTGCCGTTCCGACTTGCAGCACTGCCAGGAGAAGTAGGGAAGCCCATATCGGCATCGCCATTCTCAGGGCCAGAAAAACCAGGAAATTGGTGAGCGCACTGATTATCCAGACGATGGAAGACATAATGAAAAGACCGACCAAAAGCCGCGGACGGCGGATGATCTCCAGGCTCGCCAATCCGTGCCGTGTCTGCCTCACCAGCCAGTCCCGCCATGCCGATGGACCAAAACGGCTTGCCTTTTCCACCACCCGCAAAACGAAATCTTTTTGCCAGACTAGCAGAATAAAACCAGGTACAACAATAGCAAGTATTAGTGCCGTACCTCGTGCCGGACCAGCCAACCATATAGGGAGCGTCATTTGGGATAACAACACCGCTAGTAATACCAAAAGAGAAAGGAGGTCTGCAACTTTTTCCACCGCGACAGTACCCAGTACATAAACCTTGCTATCTGCCTCGGCTTCTCCCAGCAGGTAAGCCCGTGCGAACTCTCCCAGGCGCGTCGGCAAAAAGGCATTCACCATGAGTCCAACAGACAATACCGAAAACGCTCTGCTGAAAGACGGTGCTTTCCGCACAGCCAGCAGCAATCGCCAGCGGAACGCTTTAGCGGCTGCGCTGAATACGAAACTGGCGACTGCCGCACCCAGGATCAGAGCATTCACACGGAGGAGCGCATTTCCCGTTGCCCTTAGGTCAACTCCTCGTAGGGCCAGGACAAGGAAAACCAGGCTGAAGATGACACCGAGCCATAGTTGCCAATTTCGTAGACGCCAACCGTGAAATTCAGGTGCGTCGCTGGGCGGACCTTTTACGGGCGTCTCTTCATTCTGATCTGGCATCAGATTCATTTGCTCTTTAACTTTCTGTCCCGCCAGGTTCGCACCGCCAATATTAGCGCCAAAACGGTCCACGCGATCCACTCCCAGGTACCCCCAATGCTGCCAGCAACTCCCATGCAAAATAATACCAGTCCAAGATCAATCATGATTTGACCCGGAGAGTTCTTCAGCGCCTGCATAAATCGCCATTTCTCTTGTCTATCCAGGTAGTTTGAAAAACTCAGGGCGGACACCACAAGGCTCAACCCAAGAATCCACAGCGCGTCGAAACTCACCGAAAACCAATCTGTCATTTCCGCTGTCCATTCTTAGGTTTTGTTGAAGAGAAACTGCTATCAACTCCAGTCCAATTATTTTGTGCTTGTTGGTGCAATCCGCTGATCAGCCCCAGCAAGATCCAAAACACGAAAGCCGGCCGCGACCCCAGCGCCATCGCGTCAGTTAATCCCCATAGCAAGTGGGCAAGTAAGCCGCCCCCTAAACCCAATACGGCCATCCGGACCAGGCGGGCATTGGCAAGCGGAGAAATATTCAGAACGGAAAGCCAGCCTGAAGTTTGTGTTCTTGGGATAAATGAATGTTGTCCACGTGTTTCTGGTTGACCATCGACGCCCTCGAATTGCCAGGTTCGGATCAACATCCAAAATGCAGCGATATACAATGCGACGAAGGCAATCAATCCAGGAATCCCCAAATCCAATGCTGCCTGCAGGAATTCATTGTGGGCATGACCCACATCCGATGATATATTGGAAAGTGGATAGAGCACCAATACCACCCTTCGAAAGGTGTTCATACCCATGCCGGTAAAGGGGAAATCTCGGATGCCATAAATCGCTCCTGACCACACTTCCAGACGCCCCTGAAAGGAATCTGGAGAGAATACCGAGTTTGAAGTCAGGGCAGTGTCCACTAACCAGCTATGTACTGCTCCCCAGTTTAAGGCTAGATAAAAACCTATAATAATAACAATAAAACCCAGGATGGCCAGGCCATTTCTTCGCCACTTGGCCGGCAAGGCAATCAGGGTCAACACGGGCAGTGTTAAGGCCAAGCCAATATATCCCTCCCGCGATTGGGTTAGAACCAGGATTGCCATCGTCCACAGAGTCGCCCCGATCGTCAAAACGATCCCCACGATGGTTTTAGTACGCCCGATGAGACCGTGCAACTCCTTGGCTCTAGTAAAAAGCAACCAGCATAATGTGCAGAAACTGGGGATCACCCACAGTAACGCGCCTGCCACACTGTTCTGATTAAAGCCCTCAGCAGCGCCTGGGAGACCGGTAATGCGGGGGACAGGCGGGAGATGATGGGGTTCAGGAAAGTGACCTTGGCGACCCAGTTTGTCCCCAGAACCCCAATTACTGCAATTCCAAGGCCAGTTGCAATGAATACCAGAAAAAACAGCCACCAGCCGCGTGGAGACTGTCCTTCGCGTGCAAATACGAAGAAGATGCCCAATCCCAGTACCATCCCACTTATTTTTGGAAAACTGAAGTTGATATCGAAGGTGGCCCACAGGCTGACCAGTACCATCACCATTAACAATAGCAGTGCGCCGTTTAGAGGAGTGCAAGGAATTACAGATTGTCTATTCGGATTAATAGCTTGTGTGTCGCGGGGAATCACCTGCTTTTTCGCCCGGAGCGCCAGCCAACGCAGCAGAACTAATGCTGGAACAACCAGCATTACCAGGCTGCGGTTTGGTGAAGGGAAAAGCAGAAAAGGCGATGCCAGAACCAGCCAGAGCCAGTGAAAGCGATCGAGGAAGATCAGAGTGCGCTTGACCATGCTATTACTGCAATAACGTATTCAGAAAATGGTCAGAGATACGATTTAGGTCCGTTTACGTAGACAAGTTGTTAGATACATAGTTGGCTTAGGTTCTTGATAAAGAAGGGTCATTAGCAATTTCAAAGGATTTAGAGCTGTAATCGCTCATATTAATGATACATTTCCTTGGATCACGGGATTTCCCTATGACCCCAGGTTCTTGGAGATGGCTGAGGATGGTATCATGAGAGGAATTATCCGTCAATATGGCCTGCTTCAGGGGTCGGGATTTTCTTCTGGTGACAGCTCGCGTTGATATTTTCCCCTGCTTGTAATACTAAGCCACGAGGCCGCAACCATTCAATCTTGTTGAACCTCTTCTATGCGAGCCAGGCTTCCTTGATTATTCCACAACCTGAGAATTGCCCCCGCTTTGCACACCTCAAACGATCAAGGATGGATAAAGTCCGGCTAAGGCTTGGTCACAAGCGGAAGAAAGACAGTATATAGAATATCCACTTTCAGCAAATGAACGGAAATTGTGGTAGAGATAGCCGAACCGCTATCGATTTGAATTGTAGCATCATAAGTGCCCAAATTCAACATTCCCCGGATCGAACCGAATGATCAGATTATTACCCGTCTGCCCCGTCGCATGGTTCGATGTGCCGGATGCCCCCAAATACAACCAGGTGGCGTCGGTTGTCGCCGTCCAACTTACCGCAGGTCCGGAAGACACGCCAATCATAGAATTTCGAGTCGCCTGGCTGCTATTGTCCATCATCTCCGAAAAACTGTTCGGTGTCGCCGAAAGATTGGGTAATATATACTCATCCGCCCCGATATCGTACCCGGGACCGTATGGCCGCGTCTGACTATCAATATCGTCTGGTGTGGTACTACCGGTTGCCTGGTCTTTGGCTGGGGAAGTTGGCAGGATGTGATAATCATAATTCGGTGACCCTGGTGAAACAAAACCGGCGGTCGAGGCAGTAAGCATCGTCGTGAGACCATTGATGGTTCCGTGAGCAATAGGTATTTTATATTGATTCGTGTCTCTGTCGTTACTGGCAAATAATCCACGATTAAAGGTCAATGTACTGGTACTATCAACCACAACTGCTGCGGAGCTTGTGTTTCCTCCCGTGTGATTTGCAATAATACTATAATTCAGGTTTACCGTGGCTGGCAAAGATGCGTCCCATGCTTCTGCCACCAAGCCTTGTCCCAGTACCAGATTCGATCCAATATGATTTCGAGCGATGGTTGCATGGTTGATATCCACCTTCATCCCCTGAATGATGACACCGCCGCCGCCGCCATTTCCCAGCGATGTTACTCCAATGCTTCCCTGGTAGGCTTGATTATCTGCAATGAAGGAATTATTGATGGTCGCATGAAATGTCCCTGTTTTGGTGGCGAATACATACAAACCGCCTCCAGCCCCGGTACCGGCATTTCCTCCAGAGGTTGATGCATTTCCCCCGGTTGCGGTGTTATTGATGACTTGCATTCGGTCGAATGTCGCTTCACCACTATTCGTTGCGTTGATGGCTCCGCCAGCCGCGTTTCCGCCCGTTTGGGCAGTACCCGCTATCGCTGTATTGTCGGCGATGAAGGAGTCGCTCATCTTGAATAAGTCTGTAAATTCTACCAGGATACCGCCTCCATAAGCACCTCCGCCAATAGTACCAGCATTACCACCTTTGACCTGGTTCCCAGTTATTGAAATGTGCCGCAGAGTAATTATATAATTGTTATAACAATCAACTTGACTAACATTGCACTCAGTAGCTATGGCACCGCCAACTGCATCAGCGTGCGAACCATCTACCTTGCTTGTTCCATTGCCAGACGAGTTCCCGCCTTGGGCGAGGTTATTATTGAAAGCAGAATCTTCGATAGTCACCGTGGAATAATATATGAATAAAGCGCCAAAAGCTTTTCCCCCTCGGTGGGTTCCAGAACCTCCATACGATAGGTTGTTGTTAAAAACCACATTTTGCAATAAGGAACTTGATCCTTTGGGGGATGACTCAATTCTCAGGGCAGAACCAAATGAATCACCCCCATCGCCAGAGCTATTATCCAGACCAATAGCCTGATTATTCTTGAAAATCATATCTTTTAAAGTTGTTGTTGCGATCAGTACCCACATTCCACCACCAATTCCACTTAAATCAGAAGAAACATAAGAGTGTCCTCGCGCTTGTCCGTTTTGGATTGTAAAACCTTCCATATCCAGAAAAGCAGTGGTGGTGTTATAACCAAGAACTACGACCCCACGATATGTATTTTGTCCATCTATAATGGTTTGATTCACGGATGGGTTTGCATTTGACCAGTCAGTTGTCGAATACCCGCCTAGAATAGTCAGATACTTATCCACATAGCAAATAACATCATGAGCCCAGGATGGGCAAGGATCAGAGGCTGCTCCATGGGTGTAGACACCTGCTGCAACTAAGATCTTGTCCCCCGATGAAGCTTTATTAACTGCATATTGTATTGTGAGGCAAGGTGATGAGGCAGAATTACAATTTCCACTGTCCTTTCCTGTTGTCGCGTCTACATAACGGGTAGCTGGTGAGCCAGCTTGCGCGGATGAGATAGGGATGGCTCCCGAATAAATAAGTAAAAGCAAAATAACGAGGAAATTAAGGAATTTTATGAAATTCCGTTTTCGGTCCATATTTTTCTTCCAACTGATATAGTTTCATAAGATGCCTGCGATAAATTGCTCAAGGGAACCTTCTCGGGAGACAAAAAAAGCCCTCGCCCAATATTATCATTCGTGAGGATGGTCCTTCATTGCAAACTCTTTACAATAGCAAAATAATTATGCAAGTAATATTGTCTAGTATGGGGTTTGAAAATTCTCAGCGTATCCAATCACCTCAGTTGATGTCTGTCTTGCCTTCGCTCCGAGAAACAATTACCCACTTGATCAGTTCTTTTCACGGGAGAGAAATAAAGACGATTTGTTCAAATGGAAGGTTCAGATTTTTTGCATGACCACCAAATCTTGAAAATGGCCAATATATGCTGGAATTACATCAAGTATTTGGAAATACTTAGCCCACTGTTTCTTAATATACCAATCGGTCTGAAATGACGTCGTGTAATACTCCTTATCATTTATGGCGTCTATTGCGCTGTCCACTCCAATTGCGAGAAACCCTTTTTCCTGCCAACTTATCAATTTTTTAAAATCGAAGAGTTCATTACGAAAAGCTACTCCTCCATTTCCATGTACGGACATAAAGACTATTGCTCCCTTCTTGGATATTCTTGAAAGTTCAGCCAACCAATCGGATTGATCATTTTCCCGTAGATGAGTTAGCACCGAAATTCCAAAAATTAAATCAAAATACCCGGTTGCAAAATCAGTGGGGGGGGTCAGTGGCACCTGATAAAATTTTGCGAAACCCAAATTTTTTTTACACCATTCAATGTTTATTCCGTCAATATCGGCTCCGTTTACCTCAACATTAGTAAACTTATTAAAATATCGAAGCACTTGTCCACAACCGCACCCCCAGTCTAAAATTCTCCCCATGTCGCCATAGGTTTTATTTGCGTATTTCTTTATGGCATCTTCGAGTCTCATAAACTTATCAAAGCCAACCGACCTGTAATGTTGCAGATTCTTTGCACCAATTCTTGCCAGGTTATTATCATCCGGCAGCGGCAGGTCATCCACTCTCTCTGCTTCAGCATGAATATTATAGTATTCTCCTAATGGCATTAAAGTTTTTTTATCAACTATATTACAAATCAATAGATTATCGTGTATTGTCAATTTTGTTTCTTTGGTATATTTTATACAATTAAATCCACACATTGCGGAATTGGGTTTAAAGTAATAAATTTTCACCAACTCTGAATTACAGATCGGATACTTGATCTCATCAAACAATTCACTATTCACTGTGAATGCAATATCATTTTGTTTGCCATATGGAACAATTGCCCATCCGCTTATTTCTATGCAGTCATTTGAAAACTTTACTTCATCCACCCACCATAAATTGATGTTTGAGAATTGGTCTAGTGTTGATGCAAAGTAATAACGTTCAAAATAATCCACTTGAGGAACTAAACATCTTGCCGCTTCCATTAATTCTTGGCGCAGTTCTTGCCTTAATTCTTGATTTTCAGAATATATTACGTTTCGAATCTTATTCTTAATAAAATTGTTGATCATATTCGTCATTCAATACCTCCTCCAGAATTCAGATTGCGAAGATTTTCTTCTTAGTAGACGACCTCACTGGACATCAATTAAGGAACTCGGAATTTTCATCGGCATTATAACATTCATAGAATACGTTCAACAATCTGGACCGTGAGTATCCTCCCACTTCTTAGTAGAACTAATTGGGAAAGATAAGAACAAGTATCCCGGCAGAAAAAGCCTTTGCCGAATGAACATCATATGAATTTTGTGGATCTCACTTATATTACCAGGTCCCTCCCACAATAGTGGTCGTCCAGTACAAATTTTGACAACAGGCAGTTTTCTCTTTCGGAAAGATTCTTGAGAAAAGCCTCCATAATCATTTGCCCTGTCCATTTGGATGGTTGAATATCGGGAAGTATCCTTTCGCGGATTCTACAAGCCTCCCTGGTAAAATCCATCACGCCTTCTTGCAACTGGTTTCTTATGATTACGCTTTCAATCTCTTGAGGTAAGAGGTCGCGATAATGTCCGAGAATATTACCAGCGGAATCTATTTCATAAAATTCTATTTGCGGTTCATTGGAACCGAGTAGTTTCTCCACCTCAAAACTTCGCCTGTACATGATAGATGTTTTGGGCGGTTGTTTGGTTCTTCCCAAAAAGCAACTGCGGATAAAAACTCCATATGCATTTTCAACCTTTTCAATCCGTTCGTCGGTCATCAGGTAGTAACCATGCACTTTCTGTAAAAGCAGCTTGTTCAAGTAACCTTGGACAGAACCTCCATAACCGATATCTACAACTGCCTGGCGATCGTCACGGTTTAAGCCTTTTTCGATCAGGTAAGGAAAGAGGCTCGCCCGTTCGTTTAATGCTTTGGCTATGATCATTCGTTCTAGAGCTTGTAACAGAGGCAGTAAATGATTGATCTTTCGTCCCTCAACGCTGATTGTAGCAGTCCGCCCCATCCCAAGAGAGTTGGCGTACCTTTCCCATTGTTCCTCTGGTAGAGTTACACCATAACGCGTTATGAGGAATTTCTCGATCGCGTTTGGGAAATAAGTAGTCTTGGCAATCTCAAGAATATCTTCAAGCTTGGAAATTGCTGCCATGCCCGCGGCCCGCCGGGATACTACCAGATAATCAGATTTTGGCGCGTTCTTATCACCTTCAGTCCAACAGTCATAAACCTGTTTGATGATTTTCCCCTCTCGGGACAAGAAATAGAGCCTATCCAGACCATCTTCGCGAGCCTTCTGATAAACCCATTGTACGAAGCTCATCAATAATGGACCCACCAGACTGTAGCCCCAGTTGTAAGGTTCAGCCTCTACTAACGAATCCGGGTCAAACGTTTGATAACGTATCGGGGCGAAATTCTTTCGTACCACCATACCAAGCGTAATTTCCGCATCACAATTGTCTCTGCGCTCATGCTGTGCAATGAGATTTGAAAAACGCGGCAGTCCCCTGGCCAATTCCACTGGCTTGAAGAGGTGTAGAAATGCTGCCCCCATATCAATGGGTATCTGAACATCCGATCGCTCGTTGTCCCCGATCATCAACAAATTATCAGGTTCGATTGCATAATGGATCAGGACATGCTTATAGAGGCTGCCGTTATCTTTGCGTAAACCAATTTCATTTGACAGGAATATGCCATCCCATTCCTGGATGCCAAATTTATTTAAACATTTTTCGATCAGATACCTAGGTAGAAACATGTCCGAAATTAATACTATCGGTTTAGCTGTAGCCAGGGCTTTCTCATACAGGTCCAGCGTTTCTTTCCGAGGTTCCAGACTGGCTATTTCAGTTTCTTCTTCCATCTGCCTAATTTTCAAAAGAGAATTCACTAGAAAGCCCGGTCAATTTGCCCAAACTGGAATAGATCTCATCTAGCCCTATATCGTGACCCATGGCCTCGCGCGCTTGATTCTCAGCAGCGGCACGATATTCTTTGTATAGGATCCCAGCCTCTCCTCCAATTCGTCTCGATACAATGGTTTTGATCGTTTCCGGATCCAGCAAAGGACGGCAGAGCAGTGTATCAAAGATATCAAAGGCAATCAACTTGATATTTGGAGAGTCAATTAACTTCACCATGTCTTGGAATGACCGGTTGGTATACTGGTCGATTCGCCAGGCTGACCAGCTGGGAAGCGACTCATCTTTAAGGATCCCTGGAAGCATATTCTGTTTTAAGGAGCATAGAACTAACATTCGCTCAAGACAGTGCGCAAGAGTTCCATCGGTCTGTCCAGATTCTTCCGGAAATTCATCTAGTTTTATACCCGCCCGGAAAAGTGGAGCCAGAGCCTCTCCACGCGCCCAAAACATCGAACTTGTTGGGAAATCAAAATATCCACGCGGTACATCACTGATACCCAGGCGCGCACACCAGATTTGTCCAAGCCCTCTATTGGCAAGCCAAGTGTTTGCCCAGTAGGGCACGTAATAGTAATTTTGTGGATAGACGATACCGCACGGTTGTATTCCCTGCAGTAGACTTAGAATCCGCCGCACGCGGCTCTTCGCTGCCGAGCAAGTTGTTGCATAGATACTCGCGCCAGCCTTCAGTCGCGCCCTTGTTGTATATGGATTTCTTACTGTGCAGGTGAGCCACGTAGTCATATACGGACAGTTCCTCACCGAAAGTGCAGAACATTGGCGCGAGATCCCGTCCACGATTAACAACTGTCCTAATCTTAACCGTACCGCAAAGCGCTAGCCCGTTAAATGCAATCTGGTAAGTGTCTAGGTCTTCGTTATCTGGTATAGAGACATACAGGTCATAAGGAAATGGCATGTTCTTCAAATACTTGACAAACTCACCGACCAGGTCACGATAGAAAATATGAATGTGAATGGCAATGCTTCCCCCAGCGTATTGAGCAGGTTGCACAAGATTGATGTTTATTAAATTCTGTAGGCTGAGGATATCGGCCTGCACGTTAGTTCGACTATTCCGCCAATTCCTATAGTCAGGAAGACCTGTAAAAAGAAAACCAACATGTCCATATGACCAATGGACCAGCTTTCGACGATATTTCGGAGGAAGCCACCAGTAAATTTTCCTCCCTGTTTTGTAAATGAAATTTGACGCCCTTCCTAATGGTTTGGCTTTCTGCCTCTCCTGTGCTTCCAGACGGGTGTAATCTGGCAGCGGAGCCCGCCCTTCTAGTAATCCATGTTGTAAATAATGGAGCAGCGGATTAATACCGGCCTGCGCTACATCGGGGTTCATTCTTAAATAGAATTCAGTATCAAACTTCGCAGATGGGTTTCTCCTTTCTCTCCATCCAAACTGGATGAAATGTAATAATGGGTCTACGTCTGAACGCCGGCACTCTGGATAGGTAACAAGATAATAAAAAAGGTCAAAATAACCACTTTGCTTGATTATTATATATTGAATCCAATTCTGAATCCATGCCTTTACCATAATGGTTTTTTTATCCTTTTTATCTTGCCCATCATCCGCCTTAGGGGTCGGGTAATTCGCCAACTCGTGCTCGCGGCATATTGGGCGATCTCAACCGCGATCCGGTCCTTCTCCTCAGTAACTTCTATCAGATTACGTTCACGATCGTCTGCCAGTGCAGTAAGCGCTTGGACAACCTCTTCCTTCTCCACAATTTGCTTTGTCAATCCTTGTATCTCGTTTTCCTTTTTCGTGAACATCTCTGTTAACTGGGTATTGATGGATTGCACAATACCCTCTTGGCTTTCCTGCGCAGCATGCAATGATACAACCGCTCGCTTTCGGTACGTTTCTTCCCAGCGATAGCCGTTTTGAGATAATAGCCAGCCTGCTCGAATGGTTGCCTGTGCGTTGCTGGCCAGCTTATATCTCAGTTCGTCGTGTTCAATCATTTGTATAATGCACTCTGACCATTCATCCAGCGTTGAGGCCAATAACCCATTCTTCCCATCTGTCACAACCTCTCCATAGGTCTCCAGGCGGCTGAACACGCCCGGCACCCCCAAAGCACTATACTCAAAGAATTTTATCGGGCTCTTGCACCGGTTGAAAAGGTTACTCACCAGTGGTGCGAGAAATATGTCGGCTGATTGGGCTTGAAAATACGTCGCAAAATCCCTATACGAATAATTATAAGAAAGCGTGTATGTCACTTGGGAAAACGAGCGTATTTCTTCCGGCGGCTCTAATCCCCAAAAATGGAGACGTACCCTGTCGGGATAACGTTCCAGTAGATCCCGAAGAACTGGTGCTATATACTCCAAGTCCGGTTTGTGCGAGTATCCGCCCATATAGCCAATGGTCAATATTTCATTTTCCACCTTCTTTTGAACGGGCGGTTTGAGTTGCCAGATAGTATCATCAAAATAATTGGGCAATACTGCAACATTATCATGGTACTCGCCAATCACCTCTCCCAATTTCGGTGTGGAGACCGTGATTAAGTCTGCCTCCGTCATTGCCTGATACATCGGCAATAGAGTGGTCACTAAATTCTGAGCTTGCCTGTCAGGATGGTTTTCCGGTAAAAAGAAGAGCAGGTCATCCAGATCAAATACAACTGGTTTCCCTTCCTTGTGAGCAGCTTCTATGATTTTATTATATTCATCGAATCTAACAGGAATTTCACGCTGGATGATGACTATGTCTCCCTCAGAGACGCGGTTAAAGAGAACTTGATCGTCCGTAATCCCGCTGATAATACTGATTCCCGCCTGTTTGAGAGGCCCGATCAGTCGTAAATGCGCCAATGAATTTTTGCTATTCAAATGAAATGAATAACAAGTTACATTTTCAATTTTCATTTGGTTTTTTCATTCTACTTCTTGTTCAGTGCATGCCATATTTTTTTTTAGAACATTCGCCTTCTGGGTCAATTTCTTATTCATAATGGTTTTTTTATCCTTTTTATCTTGCCCATCATCCGCCTTAGGGGTCGGGTAATTCGCCAACTCGTGCTCGCGGCATATTGGGCGATCTCAACCGCGATCCGGTCCTTCTCCTCAGTAACTTCTATCAGATTACGTTCACGATCGTCTGCCAGTGCAGTAAGCGCTTGGACAACCTCTTCCTTCTCCACAATTTGCTTTGTCAATCCTTGTATCTCGTTTTCCTTTTTCGTGAACATCTCTGTTAACTGGGTATTGATGGATTGCACAATACCCTCTTGGCTTTCCTGCGCAGCATGCAATGATACAACCGCTCGCTTTCGGTACGTTTCTTCCCAGCGATAGCCGTTTTGAGATAATAGCCAGCCTGCTCGAATGGTTGCCTGTGCGTTGCTGGCCAGCTTATATCTCAGTTCGTCGTGTTCAATCATTTGTATAATGCACTCTGACCATTCATCCAGCGTTGAGGCCAATAACCCATTCTTCCCATCTGTCACAACCTCTCCATAGGTCTCCAGGCGGCTGAACACGCCCGGCACCCCCAAAGCACTATACTCAAAGAATTTTATCGGGCTCTTGCACCGGTTGAAAAGGTTACTCACCAGTGGTGCGAGAAATATGTCGGCTGACTGGGCTTGAAAATACGTCGCAAAATCCCTATACGAATAATTATAAGAAAGCGTGTATGTCACTTGGGAAAACGAGCGTATTTCTTCCGGCGGCTCTAATCCCCAAAAATGGAGACGTACCCTGTCGGGATAACGTTCCAGTAGATCCCGAAGAACTGGTGCTATATACTCCAAGTCCGGTTTGTGCGGGAATCCGCCCATATAGCCAATGGTCAATATTTCATTTTCCACCTTCTTTTGAACGGGCGGTTTGAGTTGCCAGATAGTATCATCAAAATAATTGGGCAATACTGCAACATTATCATGGTACTCGCCAATCACCTCTCCCAATTTCGGTGTGGAGACCGTGATTAAGTCTGCCTCCGTCATTGCCTGATACATCGGCAATAGAGTGGTTGCATAATACTGCATTTGCCTGCCAGGATGGTTTTCCGGTAAAAAGAAGAGCAGGTCATCCAGATCAAATACAACTGGTTTCCCTTCCTTGTGAGCAATTTGTATGATTTTTCTATAATCATTATATCTCTTGGGAAAATCACGTTGGATGATGACTATGTCTCCCTCAGAAATACAGTCAACTTGAATTTGATCATCCACAATCCCGTCGATAATGCGTAATCCCGCTTGTCTGATAGGTCCGATCAGTCTTAAATGCGCTAATGATTCGTCTCCCTTCAAATGAAATGAATAACAAGTTACATTTTCAATTTTCATTTGGTTTTTTCATTCTACTTCTTGTTCAGCTATAGTCATATTTTTTCCCCAAGTCGTTTGCCCTGATTATCCTTGGGGATCAGCCAACCACGCATTTTACGGAACATCGTTGCCAATCTCCACGCCTTGCTGCCTTCCACCTCAACTACCTTTACCGTGAGTTCTTTCACAAAATGTTCTTTACTCGCCAATTAGGTCTCATTTGTTTGGATCTGATTCTCAAGCTGTCGTAATTTGACCTGCGTCTCAATGGACAATTGTCGAAGATCAAAGTTCTCTTTCCTCAAGTGCCAGAGTTCACGTTCATATTCCCGAACGAGCCTGAGGTTGGTTCGCTTCATCTTCACGAATTTGACAGCCCATGAAGTAATAAAAGACATGTCAGCTTCCATATCCCGATAAAAGCCGTACCGGGCAAACTAATCTGCCAAGTATTCTGGATCATGGACATTGACGTGCGTCGCTTCTTTATAATCAAAAGGGGTGGACGAAAATACAATTTCGTTTGCATGAGAGCATAGATTTTTTATTGCTATTTCTGCTTCCTGCAGAGGCATATGCTCAAGAACTTCAATACATGTGATCAGGTCATATGCTTTAGGAAAAGACTCGGTTATTGATCCCATCCAACAATAGGATTTCATATTTGGATGAACGTTTTGTATTGCAAATTCTGAAATATCGACTCCGAACGCTTCCACACCATGGTTTCGAAATGCCTCAACAAGAAAACCCCATGCACATCCAGCATCTAAGACAGATTTCGGATCAAATTGCTCAATAATTCGCTTGGCGATCTGATCAAAAAAGGTAAGCCAGACGTCGTCCCGTCGACATGGATTACCGCAATCATGGGCATAGTAATATTCATCAAATAACAATGGTGTTTTCATTTCAATAATTCCTTATTCTGAAACCATATCAATTCACTGGCAAAGGTGCTCCCGACCAGCTGGTTATGCTAAGAATAGAAATAGGGGTTGACAAAGGATCGATCTGGAAAATGCATGAAAATAATTGGTTTCCATGATCCATGTTGAAGAACCACTAAGCCAATCGCAGGAACATTATAACTGGAAAATCTTGAAGGGATTATTAGATTGCAGCTAGGTTAAAAATATAACCTAAAATGAATAAAATACGCCTCCTTAGAAAGATCTTATTGGAGGCGCTTCTAAGTTTCTCGGCAGTTCTATATAATTTAATCCTTTATTTCTCCCTTCTGACTGGCTTTACTCTGGACGAAATTCGAGAGGAAGGGGTTCTTCCTGTTTGCTCAGGATTACCGGGCAGGAATTATATTTGTAAGCATTCCCTAAACAGAATCTCTCTTGATGTACAACGTCGGGAGAATGGGGAGGCTTGGAAAAATTGCAAGAATTCCAAATAGATGGATACGCGAATAATATGGAGGGATCTTCTTCCAATCCTATAAAGGGGCAATTCAATTCTTATCTCCTCAACAATATCAAATCGATTGCTACCTATTATTACAGCTAACTTGTGAAAATGATTGCCACCTAATATAGTAATCCTTTCTCACTTGCCAAGATTTCCATCACTCTTTTTGCGAATTGAGCCCCTTTTTCTTATTCTTCTTCCCTTCATAGGAATAATATGACTCGCTCTTGGAAGAAGATTGGTAATATTTGGAGTAGTATTCATATTTATTGCTATATCTTGCCCGACTGCGCGAGATTGGATTAAGCACCACCCCCACTACTCTCGCACCAGAGCGCTGGAATTGCTCCAGCATGACCTGTGCTGCCCCGATCTTCGTTGAACCAGGTTTGATAACAAGTAATACTCCATCCACCTTTGTGGAAAGGATGATCGGATCAGACACAATGGAAGGTGCACTGTCTAAAATCACAATGTCAACCTTTTCCTTTAAATTTCTCAGGATTTGCGTAAACTTTTCGGATCCTAGTAGGTCCGTAGGATTGGGAGGAAGCGGACCGCTGGGGATCGCCCAAATCTTGGTCTCGCCCCAAGCGCAAACCTTCGAAACATCTCCTGGATTAGCTAGGAAGAGGTCGCTCAATCCGGTCCGATTCTGAATTTGCAATTGCCGATGTACCGTTGGACGGCGGAGGTCGCTATCCACCAACATAACCTGCTTTCCTCCTTGTGCAATAATCACAGCCAGGTTAACTGCCACAGTCGTTTTACCCTCGTCAGGACCAACGCTTGTAACAAGTAAGGTGTGCAGGGGTTGGTCAACACTGGCAAATTCGAGATTAGACCTTAGTAACCGATATGCTTCTGCAATCGGCGAACGTGGATTATCTCCCACATAGACCGTGCCCGAACCATTTAGCGAGCGATCCATCTCACCAATCATGCCAACCACAGGCAAATCCAGGAACCGAGTGATATCTTCAGGGGTTTTGAAGGTATCATCCAGATAATCAATCACGAATATGACCCCACGCCCAGAAGAAAAACCAGCACCCCCGCCAATAGTGCGTTCCGAATGGGTCTTGGCTGGAATGGCTCATTCGGTGGTATGGCTGGATCTTTTAAAAGAACGCCCGATGTAACCTGGGTTTCTGCCAGCACAAGTGAGTCATAACTTTGACCCTGAATATCATAAGCGTGTTGATAATTTTGTAAAACGATATCTAGCTGGGCTTTTTGGCCCGCTTCGGTTTGTAGTGTTGTTTGTGTTTGTTGTAATAAGCTATCTAATTGCGGTTTTCTGGCCCGTTTATGGATTGAAGTGTTATTTGCGTCTGTTGGAGCAAGCTGGCGCGTTGAATTCAATTCCTCCTGGGTTCGTACAACAGTGTCTGGTGTCTGAAGCGAAGTTATAAGAGTTATTATTATCCCGGATTTGCTGATCGAGTGCAGCCTGATTGGTCAATGTGGTTTGGATAAGATTATTGTTGTCCTGGATTTTCTGCTCCAGTACGGCCAAATCGGACGAAGTTGCTTGGATTTGTTGATTGAGCACATCCATTTGACTTTTTATGCTCTGCTTCGATACTGCATATTGTTCAGTTTGACCGGACCGATTCTGTTCATTGAACACAGCAACTACTGTATTGGCGATCAATGCCGCTCGTTTCGGATCAGTATCGGATACTGTGACAGTTAACAATGTTGAGTTAAGCTATCGGCTTTACCTTAACGAAGCAGTATTCAACGTCTTCAATCCCAATTTTTCTGCGACAGCATCCAGCACCACTCGAGAGGTCATAATATCTGCATAAGATGTCCTGCAAGGCCTGACCTAAATAGAAAGATGTACTAATATCTTGAGAAGATGCGGAGACATTGATCATCACTGTGGCTGTTGCTTGGTAAATCGGGGTCTGGCGGCTTGATACGAAATAAATACTACTTCCGACAACTGTAGGTCAACAAGACCACCAACCATGACCAGTGCCATAATAAGCGTGCGTACTTTTTAATCATTTCGGAGCTTGTTTGGTCTTCAAATTGATTTTCCATAATCCATTTGGTCCTTTATCCTTGAAATAATCGCCTGATTATACCAACTCTTGCAGTTTTCGTCTCGTGTTTAGAAATAAATTTTCCGGCTTCACTCAAGAAGATGTGTAATTGAGCAAAATCGTTATCATTCCTGATCAAAGTGGCAGATGAAATTGAAGGCTGAATTTACCAGTCTGACTAACTCCTCTCCGGTTTGTAGGTAGACATCCAAATCCTGTCCCGATGGATCTGGTATATTGTAAGGTGGATCTCCGGCAATTTGAGAAAGAAGTTGAACCTTACCTCGAATTTGAGGGTGTTCGACTTCCAATCCTTCTTTTTGACCTTGTTCCATGACAATGACGAGGCGGGCTGCCAACAGTAAATCTTCATCGATCAATTTGGAACGATGTTCTTCGATATTTAGCCCCATTTTCAGAGCAGTTTGCCTAGCAAGAGGGTCGTAACGCCCGGGTAGCGTCCACGTTCCTGCGCTTTCTACCCGAAAACGATCCTGCAATTCAGCCTCGGTTAATCGCTGTTGGAAAATCGCTGCCGCAAGCGGTGAACGGATTTGATTCCCGGTACATACAAACAAGATTATCGGTGTTTTGTTGATCTTCGCCTTTTTCTATTTCATGCGTTCGTAGCTGAGAGTTTTGAGCCGGTGCATCTACACCGTTAAGGGTATAAAATTTCTTCCAATATATTGGCATGGTCCAGTACAATCGTGGAATTCGATAATCGGTAATATTCGATAGCCTTCTGTAGATTACCCTTCTGTTCCATTATCCGTCCAGCACCTACACAACAAAAACCTTCACTATCAGCAATCATGCAGCATTTTAAATAAGCTTCCTCTGCCGTTTCATATTCACCATTTCCTTCATAAATCCTTCCCAAATCACCCCACGCCAAAGAATAGCGTGGATCCAGCTTAACCGTTTGTAAAAACGCCAACCTGGCCTTAGAGGGATCAGTTGCATTTAATGCCTCTCCTAGCCAAAACCAAGCTTTGGAATTCTCTGGATATAGTCGGATTGCCAACTGTGCTAATCCCAGGTCCTCTGGGAATATTGTCATTGCTAAAGTCAGCGACATCGGAGAACAACCCAGCGCTTGCTCGAAAGCTTGATGCCGGGTGAGAAGTTGACCACGTTCACCAGCAACCATCCCAACCAACCAGATGTGGGGACAACCTGGGGACACGAGAGGGAGTGTTGGGTCCTGTCCCTTTAGAAAGCGTAAACCTACCAGATTCCACTGCCATGCCGCCCAAAGATGGCCTCCTAAAAATAACATGGCAGCCGCCACACAAATCCATAAAACCACTACCCGAATAAGGCTATCTACTATTTTCATGAACTCATCTCCGCACCCGTCTCAAAACACGAGTGGTGATTTTGAGATGATTTGATTTACGCAATGTTCTCCATTGATTTAACTTCACCAACTACTTGCGCTAGGCTATCACAAACCACGGCAACCTCTTCAGGATTTATATCTGAGTGAAATGGTAGAGCTAGGATTGAATTACCAGCCTTCTCACTTTCTGGGAAGTCACCTGGGCCGTAACCAAACATTTTTTGATAAAAAGGGTTGTAAATGGATCGGCCTAAAATATGGTCGGGATGGGATGCCCCGTGCAGCTAAAAGCTCTAATACTCGATTACGGTTAATTTCTTCAGAAAACCGTACCGGATAGATAAACCAACTCATGCGCGTTGTTGTAAGTGCTAAATGAAGTGGTGATACCCCTTCTATCTTCCTCAATCCCTTTAAATATTCATTGGCCACACTCTCACGCCTCCGCAATAGGTCTTCTATCCTTTTCAGCTGTACCAGCCCAACCGCTGCATTTAATTCAGACAGCCTATAGTTATACCCTAAACGACTGTGCATTAACCACTCATCAAATTGATCCCTTCCTTGATTCCTTAAACTGCGAAAAAGTGATGCCCATTCTTCGTCATTCGTTAATAGGACAGCTCCCTCACCGGCTGTTGCTTGCTTGTTGGGATAGAAGGCAAACACACCGGCTTTGCCGAGCGCTCCTACGCGTCGTCCTTTATACTCTGCTCCAATGGCTTCGCATGAATCTTCGATCACTAATAAGTTATGGCGTTGGGCAATCGAGAGGATCGGATCCATGTCTGCTGGTTGTCCAAAAATATGGACTGGAATAATCGCGCGGGTATGGCTGGTTATTGCGCTTTCAATCTTTCCTGGATCAATATTCAATGTTTCTGGATCAATATCCACAAAGACGGGCTTAGCTCTTTCATACAAAATGCAATTCGCAGAAGCAATAAAACTGAAGGGTGATGTAATTACTTCATCGCCTGGACTGATCTTTGCCGAAACCATGCAAAGGTGCAGTCCCGCTGTGCCATTCGAGACTGCCACAGCATAGGCAGCTTTGGCTATATCAGCCGCTGATTTTTCAAAAGCTATCGTTTGGGCACCAATACTGAGATTGCGGGATTGCATTACCCTTACGACTGCATGGATTTCTTCTCCCGTTATTTGAGGCATTGACATAGGCAGTCGAAACTTTGATAGTGAGCTGGTAGCCGAGTTGCCTAGAATACTATTAGGGGAGGCACCACGGAGTAAGAGATTTGCGTTTCCTGACACATGTGGCTGATATTCTGAATCGTTTGCTCAGGTGCACTTGGTATGGCAATAATTACTTCATCAATCCTTTGAGCCTTAATAACATCAAGTAATTTAATTATCGGACCATATACTTGCAGACCTTGGGTCTTTTTACTGATCTTTTTGGGATTGTCATCGAGAAATGCAACTGGCTTGAGGTTCAGTTGAGGATTTTCCCCAAGCTCCCGCGCCATTAGAGTGCCTGCCGATCCGGCGCCCACAATTAACACTCGTCTGAATTCTTTGAATACGGTTTTATCCCATAAGAGATCGCTCGGATATCGTTCCGAGAATTTCAGAACTATCCTCCAACCACCTAGCAGGAAAATGCTGAACATCCCTTCCAGGATAAATAGAGAATGTGGAAATGTGCTCATCCATAAAGGAAGGATGATGTACTGGGTAGCCAACGATAGGATTATCGAGCCTGCTAATATGGCTCCTGCCAATCTCATGAAATCCCGCCATGTCGCATATCGCCATAAATGTTTATAGATCCCCGTGAAATAAAAGACTGTTGGGCGTAGCACCACAGCAAAGACAATGTAAGGCCATATTTCCTTGAGAAAATAACCAAATAAGGAATATCCACCTGTATAAATTATATCAAGTCGCAATATCATGCCGAGTGTAATTGACACGAGGGTCAATACTGCATCCGCAGTAATCATAAATCCAAAACCTAACATTTGAGTTGTTTAACCTCCGAGACGAAAAATCTTACAACGTACAAAATAGAAACCCGAACTCCATTCCCTCAATGTCCAGCCTTTTCAATGCGATGAAAAAGGAACTGTAAACTGGATCAATTCGAATTCCTTACGAGCGAAAGTAATTTTTCTCTAGTGGCCTCGTTGTTCCCATTATGGGCAAGAGCTATCAACTGATCGACCTCCTGACTCAGCTTTTTTACATTAATGGAATGATTATTATTGATTATCATGATCTTTTCACGACCAGTAGCTCTTGGAGATTCATCTTCAGAGAAAAGAGTTTCAACTATCTTCTCACCAGGACGTAAACCTATATATTTTATATCGATATCCTTGCCAAGCTTTAATCCCGATAATTCGATCATATCCTGTGCAAGGTCTAATACTTTAACCCTTTCTCCCATATCTAGCACAAGGATTTCTCCACCACTACCAACCGCCGCGGCCTGTAATACCAAGAAAACAGCCTCGGGGATGGTCATGAAATAACGTTCTGCTTCTGGGTGTGAGACTGTTATTGGACCGCCTTCCTCGATTTGTCGTTGAAAAATCGGCACTACGCTCCCTCGACTTCCCAGAACATTACCGAAACGCACGACAACATAAGGAAGCCCCGTTTCAATTCCGGTTGCCTGCACCATCTTTTCCGCCACTCGCTTGGTTGCCCCCATTACACAGGTCGGCTCAACTGCCTTATCTGTGGAGATAAGCACAAATCTCTCTACCCTATGGTTTTTTGATATTTCCAGTAGATTGGAAGTCCCTAACACGTTATTGGTCACAGCATCTTCGATATTTTCTTCCATTAAATGAACGTGCTTATGCGCAGCTGCATGGAAGACGATCTGTGGGCAAAAACTCGTGAATATGTTATCGAGTCTTTGGAAGTCACGGATATCCGCCACAACCATATTGAAGATGGGATTACCACTCCGATCAACAACGGAACGTAATTTCGACAATTGACCGGTGAGTTGGAATAAACTGTTTTCACCATGGCCCAAGGCGATCAATTGCGCCGGGCGGGAGCGCGCAATTTGCATGCATACCTCAGTGCCTATGGACCCCCCCGCACCGGTGACTAGTACACGTTTACCGGAGATCATATCCACCACATCGTTCGAATCCAAATTCACCGGTTCACGCCGCAACAGATCCTCGATTCTGACCTCTCGTAGGCGGCTGATACTTATCCTGCCATCCAATAGCTCGTAAATGCCGGGCACCAACCTCGAAGTTACGGTAGCCTGCTCACATTGGCGGACGATCTGGCGGATGGTGTCACCTGATGCAGTTGGCATAGCTATTATCACTTCCTGAATCCGATATTCCTTGACCAACTCAGGGATCTCTTCCAACTTTCCAAGGACGCGCATCCCATGGATAACGACTCCTTGTTTATATGGATTATCATCCACAAAACCAACCGGATCTAAAGAAATCATGCGGCTGGAGCGTATCTCCCTTACCACCATCTCACCGGCGTCTCCTGCCCCGGCAATCAACACGCGTTTACCTGGCTTTCCATTCGAACTGCTTGCTCGCAGGTATTCAGCTACTCTCAACATGAAACGTGTCCCACTCACAAAGAGTATTGTCAGAATACCATCAATTATTGGTACAGAGCGGGGTAAGCCGGTCTTCATAAAAACCCCAAGACCTTCCATCCCCCAAACGATGGCTGTGACAAGAATGGTTGTGAGGAAAACCGCCTCCCCGATGGTGATCATCTCATCAATACTGGCGTAACGCCAAAAACGTCTATAAAGCCGAAACGCATAGAACGTCGGCAATTTGACCAGTAATGCCACTCCAATGAATATAAGCAGGGCTTGGCCGTAATTTTTATCCCATGGCACAGTTGCTCTTAGTGTGAGTGCCAGAACTGGCGTGATGCTAAATAAAATAATATCTAGAAGGAGAAAGTGACGGTTGTGAAAATTGAATATCAGCCAATTCAGCAATTGGGCTGATTTTTCCGCCTCATTCTCGTGATGATTTGTTTCACTGGAAGTTTTCATACTCCTCGATGCATCGTAAAGCCACGATGATTACCATTGTACGGGTTCAGAATATGTATATGGTAACAATGGAATTATTGCTAGGGTGTGCTTTTTAATACAGACCGCTCTCTCCAACTTGTTCCCAGCCAAAGGATCAGAGCTGTAATCCCAATTATTATAACAGTCATGTAACCAGCCCATCGCCCCTTTATGACCAGGACGGTTGAACAAAAAAGACCGATGATTGACATAACAATATACAAAGAGGCGACTTTTTTATGAGAATAACCAGTCGCCACCAACCGCTGATACAAGTGTGAACAATGGGCAGTAAAGACGTTTTCACGATGGATCAGACGTCGAATAAAAGTAACTGCTGCATCAAAAACAAAAGGCCAGACGAGTAGAACGCCACCAATGGCTAAGCGCGGGTCGTGCTGACCCGCAACCACTGTCAACACTGCGAAGGTATATCCTAAAAAGGCAGCGCCTACATCTCCCATAAAAATACGGGCCGGCGGCCAATTATGGCCTAGGAAGCCAAGGCAACTGGCAGCTAATATTATGCCGATGCCTGCAACCAGGGATTGTCCGCTTATCCAACCTAAAACAGCCCAACCCAATCCGGCTACCACACCTTGGCCCCCGGCAATTCCATCAATGCCATCCATGAAGTTATACGCATTTATCATGCCCACTATCCACAAGAATGTAAATGGGAGTCCAATCCAACCGATATTAATAGCTCCGAAAAATGGTATTTGCAGATCTCGCCAGTATCCGACTCCAATAACAACAATTCCCGCAGCCACTAGATGCACCGCAAATCGAATCCAATATGGTAGGGAGCGAAGGTCATCCCAGCAACTGATCCCTGCCACGAGGACAGCACTTACCAGGATGTTGGGTAAACCATGTATTGGCCGGGGCGGGTCAAGATACCAAAGCAACCCACAACAGATAAAAATCACGATTGCGATCGCCAGGCCTCCGCCGCGTGGAGTTGGTGAGTCGTGTAAGCTGCGCTCGTTGGGTATATCAAGAACATGAAGATGCAATGATATCGCACGAACTGCAGCTACGCCTAGGTATGTCAATATTAATGCGCCTATCCCTATTAGTAGTAGATGCAAGTCTCATCCTAAGTAGATGTTGTTCGAATTTGACTGCGATACCACATTACTTCACGTCGCAGACCCTCGGTCAAACCTACTTCTGTCTGGAACCCGAATGTTTTATTAAATTGACTGGCATCGTATGCATCGTCTGCGAGCCATTTTCTAAGTGTGTTATGCAAATCACCCAGGCGACTACGATTCCCTGCTAACCTTGATAGAAAAATGGCAGACTTCAACACTGGAGAAGCCGGTATATGCAATCTGGGATGATTACGTCCCAACGCCACCGCCAATCCTTCGATTACTTCATACATCGTGGATGGTTGGGCAGAGACATTATATATCTTTACACCAGTACTGGGGTGAAGTATCACCGTGACGCACGCACGCGCTGCATCTCCCCGATAGACCAGACTTTTCAAATTGGATCCATTCCCTATCCAGATGAAGCGTCCCCTATCAATCGCCCGCATCAGTCTTGCCACATTACCTGGATCGTTCTCACCGTATAATGTCGCTAGGCGTAAGATCGTAAGGGATATTCCAGATTGTTGCGTAATTTCGATTGCCCGTTGCTCTGCTTTGTACTTACTTTCCGCATAAGGTCCTTCAGGAAAACAAGGTGCATTTTCGGCATACATACCTTGGGTATACGGCCCGTATACCGAAACCGAACTGATCAAGGTAAAATGCCCTACACCTGCTTTGGCAGCTAATTGGCAAACGTTTGCGGTGCCTTGCTCGTTAATAGCTTTGAATGGAGCATTAACCGCTTGAGTTTTGTTAAAAATATGTGCTAAGCCTGCCACGTGGACGACTTGGGCCACATCACGAAATACCAAACCAAGGCTTGACAATTCAAGAATATCCGCGGGACGATAGTCCACATCGGGCGTCTTGGACACACTTTGCTTGTCTGTGGCACGAACAGGCAGATTATTTGCTATCGCTTGGCGTACGATTTCGGAACCCAGAAAACCATTTGCCCCATTGATAAGGATAGGATGTTCAGATAGATGAGCCAAGTGAAACTCCAAGACCTTGAATCATACTGTGATAGTACTCAATCGCTCGCTCATATGAATATTTGGTTACAGCGACTTGGCGCGCACGCTTTCCCATTTCCGCCAAATTGGCTGGGTTGGTTTGGGCTTCATGGATTGCATTGATAATTCTCTCGACATTTCCCGGTGGAACTACCCAGCCAATTCGCTCTTCTTTGACAACCAATGCCAGCTCCGAATTTTCATCCGCCAAAGCTAAAATCGGTTTGCCAACTCCCATGATATTGTACATTCGACTTGGAACCGAGATACCCGCCATGCCAGGTACAAAAGAGATGATGGCCAAGTCACACGCATTTAGCGTAGCCGCCAAATCTCCTCTTGGCACCCTCGGTAAAAGCGTAACATTTTTCAATCCCATGTCCAGAATTGCTTTTTCCAATCCATGTCTTTTGGCGCCTGCACCAATGAACAGAAAATGAATTTCTTCTTCTTGTGTCAGTTCCTTCGCTGCTTGCCACAAAACTTGTAAATCATGTGTACGCCCCATATTCCCAGCATACTCGACCACAAATCGATCTAATAATCCTAATTCACGCAGCAAGACATTCTCCTTCCGGTTACCCGGTGAAACCTGGCCGAGATCTGCCCAATTAGGGATGATTGTGATCTTGGTTGATTTCTCTTTTAGCTTGGATGCAGCCAAATCTGCCATGTCTCGCCCAATTACAATAATTCGGCTGACACTTTGATATAGACGTCGGGTAAACCAATCCACCACACTTGAAAGGACGGATGACTCTCGCGTCATTCCCCCTGCGACCAAGATCTCGGGATAAACATCGTGGATCAACAAAAGACACCTGGCGCCGCGTAAATGACAGACCCAGTTAATTAAAAAAGGCAGCAGTGGCGGGTTAGTCACAACCAGCACAATATCCTGTTTACGTATCTTTCGCCAGGCGTTGAAGAAAATGGATACGCTGATGGTGATCAAATTGATTATACGAAGAATCAATCGATCCTTGTTCAGGGTCGTCCCTCGGCATCGTTGGACCATCACACCGCTATGTTGCTCACGCCATGGCGCGCGAACCCCACGCTCAGAATAGGTGGGCTGGCTGCACAACACATCTACAGAATAATGTCGTGCCAACCCTTCTGCAATCTTGGTTAGAAAATAACCTGTTGAGGTCTCCTCAGGATAATATAATTCCGAAATAACTAGAATATTCTTGTGCATCTTTCTTTCTGTCTATCACCGTATCATCTTATCAACGAAGTATAGATCTTACTTAATTCGATTGATCTTTTTGAAAGATCAAAGTTATTTTTTACAAGCTTACGAGCAGATTTACCTAGACATTTCCTATTTTCTGGATTGTTAATAAGGGTTTCAATGGCTTTCGCCATTGAAACCGGGTCCTCCGCCGGCACCAGAATGCCATTAATATCATTCAATACTTCCTCTGGAATCGCACCGACAGACGTCGCAATCACAGGTACCTCTGTAGCCATTGCTTCTAATGGCACGATAGGGCCTGCCTCGATCCTTGAGGGTTGGACAACAATATCAATAGTTCGCATCAATCGTGAAACATCATGTCTATAACCAAGAAAATGAATTCGTCCGCGCATAATTGGGGCATTTGCGAGTTCTATTAATTGTTGAAGAAAAATCTTTCCTTCGTCGCCTGCCGAATTCAGAACCTACAATCAAGAATTCAACCTGATCTGTTTTTTCAGCAACTAACACAGATGCCTGTATAAAAATATCCTGACCTTTCCGTTTGTCTAGCGTCCCAAAGGACCCAACCACACAAGAGTTCGGATCTCAATCCCAATTCTATTCGAATAGAATTTCGTTCAGAAAGATCGGGGTAAAATATGTTTGGATCAACAGCATTACGTAATACGCAAGCTTTTGAATAATTCCAGGAATGTAATGGCAGACTCTTTAGTGCTGCACGAGAAACACACAGAGTTTTATCACTTGAAATAAACAATACCAATCCAATCAATATGCCCATCACACGAGAAGAATTAAGTGTTAGATCGTGAATGTGATAGACACTTGGTATCCGGGCAAAACGCGCCGCAAAACCTCCAACCCAACAGTTGACGCTAACCGAATGGACTAATCTGATTTTCTCCTGGCGGATGAGGCGGGTCAAGGAAAGGGTCGCCAGGACGTTTTTCCAAACAAGCCTGATACAAGTGAATGGATTCATTCCCCGCCGGAGCGATTCTAATCCGGGTACAATTCTTGGCTCTATGCCAATGCTCTTATAATGTTCATATACAGGACTCACCGCTGGTACTGCAACCACAAAATACCAGCCTGCTCTATTAAGGCTTTCAACAAAACGTATTGCTACCTGGTGCGGTCCAAGTATCTCATGATATGGATCAACAACCAATATTCGATGGTTTGGCAGCATTACAACTCCCCTTGTCTTGAAACTGAGGTTATTATCTTTGAATTGGGTATTACCAGCCATGGAAAAACAATCTTGTTTGCCATGATTATCCCGTCCAAGTTTTATCCATTCCCTTGTCAACATTGTCGAGATGTCTGAGCCGAAGAACCTGTGCTTTAATAATTGAAAGCCTTGGTGATTTATCAAAAGTCCCAGAGTTTTAATTGTTGTTTTGATTCCCGGTCTCGTGTACCTACGACTTTCAATTTCAAAATACAGTTTTGCTTCTTTTGGCTGGCCTTGTTGCTCTAATCTACTTTCTAACCATTGTAAAAATTCTTGAGAAAACGTTTCTTCTTGTTCAATGGGATCTAAGCAGTTTTGTTTGTTCAATTTATAGCTTATGATTGCTGCTTGTGATAAAACCAAAGATTTGTAATTTCCTGCTGTCATTGATTCTGTGTGCTTTCTAAGTCTGATCAACGGTTCTTCAAGACATGCGATCTGCCCTGAGTTACTTAGCCGGAGCCAAAGATCCCGATCTTCTGCCCCATTGAGCCTTCCACGATAACCACCAATGCGCTGTACTTCATCTCGCCTGAAAAGAACCGATGAATGTGGAAAAGCCATTTCATTATTTTCCAATCTTTCAACGAGTCTTTTATTTCCAGGTGGATAGCCTTTTTTCTTAATTACGTCCCCGGTTTCATTGATTACATAACATCCGGTACCAAGGAGTACAATATTCTTATGATGTAGAACGTAGTTCAATTGCTTCTCAATCCGATCCATTAATGACACATCATCAACATCCTGTCTGGCGATCCATATTCCCTTTGCCAATCCTATCCCCACATTGAGGGAATCCGCTAAACCCGTATTGTCTTTCTCAATCACCACGATCCGTTGGTCTTTCTTCTTATAATCTCTGATGATCTCCAAAGTATTATCAGTCGAACCATCATCAATGAGAATGAATTCAAAGTCTTTGAATGTTTGATCCAGGATGCTCTCTATTGCTTCAACCAGGTATTTGGACGCGTTATGACACGAAGTGACAACCGATACAGTTGGGCTCATAAGGATCTCTAAATTAATATCAATATGTCAGCCATCTATCTGGTATTAGACCCCGGAACCCCCAAGCGGATATACCTTCAATCCGTCTGTCTGGCGAGATGACGATTGTCGACTTTGATTCCGTCAGCCATGCACCCCACCAACTAAAAGTGCTGTTGGCGATAATGAAATGCTTGCAAAATGACATGAGCCAGAAATCCAGATAAGCCATTCCATCTTGGCGGTTGAGATCAACACTCGTGATCAGTGACTCAGGCAGTGCCAACATCTTTTTTGCCGATAAAGGGTCATCCGAAAACAGGAAAAAGTGCAGGTCTGATATTTTATTGGTGATTCTATCGATTGCTCGTAAATAATAATCCCGTCCCATATTATTTTCGGCTGTATCACGCTTGCTTTGTGGATCGCCATACCAACGGACATGGATGGAGACTGCATTGCAGGACTGCATCCGCTCGGCCATTATTTGGTTTGCTTGATCCATCGGCGGAGCAATTTGAAGATCGTGTTTTATAGTTTCCTTAACATCCTTGAAATAATTTTCACTTTGCCAGTATCCATCCAGATACACGGTTCCTTTTGGTTTGAATTCTAATAACCTGGAATCAAAATCTATTCCTTCCTGCTCAATATATCCGCGCTTGTTGTAGCGTTTGTGACGGTTAATGAACTTCACTAGACCTCGCCGGTAACGTTCAAACGGTTCCATCCTTTCACTCGGCATGGCTTTACGAGCTGGGATTGCAAACTTATCGAGCGCATATTGACGACGATATTGATGGTCACGGAGGAAGCCTGTTACGTCATCAATTACAAGTTCCGCATGGTTTACGAGCGCAAGACGACGGCCAGCCGCATAGCCAAAAAGTTGATTCCCCAACCCTCCTTTGACACGAACGATCACTTTATCACTGTTCATCTGTTAATTCCTAGTACCTTCCAAAACTGGCTAATCAAAGGTTTTTCCTTGAGCAGTCTATGAAAAATATATCATCTATATACCATTTATCTTCACAGATTTTCTTTGTGAAAGGTCTTGTTTACTTCTGCCATTTGCTTTTGTCACCAATAAAGTGACTTTTGCTCCCAATAAAGTAAAACCTTTATACTTTTAGGCCGTTCCAAACCAAGGCTCACTAGATAAATCTTTTAGTTGGCTTTACTACGCTTTTAATAATAAATTTTCTTCTGTTATACATGCTAAATCTAGATATTATCAGGATCAGAACATAAAACAAAATAATCCGTTGATAGGTTAGAATAATATGATCGGGTGATGAAATAAAATAAGCTATAGATGGTAAATTAAGGGTCGAAAATGCTATCGCTTGAACAATTTTGGATGAGGATCGAAATAATGAACATAAAAATAATAATGCAAAAATATTAAACATTAAAAAAGACAAAATTCCTCCTATATATCCAGTTTCCCACACTGAAATTGCCACCGGACTGACCCCAACGTTTAGGACATCAGATCGATAATTATTCAATAATGTAACTACTATTCGTTGTGGTATTCCATAGGATGTTCCATCAGCACTTCCGGAAACGGGTTTATTTGGAATCAATACTCTTGGAACTAGCGAAAGAATCGAACCAACAAATGGTTCAAATCCCGCATACCCTGGCCCAGACGCATTTACTAAAAAACTGCCATATGAAATGGAATCATATTTCATTAGGACTTGGTCAAAGATTGGATTAGATTTATAGAATTGGTTAGGATCGTTCATCATAATATTAAGTTCCTCCATTAATCTCTGTGGTGATAAATCTTTTCTAACTCGTAGATCTCCAGAAATAATCGCAAAAGATCCACCAATAAAAAAGAAAATTATAATAAGAATCGCAATTGGTATATATGCCTTGAATGGCCAATGGTTTATGACAGAATAATATATCAGGATAATTACTGGAACTAGCAAATTAATTCTAGAACCAACTATGAAATTCATATATGCATCTAAAATTAGGATAAATAGAGCCAAAACCTTATATATCTTTGGAGTTTTACTCCCACTTACCAAAATCATCACATATAAATAACCGAATAATAAACTTTTTAGTAAATAAACACTACCAATAATCCTATCTGTAAATGATCCTGCTTGGGTTGTCTGTACAGAATTTATATCGTAATAATTCATTGTGTTCTTGGCTCCAACAATAGTCCAGAAATACAAAGTTAATATCAAACATAGAAAGAGGACAAAGCCTTCTCCGATATAACCTAAATCTATTATTTTCAATTTAGATTCATTAATAAATATTATTGTTTTGTTATTAGCTATGATAATTATTTGTATGATAATAATTGGAATCAATTCAAGCAGACTAAAGTCTAGGAAAGATTTATATTGAATAAAAGGATAGATACTGCCGCCTCTAAATATAGTTGCAATAATAGGAAAGTAACACCAAATAATGTTGTAAATAAAGAAACTGATTGAAAATGGTTTGGGGAAATTATCGTTTATTATTATTCTTATCCCCAATATGATTGATATGACCATAATTAGAATGAGAATTATTATTTCAATCATTCTTCCTCTTATATTTCTTTATGCTTGATTTAAATAAGATATATCTAAATTATCTATCACGATATCGTGTACTAATTTCTTTATCATTTTGTCTTTTTTCTGTCACGGAAATAGTTGAATGTCTAAAGGAAGAGCCTTCTTTCTACATATCTTCTTTAAAATTGAAAACATCAAACATAAGTTTTTTTTCCATATGATATGCCATCGTATATTTTAATAGGTGGTCACCTAATCATTCACGAATAGAATATGTTGTCATGCAGGCTGAATAGTCCTCTTGTAATTTGTGATGAATATTAACTAAAAATCCATATAAAATATATTACGGAAAACGCTACATTACCAAGAATGACCCCTTTTAGTCCCAATTCTCTTGCGCCCCAAAAATAAAAAATTATTCCTAAAATAGCAGTAGTCGCTTTAGGCAGCAATAAAGATTTTGTGTCTCTTTTGCTTTGTATACAAATCGATAATATTTGTCCTGCTGAAAATAATCCGCCGGAAAAAATGAGTAAAGGCAAATATCCTGATACTCCTGAATATGCTTTGGAAGAGAAGAATGTCATAATAGGGTTATTTATGAAAATACATATGATGGCTATTATTGATACAAGGAAAAGAAAAACCATTGAAGCGCCAATGTTTATTCTCGTTGCTTGCTTGAGGCGAAATCATCTAACCCATTTCCAGCAATTCGATATACATATGGGGTAAGAAACTGCATAACAATTGTAGACAAAATAATTATTGGTGAATATCCTAGTTGGAATAATGCAGAATATAAACCGACCTCACGGATATAGCCAAAGAATTGTAAGGACCAGCGATCAAAAGATTGCTGTCCCCACGTAAAAATTCCCCACACACAAAAAGGCCAGGCATAATTTATTAATACTTTTATCCAACCATTTGATAACCTTATAAATTTCCATGGTGCAGTTTAAATTTATTAGTCTTATTAAAGAAATACACTTGGGATAGGAGTACAATTATTAATACTAGAACCTGTCCCCATAAAGCCGTCGTACTTGATTTGGGTAAAAAAGAAAACAGAAGAATTATTACCAGTGGCTTTAACCATTGCCCTAACACTTGATGCCATGCAACAATTACTCTCTGTCTCACTGCTTGTTGAATAATGTCAATGGTACCGGACAAACCGCCAAAAATAACATAAACTGAAGCAGCAACCAGTAAACCAATCCATTTAAGGGGTAAATGTATGACTGAAATAATTGAGAAAATTATTAGTGAAATTACAATAACAATTAAGGAACTAATCCCTTGAAGCAGAAGTATTCTTCTGAAAAGATCCTTAGTTTTATTTTCTTCTGCTGCTGACGACCAAAAACGATAAACTGCTTGGGATAAAGGTCCAAATATTATCTGACTAAAGAAACCACTAATAGTCAGTCCAAGAGCTAATTCACCATAATTTGTTGGAGATAAATAATTGGTTAACACCTTAATTGCTACAATACTTCCAACCACACTTGTAATTTGCCCGATTGTCACAATTAGGAATTCTTTGCTAAGGCTGCCGATATTTAATCTATGCGAATATTGTTTCATTTTATAGAATATATCATTTAGTGACCATTTAATAAATTATCACCTTCCTGGAAGCCTTCAGATAGTATTGGACTAAGGTCATGGAATATTAATATACAAATATCCAAATCACACCGCTTGGTGATAACCCTCATCCAACGGAAGCCTGTTGGCCAGATCAATCAGGCTACCGGTATTGGTCAAATCGAAAGAATTATGCACAAGTAAAAGCAATAGTTCCGTAATATTACGAACCGTCTTGTGTGGGTAATACCGGTGATGGACAAATTTAACACAAAGCCATTCCACATGCAATTGTAACTATGGTTCACCTAAACGGTTTATACCCTGCTGTGCTAAGCTGTTAGCAGGATTAATCGTTAACGCTTTGTTATAGGCATCCAGTGCACGCCCGTTTTCCCTGCGCCACTCGAAAATTTGCCCGGCCCGTACATAATAATACTCGTTAGGTGGGTTCATGAGAGCAAGGGCTTTTTCAATGAAGGTCTTTGCTTCTTCTGGCTGGTCATTTATCATATAATTGTATGCCATCTCATAATACGCCGTCGAGAAACCCGGAAACATCAAGGCTGTTTCCTGGTAAAGGGACATTGCTAGATCAAGATTTCCCGCATCTCGAGCATTATTTCCTCTCCCAATAATCCACTGGCCGTTTCTTGGATCATGCTCAAGCGCAAGGCGATACCAGGAATGGGCCTCAACAAAACGTTGATCTCGCGTCAGTACTTGAGCTACCGCATAATAACCAACGCCAGATGTCTTATCTAAGGCAATCGCCTTTTGGAATTCATCGATCGCCGGTTGCAGCCCATCGCCCCGTTCATAATAGACCCAACCTAATCCTATATAGAATGCCCAATCCTTTGGATATTCGATCAAAGCTGCCTTGTATACTGTCTCTGCCTCATCGAAATGTTTTTGCTTCCGTAAATTATCACCGAAGCTTTTATACCAAGCATCACGCATAAGTGAAAACGGGTAGGTAGCCAGAGCTTTTTCTAAAACAGCATCTGCGCCAGTCAGATCACCAATATTAATTGCTAAAAAATTCGCAAGAACCATAACTCCTGTATTCGAGTCGATTTCCGAAGCTGCTTGATAAGCGGCCAATGCATCTGCCCGATCATTCGCGACAGATGCTTTGTCCCCTAACTGTATCAGCCTATAAGCATCTCGAAGTTGAACTAATTTCTGAACCGCACCAGCGAAATTACCCTGCTGCTCAAACGCGGCAGCCTGAATATGTAATACAAATGGATCATTTTGTAAAGCTAATGGCTCAATCAATGCCAGGGCTCGTTGGGGATCTCCGCCAGCAATAGCATCTTGAGCTAACCATATCTTAGCACGGTCGTGCCCAACAGGGATCGATACAGGTACGGGCTTTGAATCAAGGGCATGCCACATAAATTTTAAGCGTCCAACAATTCCATTCGGCACTATTGATCAAACGCATGCTCAACATAGCCATGATTACCAAGAAAATCAGTAACCAAGCCGCCGTCCTTAATCGGGTTCTATAGCAAAACTGTTTCATGCCAGCGCATTACCTTGATTAATAGATCATTATCCAATTGGAGCATTAAAGCTCCGCCCTTCTGACATTCCTCCTCGTCGTCAGCCTCTTCACAACTATGACTAGCTTCCGTCTGCTTCCTTTGACGTCGAAGTTGACAGTGCCATTTATTCGAGTATATCCGCCCACCAGAAATCGATAACAATCAATTCCATGAATCTTTGATATTCTAACAATTTGTTCTGTGGATATATTTCATCTACATGTCATTGGGTGGTGTGGTCTATGCTATCCGCCATATTGACTTGTGGTTTGGAATGAGATCTAAATAATTTCGATTGGATTAATTTCAGGTTCGATTTATTAGTTTCTTCTGGTTTTTTCCCAACGGGAAGTAATTATACTCATTATTTTCTTATTCGGTTTGGATGTGACTATAAGACGTTAGTATTTGGGAATTAGGTTTTCTTAAATACTCATAAGCCGAGTAACAGGTATGTAAAATTCCAATCTCGAGAAAAATTGCTTTTATTGCCAGACGGCGGTCCATATTTTTATTCTTCGAATGGTTATCGTGATCCCCTGATGTTGGAATTCTACGAAGCGTGGTCGTTCGCTTTTCTGACCAATTATCTATTGGCAAATGGTTTTTTCGATCATTTGTATTAATTGGTCCGATTTTGCCTACCTGGAATTTCCGGGCAAACAAGGCTTCCGAATTGAGTAAATTTATTATATCACTCTCGTTCAGAACTTTCGGTAACCTCACTCCTTTTGTAGTCCAATCAATATAATGGCAACCGTGAACATTCATGGATAAAAAGGTTTTTAGCTGGTCGGCTCTTTCAAAATCCTGAGTAATATTTTCAGCAAAGGGAGAGCTTTTCACTATTGAATGGAAAAATATTTCATCGGGACATTTAGTATGCTTAAGAAAAGAAATATAATCCTTATTACATTGGAGGAATTCGATTATATAACCTACACACCCATTTGTAAGTGACCAATAGGGAGAGCCCCTGTAAAGTCTTATTCTACTGAAAACTTTTCTCGGCATCTTTAGTAACTTTTCAGTCAGTCTGGAAAATGGATAATCCATATAATGTATATACTTTACCCTTTCAAATTGAGGGTCATGTTCAGAGCCATCAAGTCGTCCATCAATGCGTATGAATTCCTTGTCAGAATCGAAGCTTACTTTTATATCCTTTAAAGGTTTTATTGGAAAATCAGATCCGCTGAGAAAGCAAAATCGATCAAAATATTCACCTGAATTCAAGGACGATTCCAAAAGAAATAAGGTGGCTCTAACTTGACTAAATCCACCCCAATTAATCCTGATCCTATCTGCGTCATTAAGAAAAATAATTTTGTCATTTTCGGCGATGCATCTTCGGTACTGGTTAATATTGACTTTTCTATCTATGTGAATAAAGATTTTCGTCCAATCACAGCTTAAATATTCGACCATTTTAGCAAGGTGATTGGGCTGGTCGTGTGCCATTATTAATATTGCTGTTTTCACTTTATTAATAATCCTTCAGTAATAACTACCATCAAAATAGAATAGCCCGTATCGCGGTTAAGTAGGAACAAATCATTAGTATGATCATTTGTGGCGTAGCCGATAAATTCACAATCTATTCTAATATTTGTTTATGTAGTTTTGACAAAGATATCCCCATACGAATCTCCGGGCAGCTTATTTTTCAAATCACCAGGGAACCAATCAAGGAAATGCTCTAGCGGTATCCATTCTGGGAAATGGAAAAATAGAGTTTCGGCTGGAGTAATATTAATTAAGCTCGGTCCAAAAACTGATAATTGTTTCAGGCATAGAAGCGTCTTCGAAATATCCCTTTCAATAAGGTGGAATTCAAATGACAATAATTGGACTGGATGAGTGAGTCCCTTCAAGTACCTCTAGCTCCCATCCTTCGACATCAATCTTGCAATAAAATGGATTTCCAAATGTCTTAATGGCATTATCAAGGGTCACGACTGGTACATACTCGGTGTTGATCGTTTCACCGATCCAGTCATCACGAAGGCTTGACAGACCGGAATCTTGCCGGCAGTATAACTTCGCAATTCCCGGCTCGCTTCCTACAGCAGCAGGCATGAGTGTCCATAAAGGATTTTTACTGCATCGTGCCCGCAACTCGATGAGTGCTTCCTGGGAAGGTTCAAAAGCTACGACTCGCATACCAGCTTTGAGCATCGCTTCGGATTTTCCTCCTCTATTAGCACCAACATCAAAACAAAGAGCGGAATTAGGTAGCAATGATTTGAAGAAGATTATGTCATCATGTAAAACTTTTATCCGAGTTGGTCGCAATTGCCTTGAGAACCAGAGAGCAGGACCATAAAGCCCAAAATTAATACTTAGATTTTTTATGTCCGTCAATATTCTCATAGATTGTTGTCCTATATATAATCACATCTTTCTGAATTATCTGTAGAAAAATTATTCCATTTGCATATTCTAAATCTTCATACCTTAATCGGTGGATGCAATCCCAACAGTTTCAAGTCAGCATTCACCATGAATCGTACGAGATCCTTAAAGGGCATCCTCGCCTGCCAGCCAAGCGCCCGTTGTGCCTGCTCAGGATCAGATTGCAAGATCCCATCCTCTTTGGGACGGAAAAAATCCGGGTCTACCCGCACATATTCATGCCAATCCAGATCCAGGTAACCAAAGGCCTCATCCAGGAATTCTCGCACGGAATGAGTTTTCCCTGTTCCAATGACGAAATCTTGTGGGGTACTCTGGTTCAACATTTTCCACATGGCTTCGACGAAATCCCCGGCAAAGCCCCAATCACGTTGGGAATCCAGATTCCCTAGCAGCAGTTCTTTTTCCAATCCCGCCTTAATTCTTGCTGCCGCGTGTGTTATTTTCCGTGTTACAAAATCCAAAGACCTACGCGGACTTTCATGATTATACATAATCCCTGAAACTGCAAATAAAGTGTAGTATTGGCGGAAGTTAACTGTTGCCCAATGTGCATATAATTTCGCCATCCCATACGGATTTCGAGGATGAAAAGGGGTCATCTCATTTTGAGGAGTCTCTATCGGGTTGCCAAATATCTCACTGGAAGAAGCCTGATAGAAATGGGCTCGTGGAGATACAAGACGAATGGCTTCCAGTAATCGCACCACTCCCAAGGCCGGCAATGTCCCCTGTCTGGACAGACGCCTTCCAAGATGTGGTTGTAAGCGATGGGGCAGCCAGATTGTATACCTCATCAGGGTGGAATTCTTCCAGGCAGCCGAGTAACGAGTCTTGGTCATGAAGGTCACCCTCGGTGATGGTTATCTTGTCCAGAATGTGTTGAATATTATCAAGAGATATTGGGATCGACTTGGGAATCCAGCCTATTACCTGGTAGTCCCTTTCCAGCAGAAACTCCGCCAGGTAAGAGCCGTCTTGACCATTAACCCCTAAAATCAATGCCTTTTTCATTAATTCTGCTCGTTCTTTTGGGCTTTAATTACCTGTTTTTCTATCCAGGAATAGGTTTGTGCAATTCCATCCTTGAGCATATATTTTGCACGCCAACCGGTCGAATATATTCGGGCATTACTGAAGTTGCGCGACTGTACACCCACTGGACCTTCGATATGCCGTACGTGGATCGTCTTTCCCGATGCTTCCACGACGGTTTGAACCAATTCGTCCACGCTGACATATTGAGGGCAGCCAATATTCGCTGGTCCATCCAGGTCCGACTGCATCAATAGGTATATCCCCTCCACCATGTCGTCAACGTATGTGTACGAACGGATGGCAGAACCGTCCCCCCAAACCTCAATCGTACCTCCATCTTTTGCCTCGGCAACCTTGCGGCAGGTCGCTGCCGGGGCTTTTTCCCTTCCCCCACGCCACGTCCCCTCCGGGCCATAGCAGTTCTGGAAACGGGCGATCCTGACCTTCATTCCATACCGGCGACCGTAGGCCATGGCAACACGTTCAGCATATAGCTTTTCCCATCCATACTCATTGTCTGGGTTGGCTGGGATTGCCTCAGCTTCGCTCATCTCCGGCTCTCCGGGTTGCATATCACGGTACACGCAGACTGATGAGGAAAAGAAATACCGCGGCACTTTCAACAACGCCGCATTGTGGATCATGTGGATGTTGATCAGGGCGCTGTTGTGCATGATCTCAGTCTCGGCCGAATGAATGAAACCCATCCCGCCCATATCCGCGGCTAATTGATATACCTCGTCAAAACAATCCCCATTTAAGTATAAGGCCCTTCGACAATTTTCTTCTTCCCGCAAATCCAGCAACAGGAATTCATCCGCCTGGGTTTGCGCAAAATCATGCTCCTTGATGTCCACCCCCCGCACCCAATATCCACTCTTTTTTAGCTTCTTGACCAGATGTCCGCCAATAAATCCGCCGGCTCCGCAAACCAAAGCTCTTTTCATTTCACGTGTATCTCCTTCCGTCCTTTACAAAATATCATCAGACCTCGGTCTTCCGCCTATGGGTCAAATGGATTATACATTCATGTTTATAAATTGAAGTAAACAAATAATTCTGTACTAGTGTCAGCTCCCATACCTGAAAAAAATATCATCCATACAGGGAACGAAATGCTTTAAGGTGTTTTTATTCCTCGTCGCTGTAGATATCAGTAGTTCTTACAAATCTATATTTATTTGTCATTACCTCATAACGCAATAATCGGATTAGGTAATTGGGCCAATTGCGAAATTTCCAAAGACCAGTAAACCAGTAATCTTTCAAGGTAGGTTTGCCGTATTTTTGACAAACCTGCTTGGTTTGCTCCTGCATCATTTTGGTCTTCTGGCTGAACTGAGTGGAGCTGATTCTGAAACCGCATACAGATTTTCCATCAAGCATGGCAAATTTATGTCCAGAGATAATTGAACGAAAGAAAAAATCAAAATCGCTTGTTAAGTTATAGATCTCATCGAAACCATTCAATTCCAAGAAGACTTTTTTTCGAAATATTGCGGCTGGCTGGGTGAAACTCATTTCAGACGCAAGGAAATGTGATTTTAATTCCTTGGGTCTGCCGGGTGAAAATGAATGCATATATCGACCTTCATTATCTATAAAATCGCAACCTCCATAGACTACATCCGCATTTTGGCTTTCGCCATAACGAATAAGCCTTGCGTATGAAGCTGGATAGATAATGTCGTCTGAATTCAAATAAGATAGCCAGGGAGATTCACATTTCTCTAATGCCTTGTTGATGGCCGAATACATACTTCCCGGTGGAATAAACATCGTTCTGATGGAATATTTCCTGCAAATATCCAGCGTTTCATCCACAGAACCGCTATCTGCAACTATTACTTCAACGCGGCATCCTGATTGATGAACCAAAGAAAATAACGTGCTTTCTAAATAATTCGCGCTATTGAACGTTGGGACAGCGACAGAAATATCATACATATGAATGGTTATTCAAATTAAAAAATCGTTCCACATCGTTTTATTCAAATCGTGGTCACTTTCCACTTCTTCTCTACTTCTTGCTTTCAACCACCTTCTCCAATCTTATCCTTTCATACCAGTCAAGATAGTCATCAACCACACGCTCCAAGTCAAACCTGCGTCGCGCCAAATCGGCGGCTGCCCAGCCCATCCTCCGACGCAGATTATCATTGCTCAGGACCTGCTCTATCCTTGATGCCATCGCTTGAACATCGCCTATGGGAACAAGAAAACCGTTTTCTCCATCTGTGATTTGCTCAGGGATTCCACCCACTGCTGTCGACACGACTGGCGTGCCACTAGCTAGGGATTCAAGAATTGTTGTTGGGAAGGTATCAGCGCGGGTAGCATGGACAAAGACATCTGCGGCTTGATAGTAAAGGGCAACTATGTTGGTATCTTTCTGGTAAGCAACTGATCGGATTTCGGTCTGACCGATTTGCTCTGTTGGCGCATTTTCGCCCAGGTCAATGACGATAATTTTTTGATCGTGAAGTTGCTCTGCAATTTTGGCAACAGCAGATCGCAAGGTGGGATAATCCTTAATTTTATTCTGACGGATGCTTACACCTGCAAATAGGACCACCTTTGTGTCTTGTGGTAATCCTAATGTTTGTCGGGCTACTCTTTGATCACCTGGTTTAAAAACAGATAGATCCACTCCATTTGGGATGATTCTGGTCTCCAAAGATGCCGGTTTCAAAATGGATTTCTCCACTTTTTGCATGAGCCATTTGCTCGGACTTGCTATATAGAATCGACTTTTCAAGAAAATCTCTCGTTTTCGCTGCCAATTGAAAGCAGTGGCATCACGTCGAATGGAAGGAGGGATTGTTAAGTCCGGGCATTCTCCGCAACCGGTCTTCCAACGTTCGCAGTCAAATGAGTGTGCACAATGACCGCTGAGCAGCCAGGCATCATGTAGAGTAAGGACAACCGGTATTTTCTGACTAAGATTTGCAAGTTCTCGCAGATCAAAAAAATCGCCGTGCAAATTGTGAAAATGCAGGATCTCCGGCCTTTCCGGGATCAACTCCAGGAGATGTGCCGTTCCGGGAAATTCGAAATCCTCGATACCCTTAAGCCGGTTATTGATTCGCCGGGCATCGGCCCCTAAAAGCGTTTGTCTATGCAACGAACGCAATCCTGGCCATTTTGCCTCGTATTTACGAAATGGCTTCCATACCTTCGCCAACCAGCCGGGTAATCCTCTTCGATAAGGATCATGGTCCAATTCCCGGACGAATGGGTCATCTGTCAGCTTGGCTCCGCTTACCAGCCAGGATTCATGGCCTCTTCGTCGGTATCCACGAAACAGGTCCCATGCCACTCTTGCCGCCCCGCCACCCAAATCAACACTGTTCACCTGCAGGATGCGTAGCGCAGAATCAGCCATCCCACCATCTCCTCAATCTTCGGGCGAAGCTATCCCCATCACAATCCTGAATGAGTATGCGGGGTAATTGGAAAGGATCGGCCTCATTCCAAATAACCTCGGGGAAATTCGAACAGGCGCAGCTAAATCCTGCCTCCCGAACCAGGGCAACCGTCTCCCTCGAATAATCAGCTCTTGAGCCATATGGATATGCGAAGCTGGCTATAGGATTTCCTATTATTTTCTCAAGCTCGCTCTTGCTCTGCTCGATTTCGGCTTGTTGTGCATTATGTGGAAGAGTAGCGAGAACGGTGTGCGTCATAGTATGAGCCCCAACCTCGATCAACCCTCCTTGTACCAGGGCAAGTATCTCATCGGGAGTAAGGGGGAGATACTCGCAACGGATGATGGTTTGGACTCCAGCCACTGCCGATAGATCCTCCAATACCTTCTGTTGCTCTCTAAAAGGTAAAGGACGCAATCGTTGGTGGAGGCTGCGATAGATACTGTGTCGGAGAGTGGGGTCAACCTTTTCGTTTACATTCCAATCTCGATGTTGCCAATAATCTTGTTCAAGGTACTCAGTCATCTCCCCCAGCTCCCATCTTATGATTTGTCCGTTGATATTCAGGGTTAGTTTTTCCGGCAAGTTTCCAGTATGTAGCAGGAGTCTTTCCAGTTCGTCCCACCAAAACTCGCGCTTGGAACTTGTTGCTCCAGCAGAGATAAAAACCGTCGCCGGAATACCGTATCGTTCTAGGATTGGTTTGGCTTGCTTGAGATTATCAGAATAACCATCGTCGAATGTAACTACCACCCCCCTGTTGGGGATATTTCCCTCCGCAAGAGTCTCAATAAGTCGCTTAAGCGGAATGGGATTAGCCTGCGAACGTAAAATCTCAAGATGCTCGGCGAAGTTCTTCGGCGTTACTGCCAACAACTGAGGATCAGATTCCAGCTCAGTTACACGATGATAAACCAGAATAAGAGCAGATGGAACATATCTGCTCATCAACATTCGAATTACACGCCTAGCTTTCCCAACCCCTCCTATCATAACATCATTCCCTGGTTGTATATGCTTTCGCAGTTATTTTCATTTAAAAAACCTTCCCAAACGCTCCAGAATCTGTCTGCGCAGCCGGAATAATGGACGCAATCCATCTGCTATCGGTTTAAGAGCAGGATGAAAAACAGCCTCTGTATACCATCGTTGGCGCAGGTACCTTTCACTTAGGGAAGGGATAATTCTTCTCCTGGTGAGGATATGCGTTGCATCATCAATATTACACAAATGCTCTGACTTGATTGACGCAACCATTAATGCGTGATTATGGTCGGCCTCCGGTCCATTCCAGAAAGAATTTCTTCGCTGGGGTACGTGAGAATAATCATGATTCTGGTGGATCACTCGACATACCCGGGTGATATCAATGACTGGCACACTTTTCTTGCGAGCATTGGCTATAAACCAATTATCCCATTCTGGCCTGCCGACTATAAAAGGTGGCAATTTCTCCAGATGTCCATTTGGAGTAAAAACGAAGCAGTCGATCGCATTAACATTAACAAGCTCCCCATTCTTGGTTGCTAAATCTAATAATTGATTACTCCAGGATGGATTTTCAAAATCCCACGGTTTTGTGATGGTCACATTCGTACGTTGTCCCACTGCCAAAAACGGTCTAAACGGGATTCGCTTGATCGCTTCCAAAAGATCATTGAGAAGAATGATATCGGCATTCACATAGCATAAGATGGGGAATTGCGCGATATTCACCACTTTTTCAAATGCGGAATTCAAAAGAGGTGTACCGAAATCATTCTTGGCGATACTATGGATATGGACTACTCCAAATTCCATCGCTGTTTCTTGTACACCCAGGTCATCACCACACAAAATGATCTCGCACGCAGGTTGAAGCATCGTCCAGCTGCGAAGCGCATTCCGCTGGATGATACCTACATGATCTTCATAAGGTTTGGGAATGGTAAAAATGGTCAACATTTCAGCTACCCGTAAGCGCCGATCGACCCCAGTTTGTAACTAAAACCCTCTACCGTCAAGGGTTCCAACAGATTCGAGCCATCTTGACCCGCAATTCCTTTGCACAATCATGTCGTCTTTTTCGCGCTTACTGATATTGTGACTTGATAATCTGGATCGCATGTATCCAATTCCTCGGGCCTTAACTCCGTCGCAGAAATGCCCTGTAAAAACGCACATGCCGCCAGTACATTACCATATCTTTCCACAACCACATTTTCTGCTCCAAAGACCTCCCCAAAAAGCCTTCGGGCTGAGGCATCAGTGAACCGCCAGTAATCGCCCCATCTATCCATATCATACCGGCTGATCTGGCTGATACCCGATAAGGTGGCAAGTAAGACTCCATTTGGCTTAAGGCAGGCGTAACAATGGACAATAGCTGCGTGCACATCATAGATAAATGGGAATGTCTAAGTCAGGATCATGCAATCATATGCATTATCGGGTAAACCCATCCCTGTTTCCAAATCACCTACCAGGGTGGCTTGCGGATTACCAGGTAGAACGTTGAGAACCTCAGAGTAAGTAACGCCATCTCCTCCATATTTCAACGAATATCCAGGATCTCCAATTTCTAGAACCCTCCCGCATATGTCAGACTTATGCTTCTGCAGAAAGGCTTCTATGTAGTAACGATCGATCGGTTTCCCCCGATCAAAGCCAAACAGATTGCTGACCGGTGCTGTATTCCGCAGGTTACCCCAACGGACCGGTTGCATCTGCTTACGTGCAAACGCCTTAATTGCTGAAAACGGTACAATCTTCTTAATTGCTTTTTTGAGCATCTATCAATCTACTTTGAACATACCAAGGATTCTGCCATGGAACTCGAAATCTGATCAAACGGACGGTTCGGATCAATGCTGAGCTGTAATTGATTACTCATCGAGGGATCTCAAGTAATCCGAACTTTTTGAATCACCCACCCACTGGGCAAATGCCTTCAGATCCGGAGCGCTATACCAATCCGCTTCAGTTCTTATATTGATCTTGGTTTTATTGAAGTAATTCTCCGCACCGTAGTCATTATGATATCCAAACGGAACTGATGTTAGCGGAAGTGGACGAAGAATAAATAGACCATACGCAAAACGCTCGGCTAATTCCCGTTGTGCTGGCGATAATCGTGGAATATCTTGGATGTGTTTCAGTTTGTCGATGTATTCCTCGCTGGAATCCGGGTCGATCGTAAAGCCCCTGCGATCGTATCGGCCTGTTCCAGCCGTCAAGACGGGAATACCTAACCTTGCTGCCTCTATCCCGGGCGTACCGCGAACAGTAATACAATAATCCATCAATTCAAATAGCGAGAAGGTGGAGATATCACTATCGGCCGGGATCATGAAAATGTGTCGTGGCAAATCGCCAATACGCGAACGGAGCACACCGACCTCGGCCGCCTCTCCTCGATATCTATCCATGATGCCCTTGCCGACATGTGCAGGATGTATTTTGATCACCCAGTTGACATTGACATTTGCACATGCAATTCGGACCGTCTCGATAAACCATTCCTCATAACTACGGAACAGGTCCGATCCTGCGGTCAGAGACGCATCCCAGAAGATGTGAGGAAAGATAAAAGCGGTTTTCTTCGTCGGATCGAGACCAAGCAGCGCTCGGATTTCAGCGGCATCCACAAAGTGTTTGTTATATTGAGTGCCGGCCGAGCTGTACCAATCACCGCTTGCATATGCTCCTTGGATTTCTCGCTGAAGCTGCTCACGATGGAATTCTGTCCATTTCATCTTGCGTAGCAGCATCCACGTTTCATCCGAGAGGGATGGAACAGGCACATCTCTATTCTGTAGAGTATGGCGCTTGAGCATCAGCATGTTGCTCTTATGGGCAGGACTCCAAACAATAACATCAATTCCTCTTCGCAGGCAACTCTCAAACAGTTCTGCTTGCGGTGAATACACTGGATCCCATGCCAACGCTAGGTCTGTTTGGTATTTTTTCAGAACTCTCTGAGCCGCCGTTACAGCTGCCATGGAGGAAGCTACATAATTCACGATCATCCGGCGCTCCTGAGGCGACTGCAAATCCAGTGAAGCCATGCGTTGTTGTCGAAGTGCAGTTGAAGTGGCAATCCTTCCGACCCGAACGCCGCCGTATTCAAATGCAAGCAGATCTTGCAGTAACGGACATGTTTCGAGTACAGTCCATGCGGTAGCCAGGTTATTCGGAGGAGTGAACTCACTAAAAAAATGCACCTCTTTTATGGAGGCCTAGATTATAGTACTTGGGGGTTAACCTGGAATAGTGCGGAGCTATCACCCGTGATTTGTAATCAGCTAACTCCAGCCCTTTTATCAGGCCCAACTCTGCCTCGATCTCGGGGAAGTCGATGCCAATGACTGATGCCCATCGAAGTGAATGTCCCTCACTGATCAGATGATGCCGTAAAACGTTCGCATATTGTCGCTTGAATTGGAGAAATCGTTTGCGCTTTGCCTGTTCACGTTCGCGAATCTCCGGGTTGACCACTTGCAGGATCAAACTCCAGTTCCATTGTGCCAATCTCATCAGACCGGTTCTCTTCAGGAGAGCTTCCAACCCAAGTCGTAACCTAATTAGCATAAAGATCTATCCTCGATCACACGATCTTCTTCTTCGTACTTTTTCCCGTCACGTGCAAATCGTCCATATCTATTCTTTGACATCCAGGTGGTATTCCTCCACCAATCCAGGCCGGGAATCTTTTCCCTCCAGGTGACTTGATTATGAATGTCCATGATCGTGTATTTTTCGCTTCCAAAAACCTGCAAGCAGTCGTGGCCAATGAAATAAAGATTCACCACGCACTGCGTCCCAAGCCTCTCGAGCGCGGTGACTCCATACAAAAAACATTGTCCTGACATATTTGAATATCTTGTCCCTCGCGATCTGCATTCCTGTGAACATTACCAGGAGCATGAAGGGAAACCATTCGAAAGGTATCTGGCGGGACGTGGTTGTTTTGACCTTCCTTGCTTCAAAACCATAAGGCATTTTTTCTAAAGGATACCTGATGAGTCCCCATTCCGGGCCATTGGGATTCAGCATATCGGGATTGGAGAACGGCTCATGTGGATTTACTTTCCGGTATGCGGAAGCGCTTCGAAGCGCTAAAGGATTGTAATGTTCAAGATGATAGAAATCGTAATCAACAAGTTTTCCAAGGTTGATCATCGGATGATTTATTATTAATCGGGCAATCATATTACTTTCCATATCGTTCATGTATATCATTCGCTCATCGTAACCTCCACAAGCTTGCCATAAATCGCGATGAACCATCCAAATTCCGACGCTGTGGAAATAGAATGGCACCCACGATGTGACTCGGATCTTAAAGAGACCCGCCGAAAGTATTTATGTATCTATTCACTGTCTGTAGAGCAGGGCATCGAACACTGAATCTATAAGGAACTATCCGGTGATTTGCAAATAACAGGACAGAATTCAAGGGAACCTCCAATTCCCTCCTGCCCTCATAAAGATCGAAGAAATATTCCAAAAAACGCTTTCCCACCAGAGTATCCTGATCTATCCGCCCGATGTACTCCCCCTCCGCCCATCTCGCTGCTGCGTTCAAGGCCAGGACCTCGGCAAAAGGACTGTCCTTTTGCAAGTCGCACGCAACCTCATGCGGGATCAGTATGAACGATATCATCCTGGCAGCATCCGGACTTAATTCCAGCACTTCCCGGAGTGGAATGTCACTGCCCCAGTCTGATACCAATACTTCCACTTCTTCCTCTCTGCTCAGTTCGTGAACCTTTTGTGCAACATAGTTCAAGGTTGTTTGTAATCTCCAGAGCGAATTACCCATGTACTGGTCGTTGCGCGAGCACAGAATAAGAGAGAGGGCAGGTTTAATCATACCAATATAGAAAAAAGCGATAAACCGATGGTGGCTTTAATAATCTACCTAATCCCCTTGACCCAATCGAACAGTTTTTTTATCCCTTCATCCGCATTTACCTCAGGCTTCCAGTCAAGCTCACTCATGGCCTTGCGTATATCAGATACAAACACCTTCTGGTCGCCTGGGCGCCAAACTCTGCGCACTACGTGTATAGGTTTCTCAAGAAGGCGTTCCAATTTCGGTCCAAACTCGGTCCATATGGAAATAGTATTTTCCGGTCCGCCTCCGAGATTGTAAACTCGACCTTTAATTATCTCAATCCTGGAAACAGCTAAGTCATAAGCATTGAGTAAATCGTCCACGTAGAGCACGTCCCTGAGCTGCTTGCCATCGCCGTTGATTGTTATCTGACGTCCAGTTAAAGCTGCTATCATCATCCAGGCCAACCAACCCTGGTCCTCTTCACCGAACTGGCGCGGCCCGTAAACACAGGATTGACGCAACACTACTGTTGGTAGGTCATAAATGCGAGAATAGTCCCGTACGTACTGATCACCAGCGCCTTTTGAACAACCATACGGGCTGTGGAAGTCCAATGGTTGGGTTTCTGGGCAGCCCAGTGTCAGATCTTCATAACGCCAGCGAGTGGCATCTTCTACTACCTTTATTTCTTCCATTCCACCGTAAACTTTATTTGTCGAGGCATATATAATTACCGGTTTGCGTTCGTTAAGACGGGCAGCTTCCAGTATGTTAAATGTACCCATTGCATTGATCTCAAAATCTTCGCGCGGATGGTTGACAGACGTAGTTACTGCAACCTGCGATGCTAAATGAACAATCACATCTGCTTCGCGGCTTGAGGCGGTTAGCAAGGCCGCATCGCGCACATCCCCCATTATGACCTGGAAAGCAGAATCCCCATATTTGTTCCTTAGCCAGGCAAGATTGTGTGCTGAACCCGACCGACTGAGGTTGTCATAAATGCTGACTTTTTCACCGCGTGCGAGCAGGCGGCTGACATAGTTCGAGCCAATAAATCCAGCTCCACCTGTGATGAAGTAATTAAGAGACATATATTCTCCTAGTTGAAGTGTCCTTTTCGGCGCTTTCGAACAATTAAGATATTAGACAAAAATAATTACCCAGATACGGTTGTACTGCAAGTTATAACTGGCATATTCTCTAATGAAGATTTGGCTATTAGACTATGGTTCGTCGTGGCTCTCTTTCCACTCTTCTACAATTTGTCCCAACGTCGAAACGATTGGCGCAGTAGCAATCCCTGGCGCGAAATAACGCTCGTAGGTTCGCCGCGCATTAAATCCAAGTCTCTTCCGCAGCTCGGGGTCGCGAATAGCACGGATGATAGCATCCGTTAGGCTTCTCCCTTCAGAAGCCAACAAGGCATTGTCTTCGTTGACCATCTCTGGGATATTTTTTGCCTCATTCGTGTGCGCCACGACACAGCAGCCCAAAGAAAATGCATAAATTATTCGGTTTCGCAAAGCAAATATGATTGGAGTAGGGATAAGAACAATATCCGACGATAATAATTCGCTGTCTACCGGTTCTATTCGACCACGAATTAAAACAGAAACTCGCGGCAGCATCTTTGTCAACTCAGAAGGTGGTTTTCCTTCGCCTAACACATGCACTTCAAAACCCTCGGAACCAAGTTCTCGCTCCAGACGCGGCAGGATCTCTTTGGCAAAGAAGCGAACCGCCTCTCTTGTCGCGAGGGCCTCCAGATTACTAAGTCCGATAAGGATTTTTGGCTTTCTACGAGGTTGATCAAGACCTCCTCGAACTTCCCAACCAGTATTTATGGCGTTCTCTATCGGCGGGCGCACTAATCGCGCTCTCCTTGCACCGTGTTTTCTTAGCCACTCTGCATCGAACGCCCCAAAACACATGCAAGCTTCACAATCATTCGCCAATTTGACCATAAACCTTGGAACCCAAATAAGGTTTCTTATTGTTTCTAAGGTGCTCAACAGATAATTAGGCGTAGGTCTTGGCCTCTGCCCCCGCCATCCATAAAAACTCGGCCAGTGCCAAATATCGGCGGTTAGAGCTAACCGGGGCGCAATCCTGAGACCAAACGTGGCTGCAAGTGCATCATAGTGGAATGCCAAAATGGCGTCTGGAGCTGTTTTTTCCAACAACTGGTTCATATGGGATGCTAGAACGGTGTTTGGAAAGAACGACGACATGCTGGGATGAACAAACTGGTCAAATTTATTAATAAATGAGCGACTGTCTCGAAATAGTCTGGGCAATCCATATCCGTTCACTGGGACAACAATCGGTATCAGGCCTAGTTCTTGAATTGCGGCTTGGCGTTTTGAAGCTTCTATTTGCTCATCTGGTGAAAGCAGAGAATAGATTGTAATATTATGGCCGACCTCGAGCAGAGATTTGGTGATCGACCAAGAAATCATGCCCCAACCATTCGAACTTGGATGCGGCATACATGGGAAAACAAGGGCAACATGCATCTCTTGCAGTCTCCTCAGCTGAAAATAAATGGTTATACAAGCGATTTAATCATCAATTATGTGTAATTCTTTTATCTACGATCAAGACCTTACTACACTTCTTTCCCTCTGCTAAGTTTGTTGTGGGCCTTTTATTCTGCGTAGTTCAGGAGAGTCAACAGCTGTCAGCGGGAATTGCCCATATACTGGTCGTTTCGCGAGCACAGAACGAGAGGAAGGCTGGTGTTCTTGGTTACTTTTTCAATTGTATCTAGGCAGTATTAATTGAAATTCCATAGTGGTATCGTATGCTGGCCGATCTGGCTTTGTTGTTATAGTCTTTCCCGAAGCCATTGCCTGAATTTAACCGGCGTGGCTTGTTTTATGATTCTTAAAATTACTGGATCAACCATGTGAACATTAAATGGGTATACATCCAGGGCGAATGGAGGCATGCCGGCTCTCCGGAAATCATTAACATTCTCGCAAAATGCCTCATACCAATTCTCGGTAGCGCGCTTTAGGTTCATATTATCAATATGCGCTGCCACCCGCATGTCCCATAATCTTGAAAGACTGGGTTCAAAACTCATATAGGGCTGTGCTATCAGAAATCCAAAGACATAATAATAATACGGCAGGTGGGTGATATGCATTCCACGGACATGTTCATGGAAATTCTCTTGGCCGGATTTCTGAGAATCGTCAAAGACAATTATTTGCTTTTCGGATAGCCTGATCTTTTTCTTTCTACCAAATTCATCCAACAAACCTTCCTGGTATATCCAGGCGTTTACGTCCCAATCCGAGTTTGCCAACGTCTGGATTGCTTCCCAGAATGAAGTTTTTGCAAGTTCGCTTTGCTCGCCTGGGTCGGCGCTTAATATCTGTTGTCTTTCTTGCTCGACACTTTGCGCTGCGACGCCCACGGAAGCCTTATTTCCTATAAGTAAATAGTTACGGTCAGCTGTTGTTGCCAAACCCTTTGTACGGACTAAGATTGATCTTAGGCTTACGGCATCCTGTTGACAAAAGTGTAGGGTTTTACTCCAACTACTACTTGCCCAATGAACTGCTCGGAAGAGGCGTATCACGTCATTAGGTTGTTCACACTTATCCAATATCGACAAATCACCCCATAATGTCCGAAGGTTGTCGAGTGGATGAAAATAGAAAACGGTTTTCACACCATTATATGGCACCACAAAAACTTGATGGATGAATAAATATCGGTGCAGAGGCGATTGCGTTATGAACTTATTAGAGGCCTGCGCGACATCCACGCAATATTCATCTTCGCACACCAGCATGAGATCGATATCGGATATGCCAGGAGCCGTTAGTGATCCTAATTGTCCGATCCACAAGACTCCATTGCGTTGCGAGAAGCGGTTTACATAATCTCGGATAACTTCCTCATAGATGGGCATTGTGAGTTTCTGGATATCTACTGAGAAACTCTTCGGCAAAACGATAACCGGCTTCATGAAAAATGACCTTTAAGGCATCCCACCTTTGGTGAATCCTGCCTCATGTAGAGAAATATTCAAGAAATCTTCTTGACGAGAGGTTGTAACCCATCCTGCAAATGCGCCAAGATCAGAAGCTGAGTACCATTGTTCCTTAGTTTCTATACGGAATCTCGTCTTGGCGAAGTAATTATCTGGATCGTTGTTCTTATCGAAATCTAATGTCAATGTACTCAGCGGCAGCGGTCGCAGGATAAAAAGACCGTAGGCATATCTTTCTGCTAGTTCCCGCTGCATCAGCGAGAGCCGCTCGACATCCTGGATGTTCGCAATTCTCTTCAAATATTCCTCAGAGCTTGCCGAGTCGAAGCTAAAGCCCTTGCGATCATAACGTCCCGTACCGGCCGTCAGGACGGGTATTCCACGCATGGCGGCCTCGATCCCTACCGTACCGCGCACCGTCACACAATAATCCATCAGCTCGAACAAGGAGTAAGTGCAGATGTCACTGTCTGCCGGGATCATGAAAATATGAGGTGGTAGCTCTCCAATATGCCTTTGCAGGGTCGTGACTTCTGCTGGTTCCCAATGCTGGCTATCTTCACCCTTACCAAGATTGGCCGGGTGTATTTTGATGACCCAGTTTACTCTCTCATTGGCGCAGGCTGACTGAATTGTCTTTATAAACCACTCCTCATAATTATCGAACAGGTTATCCCCATATGAGAATGAAGCGTCCCAGAAAATGTGCGGAAACACAAAGGCGGTTTTCTTACCTGGATCGAGACCAATTCTCTTTCGAACTTCACTTGCATCCATGAGTTGTTTGTCGAATTGGGTTGCGTTTTCACCGTACCACTCCCCATTGGCATAACAGGTGTACATTTCCCTCTGGAGTTCTTCACGCCGGACCTCGGTCCACTTCATCGTTCGGACCGCTTGCCAGGTCTGCGACGACAACGAATGGGGATTGTCGTCTTTATTCTCGGGAGTGTAACGCTTAAGCATCAGCGTGTTGCTTTTATGAGCGGGGTGCCACCGGATAAAGTCAACGCCATTTGCCAAACAAACGTCAAAGAGATCTGCTTTCCCTGTATAGACATTATCAATGGAGATTGCCAGATTTGGCTGGACCTCCCTTAAAATCTTCTGTGCCGCTTCTTCGGATGCCATCCCCGCAGCCACATATTCAACCACCGTTTGTTGGACATGCTCTGAATGCAGATCTAGTGATGCCGACCGAAGAATTCGAAGGGCCATCGAGGCAGCATTCTTTCCAACATGCGCATCGGCATAATCGAATGCGAGCAGCTCTTCGGTGGAACGGAGCTTATCTACAACAGCCTGCGCTGCCGGCATAAACCGGGGGGTGTTGCAATATTCGCTCCAGTAGAGGTACTCTTTAACCCCCGTCAAACCATAGTATTGCTCCAGCAGTGGAGAGTTTCCCACGATCAAAATAATCGGTTCATAACCGGCCAGTTCCAGGGCTTTAATGAGACCCAACTCTATCTCTATTAGACGTACCGCGCCAATGATCAATACCCGATTGCCCTTTTTTAAATCCTTGTTCAGACCATAACGAAGCACATCCCCATGTTCCCACTTGAACAACCGAAACCGCTCCCAGGATGACTTCTCGCGCTGCCGTCGTTCTATTTCCTGGTGACGGAAACCGGGATGTAAATACATCAAGATCGTACTCTTGATACGGTGAACCACATTTATAAGACTAAATTTCTTCAATAATTTAAGTAAGAATGATTTCATGGAGTGTATAAGTAAAGGATCAAGGAAATCTTTGCTGCAAAATGCGTAAGTAGGACTTTAACATTCATTAAATTTGCTTTACTATTTATTAGGAGACCCCCTAAATCGTAACCAACACAAATTTATTGGATCCTTTGTCTGCGTTTTCAGTTATAAGGTGTGCACCATCGTCTGTATTGTTTTAATAACCCGCATTCTTTGTATCTTCTAAATTGATAATCAACCCGACCTTTTTCTACTCATCTTCACTGCCTCAAATATTTTAGGACCTTCCATAAATGAAAAGTGAGAATCTCTAAATCTTTGGAAGCTTCGATATCCGAAGTGACTTATCTTTCCTAGAGAATTCCATGTTGGAGTGAAGTCCTTGCGTGTTTCCGACCAAACGACTGTCTGATTATAATCAGGGAATGTTGCGTAACTATATTGGGGAAAAAAGTCATGGATTGTGAAAACAACCTTAAATACGTCGCCCATCCAGCGATTATCCTTAATTCGGAAGAGTTTGCGTATCAGGGTGGTAACTTGAAAATTGGGGTTGGCCGCGAGCATACTGCTTGGATATATATCGTCAATCAGCCAAATTGTGCCAGCATGTGAATATTTTATTGAAGCACAAAAATCTCTGAATGTTTGCTCAAAGGTATGCAGGCCATCAAGGTAAATCAGATCAAATTCACCGTGTCTGGAAGCAAGCTCAGAAAAAAAGAGGTCACTCGTAACTTCGTGAAATATTGTTTGCATATTGGCATAATCATTGATATTAAGGATGAAATTAGGGTCAACCGCTACTTTGTAGGGTACATCGACCTTGGTAAAGGTATACCCTTTTCCCACTCCTATCTCAAGGTATTTAGAAGCAGAAATAATTTTCGCTAAGGTGTTTAATCGTTCAAATGATTTGTCTATTGCTTTTCTTCTTTGTAATATATAAATAATCAATTCATTTTACAGTTCAAGATATAGATGATCATTGCCATAATAAATGATTGGTGTAAACTTTCAAATTTTGCCATGGGGCTGGTGCCGATCCAATTTCAGATTGATCTTACCGGCCAGTGGAATTGAAAGGAGGTGACTTTTTATGAACCAAACTTTCGACAAAATCAAAGAATTGTTTACCAGTTGTTTCTTTCCATTCTGGATTGTTGTTATATATATCATTTGCTTTTCTGAAGCCGAATTTTTCATGATACCGTCGTTTTATTTCTTCATGCTCATTTGCTTCAAGAACCCGGTACCAAAAATAGGTCCCTCTCATTTGATACCAGCTTGCAAAGATATTTGGATTAACAACGTTTCCGACATGAAATGCTGCAGAATCTGGAAGAGGGCCGGTTGAATATTCATCCAAGAAATTACAAACAAAACCTTCCGAGTATCCCATACAAATTATTAACATTAAAGCATCAAAAAAATCCTTTTGAGGTTCCGGATAATGGTCCTTATCAATTCCAATCTTTGCTAATTGATGGACTACGTTTGATGATAACGACTGAAAATCTGGTATTAATTTGGAATCTACCTGATATTTCCTTTTCAGTGCATTAATAATAGGCGTGTTAAAGAATAAGATGAAGGTGCGCGGAATTCTTCGATTTACATCTACCTTCTTGGATTCAAAAAGAGCATTTAATAAATATGGAGCAGAAATGGATTGCATCTTTGTAAAACATGCGGGGTTCAGAACAAAGCAATCGTAATCCAAAATACCGAATGGCTTGGGATAACAATCAAATAACATATCAAGGACTTTATTATGGGAAAGGGGTTGATTACTATCGATTGTGATTACAGCTTTCGAAGTGAAGTGCTGCTTTGCCCATTCTTGCTCCCACTTCTCCATCCCATTTAGAATTAAGACCAGGTCTACCGTAGTTGGCACATATCGTAAAGATAGTTCCATGATATGCAATGCGCCTGAGACCCCTATCATGAAAAAAGGGGTATTTAGTTCAGGTAAATCTAAAAATTGTATGCTTGCTTGTTTAATTTTCCAATCATCTATAGGAGCCTTTACAAATTCTCGCCCCCTTGAATAAAGATTGACCAATTTCTGTTTAGATATTGTCATAGAGTTAAGTCCTCAGCGATACCTCTTCAGCTGCTTTCCCCAAAACACCGCCCTCACACTTGCCAAGGTTGGTCATCCTTCTCATAAAGAAATTACGCTCTTATCGTTGATATTTAAGTAAAAAGTAACACCAATTATAGATGCGTGAAATCAAACCTCTGATAATTCTATGTTGTAAAAATTTTTGTATATATGATGCCGGTGGTGCCGAAGTCCTGATTTTTCCTGTCAATCCGAATGTTGTAACTCTTTTTTGAAGCTCGGGTGTGATGACATTCCCGACATGTTGAACATATCTCTGAAATGTCGACAGTCGGGCGTAGTCCATTGAATCGATCCTTTCATCGAATTCAACATCGGGTCCAGCCATTAATCGAGGGTCCCAGGATGTGGCGAGACCTTTCAGCAAAACATCTTTGGGAGCAATATATTGAAAATGGACCGCAGTTGAGTATGCTTTAACCCCTTTGTATTCCAACAGGATATCCTGGCAAGTACCACGAGCAGTTTCCATTTCCTTTTCAGTATCACGACCTGTACTGATATAGAAGTCCTTTTCCCATTCATCCGGAATGAAGTGGCCGTATTGAATGGAAATTTCCGGGAAATCAGAGCGATAGGTTGCGAGGTATCCGTTTCCATATTGAAACTGCTCTCGGACGGGAACCCCACTCACCATCCCAACTCTGGGAAAGGTATCCAGGATCTCCAGGTGCGCCTGCAGCCAATTGGGATGGAAAAGTACGTCATCTTGGCTATATGCGATGACCTCTCCCGGCGCCTAAGTTCCTGAAGTTTATACTCAGGTTTGATCAAAAACAATGTGAGGTTCCGCATAAAATCGAATTACCATCATCACGCTGAGTATTCTCATAAGAAAATTCATTAATTTATGTAATTTCTTCATAAAATATCAATCATATATACTAATGAATTAACCATTTGCTATATTTTCATGGATGAAGTTCCTTCCAAGAGGAAAAAAATGAAGTAAAGTCGAGGTAGAGGTTTGCAAACTCCATTATCTAAACAATTTCTGAGATTAAGCCGGTTAATTCTTTAATGCGTCGCTCCCAAGTGTGAAATGTTTTTACATGCTCATAGGCTTTTTCTGTAATAATCCGTATAGCAGCTTCATTGGTTAAGTAAAACTCCAGAATTTCAGTAAAATCCGATAGATCTGATTTAAAGGAAACATAGTGCTCATCACGTCTAAACAGACCATCATATCGTGGTAATTCCTCACAAAACACGAGCGCTTTAGCAGCCATTGATTCGAAATACCGTGTGGTAACAAGTTGCATAGGCGAAAGACAGTTGAGAACTACGCGGCTTTCCGAAAGTAATTTGAAGTAAGAATCCGCTTCCAATCGCCAACCTCTATTCAGTCTATTTATCCAATCATATCGTGACTGGGAGCTCCAAAAGACATTCCATTTCCGGTAATTGCGACGCAATAAGATCGGGAAGTCAGAAAATCCGATAAAACAATAACTGTTGGATGCGGAGTCGAATGTCGCTCTAACTCTCTGGCCAGATCTTATTCTGCAAAGTACCGGTGAATGTCAAGTCGTATCTCTTAACCGATTGTTCAGGAAACTTTCTCATATCGACAGCGAACGGCCAAAAATGACATCTGCAACCAGTCTGATTTTGGTATTTCTCGGCATCGTGATGATGGGTGAGAACAAGATCAATATGGTTGGTTTTAATATAATGAAGTTTTTCTTCTAAATTCGCATACTCTTTGTTCAAAATTAAAACGACAAGGAGTCCCGATTTGGACGGTTGAAGCTTCGGATGCTTATCTATAGGCATTCTAGGTTTATCGCACAGCCATCCATGCGCATATACGACCAGTTCAGGTTCACTGATTGTGCACTTGGCAAATAGCTCGTCCCATCCATCGTTTATATTGTAGTAATCGAACCCTGGTCCATAGAAAAATACCTCATGTTGCCTTGCCAATTCTGCAAGGGTATCCTGTTGATAGAAAGCCCAGAAATAATTATCCATTCGTGGACTGAGGCAAATAATTCGCATGTTACTCTCCTCAATGATAAAGGAATATCAATGACATAAAGAATAACTCAAGCATATGCCTGAAATCCTTCGCAGGATTATTGGGTCTAAAAAAATGCCCATCTTTTTTTATGAAAAGAATTTTCTCCAAGGAATTTACAGATCCACCTGCTCAAGGCACGGGAATCTTCTGCCCTTAATCCGGTATCGAGCGATCCGGTAGGTATCCCGCAAGTCTTCGTGAAGCGCATGGCTCTTTCGCCTCAACGAGCCTAGCGGTGAGAAGAATTCAGGATAAAAACATCTTCGATTTTCTTTATAATTCTCGGGGATGTTCCCGGTGCGAAGCTGTTCGAAGTTTTCCCTAACATAATCCGGCGAATTTCGCTCGCTGAGCCTCTCCCGTTCAAGCCAATCGTCACGTGTAAGGCCTAACTTCTGACCCTTGATGCGGAACTGGGGCCGATGGTTGCATGCGAGTGCCCGGTCGAGGTCTTCGCGCAGCATTCCAACGTGTCCAACCATTTCGTACTTTCGATACACCCCTGCAAGATCAAAGCAGGCTGAGTATTCAAAAACTAGGTCAAGCAGCCCAGCGCTTGGCCATGAACTGATCAGCGACCCGCGGATAGTACCTAGCGAGTGTCCTGGACCGAACCATCTTAAAGGGGTGCAATTCGCACCAGAGGCGTAAATCGTTTGGCCGGCCAGACATTGTCAAAATCGAACCAGAAGCGTCGCCGGTCCAGATTTAGTAGATCTGATCCGAGGCGTGTCCACTGTACCAATTTGCTTAGTTTGGTCGGTGTTGATCCATCGAGGCATTCATCTGCATCGGACACTAGCAGCCACGCATCCGGATGTTCGCCCCACCGCTTTCGAATATAATCCATCACGGAGTCCCGCTGCGCATATTGCGATTGGAACGTTATTCTATCTCCACCTTTGTCAAAAGGGTCTACGGTCGGATATTTGGTTTCGGTTGATATGATCGTGATCCGGTCGCGAAATGGAGTGAACCTTGGGTCGGCAAGTATCTCTTGGGCAAACAAACCTTTGTATTCACCACGAAAGGTGTATGCGTTCTCTGCCAAAATCCATTCAGAAACTACAGGCGATCCCAAATGCAATTTCGTCAAAAGAACTTCCTTCTCACTAGGTTCTGAAAATAGAAATGTATCTATCAAGTTCATTTATTCTGATCTTTGTAATAACAACTTTTACCTTTCAAGTATATGATGGGCTAATGCTTTATCGTAAGTTATCGCATCTTGCGTGTTAAAGAGACTTACCAACTCCGCGACGATGAGAACGAAGATGAAGAGTTGTCAATCGTTGTCAGCGCATCATATCGGGACAATATTAACCAGAAACAATTATTTATTTTTGGAATATTCCTTGTACGAACCGTCTAACTGAGAACGGCCTGTCGTGAGTATTCAAATGGCGCATTTCAGGAACCTTCAACAGAACTGTCCTTGCAAGACTGGAACCGTTATGAACGAGGTAATTGCATTGCGAAAGGATCAAGTATTCAATGACCGCTTCTTCGCCGTTCCTCGCCGCCTGATCTCGGTCTCCTGCAATATAAGCGGGCATTATCCACCCGTCGGTGCCTTAGCTGCTGCAGCCCCGCTCTTATGCCTAATACTGGCATAGGCGATGACGCGGCTTCCGAACGTATTCCGAATATATTCTACGGAATATCTGAATCCGAAGCTACGAATATCACAGCTTCCGGGTGATGCCTAAGAAGCCGTTTTATATGTATCGTGTACTTCGGAAGAGATAACGAATTTTTTCTATGTTGACGGATATGGAAATCTGGTCCAGGCAGTATTGCATCCGTCCCCCGTATTTGTACTCCGATTACATAGCGGTTCCGCATGTTTGCATCAAAGAACGAGTTAGCTTTTTGGTTAATGATACGTCCCTGGGTCGAATATAATCATGAATGATTATGCTTGCCTTCCACCTCACTTCATCACAAGGATCTTCATAGTGATATGGGATCTGCAAAGTCTTATCTTCAAAGTCGGGATGATTACCAAAATTACTGGATACAAACGTATTGTCGTCCGCCATAAATCCAAAATCATAAGCATTCGGTGGTTGGGATGTTATCAATTCCCTTATATACTGTGGAATGCAGGAAACTGGGTAAGCAGATATAATTGGCTCAAAGTAATATTCCCACGCCGTATCACTGCCCTGGTAGCCGTTCGGGGTCCAATAGCAAGTACCTTTAGTGAAATATGCAATCGGGATTCGTTCCCTCTTGTAGCGCCCATGGGATTGTTCCAATCACTTGTTGGATAAGGGAGAAAAGTCCGACATCACGTTCGCAGAGAATGTAAAGTCTTGGGGTATCAGAATTGAATGGTAATTTAGGCATCAGATATTTTTCAATCAAGGGCAGGTTATTGGCATGATAATTGATTTAAATAATCGCATAGTCTTCACCTACATCTCGGTTTTAATGTGCTCACGGAAGATCTCCTATACGTTCTCCGGTCCAAGGCAGTATTGGGCGAATCAAACCAATCCAGGGACCGGTCCAATCCCCTCGTGTATCCCCAGGATCAAATATACTGAATGAAATGGCCTCTGGTATTACAGCATCGGTCCTGTGAGTTCTATCATGATGCAAATACACTTTAACGTAGTATCTTCCCTCATTCAGGAAGTGCTTTGGGATGGTACACGAACATCTGTAAAGCCCTGCTGGGCGCTCAACACCAGTCCAGGAATGTTCATGAAAGTTCCCTGTTGCAAAAAGAATTATCCCTTCCTGATTGTACAAGTGAAAGCTAATTTCGACTCTTGCCTTGCGAAGAATCCAAAACTCAGCTTGGAGGGTGATTGATTTGTTCATCCAATGCTCATGGCAAACTTCACCTTTTTCATCCAATGCACTTACCGAACGCAGTCTCGCGGTGTTCGTACCAGGTGCATTATCAAAATCCCAGCTCGTTTTTGCAGGCTGATTGGATCCAGTATATAGATAGTGGGCAATTACATGCATCGTCGAGTCATGAACCTCAACTCTGCCACTTACTAGAAGTATCGTAGAAGGACATAGAAGTGAGATGGCCTGCATATTATGACTTACGAATAATACCGTGCGGCCTTCCTTGCCACATCCCCCATCTTCCCCAGGCACTTCTTCTGAAAAGCCGCATCCCCCACCGCCAGCACCTCGTCTACCAGCAGGATCTCCGGCTCCAGGTGCGCGGCCACAGCAAACGCCAGGCGTACGTACATCCCGCTGGAGTAGCGTTTTACGGGTGTATCAATGAACTTCTCAATTTCGGCGAAGGCCACGATTTCGTCGAACTTGCGTTCGATCTCGTTGCGGCTCATCCCCAGGATCGCGCCATTCAGGTAAATATTCTCACGCCCGGTTAGTTCAGGATGGAAGCCGGTGCCCACTTCCAACAGGCTGGCAATTCGCCCCTTTACCTTGACCTTGCCGGAGCTGGGTGCGGTTACCCGCGCCAGAATCTTCAGCAGGGTGCTTTTACCCGCCCCATTTCGGCCGATGATGCCAAGCACCTCGCCCTGTTCGACGGTAAGATTGATATCTTTTAGTGCCCAGAGGATCTCGCCATCCCGGTTGCCGTGATCCTCCTCACCGATCTTAAGCGAGGGGTTGGGCTTGCCGCGCACCTTCGCCCACCAGGCGTTCAAATCATGCGATAATGTACCCGTGCCGATTTGACCCAGGTGGTAGGTCTTTGAGAGATGCTCAACTCTGATGACAGTATTCATGGGTAGACTTAGGAATCCTACTTTATAATTACTCTCAATTGCCTGGTCAGCTTCCCTGGTTGGTAAGGAGGATAAATGAGGATGAAGATATTGAAACGAGTCCTTTCTTTAATAGATGGTTTTATACGCCCCATATTAAGACTGCTCTTCTCCTTTAGCATCCATTCAAAGGACACGAGGTCATCTACACTATATAAGAGATTTGTGAGCTATAGAGAATTACTAACAGGTCAAACTGCTTCGGATGAAATAAAGCGGCTGGTCGAGGGCGATAAACCATGTATGGTCGCAAGATTCGGCTCATTGGAATTAATGGTTGCTGCAAAATATAGACTTATGCGTCAGAAAGATTTTCGTTCGAAACTAACGGACTATATTAATACTGGAGATAAGGCTTGGTGGGATATTTACATTAGGACAGCTATAAAAAATAATTCGGGTTTCTTCCCCGTAACATCAAGAAACCTGGAGAGGTTTTCATTATTGATGATCAATTCAATGAAAAAAGTCGACTTATTAGGGTCATGGGTTTATTGTGAGAATCTGTTTGATGAAGAACTAATAAACGCGAAAGTTTGCCCTCTTCGGGATCTCGAACCATATTTTCACGAAAAACCCTGGACTGAAGCATTGAAAAATAAAAAAGTACTTGTAATTCATCCTTTTGCTGATTCAATAAAATATCAATATGAATACAATCGAGCCAATATTTATTCCAATCCTGAAGTATTACCAAATTTTGAATTATTAACGATAAAAGCAGTACAATCATCGGCTGGCAATAGGACGCAATTTAAAATTCGGTTTAATGCACTCGACTTTATGGTTGCGGAAGGTATGAAGATTGACTTTGATGTCGCCATTGTTGGTTGTGGTGCGTATGGGTTCCCATTGGCTGCCAAAATAAAGGAAATGGGGAAGAAAGCCATCCATTTGGGCGGTCCTCTCCAAATCCTCTTTGGAATAAAAGGGAAGTACTGGGATCGAATTCCATTATATTCAAATTTATATAATAGCTATTGGATTCGTCCTTCAAAATCCGAAACACCCCGCCATTATAAGAGGGTTGATTCTGGAGATTATTGGTAATTCAGCGTCAGTCTCTCTTTTCGCCTCCTCAGCCCTCCTCAATCCATGCTTACCACCTGGCTGTCCCAGCGATGCCAGTTCCCATGATATTTCTCGATGATCCTGGCTCCCTCTCCGGGAGATTCGAGCCCGGCCAATTCCAGGTCGGCATCCACCATGATCCGCACCAGGTCCTTGAAGAACACGCGCGGCTCCCATTCCAGCACTCGCTGAGCCTTCCCTGGATCCGCCTGCAAAAAATCCACCTCGTTTGGCCGGTAGTAACGTGGGTCGATCTTCACATATTCATGCCAATCCATGTTCAGGTATCCAAACGCTTCGTCCAGGAATTCCCGCACCGAGTGAGCTTCTCCCGTACCGATCACATAGTCTGTCGCTTCGTCGCCTAGGAGCATCTTCCACATCGCCGCGACGTAATCAGGGGCGTAACCCCAGTCACGCCGCGCCTCCAGGTTGCCCAGGAATAATACCTCCTGCTTTTTCGCCTTGATGGCCGCCAGCGCCCGGGTGATCTTCCGTGTCACGAACGTCTCCCCGCGCCGGGGCGATTCATGATTGAACAGAATGCCATTCGATGCGAAGATCTTATACCCTTCCCGGTAATCGCGTGTCAGCCAATAAGCATATACCTTGGCAGCCGCATATGGGCTCTGCGGCTGGAAGGGCGTGGATTCGTTTTGGGGCGGTTTGGCCACACCGAACATTTCACTGGAAGAGGCCTGGTAGAAACGCGTGGAGATGCCGCTCTTGCGGATCGCCTCCAGGATGCGGATCGTCCCAAGGGCCGTCACATTTCCCGTATATTCAGGCAGATCAAAACTGACTCGCACATGACTTTGTGCCGCTAAATGGTAGATCTCGTTTGGCTGGACATTGTAGATCAGGTCCAGCAGGCTGCCCATGTCGGTTACATCACCATAGTGAAGGTGGAGATTGGTCCCGGAATGCGGATCTTTATAGATGTGATTGATACGCTGGGTGTTGAAAGAACTCGAGCGGCGGATCAAACCATGCACTTCATAGCCCTTATCCAACAGGAGTTCTGCTAAATACGAGCCGTCCTGACCTGTGATACCAGTTATTAGCGCCTTGTCCATGTGTACTCCTTGGTTTTTTCTGAAATCTGAGCTCAGCGAACAGCTTCGGTCCTCCGTCCTCTTACTACCTCCCTACCCCAACATATCGAAAACCCAACTTCACCAACTGTTCCCGATTGAGGAAGTTGCGCCCATCCAGGATTAGAGCGTTGTCCATGATCTTTTTCGCTTCTGCCCATTCCAGGTCGCGATACTCCACCCATTCAGTTATCAACACCACCGCATCTGCATTTTGCAATGCATCCAATGGTTGATCACAGTAGATTGCACCCAGGTCAGGATAAAACCGGCGGGCATTTCCCAGGGCCACCGGGTCAGTAGCCCGCACCTGGGCGCCACGTTGAATGAGTTGTTGGGTAATATCGAGTGCCGGTGCATCCCGTAAGTCATCCGTATTCGGCTTGAAAGCAAAACCTAGCAGTGCAACCGTTTTCCCTTTTAGGATTTTTAACTCATGTAATAGGGTATCAACTACCCATGTCCGTTGACGATAGTTCACATCCCTCGCCGCCTGGACGATCGGCATGTTTATCCCGTATTCCTTGGAAATGGATACCAGGGCCGCCGTATCTTTTCCAAAACAACTGCCACCCCAGCCGATGCCGGCTTGTAAAAAGCGTGGGCCAATGCGTGCATCCAATCCGATCCCACGTGCAATCTGGGTGATATCCGCGCCAACTTTTTCGGCCAGGTGAGCGATCTCATTCATGTAGCTGATCTTCAAGGCCAGAAATGAATTGGCGGCATACTTGATCAACTCTGCCGAGGCCAGATCGCAGGTCACAACCGGGATTGCGCTCAATCCGTCCGGCCGTGGCAAATGGGCTGGAGCCGGGAAATCCTGGTTCAAGATCGGTCGGAAAAGGTTCGTTAGTGTATCGATTGCAAACGCTTCTTCTGAGCCAATCACCACCCGCTCAGGATAGAGTGTATCCAACAAAGCTGAGCCTTGGCGCAGGAATTCTGGGTTGGAGGCTACGGCATACTTCCCATCCGGCTGCGAACCCTTGCTGCGGACATAGGCGTCCCGCAGAAGCTTTCCCACCCAGTTCCCGGAACCGATCGGTACGGTGGATTTATTCACCACCACGGTAAAGGTATGATCCAGGTGCGCACCCAGGGCGTCTGCGGCAGCTTTGACATAAGTCAGGTCTGCATTGCCGTCCGGTAGAGAGGGAGTACCGACCGCTATAAAAACCACATCACAGGTTTCTATTCCGGCTTCATCATAGGATGTTGTGAAATGCAGGTTTCCTCTGGATATTTCAAGCAATTCCGGAAGACCGGGTTCGTAGATCGGAACCTGGCCGTTCTTCAGTTTTTCAATTTTTATAGGATCGATATCCAGGCAGGTCACCTGGTTACCCAGGTAGGCCAGCGCCACCCCGGTCGTCAAACCGACATAACCCGTCCCAATTACAACCACTTTCATGGATACTCCACTCCTACTCAACATTGTACGTGTCAATGAATTTTCAGGATGAAATCCATCCAGCTTTCGGAATCACGCTCTTCTTCCGGAATGTTCCCTCGCACCAATTGGACGCGCTCCGCCTCTCCGACATTAGTTCTGAGTCGGAACTTCTATACCATATTACCAGCCTTCAGCTCACGGTCTTTCCGGACCATTAGCTGGGGCTTTTTCTTCGGGCGATTATTTCCTGCCGGTAGATTTACCTGCACCCGCCGGTTCTTGAGCAATTACGATAGCACACGCTCATCCTCCGGACTTCGGTCCGGAATGGATCACGGCTATTTCGCCCATTTCTAAATATCCAACAGTCCTCCCTGCACACAGTTTTTACCCTCTACCCAGTGCCGGTTATCAAGGATAAATCCATTTATTACCTTGATCGCTTCTCCTCCATACTTATCCAGGCAGTCAAACCCTGGGGAGTATTATATTCCACTTAAGAACCAGCCTTCTCCAAACCTGACTGACCAAACAAATATCCTGAAAATAAAACCTTTACCAATGGTCATCGTAGGTTGACCATTTTTCATAATCCGGTTCTTGTATTTTTCGTCCTGCGCCATTCTTTTTTTTCAATAATGATTTTCTCTTTCGAGGTAATTTACGGTTAACCTGCCACCGCTGAATTCCCATATTCTACTATAAAGATTGTTGGAAAATTCCTTTATGGACTTAATGTCAAGTTGCGCTTCTTTCATCCAGTAAAAGAAGAGCTCTTATCTTAAATACATACGGCACACTCCTTTTCGTGTGCCATATACCCTTGGAGATAGGTTATTTCACTGGAATCTCCCCAAAATGTCCTCTTGGTAGGGCGGGTGGGGGTCGAACTCATACGGTGTCTCCACCGGCGGATTTTAAGTCCTAACTGGCTGGCCTTAAAACTGCCACCCTAAATATGGAAAATAAAGGTTTTTTTAGGTTTCTTATCTATGTACAGGTCACACTCGTCGATAAAAAAATGGATTTTGTTATAGTCCTCTGGGTGTCGATTGGTCAAATCGACGTCCATATCTCTACTTCCTAGTAGACAACACAAATACCTCTTAACCCGACTATTAAGCATGATATATTCAGTTACGAAGTGAAAACACGAGATTTCTAAATCGCATAATCACTGGCCTCCTAAAGGGTATGCTATCCGGATCCTGCTGGACACTCTATTAGCGCACATTTCTCTATCGATGGCATATAGTCATTATTTAGATTTACTATTGGGAGAAAGAAATCTTATGAACTTTTCAAGGCCTGAATAGCCATCCACTCTCTTCGAAGTCCTAGAAAAAAATCTAGGAGAACGTTCTTTTCGGAAATCGAATTCTTCGTGTAGAATATTGCCATGCTGACTTGTCCATACTGCAAGATAGCCCAAAAGCAAGTCAGAGCAGGGATGAATTTGTCTGGCAGTCAGCGATACCTTTGCCGGATCTGTGGAAAGAAGTACACTCCTGCTCCCGCCCGGATGGGCTATCCGGAAGCGCTAAATCGGCAGGCCATCATTATGTGCCTTGAAGGTCATAGTTTCCGTAGCGTTGCCAGTCAAATAGGAGTGAATCCGCAGACCATCGTCAATTGGATCAACGCATATGTTTCCACAACATCCCGGGCAATTTATGGATTGAGAGGGAAATAAAAAGGCCTTTTCCATATCCTCGGATTTAGACATTCAATCAGACCTATTGACTTTCAAAATCGGATATGCTACTTTTGTGTAGTAAACAATCCTATTCTCGCATTGAAATCGGTTTCAGTAGAACCTGTAAAACCTGACGCTTTGAGACCATAGTCTGAAAGCGTCCTTTTTTTTCTAAATCAATGGATACACGCAAAGCAAAGGAGCCAGCATGTCCATCGAAATCTTCCAGAAAATGGCCCAAAGCATTATTGATGGAGACGCGGACCTCGCCGCCACCCTCGCAAAGCAAGCCATCGATACTGGCATTAATCCACTGGATGCCATCAATCAGGGTTTTATCATTGGAGTGAACCAGGTTGGTGAGCAGTTCAATTGTGGGAATGCCTTCCTGCCCGAACTGGTGATGGCCGGCGAAGCGATGAAGAAGGCCGTGCAAGTTCTCGAGCCTGAAATGGCTCGGCGAGGCAGCCAGAGGGAGATGCTCGGAAAAGTGGTATTGGCAACCGTCGAAGGTGACATCCATGAGATCGGAAAAACCTTGGTCGGAACCATGCTATCGGCGTCTGGTTTTCATGTCATTGATCTAGGCGTAGATGTTCCGGCAGCCAAGATCGTTAAAAAAACCCGAGAAGTCAATGCCACCATTGTTGCCCTGAGCGCGCTCCTGACCACCACCATGGTCAAGCAGCGCGAGGTCATCGAAGCGCTGGAGAAATCCGGTTTGCGGAGCCAAGTCAAAGTGATGGTCGGTGGAGCCCCGGTCACGCGTGATTGGGTTCAGAAGATTGGAGCCGACGGCTATTCTGAAGATGCCATCGGCGCGGTCAATGCTGCCAAGCAACTCGTCGGGTTGTGAAGAGCATCAAAATCTCTTCGTCGTGTAATAAGGATGCCAAAGGAGGAAGTAATGTCAACCCACATTGTTATTAAAAGGCTGGGACAATTAAGCCTGTGCATAATGATCATTGCCGGCATGGTCAGTTGCGGGACGCCACAGCAGACGCCCGTCAGCACACAGCCCGGGCCTGCCGTAACCGATACGCCTTCTGCGCTCGCCACAGCTGCCCCAGCAGCCGGAACGACCAGCATCACGGTCATCATTCCGGAAGATCCACCCAATTTTAACGCCGTGATTAGTGATACAGGCTACGATGCCCTTGTAATGCACATGACCCTTTTGGGCATGACCGGCATTGACCCGGAGGGAAACATCTTCCCAGTCCTGGCTATCGAGTTGCCCAGTGTGGAAAACGGTGGGGTCGTCGTGGACGAAAATACCGGCACAATGGACGTGACCTGGAAGATGCGCCAGGATGTGACTTGGGCGGACGGGACCCCGGTGACTGCAGACGATGTGCTGTTCACCTATGAGGCTATTAAGGATCCGACCAATGGTTTTGCTATTCCCGGCCTGGACCAGGTTACTGGCATTGACAAGGTTGACAATTACACCTTCGTGGTTCATTTCAGCAGCATCTATCCCAGTTACCTGACCTTCCTCGGCGGCCGGCAAATTGTCCTCTGGCCCAAGCACTTTTGCAAGCTTGAGCAAGGCTATACTGCATGGGACTGCGGCCGCAACCCACTGAGCGATGGCCCTTACATTCTTCAGGAATGGGTCACTGGCGACCACCTGATCTTCGTTCGCAACCCCAAGTACTTCGAACCTGGTAAGCCCAAAATCGACCAGATCATTGTGCGGATCGTCCCGGACGCCTCAGTGCGGGAGACAATGATGCGTCAAGGCGACGCTGACTTGCTAATGTGGGCTACCGAACAAGTCGCAAATGATTTGAAGGATGCGAGCGATGTCAAACTCAGCATCAGCCCTACCAGCCGCTGGGTTATGCGACTGTTCATCAACCTGGCCGCCAAGGGCACGACCGACCCGGTGACACACCCCAACCCCTTCTTTGGAGACGTGCGTGTGCGTCAGGCCATCCGCATGGCCATCGACGTCGATAAGATTACCAATTCAGTCTGGTACGGCTATGCCCAGCCGGTTTGGACCGAGTTCTTTCGCCCGCCGTATAACATCTGTAACATCCCCCGGCCGAAATATGATGTTGAGGCAGCTAAAGCATTGCTCGACCAGGCTGGCTGGATCGCTGGCAACGACGGCATTCGTGTCTGCAAGGGTTGCAAGTACGCCCATGAGGGTGACCGGTTCCAGTTTGATCTGCTTACCTACTCCGAATACGGCGAACCGTTAATCCTGACCCAGCAACTGATTGGTGAAATGCTCAAGACCATCGGCATCCAGGCAGACCTGACTCAAGCCGAGGGTAGCGTCATTTGGGCTGACTCTAGTAGTGGAGGCATCGAACAGAGTGGGAATTTCAACCTCGATCTCTACGATGACGGCTATGCCGGTATCGATCCATCTTACTTCCTCAGCTATTACTACTCCTCCAATTCGGCGGTTCCCGACCAGGGCTGGAACGTGGTGCGTTTCAAGAACGCGGAATTCGATTCACTGATCGAGAAGACCAACACCCTGAACGTGCAAGACCGACAGACCACCTTCTGCCAAATGGCTCAAATTCTGGACCAGCAGCTACCCAGATCCTTCTCTTCACCACCCTAAATGCTGAGGCATATTCGACCCGTTAACCAACATCCAAGCCAACATCAACAATGTCGTGTCTTGGAATGTAGCTGACTGGACAGTCACCAAGTAATCTCTCCATAGGTCGGGATTCAGCCCCTCCTCCTCCCGGCCTTAACCCTTCATCCAGATGGAGGATAGGTTGGGCCAATTCATCTTGCGGCGTCTACTGCAAGCTGTGGGCATCTTGTTCTTGCTCAGCATCCTGTTCTTCGCCTTGGTCAATCTGGCGCCGGGCGGGCCGCTAGCCGGGTACGGTGGCGCCCGCCATCTGCCTCCTGAGCAGGCTACCATCCTAAGGCGTCAACTAGGTCTGGACAAGCCATTGCCGGTCCAGTATGTGGTCTGGATGATCGGCAACAATTGGATGAAGACTGACACTGGTACCCACGCAGTGGGCACGCAGTGCCACGGCGAGTGGGACGAGCTACGGCACTCGCCTCGGCATCCTCCGTGGCGACTTTGGTTTCTCTTTTCAAACCCGACAGCCTGTGCTGACCGTCATCAGTGAGCGCGTCCCGAACACACTTTATTTAATGATTGTGACATTGCTGGTCGCTCTCGTGATTGCCATCCCGGTCGGCATCCTTTCAGCTGTCCGTCAATATTCACTCTTCGACATATTCGTGACCACATTCTCCTTTGCCGGGCAGGCCATCCCGGACTTTTGGCTTGGCTTAATTCTGATCATCATCTTTTATGCCTGGCTTAAAAATCCCCTTACCGGTGATTCCTTGCTGCCCTCCGGTGGTATCCTGACCATCGGCGCACCCTTTTCGCTCCTGGATGCTTTCCGGCACCTGATCCTGCCCGTGGCAACCGGTGCACTGGGTTGGATTGCCTGGTACTCACGCTTCTTGCGATCAAGCATGCTCGATGTGATTCACCAGGATTATTTACGCACTGCACGTGCTAAGGGTCTCTCCGAACGGCTGGTCATCTACAAACATGCTCTGCGTAATGCGCTCATCCCGATAGTAACTCTCTTTGCCCTCGACCTGCCCTACATATTCAGCGGTGCGGTATTCATAGAAACGATTTTTGCTTGGCCTGGCATGGGCCGCCTGTATTACCAGGCCGCATTGCAGCGTGATTATCCTGTCCTAATGGCTGTGCTGATCATAGGTGCAGCGATGATTATCCTCTCCAACCTGCTCGCCGATATCCTATATGTCTTCCTGGACCCACGCATCCGTTACTCGTGAACAAACTCATGAACCATCTGGTTCCGATAAGAAGAGAAAACGCTTCGCCAGGTCGGCTAATTTCCAGGAAGACAGCCGCCTTTCTTCCAAGGTATTGCGCCGCTTCCTCAAGCATCCGGGAGCCGTGGCTGGCTCGATTGTCCTGGCAATCCTGATTCTCGCGGTCCTGCTGGGATCCTTTTCACCGTACAGCTCGGTGAACTCGAATGTCCTCGAACGTCTGCAGCCTCCCTCATTCCAGCACCCGATGGGCACGGATGCACTGGGACGCGATCTATTGACCCGTATCCTCTTCGGCGGACGCATCTCCCTAACCGTGGGGTTGATGGTGGTCGTCGATCACTTTAGTAATTGGCGTTACAGTGGGCGCAGTGGCCGGCTATGCAGGCGGCTGGATCGACAATGTTCTGATGCGCATCACCGACGCCGCCCTGACCTTGCCGTCCCTTATGGTCTTGATCCTTTTGAGTGCCATCTTGCGTGAAGTTGAGCTGCCTTTTTTAGAGAAGAACAACGTGGTTACTATCGCTGTTGTGATCGGTCTGCTCTCGTGGATGACCTTTGCCCGCCTGGTAAGGGCTGCATTCCTGACCCTGCGTGAGATGGACTATGTCACCGCCGCGCGCTGCCTGGGAGCCTCGGACTTGCGAATCGTCCTGGCCCATATCCTGCCGAATGCCATCGGTCCGATCATCGTCGAATCAACTCTGCAGCTGGGCTACGCCATCATAGAGGAATCCGGTTTGAGCTTCCTGGGGTTTGGTATCCAGCCACCCACACCGAGTTGGGGCAACCTTCTCAGCAACGCCCAGCAGACTTTCGTGCACACTCCCTGGCTGGCTATTTTCCCGGGACTGATGATCTTTATCGCCATCATCTCCGTAAATTACATTGGTGATGGCTTGAGGGATGCTTTTGATCCCTATAAAGTTTTGGGAAAAGTTGGAGAACGGTAATGAAACCTGGCTGATTATCACAATCCCATTCCAATCAGGAGCAAGACAAATGGCTAACAACCGACCACCGCTCGTACCCACGCACTCGGCACTCGAACCGCTTCGTACTCCTTATCGGCTTCAATACCTGAGCCGGGATCAACTGGATCAACTCCAGACTGCCACGTTGGATATTCTAGAACATACCGGGGTGCGCTTCCCCTCTGAAAAAGCCCTGCAGGTTCTGGCAGACCACGGAACTTTTGTGGACCATAAGGCACAGGTGGTCAGATTCCCCCGGGATGTGGTAATGAAAGCCATGTCAACCGTCCCGCGCACCTTCACGCTGGGCGCGCGTGAGCGATCCTATGATCTTCCTCTAGATGATGGCTGCACGTATTTCACAACTGATGGCTGCGGGGTGGAAACCGTTGATTTGCCTGCACCTGGCGCAGGCCCAGGTGAAACCCGCCAGTTGCGGCCCTCCTGCAAGGAAGATGTCGCCAAAATGGCTCGGATATCTGATTACCTGCCATCCATTGCTTTTATCTGGCCGATGGTCAGCGCCCAGGATCACGGCCGGACTGCACCTCTGCACGAACTGGAGGCCGCCTATAACAACACTATCAAGCACGTCCAAAGTGAAACCATCATGGGCGAGGCCCCTGCTCGATATGCCGCTGAAATCGCCGCTGTTATTACCGGCAGCAGGGAGGAACTGCGCAAACGCCCACCTTTTTCGCTGGTCGTTTGCACCATTGCTCCCCTGATCCAGGATAAAGAGGGCATCGAAGGGGCAATGCTCCTGGCCGAAGCTGGCATCCCGGTTGGGTTCCTGGCAATGCCAACGCTGGGCACCACCTCTCCAGCCACCCTGGCTGGAGCGCTGGCAATGGGCGATGCCGAGATCATCAGTGCAGTGTCCTGATGCAAATGATCGCGCCTGGGGCGCCGGTCTTTCATTCATTGATGCAGGCCTGGGCCGACCCTAGCTCAGGGAACTATGTCAGCTATCCGCTGGATGCGCGCGGGCGCTATGCTCCGGTTGAAATGGCCCATCATTGGGGTATGCCGGCGCTGGGAGCCTGCTACGGCACCGACAGCCCTGAAGCCGGCACCTGGCAATCCGCCGCCGAACCTGCTCTCGACCCCTATATGGTCGGCCTCAGCGGCGCAGAGATCGTGACCGGGATGGGACTTTGCCACACCTATACCCGGCTTTACCCTGAGCAGCTACTCATGGACGTGGATCTCTACCAGCGGGCACGCCATTACCTCATGACCATGGAAATCAGCCCTGAAACCCTGGCGCTGGATACCATCCATGCCGTTGGTCCGGGCGGGCACTTCCTGGCCCAGAAACACACCCGCCTCCATATGCGTGAGGCAATGAAACGGGCCATCACACACCAGGTTGGTCCCGAATGGGAAATACCAGGATGCCCGCGAGGTTGCCATCGAGAAAACCAAATGGATCCTGGAGAACCATCATCCGGATCCGTTGGACGCCTCACAGCAAGCCGAATTGACCCATATCCTGACCGCGGCAGATACGGAATTGGGATAAAGCTGAGGTGTAATCCATGGCAATCTAGTGTGACTCCACAACTCCAGCCAATCACTCCCGCCTATCACCTGCACATCCTGAGTGACGAACAGCTCGATCAACTCAAGACTGCCACGCTTACAATCCTGCAGGATACCGGCGTCCATTGCCCTTCTGAAAAAGCCTTGAAGATCTACGCCGAACATGGCGCACAGGTGGATTTCGCCACGCAAATTGTCAAATTATCGCCGGAAGTTGTCTGCGAGGCCATGGCATTTGCGCCACGCTTCTACACTATGGGGGCGCGTTCGCCGGCTTTTGATATCAAGCTGGATGGAAAATCCACCTACCTAGCAACCGATGGCTGTGGCGTGGAAGTGATCGACTTCGTCACCCGCCAGCGCCGGACCTCCTGCAAGGAGGATGTCGCAAAAATGGCGCGCATTTCCGACTACCTGTCGTCCATTGGCTTTTACTGGCCGATCGTCAGCGCCCAGGATTTCCCGGCCACCGCCCCCCTTCATGAACTTGATGCCTCGTTCAATAACACCATCAAGCATGTCCAGAGCGAGACCATCATGGGCGAGGGAATGGCTCGGTATGCCGTGGAAATGGCACGTGTTGTTGCCGGGAACGAAACCTCTTTTCGCCTCCGTCCACCACTCTCGTTGCTGGTCTGCTGTATTGCGCCACTCGGGCTGGACCGCGAAGGGATGGAATCAGCCCTGGTTCTGGCTGAGGCGGGGCAACCGGTCGGGTTTATGTCCATGGCAAATGTCGGGTCTACCGGTCCGGCCACGCTCGCCGGCACACTGGTCGTCGCCGATGCGGAAATCGTCGCCGCCATGATTCTTATCCAGATGGCGCACCCGGGGTCACCCGTTTTCCACTCGATGATGCCTGGCATCATGCACCCTCATACGGGCGCATACCTGGCCACTGCCTGGGAAGGCACTCTGCTCTACCCGGTCGGTGTGGAAATAGCGCACGCCTGGGGCGTGCCCAGCTTGGCAGGTGTCTTCGCTACTGACGGGCAGTCACCCGGCTGGCAATCGGCTGGGGACGCGGCTTCATCATTGATGCTATGTGCCCTCACCGGCGCGGAGACCGGTAGTGGGATGGGGTTGCTCGAATCCTGCAAGCTGCTATATCCTGAAGAGATCCTCCTCGATAGCGACATCTATCACCGGGTCCGCATCGAAGCAGCCGGTCTGGATACCTCTAGCGAAGAGCTGGCATTGGATGTCATCCGGGCAGTCGGCCCGCGCGGGCAGTTTCTGCGCCAACGTCACACCCGGGAAAATCTACGGCGGCGTATCTTTTCAGACCTGACCTCGCAACCCTCCCCCGACGGCAGCCTGCGAGACCCTGTCACGGTGGCCCGCGAAAAGACGGCTTGGATCCTGGAAAACCATCATCCTGAATCGCTACAAGAATATCAGAAAAAAGAACTCCAGCGTATCTTAAGCCTGGCGGATCAAGCCCTGGGTTGATTTCTTTCCGCGATAGGAGGTAATTAATTATGAAAGCTCAATTACAGGTACTTTCAGTCGATGAACGGACGCAGATCCATGAACGCAGCCTGAAACTCCTGGCAGAGATTGGTGTACGTGTCCTTTCAGAGCGTGGTGGCCAGATTCTCAAGGCTGCCGGGGCGGACGTAAACAGCACAACCCACATTGTCCGACTTCCGCGCACACTAGTCGAAGAATCGCTCAAGGTTGCCCCGCGGAAATTCAGTCTGGGTGGGCGCCGCCCGGGCTGGGACCTTGAGATGAATGCTGGCGAATGCACACTCCTGGCAGACGGCGGCGCGGTATCTGTGCTTGACCTGGCTACGGGGAACATCCGTCCCGGCACACCGGATGACTGGTTGACCGCAACCCATCTGATCGACGCAATGGACGAGATCGGTATCTATTGGAACATGGTTGAAGGCGGGAGCAATAGCAATGCCCTGGGTGATTTTGTTTCTTACTGGCATAACGTACTGAAACACTGTTCCAAGCACATCCAAGAGTCGACTGACAGCCCGCAGAAATCGAAATGGCTCTTGGAGATCCTGCAGATTGCCTTCGGAGACAAAGAAACCATTCGCACGAAACACCCGTTTTCTTTTATTCTATGTCCCATGTCACCGCTGGTGATCGATGACACGTACACAAACGCTTATCTGGAGGCAATCGGGTATGACATCCCGGTAGCCATCATGCCCATGCCCTTGATGGGCACAACTGGGCCCGCCAGCATCATTTCCAATATAATGCTTGCTAACAGCGAAGTGCTGGCAATGCTTTGCCTGGTGCAGGCGGCCGCTTCCGGCACTCCGGTCATCTATGCTCCCATCCCACAGACGATCGAACCGCATACTTGGCGTTATACCGGCGGCGCAATCGAAAATTCTTTATTCGGTGCGGCAGTCACAGAAATGGGCCGCTATTATGGATTACCCGTGGAAGCCTCCACGGGTGGAACTGACCAATACTATCCGGGTGCACAGACAAGCTATGAACGCGCCATCAACTGGACACTGCCGACCCTCGCCTGGCCGGATATCCTGGTCGGCCCCGGCCTGCTGGGCGGCTCAACGATCCTGTGCGTGGAACAGATGGTCATGGATGTGGAAATATTCCGGCGGGTTGTCCGTCTTTCCCGGGGCGTCAGTACGGAGCCAAACCAATGGCTGGAAAAGAGCCTCCTGGATGCCGGCCCGGGTGGTAATTTTATGAAGCAGCGATCCACCTCGAAAGCTGTGCGGGGTGGAACCTGGTATCTGAGCGAGATTGGCTTTCACGACACCTACGAAAAGTGGAAACTTGCCGGGATGCCGGATGTGATTGACAGCCTGCAGGAAAAGGTAAAGGAAATCCTGAAAAAACATCAACCCCTTCCGTTGGACGTACAAGTCGACCGTGAATTGGAACGGCTGGAGCGCAAGGCAATTGAATTGGATAACGAAACTGATCCACCGTGAGGCCAAAATGAAATATTGGGCAAAAGTCCTATCAAGGGATGAGCAGGACCAGATTCATGAGACCAGTCTGCGCATCCTTTCCGAGGTGGGCGTGAAATACCTCGGTGAAAAAGCCCTCCCGATCTTGAAAAAGAACGGCGCAAGCGTGGATGAGCAAAGCCGGATCGCCCGCCTGCCGAGGGAAATGGTCATGGAAGCACTTGGGCTGGTTCCGAGGTCGTTTGTTCTGGGAGCCAGGAACCCGGTCCACGATTTTCAGCTGCCGTCCCCGGTTCCGCGTTACTGCATTGACGGGACGGCCTCCTTCATTCAGGATTTTGTCACCGGTGAGCGCCGATATGGCACCAGCCGGGATATCGAAGACAGCCTGCGCATCTTCCAGCAGTTGGACATGGGCGTGATGGCCTGGGCACCGGTGTGTGCCTCCGAGGCTCCGGCGCAATCACGCGCCCTGCATGAGTTCTTTGCGATGATGCGACATTCGTCGAAGCATGGGGAGCACGAAGTCCATTTCGCCAACCAGGTCCCTTACTGGCTGACAGGGTTGAAAGCTATCCTGGGCGGTGAAGCCGAAGTCCGCCGGCGGCATGCCTACTCGCTTATTTATTGCCCGGTGGCGCCCTTGATGCACGACGGCGAAATGCTGGATGCCTACCTGGAATTGGGCCAGATTGGATATGCCCGTCATGATCATGCCCATGCCCGTCTGCGGTACCACCGGGCCCGCCAGCCTGTTCTGTAATATCTGTCAGGCCAACGCCGAGGCGTTATCCGCAATTGTCATCTACCAGGTGGCCCACCCGGGACGGCCGTTGATCTACAGCAATGCCACCGGCACGATGGATTTCCGCAACGGTGCCTACCTGGGCGGTTCCCCTGAAATGGGATTGATGGCTGCCGCACTCACCCAGATGGGGCACTTCTACGACCTCCCTACTAGCTCGGCCGGCTGCACCTCCGATGCCAAGCAACCCGGGCCTGAAGCCGTGCTCGAGAAAATGATGACCACTCTTCCACCTGTCTGTGCCGGAGCGGATATTATCGTCGGCTTCGGGGAGATCGAGAGCGATCAGGTGCTGGTCCTGGAGCAGCTCATTGTGGACAACGAATTGGCTCATTTTTGTGAGCGCATGTGCTGCCGGTATTCAGGTCCGGACGGAGTAAAAGATTTATACCAGGATATCCTCCAGGTTGGGCCTGGTGGCAATTTCCTGAAATCGAGGAGCACCCGCCTGGCCGCCCGCAGCGATGAATTCTTTTACCCAGGATTGACTGACCGCCACACCTACGAGAATTGGCTGAACCTTGGAAAACCCACGATGTACTCAAAAGCCCGGGAGAAAGTGCAGGAAATTCTTTCCTCCCCGCTGGTCGACCCCTTGCCTGAATCCATTTCCCACCAGTTGGATGAAATCCTGCGTGCTGCAGATAAAGAACTGGCTGGCAAGTAGTAAGAGAGTCGCATCAAAAATTCGTTTATCTGCGTCTGTTACTCCTATTTCTATTAGGTTCCCGAGTGTGAGGGATATTTTTCAAACTCCACTCTAAATTTCCGTTCTTTGTTTTGTGTCTCATTATCTCGACAGCGTGTGAAAAGATAAAAGACAGAATCTTTCTCTACCTTAAACCAAATAATTCAGAGTTATCCACTGGGCCGGCGTGTCGAAGTGCCTCTTCGGGATCTTGATAGGTTTGCTTGAGATATCTTTGAAGAACTGAAATCCCCTCTTGCCCCATCAGTTTCGCAAGGGTGAAGACATCAATCCCATTCCGAAGCATTGCAAATGCAAAGGCGCGACGAAAATCATGCAGCGACGGCTCTTCCACATTGGCACTTACGGCACGTCGATGAATAATTTCGGTCAGACCATCATAGCTTAGCCGTTCTGATCCAAAGCGTGGATGAGTGACCCACAAAGCGGAACTGAGGTCGCATCTCGAAGACAGATATCGCCGCAAAGCACGCTTGGATTGTTTTCCAATATAGACTGTACGGGGCTTATGACCTTTCCCCCGTCTAATCAGAATATCTCCGCGTGCCTGGTTGACATCTTCAATATTCATACTCAAGAATTCATTTGCCCGGGCTCCCGTATCCAGGAGGCATAGCAAAATAGCGGCATCTCGGTTCCCTGTGAAGGATCCTTTTTTACAGGCCTCGATCATTTTGGAAACCGTATCGAATGCTACTGGCTCAATAGGTTCAATAGGTACTTTGGGCGCTTTAAACTTGCGAATGGGATTTGACCACCCAACTGGCTCCACCTCGTTTCATACCACAAAAAGAAAGCCCGGATGGTTCTAAACGCGGCATGCCTCCCGCCGACATTATGCCCCCCTTCTTCCAAGGTAAGCAAGAATTGACGTAGAAAAGATGGGGTGATCTGACCGATCTGCTTGACCGCCTGGGCTTCACAGTAGACTGAAAGCAATTTGATCTTCTGACGATAGAAACGCAAAGTCCCATCGGCTACCCCTGCGGCTTTGCGATCGATCAGGAACGCCTCCAGCCAGGTAAACAGGTAATCATCCGCTGAAGAAACTTGAATAGTCCTCTGGGTGTCGGGATTAAAAACATAAGGCACACTCCTTTTCGTTTGCCGAAGGCCCCTATATATAGGGTTTTCAGCCGAAAAATGCCTTAAAAGGCTATCTGTAGGGCGGGTGGGGGTCGAACCCACACGGTCTCTCAACCGGCGGATTTTGAATCCTACGCGCTCACGATCATTTCCTTCATCGTAAAAAAATGACTGCCAGGAGGTAAGGAACCAAGGCCAGGATCGCCAATACCGGAGAACGGCCTCGCTGCTGGTTGTGGCTATCCCATTGGAAGAGCAACGCGGCCAGACTGAAAGCGACCAGCCCACCTGCCAGGAGGAGGAGCATAGACCAGACTGGATCAATCTCCACCGGCAACCCAAAAGCCAGAGAGCGCCAAGCGATCATGGCATGGGTTGCAGGTAGGATTAAGGCGATCTGGCGTATGCCATAAGGCAGCATGTTGAGCGGCATCAGCATACCAGACAAGATCATGGATGGCACAAAGAACAGCTGGCTGATCAGAACAGTTACGCGGCCATTGGAGGCAATCACCCCGATCAACATTCCAAGACCAGCCATGGCAAAGATGGTCAGCAGACTAATCAGTCCGAAATATCCCCAATGAATCGGCATATGTGCTTTGAAAAGCGGCGCGGCGATAAGGGTGATGATGGCAGAAACCACAACCATGTGCAGCAGGCTGCTCAATACTGGAATAATAAGGATAGACGTGGCCGGTACACCGTTGATCTTGTAGCTCCGGTAAACACCAGCCTGGCGCTTTATCCCGGTCACAGGGAATAGGTTGTATGTAAATTTTATATAGTGGAATTATGGTTCGACTTGGGGGGACTTCCCCGCGATATCGTTCGAGCAAAGCCTGCGTATGCACATTCTGTGGATGATTTAACAAATCGGCAGGCGCTCCTTGCTCGACCAGTTCACCATCGTGTATCACAATGACGCGATTGGCCACATCACAGGCGAATTCCATCTCATGAGTGACGACCAGCATGGTCGTTCCTTCTCTGGCGAGGGATTTCATCACGGTCAGGACTTCGCCGATCAATTCCGGATCGAGGGCAGAGGTGGGTTCATCAAAGAGCATTACCTTCGGCTCCATCGCCAGGGCGCGGGCGATGGCCACTCGCTGCTTCTGGCCGCCGGATATCCGATTGGGATATTCATCCTTCTTGATAATCATGCCAACGCGCTCAAGATTTATTTCAGCGATCTTGACCGCACTGGCTTTATCTATCTTCTTGACCGTCATCGGGCCTTCCATGACATTTTCCAGGACGGTCATATGGGGGAAGAGGTTAAATTCCTGAAAGACCATCCCGCTGCGCAGGCGGATCTCGTGGATCAACTCGCGCAGGTCTTTCCCTTTTTTACCAGCGGAAATACAGACCCCATCCACTTCAATATCCCCACAAGATGGCTCTTCCAGATAATTGATACAGCGCAGCAGGGTGCTCTTCCCAGCGCCGCTGCGTCCGATGATGCAGACGACCTCTTGGGGGTAAATTTCGAGAGATATTTTCTTAAGGACCTGAAGCCGTCCAAAATATTTATCAAGATTGGTGATTTTAATGATCGGCAGCATACCTTACCTCTCACCGCGTGACATACGCACTTCCAGGCGACCCTGAAAATATGAGAAGACCAGAGTCATGACCCAGTAAAAGACCGCGGCCGTGATCAATGCTTCCAGGTTGTGGAACTGGGCTCGCCCGACTTTTGTCGCCCGCCACATGAGCTCGTGAACAAAGCCGGTGGCTGATACCAGGGCTGAGTCCTTCAGCATGGCAATGAACTCGTTGCCTGTCGGGGGAATGGCAAAACGTAGCGCCTGAGGGATTACGATCCGGCTCATGGTCTGACCGGGTGTCATGCCGATCGCCAGAGCGGCCTCACGCTGGCCCTTGCCAACCGAGCTGAGTCCGGCCCGGAAGATCTCGCTCATATAGGCACCATAGTTCAATCCAAGCGCAAGCACCCCAGCCCACAGGCCAGGCAAGATAATCCCAACCTGGGGGAGCGCAAGGAAAAAGAAAAATATTTGCAGGTACAGGGGCGTTCCGCGTATGAGGGACACGTAGAAAGTGCATATGGCGTAGAACGGTGGAAATTTCGAGAGCCTGCCGAGTGCAGCCAGAAGGGCTAAAATGGTCGCGAGGAGGATCGAAAGGGCTGAAATACCGATGGTGATCCAGACGCCGCTTGCGATGAAGGGGATATTTTCCTGGATAAAGGCTCTATCGAGATGGATCGTTTTGATGGTAAAACCATCCAGGTGGATCTTCACGCTGCTGAACAGGAAGACCAGAATAGCCAGTATGACGATCCAAGAAATGACGACGCCGAGAGTGAAGCGGCGTTTTGCCCTCACCTGCAACTCGAAGATCAGATCGGACTGGGATTTGGGCGCAGCCATCGTGGAACTTGGAGCAGACATCTTCTCACCTTCAATTGGGGAAAAAGAATGGAAGCGGCATTATGCCGCTTCCATATCAAATAAAGTCTGGTCACTTGGGCGCCTGGGTCATGTCGACTTTGTACCATTTCATTGACAGGTTGGTCAGCGTTCCGTCGCTGTGCATGGCGGTGATGGCCGTGTTTAGCGCAGAGACGAAGGAATCGATCGGCAGGCTGGACGACTTGTCGACCGCGGCTGCCAGGCTTTCCCGGTAAATCGGGCCACCCAGTTGAACGACGGGGAAGCCCGCCGCGATGTTTGCATCTACCACGGTGTTGGCGGTGACATATCCGACAAAGTCATTGCGGCCAGCGTTGATGGACTGGGCGCATTCCTGATCGGTGTCCAGCGGCACTTCCGTTATATTGGTGGGGGGTTGGACGAAGACATCCGCCGCAGGTAGATCGAAACCCTGCCCGGTCAGCCAGGATTCATAGGTAGTCGATGCAGCTACGCACAGCGATTTACCGGAAAGGTCGGCGAGCGTGTTGATCCCGCTGTCCTTTTTGACGGCGATCACTGCGTAATAATAATAATAGGGGACAGTGAAGGTCAGCACTTTGGCTCGCGTACTGGTGATCGTCATCGAACCGACGCTGATATCCCATTTGTTTGCCCAGCTCCCGGCGGTGATCATGTCCCAGCTCGGAGTGGCAAAGCAGGTCTCCACACCCAAGCGCTTACCGATCTCAGCAGCCACATCCACGTCAAAGCCTTGCATCTCAGCAGAGGTCAGCGTGTCCGATGGGCATTTTGTGGTTGAAGGTCGTTTGCCTTGGGTATTGAGGGATGATTGGGGTGCGTAGTTCGGGTCGGTTGATACGAGTACGTATCCCCGTGATTTAATTTGGGCAAGCAAATCCTTGGGTGCAGAAGCCTGACTTCCGCAGGCAGTCAACACAATGACAACCATGACGATTAGACTAATCAAAACAGTTATCTTTTTCATGATCCTCTCCTCGTGATGAAAATAATTTTGACGGCTCTGTATCTGATTGAATCTAGTATGTTATCTGGGTCTGGCCTCCTTTCAATTCTGAGAGAGTATCGTTGACAAGAATAACCATAATCCAAATCTGGATTTTATACAAGAGGATGGCCCCATAAATACATCCGAGTTACCAGGGGCCACATTTTGCTAACATAAAAGGCTCGGTATGAAAGGGGCAGTTTAGTAGATAAGCTTGAAATTGTTTATCTTCTACAGACGGGTTGGTTGATAACTCCACTGTTTTACGTCATACCTTGCAGGACATATTTCTATCTACACTAAGAGAGACCTCATTACTTCATAAGGTGTTTTCCCATCAAGGGAGATATGAGGTCGATCATAATTATAAAAGTCTTCCCAGGCCTTAATCTTCGAAAGCAGATCAACATCATCCGTGTAGGTCAGCAGTTGATAAAACTCTATCTGATCAGTTCTGTGTGAACGTTCTACTTTGCCGTTAAGCTGTGGGGTTCGCGGTCTTATATACACATGCCGTATTCCCTGGTCTTCAACATGCCAGTGAAAACGAGCTTGAAACTCATGGCCCCGATCGGTTCTGACTGTGCTGATCCGGAAGGGGAATTTTTCTATCACGTCGTCCATGAACTTGATCGCACAATCCTGGTTATGTTTCGGAAAGATCTGTAACGCCCGAATACGCGTAGCATCATCGATGGCTGTATATTGGTACCGTCTCACTGTCTTTCCCTCTTTATCTTTTAACCGCACGAACTTTACATCTAATTGAACCTGGTGTCCTGGAACCTTTTTTGCATACCGTTTGGTGTGCAGAGCACGTCTGGGAGCTGTCTTTGGCAGCTGACTTACCCCATGGGATTTCAATACTCTACTCACCGTGGATTCTGAAATCTTGATCCCGTGGTAGCGGTCCAGGTAATACACAATCCGTAGGGCTCCTAACTGATATTCAGCCCGCAGTTCCAGGATTTTCTCAATAACCTCGGGAGATGTCTTGCGTGGATGGTTATATGCGATGGGTTTTTTCCTATACAACCCAGATCGTCCCTCGTTATCGTATTTCTGTTTCCAAAAGTAGAACATTGAACGAGAGAGGTTGAAACCCTGCAGGTTTTTGTAACACCTATATGACTTGCTAATTCAAGTACGGTAAGCTTGAACCTTACCCTCAATTCTTCCCTGGCTTCTTTGTGCATACAATCCTCTTGTTGGTAGTTTAGATACTACTACAAAGCGTCCAGGAGGGTATGACGTATTACATCTACATCAGATGAAACCCGATTTCTCCTGGCGGGAGTGCCAAGTGTTTGGTTCTGGAAATCTGACGATGTGTATTATCACTCCATTATGGATACACCAGAAATGGTCGATGCAAACAGCTTGAAGGTGGTTTCTGATATAACAGCCGTGGCCGAAATGAGAATTGCTAATTTATAAACAAAACCGTAGAGCAGCTAATAGGCATATCTGGGATAAGATGAGCAATGTCAGCTCAACTTATCCCAGATATTGTATTAATCGACGCTGAAAGTGGCGTCCGGATCTGGCTATATTGACTTAGAAGAAAATGGATCTTTCCTTTCAAACAATCAAGCTTGGCTTGCTAAACCACCTGCCAATTCTCCTCCGTCAATTATAAAATGTTGACCTGTTATCCAGGAAGCGTCATCTGAGGAAAGAAAAGCGAAAAGAGCAGCAACATCTTCTGGAAGACCCAATCGCTTCATGGGAAGTTTTTCATAAAATGCTCGTTGCATTTCTTCAGTATATTCTGCTTCTTGCATGGGTGTCATAATAAATCCCGGGCATACCGCATTTACACGGATTTTAGGTCCTAACTCCAAAGCCATGGATCGAGTAAGCTCAATAACACCTGCTTTTGAAGCATTGTAATCACCATAATAGTGATAACCTACCAAACCATTTGTTGACCCCATATTTATGATTACACCTCCCCCAGACGATATCATTAGTTTGGCAGCTCTTTGAGCTACAAAAAATACGCCAGTCAAATTGATCTGGATTAGTTTTTCCCATTCTTGGACAGAAATATCAATAAAATTATGTCGATAGCTTATACCAGCATTATTTATAAGAATGTCCAGACCGCCCACTGCATTGATTAGTTTTTCAAATGCTTGATCGAGTGATGGTTGTGAAGTCACATCGGCACTGATGCATTTTACTAATGGTGATAGTTTCTTTTCAATCTTTTGAATAGCATTTTCATCTATATCAAATATTACAACTCTAGCACCTTCTTCGATAAAGCGAATCGCTGTTGCTGTTCCAATCCCCCCCGCTCCCCCAGTTATTAGCACACGTTTACCATTTAGCCCTTTCATCAAATCCTTCCTTTCCCAGTCGAAATTAGGATGCTAGCTTTACAGACAATATTTCCTTCATAAGCAATTTGATCCCCAACTGAATCAATTAGATAAAAGCACCGCTTTCAATTAATAAATGCAATAGGCGTAAGATTAGCGCATTATCATTTTGTCCATCACGGGCATCCAACTCCAACTGGCGCTCCATTACTCCACCTGCATTCTTGATCTCCTCTACAGCAAACAAAGTCCCATCTCGTGCAGGTTTCTCTGATAAGGACCATGTACCTGAGAAATCATCAACGTACCCAAGTTTTATAAGCTTCGATGTACTGTTACCCGTCGATGGTTAGCAGGCAGCTAAAAAGATCCCAAGGATCAGTCCAATACTAATGTGCTGACGTTTCTTCCGTTCATTTACTCCTTTTTCCATTATATTATGGTGAGGTAACATATTATAAACATAATATTATTATTTAATTTTTCTGTCAATAGGGGTTTTTGAGGGGTCTCGGCTTTATTATTATTGTCGAATGAGTAAGTACAAAGATCTGGTGAGGTTGTCATTGAAGTATCGTCTATCCAAAGTTAAGTATAGGTACTTCCAACTTCCTGACCAGCGCCTCAGCCTGCGCGTTGGCCGCATCCGCTGCAATTTGCATGCTGACGGAATCCATTCTCATTTCAGTACAGGCTTTTCCTACTGATATGTAGTTTTGTTTTGCTTTCGGCACTGCTAGACTGCGAATCCTTGATAACAGTTCAACTACCACTTATCAGACTATAAATTATTCTCTCATGATATCCAGTAATAACCTTGATATATCCAGTTAGCAGATGATCAAGTTCGTAATCGCCTGTATCCACGAGGAGTGACCGCCCCCGCAATCCAGCGATTTTGGACGCAAGACAAATGACTAGGATATTCTCGGCTCTCACTTGGCGAATCACATCGGGACTTATCTGCTGGTTGCCGCGCCCGTACAGGAATCCCTGCCCACCTGTGGGTGTGATGATCAAACCCAGTGGGCGGCGTTCCAGCATTTCAAGGATCTGACGTTCACCGACATCAGCGGCAAGGAGTTTGTTGTGGGTAATGATATCTACGCCGACAAGGGTCTTGGGTAAACCAAGCTGTTCCGCAACGGTGCGCGTGGTAGTGCCTGGTCCAAAGATGTAAGCTAGGTCTGGTTTCATCTGTTCAATTACTTCTGCGGCAATTCCTTGCATTTGTACCGCTGAACTAGCTGGAGATGGGACTTTTTGGTTCTGGATGACCTCACGTCGGAAGGGGATTTTCAAGTAACCATAAAGGCGGGTAACGATCTGCCCCAATCGGTAAGCGTCCTCATCCAGGTCCACGACTTCGGCCTCTTGAAAACGGACTTTCTTTCCCTGCAGGAATTCCGCTGCCAGTTCTCCTGCGCTTCGTGGTGTGGTGGCGAAGACCGCCGATTGGATTTTGACGCCAGCAGGAATGCCAAGCACTGGAAAATTATTGCCGATGGCGTTGTAAATATCGCGAGCTGTCCCATCTCCACCAGAGAACAGAAGTAGATCAACTCCAGCCTCCTGCATGGTTTGGGCTGAGTAAAAGGTATCTTCAGGGGTGGTTTTGTTACCCCCTTCTCCTTTAGAAATGAGAAAAGGGGCGAGAGATTTGTTTGCCAGACCAGTGGTAGGTATGACCAGCGGAGAAAATCCACAACGGCGTGCAATTGTCTCTCCCATATCTTCAGGTGGGACCAGTAATTCGATGTTTTCCGAAAGTGGAAGAAGGAGCTGCAACGCAGATGCAGCTCGTTCACCAGCAAGCGGAACTGCGCCCAACATTCTGGCGCGTTCCTGAACGTCCTGGCCGTCGCTGCCTTTCAGCCCCACCCGTCCGCCGATCCCGGCGATGGGGTTGATGATCAATCCCAATCGCTTGTGCTCCATTCGTCACACTTATTTCTTTCCTGTCTTACGCCGGTATGCCCGCCAGGTGACGGCCCACTCATCGGGGTTATCGAAAGGCTCTTGTTGGGTTTGATGGACAGTGCTGTTATGCGGAGCAGTCTTGATGATCTCAGGGTTGGTGTAGGCTTCAGTGGAGATCTGATTGAGCACGGTGACGTACTCATCTAAATCTGCTTTGGAGTATGACTTGGTTGGTTCAAGGGTCATTGGCTCGGGGACGACAAATGGATGGTGGCTGGTCCAGTAATGCATGCCAAAGTCGGTCACACGGATTTCGATCTCTTCCGAGTGGACACCCGTTTCTTGGGTCAATTGCTCCCAACTGTAGCGCACCTGCTCGACACGTCGTTTACCCTTTGCATAAGGAGCGCTGACGCCGCGGATCTCGAGTACTTTCTTTAATAAATAATTGTTGTTGAGCACGGCAATTTCAGCTACTTCTCTTAAACCGTTTGCACCTAGGCTCATAATCCATGCATATGCCCTAAGGATATTAGCTGTCACACCATAGAATGGACGTATTTTTCCGATGCTCTTGGGGCGGTTGTAATCCAGGTAATATTTATGACCGTCAAACTCAGTAGTGGGAACGGGCAGGAATTGGATTAGTTTTTCTGTCACCCCGCTGGCGCCGGCACCCGGACCACCGCAACCATGTGGTGTTGAGAATGTCTTGTGGAGGTTGAAATGACACAGGTCAAACCCGGCTTCGCGAGCCCGCGTTATTCCAAGGATACCGTTTGCATTCGCTTGGTCATAGGAACATAATCCCCCCGCTTCGTGGACAATGCGTGTGAATTCTGCAATCTTGGGGTTAAAATATTCCGGTGTCTTCCGGGTTGGTTATCAACAGGCCGGCAGTCCTCTCCGAGACAGCCGCTTTAAGTGCCTCCAGGTCTGGATACCCTTCTTGATCAGGATAAAGCGTGACGACTTTATATCCGGCTACCTTGGCTGCTGCAGCATTCGAGGGGTGTGAGAAGATGGTTGTGATGACTTCATCGCGCTGTTTGCCTTCGCCGCGAGAGGCGTGGTAGGCTCGCATCATACAAATATTTGCATAGATCGCTGCCCCCCCTGCCCCCGGTTGTAACGAAAAGCGGTCCATACCGGATATTTCCTTAAGCATCCCTTCCAAGCGGTACATTACTTCCAGGATTCCCTGCACAGTGGAAAAGTCCTGCAGAGGATGAAGCTCGGTCAATTTGTGTGTATGTGCCAACTGGTCGTTGATTTTGGGGCTATATTTCATCGTGCATGTACCTTGCCCAATGTCGATGTTCAAGTCCACACCCAGGTTTTCCTGCGAGATGCGATCATAGTGGCGCAAAACGTGGACCTGTGACATCTCAGGTAGAGCTGGTGGGACAGTGCGCCGTAGCTGGTCTGGTATCATCTGAGCCGGGTTGCCTACCTCCTGCTCGATCCCTGTCTCAACCGGCGGCAGCAGAACACCGCGCTGGCCTGGCTGGCTTAGTTCGAAGATGACCGGCTCATCCCAACTTGCTTGGTGGTATCGGCGCGGGGATGGTTTTGGGTTAATCGGTTTCATTTCACCACCTCCTTCAGGATGCTGACCAGGCGATCAATATCATCCTGTGAATGAATTTCACTGATGCAGAAAAGAATGCTCTGACCCAGGGCAGGGAACTCATCCGATAGGTCCTTGCCGCCGAAGATATCCCGGTCCAATAGGGCTTGATTGACTTCTGCCGCCGTCTTATCCCCCTTGTCGAAATTGACGACGAACTCATTGAAGTGTGGCGTTTTGTTAAAGGTAACCTTCAGATTGGGAATAGCAGCAATCTTTTTCATGGCGTAACGGCAGCGCTGCATGATGCTCTCGCCGATCTCCACCATACCCTGCGGTCCCATCAGAGCCAGGTAGACACCGGCAGTGATGCCCCATAATGCTGCGGCAGTACCGACCCATTCTTTACCTTCTTCTCTCAATGCGAAGGAAGTGCGCTCGTAGGCCACGTCACCGAAGCCGTACTCGCCTTCCACGATGGTCGGTGCAACACCGAACAGTCGGGAGGGGAATTCCATTACGGTTTTGACATCGTCATTAGTAGCTATAAAGCCACCGTTTCCCCCACCGTATTGCATATGGACGCCCAAGGTCTGGATATCCCCGCAGACAATGTCAGCGCCGTATTCGACTGGGGGCCGGATCACGCCCAGTGAGAGTGGATCCACGCTGACGACGCTGAGTGCCCCCGCGTTATGTGCTAAAGCGCTGACCTTATCGGCTTGGGTTTCGAGTAGTCCCAGATAACTGGGGTTCTCAAAGTAGACAGCTGCGATTTGCTCGCTTAATAGAAGTTTTAATGACAGCTAGGTCAAGTAAACCGCTCTTGGGGTCAAAAGGGATGCGGTCAATAGCGATATCAGGTTCGAGGTATTCTTTCACCTTTGAGAACTTGTCAGCGCAAATATTTACCGGGACCAGGACGATTGACCGCCCTGTCATGCGTGCCGCCATTCGTAAGGCTGTGGCTGAAGCCTGGAAACCATCATAATTTGGTACATTAACCACATCCATGTTGAGTAGTTCAGCCATCATGCTTTCGTACTCAAACAAAGCCTGGAATTGTCCGTGATCCTCGTATGGATCGCCTGCATATGCAGTGAGGAACTCGCCGCGGGAGTTGATCTCGTCGCACACAGCTGGCACCTGGTGCTGATAACAGCCTGCGCCAAGAAAACTGAGCGTCTCGCGGGTAGAACGATTCTTGTTGAGCAAACCATCCACATGACGGATCAACTCAGCCTCTGAGTGGAGTTGGTCTGGCAAGTTGAGTTTACCCTTGAAACGCAGGTTGGTAGGAATGTCCGCATACAATTCGTCCATGCTCAACGCACCGACTGTCCGTAGCATCTCCGCTTTCACGTCTGGTACAGAATTAGGGATGTAGGGGTAGACAGGTTTTTTAGTATTCATGCTCGTTCCTTTCGTTTATAGAGAGAAAACGCCCTTGCTTAAATTCAATAACTGATATATTATAAGGACTATCAATAGAATGTCAAGAACCAAGTAAATGGGATATAAACATGATATCAACACACTCTAAAAAAGATCTAGTCTACGAACGCATCCGCCAAGCGATCATCACGGGTGTACTGAAACCTGGGGAAATCTTGAACGAAGCAGAAATTGCTGCAAAATTTGAATTGGGTAAAACTCCCGCTCGTGAGGCGCTATTGTTGCTCACACATGCGGGCTATCTGGATTCCCTGCCCCGCGTCGGCTATATGGTCACCAAACCAACTTTGCAAGATATCCTGGAGACCTTCCATTTACGAATCATCCTGGAAGTGGAAGCGATAGGTCTGGCAATCGGCCGATTATCTCCCGAAGACATTCGACGGTTGCAGGAAAACAACGAGGCAGAGGAAAAGTTAACTGCTTCCATGATCCCTACTGATAAATCTACCTCCTCTGCCCTCAACCGAGAATTTCACCTTATCATCGCCCAACTCTGCGGAAATAACCGCCTGGCCACGCTCATTCAGCAATTAATGGATGACATGGAAAGGATGCTTATCAACGACCCCTACCTGACCGATCCAAGCCAGCACAAGAAGATAATGGATGCACTTCTTACACATGACAAAGGACAAGCGCAAGAAGCCATGCGCTTCCACATCGCAGAAACTCGCAACCGGATTGTAAATCGCTTAAGTGGATAAGAAAATTTAGACACGAAGAAGAGCTTCGAAAAGATATTCTTTCGGAAATACAATACCCAAGCGAAATCAAATATCGACCAGTAAAAAGAATTATTTTAATAAAAATGGTCTGCGAAAAATGGTAGAAGGACTTGTAATTAGACTCATTACTCGTTACAACCTTAGAATTCAAGACCAAGGAGATTACTATGGAAAACGAACTCTTTCAGAAAATGGCGCAGAGTGTCCTGGATGGCGATTTTGATGCTGCTAGTGCCCTTGCTAAGGAGGCTGTTGACGCCGGCATTGACCCGCTGGAGGCGATTACCAAAGGTTTTGTAACTGGTGTCAACCAGGTAGGAGAAAGTTTCGCCAGTGGTCAGGCTTTTCTCCCGGAACTAGTGATGGCAGGAGAAGCGATGAAAGCTGCGGTCGCCACCCTTGAGCCGGAAATGCAAAAACGCGGTGTGCATCGAACGATGCTCGGGAAGGTTGTACTTGCAACGGTTGAAGGCGATATTCACGAGATCGGCAAGTCCCTGGTGGGGACGATGCTCTCGGCCTCCGGTTTCCAGGTCTATGACCTGGGAGTGGACGTACCGGCAGCGAAGATCATCGCCAAGGTCCAGGAAGTGAGTGCCGACCTGGTGGGCTTGAGCGCCTTGCTGACCACCACCATGGTAAAACAAAAGGAAGTGATCGACGAGCTGGACAAGCTGGGCTTGCGAAATAAGGTCAAGGTGATGGTTGGGGGTGCACCTGTGACGCGCGATTGGGTTCAAAAGATCGAAGCGGATGGATACTCCGAAGATGCCATTGGCGCTGTCACGGTCGCCAAGCAAGTTCTTGGTTTGTGATTCGATATTCATACCCTGGAATATTCGACACCTCATTCACAGAGATTATTTCATATAGGAGCCTGATATGATATGTCCAAAGGTAGAATTACTTGATATCGATTTGGTTAATCAAATTATTTCGGAAGGCATTGCAATTCTGGAAAATCCTGGGATTCGGATTCATAATCAAGAAGCATTGGAAATATTGTCAAATGCTGGTGCAAAAGTAGATTTTCAGCCTCAGGTGGCTTCGATTCCTGAAAATATCACCCGACAGGCTTTGAAAACCGTCCCACATGAGTTTACATTATTCGACCTGAATGGTAATCCCGCTATTCACTATTTTGGAGATAAGATCCATTTCGATCCAGGATCGGGAGGGCTGACTATCATCGACAGCCAGACCGAACGACCTCGTCTACCATCAACGAATGACCTGATTAAATTTGTAAAGCTCGTAGAGACACTTCCTCAAATTGACGCGGAAAGCACGGCCTTTGTATGCTCTGATGTTACCCCAGAAATCGGCGATCTCTACCGTTTATATTTGGCTCTGAATTACATGAATAAACCGATTATCACCGGAGCATTTCGTAAAGACACCTTTTGGACAATGAAAGAAATGCTTTCAGCCGTCGCTGGTGGTGACAAGGCTTTAGCATTAAGACCCACCGCTGTTTTTGATGTCTGCCCGTCCCCTCCCTTGCTTTGGAGTGATACAACCTGCCAAAATTTAATCGATTGCGCTCGTTTCTCGATCCCTGCGCAACTTATTTCCATGCCTCTTGCGGGGGCAACCGCACCGGTTACGCTTGCTGGAGCAGTTGTTCAGCATACTGCAGAAAGTTTAAGTGGAGTTGTAATCCATCAATTAGTTAAAGAAGGTGCACCTATTGTCTGGGGAGGCTCACCAGCGATATTTGACATGCGGCACGGGTCAACGCCTATGGGGGCAGTTGAAACCTGGATGATTAATTCAGCTTGTGTTCAAGTCGGCAAAGCATTGGGATTTCCAACACATGTTTATATGGGCATGAGCGATTCGAAGATTATCGATGCACAATGTGGGTTGGAGTCCATGGGTAGTAATTTTATTGCAGCTCTCTCTGGAGCAAACATGATTTCAGGTTGTGGTATGTTGGACTTTGAATTGTGCTTGAGCTTTGAAAAGCTGGTTATCGATGCTGAAATGATTGGAATGGCTAAGCGCTTTGTGAAGGGAATTGAGGTTCGTGATAATCCAATTGCTCTTTCCTTGATGCAAAAAAGTGGGCACAAGGGAGATTTCTTGACTTTACCGCACACTCGTAAGTGGTTCCGGGAGGAACAGTACATGCCCTCTGATGTAATTGACCGGGCTTCATTTGAGGGTTGGAAAAGCCGGGGCGAGAAATCGACTTTTGAACGAGCACGCGATCGTGTTGAAAAGTTAATAACGGAATACCAACCGACAAAGGTCTCCGAGGAATTGCGCAAGGAACTTCGAGCGATCACATTACGTTCTGCACAGTCATTCGGTATGCAATCCTTGCCGCCTCTACTGCATGGAGATTAATAATTATTAACCCTGCGATAATAAAATAAATGACCGGAACCTTCATCAACTTCGCCGCCATCATTGTTTGTGGTATGCTCGGCATTTTCTTTGGAGCGCGGCTTTCAGAAAATTTAAAGAATACCGTCGTTGCAGGTATGGGTATATTCACCGCAGCTATCGGTGTTGCGATGTTCTTGTAAACCGAAAATTCGCTCATCGTGTTGGGTGCGTTAATTATTGGTGGACTTCTGGGAGAGTGGTGGAGAATAGAAGACCGCGTACAATCACTGGGTATTTGGCTGGAAAAAAAATTCACAGGCAATTCCGAAGGAGGCTCCAGTCGTTTTGTACGCGGTTTTCTCAGTGCATCATTGTTGTTTTGCACTGGACCGATGGCGGTTCTCGGCTCGATTAGCGATGGATTGCGCGGCGATTATCTCACCCTATCCATTAAATCAATCCTCGATGGCT
>CAWHAM010000024.1:0-38630 GCA_963827305.1 uncultured Chloroflexia bacterium
TGGGTATGATTGGCCATCCGAACGCCAGGATCACCTGCAAGCCATTCGCCCAATCGGGCTATCCTGCCCGATTGAGATCGTCAACGACGCCACCTTGGGAATACCAGCCGGAACATCCGAAGGTTGGGGTGTCTCTGTGGTGGCCGGAACGGGTTGTAATGCGCAGCGGCTGGAGCAGGGATCACAAGCGCCAAGGTCGGGCCATCGGTGGAGGTGGCTATTGGTCCGGTGAATATGCTGGAGGATTTGATATCGTTGCCCGGGCCATGCAGGCTGTGGCGTTCGAGTGGCTCAAGCGTGGACCAGCTACCGCCCTTACACAAATGTTTCTGGAACACACCGGAGCCAAAGATCTGGACGATCTGGTTGAGGGGGTTTACCTGCAACGCTATCCAGACCATTCTACGTTGGTCTTGAAAGTCTTCGAAACTGCCCGTCATGGTGACCCGCAAGCTCAGGCAGTCATGCACTGGGCCGGACGAGAGCTCGGGGAGATGGCGCTCGGTATAATCAACCAGCTTGATTTGCAAAAAAGAGCAATTCGAAGTGGTCTTGATTGGCAGCCTTCACGGTGGGTCCCCCATCTTGGATAAGACCCTTCGAAAGGAAGTCCAAAAAGCCGCTCCAGGAACACGGTTTGTCCGCCTGACCGTTCCCCCGGTGATTGGTGGGGCCTTCTCGGTATGGAAGAAGCCGGCTTGAATGGATATGCCATGCGCGGTCGTCTGTTTGAGACCACCAAAGCACTCATGAAGAAAGAACGGATTGACAGTTAAAAAAGAACCTGCGTTCATCCAAAGCTAGCCTGATGAACGAGGTTCTTAAAAATGGGGGTAGCCACGTGGGACCAGGATAAATTGGTTCAGATAGGTAGAATTGCGTTAGCACCGTTGGGCAATTTCAGGTTTGTTGCAGTGGTTTCAATTTGTCATGTATCTACTGCATTGCTGAGAAATGATTTGTCAGAGTATAGATGATGTAGTTCTGCCACAGAGCAACCATTCCGTCCGTCGGGTAATCGTGACTATCGAATGTTTGTAGTATTACACGACCATCCATACACTCGGTAATCAGCCCATTATTCTGATTTTGGCCGGCGACACGACTGGCCAGGATTTTTGCATTTGAGCCACTACTCAAAATTAGTAAATCCCCGACATCACCATACCACGCCGGATCGGACAATGAAGCCACGAAACTGCTCACCTGGTTCGGGGTGGTGAATACTGGGCTATCTGGTTCTACCCAAAAAATCGCGTAATTGATACGGTTGAACCCGGACCCTCGCTGCCAATCTGATTGTACTTGCACGCCGCACTCGTTCAGGAACGGAGCAATTTTTCCTCCACTAATTTTGTTCAGGTACCATGTCTCCGCCACGAGCCCGGCTCCATTATCCACCTGGGTCTTGATCGCTGTCCAGTAGTCTCCACTGATTGCCTTGCGAGCTTCTGCCGCCACAATGATCAGATCCCACTTGGTGCCGGAGTTAAGTTTTTCCAGGAAGGTCCCCATGGCATCTCCAACGTACACCTGGTGACCTCCCACCGATTGAAGCGCTCGGGCCACATAAGTGATGTATTCCGTGTAACCTGCGATTTCCTCATACACGAGAATATTCGAAGAATTAATCATAGCTTGGATATCTTGTGCCGCAGGCGCCTTTGGTGTATTAGTGGGTGTGGCGGGTTCCAGAGTATCAGTGGCGGCTTGTACCCCTCGCTGGGTAGGCTGGGCACCTGTCTGCCCGCCGCTCATTGCCGTAAGCGTTAACGCCATCGCGTCCTGTGTATTTTTCAGGTCTGGGCTTGAGTTTGTATTTCCACCAGACACCTGGCAGGCCAAGGTTACCATGATGATTATCAGGATGATGCTGAACATTCGAATGTGTCTCTTCATCTTCTCTCTCCTCGTTCCTTGGTTATGAATTGCCAGGTGGATACCTCTATGCCTGTACGACTTGAATTATGAAATTTCTCCTGTATCTAAAGTATACATGAGAGTTTTCCATTTTTCAATATAATTCTCAAATTGTCACATTATTATGATTATCTTCCTACAATATTTGAAACACCCTTCACCCTATTGTCACCCTTATATATGAAACTCATGGGTTGATTGACGCCAAGATTGGTCTCCTAGTTTGTTTGGCGCCATCGTGCGAATGCTCGCTCCCCCAATCACAGGATTCCTGTTTGATCTTTTCGGAGCATATTAGCATTATTTCATCGGGATGAGCGTCTGTCTGTTGCCTGATCCATACTGAGAACCATAGCTCGTTCCAATCCGGCTCCAACGGTATAATACGCTTGTGCGTTCTGCCCTCACAAACCAGATCCAACTCCTTCGTCTTCTCATCTCTCGTCTGGAACGTCTCTCAGTGGATTTCATTTGGCCAGGCGCGCCAGCGGGTTGCGCGGCAACATCGTCAAGGTGCTCGAAGAATTTGATTCAGGAAAGGAAATCTCCACGACCCGCCTGGACCTGTTGATCGATGCAGCCTTCGACATCCTTCTCCGTGCTGCGCAGGATATACCAGATCTGGAAGAATTGCTCAGAAAGAGAAGGTAGGCTGACCGTGCGTCTAGGCTTTTTTCTCCTGCTTGAGTACCTTTTGGTTGCATGTGTTGCTCCGATGCCAACTATCGCACCGACCGTCTTGATTCCTACACCTTCGGTGACATCTCCCGCCTTCACTCCTTCTGTAATGCCAGCCACCCTGGCTGTTTCCCCAACTTCTACTTACACGCTAACCGGATTCCCATCCATTACACCCTTTGAGACAGCGACCAAAACAGAAACTGAAACACCATTCTCGTATAACCATGTTTTCCCCATCCAACCACCGGGGGCAGCCGGATTTGCAGAAGGAACTTCAAGTCATGGTTACCCGGCCACTGATATATTCGCCCCGGTCGGAACAAAGTTTGTTGCCGTAACAGATGGCGTTGTGGATTTTGTCTCATACCAAGACCTCTGGGATCCGGATCACGATGACCCGGCCCAACGCGGTGGCTTGTCTGTCGCCATTATTGGTGATGACGGGCTGCGCTACTATGGTTCACACCTATCCGTTATCGCCACAGGGATCGCACCGGGAGTCCGGGTAACTGCCGGACAATTGCTTGGTCTGATCGGTAATACCGGTGATGCCCGAAATACCATGTCCCATCTTCACTTCGGGATTTCGCGTCCCACGGTTCCCGACGATTGGAAGGCTCGGCGAGGCCAGGTGGATCCGTTCACCTTCCTCGTGGCGTGGAGGGACGGCCACAACGTCACACCGCCTTTACCTGAACCTTGAAAAAAGGGATAGTGAACCTACCCATGCTCCGTAGACTTCTCATGATCTTTCCGTTATTAATGTTCGCATGTAATTTTGGAGCTGTTGCCACGACCGTGGTGGTGTTGCCCACACTAAGCCTGCCGCCAGCCATTACTCCTTCTCCAGTACTCCCCACATCAACGCTTACTCAATCCCCCACCGACATAACTATCGCCAGCGATACTCCCAGTGAAACACCCACGGAAACCCCGACTGCAACCGAAACCCCCACCGGCCTGCCATCCGAAACCCCTACCAGAACGCCCAATTTGTATCCGCATATTTTCCCTATCCAGCCATCGAACCTGGCTGGTTTCTCCGAGGGTGGGCATCCATACCAGGCTACTGATATCTTCGCCCCATTCGGGACAAAATTCGTGGCTGTAACGAATGGCGTAGTGGACGAGGTTTCCACCGTAGATCAATGGAACCCGGCCACAAATGACAATACCACAGCGGGTGGATTATCTGTCCGCATCATCGGTGACGATGGATTACGCTACTACGGCGCGCATCTCTCCACCGTTGCAAGGGGTATCCGGCCGGGGATCTGGGTGCCGGCTGGGCAGTTGCTCGGCCTGGTCGGAAATACCGGCGACGCTCGCAATTCCATGCCCCATGTTCATTTTGAGATCTCGTATCCTGCTCCTCCCTTCATAAAAGTAGATCCGTTCCCATTTTTAATGGATTGGCTCGACAGTCAGAATATTACGCCGGCCCTGCCCACACTTTAAGGAGACAAAATGCAAACGATGCGAGCCATGCTGCTCGACTTCCCCCGCACTCCCTTGCAATTGGCGGAACTACCCATTCCAACACCTGGCCCGGGACAAGTACTGCTCAAGGTGAGCACTTGTGGGATCTGCCACACCGACCTGCATATCCTGGACGGCGAATTAAACGGACCAAAACTGCCCCTCGTACTGGGACACCAGATCGTCGGTACGGTCTCGCAATCCGGGCCTGATGCCCGGCAATTCCAGATCGGTGAACGGGTGGGGGTACCCTGGCTGGGTGCCACTGACGGAACCTGCCGTTACTGCCTGCGTGGCCAGGAAAATTTGTGCGACCACCCGGTATTCACCGGCTTCCATGTGGATGGCGGTTTTGCCGAATACACGCTCGCCGATGAGCGTTTCTGCTTCTCTTTGCCGGCATCGTATTCTGATTTGGAAGTGGCTCCCCTGCTATGTGCCGGTCTGATCGGTTATCGGACGTATCGCTTGGCCGGGGAAAACGTGGAAACGCTGGGAATTTACGGCTTTGGCGCAGCCGCACACATCATTACGCAGGTTGCGAGACATGCAGGGAAAAGAGTGTATGCCTTCACTCGTCCTGGTGATACCGCCGCCCAGGAGTTTGCCATACGCCAGGGCGCAGAGTGGGCTGGAGATTCCACGCAAATGCCCCCTGAGAAACTGGACGCCGCGCTGATCTTTGCACCGGTCGGACCTCTGGTAGTATCAGCTCTTAAGGCCACCCACAAAGGCGGTTTGATCGTATGCGGAGGGATCCACATGAGCGACATCCCCGCATTTCCTTATTCCCTGCTTTGGGAGGAACGTGTTATCCGCTCGGTTGCAAACCTGACCCGGCAGGACGGTGAGGAATTCCTGGCTCTCGCACCGCAGGTGCCAGTCAGGACAGAAGTGAAGGTTTTTAGGCTGGAGCAAGCTGGCGAAGCCCTGGAACAACTCCGTCACGGGAAATTCACCGGGGCTGCAGTTTTAGCAATAGATTAGGTCTAAAGTTGTAAATTTGTCAGGTCTTTTGGGTCTGACTTGGCGTAAAATAGAGCTATAGTTTTCTTGTTTCGAAAGGTTTGTTCATGGCTTTGTTCGACACGTTCAACACTGAGCTCCAACGCGACTTGATTGCCAGGACTCTTTATTGATATTAGTTAGGTCAATACTCCATGACATTTACCGGTATGGTCTTCAATATACAACGCACTTCCCTGCATGACGGGCCTGGCATCCGCACTGCTGTCTTCCTGAAAGGTTGTCCCTTACGTTGTGTCTGGTGCCATAACCCTGAATTACAATCAACGACCAAGGAGATTTCCTTTCGTCCGGAGTCCTGCTCGGTCTGCGGGCAGTGTGTCGAAACCTGCCAGCACGGCGCTCACCAGATCGTGGAAGGTATTCACGTATACGATCGCTCCCTATGTGAGAAATGTGGGGATTGCGTGGAGACCTGTCTGTATGAAGCCCTCAAGCTGGCTGGTAAGGAGCAGACAGTCGATGAGATTATAACAGTCGTTCTGCGTGACCGGCCCTTCTACGACCAATCTGGTGGCGGGTTGACGATCACCGGCGGAGAGCCGATGTTACAGGCAGAGTTCACCCTTGAATTGCTGAAGGCTGCCAAAGCCGAGGGGCTCCACACCTGCTTGGATACCTGTGGCTGGACCACTCAGCGCGCTTATAAGCAGGTCCTGCCTTTCGTGGATCTGTTCCTGTTCGATTACAAGGCCACCAATCCGGAAACCCACAAAGAACTGACCGGCGTTTCGAATGAGTTGATTCTCGCCAACCTTGATTTCCTGGTGCGGCAGGGTGCCCGCCTCCGGTTACGCTGCCCACTCATTCCAGGCATCAACGACTCCTCCGACCACCTGGAAGGCATCGCCACACTCCACCGCCGTTACCCGGATCTGGATGGAATCGATCTGATGGCATACCATAACGTGGGCAATGCCAAATACGAACGCTACGGCCTGGAAAATCCCCTTCCCGGGTTAAAAACAACCGAAGAGGAAATCAAACAAGGCTGGGTACGAAGCCTCCACAACCTGGATTGTAGAATTGCAACCTTGGGTTAAATATATCGGTCGACAAATGGATCTGCTCGGAAAGAAGATCCGGGCAGTCTGTGTTAACTGCAGCCTGTGGTAGCGATTACAATGGATTCATGCGAGCTACAGTTGGATCATGGTTCCTAAAGAAGTGAAGAGCTTTCCGCTACTTTTTGTACAGCCTCATTCAAATGGCATCGTTATCGGTAATGGGATCTATATCAAGGTTTCTGGTAGACACGAACGTAATCCACCTGTAGCTGCTGCGGGAAGACCGTAGTCTCATCCGGGAAACCGGGCCAGCTGCCGCCGACCGCCAGGTTCAGGATAATAAATAACGGATGGTCATATACCCACTGCGTTCCGGCCGGGATCTGGTCGGGGGTAACCTTGAACACCTCCTGATCATCCACAAACCAGTGGATCTCGTTTGGAACCCATTCAATTGCGAAAACGTGAAAATCCTTTTTTAGCGAATCGGTCGTGAGAGCAAAATGCGAACCGATCCCCTTGGCGCCTGAATAGCCTGGACCATGCACGGTTTGATAAATAGTATCCGGTGTTTTTCCGATATACTCCATAATATCGATCTCACCGCCCAGTGGCCAGGATGTGTTTCCGCCAAGCATCCAGAAAGCCGACCAAATCCCCTGTCCGGAAGGCAGTTTCATGCGTGCCTCGATGCGTCCGTACTGGAATTCCTGCAAACCGCGTGAATTAATCCGGGCTGATGTATAGTTGAGACCTTCATATTGTTCCTGGCGGGCTTCGATGACCAGCATGCCATTTTCAACCCTGGCATTTTCCGGGCGGTCTGTGTAGTACTCCATTTCCACATTGCCCCAGCCAGTCCCACCTCTATCGAAAACCCAATTCCTTGGATTGATCGTTGTCCCATCGAATTCATCCGACCAGACCAGCTTCCAGCCTTGTGAGTTCCATCCATGCGTCGGTGAAGCTACGGGTGTAGGCATGGACGCTGGTGTAGTGGTTGGTTGCGGCGTTGCGGAGGTACAGGCGGTCAGGAAAAGAATTCCGACCAGGATGAGAGAAGGAACTCCTTTCATCAAGTACTCCTTGTAAGAAAAAGTTTACTAATGTCTACCGGGAAAATGCAAGGAAACACAAATTAATTTTATCATGTGTTCATAGGAGCGGGTTCTTAATGGTAAACTATTCCTATTATGTCCCAAATCAATTCCGCCCAAGAACATACAGCTACTGCTCTCGCCCATCCGAATATCGCCTTTATTAAATATTGGGGCAACCGAGACGAGGTCTTGCGCCTGCCGGCTAACGGTTCCATCTCCATGAATCTGGAAGGTCTGGAAACGATCACATCCGTTATGTTTACCGGTTCACTCCAGGCTGATACGCTCACAGTCAACAACAAACCAATCGTCGGAGCCGGATTGCAGCGTGTTTCTGCTCTCCTAGACCTAGTCCGGCAGATGGCGGAAATCAATATGCACGCTGAGGTGATCAGCGGGAACAATTTCCCATCCAGTGTTGGAATCGCCTCATCTGCTTCTGCTTTTGCAGCACTGGCCCTGGCAGCTTCGCAGGCTGCCAGCCTCGATCTCGATGAAGCCGCTCTCTCCCGCTTGGCCCGGCGCGGTTCCGGTTCGGCTTGTCGGTCCATCCCAGGTGGATTCGTCGAGTGGCAGATAGGCACGGGAGATGCCGACTCCTATGCCTTTTCCATTGCTCCATCTGTGCAATGGCGCCTAATCGACTGCATCGCCATGCTCTCCAGCGAGCCCAAGTCCACCGGATCCACCGATGGCCATGCCTTGGCCGGTACCAGTCCGCTTCAGGCAGCCCGCGTGGCGGATAACCCCCGCAGGCTGGAGATCTGCCGGAACGCCATCCAGCAGCGGGATTTCACGGCTCTTGCAGACATCGTTGAACTCGACTCGGACATGATGCATGCGGTAATGATGACCTCCCGGCCGCCCCTTTTCTACTGGCAGGCGGCTAATTTGTCTGTCATGCATGCCATCCGTGAGGCCCGCGGTAATGGTTTACCTGTTTGCTACACTATCGATGCCGGACCAAACGTCCATGCGATTACCGAAGCAGCCGAGGCGGAGCACATTGATGGTTTATTACGCACCATACCAGGGGTTAGGGAAGTACGATTGGCGGGTGTTGGTGGTCCAGCAAGATTGGCCTAACTTTGCATTTCAAATCTTTCATATATTTTATTAATGCTTCTCTGTTAACCATCCTCCTCAATAAGGATATAATCAACCTGCCCGCCTCACAGGAGGCGCATATTATTGTTAATGAGGTCTGAATGAACACAAGTTTGCTCGGTGGGATCACCTTCGTGGTGGTCTTTGCCGGAATAATACTGCTGCATGAATTGGGGCACTTTATCGCCGCCCGGTTGCTGGGTATCGATGTTGAGGAATTTGGCATCGGTTTTCCTCCACGTCTCGTCAAATTGTTCAACTGGAAGGGTACAGACTTCACACTTAATTGGATCCCTTTGGGAGGTTTAACAAGATCAAAGGGGAAGACGATCCGAGCATTTCTGGAGGACTGGCGGCTGCATATCCTTGGAAGCGCATCCTTGTATTGCTTGCTGGGGTCACCATGAACCTGCTGACAGCGGTACTGGTATACACCATATTATTCAGCCAGGTGGGTATTCCGGATAAGAACAGTGCGGTTGTCTCCATGGTTGAATCAGGTTCCCCGGCTGAAATTGCCGGTTTGAAGGTTAACGATATTGTGTTGACCGCTGGAGGAACCGCAATCACCAATTACAACCAGCTGATTTCGATTACGCGCAATTATCTCGGCAAGCCCTTGCCGCTTTCCATCTTGCGCAACGGGCAGACTCTGAATATCACGGTTACCCCTCGCACCGTTTATCCTTCCAACCAGGGACCGATGGGGATTGCCGTCGGCCAACTGTTACGCCCGGCGAAGAATTGGTTTTCAACCATCCCGGTTAGTTTTTCTGCTGCTGGTAGTGACATACAAAACCTTCTGTCCTTGCCCGGACGCATTATTGCCGGGACCGTTTCTTCGCAGGAAGCCCAGATCGGCGGTCCGCGCAGCATTTGGAATTTGTTTCAGCAATCTGTGGCTCGGGATGTGTCCAGTCGCCAACCAACCCCTGGCGGGCAATCTCAGATCCCCACAAACTACACCCTTCTGGTAATTATTTCATTAACCATTACTGTCGGTGTAGCCAATTTATTACCTGTCCCGGCTTTGGATGGCTGGCGCATCTTCACAACTTTGGTGGAGATCGTCCTGCATCGCCCCATACCGGCAAAATACCAGGCTGCCATCAATAGTATCGGTTTCCTGGTCCTGTTGATCCTGCTTGGTTTTTTCTATCTCAAGGATTTAATTAATCCTATAACCTTTACCCTCCCCTAAAGGAACAGGATTTTTCTATGACCCGGAACGTACCATTTCAGACCGTGGTGGACGCTCTCCTCGATGATGGCACGCCCTTTTCAGCGCGTTACTTGCATCAATTCTCGGATATTTCGCCCGCGAATTTGGCAATTTTATTGAAAGCCTGGCCGCTAATAAGAACTGGACGGAAACACACCCTGCTTGAAGACCTGGAAGAACTGGCCGATGCCGATACTTTAACCAACTTCGACGATTTGGCACGACCTTTGCTCTCAGAACTCCGACCCGCAGGTTCGTATACGCGCAATTCGCCTTCTCTGGGAAAATGAGGATTCAAAACTTGTCCCAATTTTCCTAAAACTTATGAACGAGGACCCGGATACCGAAGTGCGCGCGGCAGCCGCTAATGCACTGGGATTGTTCGTTTATCAGGGTGAGCTGGAAAAGATTCCATCAAGATTACATCATCAGATTGAAGATGATCTTCTCAAAGCTGCCACATCCACTAAAGAGACGCTCATACGCCGCCGCGCACTGGAGTCACTCGGATATTCCGGACGCCAGGAAGTCACCCCTTTGATCGAAGCCGCCTACCACGATAATAATCCCGACTGGGTTGTAAGTGCCTTATTCGCCATGGGCCGTTCCTGTGACGGGCATTGGAAGAAGCAGGTGCTTTCGAAATTGCAATCTCCCGATGAGGATATCCGTTCCGAGGCTATCCATGCTGCCGGAGAATTGGAACTGGCCTCCGCCCGTTCAATCCTGCTCGATCTGCTTGAAGACGAGGAAGATCTGGAAATTCGCCGTGAGCTTTTTTGGGCACTATCGAAGATAGGCGGGGAGGGCGTCCGCGGGCGGCTTGAGGAACTCCTTGATGCCGAAACAGACGACGGGGAAGCCGATTTTATCGGGGAGGCTATGGATACCCTGGCTTTCACAGAAGATATGGCACAATTTGGCTTGTTTGACCTGGACACGGAAGCAGATCTTCATGAAGAGGAACTGGACGAGGAAGATGGATTGGATGAGGATTGACGAAATAAACACCCTCTTCAAACCACTAATTACACAATGCTCCTAATTGACATCTTCGCCAATAATATCCTGCCTGTTCTGCTGCTCAGCGGTGCCGGTTTTGCGCTTGGTAAAGCATTAAAAATAGACCCTAGCCCTCTGGGCCGGGTTATTTTTTACATTCTCAGCCCGGTTCTTGTTTTTAATCTGCTCATAAGCAATAACCTTCCACTCACACGGATAGCCAATATGATGGGGTTCACAGCCACCGGGACTCTGGTCATTGCAGGTCTGGCTTTCCTGATCGGTAAATTGTTCCGCATGGAACGTGGTGCATTGATCATAGTGGTCCTGGCTAGTATGTGCGTGAATAGCGGCAATTTCGGTCTGCCGTTGGTTTCCTTTGCATTCGGACAGGAAGCATTGGCTTATGCCAGCATTTACTTCGTCACCAGCACTTTGATATTTTACACACTGGGAGTGGTTATCTCGTCCTTGGGTCACCTGGATCTCAAAAGAGCCCTCCTGGGCCTATTGAAAGTACCGGCAATCTATGCCATCCTGTTGGCACTTCTTTTCATTCGCACCGGTTGGACTCTGCCGGAACCGATCTCGCGGACCCTTGCACTGGCAGCTGGTGGAGCGATCCCTGCTATGCTCATTCTGCTTGGGTTAGAATTGCAGCGGATCGAATGGAGCCGTAAAATTCGTGCCATGAGTATCCCGGTTTTCATTCGTCTGGTGATAGGCCCTCTGATCGGCTTGGGCTTCGCAGCTCTATTTGGTCTTTCAACCCCCGCACGACAAGCCGGTATAACCGAAATGGGTGGCCCAGCTGCTGTGATGACAACTGTCCTCGCCACGGAGTATAAACTTGACTCCACCCTCGTAACCGCAATCATCTTTGTCAGCACGATCCTCAGTCCGCTCACCCTTACTCTTGTTTTGTACTTCTTACGCAGGTGATATGCTTCGCCTGGATCCGCAAAAAGGAGCAGCATGGCCGGCCTAAGCCTTAATGACCAAGCACGCGTCCATATCTGGGTAACAGGGCGCGTCCAGGGGGTCGGTTTTCGTGCTTTCGTCTTGCAAGCTGGCACATTCTTTGGCCTTGTCGGATGGGTGCACAACCTGGGCTACGATCAGGTAGAAACAGTCGCGGAAGGTCCTCGTCCGGTATTGGAAAGGTTTGCAGATATGGTCAAAACCGGCCCGCGTTCCTCCCGTGTTGATGCGGCTCGTGTCGAGTGGGAAACCCCGCTGGGCAAGTTCAATCGTTTCGATGTAAAATGAAACCGAAATCTATGCCCGACGACCTTAAATCCGAACTTCCTGCCTCTTTCACCTTCAGCCAGTCTTCCCTTCAGGACTACTATGACTGCCCGCGTCGGTTCCAACTGCGTTACATCGAAAGTCTGGCTTGGCCGGCTGTTGAAACAGAACCTGTGCTTGAAAACGAACGTCGTCAGCAGCAGGGACAGCTCTTTCACCGGATGGTTCAGCAGCATCGGATCGGTCTGCCTGTCGAATTGCTGGCCCGGCTAGCCAAGACACCTGACCTGACACGTTGGTGGGAGAATTATCTTGGATATAACTTCAGTATAAATGACTACACGCAGTATACTGAATTATCTCTTTCCGCCCCAATTGGAACCCGCCATTTGCTGGCAAAATATGACCTGCTGGCAATCAAGCCCGGCAAAAAGGCCCTCATATTTGACTGGAAGACCACCCACAAGCGTCCCAGGGACGAATGGATGGCAGCCCGCATGCAGACACGCGTCTACCGCGCTTTGCTGGTTCAGGCTGGGGGGCATTTAAACGCTGGCGAACCAATCTCAGCGGACCAGGTCGAAATGATGTACTGGTATGGCGACTTTCCAGCCGAACCAGCCCGGCTCCCATACAATGTCACCCAGTTCAAGCGCGATTGGGACGCTTTGCCTGCCATCATCAACGAAATCGGCAATCATCGGCATTTTCCACTGACTGAAGATGCAAGGAAATGTAACTACTGTCCCTATCGTTCCTATTGCAACCGCGGCGGGAAGGCCGGCACAATGGACGAAGCTGAGGCCGGAGCGGAAGGACTTGACACAGAGTTGACGCTGAACTACGAGCAGATCGCCGAGATTGAGTTCTAAATCCCCATGATCTGGATTGAGCCATCTCCAATTGCTGCTGCCACTCCCCTGCTGGACCTACCTCTGCTTGTGGCAGAGACACTCTTCCGGCGCGGTATTCAAACCCCCGCAGCGGCGCATGCCTTTTTGGATCCACATGCTTACTCCCCGACCCCGGCGATCCATCTTCCCGGACTTTCTTCTGCCGTAGATCGTCTCGAATTGGCTATCCGCAAACGCCAGTCGATCTGTGTCTGGGGGGATTTCGATGTGGATGGTCAGACTTCTACAACCATCCTCTATCAGACCCTCAAGGAGTTGGACGCAGATGTAACTTTCCATATCCCGGTGCGCGCCAGCGAGGGTCACGGGGTCAATCTTCCGCACCTACAGGAAATCCTTGACCATGGTGCGAAACTTATCTTGACATGCGATACCGGGGTCACTGCCCACGCAGCCGTGGATTATGCCCGCGAGCGAGGCGTGGACGTTCTCATCACCGACCACCACGATTTACCCGAATTCCTCCCACCGGCTGTAGCGATTGTCAACCCGAAACTCCTTCCGCAAGGACATCCTCTCTCAACTCTTTCGGGTTCTGGAGTAGCTTTTAAACTTGCCGAAGAACTTTACGCGCGTTCTGGCCGGCCCAACGAAGCCACCCGACATCTTGACCTTGCAGCGCTTGGTCTGGTTGCCGACTTGGCTAGGCTCACCGGCGATGCGCGTTATCTCGTCCAGCTTGGGCTTGAAGTGCTGAGAAGCTCACAACGTTTTGGCTTGCAGATTATGATGGAGATGGCAGAACTCGTCCCGGCCAACCTTACCGAGGAACATATCGGCTTTGTAATGGGACCTCGCCTCAATGCACTCGGTCGTCTGGGTGATGCCAACCCGGCTGTGGAATTGTTGACCACTTCCAATGCGGTGCGTGCACACGTTTTGGCTACCCAGCTTGAAGGCCTGAATGCACAGCGGCAGTGGCTCTGCAGCCAGGTCACCCGGGCGGCGGAAGCTCAACTGGTTACCGACCCGGCCCTGCTAGACCAACCCGTTCTGGTGCTCGGACACCCGTCCTGGCCAGGTGGCGTGGTGGGAATTGTCGCCAGCCACCTGGTGGATCGCTATCGGAAACCGGCGATTTTGTTTTCCACGCCCGTTGGCGAACCAGCCCGAGGCTCTGCACGCTCCGTTGAGGGGCTGAATATCACCGCTGCGATTGCCGCGCAACAGGATTTGCTGCTTGATTTTGGGGGACATTCGATGGCGGCCGGGCTTTCCTTGGAACCGGAAAGACTGCCAGAATTCACCCGGCGCCTGGAAAAGACTGTGGCTGGGATGAAGGGATATGGCGAAAAACAGAGCCACCTTGAAATCAATGGCTGGCTTGACCTGTCTGAAATAACCTTGGGTCTGGCCAAAGAATTGGGAAGCCTGGCTCCTTACGGCCCCGGCAACGAAAAGCTGACTCTGGCAACGCGCGCCCTGAATTTGCTATCCACCTCCACTATTGGACGCAACCAGGAACATTTGAAACTGAAGGTGACCGACCTAGCCGGTAATACCCAGACCGTCTTATGGTGGAACGGCGCGGAAGAGAAGGAAAATCTCCCGCAGGGCCGCATTGACCTGGCTTACAGCTTGCGCGCCTCCGACTGGCGTGGCTCGCCTCAGGTCCAGATGGAATTTATCGACTTCCGCCAACTCGATACGGAGAGAGTCGAAGTAATCAGCCGGAAAAGAGAGGTTGTTGATTTTCGAAATGCCAATGACCTTGAAGAAGTCCTATCAACCATCCAATCGCACCCGTCAACCATGCTTTGGACCGAAGGAGCAGAAAAGAAAAGGCGCGGCGGGAAGACCCGTTACGAACTCTCACCCGCAGACACACTTATAATCTGGACCATTCCGCCTTCTCCAGAGGAATTGCGCCTCGCTTTGGAGGTGGTCAATCCCCGCAAAGTAATTCTTTTGGCGGTAGCGAAGCCTGTCGAATCACCGGAAGCTTTCATCGGACGGCTGGCCGGACTGATGAAGTATGCCGTTAATCACCGTGCTGGGAAGGTCTCCTGGTCAGAATTGGAAACAGCCACTGCACAGCGGGCCATTACCGTTCACAACGCTGTGCATTGGCTGGTTTTACAGGGAAAAATTAAAATTCTTATGGAAAAAGAGGCTGAATTGGTCTTGTCCAACGGTGATTCCCCCTTGGACACGACACGCGCAAGCCGTTTATGGACTGAAATTCAGTCCCTGCTGGCGGAAACTGCCGCCTATCGGGCTCATTTCAAGCGCGCCGATAAGGATGCCCTTTTAGATTGAGCATCTCTGTTGTGAATTCAAAGGCGATCAGCATCCTCTCGAACTCCCCACCAAGCAAGGTTAGCTGGCAGATATATTATTATTGGTTCCCCGTTGGTCGGCGGTAATTTACAGGAAAAAGTGTTTCTGAAATAAAAAAAGGGCCTCCCCTCTTAAGGAGACCCTCTTTTTGTCTCTGCCAATTCCTGGGCCTTTATTCAATTCTTTGCCCCCTCAAACTGCCTTTTTCGAAAGCCCGGTCATGGTTTGGGTTTGATCACATTAACAGCCTATGAGGATACATAGGGGTACGAAGTTTTTGCTGCTAAAGCGTGTGCTATAAATGTTGGTCCCGGTTGACCCTCCATGGATGACGGCACTAGCGTAATTTATGGCTCCCGAAGCAAGCGGGAAGAACCTGTAGATCGATGGTGAGCCGCCGGCGGTGTTGTTCATATCACAGCCCTCGCCAATGACGTCACTTCCCTTAGGATAACTTTCGGCCACACAGATGTAAGAGGGGCCTCCGCTAAGGACGTTGGTACTATAGCCGATGGTGTGTACAAGACTTTTGGTATTCAAATTCACTGCCCATCCAAGCCAACCATAATAGGACGGATTATTGTAGAACTGCAATAACCCAACATCGTAAGCCGCACCTTTTGATGAGGATTTCGCTAACATCCACCCCTTGTAGTTCACCCAGCCTGTATAATAGGGGTAATATCCCAGAGGGTCATTGCCATAATAATCATCCGGGACAAAAACCCAGTCGTCATACCAATAGTTCAAATCAGTATTGTACATGCAATGGGCAGCCGTAGCGACAATGCTATTTGGGCTGATCAGGGCAGCTGTGCACCAATAACTGCCTCCGTAAACTAAGTCATTGAAATAAAGTCTTCCAACGACATAGTAGGGATAATTATTATAAAAAATCGTCCAATAGTTGCCAAGATATCCATCGAAGACACCTTTGGTGCCTTGCGGGTTCACCAGGCTGGGCGCCTCGAGCATTGGCAGGCTCGAAGACTGGTGGTTGCTCATTGCAGCCCAGGCATCCGGATATTTGGTCTTCGCCTCTTCCAATGCAGCCGGATCTGCCATTTTACCTGGTTTGAAAATGGGAGTTCCACCGCCAGAATCGCTGATTATGGAATTTAAATCTGATGGATTGGAATTGACTTCCAATGGCTTGGCTGCCTGGCGTGCTTCCAGTGTCCACCGGGCCGCGTTGGTCGCTGCCTCATTTACTGTGGCCTTGACACCGACAGCATTCCCATCCTTCGAGAAGATTTGCTGAGGCTGCGGCGGATTTGCTGGCGCAGCTTTCGCAATTGGTGCACTCCTCAGTGCCCCGACAAACACAAAGCATACTAGAAGACTGATAACAATTCTGACTAGCTTAATCATTTTGCTTCTCCTCTTATCATATTGGAGGCCAAATCCGGCACACAAGTTCGTCTGGCCTATTAGGATGAATTGACCTGGGCAACATACAAGCTGTGTATAAATTACGTCTTGGGCTCAATTTCGCGAAGGAACTCTTTATTAAATTTGGATTTTTTCGATTGACCTCCTCTCCCGGTTCGTCAACAATTATTCCTGGTTTTTACATTACATTGGTTTGACAGTAATATCTTACATTAATTTTTCATTAATTTCAATAACCAATTTTGAAGATTTTCATCTGGCATTTTGGGGGACAACCTTAAGGAGGGACATACAAAAAAGAGCTTTTCCCTATTGGCTGAATGCATATATGTTTCCTTATCTATTGTTTGGAATTTTATAATAAATTATGATGTACAATAATTTACCAATGTACAATGGAAAATCCGGATTCGAGGAATTGCCCCACACCGCTGATTGTCAGATGCGCGTCTGGGCCACGAGCCTGCCGGCGCTCTTTGCCGAAGCAGCCCGCGGGATGAACGCGCTGACAGGCACGCAACCGGCCCCCGGTCCGCGTGTAACACGCAAATTCGAAGCCGAAGCGCTCGACACGGAAAGCCTGTTGGTAGCTTTCCTGTCCGAACTGGTCTGGGCTGCCGAACAGGAAAACCTGGTGTTCGATGAATTCAAAGTGGCAATTCGAGGCTCGAAATTGAAAGCAAGATTGTCGGGTACGCGCATCCTTTCAACGAACAAATCCATCAAAGCTGTCACATATCACAATCTACACATCCGGAAAATGGGTGCAGATTTCCAGGTGGAAATTGTGTTTGACGTATAGGGATGGGATTCCTGCATCCAGGAGCCAGTTATGGTCCGCATCCAAGACCTAAAGAGAATTTCCGACCACGAATGGGAAATTCCTCGTACCTTTCGTCCCGACATGCGCGTCCCTGTACGAATTTTCGCCACACGGGCACTGCTCGAACATATCGCCGGAGATAAATCGCTCGAACAGGCCGTCAATGCCGCCACGCTTCCCGGCCTGGTAGGGCAAGTGGTGGTCATGCCCGATATGCACCAGGGTTACGGCTTCCCCATCGGTGGCGTAGCCGCCACAGAATTTCCAGGTGGTGTCATTTCGCCGGGTGGGATTGGTTACGATATTAACTGTGGGGTTCGCCTGTTGGCCTCATCCCTCCAGGCTGAAGCCGCCACACCTTATCTGGATACTCTGGCCAACCTGTTGGACCGCTACTGTCCCAGTGGCGTCGGCGGGGAAGGCCTCATCAGCCTCAACCTGCCGGAATTGGAACGTTTGATGCGCACGGGTTCCCATTGGGCACTCAGGAACGGTTACGCCACCGCATCGGATCTCGTCCGCACAGAGGAAGGTGGCTGTCTGGAAGGAGCCGACACGGCTAAAGTCAGCCAGCGGGCTAAGGCGCGTGGGCGCGCCCAGATTGGTTCGCTCGGTGCAGGAAACCACTTCATCGAAGTGGATCAGGTTGAAGCCGTGTTTGACCGTGAAACTGCGACTGTTTTCGGCTTGCAGGAAGGCTGCCTGGTTGTTCAGATCCATTGTGGCTCGCGCGGCCTTGGGCATCAGGTCTGCACCGACTTTGTCCAGGAGTTCCAGACTGTGGTGCGTCGCTATGGCATTGACCTGCCCGACCGGGAACTGGTCTGCGCACCGATGGACAGCCCGGAAGGACAGGCCTATTTGGGTGCGATGCGCGCCGCTGCCAATTTTGCCTTCGTCAACCGGCAATTGCTGGCCCATTCAGCCCGGCGCGCCTTTGAAGAAACTTTCTCAGGTAAGGCAAAGGGTTGGCAGCTGGTTCAGGTGTACGACCTCTGCCACAACATCGCCAAGCTTGAGATCCATGTTGTCGATGGGCTGCCTCTCAAGCTATGCGTCCACCGCAAAGGCGCCACGCGTGCCTTTGGTCCAGGCACCGCTGGTCTTCCGCCTGAATTCCGGAAGACCGGGCAGCCGGTACTCGTCCCTGGTAGCATGGGTACTGCCTCGTGGGTATTGGCTGGTACTGAAATGAGTATGCTGCGTTCATTTGGATCCAGTTGTCATGGTGCCGGGAGGATGATGAGCCGCGCCAAAGCCAAACACGAGATCCGCGGTGATGTCCTGCGCCGTATGATGGAGCAACAGGGCATCCACATCCGGGCCGGATCCATGTCCAGGTTGGCCGAGGAGGCTCCCTCCGCTTACAAAGATGTGGATGTGGTGGTTGAGACGGTCGTCTCGGCCGGGATTGCCCGCAAGGTGGCTCGCTTGTGTCCAATGGCAGTGGTGAAGGGGTAGTTGAACAAAGCAAGCAGCTGACTTGTGCCACTCGCTTCCTTAATATATGTATTTATACATTTAATTTATTTCTGTAAGATCTGTGACAGGAACAACTTCGTCCTGTCTTCCTTCGGCTTAGTAAAAATATCTTCAGGTGTGCCGGACTTTACAATTTGACCATCGTCGAAGAAGTACATCCGGTCTGCAACTGCCTTGGCAAAGCCCATTTCGTGGGTTACCACTATCATCGTCATTCCCGATTTTGCCAATTCAATCATAACATCCAATACTTCCTTGATCATCTCAGGGTCCAGTGCCGAGGTCGGCTCGTCAAAGAGCATGATCTTGGGTTCCATCGCCAGGGCCCGCGCGATCGCCACACGCTGCTGCTGACCACCGGAAAGTTGACCGGGATATTTCTTGGCCTGCTCAGGAATACCCACGCGGTTGAGCAATTCCATGGCTTTGGTTTCGGCCTTTTCCTTTGGCCACTTGCGCACCTGGATGGTTGCCAGAGTAATGTTCTGCAATACCGTCAGGTGTGGGAAGAGGTTGAACTGCTGGAAGACCATGCCCGTCTCCATGCGGATTTGTTCAATGTTGTGCATGTCATTGGAGAGCTCGATCCCGTCCACGATGATCTGTCCTTCCTGGTGGTCTTCCAGACGGTTGATACAGCGAATGAACGTGGATTTCCCTGACCCTGACGGACCGAAGATGACGATCACTTCCCCCTTTCCAACCTCGAGATTGATTCCTTTGAGTGCCTGAAAATGGCCGTACCATTTCTGCACATCGCGGGCGATAATGATTGGTTCGCCGGTGGTTGGTTTGCTCATCGTTCCTCCCGGAACAAATTTTGGATATTATACTGCTTCTTCAATGGATTAAAAAACTTGTGTGACCCCTCAATCAGGATTGAAGGGATCTGGAATGCTTATCTCGGCAAAGCGGGCACGCGTTAAATCAGCCAGCGCATGGACTGGCAGTCTGATGTTCAATCCGCGCTGGCCCCCGCTCAAATGGATTTCGGGTTTGGTTTTCGCAGCAGATTCGATTACCACCTGAAAGCCTTTGTTCAAGAGCGCCAGGGGTGAAATACCGCCTGCCTGTAGGCCGGTCAACACTTCGGCTTTGTGCTCGCTGGGCAGGGTAACTTTTTTATCGCCTACTGCATTTGCCAATAGCTTCAGGTCGACGCGGTTGGGACCGGGGATGACCGCCAGGATGGGTTTGCCCTTTGAACGGGTAACCACAATGGTCTTATAGACCATTTCCGGGTCCACGCCCAACAGGCGGGCAGTTTCGTACGCCCCGCGTTTTTCCGCAGTCAGTTCAAAGGCCTTATAGGGGATTTTGCGTGAGTCCAACAGGCGGGTGATGTTGTTCACGATTGCCATAAGAAGTACCAGGGCGATTATAATAGATTTCATGAAGACCGCCTCACCCCTCAGTCTGGAAGAACTCCTGGCACAGCTTCCCAATTATTACTCTCCTGCCGACCGCGAGTTGATCCAGCGCGCCTACCGTGTGGCGGAGAAGGCTCACGCCGGTCAGAAACGCGCATCCGGAGAGCCTTATGTGAACCACTTGCTTGCCGTTGCTGCGATTCTGATCTGAATTTTCCATGCCTGCCGAAGTGATTACTGCTGGCTTGCTGCACGATACCATTGAAGACACCTCCATCAAGGCAGAGGCTTTACGGCGTGATTTCAGCGACGGGATTGTCGACCTGGTTCAGGGAGTGACCAAGCTCACCCAGTTACCGCGTGTATCGCGCGGTGAACACCGGGAGGAGGCGCTTCCCAAGGAAAATGGAGACGGTTCTGAGTCTTCATACCAAGAGGCTGCCAGAGCGACCGAGGATGATGCAGACCTGCGTGACCGTAAACATGAGCTTTCCATCGAAACCTTGCGTAAAACCTTTCTTGCCATGGACAGCGACGTACGCGTTGTCTTCATTAAACTTGCAGATCGTTTGCATAATATGCGTACCCTGGGCGCGTTCCCTGAAGCAAAGCGCCGCCGGATAGCACAGGAGACTCTTGATATTTTCGCTCCCCTGGCAAACCGCCTGGGCATCTGGCAAATAAAATGGGAGCTTGAAGACTTGGGTTTTCGCTATACCAATCCTGAGAAATACAAGGAAATTGCTGAACAGTTGGCTGTGCGGCGAGAATCGCGCGAAGCCGAGATACAAAACATCATCGAATCCATTTCGAAATTGCTCATTGATGCCGGAATCAAGGCAGAAATATCCGGACGACCCAAGCATATCTATTCAATATATAAGAAGATGGTCGAGAAGGGCAAGCCCTTTGACCTGGTGCGGGACGTACGCGGCGTTCGGCTGATCGTTCCGGATGTTGCAGCCTGTTATGCTGCCTTGGGTGTCATCCATACCCATTGGCGGCCGATTCCCAATGAGTTTGATGATTACATCGCCGCTCCGAAGGATAATTTTTACCAATCCCTGCATACTGCCATCATCCACGACGATGGCCGGCCCGTGGAAGTGCAAATACGCACTCTCGAAATGGATGAGAACGCCGAGTTTGGTATTGCCTCGCACTGGCGTTACAAGGAAGGTGGTTCGCGCGATAAATACGACGAACGAATAAATTGGCTGCGTCGTGTCATGGAATGGCGCCAGGATGTCGATGACGCCCAGGAATTTGTAGACGGAATGAAAACCGACGTCTTTAAAGACCGGGTTTACGTATTCACACCGCATGGGGATATCATCGATCTGCCTGCCGGTTCCACACCGATCGACTTCGCCTACCATGTCCATACCAATGTCGGAAACCGCTGTCGGGGAGCCAAAGTCAATAACAAGCTTGTTCCCTTGGATTATGCACTCCAAACCGGCGAACAGGTGGAAATCCTGACCGCCAAGCAGGGCGGGCCCAGCCGTGACTGGCTCAACCCCAGCCTGGGACTGGTCCGTACGCAGCGCGCCCGCTCGAAGATCCGTGCCTGGTTCAAAAAACTGGATCAGGATCAGAATGTCTCCCAGGGCAAGGAGATCCTGGTTCATGAGATTCAGCGTCTCGGCCTTCCAGAACTGGATGATGATGGATTGAAAACTCTGGCCACCCAATTTGATCGTTCCCCAGAAGAATTATATGTTGCCCTCGGCTGTGGCGATATGAACATCGCTCGCGTGGTCAACAAACTTATGGAGACCAAGGAAAGTGACGACGTACTTGTAGTAGTTCCTCCATCCAGTGAGGCCGTACCTACTGAGGCGGTAACCGTACTCGGGCTGAAAGGCTTGTTGACCAGCATGGGAAAGTGTTGTAATCCGACCCCCGGCGATGAGATAATCGGCTACATAACCCGTGGGCACGGAGCCACCATCCACCGCCAGGATTGTCCCAACATGTTACGCATCCGGGATCGGGAAAGGCTGGTGAAGGTTTCCTGGGGAGAAAATGTGCGTACGTATCCGGTTCCTATCCGCATCCGCGCCTATGACCGTCAGGGGCTAATGGGAGACATCACCACCCTGCTGAACAGTGAAAGCGTCAATATGGTCGATGTGCAGGTGCGAATCAATAAGAACCTGGCCGATCTGCGCATCGTGATCGAAGTCAAGGATATTGCACAGTTGAGTCGCATGTTGGCTCGCATCGAGAACCTGCCCAACGTGCTGGAAGCCCAACGCATCCGGGGGGGCTGAATCCTGTCTCTCTAATCAGCCTCTTAATTACTTGGTTATAATCTTCTCATGCCCTGGCATACCCGCCTTCTGAGTGCAATTGAAATCGGTTTTTTCATTCTATTCTTCACCCTTCTCCTGGCTGGCAGCACCTTACTCGTCTCTGCGATTCCCACAGATGCCGCTCGACGCTACACCCGTCCGGTCGAATTTGATTTTGTCAATTGGACGTTGGATGCCTTGGGAGTAAAACTGGGCCAAGCTGCCCTGGACACTCCTTTCTACTTCAACGCAAACGCCCAGCACAAGCTCGTTGTGGATTATTTACACCTGATTGATACTATCCTTCAGGACGAAAACAAGGTCAGCTTGATATACACAGATCCCTCGGTAAAGGATCCCAAGGCCGCCTCTGCTTCTCTGCGGGCTGATCTCGCCGGACTCTACTCTCGTCAACGCCACGTCACCCCATTGGCCGAGTCCATTTTGCAGGAACAGGTAGCCGCCACGCTCGCGGACATGGGCTTGACCACCGCAGGCCAACCCATCCCGCCAGTCCTGTTCCATATGACTCCCCTGCCCTACAACCTGGTCATTTCGCCGCGTGGAAAAATCCAACAAGACGCTGCCATCTCCCTCATCCCCGACCTGAGCGTGGACCAGCAGGTCGCTCTGGAAAACAATGTGGATAAGGGCCTGGATGTCTCATCTCTTGTGGTGCCTGTGGGCGGTATCGGTACTTATCCGACCATGATCGAGCGTACCACCGCCCTGGACTGGCTGACCGATACATTTGCACATGAGTGGACGCACAACTGGCTGTCATGGCATCCGCTTGGCCTGAACTATGAGACCACCCCGGAGCTGCGTACAATGAACGAAACGACTGCAGATATTGTCGGAGGTGAAGTGGGCAAGGCTTTGCTCAAACGTTACTACCCGGAATTAGTCCCCAAATATGCCTTGCAGGCCCAGAAATTAGGGCTTCAGGGCAATCCTGCCCAGGCAGATTTCGACTTCCGCGCTGAAATGCATACCACCCGCGTACAAGTGGACGAACTGCTCGCCGCTGGAAAAATTTCCGAAGCAGAAGCCTATTTGGAGCAGCGCCGTCAATTCTTCTGGAATCAGGGTTGCTCTGAATGCTTCATTCGCAAACTTAACCAGGCATATTTCGCCTTTTACGGTGCTTACGCGGATATACCGGGCGGTGCCGCGGGTGAAGATCCGGTCGGTCCGGCAGTGCGTGCCCTGCGCGCCCAAAGCAGCTCTCTGTCCTCCTTTTTACAAAGATCGCTCAAATGAGTTCATTCAAACAATTGAAGGATGCCCTGGCCCATTGAATCGAGCGTATATGCGGAAGATTTTATCCCTGTCCATTCTGCTGGTTTCTGCTTTTATCCTTTTTTCCTGTGCACCGGCCCCCACAACGACAAATCCACCTTTGCCAGCTATATCTGTGGCTACCTCCTCACCGCTGTCCATGCCATGCACGATTCTGCATGTCCCGGCCACGCCGGAAGCATTGGGAGCCGAATTTGGAGATCGTGGACACATTGCCGGTCCGGCGAACGCACCGGTAACCATCGTGGTCTTCAGCGATTACCAGTGTCCGGCTTGCGCGTTTCTGGCAGTCAGTCTGAAGCAAATTCGCCTGACACATACCAACGATGTGCGACTTATTTATATTAATACCCCAATATCGAGCCGTGACAAGGATGCACTTGCCATCCAGGCGGTTGAATCAGCTGATTTGCAGGGGAAGTTCTGGGAAATGCACGATCTACTTTTTGAAAAACAATCCGAATGGTCTCCTCTCGCACCAGCAGCCTTTGAAGCCTGGGCAATGCAGCAGGCGAACAATCTAGGAATGGACCTGACGAAATTTCAGGCGGATTTTCACGGGAAAACGGTGGCGGATCGTCTCAAGCAGGCTGTCCAATCCTCTGCAGCTCAGCCCCTTTCGCCGCCTATCTTGTTTGTCAACAGCGCCTCCCGTTATACCGGCCTGGCTGATTTTGCCAGTCTCGATGCCGTTGTACGCATGGAGGCACTCGCAGCACGCCAGTTCACAACTTGTCCGTCCTGGGTGATTGACCCTCTCAAGCAATATCTTGCTACCCTCCACACCGCCAAAGGCAACGTGGTCATTCAATTATTCGCGGATAAAGCTCCCTTAGCGGTCAATAATTTCGTCTTCCTGGCCCGCAGAGGATGGTACGACGATATCACCTTCTATAAAATGGTTCCTGATTTTATCGTTATGACCGGCGATCCGAGCGAAACCGGCATGGGCAATCCTGGCTACCTCTTTACAACCGAAATCTCCGCGAATTTGCACTTCGATCAACCCGGCCTGGTCGCCATGGATAACAGCGGACCTGACACAAATGGCAGCCGCTTCTTGATCACGCTTGCTCCCGCTGCACAGTTGTACGGACAATATACGATCATCGGAAAGGTTCTCACCGGAATGGATGTACTTTCCGCTCTCTCGCTGCGTAACCCCCAACCGGGAGTTTATCTTTCGCAAGGAGATAAACTTATCAATGTCATAATTCAGGAACACTGAGTTACCTTTATGCAGCCCAATCTTATTTCTCATCGCCGTCTGGACATCCTGTTACTTATCTTCAGTATGGTCGGCATTCTGGGTCTGGCAGGCCGGGGAATTTATCTGGTTATCACGGGACTTACCTCATTCAAACTTGGGTCAATTGACGAGTTGGCTTCCAGCCTCTTTGATGCCGTTGGCATGTTCTTCTGTGCAGCTCTGCTCCTGCCGCTCCTCATTCTCTGCATCCGGAAGCTGAAGGGAGGAGAAATCCACCAAGCAAAACTTCCGCAAGTCAAATTCTGGCAGGCGGTTGTATTTGTCGTTGCATGGGTATTCGTGATTGTTCTTGGCTCGGTCCTTCTTGGCTTGCGCGAATCCGTTGGGTTGGTGGCTCTGCCATTCTTCTTGCTGGGGATTGTGCTGCCTGTCGTTGCGCTGGTCTGGGTCGCCGTCGGCGGCTTGCCGTCTGGTTCCTGGCGACGGTTTTGGGCCGCCTTCGGTATTGGCATGACAGGAAGCACCCTTGGAGCCATGTTATTGGAATATTCGTTCGTGGGGATTGCCGCTCTGGCCGCCGGAATTGTAGCTGCATCAAATCCCGAGTGGCTCGCCATTTTTCAACGGGTCAGGAACCAGGTAACCGATGCCGGTGATGTGCAGACACTATTGACTACACTGGCTCCTTATCTAACCAATCCGTTAGTTCTTCTGCTGGCTCTAGCCTTTGCTGCTGTCCTAGCACCGGTTATCGAGGAAACACTCAAACCAGCTGCAGTCTGGTTGCTTGGAAAACGCTTGCGCTCTCCTGCAGAGGGCTTTGCCCTGGGCGCATTAAGTGGGGCGGGGTTTTCCCTGTTGGAAGGGACACTTGCAGCCAGTGGGAGTACTCAAATGCTCGGAGTCGGAATCGCCGGGCGCGCTGCAAGTTCCCTAATGCACATTACAGCCAGCGGATTAATGGGATGGGGGATTGCCTCTGCCCGTCTGGAAAACCGCTATGGACGTCTGGCAGGGGCTTATTTGGTTTCCATCAGTATTCATGGACTATGGAACGGTTCAGTAATTCTGGCTGTGTTTGGAGCACTACGGCTCACACTTCCAGGTGCAGGCTCTGATCCGCTTGGCATATTGTTTATCGTGGCGGGGATCGGAATTCTCGGGTCGATGTTGGTGGCAATCATGATTCTTCTTCCGATCGTCAATCGCCGTTTGAGGCTCATGCCTCCTATCGTCGATAGACCAATACTAAGTGATATAATCCCCCCGCCTCATCTCGAAACACCAAGGAGTTCCAATGAGCCTTATTATGAAAATCATTGACTTTGTATTGCACGTTAACGTATACCTGAATGGCATTATTCAACATTATGGAGCGTGGACTTACGGACTGCTGTTTTTCATCATTTTCATGGAGACCGGTTTCGTCGTAACTCCCTTCCTGCCGGGTGATTCACTCATCTTCGCAGCGGCCACATTCGCGCACAACTCGTTAACCCTTGGTTGCTTTTTCTCTTGTTGGCATTTGCAGCCGTCGCTGGTGACAACATCAATTATTGGATCGGACATGCAGTCGGCGCTAAAGCTTACACTGGTGAGGTCAAATGGATAAAAAAAGAATATATGGAACGCACTCGTGCTTTCTATGAAAAACACGGCGGCAGGACGATCTTCCTGGCGCGCTTCGTGCCCATCATCCGTACTTTTTCTCCCTTTGTTGCCGGAGTGAGTAAAATGCCTTATGGTTATTTCGTAACCTGGGATGTCATTGGCGGCGCCACCTGGGTGGCCACTTTTACCCTGCTTGGTTATTTCTTCGGAAATATCCCCTTCGTTCAGAATAATTTTGAACTAGTCATTGTTGCCATCATTCTCATCTCACTTGTTCCTGCTGTAGTGGAAGCGGTAAGAGCAAGAAGAGAAGTGAAGCAACAAAACGCAGAAGCGAATAGTTAATTGCCCATGCTTTCTCTGGCATTGCTGTCTGGCGGCTTATCCGGTCGCATGGGGCAGGATAAGGCCCTCATGCCCTTCCTGGGCCGCCCGCTCATTTTGCGCATCCTGGAACGCCTGGCATCCATCTCGGACGAAGTAATCCTATCGACTAACCACCCGATAGATTATGCTTTCCTGGGCTTGCCACTCTATTCAGACATTATTCCGGATTATGGTGCCTTGGGCGGTCTCTACACTTCGCTTAGCGTAGCTCAGAACCCGTTCGTCGCCGCTGTCGCTTGTGACATGCCCTTCGCCAATCCAGACATTTTTGCATACGAAAGCAATCTCCTATCCAAAACCGGAGCAGACATAGCCATCCCATCCACCCTGAAGGGACTGGAACCGTTGCATGCTGTCTATCGTCGTGCAACCTGTCTGCCGGTCATCCATTCAGCTTTGGAAGGCGGAAGGTTGAAAATGATCGCCTGGCTGCCGCAAGTAAATGTCAGGATTGTCCTGCCTGAAGAAGTGACCCGTTTTGATCCGCTCAAACTGGCTTTCTGGAATCTCAATACGCCGGACGAATTCCGGCAGGCGGAAGAAAAAGCCAGGTTGGAGGAGAATTGGCGGGGTGTTTATTTCACCCTGTAATATCTCTCCCCTGCGCAAGTCCTGCACAAGAGTTTTCCATTCACCCACAACTGACGTTCGTTGATAATCTCTTCCCCACAATTAGCACATTTCGCCCGCAATCCTGGGCGGCTGAGAATGGTTCCAAGTGGCGGATCCAACTCAACCTCCTGAAAAGTGAATAATTCCGCCTCTGGCATAATTTGATAGCCCTTAAGTTGGGCATAATATTTCTTCTTTATCTGCGGCGCGTACTTCAGAGCGCTCTGGCGAATATCCAGACAGGGCGTCAGGCGAACAGTCTTCCCCGTTTTTACATTGGCAAACACGGCCGCGATCTTGCCCAGATCCACCACCCTCAGCGTGCGATGGCCGACAGTTGCCCCGCTGGCAACTTCGATCCCATCAGCGAAACATCCATCCGTCTCGACAATGATGAGTGCGGCCTTATTGGGTACGGGTGCTTCCAGCCCAACCGCCGCCAGCCCGGCCAAACCCATCCGCACGCCCAGTACTTGGCGCGGACAGAGGTGGTCGTGACGTGCTGATGATTTCTTGAGAAGTTCAGATAATTCGTTCGACAACAGGCACTCCCAATCTATTTCGTAAACATATGCATTTTACCGTCCGGCTTTGTTTCAAACCGGAAGACCGACAATGCTTGACTCGCCGGTCCGTGTGTGACCTTCCCCTCTAGATCAAAACGCGAACCGTGGCAGGGACAGGCAAAGCCTCCGGGCTGGCTTTCCACCGTACAACCCAGGTGAGTACAGACCAGACTGAGTGCAGTAAAGCCTTTATCATTTTGGATCAGAACCGCCGGAATGTCCGGGAGAACCGTGCGCGAACCCGGTGCATAATCCGAGCCCATACCCAGGTCAAATTCGGTTGGAGTAGATGGCTGGGAAGGATAGCTCAGAAACCGCATCAGGCCGCCCAATCCAACTAGACCGCAGGCGGTCAGGAGCGCCGTCCGGGCCAGTTTCAGGAAATCCCGTCGGGATAGTCTCGTCTCGGTCATCTTTGCACCGAATGACATCTGTGGCAGGAGGCCGAACTCTGGTCATTCGGATCCTGCGTGCAGCCTGATCCCATTACTGGTTTGAAGGTGAACACCTGCCTGGTCGCCTTGCCGACCAACTCATAAGTCCCATTCGGCAGCACGCGGGTGTTCCAGAGCGGTTCGCCCTTCTCGGTGACCAGGATGGTATCGCCGATCTGCAGGTTCACCACCGGGTTGAGCGATGCCTGCCGGAAGCCGATGTTATTCGGATCGGTCAACACGAGCGTCTGGGGCAATTCGGTGGGAGTCCCATGGCAGGTCTTGCACTGGATGTACTGGATCTGCTTTTTATTGCTGTACAGATTCCCGTCGCCCATTGCTTCGGTGCGTGTATGGCAGTCAATGCAATCCAGGGAGTACTCGCACTTCGTGAATTGCGCGATGGGTTGGTAGTAATCTTGCAGACGGTCGGTGGGAGTATCCGGACGCGGTTGGAAGGTGATCGTTCGCAAATCGTAGTTGCCGCGGTTGTGGCAGGTGTCGCACTGGGTATAAGAGATGGCAGTGGTCAATTTGTGAACCTGGGTCGCCGTGCTGGTATCCACGCTACTCAGATCGGTGGATTGCGTCGGGGTGTGACATGCCGCGCAGCCCGTGAAATGGTCATAACGGCCGCCCGTCTGCTCGGGCTTGGCGGACAAGTGACAGGTTAGGCAGTTCTGCCCGAATGCTTGGACTGCTGGATTGGTTTCCGCCTGCGGGGTAAAGGCAACCAGACTGGTGATCCCGCTGGTACTCTGGTTGTCCTGGATGGCAGTCGCACCCAGGTGGGCATTAAGATCTGGTTGAGCTCCAAAGGTAAAGCGGATGCTGGCGATCGCACCCGCATAAGTGGCCTGAATGCTAGTGGTGGCGCGCTGGATATGGTCATTGTAACTCGCCGCGGAACCGCTGTGGCAGTTCGCGCCTTCACAAGAGACCTGCACCACTGAGAAATCCGCCGGGTTCTTGCCACCCCGCATCGTACTGTGGGCAAGGATCGCATCTAGAGCCAGGCGCTCACCACCGTGGCAAATGACGCAACCGAAAGTTTTAACCGGATGCGATTTACTGATCTCGGGCAGGTCACCATGGCAGGAAAGACAATATTCCACCTGATCGGTCAATGTTGGTGTCAACGCTACCGGTTTATTGCGGCGGCTCTCCTGCCAGGCAATTCCCAGCAGGGTTAGCAGCAGCAAAGCGGAAGCGATCACGATCCACCGACGCATGATTAGGAAACCGGAAATATAGCCAGGACTGTTAAGAATCATAATGGATAATACAATTAAAATAAAAACGACCTGGGCAAGACGGTTGCTTTTCGGGAACCAGTGTCCTATTTCATTAAGTGCCGGCTTTGGAAGAATATATGGAATGAGCGTCACCAGAAACACGATTGCCAGCGGGACAACCACTCCCCACAGGAACGGGCTGCCCAACTTGAGCAGTTCCTGCACCCACAGGAAAAACCAGGGGGCACGCACTGTTTCCGGCAAGGTTGAAGCAGTCGTGATCGGCGGGGCGATTGGCGCCGGAGCGAATACGGATAGCAGCAAAAGTGCCACGGAAGCCAGCAGCATCGCCAGCACTTCCCGGCGAACGAGTTCGTACCGGGAAATGCGCAATTGTGATTCCCGCAGGGACGGTGGTGGAACGGCGATCCCGCCGTCCCGGCGGACGCGGAAGATATGCCAGGCCACCAGGATGACCGCCGGGATCATTAAACCGAAAATATGCCACCCGTAGAAACGGATCAGCGTCGCAGACCCGGGTTGAGTTCCACCCACCAGGCTGCCGTAAAGAGCCGTTCCAAGCATAGGAATGGATTTGATCAGGTTGGTGCCGGCAACCAGTGCCCAATGGATGCCCTCATCCCAGCGTAAAACGTAACCGGTAAAGTCCAGGAGAACCGCCAGCACGAACAAACCCATCCCAAGCAGATAATTAAAACGGCGGGGTGGTAAATATGCGCCAGTGAAAACCACTCGCAGCAGGTGCACGACCGAAACAATCAACATGAACTGCGCCGCCCAGAAATGCAGATTGCGTACCAATCCACCGAACGGGACGAGGTAGGTGAGCGTCTGGATCGAAAGAGCCGCGTCGCTCGGAGTCGGGATGTAATAAAAAACTTCCAGAATGCCGGTCACTGCCAGGATCAACACCAGGAAAACCGCCAGGCCGCCAGACGCCAGGGTATACCTAAAGCGAGCCTGCCTGGCCGGGATGCTGGGTGGATGGAGATGGTGAAAGAAGGTTGGCCGCATCTGTAAATTAAACACACAGGCTGAAAACCGCCCCTATGCCAGGAGCGATCGACATGGTTCAGGGAAGATGAACTGACCGTGATTTCTTATACAAACTTAATCACCAGCCAGGGACTTGGCAGGCAGGAGGTCATTTGTCTCTCGCACTGAAGCCATCTCGAGGGGCATGGTCTCGGCAAAGATCGGGAAGTAGTGGGCGATAAGGGTATAGACCAACAATACGCCTGAGGCTACACCTACCAAGAGAGCTAATTCCAAGATCGAGGGGAAATATGAAACGCCATTTAGTGGTTTCATCGTGAACCAGGTTATGTCAAAACGATTGAGCAGTATTCCCGCAGCTACGAACAAAGCGCCGATCAGTGCGCCAACGCGTTGCGAGCGTATTTTCTTGATGGAGAACAATATGATGGGAACAACAACCCCAATGACCAATTCGGTCAAATACAAGACGCTGAATATTCCGCTGGTGTAAAGCAGGCCCAATTCTCCCGTCAAGGTAAGTTCGCCTAATTTCATAATCAAGTAGAGTCCCAATACCCACGGCAACAGCCAGCCCAGTTTTTCAATCACCTTTTCGCTGAGAGTCTGACCATATAGCCGGATACTGATAAAAGAGCCAATGATGATTGTGGAGATACCCGCCGCCAGCGACGAGACAAGGAAATTCTCGGGTTGAATGATGGAGTACCACAAGGAGTGCACGCGAGGCACCATGATAACGAACAAAGATCCGAGGGATGACTGGTGCATCGATGAAAGGATGATGCCGGCAATAACCATAGGAATGGTTATTCTTTGGAGGAGAGTGAGCAACTTTTTATTTTTCATCCTCTCCAAAAATACCGGACTCAATTCATAGAACAGGATTGCCGAGTAGATTGCAATGCACCAACTCACTTCAAAAAGCGCCGAAGAAAGATTTGGGTACACTAAAAAGTGCCAGAAACGATCCCATCTGCCCAGGTCGAAGAACAAGGTGACCAATACCGAACTATATCCAAGGAACCCAAATAAAACAGTCGGGCGGATGGCTGAATGCAAATCGTGCACATGGAAGATATAAACCAAGGCAGCCAGTGTAAAGGCTGCGCCAGCAAATGCTACCATAGTCAGGTCAAAACTGATCCATACCCCCCAGGGGAATACAGTACTCAAGTTGGTAGTGCTCCCCAGGCCGGCATACAGACGATACAAGCCAGCACTCAACCCTAAAACGGTCAATACCGCCAGGACATACGCAAAACGGGGCAGACTTTCCAATTCCTTGATCCTCTTGACTTGGACGAAGATGGACATGGCCTACTCCTCCTTTGTACTTTCAACTGTGGATTCGGCTTGCTTCTTCTCTTTATGCTCGAGCGCCAGGTAAATGCCCGTCATCCCAACCGCCACGCTCCCAGCGATGATGGGAGTGCCGATTTCTGTTGCCATGCGGTTGAATTCGGCCGGAGACTGCGCTCCTTTCGGAATAGGGAAGCCAAGTTCTTCAAACAGAACCGGGGAAATATAATACGTGGAAGTACCGCCATTTTCGTCTTCGCCATATACATTGTCAATATAGCGTTCAGGCTGGTTCTTGATACGGTCATGAGCCAGGTTCAACATCGCTTCACGAGTTCCAAATTGAATCGCCTGGGTGGGGCAAGTAGATGCGCAGGCAGGCTGCGATTGACCCTCTTCCAGGCGGGCAACACAGAGATCGCATTTAACGATCAAAGCAAGACGTTGTTCCCATTCAAAATGCGGGACCTGGAACGGACAAGCATACATGCAGTAACGGCAACCGATACAGCGCTCTCCATCGTAAGTCACAATCCCATCCTGGTTCTGCTGTAAAGCCCCGACCGTGCAGGCCGATACGCAGGATGGATCCACACAGTGCATACAGTGGTAAGGGGCAGTATAGCGTTTCAAATCAGGAAATTCGCCTATGATACCGGTATCTTTTATCCAGATACGCGTATGCTCCATGGGAACATTATTCTGGACACTGCACGCCACCAGACAGGAGCGGCAATCAATGCAGCGGCTGGCGTCAATCAAAAAGCCATATCGATGTACTGTCATGTTCTATTCTCCTGCATAGAGCGGCATGGACTTTTCAATATACGACGCTCCCGCAATTTTCTGCACCGATACAAAGGTCTGGCTGAGCGCCTGGCTGCCGCTGACCGGATCGGTATAGGTGACATGCAGGTCCGAATCGCATGCGCCCACACCGTAGGCGGTCGTCAGACCCTTGGAGAGATGTCCGAATCCGGGGGTCAAATAGACGCAATCCGGCCGGATGGCCTGGGTGGCCAGCAACTTGATGTGGATTTTGCCTGCAGTACTGGTAACTTCAACTTCATCCTGATCCGCCAGGCCGCGGCTTTTGGCAACCTGTGCGTTCATCCACAAGCGCGGCTCGTCGGCATACTTATGCAGGAGCTGGTTGTTCTGGGTGCCCATCTGGGTGTACTGGGCCACCTTGCCGGTCAGCAAATAGAACTGGCCCAGCTTGGGCGCAGGCGGTTCCTCCCATTGCGGAACGCCTGGGAAACCACCTTTGTCAAGCGTGGTCGAGAACAGCTCGATCTTCCCGGAAGGAGTGCCCCAGGTCAACTCAGTATCCAACTCTTCGCCTGTTTCGGGCAGGTCGACATAACCTTTCTGGCGGACATCCTCGAGCGAGACACCCAGGGGCGCCAGTTGCTGCGTAAGATAATCCTCTTCATCCCTATATTGAAAGTAATCAGACAATCCCAAACGGTTTCCGAGCTCCTTGTAAATCCACAGGGCTGATTTCCCTTCGCCCAGCGGTTCGATGACCGGCTGTCGGATGAAAGCCTGCTCGCCAACAATGTTAAGCGGATCATAGCGTTCCAGGTAGGAGGATTCCGGCAGCACCACGTCCGAATACCAGGAGGTGTCATTCATGAGGATGTCCATCGTGACAATGAAGTCCATTTTCCCGAAGGCTTGGAGGGTCCGGCCGCGGTCGGGCAGGGACATGGCTGGGTTCTGGCGGGATATCAACCAGCCACGCGCCTGGTAGGGGCTGCCGCTCAATATGGCCTCGCGTAACTCCTGAAAAACGCCGATGCCTAGAGGTACGAAAGGATATTTCCAAGGCACGCCATCGAGCCGCTGGGCCGAGATACGCGGAAAGGGTGGCTGCTTGGGAATACCCAGCTTTCCGCTTTCCTCCCCGTTGGCCGTGAACATGGCCGTATTCCAGTTGCCGATAATGGCATTCAAGATGGCAATGGCCGCGTTCGGTCTGGAATGAATTGACAAAATTAGAGGTGCGCCAGCCATTATGGGCCAGCGCGTTCGGTGCGGCCGCTGCAAATTCCCGGGCAATGCGCTGGATGGTTTCGGCCGGGATACCGGTGATGCCAGCCGCCCAATCGGGTGTGTATCTGGCAACTACGTCGGGCAGTTTCTCGAAACCGAAAGTGTAATTCGATACGAAGGTGCGATTGTACAATCCTTCACCAATGATCACGTTGAGCATGGCCAGGTGGAAGGCCAGGTCGGTGCCTGGGCGGATCGGCAGCCATTCAGCCGCCTTGGCCGCCGTCTTGGTAAAGCGCGGGTCCAGGTAGATAACCTTGGCACCCCGGTCGATGGCCTTGCTCAAAGCCGAGGTTTCCGAAGTGGAGATGGCCTCCATCAGGTTCCGGCCGGTCAGGATGATGTATTTCAGGGTATCGTACTGGCGATCGGGCTCTTCCATGCCATAGGTCATCAGGTTCGATACGATCATGGCGTTGAAGCACAGGCTGCGCTGGGTGCCATAGTTGGGTGAACCGAAGGCGTTCAGCAAATTTTCGAACTGGAACTGGCTCAGACAGTGTGTGGTTGAAAATACCATCGCTTCCGGCCCATATTTCTGCTTGATATCCAGCATATTTCTGGCAACAAGATCCAGCGCTTCCTCCCAGGAGGCTTTGCGGAACAGGCCTTCGCCGCGCTTGCCCACCCGGATGAGCGGGGTCAGCACCCGGTCGGGGTCGTAGGTATTCATCAGGCCCGATTGGCCACGCGGGCACAGGTTACCGAGTGAATGCGGATGCTCGGGATTGCCTTCGAGTTTAACCACGCGCCCCGCCTCCACTTTGGCCAAAAGCCCACAGCGCCAGACGCACATTTCGCACATGCTGGGAATATAGCCGTTGCTCGTGGCATCCAATAGTCCACTGGCGCGCGCCGCTTCAGCCACCTGGGGTGGGATGAATTGGCCCAGGACAAGCGCACCAGCAGCGGCGCCACCCAATTTAAGAAAGTCACGGCGTGATATGGTATTCGTCATGGATTGCTCCAAAAAACATGAAAGTGATTTCCCAAACAAAAAAAGACGGAATAAACGAATGAGGCAATTTGTCTCTGTTTTGTTCGGATATTGTCAACCGAGATATTTTCATAACCCTTGCGAAGGTTTAACCGTTTCCGTGGGAAGATCGAAAACGAACCTTCGCAAGGGCAATTATACAAATGGCATCAAACCATTACTTCGTCGTTGAACTTAATTCCTCGGTTTCTTCCTTGTCTTGTTTCCTTTGCATGCCTGCGCGATCGATCAAGTAGAACAGGATCAGCGACAGCAATGAAAAGACCAATACTGTCAGGTACGGATTGAGATTCCAGATCTCAGGGAGCGTTACATTGCCCAGTCGTGCCAGTTTTGAAATCTGTGGGAACACCTGCTGGTAAGTGAGACCAAAAATTATCGCACCGGTCAAGAAACCAAGCAAACCAGGTATCAAATAATCAAGTTTTCCTTCGCCGGACCCGGCGACACAGGTGCCTGGTCAGTAACCCACCAAGGACATACCGATCCCGAATATCAGCCCACCGGCAAGATTTCCAGCGATATAGGTTGCTGGCACGGTGGGGAAGGTAACCAAGCCAAGGCCATGCAAACCAAATAGTCCGATCATGGCCACAGCCAGGGCCGTCATGATGTATTTCATAACCATCATATCCTTAAAACGGAACTGGTTAGCGATCCTGTGATATTTGGTCAGACCGGCTTTATTCAAGGAAAAACCAAAGCCAAGACCGAGTAATACTGCAAAAACGAAATTCATGTCTTCTCTCCTTGATGAACTTAGTAGCGCTTGCCGTAAACGATCAAGGCAACAATGATTCCCGAGGCGAACATCCCTCCCATGAAGAGGAATGCGGCCGGGACTAATAAACTTCCACCAGCAATCAGCAAGCCACTGGTGCAGCCACCCGCGATGCCAGCGCCATATTCCAGGACGATGGCGCCAAGAAAGCCCAGTACCCAGCGTTTCCATGGCTGTGGTCCAAAGACGCGTTTCCATTGAGCATCGTCAAGCGCAGCATCTTTCTTTCCCCATTTCAGGGTTTTGCTGGTAGCAGCCCCAAGCATCCCGCCGAAGAACACGCCTATCAATAGGATGACACCCCAGGTAATTCCAGGTTGCATCACATAATTGAAGTACGTATTATTGAAGGCTGCCGGAGCAATGGCCTTGCCGATCATACCTGCAATATTTTCAAATCCTCCAGACGCACCTAGCAGGACATGGGATAAAAGTACGGTTAGAATGACGACTATGCCAAGCAGAACCCCAGCGGCATATGGCGACCATGTTTCCTTACTGATCTGTTTCTTGATCCAATTCATGGATTCTCCTTTTCTTGATAGAGGAATGGAAATTATTCCGGTTTAGTTTCTACCGGAGTAGCTGGTTCTCCATCCTTAGAGGTCAATTTTGTTACCAGCGCGAAGAGTTCAGCGGCCGTGGCGGGCTTGGAAAGAATCCGGTGCAGATCCTTACGGGCAGCCGGTTTTAACCTGGCAAGCTCCGGGATCATATCCACCACATCGGCTGGATAGCTGCTCTGGATCACCTTGGTCTCCTGGAACGAAACCTTGATCCAGCCTTCCCGGCGCGCCACGAAATAGCCACCGCCGAGCACAATGACCGCCAGCACGACGATCAGGATGATGTTGCCAACGTTGACGGGCTGCTTTCCCAGGGCCACTTCATCGTAACGCTGGGAATAATCCACCATATTGGCAGCCGGTACAACTGCTGCCTGGGCAGCAGTCGGGGCAGCAGTCGCCACGACATTGGAGGTGGTTGGTTGGCTGGCAGACTTGGTTGGGACAGGAGTGCCTGATCCAATCTTTACCCCTAAAGTGGTGGCGTATATCTGGGCTTTGGCTTCATAATCTTTGGCGTGGCAACTCTTGCAACTTGCCACCACATCCGAAAGCGGATCCACCATGCCGGCATGGGCAGCCGTCTTGTCGGTGGCCTGGTTGTTCCCGGCGTGGCACAGGTAGCAAAAATCACCAAAGGCGTGCTGGCTGTGCCACGTGGTGCCGTCATTGTTGACCGGATCCTGTGCCTGGGTTTCGTGGCAATTTTTACACGAGGAAGTCTGGGAGCCGCATTGGGCGCTGACTTGCTGGGCCGGCAACATAAAGAAAATCCCGGTTATTACCAGGAACAATATCCCCGCTGTGATGAGCCAAAAAGAAAGCTTGCGATGGTGCATGCGCCTTCCTCCTTAGGAAAAATCTTCTCCAAATAATGCCTTAAATTGAAATTTCCTCGATATAACTGGCACGTTTTTGAATGCTGTCCCGCATAATGCTGCGCAAAATGTCCAATGCATCGATAACCCTGCGGTCCGCCAGGGAATATTGCACCATTGTGCCTTGCCGGGTGGCTATCACCAATCCACGTTCGCGTAAATTCTTCAGATGCCGCGAAATGGTTGGCTGGGGCTGAGCGAGTTCCTGGGTTAATTCGCTGACATTTCGTGGAGCGTCTGCCAGGGCATATAAAAGGATCAGCCGGGTCGAGTCAGCCAGGGCCGAGCAGAAATCCGCGTGGAGTTGAGTAATTTCTTGAACGAGAGTTGATGAGACCATAGTTTATGACCTTATTCGGATAAGCACATATATACATAATCAATAATACGCTTGTGACAATGGGTACAAAAGTGTCACATGTCATCCGCGTGCCTTGCAAATGTCATATTATTATATTTTTCGCAATGTTGCTGATGGGGTGGCTTGGAAATTCCCTGGTAAAAAGAACTGCTTGTAACCTCGTAAGGCTCAGGGTATGATTGGGAAAGCTGCAGGTTCAGGAAAGGGAAAAATGATCAGTCCAAAGCAATTCGATCAACTTGTCCACGTCCTGCCGGTTCTGAATCATGCCAACCCGGAACTTTTGAGTGAATTTCAGCAGAAGGCTTTCTTTGCAAAGATTTCAGCTGGTCGAGATGTTTTCATTGAAGGTGACCATGTCGACGCGATCGCCCTGCTGATCTCGGGCATCGTCCGCGTATATAAGATCAGCGAAACCGGCCGCGAGATCACCCTCTACCGCTTTGGGAACGGACAATCCTGCATCCTCACTGCCAACGCCATACTAAGCCAGAAGAATTTCCCGGCGGTTGCCACGGTAGAGAAAGAAGCCGAGGCCGTGATGATCCCGGCGGATGCTTTCCGGGATTGGGTACGGCGTTATGACCTGTGGCGGGAATTCGTCTTTGACCTGCTTTCCGAACGGCTTTCCTCGGTAATGGCGATCGTCGAGGAAGTGGCTTTCCGCCGAATGGATGCTCGCTTGGCAACCTTCCTCATAGAGCGAAGCAGGCTGTCCGAATTCGATCCAAATCACCCACCAGGAGATCGCGGCAGAGTTGGGCAGTTCACGCGAGGTCATCAGCCGCATTCTGGAGGATTTTTCCGCGGCAGGAATGATAATGTCTCCCGGGGAACGATCAAAGTGTTGGATAGGGAAGGATTGGAATCCCACTTGGTTATGTGACTTTGTCACATACAAAAGCACTATATGCTCCTATACTGGGGGATACAAAAAATTCAAACCAAATAGGAGATATAAAA